>CAVXHU010000021.1:0-59671 GCA_963761395.1 uncultured Alphaproteobacteria bacterium
ATGTCCTAGCTTGATGTCTTCGCACTCCCGTGGGTTACGACGATGCGATCCCGCGTAAGAAAATTTGCCCATGTCCTGGAACGGCTTGGGCTTGCGATGGCTGGAGCGGCGAGCGGATTGTTTGTGGGCGCCCATGTGGGGTCGAGCGTCGCGGCGTTCACTTCCCAGGGTTTTATAGCCCTGATGATGCTGGCTGGGGCGATCGGGTTTTACCTGGGAATCGATACTCCCCCGCTGGCTTTTCATGGACCGAATGATGAGCCTTCAAGCGGCGGTTCCGGCGGCAAGGTTGATGCTGCAGAATTTCTCAGTGCGGTCGGCACGTTTCTCGCGGCGTTGGCGGCTTTTGCATCGGTCAGCGTGATCGTATTTCGTGAAGATCCGCACATCTTTTGGACCGTCATGATCATGCTGGGATGGATCGTTGGCGTGATGATGCAAATCATTGCCGGCGCGATTACGCGGATTCGCAGATGATCTGCCGTCACTTCGCTTGGCGTCGGCGTTGCTTTTGTGCGCAGACTTCGCTGGCGCTACCTGCCGTTCTCTGAATTGATGCGATGGAGGGAGCTACCATGACGAAGGTCGATACCGTCTTCTCAGGATCGATTCCCTCCATTTACGATCGTTACCTCGGCCCGCTCATTTTCGAGCCTTACGCCCAAGACCTCGCAAATCGACTGTCGGACCTCCATGCAGAACGCGTGCTGGAGACCGCCGCCGGGAGCGGGATCGTCACCCGCGCGCTACTGCGCTCGCTACCTGCCAGCGCCAGCATCGTCGCAACCGATCTCAACCAGCCCATGCTCGACCATGCCGCCAAACAGGTCTCGTCAAGCCGTGTGAGCTGGCAGAAAGCGGATGCGCAGGCGCTGCCGTTTCCCGACGGGGCATTCGATGCCGTGGTCTGTCAGTTCGGGGTGATGTTCTTTCCCGACAAACAGAAAGCCTATCGGGAAGCGCGGCGCGTCCTGAAACCGGGTGGCCATTTCGTTTTCAATGTCTGGGACAGCATCGAACACAACGAGTTCGCAGACCTTGTCACCTCAGCCGTCGCCGAGATGTTCGCCGACGACCCGCCGCTGTTTCTGGCGCGAACGCCCCACGGTTATTGCGACAAACAGGCTGTGGTCGCCGAGGTGAAAAGCGCCGGCTTCGTCAACGTTGCGGCAGACACCCTGACGCGGCGCAGTGTGGCGCCGAGTTGCCGGGATCCAGCCATCGGCTACTGTCAGGGGACCCCGCTTCGCAACGAGATCGAGGCCCGGGACGCCAATCGGCTGGTTGAGGCAACCGAAGCGGCCGCCAGCAAGATCGGCGCACGGTTCGGAAATGGGCCAGTGGACGGAATGATCCAGGCGCACGTCATCACGGCGAGCCGTTGAAACCCTGCCGCCGGGGACGTCAGCCGGTAGCGACCGCGCGGCCACTGTGTTGCGATCCGGTCAGCCGCATCAGCACGATGGTCGCGAGCAGGATGGCGACATAGACCAAAAGCTGCATTTCCGTCGGCTGATCCGTATAACCGATCAAGGTGTGCATGGCCCGGCCGGCGATGCTCTTGTCCGACAGCAGCCACCCGCTATCCCACACCACCGTATCGAGCGAGGTAAGCCAGTTGGCGCTCTCGAGGAAGGCCACCGCCTGCGCCGCCATGCCGGCCGCGAGTAACGTGATCAGAGCGGTGGTGGTGGCGAACAATTTCCGCGGCGGAATCCGCATCAGGCCGAAATAGGTCAGCAGGCAAACCGCGGCTCCCAGCGCCAGACCGATGATCCCGCCAATCGCGAGGCTTAAAGCCGACCCGCCGTCAGAGGCGATGATGCCATACAGGAACAGCGCGACCTCGCTGCCTTCACGCAAGACGGCAACGCCGACCACCACAGCCAGCGCCAGCAACGACTTGGTCCCGTCCGCGACCGCCTGCCCCACCGCGCGCATTTCACCGGCGATTTCCCTGCCGTGCCGCGCCATCCAGACATTGTGCCAGGTCAACATCATCACGGCGACACTCAGGATTGCCGCGTTGAACAGCTCCTGCCCCATTCCCGCAAACAGCTGGGACAAGGCACCGGCAAACGCGGCGACGAGGCAGGCAGCCAGCGCGCCCGACCAGCACCCCGCCGACGATCCAGCGATTGCGATGCGGAACCGAGCCGGTTACCGCGAGCACGATGCCGATGATCAATCCGGCTTCGAAGACCTCGCGAAAAACGATGATGAGTGCGGCCAGCACCGGCGCCCGCCTACTGCACGACCAAGGCGCCGCGCGCCTTTTCGTTGAAGTCGTCGTAAAATTCGTAGCGTCCGGGTTTCAGCGCCCGCACATTGATGACCCCCTCGCTCTTGGCGGCGACCACCTTTTCGACCCGCAGCGATTTGCTTTCGAACTCCATGGCTTTGGCGTCGAGGTTCTTGACCCGGACAGCGATGGGTTTGTCGGCCGGCGCGCGCAACTCGCTCGGCTGGAACTGGCCGTTGGAATAGCTCACCTGAACCTCGGTCGCTTGCTGCGCCTGAGACGGAGACACCGGGAGCATCGCGATGGCGCAAATAGCCGCCAAGGTCAGTTTTCTCATCGTGATCAACATAGTCTGTCAGCCTTTCCGGATATCGAGAAAGATCAAAATTCGACGGCGAATTTAAGTCTGGCGCGATTGCGCTGAAACTCCGCCAGATTGAGCGAGACGGGATTGCCGATCTCGCGTCCCCAGACCTGGGTGTTCCATGCCGCGGTCATGAACATTTTCGGCGTGAACGCGATATAGAGCGTTGGTCCCAGCATCACGGCGTCGCCGGTGAATTCCGACAAGCCTATGCTGTCGTAGTGCCGCAGATACCAGACCTCACCACCGACAACGATGTTGGATGCGATCCGGAGCGACAGCGCCGCCGAACCGCCAAAATTGGCTTCGCGTAAGGTATCGCCCATCGCGGTCCGCGTCACCTCAGGCTCGTAAAGCAAATTGAACCCCGCATACAGCCGGTTTCTCATAAGTTCGAGATCGGCGTTGATGGTGGTTTCGAGTTCGAAATTGCGCACGCGCTCGCCACTGGTCTCGTCGATCCGCCGCACCGTCGGCTCGACCGCCAGCGTGACTGCGAGTGGATTGCTCGAGGTCCGCTCGATCGCGAGATAGCGGAATTCCGCGAAGGCTCCACCCAATGCGACCTGGCTCCGGTCATCGAGATCGGCCACGCCGCCGATATTGTGGGTCGATCCGAGCGCGCCGAATTCGATCTGGATGAACTGGGTCGGCGTAAATTCGAACTCGTACTTGGTCTCGGTCGCGGCGTAGTGACCGTCGCGCTTGCCGAACCGGCCGACGCTGTCGACCGTGAATTCCTTCTCACCCTCGAGCCCAATGCCGGACCCGGTGGTAAATCCAAAAATATACTTGGTCTCAATTTCCTTCCAGGAATTGGCATCCTCTGCCCGCGCGCTCCCGGCGCAGCCGAACACGACACAGGATAGCAGCAATCCCAGCGACTGCCTCTGCCCAACCCACTTCCGCATCGTCTTCACCCGCATCGCCAGTCGCCCAAATCCCGGTCGTTAGTAATGAGAGGCGTTAGCGGTTCGAAAGCCGGCAGGCAAAAAGACTCGCTCTAAACTAGAGACGTTCTAATTTTCTTCCGGGCGTGTATTGATGAAACACGCCATCGACAGCTTCGCCTCTTCAAACCAACGATCGCTTTCGCATCAGGAATTGATCGCGACTTCGACTGCGATCGCGAGTTGATCGAGGAACAGTCGCTTGTCTGCTTCATTGCCCGAGGGGGCACCACTTTCGGAGAAGCGATCCATGCAACTCGAACGCCGTTTCTTGGGATCTTATGTTGGGTTGAGGGATCGAGGATCAATGCGGTTGCGCAATCGCCGGTTACGCTTGATGGCAACGTATCTGGTGGCGGCATCGGTATTCGCCGGCGGCGGCGTTGACCGTGCACTGGCCCAGTCGGGGCCGCTGTCAGGCACCGCTGCGTTTGGCGACTGGCGCGCCGACAAGCCTGGTGTGAGCCGTCTGATCAAGGCCGAAGATCTGCCGCGGCCGGGGGCGACGCCCTCGTCTGCCAACGTTTCTCATGTCGTGCCGCGACCCGCGGCCGCTTTGCCGCAGGTTCCCGCCGGATTCAAGGTCGAGTTGTTCGCCGAGCGACTGAATGAGCCACGCCAGATGCGGGTGGCACCCAATGGCGACATTTTCGTCGCGGAAACCAGGGCGGGAAGAATTCGCATCTTGCGCGCGGCCGATGGAGACTCGAAACCGTCCGCAAACGAGATTTACGCCAGCGCGCTTAACAGGCCGTTCGGGATCGCTTTTTACCCGAGCGGAAGCAATCCTCAATGGATTTACGTCGCCAACACCGACAGCGTCGTTCGCTTTCCCTACAGGGCGGGCGATCTCAAAGCCGCGGGGAAACCTGAAACCGTCGTGGCCGAATTGCCGCATGGCTACGGACACTCGACCAGGGACATCGCCTTCACCAACGACGACAAGCGGATGCTGGTATCGGTCGGCTCCGCCGGCAATGACGGAGAAGGGATGGGAAGCGCGCCAGGAGGATTGCAAGCGTGGATCAGCGAACACCCGCTCGGCGCGAGCTGGGGAAGCGAGACCGGCCGCGCAGACGTGCTGATGTTCGATCCCGACGGAAAACGCGCGGGCGTCTTCGCAACCGGTATCCGCAATTGTGTGGGTCTCGCCGTTCATCCCGCCAATGGCGATGTGTATTGCTCCACCAACGAGCGCGACGGCATGGGAGACAATCTGGTGCCGGACTACGTGACGCGCGTGCGCGAAGGCGCGTTCTACGGGTGGCCCTGGTTCTATATCGGCAACAACGAAGATCCACGGCACGCCGGCAAACGCCCTGATCTGAAGGGGAAAGTCACCGTTCCCGATGTTCTTATCCAGGCCCACTCGGCTTCCCTTGGGCTTACATTCTACGACAGCAGTGCATTTCCGTCGGAATATCGGGGTGATGGGTTCGCGGCCGAGCATGGCTCCTGGAACAGGTCCAAACGTACCGGCTACAAAGTCGTCCGCATCCGTCTCAGGGATGGAGTGCCCACCGGCGAATATCAGGACTTTGTCACAGGCTTTGTCCTCAACGATTCCGAGGTATGGGGGCGGCCCGTGGGAGTGGCCGTCGCGCACGACGGCGCACTGCTTGTGTCCGAAGACGGCAACGGCACGATCTGGCGGATTACGCGCCAGTGAGAAAAAGTCGGTGCGCTAATACCCGGCGACCGCCAGCGCGACCACCGCGCTGAGCGCCATCCATCCGAAATGCCGGCCGCGCGTCGCCCAGGCGTTGCAAAGCGCGGCGAACGCGAACACGCAGGCCAGCGTCAGGATGATCCAGTGCCGGGCCGGCTCCGACGCCATCCACGGCGCGGCCATCAGCAGCACGCCGCCGCCAATCCACGCCACGGTGCCGGCCTGCCAGACCAGCCGGATCAGGGTTCGCAGTCGCGGCGGTTCGATGGTGGCGCGCGCGAACACCTTGGTTTCGCCGAGCACGCCGTGGATCAGGGCGACCGCGATGGCGGCCAGACCCGAGCATTGCAACAGGACATCGCGCATCGGACTGTTCTCCATACATGACTGTATGGTGTTATGACGGACCGGGCTGGCGCCTGTCAATACAGTAGTGTATGGTGGATTGTCGCAGGAACAACATGACCGATCAGCTTTCCGCAAAGGACTGGCTCGATCAGGGCCTCAGGACCCTGGCGACACGCGGGTTTACCGCGCTGAAGGCCGAGCCGCTGGCCAAGGCGATGGGGGTGTCGCGCGGCAGTTTTTACTGGCATTTCGCCGACATCGGCGCGTTCCACTCAGCGATCCTCAAGCATTGGCGCAAGGTTGCGGCCGAGCAGATCATTGCCAATCTCGAGGCTGCGTCCGATCACGACGACCCGCTGCGGCTGCTGTTGCGCCAAGCGTTCGGCGCCAGGCTTTCGCTGGAGAAGGCGGTCCGCACCTGGGCCACGGTCGACCCGGCGGCCCGCGCCGCGGTGCAGGCCATCGACCGGCGCCGGCTGGGTTATGTGGAAAGCCTGTTTGAGAGGTCCGGTGTTTCGCCGGGCGCGGCGCGTTCCCGCGCTCAAATATTCTACTGGGCGTTTATCGGCTTTGCGCTGTCGGACCGGCCATTGCCGCGGGCGAAACAGCAGGCGGTACTCGAGGAACTCATCCGGATGGCCTCGCGATAAGCGCGGCGACAGGTTTCAATCGGATATGCTACAGCGGCGAATGACCTAAGCCGGAGACCAAAGCATGACTTCCCCACCCGAACGCCTCGAAGGCAGCGTCGATCCAAAGCTGCTGGAAATCCTGGTCTGTCCGCTGACCAAAGGCCCGCTTGAGTTTGACGCCGCGAAGCAGGAGTTGATCTCGCGTTCCGCAAAGCTCGCTTATCCAATCCGCGACGGCATCCCGATCATGCTGCCGGAAGAGGCGAGGAAGATCGAGTGAGCAATTGGGGGCCGGGCGCCTCAACGAGTCGTCCCGGACAAGTGAGCCAACGGGTCGGCGCAAAGCGCCGCCCGATGACAGGCTCTGCGAACGCGATCCGGATCCATACTCCGCGGCCGTCATCGTTCCTGCAGTGAAGGCTGACGCTTTCCCCTAATCATTAACGCCGGTGGTTATGGGTCCCTGCTTTCGCAGGGACGACGTAACGTGCTTTCCTACAACGCCTCGCCCTTCAACAGCCGCGGCACTTCGCCCGCTAGTCCCGCGGCCTGGCGGATGAACAGGTTTTTCAGCGGCGGCGCGCGATCGACCAGCCCCAGCCCGATATCGCGCACCGTGCGCAGCAGCGTCGATTCGTTCGAGAACAACAGATTGAGCGAATTGGTCGCAAGCCCCATCGCCATGGTGTCGAAACGCCGCCAGCGCTGGTAGCGGTCGAGCACGTCGGCCTGCCCGAGATCCATGCCGAGCCGCGCGGCGTCGACGATCACCTCGGCGAGCGCGGCAACATCCTTGAGGCCCAAATTGAGCCCCTGCCCCGCGATCGGGTGAATCACATGCGCGGCGTCGCCGACCAGCGCCAGCCGTTCGCCGATGAAGGAGCGCGCGACGAAATATCCCAAGGGAAATGCGCGCGGTTTGTCGAGCGCCTTGATCTCACCGAGATGCAGGCCAAAGCGCTGCTCGAGTTCGCCGTGAAATTCATCCTCGCTCAAAGCGACGATGCGCGCGGCCTCGGTGCGCTTCTCGGTCCATACCAGCGACGAGCGTTGTCCGGTCAGCGGCAGGATCGCGAACGGCCCGGCGGGCAAAAAATGTTCTTCGGCGCGGCCGTGATGATCGCGCTCGTGGCCGACGGTGACGACGATGCCGGATTGATCGTAATCCCAGCCATGGGTGGCGATATCGGCACGCGCGCGCAATTTGGAGCGCGCGCCGTCGGCCGCCACCAAGAGGCTCGCCGCGATGACGCTGCCGTCCGCCAGCGTCACATCGACGCCCCCGCCGCGCGGGGCGAAATCCGACACCGCGGTAGCCCGGAGATCAATGCCTTCGGCCTCGGCGCGCGTGACCAGCGCATCGATCAGATGACGATTCTCGATCATGTGCGCGAACGGTTCGCCCGGCTCGACATCGCCTGCGAAAGTGAGAAACACCGGACGGGTGGCGTCTTGCAGCCTGGAATCGGTGACGACCATGTCGAGGATCGGCTGCGCATTCCCTGCGACCTGATCCCACACCCCGATCGCCTCGAACAGCCGGCGGCAGGCCGCGACGATCGCGGTCGCGCGTGGATCGCGGCTCGGCCGGCCCGCCAGCGCCGGATCGGCCACGATGATCGCAATATCGGCGCCAAGGCCCTGACGCAGCGCCAGCGCCAGCGCCAGACCTGCAAACGCGCCGCCGCCGATGACAATGCTTCGCTGTGCCGACATGCTGGACCTGCTCACTCACGCTCTTGCTACCGGAGTATAGCTGGGCGAAACAGATAGGCGAAACAAGGGTCTCCAAAGTCGTCATTCCGGGGCGTGAGCGCAGCGAGCGAGCCCGGAATCCGTAACCACGCTCGGGAGTATGGATTCCGGGCCTGCGCTCGCAAAGCTCGCATCCTCAGCGACAAGCGTCGCGCTTGCGCGGGGAATGACGAGTCGTGCTATGTTGCCGCCGCAAAAGTTCGAACCGAAAGCGCTTCCATGTCCAAAGGCCTGATCGACCTGATTTCCATTCTCGATATCGAGCCGCTCGAGGTGAACCTGTTTCGCGGCAACAGCCCGAAGACCAGCTGGCAGCGGGTGTTCGGCGGCCAGGTGATCGGACAGGCGATGGTGGCGGCGTGCCGCACCGTCGAGGGCCGGCTGCCGCATTCGCTGCACTGTTATTTCATCCTGCCCGGCGATCCGCAGATTCCGATCATTTACGAAGTCGAACGGCTGCGCGACGGCAAGAGCTATTCGACCCGCCGCGTCACCGCGATCCAGCACGGCAACGCCATCTTCTCGATCATGGTGTCGTTTCATATCGAGGAGCAAGGCTCGTTCGACCACCAGGACAAGATGCCGGACGTGCCGCTGCCGGAAAAACTCACCGCCGAAGAAGTCGCCAAGCAGCCGATGTTCCGCGAGATGCCGGAGTTCATCCGCCGCTACTACGAATCCGACCGCCCGATCGAACTGCGTCCGGTCGAACTCGGCCGCTATTTCGGCCAGAAGATCGACGACGGCCGCATCCATGTCTGGATTCGCACCGCGGCGAAACTGCCTGACGATCCGGCGCTGCACATGTGCGCACTGGCCTATGCGTCGGATTTTTCGCTGCTTGACGCCGCGATGGCGCGCTACGGCCGCACCTTGTTCGACAAGCGGATGATGCCGGCGAGCCTCGATCACGCGATGTGGTTTCACCGCCCGTTCCGTGCCGACGAATGGCTGCTTTATGCCCAGGACTCGCCAAGCGCGCGGGGCGGACGCGGCCTGACCCGCGGCATGATCTTCAAGCAGGACGGCACGCTGGTGGCCTCGGTGGCGCAGGAAGGCTCGCTTCGCGAACGCAAGTGATCCCGTTTACGCGTTGGCGAGTGCGCTTCTTTCAACCAGCACGACTTGCGACGCTTGCCAGCGGAAGAACCAGCGCATCACCCACGGAATGGTGACAATAAAGACGCAGCCAAGCCCGGTGACAAGCGAACGCCACAGAAACTCCAACCCGGTAGCAGTGAAAACGATGTCGCGCCGCGTGCCTTCGACATGACGGCACATCCATCGCATTTGCGCCGTGTAAACCCACGCCCAGCCGATAATGGTGATGATGGACAAGGCAGACAGGATGCTCCAGCCCAGATAGCCCCAGTATGAGCCTGAGAAACTAAGCCCAAGCGGCTGCCCATTCGACGCGATGTTGGCAACGAACCACCTGATCGCGAGCCAGTACAGTCCGAATTCTACGAAGATCATGAGTGCGCTGAGATACCGGATTCCCGCCAGGGCGAGACAGATGGATAACAAAATCGCTCCAAAGTACCACCACAGGATGGTGATTGGCCGGCCCGAGAAGGTGAGATTTGGCCGATCCGGAACGTGCGTGCACGACACGATCCATCTGCAGTACATGACGATGACCCACGGCACAGGGATGACCAACACCAGGCCGATCAACAACACCAGCGTGCGCCAAATGAAATCCCAGATTCCGAAATCGACCGAAAGCGGTCCGCCTGCAGGGGCGCCGCTTGCCGAGACGGCGCCCGCGCCTGGAACGACGGGCGAACCCGCGGCGCCCGAGAGCAGCCCTGGAATTTCCCCGGCTTTTTGCCAGCCCGCCATGCCCTCGGTCCAGACCAGCGTTTCCGCGGTGACCGTGCCGTTGGCGATGAAGTCGCGCAGCTGTGCTTCCGGGTAGGGACCCTGTTGCTTGCCTTGCGACGCAAAGAACCAGGATCGGTTTGACATTTCATCCCCTTAGGGGTTTTGGCGCACTGGCGGGCCAGCAAGACCGCTGGCGATGAAACCGCATCTTGGCTGGTTATCCCGGTGCCTGTACAGGGCGGCTATCGATCGGGGGCGAGCCACAGCCATTGTTTTTCGCTCCCGCCTGCAACTTTTTGTGCCATTTGCACAGAAAGATGCCAGACTTGCGCGGGCGCAAATCAAGCCGCGACCGACCCTTTGGAATTCGAGAATGAAGGCCTGACCATGAAGCTCGTTGTTGCCATTATCAAACCATTCAAGCTTGACGAGGTGCGCCAGGCCCTCACCGCGATCGGCGTCAGCGGCATGACCGTGACCGAGGTCAAGGGTTACGGCCGCCAGAAGGGCCACACCGAAATCTATCGCGGCGCCGAATATGTCGTGAATTTTCTGCCCAAGCTCAGGATCGAAATCGCGGTCGCGTCAAATCTCGCCGACAAGGCGGTCGAGGTCATCACCTCCAGCGCGCGCACCGGCCAGATCGGCGACGGCAAGATATTCGTGACGCCGATCGATCACGCGTTGCGGATCCGGACCGGCGAGACCGACAGCGACGCGCTCTAGAATTCCTTCCACTTCAGTCGCATCCGGCAACGATGCCAGGCGTGCGATCCATAAAATCATAACAGGCTGGGGAAATACCATGGGGGCACTATCGTGTCGTGCAGCACGGCTGGCTGCGGCGATTAATCTTGCGGCGATCTCATCGTTTGCGACCCCGGCCTTTGCCGAAACCTCCGAGATCAGCGCCGCCGACACCGCGTGGATGATGGTTGCGACGGCGCTGGTGCTGATGATGACGATACCGGGTCTGGCGTTGTTCTATTCCGGCATGGTGCGCAAGAAAAACGTGCTGGCGACGATGGCGCAAAGCCTCGCAGCCGTAACGATTATTTCGATTCTCTGGGTGGCGTTCGGTTATTCGCTGGCGTTTGTCGGCGACGGTCCCTGGCTTGGGACGCTCGATCGCTGGTTTCTCGCCGGCATGACCATGGACGGCGTCAATCCCGCGGCGAAGACGATTCCGGAAGGCTTGTTCATGCTTTACCAGATGACGTTTGCGATCATCACCGTGGCGCTGGTGGCGGGCTCGGTCGCCGACCGGATGCGGTTCTCGGCCTATCTGCTGTTTTCCATCGGCTGGTTCATGTTCGTCTACGTTCCGCTCGCCCATTGGGTTTGGGGCGGCGGCTTCCTCGGCGCCGCCGGCGTGCTGGATTTTGCCGGCGGCCTCGTCGTGCATCTCAGCGCCGGGATCGGCGGCCTGGTTGCGGCCAAAATGATCGGCCGCCGCCACGGCTATGGCACCGAAAATCTGTCGCCATTCGATTTGTCGCTCGCGGTGATGGGCACGGGATTGCTGTGGGTCGGCTGGTTCGGCTTCAACGGCGGATCGGCGCTGGGGGCGAATTCGCGCGCGGTGATGGCGATCGTCGCGACCCATCTGGCGGCCTGTGCCGGCGCGCTGACCTGGGGCGCGATCGAATGGACGATCCGGCGCAAGCCGTCGGTGCTCGGCATGATTTCCGGCGCGGTCGCGGGCCTTGGAACGATTACGCCGGCTTCCGGATTCGTCGCGCCATGGCACGGCATCGTCATTGGCGTGATCGCGGGTCTGGTGTGCTTCTGGGCCTGCACCTGGCTGAAGCACCGTTTCAGGTACGACGATTCGCTCGATGTGTTCGGCGTGCACGGCATCGGCGGAATGACCGGGATCCTGCTGGCCGGGGTGTTTGCGACCGCCTCGATCGGCGGGACCTCCGGCCTGATCGAGGGCAATCCCCGGCAGCTGCTGATCCAGCTCTACGGTATCGCGGTCACCCTGCTGTGGTCCGGCGGTGTGACCTATGTGCTGCTCAAGCTGGTCAGCGCCTTCGTGCCGCTGCGGGTGTCACGGGAGCACGAACTTGAAGGGCTCGACATTTCGCAGCACGGCGAGGCTTTACAGTAAAATTCCCCATCCAAATACCTTTTTCCTGCCCGACGGGTGGGCACGATTATGTCCAGACCCTGTCATGCCCAGGTTTTAGGCAGGCGTGGCTAGGCTTTGAGCGCGACCGAATAGCGCAGGTCAGGCCGATTCCCGCAAAGCGCGAAAAGGTCCGCGTTCATAATCCGTTAGGGAACGCGGCCGTTCTGGCACGGCATTTGATTCTACCGGTGCTGGCTGTGCCCGCGTAGTGAACTTCTCCGCGTGGTGAACCTCAGTCGAGAACGCCCGGTCGCGTCTGGACCGGGCCCAAGCGGGGATAGGACCCATGAAAATTGTTATGGCGATCATCAAGCCATTCAAGCTCGAAGAAGTCCGTGATGCCCTGACCGCCATTGGCGTTCACGGTCTCACGGTGACGGAAGTCAAGGGATATGGCCGGCAGAAGGGCCATACGGAAATCTATCGCGGGGCTGAATACGCGGTGAGCTTCCTGCCCAAGATCAAGATCGAGGTCGCTGTCGCCTCGGACCAGGTCGACAAGACCATCGACGCCATCACGTCAGCTGCAAAAACCGGACAGATCGGCGACGGCAAGATCTTCGTCATCAACCTCGACCATGCGGTTCGCATCCGCACCGGAGAGGCAGATGCCGCGGCACTCTGATTTCGCGCTCAACCTTATCCAATCAGGAGTAAAACAAATGACGTTCAAACGTCCCTATAGCGCGGGATTGGCGGCCCTCGCAGTCGGCCTGTTCGCCGCGACCGCTGCCTACGCGGAGCCAACCGTCAACAAGGGCGACAACGCCTGGATGCTGACATCGACGGTGCTGGTGCTGTTGATGACGATCCCCGGCCTTGCGCTGTTCTATGGCGGCATGGTCCGTTCCAAGAACATGCTCTCGATGCTGATGCAGGTTTTCTACACCGTCTGCATCGTCGTCCTGCTCTGGGCGCTGTACGGCTACAGCCTTGCCTTCACCGGCGGGTCCGACTTCATCGGCGGCTTCTCGAAAGCCTTCCTGATGGGCGTGACGACGAATTCCAAGGGGGCGACATTCAGCGTCGATGCCAACATCTCGGAGCTGGTCTACGTCTGCTTCCAGATGACCTTCGCGGCGATCACTCCGGCGCTGATCCTCGGCGCCTTCGCCGAGCGGATGAAATTCGCGGCGGTCGCGCTGTTCATCCCGCTCTGGGTGACGCTGATCTATTTCCCGATCGCGCATATGGTCTGGTACTGGGCGGGACCGGACGCGATCTCGGATGCGGTCAAGGCTCTTGCCGCCGCGGGCGACGCGGCGGCGAAGGCTGCGGCGCAGGCCAAACTCGATGAAGTCAACGCCGACGCCGGCTGGGTCTTCAAGAAGGGTGCGATCGACTTCGCAGGCGGCACCGTGGTGCACATCAACGCCGGCATCGCGGGCCTCGTCGGCGCGCTCTTGATCGGCAAGCGCACCGGTTACGGCAAGGACCTGATGGCTCCGCATTCGCTGACCATGTCGATGATCGGCGCCTCGCTGCTCTGGGTGGGCTGGTTCGGCTTCAACGCCGGATCGAACCTCGAAGCCAATGGCGGCGCGGCGCTCGCCATGACCAACTCCTTCGTCGCCACCGCAGCGGCGGCGATGTCGTGGATGTTCGCGGAGTGGATCATCAAGGGCCATCCCTCGGTGCTCGGCGCGATTTCGGGCGCGGTGGCGGGACTGGTGGCGGTGACACCCGCGGCCGGTTACTCCGGTCCGATGGGCGCGATCGTGCTCGGTCTGGTGGTCGGCGTGGTCTGCCTGTTCTTCTGCACCGTGGTCAAGAACGCGCTCGGTTATGACGACTCGCTCGACGTGTTCGGCGTCCACTGCATCGGCGGTATCGTCGGCGCGCTCGGCACCGGCATCCTGGTGAATCCGGCGCTCGGCGGCGCCGGCATCATGGACTACACCACCGGCAAGATCGCCGACTACGACTTCGCGGCGCAGATGATCTCGCAAACCTGGGGCGTCTGCACCACGCTGGTGTGGTCGGGCATCGGTTCGGCGATCCTCTACAAGGTCGTCGATGTCATCGTCGGCCTGCGTGCCACCGTTGAGGTGGAACGCGAGGGCCTGGACATCACCGAGCACACCGAACGCGCCTACAACATGTGAGTTCTCCCGGGGCGCGATCTGCTCGAGGTCGCGCCCAGAACTACGGTTTGGGCACATACCCGGCAATGCCCCGACCGTTGAGGGGCTCCAGCGCAAGTTGGAGCCCCTTTCTTTTTGCGGACAACGCCTGACCGGCGCCGGCGAAGGCAGCGCGCGATTTGAAGCGAAGCAAAAAAGCATTGCCAAAGCCGCCCCGCCGGCCAAAATCAAGCGCGACAAGGCAGGGAGGACGCCATGAAACTGGAAGGCGGGTGCTATTGCGGCCAGGTGCGCTATGTGGCCGAGGGCGAGCCGATGATGAAGGCGCAATGCCACTGCCGCGAATGCCAATATATCACCGGCGGCTCCCCCAACATGTTTCTGCTGATGCCGCGCGACGGCTTCAGCTACACCAAGGGAACGCCGAAGCAATTTACCCGCAGCGATCTCGAGAACGCGGTGACGCGGGAATTCTGCGCCGAATGCGGCACCCATCTGACCACACGGCGGCCGGGTCTGCCCGCGGCGATTTTGAAAGTCGGCACGCTCGACGATCCCGCCTGTTTGGCACCCCGCAGATGGCGATCTTCACCATCGACAAGCAGGCCTTCCATCAAATCCCCGAGGGATTGCCGAGCTTCGAGCGGCTGCCGAAACCGGTAGGGCGAGGCCCTCGTCGCATGCGGAGCGTAATCCGCCGATCGATCCGGCGTTCATTCGGCAGGGTCAGCAGACGACGCAGACCATAGCTTCACTTCGTGTGTTCTACGCCTTCAGGCGCGGGCTGCCTGGTTCGACGCCATTGAAGGAAGGCTGGTCGAGACGATCCGGTCGTCGCCATCCCTGCCACGACATGAACTTCGGACCGATCGATCCTTCCGATCCGTCGTCGCGCGCGAAATGGCTTGAAAATGAACTGGCCGGATCGAGCGGAAAGACCGCCGCTCCGTCAGAACGCGATTGGGACGAGAGCGCGTTTTCCGTGAGTACATCGCAAGGTCGCATGGCTCACCCGCCGATCCGCAATGGAATATGCCGGCTTTCTTGACTGGTTGTGGCACCGGGGTGATACCCCGATGCGACGTGAGTTGATCTGAGTGACGTCATAGATCTCCATCGCCCCGGAGCGCGGCCCACCCGGACCGCCTGTTTTGGCCACGAGGCTTGCTTCGCTTCATGCCCGATACCATCCGCCACAATCAAGCGTTCTGGTGAAGATGTCGAGCCGAGCCGTTGGAGACGACCGAGCGACACGGATTAATCGCGACGCAGCATCGCCATGATTTCGTCCGAGGACGGACCGGGGCCCGCAATGCCGACACAATTCGGCGAAACGTCTCGGCGCCGTGTCCCATCAGCCTTCTCGATGATGATGCTGCCGTCGGGCGCGCGCCGGAAAGCTATCTCGGCTGCCGGGATCAATCCCCAAATGATCGCGGACCCGCTTCGGGATCGTTACTTGGCCTTTGCTCGTCACAGTGGTTGCCATCCGCGGCCTCCAAAAGTAATACTTCGCTGCAATGATCCGGTAATACCAGTAGCAAAATCGTCGCTGGCGTCGATGGTTAATCGCGTCTTAACCTCGCCGTATCTATGGTGGTTTGATCCGTATCCGGCCGGTCTCGACGTGCGATCGGCGGCCCCAAGAGTGCTGGCGCTTAAAGTATGGCAATGACCGCTTCATCCCGCGCGCCGCAGGGCGCCGGCAGTCAGGAAAGCGAGCGCTCGCCATTCGCGCGGCTGACCGAACTCCTGTCCCCGTACCAGCCGGGTAAGCCATTGATAACGCTATCGTTGGGCGAGCCGCAGCACCCGGTGCCCGGCTTTGTCGGCCCGGTGCTGGCCAAGCATATCGCCGATTTCGGCCGCTATCCGATCGCCAAGGGCATCGAGCCGTTTCGCCGGGCGGCGGCGAACTGGCTTTCCAGCCGGTTCGACCTGCCGCGCGGGATCGATCCCGAGAGCGAGCTTCTGGTGCTCAACGGCAGCCGCGAGGGCCTGTTTTTCGCCGCGCTCACCGCTGCGCGCTATGTCAGCGAGCGCAGGGGCAGGCCTGCGATCCTGATACCCAATCCGTTTTACCCGGCCTATGCCGCCGGCGCCCGCGCCGCCGGCTGCGAGGCGATCTATCTGCCGACCACGCTCGCCAACGGATTTCTCCCCGATCTCGATGCGCTCGATGACACTACGCTGGCGCGAACGGTTGCGATCTACATCGCCTCGCCGGCGAATCCGCAAGGCGCCGTGGCCTCGAAGGATTATTTCAGCCGCCTGAAGAAACTCGCCGATCGGTTCGGCTTCATGATTCTGAGCGACGAATGCTATTCGGAAATCTATACCAAAGAAGCGCCCGGCAGCATGCTGGAATGCGCCGGGCCTGACTTCACCAATGTCGTTGCGTTTCAGTCGCTGTCGAAGCGCTCGAACCTGCCGGGCATGCGGGTCGGCTTTGCCGCCGGCGACAAGAAATTTCTCGGCACCTTTCACGAGCTGCGCAATGTCGCCGCGCCCCAGGTACCGGTGCCGCTGCAGCATGTCGCGGTCGCGGCCTACAGCGACGAGGCGCATGTCGAGGAGAACCGGCGGCTCTACCGGATCAAGTTCGATCTCGCCGATCAGATTCTCGGCAATCGCTACGGCTATCACCGGCCCGCCGGCGGCTTCTGCGTCTGGCTCGATGTGTCGGAGCGCGGCGGCGACGAAGCGGCGACGGTGAAACTCTACAAGGACGGCGGCGTGCGCGTGGTGCCCGGAAGTTACCTGGCGCGGCAGCAAGCCGACGGCAGCAATCCCGGCGCCGGCTACATTCGCCTGGCGCTGGTGGCGGATGGTGAAACAACAGCCGAGGCATTGCACCGGCTGGTTCGAAATTCTCGATTAGGCCGGATTTATGATTGTGGAATCGGAGCGCGGTCTTGCCTTTACCTCTCCCATGGGAGAGGGAGTGCACCTTCGTCGTCGCTAGTACTTCGCTCCACACATTTAGCTTCTAGTCGCAGGGCCCCATGAGCATGCCAGCGATCGAACGAGTGCTTCCCCTGGTCGGCCAATTGCCGGCTTCGATCCGCGAGGCCCTGGCGCGGCGGTTGCGCGAACTCGCCGGGTTGAGCTTGATCGCATTGTCCGGCGTGGCGGCGGCGGCGCTGATGACATGGTCGGTGCAGGATCCGAGCCTCAGCCACGCGACGTCGCGCGCGATCCGCAACGTCGTCGGCTATCCCGGCGCGATCGGCGCCGATCTCCTGATGCAGATTCTCGGCCTTGGCGCGATCATGCTGATCCTCCCGGTCGCGGTGTGGGGCTGGCGCATGCTGACCCATCGCACCTTCGACCGCGAAGCGCTGCGGATCGCGTGCTGGATTCTCTGCACGGCGATCTCGGCCGGCTTTGCCAGTTGCTGGCCGCATGGCGGGGCTTGGCCGCTGCCGACCGGGCTTGGCGGCGTCGTCGGCGACGCGCTGGTGCGCGCGCCGGCCGTCGTGTTCGGTCCGCCCGGTATTATCTATCGCCTCGTGCTCGGCATCATCCTGTTGGCCGCCATGGTCGCGACATTCGTGATGGCGAGCGGCATGGGATCGCGCCCGCAGGAAGAAGAATTGACGTCGATCGAGGACGACGACGCACCCTTCGTGGAAGAGGATGACGACGGCTCGGTCTCGCTGGGATGGGCGTTTCATGCCGCCATGAGCGCAAAAGCGCGGCTGTGGCGGTTGCTGACCCTGGCTTACCGCTCGCTGGTTGCGAGCGCGCCGCCGCCGCGCGGCCTTTCGTTCGAACGCCAGGAGCCGAATCTGGGCGGCCGCGCGGCTCCGTCGCTGGCCCCGCAGGCCGAAGAAGATTACGACGACGAGGACGACGAGGAAATTCCCGGCCGCCCGCGCCCCGCGCAAGAAGGCCGCGCCCCGCGCGCCGGCGCGCAGGTCATCCGACAAGTTCGAGCTGCCGCCGATTTCCGTACTCACCGCGCCGAAGGCTTCGGATCGCCAGCCGCTCAGCAGGTCGGAACTCGATTCAAACTCGCGCGCGCTGGAAGGCGTGCTCGGCGATTTCGGCGTCCGCGGCGAAATCGTCAAGGCCCATCCCGGCCCGGTGGTGACGCTGTATGAACTGGAGCCCGCGCCCGGCATCAAATCGTCGCGCGTCATCGGGCTTGCCGACGACATCGCGCGCTCGATGAGCGCGCTCTCGGCGCGCGTCGCGGTGGTTCCCGGCCGCAACGCCATCGGCATCGAATTGCCGAACCCGCATCGCGAAAAGGTTTATCTGCGCGAATTGCTGGCGGTCAAGGACGGCAACGACTCGGTTGCAAAACTTCCGCTCTGTCTCGGCAAGAACATCGGCGGCGAATCCATCATCGTCGATCTGGCGCGCATGCCGCATCTGCTGATCGCCGGCACCACCGGCTCCGGCAAATCGGTCGCCATCAACACCATGATCCTCAGCCTGCTGTACCGGCTGCGCCCGGATCAATGCCGCCTGATCATGGTCGATCCCAAGATGCTCGAACTCTCCGTCTATGACGGCATTCCGCATTTGCTGACGCCGGTGGTGACCGACCCCAAGAAGGCCGTGGTCGCGCTGAAATGGGCGGTGCGCGAGATGGAAGAGCGCTACAAGAGAATGTCCAAGCTCGGCGTGCGCAACATCGACGGCTACAATGCGCGGCTGGTGGAAGCGAGATCCAAGGGCGAGGAGCTGACGCGAACGGTGCATACCGGCTTCGACAAGGAAACCGGCAAGGCGATCTACGAAAACGAGAAGCTCGATCTCGAGCCGCTGCCCTTCATCGTCATCATCGTCGACGAAATGGCCGACCTGATGATGGTCGCCGGCAAGGATATCGAAGGCGCGGTGCAACGCCTGGCGCAAATGGCGCGCGCCGCCGGCCTGCATGTGATCCTCGCCACGCAACGGCCGTCGGTCGACGTCATCACCGGCACCATCAAGGCGAACTTCCCGACCCGCATCTCGTTTCAGGTCACCTCGAAAATCGACAGTCGCACCATTTTGGGCGAGATGGGCGCCGAGCAGCTGCTCGGACAGGGCGACATGCTCTATATGGCCGGCGGCGGACGCATCAGCCGCGTGCATGGACCTTTCGTCTCCGACGAAGAGGTCGAGAAGGTGGTGCGCCATCTCAAGTCGCAAGGCACCCCGGAATATCTCGAAGCGGTCACCGCGGAAGAGCCCGTCGACGAAGACGGCGCGGTGTTCGATTCCACCGGCATGGGCGCGGGCGAAGGCGCCGATCTGTTTGCGCAGGCGGTGGCGATCGTCAAGCGCGACCGCAAGGCCTCCACCAGCTACATCCAGCGCCGGCTGCAGATCGGATATAACCGCGCCGCGTCGCTGATGGAACGAATGGAACTCGAGGGCATCGTCGGACAGGCCAATCACGCCGGAAAGCGCGAAATTCTGGTCGAAGAAGAAGAAAGCCGCTTTTGAGAAGCCTTGTCAGGCTAATGAATAGCCTAGATCGGCATTATATTTTCACGGAAAAACCATATCTCCTTTTGCCGAAACCACGATAAAATGGCCGAAAGCCGGGCAGGACGACGCGTTGAATAGAGATCCGCACTTTCGAATGACAGAACAATTCGCGATCGGCATGCGCAGTGGTTTGGCGTTGCTGATCGCGGCATCGATGATCGGCGTCGCGACACTATCTGGCGTGACATCTTCTGCTGCAGAGACCATTCCGATTCCAAAACCTGCACCAAAGGGACGCGACGCCCTGCAGATGAGCGCGTCGGACCCGCAGCGAGGCCCGATGACAACCGGGGCGACGCCGGCGCCACCGCCCAACCCGGTGATTCCCGATCCGCGCCGGAATCTTCCCGCCAATATTTTCGCGACCTTCGATGCCAATCAAAAGGCGCAAGCCGCCAAGGTGAGTTCGTATCTGTCATCGCTGCAGACGCTGGTCGGAAATTTCGTCCAGGTCGGACCTGACGGCAGCAGGACCAGGGGCGATTTTTACATCCAGAAGCCCGGCAAGGTGCGTTTCGAATATGACGACCCAAGCCCGATTGCGATCATCGCCGACGGATCCTCGGTGGCGGTGCGCGACCGCAAGCTTGCGACCCAGGACATCTATCCGCTGTCGCAGACGCCGCTGCGATATCTCTTGTCGGACCGCATCGATCTGCTGAAAGACACCAACGTCGTGAGCGTGACGGCCGACGACGTCTTCGTCAGCGTCACCATCGAGGAGAAGCAGGCGCTGATCGGCACCAGCCGCCTGATGCTGATGATCGGCGCCAAGGACGGCCAGCTCAAGCAGTGGACGGTGACCGATCCGCAAGGCTATGACACCACGGTTGCGGTCTACAATCTGGATACCTCCAAGAAAGTCGATCCCGGCCTGTTCAAGATCGACTTTACCAATTATTCGTCGACGCCACCGGGCTGAACGCATCACTTAACCAGCCTCATCTGGCTCACGCCTCATCCTGAGGAGCATCGCGCAGCGATGCGTCTCGAAGGATGGCCGCGCCATCAACCTCATCCTTCGAGACGCGGCCAAGTGGCCGCTCCTCAGGATGAGGCGTGTCTTTCTGCTCTTGCCCTGATACATCGATCCCCATGCGCTTCTCCCTGACAACCTGGAACATCAATTCGGTGCGGCTGCGCATCGATCTGGTGGCTAAATTCCTCAAGTCGGTGAGGCCGGACGTGCTGTGCCTGCAGGAAACCAAATGCATCGACGACGCATTTCCGCTGAAGCGTTTCAAGCGCCTCGGCTACGAGCACGTCGCGCTGAACGGGCAGAAGGGTTATCACGGCGTCGCGGTGATCTCGAAATTGCCCTTCGAGACCACCGATATCCGCACCTTCTGCGACAAGATCGATTCGCGTCACATCTCGGTGGCGTTTGGGGAAAAGGCGCAGCTGTCGAAGCCGCTGGTGCTGCATAATTTCTACGTTCCGGCCGGCGGCGATATTCCGGATCCCGCGCTCAATCCGAAATTCGAGCACAAGCTCCAGTTTCTCGACGAGATGAAGGCGTGCGAGCCGCTGCATCCGCGCGGCGACGACCGCCACATCCTGGTCGGCGATCTCAATGTGGCGCCGCATGAAAACGACGTGTGGTCGCACAAGCAATTGCTGAAGGTCGTGTCGCACACCCCGATCGAATGCGAGAAGCTGTTGGCCGCGCAGGCCCACGGCGAATGGATCGACGTCGCGCGCGAACGCATCCCGCTATCGGAAAAAGTCTATACCTGGTGGAGTTATCGCGCCGCCGACTGGACGCTGGCCGATCGCGGCCGAAGGCTCGATCACGTCTGGGTGTCGCGTGCCCTCAAAGAAAGCGTCAGCGATTTCAGGATCACGCGCGATGCCCGCGGCTGGGAGCGGCCGTCCGACCATGTGCCGGTCACGGTGACGCTGGAGGTGTGAGTTTCAGTCTTCCGAGCTCGCGAACTCCTCGTTGCGCGTTAGCTCAAATACTCAGCTTCGCGCCCGCCATCAGGATATCGCTGGCGATCTGGCTGGTGCGGTTGGCGAATTCATCGCGAAGCCGGCGCGCCGCGGCGGGATCGCTTTCCAGCACGCGCTGAAACAGGCTGCGCGCGACGCGGATCGCCGAGGAATGTTCCACCGCGGTCGCGGTGGACGGCCGCCGCATCGCCACCACAAGCGCGAGCTCGCCGATCAAGGCGCCCGGACCGGCGACGATTTCGGCGCCGGTACCGTCCTCGATCCGGAACGCGCCGCGTTGAACGATATATCCGGCATCGGCCTCATCGCCTGCGTTGAAGAGCACATCGCCGCGGGCGAAATCGCGCTGCTCGGAGCCGATCGCCAGCATGCGCAAAGCGGTCATCCCCAACAGGCGCAGTGTCGGGACGCGCTCGAGCAGGGCTACATCATCTTCGATCGACATGCAGTACCGGTGATCGCGATGCGCTAATTGGGCCAATCAACAATCAATACGAATCGTCGCCCGAATCGTATCACGGCACCAGCTTGTAGCCACCGGCTTCCGTCACCAGTATTTCGGGATTGGCCGCATCTTTCTCGATTTTCTGACGCAGCCGATAGATGTGGGTTTCCAGGGTATGGGTGGTGACGCCCGAATTATAGCCCCAGACTTCCTGCAGCAGCGTCTCGCGCGACACCGGCAGCTGGCCGGCGCGATACAGAAACCGCAGGATCGCGGTTTCCTTTTCGGTCAGCCGCACCTTCCTGGCATTGGCGCCGGTGAGCATCTTGGAGCCGGGCCGGAAACTATAGGGGCCGACCGAAAACACCGCGTCTTCGCTGGCTTCATGCTGGCGCAGCTGCGCCCGGATCCGCGCCAGCAGCACGGCAAAACGAAACGGTTTTGCCACGTAATCGTTGGCGCCGGATTCGAGCCCGAGGATGGTGTCCGAATCGGTATCGTGCCCGGTGAGCATGATGATCGGCGCCTTGAAGCCGCCCTTGCGTAAGGAGCGCACGACTTCGCGGCCATCGGTATCCGGCAGTCCGACATCCATCAGCACCAGATCGGGAGCGTTGGCCTTGGCGGCGCTGGCGCCTTTGGCGCCGGTATCGACGGCGGAGGCCTCGAACTCCTCGTGCAGCGATAATTGCTCCACCAGCGTATCGCGCAGATCGGTGTCGTCATCCACGATCAGGATCTTGCGGGCATTGGCCATGGGTACAATTCTCCTGGGGGCAGCAGGTGCGAACGGGAAGCGCCTTTAGCCGAGTCTGATTGGTAAAGTCAGGGTACGTCAGTCTTGATTCGTATTGAGGTAGGCCACTGTTACAGATTCACAAGTCGAAACGCAGTCTACTCCAGAAATCGCGGGCAATTTGACGAATGTCCGGTATGGCGTGAATTAGAACATTTGCCGTCAATGAGGCAATCAGAGGGCTTACGATCTTCATGGAACGCTCATATTTTTCAATAGCTTATAAGGTCACCTCGCGCGATCGGCCGCTTTCCACTATCCGGATTCACCCCGCCGCCGGCGATCCTTGCCGGGGCTGGCTGACCGCCAACGGGCGAACCATACCGGTCGCGCTCGGGCGCGGCGGAATCAGGGCGAACAAGCGCGAGGGCGACGGCGCGAGCCCCAAAGGCACGTTTCGGCCCCGGCAATTGTGGTGGCGTGCCGACCGCCACCCGAGGCCGCGGACATTTCTGCCGGTTCGCGCCATCCGCCAGGAGGACGCCTGGTGCGAAGATCCCCGCAGCCGCCATTACAACCAGCCGGTGCGGCTCGACGCTGATCGCGGCGGCGATCGGCTGAAGCGCGACGATCATCTCTACGATTTCATTGTCGAGATCGATCACAACAGCTCTCCGCGCATCGCCGGCCGCGGCAGCGCGGTATTTCTGCATCTGGCGCGCCCGAATTTCTCGCCGACCGCCGGGTGCGTTTCGATGACGAAATCGGCGATGCTGCGGTTGCTGCAGCGGCTGGGGCCGGAGACCAGGATTGTGATTGGGTGAGATTGCTTCTTCACCTCTCCCCGCAAGAGCGGGGCGAGCGAGGGCTGGCTCTCACCGCGCTCCGAAAATCGCCGAGCCGATGCGCACGTGGGTGGCGCCGAACTGGATCGCGATGGCGAAGTCGGCGCTCATGCCCATCGACAGGTTTTTCAGCCCGTTGCGCGCGGCGATCTTCGCGGTCAGCGCGAAATGCGGCGCCGGCGCGTCGTTGAGCGGCGGAATGCACATCAGGCCGGAAATCTGCAAACCATATTTGTCGCGGCAGCTGGCGATGAAGGCGTCGGCTTGCGCCGGCGCGACGCCCGCCTTCTGCGGCTCCTCGCCGGTATTGAGCTGGACGAACAATTGCGGCCGCCGCTTTTGCGAAAAGATTTCCTTGGCTAACGCTTCGCAAATACTCGGACGGTCGACCGAATGAATGGCGTCGAACAGCGCCACCGCCTCCTTGGCCTTGTTGGATTGCAGCGGCCCGATCAGGTGCAACGCGATGCCGGGGTAAGCCGATATTAACCCTGGCCACTTCGCCTTGGCTTCCTGCACGCGATTTTCGCCGAATACGCGCTGGCCGGCCTCGATCGCGGGCACGATTGTCTCGGCACCGAACGTTTTCGACACCGCGATCAGCGTCACCGACGCGCGATCCCGCCGCGCTTCCTTGCAGGCGCGCGCGATCTCTTGCTCCACCGTGGCAAGCCCGTTTGGTAAATGCGGCGTTATCGGCGAAGAGATTTGCGGCGCCATGTCATCCATCGGTCGTAAATTTACGGGGTAGTTCCAATTTTACCGAGTTCGGGAAAGGCTTCTTGAACCCCGCCCTCTACCTTGCATATGGGGCCCGGGGCAAAGATGTCACACGTTAGTTTCAACCGCAAAAGAGCGAAACTCAAGCAGCTTCTCGGAATCCGCGCGCGGCTCGCATTGCTGGCGCTGATCCTGGTGGCGCCCCTGATGCTGGAGCGCGCCCGTTCGCTCGAGGACACAAGGGCGAAGCAGATCGCGCTCGCCAACCAGGAATTTTCCAGTCTCGCGCAACACAGCGCCGATGCTCAACGGGAAGTCATCTCGTCGGTTGAGACGATGTTGAAATCGGCGGCCTATATCCGCGCCTCCGCCGGCGGCGTCAGCCGCAGTTGCGACATCCTGCGCGCCAGCCTGCCGGTCAATCTGCCGTGGATTCGCAGCCTGCTGATCGTCGGCCACGATGGACGGGTGCAATGCTCGACATCCGACACTGGTCGGGTGTGATCTGGCGACCGCGGCCTACTTCAAGAAGGCGCGGGAGACCCGCGACTTCGTCTTCAGCGATTTTCTCTCGCCAGGTCGACAATAAGCCGATCATGATGGCGGCCTATCCGGTTTCCGCCATCGTGACGACGGCGAGGATTCCGTCATTGTCGCCGGCGTCAATCTCGACTGGATGTCGAAGGTCATGGGCAATCTCGGCGGCCGGCCCGGTATTTCGGCGGTGCTGGTCGATAGCGAGGGGACCGTGCTGGCGGCGCCGGCGGATCAGGCCAGCATGATCGGCCGTGCGCTGGACAATGTGCCGCTGTTGTCGGCGATCGCCGACAAGGCGATCGGTTCCGACCAGGCTGAGGGATCGCTTTCGTTCGCCGCCACCGACGGCTCGAAACGCGCCGTCAACTTTGCCCGCATTCCCGGCACGCAATCGCGCCTGATCGTCAGCATCGATGAAACCAAGGTCTCCGCCGACGATCAATCGCGAGATTCGAACCGCCTACGTGCAGCTCGGCTTCGTCTGCCTGTTTGTGCTGCTCGGCGCCTTGATCGCCGCGGAGAAACTCATCATCCAGCCGATCGAGATGATAGCAGCGATGGCGAAACGATTCGGCCAGGGCGACTGGTCGGTGCGCGCGGCGCGCAGCCGGTTGCCTTCAGAATTTGTTCCGCTGGCCCGCGCCTTCAACGCGATGGCGGCGCAGCTTGCCCAGCGCGAGCGCGAACTGGTCGCTACCAACGACCGGCTCACCGTGATCGCTTCGATCGACATGCTGTCCGGCCTCGCCAACCGGCGCGGCTTCCAGAGCCGGCTCGATTTCGAATGGATGAAGGCGCAGCAATATGACAGCGAGCTGTCGCTTTTGATGATCGACGTCGATCACTTCAAGCTGTTCAACGACACCTATGGCCATCCCGAAGGCGACGTCTGCCTCTCCAGGCTCGGCGAAACGCTGGCCGGAATCGCCGCCGAGACCATGGGCTTCGCCGGGCGCTATGGCGGCGAGGAGTTTTGCCTGCTGCTGCCGAACACCAACGCAACGCGCGCGCTCGAGATCGGCGAGACCGTGCGCGAGGCGGTGCAGCGCCTTGCGATGCCCCACTGCACCTCAAATTATCAGACCGTCACCGTCAGCGTCGGCGTCGCCTGCACCAAGCCGAACGACACGCAGCGCCCGGGCGACCTGATCGAGGCCGCCGACGCGGCGCTGTACGCCGCCAAACATCGCGGCCGTAACGCCGTGGTCGAGCACGGCTTTGTGCGGATCACCGATAGCGGAATGGCGCTGGCGGGCTGAGGCTTCACCGCCAGCCTTTTGAAGTACTGGGGCGTTGACCCCAAAGCCGCTTTTGTGGCCTAGTCCGCCGTCCTTTAACCGGCCGCTAATCCACGAAAAGCCCTGCGATTCCATGACCTCCGAACGCTACAACGCACGCGAATCCGAGCCGCGCTGGCAACGCCAGTGGGACCAAAAGGCGATCTTCGTCTCCAAAAACGACGACCCACGGCCGAAATATTACGTGCTCGAGATGTTCCCCTACCCGTCCGGGCGCATCCATATCGGCCATGTCCGCAACTATACGCTGGGCGACGTGCTGGCGCGCTTCATGCGCGCCAAGGGTTTCAACGTGCTGCACCCGATGGGCTGGGACGCGTTCGGGCTGCCGGCGGAGAATGCCGCGATCGAGCGCAAGGTGGCGCCGAAGGCGTGGACCTACGACAATATCGCGGCGATGAAGAAGCAGCTGCAGTCGATCGGGCTGTCGCTCGACTGGTCACGCGAATTCGCGACCTGCGATCCCTCTTATTACAAGCATCAGCAGAAGCTGTTTTTGGATTTCCTGCGCGCAGGCCTTGCCGAGCGCGAGAAGCGCAAGATCAACTGGGATCCGGTCGACATGACCGTGCTCGCCAACGAGCAGGTGATCGACGGCCGCGGCTGGCGCTCCGGCGCCGTCGTCGAGCAGCGCGAGATGAATCAGTGGGTCTTCAAGATCACCAAATATGCGCAGGAGCTGCTGGACGCGCTCGATACGCTGGACCGCTGGCCCGACAAGGTGCGCCTGATGCAGCGCAACTGGATCGGCCGCTCCGAGGGCTTGCTGATCCGCTTCGCGCTCGATCCCGCAACCGCGCCCAATGGCGAGAGCGAGCTGAAGATTTTTACCACGCGGCATGACACGCTGTTCGGCGCCAAATTCATGGCGATCGCGCCGGATCATCCGCTGGCGCAGGCCGCGGCTGCCAAAAATCCAAAGCTCGCGGAATTCATCGCGGAGGCGAAGCGCCACGGCACCGCGCAGGAAATCATCGATACCGCCGAGAAGCTCGGGTTCGACACCGGCATCAAGGCGATCCACCCGTTCGATCCGAACTGGAAGCTGCCGGTCTACGTCGCCAATTTCGTGCTGATGGAATACGGCACCGGCGCCATCTTCGGCTGCCCCGCGCACGACCAGCGCGACCTCGATTTTGTCAATAAATACGGGCTCGGCAACACGCCGGTGGTGTGCCCGCCCGACGTCGATCCGAAGTCGTTCGTCATCACCGACGTCGCCTACGACGGCGACGGCCGCATGATCAATTCGCGCTTCCTCGACGGCATGAGCATCGAGCAGGCGAAAGAAGAAGTAGCGAAGCGGCTCGAAGGCAGAAGTCCGCGGCAACATGCCGGTCGGCGAGCGGCAGGTGAATTTCCGCCTGCGCGACTGGGGTATCTCGCGCCAGCGCTACTGGGGCTGCCCGATTCCCGTGATCCACTGTCCGACATGCGGTGTGGTGCCGGTGCCCGACAAGGACCTGCCGGTGGTGCTGCCGGAGGATGTGACGTTCGACAAGCCCGGCAACGCGCTCGACCATCATCCGACCTGGAAGCACGTCACTTGTCCGCAATGCGGGGCTAAGGCCACGCGCGAAACCGACACCATGGATACCTTCGTCGATTCGTCGTGGTACTTCGCGCGCTTCACCGATCCGTGGAACGAGAAGGCGCCGACGACGCCGCGCCGTGGCGGACCGGCTGATGCCGGTCGACCAATATATCGGCGGCGTCGAGCACGCGATCCTGCATCTCTTGTACAGCCGCTTCTTTACCCGCGCCATGAAGGCCACCGGTCATATCGACATGGATGAGCCGTTCGCCGGCATGTTCACGCAGGGCATGGTGGTGCACGAGACCTATCAAACGGCCGACGGCAGTTACGTCACGCCGGCCGAAGTGAAGGTCGAGACCGGCGCCAACGGCCGTCGCGCCATCCTGATGACGACTGGCGAAGAAGTCTCGATCGGCTGCGATCGAAAAAATGTCGAAGTCGAAGCGCAACACCGTCGATCCCGACGACATCATCGCGACCTATGGCGCCGACGTGGCGCGCTGGTTCATGCTGTCGGATTCGCCACCCGACCGCGACGTGATCTGGAGCGACGAGCGGGTGCAGGGGGCCTCGCGCTTCGTGCAGCGGCTGTGGCGGCTGGTCAACGAGTCAGCTGATATCGCCAAGGCAGCGCCTGCGGCACGGCCGGCCGCGTTCGGACCCGATGCGCTCGCGATCCGCAAGGCGGCGCACGGGGCGCTCGACAAGGTCGCCACCGGCATCGAAAAGCTGCATTTCAACGTCTGTCTCGCCTATATCCGGGAATTCTCGAATACGCTCGGCGAGACCCTGGCGCGCCCGGAGCAGCCGTCGCCTGACCTGGCCTGGGCGGTCGGCGAGGCCGCGGTCATTCTTGTTCAACTGTTCGCGCCCATGATGCCGCATCTGGCCGAGGAAAGCTGGCAGCTGCTGGGGCAGCCCGGCCTGGTTTCGGAGGCCTCTTGGCCCCAAATCGAACGCGATTTGCTGGTTGAAGACACGGTAACGCTGGTGGTGCAGGTCAACGGCAAGAAACGGGGTGAGGTCACGGTGGCTAGCGGCGCCCAAAATCCGGAAATTGAGACTGCCGTTTTGGCCCTCGATGCGGTAAAACAGGCCCTCGGCGGCAAGGCCGTCCGCAAGGTCATTATTGTTCCCATGAGGATCGTAAATGTCGTTGGCTAGGGTCCGCATCGCCGCTCGGCTTTTGGCCGTGGCCGCCCTGGCGGCGCTGACCGCCGGCTGCTTTCAGCCGATGTATGCCGAACATACCGACGGCACGCCCGGCCTGCGCGAAAAGCTGATGGGGGTGGAAGTCCCGCCGGTGGACAAGCCCAATGCTTCGCGGGAAGCGCGAATCCAGGTGGAAGTCCGTAACGCGCTGGCTTTCAAGCTCTATGGCAACGCCACCGGCATGCCGCCCACCCATCGGCTGGTGCTGCGGTTCACGACCAGCCGTTCGTCGCTGATCATCGATCCGACCACCGCGCTGCCCACCAGCGAAAACGTCGGCATCGATGCGCAATACAATCTGATCGAGATTGCTTCGAACAAATCGGTCATGACCGGCACCACGTTTTCGCGCGTGTCCTATGACATGCCCGGCTCCTACCAGCGCTTCGCCCGCTCCCGCGCCTACCGCGACGCCGAGGATCGCGCCGCCCACGAGATCGCGGAAAATATCCAGACCAGGCTGGCGGCGTTCTTCGTCGCCGGCACCTGATCCCATCCGTCATTCCAGGGCGCGCGTCAGCGCGAACCCGGAATCTCCTGCTGTAATCTCTGGATTCCGGGTCCACGCGAAAACGCGTGTCCCGGAATGACGAAAAAATAACTCCAAGAAGGCCTGCTCGTGGTCGCGCTTCGCGGAAAAGAAATCGACGCGTTTCTCGCCCGGCCCGATCCGGGCCGTCCCATCATCCTGCTCTACGGTCCCGACGCCGGCCTGGTGCGCGAACGCGCCGACGCGCTGCTGGCGTCCGCGGTCGACGATCCCAACGATCCGTTTTCGCTGGTGCGGCTCGACGGCGACGAGCTTTCCGCCGAGCCGTCGCGGCTGGTCGATGAAGCGATGACGGTGCCGCTGTTCGGCGGCCGCCGCGCCATCCGTGTCCGCGCCGGCTCGCGCAGTTTTGCCAGCGGCGTCGATACGCTGGCCGATACGCCGCTGAAGGATTGCCGCATCGTGATCGAGGCCGGCGAGCTGCGGCCGGAATCGCCGCTGCGCAAGGCCTGCGAGCGCGCCAGGACCGCGGTCGCGATCGGCTGCTATCCCGACGGCGAGCGCGACCTTGCCAGATTGATCGACGATGAATTGCGGGTCTCGAATTTGCGCATCGCGCCGGACGCGCGCGCGGCGCTGATGGCGTTGCTCGGCGGCGACCGCCAGGCCTCGCGCAACGAACTGAAGAAGCTCGCGCTCTATGCGCATGGCGAACGCGAGGTCACGCTCGACGATGTGATGGCGGTCGTCGCGGACGCATCTGAACTCAAGGTCGATCCGATCGTGGATGGTGCCTTTGCCGGAAATTCCGCCGCGGTCGAAACCGAATTCGCCAAGGCGATGATCGCAGGCATCTATCCCGGCATGATCATTTCCGCCGCGCAGCGCCAGGCGGCGTGGCTGCATAAATCGGCGCTCGCGGTTGCCGAGGGCACGCCGGTATCGACATTGCTCGACAGCGGATTTCCGCGGCTGCATTTTTCGCGAAAGGGAAATGTCGAAACCGCGTTGCGCAATTTCAGTGCGGCGCGGCTGATGGCGATCATCGAGCAACTCGCGACCGCGGCGCTGGAAATGCGCAAGCAGGCGCCGCTGGCGGCCGTGATCGCGCAGCGCACGCTGTTGTCGATCGCGGTGAATGCGAAGCGGAAGGGGTGAGTTGCGGGAACGCTCCCTGCTCTTCGTCGTCCCTGCGAAAGCAGGGACCCATACGCCGTGAGTTCTCATTGAGGCACTGGGGCGGAGACCTTCCATAACAATCAACGCCGGTGGTTATGGGTCCCTGCTCTCGCAGGGACGACGGAAATATTTCCGTCGCAGCGAAGTCAGACGCCCTTATCCAGCCTTCGCAAAATCTCGTCGAGCTGTTCGAGGTCGCGGTAGCGGATGTGCACGGTGCCGCCGGGATTGCGGTGGTCGACGCTGACCGCCAGCCCAAGCGCGTCGCTGACGCGCTTCTCCAGCGCGATCGTATCGGGGTCTTTCACCTTGGCCCCGCGCGCCTTCTGCGGCTTGCGCTCCGGCACACCCTCGACATGCGCCAGCGCCTCGGCCTGACGCACGTTGAGGCCTTCCTCGACGATGCGTTTGGCGGCGGCCGCCGGATCGGGCACGCCGATCAGCGCGCGCGCGTGGCCCGCCGACAACTGACCCAGGGCGATGTAGGCCTGCACCTCGGCGGGCAGCTTTGTCAGCCGCATCATGTTGGCGACGTGGCTGCGGCTCTTGCCGACGATCTTGGCGATCTCGTCCTGGCTGCGTTTGAATTCGTTGGCGAGCGCGTGATAGCCCTGCGCCTCTTCCATCGCGTTGAGATCTTCGCGCTGCACGTTTTCGATGATCGCGATCTCGAGCGCGTCAGAATCGCTGACGTCGACCGGTACGATCGGCACCTCGTGCAGGCCGGCGAGCTGCGAGGCGCGCCAGCGCCGCTCGCCGGCGATAATTTCGTAGCGGTCCGCCACGCCGCGCACCGGCCGCACCACGATCGGCTGGATCACGCCGTGCTGCTTGATCGAGTCGGCGAGTTCGCCGAGCTCAGTATCGGCGAAATCGCGGCGCGGGTTGCGCGGATTGGCTTTGAGGAATTCGATCGGCACCTTGCGCTGGGCGCGCGGCCGCTCCAGATGCGCGGCCTCGCCGCCGACATCCCCGATCAGACTTGCAAGACCGCGGCCCAATCGCGAACGCGCTTCGTCGGCCATCGCCAGCTCCCTTGGATTCACTTAAGCGCTCCTGTTTCACTTCGTCTTGGAGATCGTAGGGTGGGCAAAGGCGTTCTTCACGCCGTGCCCACCATCGCTCGCAAAAATCATTTCGGTGGGCACGCCTTGCTTTGCCCACCCTACGGTTCTCCACCTCAATGCGCGCGCAGCTCGCGCTCGCGCTGGATCACTTCGGTCGCAAGCTTGAGATAGGCTTCGCTGCCGACGCATTTGAGATCGTACACCAGCACCGGCTTGCCGTAGGACGGCGCCTCGGAGACGCGCACGTTGCGCGGGATCATGGTGTTGTAGACCTTGGCGCCCATGAACTGCCTGACATCGGCGACGACCTGGTTCGACAAATTGTTGCGCGAGTCGAACATGGTCAGCACGATGCCGTGGATCGACAGGTTGGGATTGAGCGTGGTGCGCACCTGCTCCACCGTCTGCAGCAATTGCGACAGACCCTCCAGCGCGAAGAACTCGCACTGCAGCGGCACCAGGATCGCGTCCGATGCAGCCATCGCATTGACGGTGAGAAGATTGAGCGACGGCGGACAATCGATCAGCACATAGGTGTAATCGGTGTCCGGCGTGGCGTTGGTGTTCAACGCCGCGATCGCATCGCGCAGCCGAAACGCGCGGTCGCGGGTCGATCCCAGTTCGAGTTCGAGGCCGGAGAGATCCATGGTCGACGCCGCGATATGCAGCCGCGGCACCGCGGTCGGGACCACCGCGTCGCGCAGCGGCGCTTCCCCGATCAGCACGTCATAGGTCGAGCAGCTGCGGCTGCGGCGATCGATGCCAAGACCGGTCGAGGCATTGCCCTGCGGATCGAGATCGACGATCAGCACGCGTTCGCCGATCGCGGCCAGCGCGGTGCCGAGATTGATCGCGGTGGTCGTCTTGCCAACGCCGCCCTTCTGGTTGGCCAGCGCCAGGATGCGCGGATGGCCAACCGGGGCTGGCGCCTTATCCTCTTGATAAATATCATCAATTACGGTCATGCGCGGGTGCCATGGACGGTCGCGGAGGGGTTGCGCCGCTCGATCTGGTCGAGCTCGACGATCCAGCCGTGTCCGCCGGTGCGGCTGGAATGCAGATGCGGTTTGATATTCCAATATTTAGTGGCTTCGGTCAATTCGGCCTCTACATCTTGACCCTTGAGAAACAGAGCTTTTGCACCCTGCCTTACCAGCGGCGCCGCGAAGCCGATGAGCTGGTGTAGCGGAGCGACCGCCCGGGCCGTGACACAATCTACCAGACCGGTGATTCTATCCACACTATCCCCGATATCCGTCAGGTGAACCGTGCCCGGCGAGCTGGTAACGCGCAGCGCCTCGCGCAGGAAGGCGGCCTTTTTGGCATTGCGCTCGACCAGGTGAACCGTCGCACCTGATGTTTCCGCCAGCGCGCAGGCCAGCACCACGCCGGGAAAGCCTCCGCCGCTGCCGAGATCAGCCCATATCTTGGCCGCTGGCGCGATGGTCAGGAGCTGCAGCGAATCCGAGATATGCCGGGTCCATAGATTTGGGAGCGTCGACGGCGCCACAAGGTTGGTTTTGGCCTGCCATTCCAGCAGCAGATCGACATAGCGATCCAGCCGCGCCTCTGTTTCACGTGAAACGGGCGTCAGCGCCAGCGCCGCAGCTTTGTCGGAAGCTCGCGCTCCGCTCCCCTCCCCCTTGCGGGGTTGAGACGAGCGAAGCTCGCTCTTTGGGGTCGGGGATGGGGGTCTTTAAGTCTTGGCGGTCATGGAACCCCTCTCCCGAGGGAGTGGGCTGGGGCAAGTTGAGCAGCACCTTGTTTCACGTGAAACAATCCTATGCGGAAACGACTGCCGTCTTCTTCCGTGCTTCGCGGCGGAGATAGGCCGCCAAAATCCCGAGCGCGGCCGGCGTCAGGCCATCGAGCCGCCCCGCCTGCCCCACCGTGCGCGGCCGCGCAGCTTCCAGCTTCGCGCGGGCCTCGTTGGAAAGTCCGGGGACCACGCGGTAGTCGATATCGCTGAGGATCAGCCCTCGTCGCGGCGGAAGGCGTCGACATCGGCGGTCTGGCGCTTGAGATAGACATCGTATTTGGCATCGATCTCAAGATGAACCGCGATCGCTGGCTCAATGGCCGACAATTCAGGCCAGATACCGCGTATCTCCGCCCAGCCGATTTCCGGATAGGCCAGCAATTCAAACGCCGAGCGGCGATGACCGTCCTTGTTGAGCGCCAGCCCATATTTCGCGGCTTCGTTCGGCGTCAGCGTCAGCGATTTTGCCAGCGCCTTCGCCGCATTGAGCGCGGCCATCTTGGCGCCGTGGCGCAGCGAGCGGGCGGCTCCCACGCAGCCCAGTGCGATCCCCTTGTCGGTCAGACGCTGATCGGCGTTGTCGGCCCGCAGGGTCAGCCGGTATTCGGCCCTCGACGTGAACATCCGGTACGGCTCGGTGATGCCGCGCGTCACGAGGTCATCGATCATCACGCCGAGGTAGCCGTCGGCGCGGTCGAATACGATCGGCTCGGCGCCACTGGCGGCCAATGCTGCATTAAGGCCCGCAACAAGTCCCTGTGCCGCAGCCTCTTCATAGCCGGTGGTGCCGTTGATCTGTCCGGCCAGGAACAGCCCGGGCAGCCGCTTGGTTTGCAGGCTGGAATCGAGTTCGCGGGGGTCGACGTGGTCGTATTCGATGGCGTAGCCCGGACGGACCATCCGCGCGCGCTCAAGGCCGGGAATGGTCGCCAGGAGCGCCAGCTGCACCTCTTCCGGCAGCGAGGTCGAGATACCGTTGGGATAGACGGTGGTGTCGTCGAGACCCTCCGGCTCCAGAAAGATCTGGTGTCCGTCGCGGTCGCCGAAACGAACGATCTTGTCCTCGATCGAGGGGCAATAGCGGGGTCCGGTGCTCGTGATCTGCCCGGAATACATCGGCGAGCGATGCACATTGGCCCGGATCACCTCATGGGTTGCGGGCGTCGTCCGGGTGATGCCGCACTGGATCTGCGGCGTCGTGATCCGGTCGGTCATCACCGAAAAAGGCTCCGGCGGATCGTCGCCGGGCTGCATTTCCACCGCCGACCAGTCGATCGTGGTGCCATCAAGCCGCGGCGGCGTACCGGTCTTCAGCCGGCCCAACGTGAAGCCAATGCGCTCGAACGATTTTGAGAGCCCCATTGCGGGCGCCTCGCCGACGCGGCCCGCCGGCCAGTTCCTTTCGCCGAGATGGATCAGCCCGCGCAGGAAGGTCCCGGTGGTGATGACGATGGCGCCGGCGGACAATTCCCGACCATCGGCCAGGCGGATGCCGGTGACGCGGCCGCCCGCGACGATCAGCTCGTCGGCCTCCCCCTCGATCACGCTAAGATTGGCGGTCTCGCGGATGGCGGCCTGCATCGCCGTGGCATAGAGCTTGCGGTCGGCCTGGGCACGCGGGCCCCGCACCGCCGGACCCTTGCGCCGATTGAGCATGCGAAACTGGATGCCCGCGGCATCGGCAACCCGCCCCATCAGCCCGTCCAGCGCATCGACCTCGCGGACCAGATGGCCCTTGCCGAGCCCTCCGATCGCGGGATTGCAGGACATCGCGCCGACGGTCGCGAAGCGATGGGTCACCAGCGCGGTCCTGGCCCCCATTCGTGCCGCCGCGCTCGCGGCTTCACAGCCGGCGTGGCCGCCGCCGATGACGATGACGTCAAATGATTCTTGCCGGGCAATCATGCCGGGCCTTTTATCGCGGCGCGCCAAAAGCCGGAAGCGGTAAGTTCATTCTCGATGCCGCGTTTCACGTGAAACGATCGGCTTCCCAAGCCGCGAATACCTTTGTTTCACGTGAAACACCCGCCCATGAAATGAACGAAGAAATATTACTTTCCTATACAGAAGTCTCGGAAAATCACATCCAGGATATCCTCGACGTCGACCCGTCCCAGCAGCCGTCCCAGGGAATGAGCCGCTACCCGCAGATCCTCCGCCGCAAGTTCCTCCCCCTCCCCGACCGCGCTTATGCTGCGGTGCAGCGAAGCCGCTGTCTCCTGCAGCAATTTCCGTTGCCGCGCCCGGCCGATCAGGCCGCCCTCGCCTGAGCCAAAGTAATCCCGCGCAAAGGCAATCAGGGCCGCGATCAATGGCTGCATCCCGTCGCCCCGGCTCGCCGAAATCCTGAAGTCAACGCCGCCGCTCTCCGTCAGATCGCCCGCCCGTTCTTTTGCGCCGAGCGCATCAGGCCCGCCGGGGTCGAGATCGATCTTGTTGCGCACCATCCACACCGGCGCCGCGCCTTGTGGCCGACTTTCTTCGTGCTGTGCATCGGTCAGCCACAGCACCAGGTCGGCCTCCCCCGCCCGCGCCCGGGCCCGACGCACGCCCTCCTGCTCCACGGGATCGTCGGTCTCGCGAACGCCGGCGGTATCGATCACCGTCACCGGATAGCCGTCGAGATCGAGCTGCACTTCGATGATGTCACGCGTGGTGCCGGCATGCGGCGACACGATCGCGACCTCGCGCCGCGCCAGCTGATTCATCAGCGTCGACTTGCCGACGTTCGGCGGCCCTGCGATCGCGACCACCAGCCCCTCGCGCAACCGTTCACTTTTCCCCTGCGCCGCAAGCACTTCCTGGATTTCGCCGAGCAGCGCCTGGATTTTTGCCACCGCCGGCGCGATCAGTTCCGCAGGCACGTCGCCTTCGTCGGAGAAATCGATTCCCGCCTCGATCAATGCGGAAGCCTCGATGATCTGCGCGCGCCAGTCCCGCGCTTTGTCGCCGAGCAAACCCTTGAGGTGACGCAGCGCCTGGCGGCGTTGCCGGTCGGTGTCGGCATGGATCAGATCGTCGAGAGCTTCGGCCTCGGTGAGATCGAGCTTGCCGTTCTCGAAGCCGCGGCGGGTAAACTCGCCCGGCTCCGCCGCCCGCACATTTTCAAACGCCGACAGCGCCGCAAACAGCGCCGCCAGCACCGCGCGGCCGCCATGGACGTGAAACTCCGCGACATCCTCTCCGGTCGCACTCGCCGGCGCCGGAAACCACAGCACCACCGCATCGTCGATCGGCTGGTCATTGGCGTCGCGCAGCAACACCCGCGCCGCCATCCGCGGCAACGGAATCTTGCCGGCCAGCGAGGTCAGCGCCGTCCCGGCCAGCGGTCCGGATACCCGCACGACGGAAATCGCGCTCGGCGGCCGGCCCGATGACAGCGCGAAGATGGTCTGCTCGCGTGGATGCATCGCCTATCTGTCCCCGAGCCCCTTGAAAAGGCAACGCAATTTCGATTTACCCCCGTACTCTCAGGCGAGGGTGGGATAAGACGGCAAGGGTGCAGCAATGCTGCAGCATTTCCGTTGTATTTATGCTGCGGAAATCGACCGGTTTTCCCGGCCGATCCGCGTCCACTTAGATAATCTCTAGATACTTCAAAGGCTTGTGCGGTGGCCGCCGACGGCATGCGGATTCCACCATGCTGCAGTTTGCTGCAGCATAGCCTGCAGCATTGCCCGAGCTGACACGAAAAAGGGCGCCCGTTGCGGGGCGCCCTTCTCCAGAACCGGCTCGCCGGCTCAGGTATTCATCAACTCGAAGAATTCCGCGTTGTTCTTGGTGTTGCGCAGCTTGTCGAGCAGGAAGTCGATCGCGTCCATCGTGCCCATCGGATTGAGGATCCGGCGCAGCACGTACATTTTCTTCAGCAGCTGTGGATCGGTGATCAGCTCTTCCTTGCGGGTGCCGGAGCGCGAAATGTCGATCGCGGGGAAGGTGCGCTTGTCCGAGACCTTGCGATCGAGAATCAGTTCCGAATTGCCGGTGCCTTTGAATTCTTCGAAAATCACTTCGTCCATGCGGCTGCCGGTATCGACCAGCGCGGTCGCGATGATGGTGAGCGAGCCGCCCTCCTCGATATTGCGCGCGGCGCCGAAGAAACGTTTTGGCCGCTGCAGCGCGTTGGCGTCGACGCCGCCGGTCAGCACCTTGCCGGATGACGGCACCACGGTGTTGTAGGCGCGCCCCAGCCGCGTGATCGAGTCCAGCAGGATCACCACGTCGCGGCCGTGCTCGACCAGCCGCTTGGCCTTCTCAATGACCATCTCGGCGACCTGGACGTGACGCACCGCGGGCTCGTCGAAGGTCGAGGAGACGACTTCGCCCTTGACCGAACGCTGCATGTCCGTGACTTCCTCCGGACGCTCGTCGATCAAGAGCACGATCAGATAGCACTCCGGATGATTGGCGGTGATCGAGTGCGCGATGTTCTGCATCAGCACGGTTTTGCCGGTGCGGGGAGGGGCCACGATCAAGGCGCGCTGGCCTTTGCCGATCGGGGCGACGATGTCGATAACCCTTGCAGAAAGGTCCTTTCTGGTGGGGTCTTCCAGCTCGAGCCGGAAGCGCTGGTCGGGAAACAGCGGCGTCAGATTGTCGAAATTGACCTTGTGCTTGGACTTTTCCGGGTCTTCAAAATTCAGCGTGTTGACCTTCAGCAGCGCAAAATAGCGTTCGCCTTCTTTCGGGCTGCGAATGTGGCCTTCGATGGTATCGCCGGTGCGAAGCCCGAAGCGGCGGATCTGCGAGGGCGAGACGTAGATGTCATCCGGGCCCGGCAGATAATTGGCGTCGGGCGAGCGCAAAAATCCAAATCCGTCGGAGAGAACCTCGACGACGCCTTCGCCGATAATGTCGGTTTCCTGGATCGCGAGTTGTTTGAGAATAGCAAACATCAGCTCCTGCTTGCGCATCGTGCTGGCGTTTTCGACCCCTTTTTCTTCGGCGAACGAGACGAGCTCGGCTGGCGTCTGGGCTTTGAGGTCTTGAAGTTTCATTTCCCGCATTGGGATGGTCCTGTGGAGTAACTTGGGGAAGGGTTGCGAGGTGGCTTTAAGAAAATGCGGACGCGAGAAAAAGGAAGGTCCGCAGGTCTGAGCGAGGAAAGTGCCGGAGAGGCTTCAAACCTGATGCGGCGGCCGGTTCAACGAGCAAACCGGAACGCAACCACATCCGCCTGCGTGGGGTGGGATTTAAGTAATATAGAAAATCGGTCAGCCTTCCGCAAGCACGCCCGGCTTGAGGTATTGGTGGCAAACTTGGTCAAAACGGCTTTACCACCACCAGAATGACGATCCCGATCATCAAAATAGTCGGTATCTCATTGATAATACGGTAAAAATTTTGTCCTCTCGCGTTCCGGTCGGCGGCGAAATCCTTGACGCAGCGGGAAAAAAAACCGTGGACGCCCGACAAGATCAGCACCAGCAGAAGCTTGCCGTGTAACCAGCCCGCCGAAAACCAATGGCCGGCCCAGGCGAGGTAAAGCCCCGAGAGCCAGGTTACGATCATCGCCGGGTTGATGATCGCCTTCAGCAACCGCCGCTCCATCACCTTGAACGTCTCGGACTGCTTCGATCCGGCCTCGGATTCGCAATGATAGACGAACAGCCGCGGCAGATAGAGCATGCCGGCCATCCATGCGATGACGGCGATCACATGCAGCGCCTTGATCCATTCGTACATCGTCAACGCCTCATTCGTTGCAAACGCGTCGTTTTATCATTGGCAACACCGGAACGTTGCAGTGACATCGGCGTTGTGAAGAACCCGTTGTGATCGGGCTCAACGAAGACATACGCGCAAGCAGGCCTTTTCTAAAACAATAATTTTAAAATCTTAGGTTTGAGTCTAAGTAGCGGTGAATTAGGCCCACACAAAACTGTCCCGGAATTTTCCGGGCTTGTTCACATCCATCAACAGTTCCGGCGGTAGATTCGGCTTTCCGAATAACACCACACGCTTCAAGTGCTTGCGCGGCCTTATGACCGGTCTATGAAGAGACAAGTCCACATAACCTCACTATCATTGCTGCCGCTGGATGGACTTATCCCTGTTCAGCGGCCTGTGAAGAAAAAGCCGGGTTATCCCTGATCTGTCGACCCGCGCATGATTCTCTCAGGTAAGCTCCACAAGGATTCACAGGTTACACAGGGGTCAAGGTGCCCACGACCGGCAACTATTTCCATCTTCACCTGGTGTCTGATTCGACCGGTGAGACGCTGATCACGGTGGCGCGCGCGGTGGCCGCGCAATACGCCAACGTGACGCCGGTCGAACATGTCTATCCGCTGGTGCGCAGCCAGAAGCAGCTCGATCGGGTGCTCGATGAAATCGAGGAAGCACCCGGCATCGTGCTTTTTACCTTGCTGGAGAAGGATCTGGTCGGCCGGCTGGAAGCCAAATGCCAGCAGATCAACATACCGAGCCTTTCGATCATCGGCCCGGTCATGCAGTTGTTTCAGGCCTATCTCGGAGCCTCTACCACCGGCCGCGTCGGTGCGCAGCACACCTTGAATGCGGAATATTTCAAGCGTATCGACGCGCTGAACTATACGATGTTGCACGATGACGGCCAGCATGTCGAAGGACTGGAAGAGGCCGATGTGATTCTGGTTGGCGTGTCGCGCACCTCGAAAACACCGACCTCGATCTATCTCGCCAACCGCGGCATCCGCACCGCGAATGTTCCGCTGGTGCCGGGCATTGCGATCCCGCACCAACTGGAGGCCCTGAAGAAGCCGCTCGTGGTCAGTCTCCACGCGACGCCCGAGCGCCTGATCCAGGTCCGGCAGAACCGGCTGTTGAGCATGGGCGCCGGCTCCGGCAACGACGATTATATCGATCGCCAGGCCGTCGCCGATGAAGTCGCATTCGCGCGGCGATTGAGCGCAAGATTCAATTGGGCACAGCTCGACGTGACGCGGCGATCGATCGAGGAAACCGCCGCCGCCGTGTTGAAGCTGTTTGCCGACAGGCAGCGGCAACGGCTCGCGGAATGACGCTGTGGCGCGGCAAAGTATCCGTTGATCCTTGCCTCGCAAAGCCGCGCGCGGCAGCAGCTGCTCTCCAATGCCGGCATCGACTTCGAAGCCGTTGCGGCCGAAATCGATGAGCGGGCCGTGCAGCAAGCCTCAGGCCTTTCAGCGCCCGGCGAAATAGCCGGCCTTCTGGCGCGCGAGAAAGCCCTTTCGGTGTCAATGCGCCAGCCCGGCAAAATTGTCGTCGGCGCCGATCAAACGCTGGCGCTCGGGATGCGGCTTTTCAGCAAGCCCGCGGATCGCGCGCAGGCTGCCGGGCAATTGCGCGCGCTTGCCGGCCGCAGCCATGAGCTGCACTCCGCGGTTGCCGTCGCGCGCGACGGCAAGATATTGTTCGAAACCGTGACAATCGCGCGGATGACGATGCGCCAGCTAGGCGAGGCCGAAATTGACGCTTATCTGGACCAGGCAGGCGAGGCGGTTACCTCAAGCGTCGGCGCCTACCAGCTTGAAGGGCCAGGGGTCCACTTGTTCGAGCGTATCGAAGGCGATCATTTCACCATCCTCGGTCTGCCGCTGCTGCCACTACTTGCGTTTCTGCGAAGCGAGCGGCTGCTTGCGGTATGAGCGAAGATCCTGACAAGGCGGCCGATGGCGATAGCTAGATGATAATCCTTGGGCTGACCGGCTCGATCGGCATGGGCAAATCAACCACCGCAAAGCTGTTCGCGGAAGCTGGCGTTCCGGTTTACGATGCCGATGCGACCGTTCACATGATTTACCAGGGCGAGGCGGTGCCTGCCATCGAGGCGGCTTTTCCCGGCACCACTACCGGCGGCAAGGTCGATCGCAACAAGCTTTCGGCGCAAGTGGTGCATGATCCGGCCGCGATCAAGCGGCTGGAGCAGATCGTCCATCCGATGCTGCGCGCCTACCATCAAAAGTTCCTTCACGACGCCGAGACATCCGGTGCGCCCGTCGCGGTGGTCGATGTGCCGCTATTGTTCGAGACCGGCGGCGAGAAACGCGTCGATGCGGTGGTGGTGGTCACGACCACCCCGGAAATTCAGCGCCAGCGAATCCTGGCGCGCGACCAAATGACCGGCGAGAAGCTCGATGCCATCCTGGCGCGGCAGCTGCCCGACGCCGAAAAACGCAAACGCGCGGATTTCGTGGTGGATACTTCCCACGGACTCGATCCCGTGCGCGCACGAATTCGGGACATTCTGGATCAGGCTGCTAAAATGCCGCAGCGGCGATCCTGATTCGTCATTTTTCCGGTACTAGCTGATGCGCGAAATCGTTCTCGATACCGAAACCACCGGCCTCGACCCGCTGCGCGGCGATCGGCTGGTCGAAATCGGCTGTGTCGAGATTTTAAATCGCATGCCGACCGGGCAGACATTTCATCGGCATCTCAATCCCGAGCGCGACATGCCGGCCGAAGCATTCGCCGTGCATGGTCTTTCCAGCGAATTCCTCGCCGACAAGCCGCTGTTCGCGCATGTGGTCGACGAGTTCCTGGAATTCGTTGGCGATGCGCCGCTGGTGATCCACAACGCGTCGTTCGACATCGGCTTCCTCAACGCCGAGCTCGAGCGTATCAAGCGGCCGGCAATCGCGCGCGAACGGCTGGTTGACACGCTGCTGCTGGCGCGGCGCAAGCACCCGGGCGTGTCGAACCGCCTCGATGATCTGTGCTCGCGCTATGCGATCGACAATTCCCGCCGCACCAAGCACGGCGCCTTGCTCGATGCCGAGCTTCTGGCCGAAGTCTACATTGATCTGATCGGCGCCCGGCAGTCGCAATTGATCCTGGCGACGGAGGCCCGCGATGCGCGTGCAGCAGGGTACGGCGAAATGCCGCGGCGGCAACGCCCGATACCGCTGGCGCCACGGGTTAGCGAAGCCGATCGCATTGCCCATCAGGCCTTTGTCGCCACGCTGGGCGACAAGCCGATCTGGAACGATTTTTTAGGCGCGGTTTAGCTCGGCTTTACCTGGGCGGCCTGTGCGGCAGCCTGCCGTTCCAGATTCTGGCGGTACAGGCCGACAAAATCGACCGGGTCCAGCATCAGCGGCGGGAAACCGCCATCGCGCACAGAAGTTGCGATGATTTCGCGCGCGAACGGGAACAGCAGCCGGGGACATTCGATCATGACCAGCGGATGCAGATTTTCCTTCGGCACGTTCAGAATGCGGAATACGCCGGCATAGGCCAGATCGAAGCTGAACATCACCTTGCCGGCATTTTCCGCCTTGCCTTCGACCGAAAGCGTCACTTCGTACTCGTTTTCGGCGATATTATTGGCGCTGACGTTGATCTGGATATTGATCGCGGGTTGCTGCTGTTGCGGCGCCAGCGAGGCCGGCGCGTTCGGATTTTCGAACGACAGGTCTTTGGTATACTGCGCCAGCACGTTCAACTGGGGAGGAGGGGCCGCCTCGGAGGGCGCGCCGTTGCCGTTGGTCATGGAAGTCTCTCCTGGAGCGTGCGGGGACCGGGTTGCGTCTGAATCCGCCCGTGAGGTGCGAAAACGCCTTTGTCGGGCGAGTGGCTATCATAGCCCCGCCTCGTTCCACAAGGACGACAATCGCGCGCGGCCCGCCATCAGGCGCCCCAGCGATCGGCTCGGTTCGGCGGTGCCGGGAATGCAGGCCGCTCCGCGCCGGGCGCATGCTAAATTGTTGAATATGCGCGATTTCCAGGCAGGATCGGGTTTCCCCTACCGGCCAAAACGCGCTACAATTCGTTGGTGGCGATTGGGTAAGAGCACCGGCATGGCCTTTCATGCCAAAACGCGCCATTGGCTAGGCCAAGTTTCGTGCCTACATGCTGCAGACCCACCCATGATGTAATCTCTGCCGTTCCCTGAAGGGGGAACGCTCTACTGCCGGACCCGTTGTCGGCGCAGACCAGAAAGCGAAAGCGACGTGGATATTTACACCATCATCTTCCTGGCGCTGGCGGTCTTCATCTTCCTGCGCCTGCGCAATGTGCTCGGACAGCGCACCGGAAACGAGCGGCCGCCTTACGATCGCACCGCACGCAACGTGGTGCAGGGGGCACAGGACAACAACGTGGTCCCGATGCCGGGTGCGGTGATTGATCAGGCGCCGCTGGCGCCCACGGCCGACGTGGTGCCGCCGACCGATCGCTGGAAGGGCCTGACGGAGCCCGGTACCCCGCTCGCCCAGGGACTGGACGCCATTGCGGCTCAGGATTCCTCGTTTGATCCGCGACATTTCCTCTCGCGGCGCGCGCAGCGCCTATGAGATGATCGTGCTGGCGTTCGCCAACGGCGATCGTCGCGCGCTGAAGGATCTGTTGTCATCCGAGGTCTATGAGAGTTTCGAGGCCGTGATCAGGGATCGCGAGAAGCACGAGCAAAAGACGGAAACGCGATTCGTTTCGATCGACAAGGCCGAACTCGTGGGCGCGGAAGCACGCGATCGCTCGGCGCAGCTGACCGTTCGCTTTGTGTCGCAGATGGTTTCGGTGACCCGCGACAAGGCCGGCACGATTGTCGACGGCAATCCGGATAAGGTCGCCGATATTACCGATGTTTGGACATTTGCCCGCGACATTACCTCACGCGATCCGAACTGGAAGCTGGTTGGCACGGGAAGCGCTCACTAACGCGCGTGGCCTCAGGCGATACGCCGCCGCGTTTTGTTGTGGGATTGCCGTCGCGCTGTCGCTGGCTCCGTTTGCCGCGCACGGCGCGCGTGGCACGCATCCTTCGCATGGCGTGCGCGCCCATCTTCCACATTCCCGCCCCGTTCCATACCCTCGCCTGGCCTGGCCGCTCGAGATCAGCGGCAGCCAATATATCCCGGTGCCGTGGGTCGATATCGCGGGCTGGAGCGAGGACGACCATCTGCAGGCGTACAAGGCGTTTCGCCTGAGCTGCAGGCCGATATCCGCGCAACAAACGCCTCCCGCCGATCCCAAGGCATTGGGCATTTCGTTGCGCGATCCCTGCCGCGCCGCCAAAGCCTCCAACATTTCCGATGGCGCCAGGGCGCGGGCTTTTTTCGAGGAGCATTTTCTCCCCTTGCGCATCTCGCGGCTTGGCGAAGACGAGGGCTTCGTCACCGGCTACTACGAGCCGGTCATCGACGGCTCCCGGACCCAGACCGACGTCTACACCGTGCCGGTCTACCGCCGTCCCTCGAACCTGTTCGTCCGCGGCTTCAAGCAGAGCGCCGTTGGCCTGCCCAACAAGGGACAGGTGTTTCGCAAGATCGGCCGCCGCAAGCTCGTGCCGTATTACGATCGCGCCGAGATCGAAGACGGCGCCATCGCCGGGCGCGGCCTCGAAATCTGCTGGCTTAAAAACCAGACCGATTTGCTGTTCACGCAAATCCAGGGCTCGGCGCGGGTCCGGCTCGAGGACGGCTCGACCCTACGCATCAATTACGATGCGCATAATGGTTATCCCTATACGCCGGTCGGCCGCATCCTGATCGACCGCGGCATCATCCCGAAAGAGCAGATGTCGATGCAGAAGATCAGGGAATGGATGGATCAAAATCCCGACGGCGCCAAGGAATTGCGCCGGCAGAATCGCTCCTATGTGTTTTTTCGCGAGGTGCAGCTCTCCGACAAGGATGAAGCGGTGGGCGCGCAGGGCGTCCCGCTGACGCCGGGCCGGTCGATCGCCGTCGACAAGGCGCTGCACGTCTACGGCACGCCGTTTTTTATCGAAGGCGAGCTGCCGATCGAGTCGGAGCAATCGAAGACGCCGTTCCGGCGGCTGATGATCGCGCAGGACACGGGATCGGCGATAACGGGCCCGGCGCGCGCCGATCTTTACTTCGGCGCAGGCTCAGATGCCGGGCGGGTGTCCGGCCGCCTCCGGCACAATATGCGCTTCGTCATCCTGGTGCCGAAGAGCCTCGATCCGGTGGCGCGGGGCCGCAAGATGCCGCTGCCGGATGCGAGGCCATCGGAGAAAATCGCAAAGCTGTTTCCGCAAGTTGATCCGTTGCAGGATCAGCAAAAGGACCAGAAGAACGGCGCGAAACCGCCGGAGACTTCCGCGGCCGCCAGCCCAAAGGATACTGCCAAGGCCACGGAAAGCGCGAAGAACGCCGCGCCCGCGGCGCAGCCTCCCGCAGCCGTCGCGCAAGCTTCGACACCCCAAACGGCTGCCGCGAAACCGGTACCGCTGCCGGAAGCGCGGCCGAACATCAAAGCCAGCCGCGACGGACGCCGCCACCGTCATTATCGTTATTACCGTCGCGGCCGATGAAACGTCAGCCCCCGACTTCGATCCCGGAATTGGCCGCGTCGCCACGCCGCAAACGTAGCCTGAGCGACGAAGAGCGCGCGCTGTGGGAGAGCGTTGCGAAACAGACAAAGCCGCTGCGGAAGAAGCCGCGCGCCGCGAAGGCAGAGGGTGCTGCACCGGCTGCCGAAGCGCTGGTCGCCGCGAAACCTGTTGTGCCACCCAAACCGCTTCCATTGGCTAAAATTCCACGCGCGCCGCCGGCAGCGCCGCCGCTGGCACCGCTTGGACGCCGCGAGCGTTCGCAGCTTTCACGCGGGCGGAAGGAGATCGATGCCCGGCTCGACCTGCACGGCATGACGCAGACGCGCGCCCACCGCGCGCTGTCGGGCTTTTTGCAGCGCGCGCACCGCGAGGGTCTGACATTCGTGCTCGTCATCACCGGCAAGGGCAAGATGGGCGCCGAAACCGAACGCGGCGTGCTGCGCCGTCAGGTGCCGCAATGGCTGAGCCTGCCGGAATTCCGCGCGCTGGTGGTAGGCTTTGAGGAAGCCCATATCGGCCATGGCGGCGAGGGCGCGCTTTACGTGCGGATCAGGCGATCGAAAATCTGAGCAATTCAAAAAGGTCTCACGATCCCGACGCGCGGGATCAGCGTCACGATCCAGCCGAGAACCGTGGTCTTTCGATCATCCGTTGCTATCGGCGGCACAGCCTGCACGGCGGGCAAGGTCTTGACCGCATGCAGGATCAGGAACATGCAGACCACCCAGTTCGAAATCCATCGCGAATAATCGAACACCATCGCGAACATGATGAGATAGGCCGCGCTCACCATGACGATTGCGGCAATGACGATGCGGCGGTGGAATTCATCCGAAAGCGATCGGATCAAACTGACAAAGTATTTCCAGAGCGGGACATGCAGCCAGATCAGCAACGCAAACACCGGCACGCCCAGCAGGTTGGACGGCATGCGATCCCAGGTATTGTGGATTTCCTGACTAAGCGTCTGATACCAGATATAACTGAAACTCAGCAGATTGGTCCGTGTGGGGTCGGCCATCCGGCTTTGCAGATAGCGGACGAACTCGTCCGGCGGTACCGGCATCGAGCCGTTGAACTGCGCGACAGGAACAGCAGGCCGACACACGCGATCGCGGCGATGCCGACGATCGCATTTTGCCGGTTGAAACCCTGCACGAGATAATACCTGAGCACCACGATGACCGCGATGGTCGGCACATACATCAGGAGATGAATGTGGTGGATCAGAACGAGGATCATCGAAGCAAGCGCGGCGAGCAGCACAAAAGCAACCGAACGCGCCGGCACCAGCAGCAGGCACATCGCGAGCGCACAGCCGTAGATGTCGAAGTGCCCCAGCGTGTGCATGAAATTCTTCAAAAAGAACGGCGAGCCGGCCATGAACACGAACAGCGGCATGTGCGCATCATCGAAGCCGAAGGTTCGCCGGAACAGGTTTATGAAGAGCCCGAGCGTGACAAGCCAGACCGCGCCGGAGAGCGCGAACACCAGCCATACCGGCACTTTCGAGAAAAACAGCGATACGACCGCGCCGATCAGCGCGCGCTTGGTAAAGCCGAAATGATAATCGACCAGCAGGTGGATATAGGGGACGTAGGGCTCGCGCGTGATCTTGTAGAGAAAAACCCCGATCAGGACGGCGACGTTGACGGCAAGCATCAGGCGCCAGGGGTTTTCCCGCACACGCAAATTCATTCGGCACCCGGAAACAGCAGCTCGATCAGGTGCGGACTATCACACGACGGATGAGCGACGTGCAACGCGCTAATTTCTCTCTCCGTCGTCCCGGCCAAGCCAACGGGTCCGGCCTTCGGCCGGCCCGATGACAGGCTCCGCGCGAGCCGGGACCCATAACCACCGATCCAAATTTTGAAAAAGGCTGGAGCACCAGCCTGGCATAGTCACGAACGTCAGTGGTTATGGGTCCCTGCGACCGCAGGGACGATATGATCGTCGTGAGGGCTACAGAATAAACCGGCTCAAATCCGCGTTCTTGGCGAGATCGCCGACATGCTTCTGCACATAGGCGGCATCGATCTGGATGGTCTCGCCATTGCGGTCCGGCGCGGCAAAGGAAATCTCGTCGAGCACGCGCTCCATCACGGTCTGCAGCCGCCGCGCGCCGATATTCTCCACGGCCGAATTGACCGCGACCGCCACATCGGCGAGCGCGTCGATGGCGTCGTCGGTAATATCGAGCGTCACGCCTTCGGTCTGCATCAACGCGACATATTGCTTGATCAGGGAAGCTTCAGGCTCGGTCAGGATGCGGCGCAGGTCGTCGCGGGTCAGCGCTTGCAGTTCGACGCGGATCGGCAGGCGGCCCTGCAATTCCGGCAACAGATCGGACGGCTTGGCGATATGGAACGCACCCGACGCGATGAACAGGATGTGGTCGGTCTTGACCGCGCCGTGCTTGGTCGAAACCGTGGTGCCTTCGATCAGGGGCAACAGATCGCGCTGCACGCCTTCGCGCGAGACATCGCCGCCGATGCGGCCATCGCGCACGCAGATCTTGTCGATCTCGTCGAGGAACACGATGCCGTTATTCTCGACCGCATTGATCGATTCCTGCACCAGCTGATCGTTATCCAGGAGCTTGTCGGATTCCTCGTTGACCAGAAGCTCGTGGGAATCCTCAACCGTCAGGCGGCGGGTCTTGCTGCGGCCGCCCATCTTGCCGAAGATGTCGCCGATCGAGATCGCGCCCATCTGCGCGCCCGGCATGCCGGGAATCTCGAACATCGGCATTCCGCCCGAGGATTGCGTCTCGATCTCGATTTCCTTGTCGTTGAGTTCGCCCGAGCGCAGTTTCTTGCGAAACGAATCGCGCGTGGCGGCGCTGGAATTGGCGCCGACCAGGGCATCGAGCACGCGATCCTCGGCGGCGAGCTGCGCGCGGGCCTGCACGTCCTTGCGCTTGCGTTCCCGTACCTGCGCGATCGCGACTTCGACCAGATCGCGGATGATCTGCTCGACGTCGCGGCCGACATAGCCGACCTCGGTGAATTTGGTGGCCTCGACCTTGATGAACGGCGCGCCGGCGAGCTTCGCCAGCCGCCGCGCGATCTCGGTCTTGCCGACGCCGGTCGGCCCGATCATCAGGATATTCTTCGGCAGCACTTCCTCGCGCAACGAGCCGGTTAGCTGCAGCCGCCGCCAGCGGTTGCGCAGCGCGATGGAGACCGCGCGCTTGGCGTCGGTCTGGCCGACGATGAAGCGGTCGAGTTCGGAAACGATTTCACGGGGGGAAAAGTCGGTCATGGGGCCTAGGTAGGTTGGGAATGTTGCTGACACAAGACGTTTAGATGATCGGCGGGCCCGCCTGCCAATGCCGGATCGCCTCAAAGGGGTGAATCAGCATGATAATGTTCAGGGTAAGATTATCGCGAATGTGCAGCCCGACCAAAATCTCGAATGCAAGCGCGAGCGCAACCGTCAGCGCAACCGGAAGCTTGCGCGCCAGCAGGAAGCCAGCGACCATCGACAGCGTATCGGAGACCGAATTGACGATGCTGTCGCCAAAATAGTCCAGCGACACCGTGCCGGCGCGGTATCGCTCGATGATCCAGTTGGAATTTTCAACGAGCTCCCAGCTGCCTTCGACCAGCATTGCCACAATCAGGCGCGCTTGCCAGGGCAGGCGCGGCAGCAATAGCCAGGTCGCGGCATAAAACAGGAAGCCGTGGATGATGTGCGAGAACGTGTACCAGTCGGTGATGTGCTGCGAATTCTCCGAGCTCTGCACCACGCCGTGCCAAAGCTTCACATAGCCGCAGGCGCAGATCGGCACTCGGCCCATCGCAAACAGGATCGACGCCTGAAGCGCGATCAGGCTACCCGCGATCAGCACCCAATGCCGCATCGAAAGACCGGCGGCGGGCACGTTATCGAGGCTGTCGCCAGCGGTCATGCGCTGCGTACCATCAGAAGGGCGGGACCATCGGGTGTTTCTACCATGCGGTCTTTTTCAAACCCGGCTTTCTCGTAGGCACGGAGCGCGCGGCTATTGGCGGGATCAGGGTCCGTGACGACGCGCGGCACGCCCGTCCGTAGCAGATTATCGACGAAGCGGCGAATGAGCGCTGAGCCGTGGCCGCGTTCGATCATGGTTGGCTCGCCGATGAACAGATCGATGCCGCGCGTGCCCCGCGGTTGCGGTCCGAAGCCTGTGTTCCATTCCGTCAGATCATAACATTGAAGGTAACCAAAGGAATCGCCGGCCGTCGAAAAGATATATTGATCCATCGCCGGCTCATCGAGGTCGCCGCTGACCAAGGCATATTGCTGGTGCGGATCGCCCCACCATTCGCTGACATGGGGCAAGGCCAGCCAACGCTGGATGAGCGGAAGATCGGCTGCGGTCATCGGGCGGAAAACATACTCCGGCGCCATCGATCGGCCGCCCCTACAATGTTTCGATGGTCACATTGCGATTGGTAAAGACACAAATATCGGCGGCGATATCCAGCGCGCGGCGCACGATGGCCTCGGCATCCTTGTCGGAATCGACCAGCGCGCGGGCGGCCGCCAAGGCATAATTGCCGCCGGACCCGATCGCCATCACGCCGGCTTCCGGCTCCAGCACGTCGCCGGTGCCGGTCAGAACCAGCGAGACATCCTTGTCGGCGACGATCATCATCGCCTCCAGCCGGCGCAGATAGCGGTCGGTACGCCAGTCCTTGGCGAGTTCGACCGCCGCGCGGGTCAATTGCCCCGGATATTGCTCGAGCTTGCTTTCCAGCCGCTCAAACAGCGTGAAGGCGTCCGCGGTGGCGCCGGCAAAGCCGCCGATGACGTCGCCCTTGCCGAGTTTGCGGACCTTTTTGGCGTTGGACTTGATGACGGTCTGGCCGATCGAGACCTGCCCGTCGCCGCCGATCACCACCTTGCCGCCCTTGCGGACCGTCAAAATGGTGGTGCCGTGCCAGACCGGCGACTGGGATTGTGATGCTTGCATGGAGTACCTCGGGTTGGCAGGGATTTAAGGCTTCGCGGGCAGGGTTACAATCGGCGCGGTCCAGAGCGTTTTTCGCCGGAATCCGGTCACCATAGGCCGAAGTTCAGCTTTTAACCGGCCATCCCGCAGTAGCGAAGGCGACATCAGCCTGTTAAAAGGGCCGCGTTTTCGGCCAAGGATTGGTCAAGGGAAAGCACTTTTCATGCGCAGCGCCACCATCAAGCGCAAGACCAAAGAGACCGACATCGAGGTTTCAGTGAACCTCGACGGCTCCGGCGTGGCCAACGTCGCGACCGGCATCGGCTTCTTCGACCACATGCTCGACCTGCTGGCCCGGCATTCGCGCATTGACATCACCGTGAAGGCGGCTGGCGATCTCCATATCGACCACCATCACACCACCGAGGATGTCGGTATCGCGCTGGGACAGGCCGTGAAGCAGGCGCTCGGCACCATGGCCGGCATCACCCGCTATGCCTCTATCCACATGCCGATGGACGAGACGCTGTCGCGCGTGGTGATCGACATTTCGGGGCGGCCGGTGCTGGTGTTCAAGGTGGAGTTTCCGCGCGACAAGGTCGGCACATTCGATACCGAACTGGTTCGCGAATGGTTCAACGCATTCGCGATCAATGCCGGCGTGACTTTGCACGTCGAGACCCTATATGGCGAGAACAGCCATCATATCGCCGAATCCTGCTTCAAGGGTCTGGCGAGGGCGCTGCGTGCGGCGGTTGCGATCGATCCGCGTGCCGCGGGCGAAGTGCCATCCACCAAGGGTCAGCTCGGCGGCTGATTTCCTGTTCTCGGCGGAGAGGTTCGATGCCGGTTTACACAGTTCATGCTCCCACAGCTGACAATGCGGATATCGCTGCGACCGACAGGTTTGCATTCGTCCGCGACGGCTTTCGTTTCTGGGCCGCGCTTTTGGGGCCGCTGTGGCTCGCCTGGCATCGGCTGTGGCTGGCGCTGATCGGCTGGATCGTCGTTATGATCGCGATCGAGGTCGGATTGGCGAGGCTCGGCGCCGGCGGTACTGCGATCTTTTTCACCAATGTGCTGATCGCGCTGCTGATGGGATTTGAAGCGTCGAGCATCCGGCGCTGGACCTTGTCGCGGCGCAACTGGCGCCAGCTCGACATCGTGGTGGCCGACAGCGAGGAAGCGGCCGAGCGGCGATTTTTCGATCGCTGGACCGCCAAACAGCGCCTCATCAACGATCAATCGGCGGTCGATCGCGGCGCGCCGCCGCCGACGCGGGATATTCCGGGCCAGCCGTTCTCAAAGCCGCCGCCGTTGCCTCGAAACGAAATCATCGGACTGTTTCCGGAACCGGGGGCGCCGCGGTGAGCGTTGCCATCATCGATTATGGCTCCGGCAACCTGCATTCCGCGGCGAAAGCGTTCGAGCGCGCGAGCCGCAGCATGGACGCTCCGGAAAAGATCGTCGTGACCCGCGATCCCGAAGTCGTGTTTCGCGCCGATCGCATCGTGCTGCCCGGCGTCGGCGCGTTCGCCGATTGCCGCAGCGGCCTCGACGCGCTCGACGGCATGGTCGAGGCGATGACGGAGGCGGTGCGAAACAAGGCGCGGCCGTTCTTCGGCATCTGCGTCGGCATGCAGCTGATGGCGACCCGCGGCAAGGAGCACGTCACCACCGACGGGTTCAACTGGATCGCCGGAGACGTCGAAAAAATTTCGCCGCGCGAGGAGAATTTGAAGATCCCGCATATGGGCTGGAATACGCTCGACATGATCCGCGAGCATCCGGTGCTCGAGCGCTTGCCGCTGGGCCCGAAAGGCCGCCACGCCTATTTCGTGCACTCCTATCACCTCAACGCCACCAACGAGGCCGACGTGCTGGCGCGCGCCGATTACGGCGGCCCGGTGACGGCGATCGTCGGCAAGGACACCGCCATCGGCACCCAGTTTCACCCGGAAAAGAGCCAGCGCTTCGGGCTGGCCTTGATTTCGAACTTTTTGAAGTGGAAGCCGTGATTCTTTTTCCCGCCATCGACTTGAAAAACGGCCACTGCGTGCGCCTCGAACAGGGCGATATGGCGCGCGCGACCGTGTTCAATCTTGACCCAGCCGCGCAGGCGCGCGCCTTTGCCGCGCAAGGCTTCGAATATCTGCACGTGGTCGATCTCGACGGCGCCTTCGCCGGCAAGCCGATGAACGCGCATGCCGTCGAGGCGATGCTGAAAGCGGTCGCCATGCCGGTGCAGCTCGGCGGCGGCATCCGCGATCTCGACACCGTCGAGGCCTGGCTCGCCAAGGGCATTGCGCGCGTCATCATCGGCACCGCGGCGGTGCGCGATCCCGGGCTGGTGAAAGGCGCCGCAAGGAAATTTCCCGGCCGCGTCGCGGTGGGTCTCGACGCCCGCGACGGCAAGGTCGCGGTCGAGGGCTGGGCCGAGACCTCGCAGATTACCGCACTCGAGATCGCGCAGCGTTTCGAGGATGCCGGCGTCGCCGCGATCATCTTCACCGACATTGCGCGCGACGGCCTCTTGAAAGGTCTCAACCTCGACGCCACGATAGAGCTTGCCGAGCGCATATCGATTCCCGTCATCGCCTCGGGCGGCCTTGCTTCGATTGATGATGTCAAAGCGCTGCTTGCGCCGCGCGCCAAAAAACTGGCCGGCGCGATCGCGGGGCGCGCGCTCTATGACGGCCGCCTCGATTCGTCAGCCGCCTTGGCGCTGATCCGCAACGCGCGCGCCGCGGCCTAGGGGTTTTCCATGTTCAAGGTGCGCGTGATTCCCTGTCTCGACGTCAAGGACGGGCGCGTCGTCAAGGGCGTCAACTTTGTCGATCTGCGCGATGCCGGCGATCCCGTCGAAGCGGCCATCGCCTATGACGCCGCCGGCGCCGACGAGCTGTGCTTTCTCGACATTACCGCCACGCACGAAAATCGCGGCATCATGCTGGACGTGGTCCGGCGCACGGCGGAAGCCTGTTTCATGCCGCTGACGGTGGGCGGCGGCGTGCGCAGCGTCGACGATATCAAGACGCTGTTGCGATCCGGCGCCGACAAGGTGTCGATCAACAGTGCCGCCGTCAGCCGCCGCGAATTCGTCAAGGAAGCCGCCGAGAAATTCGGCGACCAGTGCATCGTGGTGGCGATCGACGCCAAGCGCGTGAAGCGCGGCGGCGGATCGGAGCGCTGGGAAATCTTCACCCATGGCGGGCGCAATTCCACCGGCATCGACGCCATCGAGTACGCCCAGCAGGTCGTCTCGCTCGGCGCCGGTGAAATCCTGCTCACCTCGATGGACCGGGACGGCACAAGGCAGGGCTTTGACATTCCGCTCACCCAGGCGGTCGCGGACAGCGTTGCTGTTCCGGTGATCGCCTCCGGCGGGGTGGGCAATCTCGATCATCTGGTGGACGGCATCCGCGAGGGCCATGCCACCGCGGTGCTGGCCGCCTCGATCTTCCATTTCGGGGAATTCACCATACGTGAAGCCAAGGACCATATGGTGCGCGCCGGACTGCCGATGCGGCTCGATCCATGACGACTCCCGGTGACAGAAGTGCTAAATCCCTCGAAATGATTGACGTTCGGTCCCTGCGGCCGCGCGCGTGAGTTGAGCTGATGTCGCGTTTCACGATCCATGATCTGGCCGCCACCATCGATGCCCGCGCGGCGTCGGGCGGGGAGGCGTCCTATACCCGCAAACTGCTGGACAAGGGGCCGGAGCATTGCGCCAAGAAACTTGGCGAGGAGGCGGTGGAAACCGTGATCGCCGCGGTCGAGAACGATCGCGGCCATCTGATCGCCGAAAGCGCGGACCTGCTGTTTCATCTGCTGGTGCTCTTGAAGTCGCGCGACGTCAAGCTTGAGGATGTCGAGGCCGCGCTGGCGCAGCGCACGACGATGTCCGGACTGGACGAGAAGGCGGCGCGCAAGCGCGACTCATAGTAGTAAAGGCGGCGTCATGGACATTCGGGCACCGGAGCAACAGTACAATCCCTACCGGATATTCTCGCGCCAGCAATGGGCGGGGCTGCGCGACGATACCCCGATGACGCTGGAGCCGGGCGAGTTCGAGCGGCTGCGTTCGATGCATGACCGCCTCGATATGAAAGAGGTCGAGGAAATCTTTCTGCCGCTGTCCCGATTGCTGTCGATCTATGTCGATGCAACCCACCGGCTCTATCAGGCGCAACGCCAATTCCTCGGCATCCGGGATCGCAAGGTGCCCTATATCATCGGCGTCGCCGGATCGGTGGCGGTGGGCAAATCGACCACCGCGCGCGTGCTGCAGGCGCTGCTGGCGCGCTGGTCGCCGCGGCCGAAGGTCGATCTGGTGACCACCGACGGTTTTCTGTATCCCAACGCCGTGCTCGAGCGGCAAGGCCTGATGCAGAAAAAGGGTTTTCCGGAGAGCTACAATCTGCCGACGCTGCTGGCGTTTTTGAGCGACATCAAGGCCGGGCGGCGCCCGGTGCGTGCGCCGGTCTATTCGCATTTGACCTACGACATCATTCCCAATGAATGGATCGAGATCGACCAGCCGGATATCCTGATCGTCGAGGGCGTCAATGTTCTGCAGACCGGAAGGCTGCCGCGCGACGGCAAGGCGGTTGCGGTGGTGTCGGATTTCTTCGATTTCTCCGTCTATCTCGATGCCGACGAATCGGTGCTGCGCGACTGGTACATCACGCGCTTCCTGACGCTTCGCGACACCGCGTTTCTCGATCCGCGATCGTATTTCCATCGCTATGCGCCGCTCTCCGACGAGGAAGCTACCGCGACCGCGCTGGCGATCTGGGAACGCACCAACCTCGCCAATCTCGAGGAGAATATTTTACCGACACGGCCGCGCGCGACGCTGATCCTTAAAAAAGGCGCGGACCATGTGGTCGAAACGGTGGCGCTGCGGCGGCTCTAGACCATGATCCGATTAGGTTGAATGGATCATGGTCTTATCTCTTTGTTTGAGCATGATCTTTTCGGAAAACCGGTTCCCACTTTTCCGGATCATGCCTAGGCCCTCCAAATCTCACATTATGCCGCAGCCTCAGGCCGCGAGATGCCGCGAGGCGGCGAGGCCCGCGAGCGCGTCGGCGAGTTTTTCGCGATCAAGCGGCTTGATCAGGAAACCGTCCATTCCGGCTTCAAAACAGGCGTAGCGATCCTCCACCAGCGTGTTCGCGGTGAGCGCAAGGATCGGCGTCTGGCGGCCGGGCTGGCCGGCCTCAAGGCTACGGATCCGCTTGGTGGTTTCGATGCCGTCGAGTTGCGGCATCTGGATGTCCATCAGCACCAGATCATAGGGCGCGCCGGCGGATTTGGCCGCCAGCCACGATTCCAGCGCCGCTTCGCCATTGGTGGTGATGACGGCCTGATGTCCTAACCTCGTGAGAAGCGAGCGCATCAGCAGCGCGTTGATATCATTGTCTTCCGCGACCAGGATGGAGAGACCTTGCAACGGCGCGATTGACGGCGTCTCGACATGGTCGGGCGCCTCGATCGGGGCATCGCCGGCAAGGTCCGGCGCCGGCACGTCCGGCGTCATCGTCAGGCGCGCCGCGAGCGACGCCGCGCGCAACGGTTTTATCAGGTAGCCGGTGAAAGCGGAGGAGGCGGAGGAGGGTTGAAGTTCATGCCGCGCGGCCGGCGTGAACATCACGATCCGCTGCGTGGCGTGACCGCGCGCGATCTCGCCGAGCAATTCGACCTCAGCTGCGCCCAACGCGCGGTCGAGCAGAACGGCATGCCAGGACCGCTCCGGCAACAAGGCCTGCGCCACCGCGATATCCGAAACCACACAGGTCTGGCCGCCCCAGCGTTGCAGCCGCCGGGCGACCAGCGAAGCCTCAATGCCCTGGGGCGCGACCAGCATGATCGATTGGCCGGTTAGATCCGGCGCAAACACTTTCTGTTCGCTGCCGTTGCTGTCGGAGGCTGAAAGCGGGACCGATACCTCGAACGTCGAGCCGACGCCGGGCTTACTCTCCAGCGTGATGCGGCCACCCATTCGCTTGACGATGCGCTCGCTGATGCTCAGGCCGAGGCCGGTGCCGCCATAGCTCCGGGCGATGCGTTCGTCGGCCTGCTCGAACTCGCGGAAAATGCGCGCCTGCGCTTCGGGCGCGATGCCGATGCCGGTGTCGCGCACCAGAAAGCTGATTTCATCGGGCGAGACGCCCGGCTCGACAATCAGCGCCACGCCGCCGGTCGAGGTGAATTTTATGGCATTGCCGGCCAGATTGAGCAGCACCTGACGCAGCCTTGCCGCATCGCCGATCACTTCCATCGGCAGCCGCTCGTCGACATAGGCCGCGATCTCGAGCTGTCTCACCTGCGCGCGCGGCGCCAGGAGTTCGGTGATGTCCTCGATCAAGGCGGCCAGCGCGAACGGACGGTGCTCGAGATCGATCTTGCCGGCTTCGATCTTGGAATAATCCAGCAATTCCTCGATCAGCGAGAGCAGGGCGTCGCCCGAGGTTTTCACCGCCCTGGCGTAGGTCATCTGCTCCGGCGTCAGCGGCGTATCCAGCAGCAATCCGCTCATGCCGATGATGCCGTTGAGGGGGGTACGGATTTCGTGGCTGGCCATCGCGAGAAACCGCGACTTGGCGCGGTTGGCGGCGTCGGCCTGGTCGCGGGCCTCGGCCAGCGCGCGTTCGGTCTCGGTGCGATCGGTGACGTCGCGGCCGACGCATTGCATCTCGGCCGGCTGGCCCGCATCTGATCGCACCAGGCCTTCACGCCATGCGATCCATCGCGGCCCCAAGGGGCCCGCGATCTTCTGGTCATGGATCCGCGTGCCATCCGGCTCGCGCGCGGTGTCGCCTTGCTCGAGCACGGCGAGTGTGAAATCGCTGCCGATCAGCGCGCTGCGCGGATGCTGCGCCAGTTCGCAATAGGCGTCGTTGACGAAACTGATGCGGCCATCGGCATCGCGCAGCACGATCAGGTCGCCTTGCGATTCGAACAGGCTGCGGACCCGTTCCTCGGCCTCCTTCAGTTCCCAGTTGCGGTCGGCCAGCGCCTCGTTGTGCAGGGCGATCTTGCGCATTTTCTTGCGCAGGAAGCGCAGCCGGATGCTCAGCGTCGCGAGCGCGACGCACGCCACCGCGAACAGGAAGCTGGCGCCGATCGCAAAGGCGTGGGCGTTATAACCGGAACCCTCGGAGCGGCTTCCGGTGATGAATCCATACGCACCGCCGAAGGCGGCGGAGAAGATCATGAACGAGCGGACCGCGATAATGAGCCAGGGATGGCGCCGCGTGAAGCGGCGTAGTGCGTAGCTTGATCCGGAAAACCCGCTCCATCGCGCAACTACCCCCGGGATTGCCTGCCGCATCGCGATTGTCTCGCGCGACTCGGCATTGAGACTGCGTCGTATGCTGGCGACGACGATGCGGCGGCGACCTTGCAAAGTGCTTGAGGCCAGGGCGGCGTCACCCTGTGCGATGAGAACAGGGTTGATAAAGCGTTAAGACCAGGAATTCAGAGCGAGGACGGAGCCTTTGACAAATAGCTTACTGCCCCAGGCGGCGGATTTCCTGCCGCCTGGAGTAGCGGAAAGCGACGGGGTCGCTAGGGCAGCGAAATCACGCGGCGCGCCGCAGATCTTCGGCGAGCGCCCGGTAGGACAGGGCTTCGGCCAGATGCAGCCGGCCGATTTTTTCCGCGCCATCGAGGTCGGCGAGCGTGCGGGCGACGCGCAGCACGCGATGATAGCCGCGCGCCGACAGCCGCATGGTTTCGGCGGCGTCGCGCAGCAGTTTTAGGCCCTGCGTGTCCGGCTGCGCGATCGCTTCCAGCACCGATGCCGGCGCTTCCGCATTGGTGCGGATACCAGGCAATCCGGCAGCAGCGTATCGCGCCATCTGGATGTCGCGCGCCGCGGCGACGCGCGCAGCCACTTCGACCGAGCCTTCGGTCGGCGGCGGCAGGATCAGGTCGGTGGCGGCCACCGCCGGCACCTCGATCCGCAGATCGATGCGATCCATCAGCGGGCCCGAGATGCGCGCCTGATAATCCGACGTGCAGCGGTCGATCCGTCCGCGCTTGCAGGAATAGCCGGGCTCATAGGCGTGACCGCAGCGGCAGGGGTTCATCGCCGCCACCAGCATGAAGCGCGCCGGATAGGTGACGCGATGGTTGGCGCGCGACACCGCGACCTCGCCGTTTTCCAGGGGCTGGCGCAGCGAATCCAGCACCCGCGGATCGAACTCCGGCAATTCGTCGAGGAACAGCACGCCCTGATGCGCCAGCGAGATTTCGCCGGGCTTGGCGCGCATGCCGCCGCCGGTCAGTGCGGCCATGCTGGCGGAATGATGCGGGCTGCGGAACGGCCGCCGCGCGGTCAGCGCGCCGTCCCGGATTTCGCCCGCGACGGAAGCGATCATCGAGACTTCGAGCAACTCCGACGGCGACAGCGGCGGCAGGATCGAGGGCAGCCGTGCGGCCAGCATCGACTTGCCGGCGCCGGGCGAGCCGATCATCAGCAGATGATGCCCGCCGGCCGCGGCAATCTCGAGCGCGCGCTTGGCGCTTTCCTGGCCCTTGATGTCGCGCAGATCGAGCAGAGTTGGCCTCGGCCTCGTGCACCCTCGGCTGTGGCCGCGACAGCACCTGCGTGCCCTTGAAATGGTTGGCGATCTGGATCAGCGAACTGGCGGCAACGATCTGGATATCCGGGCTCGCCCAGGCCGCTTCCGCCCCGCAGGCTGCGGGGCAGATCAGGCCTTCGTCGCGCGAATTGGCGCCGATCGCCGCCGGCAATACGCCCGCCACCGGCGCGATCGATCCATCGAGGCCGAGTTCGCCGAGCACGGTGAAGCCGGAAAGCGCATCCGGCGGAATGGCGCCGATCGCCGCCATCAGGCCGAGCGCGATCGGCAGATCGTAGTGGCTGCCTTCCTTGGGCAGATCGGCGGGCGCCAGATTGACGGTGATTCGGCGTGCGGGGAGCGCCAGCCCGGAGGCGATCAGCGCCGAGCGGACCCGCTCGCGGGCCTCGGACACCGCCTTGTCGGGCAGGCCGACGATGGCAAAGGCGGGCAGATCCGGGCGCGACCTGCACCTGCACGTCGACGGCGCGGGCCTCGATCCCCTCAAAGGCTACGGTGGAAACGCGTTGGACCATGCTGCCCCTCTGCCGCAATCGAGGGTAGCGGAAAGCGTGCGGCGAGGGCAAGAACATTAGGGGA
>CAVXHU010000022.1:0-30919 GCA_963761395.1 uncultured Alphaproteobacteria bacterium
GCTGGCGATGGCGGAGGAAACCGTGCCTCCCGGCAAGGAGCCGCCATTCAAGGTCGGCGAGAAGTAGGCGGGGCGACAATCGACCGAACATTCGTCATGGCCGGGCAAAAGCGCCAACGGGTCCGCGCAAAGCGCGGCCCGATGACAGGCTCGCGCGTCTTCGCGCTAGATGTCCCGGCCATCCACGTCTTTGCAGCAGTTCAAAAAGGAAGACGTGGATGCCCGGGATAAACCCGGGCATGACGGAGGAGAGGTGCGCGCAACGGCGTTAGTCGCGAATAGAACAAGCGGCTGACCGGCTGTCAAACCTGATCTAGTCCGTCGCCGCACCCCGTCCGATGCGGCCGAGATGGGTGAAGGTGAATCCCGCGCTGTATTTCAGGCCATAGCCGAGCGCGCGGTCGAAGCCGATATGCGCCAGCCAGATCATCGCGATCGAAAGCGCAAGCGGCGGCCAAAACGCGGTCCCCGCAACCATCAGCGCCATCGGCGCCATGTAGCTGTGCGCCGCGTTATAGACGAGGGCGCCCACTCGGGGCCCTGCGAGGTAGCCCGCGAAGCTCAAATCGGGCGCCAGGAACAGGACGGCGTAGATCCACCACGATACGCCCCAGACCGCGTAGAGCAGCGTCGCGACGGCAAGAAGCGTCAGCCCCTCCAGGCGGAGCAGGATGCGCGGCCCGCCCGTGACGGCGCCCGTGGTTTTCGTGCCTGCGATGTCAGCCATGGCTCGCCTCCGTTGAGGGAGCGGATATATCGTTGATCGGGCAAGGGTGCCAGATGCCGGGAAGGGCGTTTCCCGCCGGCAAAATGCCGTGTTAGAACGAAAAGCAAATCAAGCGGGAATGAACACATGAAGGAAATCCTGGATATCCTCGAGGAGCGGCGCGCGGGCGCAAAACTCGGCGGCGGCGAGAAACGCATCGAGGCGCAGCACGCCCGCGGCAAGCTGACCGCGCGGGAGCGCATCGAGATTCTGCTCGACAAGGGCTCGTTCGAGGAATTCGACATGTTCGTCGAGCACCGCTCGGTCGAATTCGGCATGGAAAAGACCAAGGTGCCGGGCGACGGCGTCGTCACCGGCTGGGGCACCGTGAACGGCCGCAAGACGTTTGTCTTTGCCAAGGATTTTACGGTGTTCGGCGGATCGCTGTCGGAGACCCACGCGCAGAAAATCGTCAAAATCCAGGACATGGCGATGAAGGCGAGGGCGCCGATCATCGGGCTCTACGACGCCGGCGGCGCCCGCATCCAGGAAGGCGTCGCCGCGCTGGCGGGCTATTCCTATGTGTTCCGCCGCAACGTCATCGCGTCAGGCGTGATTCCGCAGATCTCGGTGATCATGGGACCATGCGCCGGGGGCGATGTCTATTCGCCTGCCATGACCGACTTCATCTTCATGGTGAAACACACCAGCTACATGTTCGTCACCGGCCCCGACGTGGTGAAGACCGTCACCAACGAGGTCGTCACGGCCGAAGAACTCGGCGGCGCCTCGGTCCACGCCACGCGCTCCTCGATCGCCGACGGCGCGTTCGAGAACGACGTCGAGACGCTGTTGCAGATGCGCCGCCTGATCGATTTCCTGCCCTCCAACAACACCGACGGCGTTCCGGAATGGCCGAGCTTCGATGACATCGGGCGGGTCGATATGTCGCTGGACACGCTGATCCCCAACCATCCGAACAAGCCCTACGACATGAAGGAATTGATCCTCAAAGTGGTGGACGAGGGCGACTTCTTCGAAATCTCGGAAGCGTTTGCCAAAAACATCGTCACCGGTTTCGGCCGCATCGCCGGGCGCACCGTGGGTTTTGTCGCCAACCAGCCGATGGTGCTGGCGGGCGTGCTCGACAGCGACGCCTCGCGCAAGGCCGCGCGCTTCGTCCGTTTTTGCGACGCCTTCAACATTCCGATCGTCACCTTTGTGGACGTGCCGGGCTTCTTGCCGGGCACCGCGCAGGAATATGGCGGACTGATAAAACACGGCGCCAAGCTGTTGTTCGCCTATTCGCAATGCACGGTGCCGCTGGTCACCATCATCACGCGCAAGGCCTATGGCGGCGCGTTCGACGTGATGGCGTCAAAGGAAATCGGCGCCGACATGAACTACGCCTGGCCGACCGCGCAGATCGCCGTGATGGGCGCCAAGGGCGCGGTCGAGATCATCTTCCGCAGCGATATCGGCGACACCGATGCGATCGTCGCGCGCACGAAAGAGTACGAAGACCGTTTCCTGTCGCCCTTCATCGCCGCCGAGCGCGGCTATATCGACGACGTCATCATGCCGCACTCGACGAGGCGCCGGATCGCGCGGGCGCTGGCGATGCTGCGCGACAAGAAGGTGGAAATGCCGGCGAAGAAGCACGATAATTTGCCGTTGTGACAAAATTGATCAAAAGGCATAGTGGTATCCTTAGCCGGATTCGATTATATTGCTCCATGACCGACGCCCTGAAAAAACTCCTTGAAGCCGCCAAGACCGCCAAGCCAACGCCGGAGCACCGGGAACAGCAGCGGCGCAGCTTTGTCTACGGTAATACGCATTTCGAAAACGAGCTGATCACGCGGGAAATGGTCGATCGCGAGGCCGAAAGGCTGGCCAAGGATAAAAAATGACGGGTGAGGAGCGCGACCGGCGGGACAGCCGCGCGCTTGAACCTGAATTAATCACAGATCCTCAAGCGAAAGCCGCAGCCGAAGCTAGGAACGGCTTTCGGCAGTATGACGCGGCGATCGGGACCATCCACAGCGCGCTTGATCGAGCTTCGTTCAAGCTTCGCCCTTCGCTGATTCTTGGATTGCAACGCGAGGCGCTTGCGGGAATTAGCTCCTACGCAGGGAATTATCGTCCAGGCGGCGTTGCCATTGAAGGCAGCAGGCACGAACCTGTTGGCGCACACTTAGTTCCTGAACTAGTCGAGGACATGTGCGATTACGTTAACGATCACTGGAATGAGAGTACGCCAATTCATCTTGCGGCTTATCTGATGTGGCGGTTGAATTGGATTCATCCATTTGCCGATGGCAACGGACGCACGTCCCGTATCGTTTCCTACGTCGTGCTTTCGATTCGGGCGGGTTCGATTTTGCCCGGCACGCCGACGATCCCGGATCAAATTGTCGACAATCGTAAGCCATATTTTGATGCCCTTGATGCTGCAGACTTGGCGTTCCGCGATGGCAAGATCGATGTTTCGAAAATGGAAGAACTGTTAGCCTCTCTGCTCGCTAACCAGCTCGCACAATTTTACAAGGCTGTCGGCGGTAAATTACCCTCCTGATAGGAGATTCCCCTCGTCCACGGTTGCGGAGAAAACCCAATGCCAGCAGCCTTTTTCGTCGTTCGCGCCACCGTCGCCGATCCGGCCAAGCGCAAGGCGTTCGACGAGTGGTATCAGCCGCGAGCATCTGCCGGATGCCGCAAAGGCGTTCGGGGTCACGAAGGCGTGGCGGTTCTGGAGCGTCAGCGATCCCTCGCGTGCATCTGGCGAGTATGAGTTCGCCGATCAGGCTTCGCTCGATCGCGCCATGAAGGGCGAGGCTCTGAAACGGCTGGTCGCCGATTTCAACCGCGACTGGCCCGATGTGACGCGCACGCGCGAGATGTTGGTGCTGGCGGAAGAGTTCGGGGCGGGGTGACGATCTCAGCTCGGCGTCATCCCGGCGGCGCGCGCTTCTGGAGGTGCGCGCCCGCGCCTCGAAGGATGGACCACAGGGACAACCTCTCATCCTTCGAGGCTCGCAAGAGCTCGCACACCCCGCGACATCGCCGCGACTTTTGCTGGCGCTGTGGCTCTATGCCACGGGCGAGGGTGTCGGCAGCGCCCGCGCCTTGTCGCGGCTGTGCGAGAGCCATGACGCCTATCGTTGGCTGTGCGGTGGGGTATCGGTGAACTATCACATGTTGGCGGACTTCCGGGTGGGTTGCGCCGATCTGCTCGACCGATTGCTCAGCGAGCACTTGGCGGCGCTGGCGAAGGCCGGCCTCGTCAATCTGGAGACGCTGGCGCAGGATGGCGTGCGGGTCCGGGCCAGCGCGGGAGCCGCCTCGTTCCGACGCGAGGCGACGCTCGAGCGGCACCTGGCATTGGCTGAAGCAGTGGTCGAAGACCTCAAGCGCGAGGTCGATGCATGCTCGGATGGCAGCAATCAGCGCATCGAGGCGGCCAAAGAGCGGGCGGCGCGTGAGCGCCACGAGCGTGTGAAGGCGGCGCAGACGGCGCTTGCCGAAATCAAGCAGCAGCGCAAGGAGCGCGAAGAAAAGCGCGGCAACGGCAAGAAGCCGAAGGAGCCGCGCGCGTCCACGACGGACGCCGATGCACGGGTGATGAAGATGGCCGACGGCGGCTTCCGCCCAGCCTACAACGTGCAGGTGACGAGTGCGGCCGGCGAGCAGTTCGTCACTGACGTCGAGGTATGCAACACCGGGTCCGATCGTGGCCTGATGCGGCCCATGCTGGAGCGGCAGCGCACGCGCCCTGGCGGCCTGCCCAAACGCCATCTCGTGGACGGCGGCTTCGGCAGCGCGGAGGACATCGAATGGGCGCATGCCGAGGGCGTCGAGGTCTTTTGTCCGCCCACTCAATCCAAGCATGGCACCGACCCATACTTGCCGCGACCGGCGACGATGTTGCGCGAGACGACAGGCTCCATCTTTCAATTGAGACTTCACGGCGAATGGGTCCCGGCTTTCGCCGGGCGACGATAGATTTTCGCGCTCCCGGTTCAGCGATCATTCATCTCGGCGCGATCAAAATCCTCCCTGCATCACTCACTCGCCATGCACGACGGAGGAGATGTCATGGAACGCCGCCACTTTCTGAAACTCGCCTTTGGATTTGCCGCGGGCGCTGCCGCGCTTGCCGCGAGCGCGCAAGCCGCGCCGCTTGCGCCGCATCCGCTCACAGAGGACGGGCGGCTGCCGCCGTCGAATGAGGAGGCCCGTCCGGCGGTCACGACCGGCGAGGAGGTAGAACATCTGAAGCCCGAAGAGGTGCGCTGGCACGGGCGTCACTGGGGCTGGCGCCACCGTCATTGGGGCTGGCGCCGCCGTCACTGGGGCTGGCGTCGCCGCCATTGGGGCTGGCATCGCCGCCGCTGGCATCGCCGGTACTGGCGCCGCCGTTACTGGTAAGGCGGCCTGGCCAGGCAGGGACTACCGTCGGTCCCTGCCTCGGCAAGCGCGAGCGCTACTTCGCCAGAAACGCCAGCATCAGCTCGTTGAATCTTTGCGGCGACTCGAGAAACACCAGGTGGCCCGTATTCGGGATCACCTCGGCGTGCGCATCCGGCATCCTGGCCGCGAGCGCCTTGGCGAGGTCGGCGTTTTGGCCCATCTTCGGCCGCAGCGCCTCCGGCGCATTCGGCTTGCCCGGCGCGTTGTGGTCGTCGGCGCCCATGATGAACAGCGTCGGCTGCGTCACCAGCGGAATTTCGTGCACCACCGGTTCGCGGTAGATCATTTGCGCCGAATTGACGAAGGCGCGCAGCCAGCGCGGATATTCCGAGCTGCCCTTGATATTGAAGCGCGCGTCGATGAACGGCGTCACCTGGTCGGGCGGCAGTTTTAGCGAATAATTGGTCTCCAGCTGCTTGCGGTAACCGTCAGCGGTCAGCTTATCCTCGTTCTCCAGAATTTTCTCGGTGGGAGTCGGCGGCACGTAAAGCCGGTAGTCTTCCAGTCCGATCGGCGCCGCCAGCAACAGATGCGCGACCCGGTCCGGATAGGCGCGCGCGATGCGCACGCCAAGCATGCCGCCGAGCGAATGCGCGACGATATCGGCCTTGGCGATCTGCAGATGATCGAGCAGCGCAATGGTGTTGCGCGCCAGCGTGTCGAAATGCAGGTCGGTGGAAGGCTTGGAGGATTTACCAAAACCGATCTGGTCCGGCACCACCACGCGATAGCCGGCGTCATTGAGCGTCTTGATCACCGGCGCCCAGTAGCTCGACGGGAAATTGCGGCCGTGCAGCAGCACCACAACGCGGCCGTTCGGCTGCGCCGCCGCGACGTCCATATAGGCCATCCGAACCTGCTCGCCGTCATTGGTGAGCGGCAACAGGCTGACGGGGTAGGGATAGGCGAACCCCTCAAGGCCGATGCCGTAGGGTTCGCGCGGTGCGGACTCCGCGGCATCGGCCGGGATGAACGGCAAGACGAGGAGGGCAGAGGCCAATAACGTTGGAACGAAAACACGTGTCATTGAAAGCTTCGCAGGACGACATTCGATATCGTCTTGGTACCGCGATCTCGCGATGTAAAGCGAGAGCGGCTTCACATTTTGCGGATAGACGCTGCATGTAGTTCATGTTCGTCATGGCCGGGCTTGACCCGGCCATCCACGTCTTATTTGCCGTATCACCTAAAGACGTGGATGCCCGGCACAAGGCCGGCCATGACGATAAACTAGCACTGTGGAAGCTAGCCTTCGCCATTCCCGAACAACGCCGCGAACCGCTTTTCGCCGTTGCGGCTGAAGTTGACGACCCGGCTGCCGGGCGTGGCATCGCGCGCGGCCCATTTCAGCTCGGTGAACCGCGTCATCATGGCCGCCCCGAGCGTGCCGGCGAGATGATGGCGCCGCTCGCTCCAGTCGAGGCAGGCCTTGCATAGCGGCCGGCGCGGATGGGCGAGCGTTTCCGCGTCGATCTGCAAAGTTCTGGCCATGAAGCGCGCGCCTTCAGCGGTCAGTTTGATGTCATGCTTGTTCTGGCGCACCAGCTTTTGCGCCTTCATGCTGTCGAGCATCTGCACGCCGAGATCGCCGGCGAGATGGTCGTAGCAAATTCGCGCCCGGCGCAGCGCCGGATCCTTCGGCCCGGTGCGCACGCGCATGTGGCCGGCGCGCGCGGCAAGGCCCGCAAGGCCCTCGAGCACACCGGCGACATCGGGGTCGGCGAGGCGATAGTAGCGGTGGCGGCCCTGCTTCTCCTGCTCGATCAGCCCGCCGGCTTCCAGCTTCGCCAGATGGGAACTCGCGGTCTGCGGGGTGATGCCGGCCTGGTGCGCCAGTTCGGTCGCGGTCAGCGCCCGGCCGGTCATCAGCGCCGTCAGCATGTTGGAGCGCGCGGGATCGCCGACCAGCGAAGCGACCATGGCGATATCGGGACCTGCTTTCATAGTTCGATGATAACCGAAGCATTCACGTCGATCAAGCAGTATTCTCTGGTTGCTCGGGCTCGCAATGACGGCGGGCTCTGGCACGACATGACATCTGGAGGTTCCCTTGGCCATCACCGTTTTCATCCGCTACCAGCTCGATCCATTCAAGCGCGCGATGTTCGAGCAGTACGCCGCGCGCTGGCTTGCCATCATTCCCCGATGCGGCGGCGATCTGGTCGGTTACTGGATGCCGCATGAGGGCACCAACAACATCGCGTTCGCGCTGATTTCGTTCGAGAATCTCGCGGCCTATGAAAATTATCGCGCGCGGCTTCGCGCCGACGGCGAGGCCATGGCCAATTTCAGTTTTGCCGAAGAAAACAAATTCATCCTCGCGGAGGAGCGAACGTTCTTGCGAAAGGTGGCGTTATAAGTCATCTCAAATACCAAAAGGAGATGCAAAAATGATCGCTGTCATTTTCGAAGTCTGGCCAAAGCCCGCGCATAAGAAGGAATACCTCGACCTCGCGGCCGAACTGAAGCCGATCCTGGAAACCATCGATGGTTTCATCTCGGTCGAACGCTTCGAAAGCCTGACCGAAAAAGGCAAGATCCTGTCGCTGTCGTTCTTCCGCGATGAAGCCGCGGTCGCGGCATGGCGCAATGTGGCTCAGCACCGCAAAAGCCAGGGCAAGGGCCGGGCGACGATTTTCGAGAACTACCGGCTGCGCATTGCCGGCGTGATCCGCGATTACGGCATGAACGATCGTGCCCAGGCCCCGAAGGACAGCCGCGCCACCCACGACGTCCACTAGTGTGGCATGCCGGACGTGGCTATCGTGACGCAGCCAAATATCCAAATATAGAGAGGGAGGTATCATGCCGATCACATCAGCGGACAAGCGCGCCACATTCCGGAAATTGCACGAAACCGGCTGCTTCGTGCTGCCCAACCCTTGGGATGTCGGCAGCGCAAAGGCGTTGCAGCACCTGGGGTTCAAGGCGCTCGCCTCGACCAGCGCGGGCTTCGCGTGGTCGATCGGAAAGGCCGACAACCGCGTCACCCTCGAGGACGCGTTGGCGCATCTCACCGCGCTGTGCGGCGCGGTCGATCTGCCCGTCAACGCCGATTTCGAGGGCGGCTTTGCGCACAAGGCGGAGAAGGTCGCCGCCAACGTCGCGCGCGCGGTCAAGACCGGCGTTGCCGGGTTGTCGATCGAGGATTCCACAGGCGATGCCGCAAAGCCGCTCTACGAGCGCGCGTTCGCGATCGAGCGCATCAAGGCGGCGCGCGCCGCCATCGATGCCGACAACAGCGGTGTCTTGTTGACCGGGCGCTGCGAGGGCTTTCTGGTCGGGCAGGCCGATCTGAACATGGTGATCGATCGGCTGAACGCCTATTCGGAGGCGGGCGCCGATTGCCTCTATGCGCCGGGCATAAAGACGAAGGAGCAGATATCAGCGGTCGTGAAGGCCGTGCATCCAAAACCGGTCAATCTGCTGATCGGGGCGTCCGGCCTTAGCGTCGCGGAAGCCGCCGATCTCGGCGTCCGCCGCATCAGCGTCGGCGGTTCGCTGGCGCGCACCGCGTGGGCCGGTTTCATGCGCGCGGCACGAGAGATGGCCGAGAAGGGCACGTTCACGGAGTTGGGCAGTGGCTATCCCGGCGGCGAGTTGAACAAGATGTTCAGCTGATACGCGCAAATGAACGCGCAGCGGGCAAATGTTTGTCCGCTGCGCTTGATTGAGATAGCCGGTACTTCCGCCGTTATTTGCTGGCCGGCGGGTTGTTGGCAGGCGGGTTCGTCTCCGCGGGAGCCGTAGCCGGTGGCGTCTGCGGGCGCGCCGGAGCAGCACCGGTCGTCATTCCCCGATCGGTGTTACGCATGCCCGGAGCCGCTCCGGGAGGCGACGACTGCGAGGTGTTCTGGGCGGTCGAAGACGTTCCGGCCTGATTGATCGATGAGTTATTGAGGCCGTAGAAAACCGCACCAAGCACAACCGCGATCGCAATGGCGAACATCGCGACCTTGCCGCCGCTGGCCGGACCCTCTGCGAGTTCGGGATCGGACTGCAATTCATCGTTGAGGCGGGCCTGACGGCGATATTCGTCATCGGCGAGATTGGAACGATAGGGATCGTCCGGATTGCGTTCGTAGGCCATGAATGGGTTCCTCCGTTAGACGAAAGGACAATCGCCGGAAGCAGCCTGGGGTTCCCGATTCGAACCGATCTTTTGCGGCGGATGGAACTCAGTACAGCGTGCCCCGGATGCTGCGCAGCGCCATCAGCGCGTTCACGCGCGTCTTCGACGCGCTATGGCTTGCGGCATGGTGCGCTACCGGTCCGGGGCCCATAGTTGCACTGTGAAAGTGGGTCCCGGCCCTGCGGCGCAACGTGATCGGACGATGCTCCGCGTCCGGGACACGATGCATCATTTGTCGCGCCGCGCTTTCCTGACTTGCGCCGGCGTTACCAGGGGCGCGGCATTGCCCCACGAATTGCGGATATAATTCGTGACATCGGCAATCTGCTGATCCGACAATTGTTTGGCGTAAGCCGGCATCGATCCGGTATTGGGCGCGCGCGGCGTCGTCACCGTCTGCGCGCCGTCGAGGATGATACGAAGCGTGCTGGAGGGATCGGCAGACTGCAGATTGGCGTTGCCGGGCAGCGGTGGATAGATCCGCGGCGCGCCGGACCCATCGGCCTCGTGGCAGGCGATGCAGGCGTGGGCGTAGATCGCCGCGCCCGCCGTCATCTCCGCCTGCGGCGGCGGCGTCACCGCGCGCTCCGCCGCGCCCACTGGGAGATCCTTCAAATAAACCGCGATGGCGTGGATATCGGCGTCGCTCATCTTCGATGTCGAATTGACCACGACTTCGGCCATCAGGCCGTCGGCGTGGCTTTTGCCGTTGCGGCCGCTCTGCAGGTATTCGACGATGTCACCGACGCTCCACGATTTCAGCCCGCTGCGCTCGGCGTTATCGAGCCGCGGGGCAAACCAGCCCTGCACCAGGCCACCGCCAAACGCCCGGCCGCGCCTGTCGGCGCCGAATATGTTCTTGGGCGTGTGGCATCCGCCGCAATGCGCGGCACCGGTGACGAGATAACCCCCTCGATTCCATTCCGCGCTTTTCTGCTGGTTCGGCTCGAAGATGCCCGGCCGGAAGAACAGAAAATTCCAGAGCCGCATCACCACGCGGTAATTTAACGGCCAGCGCAGTTCCGGCGGCGGCGGGCGGTTGTGAACCGGCGGGAGCGTTGCGAGATAGGCCCGGATTGCCAGCAGGTCGTCGCGGATCATCTTGGTGAAATTGGGATAGGGGAAGGCCGGGTAGTAGCGTGACCCGTCGGGCGCCACGCCGTAACGCAGGGCGCGATGAAATTCGCCGTCGCTCCAGGCGCCGATCCCGGTATCGCGATCCGGCGTGAGATTGGGCGAATAGATTGCGCCGAACGGGGTGTCGATGCGTTTGCCGCCGGCGAACGGCTTTGAGGGATCGGCGGTATGGCAACTCCCGCAATCGGCCGCCTCGGTCAGCGCCTTGCCGCGCGCCACGGTCTCCGCCGAGGGCTGGGCCTGCGCCGTGCCAAAGGCTGATGCGGTGCACAAAAGTACGATGACGAGAATCGCCCCCATGGCATGCTGTGGTCCCTGCACCAATTTGTCTCTCCCTGGCGGCATTATAACCCGAAAGCACCCCGGTGAGAGCGCCACGTCGTTTCGCGCCCGGCCCGCGGCGCGACATAAAGCGAAACTGGCTGCCGCCGTTCGCGCATGAAATTGCGATCTTCGGCCGCGGAACTCCAATGTCGAGATTTGTAGTGCGCTGCCCGCGAAAACCGACATAGACTGGTTTTGGCGATTGGCATGATTAGCTAAAAAGAGCCGTCGGAGCCAAGGCTTAAGAGGGTCGAATGGGAATCAACCAAGGTCCGATCAGTCTCGATCAGAAATACACCCAAGGGTCCGGCCACGTCTTCCTGACCGGGATTCAGGCGCTGGTCCGCCTGCCGATGGCTCAGATCCGCCGCGACCGCGCCGCCGGCCTCAATACCGCGGGCTTCGTCTCGGGATACCGCGGCTCGCCGCTTGGCGGTTACGACCAGCAATTATTCGCCGCGCGCAAGCACCTCGAACAATACGACATCAAATTCCAGCCCGCCGTGAACGAAGACCTCGCGGCCACCGCGATCTGGGGCTCGCAACAGCTCAATCTGTCGCCGGGCGCCAGGCATGATGGCGTGGTCGGCATCTGGTACGGCAAGGGCCCCGGCGTCGACCGCTGCGGCGACGTGTTCCGCCACGGCAACGCCGCGGGCTCGGCGAAAAACGGCGGCGTGCTGTGTCTTGCCGGTGACGATCACGGCGCAAAATCCTCCACCGTGCCGCATCAGTCGGACCACGCCTTCATCTCGGCGCTGATGCCTTATCTCTATCCCTCCAGCATCCACGAAATGATCGAGATGGGCCTGCTGGGGATCGCGATGTCGCGCTATTCCGGCTGCTGGGTCGGCATGAAGGTGATCACCGAGACCGTGGAGACCACAGCCGAGATCGATCTTTCCGACGAGATGAAGCCTTTCATCATCCCGACCGATTTCGAGATGCCGCCGGGCGGCCTCAATCTGCGCTGGCCCGATGACCGCTACGATCAGGACCGCCGCCTGCAGGACTACAAGGGTTTTGCCGCGATCGCATTCGCCCGCGCCAACAAGGTCAACCGCATCACCATGGATTCGCCGAACGCGCGGTTCGGTATCATGGCGTCGGGCAAGAGCTACGAGGATATCAGGCAGGCGCTGCGCGAACTCGGGATAACGCCTGAGGTTGCCGCCAAGATCGGCCTGCGGCTTTACAAGATCGGCATGCCGTGGCCGCTGGAGCCGGAAGGCGTGCGCGAATTCGCCATCGGACTCGAAGAAATCCTCATCGTCGAGGAGCGCCGCGAGATCGTCGAGAACCAGGTCAAGCAGGAATTGTTCAACTGGCGCGACGACGTGCGGCCGCGCATCGTCGGCAAGATGGACGAGCACGACAAGCGTTTCCTGACATTTGCGGCAGAACTCAGCGTGGCCTCGCTGGCGAGCTCGCTGACCGAGCGGCTGCTCCGCCTCAATCTCAATCCCGAGATCGCGGCGATGCTGCGCGCCAAGGCGGACTGGTTCAACGGCCGTGAGGCTACCCAGATGCAGGCGGTGGCGCCGATCACCCGCACGCCGTATTTCTGCTCGGGCTGCCCGCACAATACCTCGACCAAAGTGCCCGAAGGCAGCCGCGCCTTCGCCGGCATCGGCTGCCATTTCATGGCGCTGTGGATGGACCGCAACACCGAGACCTACACCCATATGGGCGGCGAGGGCGTGCCATGGGTGGGGGTTGCGCCCTTTACCGAGGAAAAACACGTCTTCGCCAATCTCGGCGACGGCACTTATTTCCACTCCGGCAGCCTCGCGATCCGTCAGGCCGTCGCGTCCAAGGCCAATATCACCTACAAGATCCTCTACAACGATGCGACCGCGATGACCGGCGGCCAGCATGTCGATGGCGAGCTGTCGCCGCAGCAGATCACTTTCCAGCTGCACTCGGAGGGCATCCGCGACATCTATCTGGTGTCGGAAAATCCCGACGCCTATCCGGCCTCCGACATCGCACCCGGCACCAGGACCGCGCATCGCGATGAGCTCGACGCCGTGATGAAAACGCTGCGCGAGGTCAAGGGCGCGTCCGCCATCGTATTCGTGCAGACCTGTGCTGCCGAAAAACGCCGCCGCCGCAAACGCGGCACGCTGGAGGATCCGGCGCGCCGCGTCATCATCAATCCCGCGGTGTGCGAGGGCTGTGGCGATTGTTCGGTGCAGTCGAATTGCATCTCGGTGGAGCCGCTGGAAACCGAACTGGGGCGCAAGCGCACCATCAATCAATCCAGCTGCAACAAGGACTATTCCTGCCTGAAAGGCTTTTGCCCGTCGTTTGTCACGGTGGACGGCGGCAAGCTGCGCCGCCGCGCGCCGGCCGATCTCGGCAACATCGGCGATCTGCCGGAACCGGCATCGCGGCCTTCGCTCGACCGGCCCTACAACATCGCCGTCGGCGGCGTCGGCGGCACCGGCGTGCTGACCATCGGCGCGCTGCTCGGCATGGCCGCGCATATCGAGGGCAAGGCCAGCATGATCCTGGACATGTCGGGCCTCGCGCAAAAGGGCGGCGCGGTGCTGAGCCACGTCCGGTTGTCCGAACATACCGCCGACGTCACCTGTTCGCGCATCGTGACCGGCACCGCCGATCTCGTGATTGCCGCCGACGAGGTCGTGGCGGTTGCGAAGGAAACGATCTCGCTGTGCGAATCCAGCCGCACCCACGGCGTCATCAACACCCATCTCATTCCGATCGCGGATTTCATCATGAACCGCGATTTCAATTTCCAGAGCCGCAAGGTCAACGCGGTGCTGGAAACCGCGTTGCGCAAGGACTCGTCGTTTTTCGATTTCACCAAGCCTGCCGAGACCCTGCTGGGCGATTCCATCGCCACCAACATGATGATGATGGGCTATGCCTATCAGAAGGGGCTATTGCCGCTTTCGGCCAAATCGATCGAGCAGGCGATCGAGATCAACGGTGTTGGCATCAAGATGAACACCCAGGCCTTCCAGCTCGGGCGCCTGGCGGCAGCCGATCCGGCGCGGTTGGCTGCGATGATGAAGGGCCAGGATGCAACGGTTGCGCCGAAAACCCTTGACGAGATGTCGCTCGACGAAATCATCGCGCACCGCAGCGCGTTGCTGACGGATTATCAGGACGAAAAACTCGCCGCCCGCTACCGCAACATGGTGACGCAGGTGCGCAACGCCGCCGACAATGCCGGCTTCGGCGACGCGTTGCCGCGCGCCGTCGCGATCAACTACGCCAAGCTGCTTGCCTACAAGGACGAGTACGAGGTGGCGCGGCTCTACACCGACGGCCGGTTCGAAAAGCAGATCCGCGATCAGTTCGACGGCGATTTCAAGCTCAGCTTCAACCTGGCGCCGCCGATGCTGGGCGGCGGCAAGGATGCTCTGGGACGGCCGCGCAAGCGCGCGTTCGGCGCCGCCTGGATGATGCCGGCGTTTCGTTTGCTGGCTAAAATGCGCGGCCTGCGCGGCACCGCATTCGACATCTTCGGTCAAAGCGCCGACCGCAGGCTCGAACGCGACCTGATCGCCGGCTACGAGAAGGACGTCGCCCACGTCCTCACCGTGCTTTCGCCGCTGACGCTGGATACCGCGATCGAGCTGCTCTCGCTGCCGGATCGCATCCGCGGCTACGGGCCGGTGAAGGAGAAATCGGTGCGGGATGCCAAGGCGCGATATGCGCAGTTGGCCGCCGATCTCGCCAACCCGCCGCCAGCGCCGCGGCAGATCGCGGCGGAGTAGGTTTCTCCGCTGGCGCCGCTGAGTGGGATTGATTAAAGCCGTCATCGCCTGCGAAAGCGGGCGATCGAGTATTCCAGAGACGTCGGCGATTAATCGAGGGGCGGCAGCGAGCTAGGGCGCGTACTCATAAATCGAGCTTGATTGGTCCGGCTTAATCGATGTCCGCTATGCCCCGATAGCGACCAAATTACATGCAATTCCATAAACCTGAACGCTTGCCTGAGCGGTAACGGTGCCAGTGCAAGATTGCGCCGACTATCAACGCCGGCGCTAATGCCGCGCCAATCAGGAAACTAGGCAGCGGCACCGGCGAGATCCATTCGATCGTCAGCGCTGCAACCAACCAAAGCGTCGCCAATATCAACACGAAATCGATCTTGGGAAATCGCAAATAATAGGAAAGCCCGGTACCGATCACCGCCGGCGCGGTCGCTGCGGCGATCATGTAAACCGTCAATTCCTCGGGCGTCAAATAGTCGAGCACCATTGACCCCAACAGCCAAAGGGCTGCAAACATCGTCGCGATGTCGATGGGGTGCCGCACGCATCAAGCTCGCAAAAGGCTTTAATCGTTATCGGTATGATCTCGATCGTAAAACTTGGGCGACCGGTCCGCAACTACAATCAACTGCTCCTTTGCAATCTGCCAATCCTGGGCCGGCAGCGCCCAGATGTAGCTTGCCAAGCCTGCTCCGAAAGGCGAGAAAACCGCTGGGAAGAAACGCCAGCGGAGAGCTGTATTGAGTATCAAGGGCAAGGCCTATCTCGCCGGGATTTACGAGCATCCGACCCGGCATGCACCCGATAAATCCACCGCACAGCTTCATGCCGAAGTCGCCAAGGGCGCATTGGAAGACGCCGGACTGACCAAGGCCGATATCGACGGCTATTTCTGCGCCGGCGACGCCCCGGGCGGCGTGATGGCGATGGCCGATTATCTGGGCCTGAAGGTCCGTCATTTCAATTCCACCGACACCGGCGGCTGCTCCTATCTGGTCCATCTCGGCCATGCCGCGGAGGCGATCGCTGCCGGCAAATGCTCGATCGCGCTGATCACGCTGGCCGGCAAGCCGCGCACCGGCGTGATGCCGCCGCGCGCGGCCGGCGCCGAGGCCGATTTCGAAGCCGCCTACAACGCCACCACGCACAACATTTACGGCATGTGCGCCATGCGCCACATGCATGAGTTCGGCACCACCAGCGAGCAGTTGGCCTGGATCAAGGTCGCGGCATCCCATCACGCGCAATACAACGAGCATGCGATGCTGCGCGACGTCGTCACCGTCGAGGACGTCCTCAACTCGCCGATGATTTCCGATCCGCTGCACCGGATGGATTGCTGCGTCGTCACCGACGGCGGCGGCGCGCTGATCGTCACCACGGAAGCGATTGCGCGCAGCCTGAACAAGCCCTTGGTGCGCATGATCGGGCACGGCGAGGCGCTGAAGGGGCCGCGCGGCGGCAAGGATCTCAACCTGACCTATTCCGCCGGCGTCTGGTCGGGACCACGGGCGTTCGAGGAGGCCGGCGTGACGCCGAAGGATATCAAATACGCCTCGATCTATGACAGCTTCACCATCACGGTGCTGATGCAGATCGAGGACCTCGGCTTCTGCAGGAAAGGCGAGGGCGGCAAGTTCGTCGCCGACGGCAATCTGATTTCCGGCGTCGGCAAGCTGCCGTTCAATACCGACGGCGGCGGGCTGTGCAGCAATCATCCGGTCAACCGCGGCGGCATGACCAAGATCATCGAGGCGGTGCGGCAGCTGCGCGGGCAAGCGCATCCGAAAGTGCAGGTGCCGAACTGCGATCTCGCCATCGCGCACGGCACCGGCGGCCTGCTCGGGGTTCGCCACGCCGCATCGACCTGCATTCTGGAGCGCGTGTGATGGACAGCACCGTGAAATACCCGACGCCGCAGGGCAATCCTGAAACAAAGCCGTTCTGGGATGCGACGGTCGAGGGCAAGTTGCTGATCAAGCGCTGCACCGCCTGTGGCGAGCCGCATTACTTTCCGCGCACGCTGTGCCCGTTCTGCTTCTCCGACAAAACGGTGTGGGAAGAAAGCTCGGGCGAGGGCGAGATCTATACCTTCAGCCTGATGCGCAAGTCCGCGACCGGGCCTTACGCGATCGGCTACGTCACGTTGAAGGAAGGCCCCTCGCTGCTGACCAATTTCGTCGACTGCGACATGGACAAATTGAGGATCGGCCAGAAGGTCAAGGTGGTGTTCAAGACCACCGATGGCCCGCCGCTGCCGTTCTTTACGCCGGTGTGAGTTCTTCCCTCTCCCCTTGTGGGAGAGGGTGGCGAGAACGCGCGAAGCGCGTTTGAGCCGGGAGAGGGGTATGCACCGCGCCAACCGGTCACCCAGCAAAGTTTGTGGTTGGCGTCGGTGAAGCCCTCTCCCGCAAGGGGAGAGGGCGCAGTCACGAGCGCGGCTAAGAAAAGGTCCGGGGGAAACACCGCAAATGCCGATCAAGTACGACGAGTTGATGGCGCTGAAAAATCTCGGCCAGAAATACGCCTACACCGATCGCGAGGTGATGCTGTACGCCTGTGGCATAGGGATGGGCGCCGACCCGATGGACGAGAAGGAACTCGCTTTCGTCAACGAGGCCGTCGCCACGCCTCGCGCGCTGAAGGTTGTCCCGACATTTGCCTCGGTCGCGGCATGGGGCGCCGGGCCCGGCGAAATGAATCTCAATCGCGTCATGGTGGTTGATGGCGAACGTGACATCACCTTCCACAAACCACTTGCCATGGCCGCCCGTATCACCGCCGATTCCAGCGTTCTCGACGTCTTCGACAAGGGCAAGGACAAGGGCGCCGTGATCCGGCACAAGACGGTGCTCAAGGACGAAAAGGGCGAGGCACTGGCGACGCTGGTCGCTTCGCGTTTTGCGCGCGGCGACGGCGGCTTTGGTGGGCCTTCCGAGGGCCAGCCCGAGCCGCACAAGGTGCCGGGCCGCGCGCCGGACAGGACCATCGATATCTCGACGCGTCCGGATCAGGCGCTGGTTTACCGGCTCTGTGGCGACCGCAACCCGCTGCACAGCGATCCGGAATTCGCCAAGCGCGCCGGCTTCCCGAAGCCGATCCTGCACGGCATGTGCACCTACGGCATCACCTGCCGCGGCATTCTTCAGACCTATGCCGACTACGATCCATCCGCCTTCAAACAGCACGTCGCGCGGTTCTCTTCGCCGGTCTATCCCGGCGAGACCGTGACGATGGATTTGTGGAAGGACGGCAACGTGATTTCATTCGAGGCCAAGGTGAAGGCGCGCAACGTCGCCGTCATCAAGAGCGGCAAGACGGTGCTGGCCTAAGCCGTCATTCCGGGGCGCGTCGAAGACGCGAACGCCGGAATCTCGCGCTGACAATGCTCGAGATTCCGGGTTCAGCCTGCCGGCTGCCCCGGAATGACGGTAATTAACAGGGAGAAAACCACCATGGGATTACTCGACGGCAAGGTTGCGCTGATCACCGGCGCGGGCGGCGGACTCGGTGAGGCCTATGCCAAATTGTTCGCGCGCGAGGGCGCGGCTGTCGTGGTCAACGACCTCGGCGGCCCCCGTGACGGCAGCGGCGCCGATGTCTCGATGGCGCAGAAGGTGGTCAATGCGATCAAGGCCGAAGGCGGCCGCGCGGTCGCCAATGGCGCCGATATCTCGACCTTGGCGGGCGGGCAGTCGGTGTTCGACGATGCCATCAAACATTTCGGCCGCGCCGATATCCTCGTCAACAACGCGGGCATCCTGCTCGACCAGACCTTCGCCAAGGCGACCGAGGCCGCCTGGGACAGGGTTTTGAAGGTGCATCTGAAGGGCACGTTCTGCGTCACCCAGCCGGTGTTCCGCTGGATGCGGGAGAACGGCGGCGGCGTCATCGTCAATACGTCATCGACCTCGGGCCTGATCGGAAATTTCGGCCAGACCAACTACGGCGCCGCCAAGGGCGGCATCTGGGGGCTTTCGAACGTGCTTGCGATCGAGGGCCGCAAATACAACATCCGGGTCTGGACGCTCGCGCCGGGCGCGCTGACCCGCATGACATCAGATCTGCCGCGCTATATCGAGAACCCCGGCGCAGCACTTGGACCTGATGGCATCGCGCCGGCCGTGCTATACATGGTCAGCGATTTGTCGGGCGACCAGACCGGCAAAGTGCTCGGCGTTTCCGGTCCGCGCGGCGTGCGCGAGATGCGGATGATGGAAAAGCCGGGCTGGAAGCCGCCGCACACGGGATGGAAGGCTCAGGATGTCGTCGAACACGCCAAGGAGATTTTCTTCTCCGAGGAAGAGATCAAGATGGGCGCGCGGCGGTTTTGACAATTCCGTCATTCCGGGGCGCGAGTGAAACGAGCGAACCCGGAATCCGATAACCACGATCGGGAGTATGCGATTCCGGGCCTGCGCCAAGTGGCGCATCCCGGAATGACGAAGTAAATTAGATTGAATGAGGCACAAATGACAAAACTCACCCACAAAGCCGCAGGCACATTCGCGATCGCGCCGACGCCGTTCCACGACGATGGCCGCATCGATGACAAATCCATCGACCGGTTGACCGACTTCTACGCCGAGGTCGGATGCGATGGCGTGACCGTGCTCGGCATTCTCGGCGAGGCGCCGAAGCTCGAGGGCTCGGAGGCCGAGGAAGTGGCAAAACGCTTTGTGAAGCGCGCCAAAAACATGCAGATCATCGTCGGCGTCTCCGCGCCGGGATTTGCCGCGATGCGCTCGCTGGCGCGGGCCTCGATGGACGCCGGCGCCGCCGGCGTGATGATCGCGCCGCCGCCGCATTTGCGCACCGATGAGCAGATCACCGGCTACTTCAAGCAGGCGGTGGACGCGATCGGCAACGACATTCCCTGGGTGCTGCAGGATTACCCGCTGACCTTGACGGTGGTCATGACGCCGTCAGTGATCCGGAAAATCGTGATGGACAGCCCGTCCTGCGTGATGCTCAAGCATGAGGACTGGCCGGGACTGGAAAAGATTTCCGCGCTCCGCGCCTTCCAGAAGGACGGCTCGCTGCGGCCGCTGTCGATCTTGACCGGCAATGGCGGGCTGTTCCTCGATTTCGAAATGGAGCGCGGCGCCGACGGCGCGATGACCGGCTACGCCTTCCCGGAATTGCTGATCGATGTCGTGAGACTATCGAAGGAGGGCCGCCGCGACGCCGCGCACGATCTGTTCGACGCCCATCTGCCGCTGATCCGCTACGAGCAGCAGCTCGGTGCGGGACTGGCGGTGCGCAAATACGTGCTGCAGAAGCGCGGCGTGATCGCCTCGAGCGCGCAACGCAAGCCGGGCTCTGAGCATTACCGCGGCCGCGAGAGCCGAAGTCGATTATCTGCTCTCCCGTGTCGCGCGGGTCGACAAGCGCGCCAACCTGCAGCCGCAATCCAGCGCGGCGGGTTAGTTAAATCCTCATGGTGAGGAGCGCGTCTTTGCGCGTCTCGAACCATGAGCCAATAGCTTCTCATCCTTCGAGACGCGGCCAAGGGGCCGCTCCTCAGGATGAGGGAGGAGTGAATTGCATGTCCGAAGCCGTCGTCCCGCGTCCCGCGTCCACCATCCTGCTGCTGCGCGACAGCGCCGCCGACGGCAAGGGCGAAATCGAGGTCTTCATGATGGTGCGCCATTATGAGATCGACTTTAACTCCGGTGCGCTGGTGTTTCCCGGCGGCAGTGTCGACAAGGGCGATCAGGAGATCATCGCGAGACCTGAACTTTACTCCGGCGGTGACGGGCTCGACGGCGCGAGCCTCAGTTTCCGGATCGCCGCGATCCGCGAAACATTCGAGGAAAGCGGCATCCTGCTGGCGCGTCCGCGCGGATCGAAAGCCCTTGTTGATGCGAAGCGGGCCGGCGAGATCGAAGCCATCAATCGCACGGCGTTGTGCGACGGCAAGACGACGTTTCTAAAAGTTCTTACCGACAACGGAATGGTGCTGGCGCTCGATGAACTCGTGCCCTATGCGCACTGGATCACGCCGGTGGGGATGCCGAAGCGGTTCGATACCTGGTTTTTTCTCGCCGCCGCGCCGCCGGAGCAGGCCGGTGCCCACGACGGCAAGGAATCCACCAATTCGATCTGGGTGTCGCCGCGCGAGGCGCTGGCAGGCGGCGAGAGCGGGCGATTCAAATTGCCGTTCCCGACCACCCGCAACCTGATCAAGCTCGGCAAGCAAACAAGCGTGACGGCCGCGCTCGACGATAGCAGGGGCAAGGCAATCGTCACGGTGATGCCTGTGATGACAAAGCTCAACGGCGGCCGTCAGCTTCGTATTCCCCTTGAGGCCGGCTACGACGGCGAGGTATTTGAAGTCGGCGCGGTGTGACGACCACAATTATCGCGGTTACCCGCAGATGGTGCCGGATATCGCCAGTGGTCTGATCACCTCGACCTTCCTGTCCGCCAGACCATGGCTTTGGCCCAGATGCAGACCGGCGCGCATCCGGATCATCGGTACCGCAACGATCGGCCGCTCGAAGTATTTTCCCGACGTGCGACCATGGCGGAGCAGGGCATTGACCGAGGCGCAGGCTGACGCCGTGGTCGGCGTTTCGTGCCGGCGGGTGCACGCGGGCAGAGCTTCGATCCCAATCGGCCGGTGCGCATCGTCATTCCCTATTCGCCCGGAAGCGTCGCCGATGTGTTTGCGCGCATCGTCGGCCAGAACATGGCGGCGCAGTGGAACGGCTCGATCGTCGTCGAATCCAAATCCGGCGCCAATGGCTCGATCGCGGCCGAAGAAGTCGCGCGCTCGGCGCCCGACGGTTACACTTGGCTTTTGGTGACGACATTCTTCACCGCAAGCCCGGCTCTCGATGCCAAGCTGCGCTGGGATCCGGTGCGCGATTTCATCCCCGTCGGGCAGATCTGCCGGGCGCCGAATTTCTTCATCGTGCCCTCGACACTGCCGGTGAAGAACGTGGCCGAATATGTGGCGCTGGCGAAGGCGAAACCGGGCACGCTGAACTACAGCCATCCCGGCAAGGGCTCGACAGGGCATCTCGGCTTCGAGCTGTTCAAGCGGCTGGCCGGGATCGACGTCACCGCCGTCGGCTATCGCGGCTATCCGCAGATGGTGCCGGATATCGCCAGCGGCCTGATCACGTCGACCTTCCTGTCCGCCAACCAGGCTCTGGCGCAGGTGCAGACCGGCGCCATCCGGATCATCGCTGCCGTCAACGATGGCCGCTCGAAGTATTTTCCCGACGTGCCGACCATGGCGGAGCAGGGCTTTGCCGAGGCGCAGGTGACGCCGTGGTTCGGCGTCGTCGTGCCGGCGGGTACACCCGGGCCGATCGTCGATCGCATCAGCAAGACGCTGGAAGCCGCGCTTGCCACACCGGACGTTCGCGAGAAGCTCGATATCGCCGGATGCGAGCCGAAGAACGCGCCCCGGGCGCAATTCGCCGACATCATCAGGGCCGACGTCGCGCTTTGGGCGAAGGTCGTCAAGGACGCCGGCATCACGGCGGATTGAGTTCCGGTAGCCCGCGAGGCCCCGGCATGCTCCCCTTGGGGCGGATTCCAGCGTATAAAAGTGGACTGCCCGGAGTCGGTCCCGATACCCATGCCCTTTGCCGCTATCGTCCAACGGATACGCGCGTTCTCGCTTTCGATCGGTCAACTGACCTTTGGCAGCTTTCTGCTGCTGCTGGCCATCATTACGGCGACCAGCATGGCCAGCGTCATCGCTATCAGGCACATCGACCAGACCTTCGCCGAACTTCAGCGGGTGCAGAGTGTCGGCGACCTGGCCGAGGACATCGACCGGCGCATGAACGAGCTGCGGCTCGCGGCCCGCGATGTCGTCACTGATTCCGGCGCCCGATCCGACCGGGTCGGAGAGGCCGCGTCGGCATTGAGCGCGCTGCTGAAGAAGACGCGGTTCGAGCTTGCGCCCGAGCAGCAGGACATGATCGACGGCGTTACGCAGCGGCTGGCGAACTACAGCGACGGAATCGAGCGCGTTACCGCATTGCTTGCGCGCCGCGCCGAACTGGTCGCCGCGCTGCCACCCGTTCGCGAGCGCTTCGAATCGGCGATCGCCGCAGTGCCTGACCGGCTCACTGCGCGAAGTCTGTTTCGGGCGCAAAACCAGATTGATGCGGCCTTGCTGGCGCACGATCCCGCCGGGGCCGAGCAGTCGGCCCAGCGCATGCGGGCGCTGTCGATCGACGACCCGGCGCTTCGCTCCGCGACCGATGCCTATGCCGGCGAGATTATTTCGATCGCGGAGACGGAAGGTCAGATCGCCAAGCTCGACAAGGAAGTACTGGGCACCGAAGGCCGCCTGATCGGACGGGTGACCGACTTGCTGCGTGAACTCAGCGCGCAACGGGCGCGGGTGCTGTCGCACGACTTTGCCCGCACCCTGACCGAAGCCAGGTGGCAGAGCATCGTACTCGGCATCGCCGGCATCCTGATCGGGATTTTGGCGGCGCTGTTCGTGGTTCGCCGTACCGTGCGGCCGCTGGCGTCGATCGCGACCTCGATACGTGCGCTGGCAGCGGGCAAGAAGAACGCATCGATCCCCGCCACGGATGTGAATAACGAGATCGGCGATATCGCCCGCGCCGCCGAAGTGTTCCGCCGCACGCTTGTCGACGCCGACGCCGCGCGCGAAGCGGCGGTTCATGCCTTGGCCGAGCAGCGCCTTGCCGAGGAAAGCTATCGCAAGTTGTTCGAAACCTCCGTCGACGGGATTTATGTGACGACGCCGGCCGGCGCGCTTCTCAACGCCAACCCGGCGCTGGCGCGGATAATGGGATACGAGACGCCGGAAGATCTGATCAGCGGCGTCGGCGACATTACGGAGACGATTTACCTTCATCCGGCGGCGCGCGCGGAATACCAGTCGCTGATGCAGCGCGACGGTATGGTGCGCGAGTTCGAATATCAGGTGCGTCAGCGCGGAGGTGCGATCCTCTGGCTCTCCGACAGCGCGACCGTGGTGCGCGACGAAGCCGGCGAGGTCATCCGCTATGAAGGGACGGTGCGCGACATCACCGACCAGAAACGCGCCGAAGACGCGATCGCCGAGGGCCGGCGGCTGCTGCAGCAGGTGATCGACACCGTGCCCGCGGTCATCAACGTCAAGGACAAACAGCTTCGCTATGTCCTGATGAACCGCTACATGGCCGGCATTTTCGGTATCGAGCCCGCGGATGCGATCGGCCGCACCACCACCGACCTGATGTCGCGCTACGGCGCGCAAAAGACCGACGAGAACGACAAGCGGGTGCTGGCCGCGGGCAGGGGGCTCGGATTCTACGAGGAGGAATACCTGGATTCCTCCGGCAATCTGCGGCAATGGCTGGTCAACAAGCTTCCGCTGCTCAACCCCGATGGCGAGATCGAAAACATCGTCACGGTCGCGCTCGATATCGGCGAGCGCAAGCGCGGCGAACTGGAGATGCGCAAGGCCAAGGATGCCGCCGAAGCGGCGCTGCGCAATTTGCGGGAGACCCAGAATTCACTGATCGAGGCGGAAAAGCTTGCCGCGCTCGGGCGGCTGGTGGCGGGCGTCGCCCATGAGGTCAACAATCCCATTGGCATCAGCCTGACGGTCGCCTCGTCGCTGGAGCGCAAGACCGCATTGTTCGCCGCAGAAGTTGCGCGCGGCGATCTCAGGCGATCCAGCCTGAATGACTTTCTTGAAACCAGCCGCGATGCGTCCTCGCAGCTGGTGGCCAATCTCAATCGCGCGGCCGAACTGATCACCTCATTCAAGCAGGTGGCCGCCGACCGCAATTACTCGGATCAGCGGGTCTTCGACCTCGGCGACCTGACCGAGCAGGTCGTGATGAGCCTGCGGCCGGGGTTGCGAAAGCACAAGCTGACGCTCAACGTCGACTGCCAGCCCAATCTCACCATGAACAGCTATCCCGGCCCCTACGGACAGGTGCTCACCAACCTGTTCCTCAATGCGGTGGCGCACGCCTTTCCCGACGGCAAGCCCGGCGCGGTCGATATCCAGGTGCGGGAATCCGGCAAGGACAATGTCGAAATCATTTTTTCCGACAATGGTTGCGGCATGTCGCTCGACGTCCGGCGCCGCGCGTTCGATCCGTTCTTTACGACGCGCCGCGATCAGGGCGGCACCGGGCTCGGCCTGCACATTGTCTACAGTATCGTGACCAACCGTCTGGGCGGCCGGCTCGACCTCGATTCCGAGCCCGGCGGAGGCACGCGAATCCAGATCATCCTTCCCCGGGTTGCGCCGCTGGAGCAGGCCGCGGAGTAGCACCGTCTGGCTGGAGCGTTTTCAAGCGAAGTGGAGCCCGGTTCGGTTCGCGTCAAGAAAACGCGTCAAATCAAGAATTCTAGAGCCCCGTTTCGGTTCGACCGAAACGGAATAGGCTCTAGTCGATCTCGGCGAGTTTGCGCAAGGTTGCCTTGAAGATCTGGCTGGCCTTGCCGACCAGCGCCGTTCCATTCATCACAGCCGCGGTATCGGTGAAGGTGCCGGAGACGCCGATGCCGACCGGACTCGGCCCGCCGAACAGCGGGCTCGCATCGGGACTGCTGGTGTGGCGCTGGACCAGTACCTCGCCCTTGAAGGTATCCCCCTTCGCCGTATAGCTGCCGGTGTAAAACAGATAGGCATCGCCGCCCAGGATTTTGCCGTCCCGGAACATGACCACGCCGCTGCCCTTGCCTGATCGCCCATCCTGCAGGCTGACATGGATCGAATACAGACCGTTCTTCATGATGTGGCCGGTTATGACATCCGTCACCGCGGAGTCGAGCTTTGTTATGCCAAAGCCGGGTGCGAAGCGTCAACGCGGCAGGTTAACTATGGACACCGTGCCTCACGCAAATTCGCCGGAATCGGCTCATGCCGCATGACATTCAGATGACAGCGGCATGGGCGCGGCCCCAAAGTTGGCACGCGAAATGCTTGGAGCTCGTTGCACAGGGCTGGTGGGTGCTGGAGCAGGAGACAGGTGAGCGACTGGATCGATTCCGACGGCCATGGGCCGCGCCTTTACGCTGACGACGAGCGGGAAAACAACGGCCGGAAAATTCGCAGCTCCGTTGCGCGCGGCGTTTGAAAACGCCGCTGACGATCGGTTTTGCGCTCATGCTGCTGGGAATCTGCGCGACGATAATGATCGCGACCGAAAGCCAGCCGTTCATCAGCTAAACCGCCGTTCGATCGCGCGCCCCTCGCCGCATCTCAGGCATATTTCTTGTCGCGCTCCAGGAGTTCGACCGAAATGCCCTGCGGTCCGCGGATGAAGCAAATGCGCACGCCCGGCCGAATGGTGGTCGGCTCTTTCGTGAACTCCACACCCTTGGCCTTGATCTCGGCGGCCACCGCATCGATGTCCTTCACCGTCAGCCCGAAATGATCCAGCCCCTGGTAAGGCGTCACCGGCGGGGTGTTGACGCCGTCGCCTGCGGTGACCGGCGCGATGAACACGTTGGCGCCGCCGAGCTTGACATCGATTCGCCCGGGGCCGCGGATGATCACGCCGCCGAGAATATCTTCAAGCCAGGCGGCGGTCGCCTCCGGATCGGGACTGCGCAAGTGAACATGGTCCCAGGTGACTATCGGCATCGTCGGTCTCCCCTCGGCTTTTTGGCGGGTCGCTTGCCGCGACCCGCGCGCGCTTTGCGTTTTCAGTGGCACGCGGCGCCGGCGCGGTCAATTTAGCGGCGCGCATTCCCGCATGGCCATGCCCGCGGCCCGGGCCGGACCGCCTCTGCCTTCCAATATTGTTGCGTCGGGGATGCAACCATTTCCGGTTTTGTCGATTGGTGGAACAGCGGCGGAACCGCGCAATCGGCAGTCGTGTTCGGAGCCGTGCGGTGTAACGCCCGCGCGGCTTTGTTACCGTGCGGTGCAGCAGGCGATATGGGTTTCGCCATCTGCGGTGGCATGACGATGGATACCGGGCTTTATCGCATCGAATTGACGGGGCTCGCCGGGCTCGCAAGGGTCGCCGGGATCAGCGGCAGCTTTTCGGGTCGGCCGGAGAGAACGGCAGCCAACTACTTCAATTCAAGGTTTATCTGGCTACCGGCCGTCCTGATTGCCTGCTTGGGCGCTTGGATGCTGCTGTCCGGCTCGGCCAGCAACACCGCCGAAAACCAGCCGGTGCGCCTGGCGACGGCCGCCGCGACCGGGCCGGTGCAATCGCCCGCCACGGACGCCGCGCAGGACCGGTCCGCCGCGCAGGACGGGTTCTCGGTCAATCCGGCCATGCCTGGGGAGGCGATCACGCCTGCGGAAACGGCGCCGGTCGATGGACTCACGATTTCATCGCAGTCCTGGCGAAGGGGCGGGCTGGGCTCGAAAGCGTTGGTCACTTTCACGCTCCGCAACAGCAACGATTACGCGGTCAAGGATATCGAGATTTTCTGCTCCTTTGCCCGTAGGGATGGCAGCCACTTGACCGACCGCAAACGCGTGATTCGTGACACCGTCAACATGAAGAGCCGGCGAACCTTTGCTCGCATGCACGTCGGTTTCGTCAATATCAACGCCGATCAAGCGAAATGCTCGCTGGTGGCGGCCAGCCACGTCTAGCGCCGGTGCCAACAGCGGAGAAGCATAACGACGCGGTAACTTCGTCGTTATCCCGGGTACGCAGCTCTAGGAACCAATCCCGCCATCCCCAGTTATTGCAGTAATCCGCGCTTGGGGGCGCGGATGGAGCGATGCTGAAATGCCTTTGGCGCGATATTTTTTGTTTGTCGGCGGAGTGTTGCTTGCGCTGCTGTTTGTGGTGAATGCCGCTTTGCCGACGTTACCGGTTACGGATGCCGACAGGACGGACACGGGGGTCGACAAATCCATCATCAGGATTCATTCCGATCGGAAATGGCCGGAGCGTGTCGTTTTCGACACCAGCCTCCCGACGATCGTGCCGGCGCAGACCGTAAAGGCGGAGGCTGTCGTCCCCGCGCCGCCACCCCCAACCATCGTCGCCGACGCCTCGGCAAAAGCGCGCGTCCGCGAGGCATTTGCACAGCTCGTGCCGCCTGAACCCAAAAAGCCGGAACCGAAGCTGCAACGGAAACGCAAGATCGCAAAGTATCGCGCTGCCCCGCCGATGGTTCAGGTCGCCCAACAACCGCGATTTGGATTCTTTGACAACGGCACGTGGAATAGCACGTGGTAGGTCGGTCCATTGCGCAGGCATGACATAGCGCGCGCCATGCGCGACCTCCTCTAAACGACAAGTCTCGAAATTGCGCCGTCGGATCAATCGACGCTCGCGTGCCTACTGGGATCGCAATCGCCGACCCTGTGCGCTACCACGGTTTCTTTCGTCGATAGCTTGCCGATGTTGCCCTCATGGATATCCGGATTGCCAGCATCAACCGGCGAGGGAACAGACTGGACTCATCCTCAGCTGGTGCGATTTCGGACATTGCACTCTCCAGAATTGAACGGCAGCGCGTGCCTGCAAAGAATAAAAGCTGGCAACGCAAACACTGTCTTCATCAGTTCTGAAGTTTGAATTGGGTTTTAAAATTTTGTTTCGCAAGTTTCAAATGCGAGTGCGGCGATTAAATTTCGATTTATGGGAAGCTAGCGCGGCGGCCTCAACTCGCTGGCCAACCAGCCCACGGCGTCGGTTTTCAACGGGTCGACGGGAAACAGAACTTTCTCGGTCTGATGGCAAATGCCGCACTCGAAAATCCGCTCCTCGAAGCCCTCCTCGCCGGGAGAGAGCCGAGCCAGTCCCATCCTGCGCTTGCAGGTGGGACACCACGGCCGCTCAGCAGGGGCAGATGAAATACGCATCGCTCAGCATCCGAATCCTGACGCACGTCCTGCGTGATCTGCTTTGTTGGTCATGATCCTATCCCCGCGAGACCGGTCGTGCTTGTCAAATGTCGGGATCGCAGGTCAAAACGGCGGGGCCCGCAGGCCCCGCAGCTTCGCGTTATTGTTACCAGCGGCGCCATCCGCGGTGCCAACCCCATGGGCGCCCGTAGACTCGTGGAGCCCCGTAATAGCCGTAAGCTCCATAGAAGTTCGGTCGCCACCAGCATCGCCCCCACGGGTTACAAACCCAGCGGACCTGGTCGATGTTGGAAAGGTGCTCCGCATGCGGCAATCCGTTCGGCATTGCCGAGGCCGCGCCCGGAGCGAGCACGCAAATGCCCGCCAAGGCAGTCAGTCCGATAACAACCCTCTTGAAACTCATGTTCGTCTCCTCCAATTGGCCGCGCAAAAAAAACGGCTGCAATTCCAGGAGGTTTCCGAAGTCTTTGAAATTTAATCTTGATTAACGGTGGTTCAGGATCTCTCCGCGTTGCAACGAGCGCAGCATCAATCAGCCGGAAGAAGCCTCCGGCGCAAAACAATGTTGCGGCGAACTCGTTGTTTCCCTGGGTTTAAGGCCGGGAACAGATTGATGACCTGCGCTTTGACTCAGCGGAGGAAGCATGGCCCGTATCTGGAAAACCCCGGTTTTCGTGCTTGCCATGGCGTATTTCGTGCTCGACGGCCTGTTTTCTTACGTCACGCGACCTATCGCCGTCTGGATGAGCGAACTGCGGATCCTGCAGCGAACGCGACGCTGGGTCGTTTCCTTGCGACCCTATCCGTCGCTCGCGCTTTTCGCCGTGCCCGTCATCATCCTGGAGCCAGCAAAACCTCTGGCGGGATACTTGGCGGCAACGGGGCATTTTTTTGCGGGCGCGATTACGTTCGTCATCGCTGAAGTCTTGAAGCTGAGTTTCGTAGAGCGGCTGTTTCAGCTCAATCGAAAGAAGCTGTTATCGATTCCCGCGTTTGCCGCCGGATATGAATACTGGCGGCGCATGATGGATGTGATCGAATTGATGGAGGCCTGGAAGGCGGCACGGCGGCTGGCGAAGAATGCCGCACGCTCGGTGCGGACGCACTGGCTTCAATTCAAGCGCGCTCAGGCGTCGCATCGACTCCAATCCCGCTCGCTGCGGTACGCTCGATCACGGGGCCGCCGCAACTATTGAGAAGAGGCCGTTGAGCAGGGCGGCAGGCGTGGCCTAACTCGGCGGCCTGACGCTGGAGATAAGTCGCTGCACGGCGTCGGATCTCAGCGGATCGTCGGCAAGGATTGTTCGGACGAAATCGCACTTCGAGCATTCAAAAGTGCGTTTTTCAGAACCGGCCTTGGATAGCTCTACCCGAGCCAGCATCAAGGACGTTGCGCATCGGATGCAGCGCGGGTGCTCGATAGGACTGAGCAGGATCGCAGGAAATCGCGGCGACGCGCGCACGGCTCTCACCCAAGGTTGCGGGCGAGAGCGCTTTATCTCCCGTCGCCGATAAATGCCCCATTTGCCCCGCGGCGATGGGACAAACCTAGATGGGCTAGTTTTGGATTGTCTGTCCGGTCGCCGACTCCAATAATCAAATTTGGACACCGGCTGTGGATTAATAGGCTATTGGCGATTCGGAGTGTTCGGTGGGGAATGCCCCGATGGGAATCGCCGGCGGACAGTATCGATATTTTTGATCTATGCGGACGGCAGCAGCGCGGCGCACTTCGGCGCAACTGCCTGCCCGCGGAATATGGCCGCCGGTTCGCGCCCGGCGGACTTTTCGCTGGATGGAGGCAACGCCGGATCGGGATCAACGGCCGGCCAGCATCCTGGCTTTTATTTGCAAATAATAGTCCTCGCGCTCCCGCGTCATTTTTTGCTGATGCGCTTTGAAATTATTGACGCGCTGTTGGATTTCGTCGCGCTCCGACGCTGGCCGAACCGTGGAGGTGGGCGGGATCGGCTTCGATGTATCGGCAAGCGCTTGCTCGGCTGTCCTGATCGCAATGGGCAAGTCCGGTATCGGTTGGCGCTGGACGTCCCTGGCAAACGCCATCGTGCTCTCGATCAGTGCGTCAAGCTCCTGCTTCCAGTCCATCACCCGCGCCCCCCAGCTTCCCGATAATCTCATCAAACGGGGTGCGAACGTCAAGCAACCCCCGGCTGAGCACCGGCCTTAAAAACCACCCCGGCGCGGAGGAGGCGCACTGGGCCGTAAGTCCGAGGCTGTGTCTCGGGACACGTGTCAGGAGATGGTCTTCGAACAATCCATTGACGAGAGGTGAGGGTGCCCGTTCACGCCTGCGGGTTTTGCAGCCGTTTGATCTCCCGCTCGAGGTCGGCGGATCAGGCGACCTTTCGTTGGTCCTTGAGCTGAAATTCCAATTCTTCAACCAGCTGGGCCAATCGCTCTCTCGTAAGCGGATCAGTGGGCTCCAAGGCCAACCGATGGGCCTGCTCCAACTTCCGCTCCAGTTCTTGACGCTTCGTCCGGGTCATTTGAGTGCTCCTGCCAATTGGACGGCCGGATCGCTAAAATGTTCACGAAGTTCTTTACGAGCCGTTAATGCCCGACTTCTTGCCTGACGTAGGGCGCCCGCG
>CAVXHU010000023.1:0-28381 GCA_963761395.1 uncultured Alphaproteobacteria bacterium
CTGAAGGGTGGGTGAAGCATAGGATCTCGGCGATCCATCGTGTCCCGGACGCGGCGCGGCGTTCTTCACGATGCGCCGCAGAGCCGGGACCCAAGCTCCCATGGGCCCCGGATGAGCAGCGCACCACGCCGCAGAAGAGCGGCGCGCTGCGCAGCATCCGGGGAACGCAATCGTCACTCCGTCTCGAAATCGCCGGGATGCGGCGCGGCCTGCGGCGTGAATTCGCAGCGGTCGGGCTTGATATCCAGTAGCGGCGTCTCGTCGAGGCAATCGAGGCCGCGCACCAGAACGGTAGAGCCCTCGATGCCGACCAGCTTGACGATTGAGGTGCCAATCGGGTTCGGCCGCACCGGGGAGCGCAGCGAGAACGCGCCGCGGGTCGATTTGTTGTTTTTTGGACTTTGCAGCACCAGGTCGCGGCGCGACCGATGCAGCCAGTAGATCACTTCGAGATTGCTGTAGAAATCGACACCCTTCAACGCCGGCACCCAAGGCTCGAAAATCTCGAGCCGGCAGACCGGGCCGTCGTGGCGTCCCTGCCGCGGCGTCATCTCGCGCGAGGTCCAGGGCGTGCGGATGCGGCCGATGAAGACCAGGCCGGCATCGCGCGCCGGCGGCATCTCGACGGCCAATTCCCCGTCGCGGATTTCACTCGCTAGAACCATATCTGCCTCTGGTCACACCATTCTGAGGTAGTTACCCGAACCACCATTTGCCAGCAAGCATCACGAGTTCGCCGCAGACCACGCCGGCCAAGGGGAAGGCTGGATTGCTTCGTCGCGGAGCCTGTCATCGGGCGCGCATTCGCGCGACCCGTTGGCTTCTCGCAATGACGCGGAACAAGTCGTGCTCACCCCCTCACGCCCATGTTTCGCAGCACGAAACAGGCGCCGCCGGCGCGGCGGATGCGGTTGCAGAGATCATCCGCCGCGGGACGCGTGTCGGCGCCGATCCGCACCTGATAGAATGCGTGGGTGCCGCGGGTGCGCATCACCGAGCTGAGCAGGCTCGGGTCCTGATCGCCGATCACGGCGCTCAGCCGCTTCATCGCGCGCGCATACATGGCCAGCGCCTTGTTGCGATCAAAACCCGCGGCAAGCTGTACGCCCCATAGCTTGGCGGCGGCGAGCGTCACATGCTGTTCGAGCTGGGTGACAAAGGAATTGGGGGCGCGCCGCAGCAATGCCATCAACTCGCGGCAACTGGAGTTCGGCGCGCGGTCGGGCGGCTTGCTGTTCCTGGTTGCGGTCGCCCAGTCGTCGACCGTCGTACCGGTAATGGCGACGACGTAATTGCGGGTCTCCTGCGGCATCGGGCCAGTGCCGGCGAGCCATTCCTGCACCCGCCGCGGGCCCGCATTGTAGGCAGCCGCGGCAAGCCCGAGATTGCCGAATTGATTGCGCAGCTCGCTCAGGAACTCGGCGGATTTCGGCAGCGCCTGCACCGGGTCGAAGGGATCGAGCAGCCGGCGTTCGTTGGCGGTGCCCGGCATGAATTGCGCAATCCCCTGCGCGCGCTGGCCGTTGCGCGTGACCGGCCCGACGGCATCGGATTGAAAGCGGCTCTCCTGCCAGATCACGCGGGCGAAGAACTCGAGCGGCAGATCGTTGGCTCTCGCCGCCGATTCGATCATCAGGCACATCGCCTCGCGGGTGTCGGTTTCGCGCGCGGTATCCGCAGGCTTTTGCGCCGCGGCCTTGTTGTCATCCCCGGGTATGGCAAGCTCTTCGACGCTCGGCCTCGCGACCTCGCCACCGGTCGTCGCAGGCGTCGCATCCTCCGCCTTCGCCGGCGTCGCCGCCAACGACAGCGTCACGATCACGGCGCAAAGCGCCGCACGCAGACCGATGACCGTTTGCACCGCCATATCTTGTTCCCGGGGGACCTGCTTGACACGCTGACGGGACCGTCTAGCTATCAAGAATGATGACGCGTGCGTGGGAGCGCAAGACATGACCGCACTGCCCGACGACCAGCATGGCTTCGCGCCCGACGACGACGCGCCGATCCCCTATATGGCGCGCACCCGCGAATATTATCAGGCGATCGGCTACACCACGCCCTATCGCTGGGCGCATTATGTCGATGCGCCGTTCCACCCGCTGCGCAAACCCCTCGCCCGCTCCCGCGTCGCCCTCATCACCACGGCGGCGCCGTTCGATCCGGCGAAGGGCGATCAGGGCCCCGGCGCCAAGTACAATGGCGGCGCCAAATTCTATTCGGTCTATGACGGCGACGCCTCGAAGACGCATGACTTGCGGATTTCTCATATCGCCTATGACCGCGTGCACACCTCCGCCGACGACAGCGGCACCTGGTTTCCGCTGCCGCAATTGCAGCAGCTCGCAAGCGAGCGGCGGATCGGCGACGTCGCGCCTCGTTTTTTCGGCGCACCGACCAATCGCAGCCATCGCGTCACCCTCGAGACCGATGCGCCCGAGATCCTCGCGCGCTGCCGCGCCGATCAAGTGGATGCCGCGGTGCTGGTGCCGAACTGCCCGGTATGCCACCAGACCATCAGCCTGGTCGCCCGCCATCTGGAGGCCAACGGCATTTCCACGGTGGTGATGGGTTGCGCCAAGGACATCGTCGAGCACGCCGCGGTGCCGCGCTTTCTGTTCAGCGATTTTCCGCTGGGCAATTCGGCCGGAAAACCGCACGATCCCAACTCCCAAGCCTTCACGCTGGAGCTAGCGCTGCGGGTGCTGGAAACCGCGCCGGCTGCGCAAACCACCGTGCAATCGCCGCTGCGCTGGAGCGGGGACGCCTCCTGGAAGCGCGACTATAACAATGTCGCGAGCTTAAGCGCGGACGAACTGGCGCGGCGGCGGCGCGAATTCGACGCGCAAAAGGAGATCGCGCGGGGGTTGCGCGAGAGCGCGGCGTAGGGTTTCCAGCCGTCAAAAGCCTCGAAATCCAGGCTTCCCCGGCGATCCCCGGTTTACGTTAACGCTGCATTTTGCCGGTCGTGGCCTTCCGCACGCGGCCAAGCCGGGTAAGGTCCTCCTCTTTGGTTGGGAGATTTTAAGATGCCGGACCGGCGCCAGAGCCCGCGCGACAAGGTGATTTACGGCGGCGTCGCCGAGATCGGCGAAGGCGGCGCGACCCGGGAATGCGTCGTCCGCAATATCTCCGAAAAGGGTGCTCGAATCGAATTCAGCAACGTCATCAAGCTTCCGAGACAGCCGATATCGCTGACGATCGCGCGAAAAGGCCGTTCCTTCCTCGCCAAAATCATCTGGTGGCGCGACAATTTCGTCGGCGTTGCATTCAGCCCGGAAACCTCATCCGAACTGCCGGTCTCCGATCTCGAGGAGCGCTTGCGCAAGAGCGAGCAGAAAAAGCAGCAGCTGCAGCGCCGCATCAAACAGATTTTGGACGAAGGCTGAATGCGCGCGACGAAACTTCAGCCACGTTAGGCCTCGTTGAAAACCAACCGAACGCGTGTTGCATCATGAGCCGCAAAAAAGCCGGCGGTCTTGCGACGCGCCGGCTCCTTAATTGGCAATATCAGCTGCTCAGGCCTTGACCAGCGGACCTCGTGAGGCCGGGCCCTTCGACCCGCCGCTGGGACCACTGGGTTTGGGCTTGCGCGGCACGGTGCGCTTGCGGGCGCCGGGCAGTTTCTCCGGCTTCGGCGTCACCGGCCCTTCGACGTATTCGAAGCCGATTTTCTCCTGATCGGCCTCCGTGCTCGCCTCGTCCTTGACCAGCACGACGCGGACATGGCCGCCGCCCTTGAGCTTGCCGAACAGCACTTCGTCCGCCAGCGGCTTCTTGATGTGCTCCTGGATCACGCGCGCCATCGGCCGGGCGCCCATCTGCTCGTCGTAGCCATGCTGTATCAGCCACGCCTTGGCCGGCTCCGACAGCTCGATGGTGACGTCGCGGTCGGCGAGCTGCACCTCGAGCTGCAGCACGAACTTCTCCACCACCATGCCGATCACCTCGGCATTGAGATGGGCGAACGAAATGACGGCATCGAGCCGGTTGCGGAATTCAGGTGCGAACTGGCGATTGATCGCCTCGTGATCGTCGCCTTCCCGCTTGTTGCGCGTGAAGCCGAAGGCCTGGCGCGCGAGGTCGGCGGCGCCCGCATTGGTGGTCATGATCAGGATCACGTTGCGGAAATTGATCTGCTTGCCGTTATGGTCGGTGAGCCTTCCATGATCCATGATCTGCAGCAGCACGTTGTAGAGATCCGGATGTGCCTTCTCGATTTCGTCGAGCAGCACCACGCAATGCGGATGCTGGTCGACGCCGTCGGTGAGCAGCCCACCCTGGTCGAAGCCGACATAGCCGGGGGGCGCGCCGATCAGGCGCGACACCGTGTGCCGCTCCATATATTCGGACATGTCGAACCTGATCAGCTCGACGCCAAGCGAGGCTGCGAGCTGCTTTGCCACCTCGGTCTTGCCGACGCCGGTCGGTCCCGAGAACAGATAGGAGCCGATCGGCTTTTCCGGTTCGCGCAAGCCGGCGCGCGCCAGCTTGATCGACGCCGAAAGCGCCTCGATCGCCTTGTCCTGGCCGAACACCACGCGTTTGAGCGTCTGTTCGAGATGCTTCAAAACCTCGGCATCGTCCTTCGATACGCTCTTGGGCGGAATCCGCGCCATGGTCGCGATCGTGGTTTCGATTTCCTTGATGCCGATGGTTTTCTTGCGCTTGTTCTCCGCCACCAGCATCTGCGCCGCGCCGGATTCATCGATCACGTCGATCGCCTTGTCCGGCAGCTTGCGGTCGTGGATGTAGCGCGACGACAGTTGCACCGCGGCCTCGATCGCCTCGTTGGTATATTTGAGCCGGTGGTAGTCCTCGAAATAGGGTTTTAGACCCTTGAGGATCGCGATCGCGTCCTCCACCGTCGGCTCATTGATGTCGATCTTCTGGAACCGGCGCACCAGCGCGCGATCCTTTTCGAAATGCTGGCGATATTCCTTGTAAGTGGTCGAGCCCATGCAGCGGATCGTGCCCGATGCCAGCGCCGGCTTTAACAGATTGGACGCATCCATCGCGCCGCCGGAGGTAGCGCCGGCGCCGATCACGGTGTGAATTTCATCGATGAACAGGATGGCGTTCGGATGCGCCTCGAGTTCCTTGAGAACCTGCTTCAGCCGTTCCTCGAAATCGCCGCGATAGCGCGTGCCCGCCAGCAACGTGCCCATGTCGAGCGAGAACACCGTCGCCGCGGCCAATACCTCCGGTACCTCGCTATCGACGATGCGCTTGGCGAGCCCTTCGGCAATCGCGGTCTTGCCCACGCCGGCTTCGCCGACGAACAGCGGATTGTTCTTCTGCCGGCGGCACAGCACCTGGATGGCGCGGTTGATCTCGGAATTTCGCCCGATCACCGGATCGATCTTGCCGTCGCGCGCCTTCTTGTTGAGGTTCACGCAGTAGGTTTCGAGCGCTTCGCCCTTCTTCTTGGAATCCTCGTTGCCTTTGGTCTCGGTCTCTTCGTCGACCCCGCGTACCGGGCGGGCTTCCGACACCCCGGGCCGCTTGGCGATGCCGTGGCTGATGTAATTGACCGCGTCGTAACGGGTCATGTCCTGCTCCTGCAGGAAATAGGCGGCATGGCTCTCGCGCTCCGCGAAGATCGCGATCAGCACGTTGGCGCCGGTAACCTCCTCGCGGCCGGATGACTGGACGTGAATCACCGCGCGCTGAATGACGCGCTGGAAGCCCGCGGTCGGCTTGGCGTCGTCGGCCCCGTCCGTGACCAGGTTTTCGAACTCGGTTTCGAGATAGTTGACGAGACTGGTGCGCAGCTTGTCGAGATCGACGCTGCAGGCGCGCATGACCGCGGCCGCATCCAAGTCATCGATCAGCGACAGCAGCAGGTGTTCGAGCGTCGCATATTGATGATGACGCTCGTTTGCAATCGCCAGCGCACGATGCAGGGATTGTTCAAGGCTCTGGGAAAAAGTCGGCATTCGCGTCCTCTGTGGCCCCCGCCATCATGATCGCCGTTGCCCGCACAGGCAACAACTACCTTTGCCATTATATAGTTACACCCGATCGTGGCGAAAGACCGGCTCCCGCGACTCGTTTAAACTCGGAAACGCTTGCATCCAGGCAAAACCGGCAGCACCCGCGGGAAAGGCGCCACCCGTCCGATCCGTCGTATTCTGGATGCAAAACCCGTTCCTATTTGGCGGATTTCGCGCAAGGTTACTTCTTTTCCATGACGCATTGCAGGGGATGCTGGTGCTTGCGCGCAAAATCCATCACCTGGGTCACCTTGGTCTCGGCGATTTCGTAGGTGAACACCCCGCACTCCCCGATTCCATGATGATGGACGTGGAGCATGATCTTGGTCGCGGCTTCGACATCCTTCTGGAAGAATTTCTCCAGGACATGGACGACGAATTCCATCGGGGTGTAATCGTCGTTCAATATCAAGACCCGATAGAGATTCGGGCGCTTTGTCTTCGGCTTGACCTTGGTAATAACAGATGTCGCGGGGCCGCCGGTCCCCCCAGTGCGGTTCTCGTCATTGCCCATTCGGGGAGCAGGTGCGGCGGTGGCGGCTGGCGCAGACCAATCAAATCTGAAAGTTAATTGCAGCATGGTACAGGCGTTCGAAATCCCCTCGGGAACCGGACAGCGACCAGGCGATGTTCTCCTGTCGGAGCATCACAAGAGTTCCCGGACACTATCCAGATCGCCGCTTCCCGGCCCGACTCCAGCAGCTGGATCGGTTAGCCTGGAATATGGGTCCAGCTTCGGTTCGCTGCAAGCGCGCAAATGATTGATCAGATGTGACTTGCGGCGGGACCAATTCCAGGTCCAGCGATCCCCTCAAGCTTAATCAATCCGCTCGGATTTTACAAAGCAAAGCCGTGGCCGTTTAGCGGCCATCGACGATAGCCACCGCTTTCGACGCAGATTCGCGATTTGCGCGCGGTGGCGCGCCGCTTCGTCGGGGCCAATCAGTCCAAGGACCCGCGGACCCGACCTCGGCCGTGCTGCAATACCGCGCCAGCGGTGCCGACAAATTCTACCTGATCACCACCGCCAGCCAAACCGTTTTTCAACTCGATCGGAACGTCGCTGTCGAAGTTGCGCGTCGCGCGATAATTTTTCGAAAATCCGGAACAAGAAAAAGCCCGGCCGCAACGGCCGGGCTTTTTGATTATCGAGAACCGCGACGCGCCTATTCCGCGAAAAAAGGCGATCAGAACAGGCGCACGCGATTTTAGTTGGCAGCGGCCGGGGTGAACTTGGCGACCAGGCCTTCCAGCGGCTTGAAAGTCTGCTTGGCAAGGTCGGTGTAAAGCCCCGCGATCTTCTGCAACTCGGCCACGAAAGTCTCGTAGGCGGACTTCGCGAATTCGGTCTGCACTTCAATCGCCTTGTCGAGCGACTTCACGCCGGACAGCTTCTCGACGAATGACTTGGTGTCCTCGAACGACTTCTTGGTGTAATCGCCATAGGCGGTCGCGATCGCCTGAAGGCCGTTCTGAACGGTGGTGGCCGAAGCAACGACGGTCTCGAGGTGTTCTTTTCCGTACTGCTGAATGTCTTCAACTTTGAGCATCATGGAGTCCTTTCCCAGACTGATATGTAAATGAACTGCCGGGAGGCCCCGGCTCCCTGACACCCGTTATATAGTGCGGCGCACAATAAAAGTCAAGAATCTTGTGCGACGCACAATTCCGGGGAAGATTTCCGCCAAATAGCGGGGGATTGCGCAAGGGTTTTTTAACCTTTTGGAAACCCCGCCCCCCTAACCTGATTCCGAGGCTTGTTCGTGTTTTCCGGACAAACCGGCCGAGAAATTGTGTGTGCGTACAGCGTTTTAGCTCAAATGGCGGTTCGATCGGCCATTTGGCCTGAAATGCCTGCCCGGATCGGGCGCTTTGAGCAGGGAAACGTCACCGCCGTTGGGCATAATTTGGCCTCACGAACCGGTGATCAAGACAGAAATTGGGACGGGGAAGTTTATGCTTCGCACAACCATGGCGTCCTCGCGTGTTCTGCGGGCTGGCATTTTCGGGCTATTGACGATCACCACGACGGTTATTTTCACCAGCGACAGCGCCGATGCGCGCCGCTACCGGCACCGACATTCGGCACGCCAGCATGAGGCGCGGGAGAGCTACAGCCCGGCATTCTCTTCCATCATCGTCGACGGCAATTCCGGTGCGACGCTTTCGGCCAGCAATCCCGACGCCAGCCGCCATCCCGCCTCGCTCACCAAGATCATGACGCTCTATCTGCTGTTCGAGCGCCTCGACGCCGGCAAGATGAAGCTCGATACCGAGATGGAGGTTTCCGAGCACGCCTCCGAGCAAGCTCCCACCAAACTCGGCCTGCGCCCCGGTCAAACCATCCGCGTCGAAGACGCCATCAAGGGATTGGTGACGCGCTCCGCCAACGACGCCGCCGTCGTGATCGCCGAAGCCATTGGCGGCGATGAAGGCGATTTCGCCAAACAGATGACCCGCAAGGCGCGCGCCCTCGGCATGCTCAGGACGGTGTATCGCAATGCGTCCGGACTGCCCGACGACGAACAGGTGACCACGGCGCGGGATCAAGCGACCCTCGGCCGCGCCATCCAGGATCGCTTTCCGCGCTATTACCGCTATTTCTCGACCACCGCGTTCAACTATCACGGCCATTCGATCCGCAACCACAATCGCCTGCTCGGCAATGTCGAAGGCGTCGATGGAATCAAGACCGGCTACACCCGGGCGTCGGGCTTCAACCTGGTGACCTCGATGCGCCGCGGCAACCGCCATTTGGTCGGCGTGGTGCTGGGAGGCCGCAGCGGCGGTTCGCGCGACGCCATCATGCGCAATCTGCTTGCCGAGAATCTCGAAAAAGCCGCGACCCAGCGCACCGTTGCGGCGATCACCGAACGCAATGCTTCGGACGCCAATAGCGACGTTGCGGAAGCCGAAGCTGCATCCCGGCCAACGCAGACGGTTCAGGTCCAGGGCGCTGTTCAGGCCGCCTCCGCATCACCCGAGCCCGTCGCGGCGTCCTCTGCGCCGGCGTCACGATCAATCTTCGCCGAGGCAACCGCGGCTGTGCCTCCGGCGCAAACCAGGGCCGAGCCCGCCCCGTTTACCAATGGGGTGATCCAGTCTCAGCCACTCGCCGCAATCCCCGGCTCGTCCGAACCGATGAAGCCCGTCAAGGTCAAGACCGTCCAGGTCAAGGCCGGGCAGTTGAAACTGGCCTCGGCCGGTCCGGCCCAGCCGGCCACGCCGATCACCAATGCCATCCCCCCGGCTCGCCCGGAAGTGCCGGAGACATCGAGCGCGGTAGTGGCGAAAGCTGAAACCCACAAGGCTGAAACCAACAAGATCGAAGTGGCCAGGACTGAAATGCCGCCCCAGCCGGCAAACCACGGCACCGGGAACGGTATCCTCGGCGTACTTCCGGTATCGAGCGTACCGCCCTCCTCCGCCTCTCCGCAGGCGATGGCTTACGCCGATCCAACTCCCCGCGCCCAACCGCAGCCGCCAGCCGTTCAGCAGAACGGCGCGATCAAGCCGGTCGCTACCCACACCGGATGGATCATCCAGGTCGGCGCGCTGGAAACCGAAAGCGAAGCGCGGCAGCGGCTCGAAGCGGCGCGCAGCCAGGCCCGCGGCCTGCTTGCGAACGCCGATCCGTTTACCGAACCGGTTGTCGCCAAGGGCGAAAGGAAGCTGTTCCGGGCCCGCTTCGCCGGCCTCGATCGCGATCAGGCCGAAGCGGCGTGCCGGATGTTGAAGCGCTCCGACATCTCCTGCATCACCGTCCGTAACTGATTCACACAGCCGCCTCCTTGCTGTCATGCCGGTGCCCGCCGACAAATCCGGGCCGCGCAAACCTCTCGTCAAGATTTTGCGGTTAAGGTTGCCGGGGTGAACGACCACGCCGGACAACGGCGGGCGGAAGCGGGGCGTCAGGCGGAGCCGAAAGCAGAAGCAACTCGCGTAGCGTTTGATAGCGTTACCGGAGTTAGCTGTGATGCGTGCGAAGCAAAGTATCCTTGGCCTCGTTTACACGGGCGGCGAGGTACGTCGACCCCCCTTGGTCGGGATGCAGTTTCTTCATGAGCGCGCGGTGCGCCCGGCCGATGTCGGCGCGCCCCGCCCCCGGCTGCAGGCCAAGGATCTGATAGGCCTCCTCGTCCGTCATTTTGCCGCTCGCCGCCGGGCGGCTCTGCCCCCCTGCCGTATTTCCCTGCGCGTCCTGACGCCAGGCGGGAAACCTGCGGTCCAGATAGCTTTCAAGTAACGATACGCTCTCGGCGTCGAAGCCCGGAATCATCGCCGTCAACTGCGGCAGGTCGAATTCGGCGAGGGAATGGCCGGCATAGGGCCCGGCCACGATCTGACCCTCGAGTTCGCCGCTGTCGTGATCGAGGCTCATGTCGAGAAATTGCGAGCGGACCCGCGAGGTCTGTCCCGGCGAGCGTTGTGCGCCGCCGCCGAACATCGCGCCGATATTGCCGAACCCGGTCCCGAACGGCGACCAGCCGAGCAGTCCCGCGCCGAAGATCCCGAGCGGGACCGCCACCGCAAGCTCGCCCTTGATGCCGGTAAAGGCGGCGCCCGCAAGCGCCACCACGCCGCCGCCGATCTTGATCGCGCGCGCAAGCACGACCGGGTTGGCCGCACGAAACATCTGCAGCAGCGAGTAAAGAAGAACAACAGCGACGATACCGGCGATCAGGGTAGCCATGCATTCAATATAGTGGGGTCAGCGATAAAAAGCATGCCGGTCCTTCGTGCCCAACGGGGGCGGTGACCCCCTTCGAAAGACGCAGCGGCAAGAGCAACCGAGGGTCACTTCATCTGGCCGAGCAATTTGGCGGCGCTGCTTCCGGTCTTCGATAGCCGCAGCAGCGCCTCGCGCCCGCCGGCGGCATAGGCGGCAGCAGCCCGCAACAGCTCCCGCAGCTGCGCCGCGGCGCCGGGATCGAACCTGCACCACGCGCCGCCGGTGAGACGCGCGATCTCACGGAATGCCTGCTCGGCGACGCTGTCGTGACCCTCCTGGAACATGAACACGGGTACCTTGAGCAGGCCGAGTTCGCCCGCCTTGGCGCAGAGGGCGTCGATCGCCTCCTCCATAGCGTCGCCGACGAAGACCACCGCGCGCACCCCGGAGGCGACGGCCTCGCGCCGCGCTTCCGACAACACCTTGCCGATCTGGGTGTTGCCGCCCCGGCAATCGATCTTGGCCATCAGCTTCGCCAGTTGCGCGCTGTCGGAAATCCACCCCGTGGCGCGGCATTCATTGAGGCCGCGATAATAGACGAGACGGATGTCGAGACTGCCCAGCGCCGCCGCCTCGCGAAACATGTCGGCCTGCAGCGCGCAGGCCATATCCCATGTCGGCTGCCGGCTCATGGTGGCGTCGAGCGCGAACACCAGCCGGCCCTTGGCGCCGGGCGCATGCGGCGACATCGCGCGGGCTTTGGCGACGAAGGCGGCAATGTCTTCCGAGGCGGATGGCTTCTTTTCCGGCAACGAGCCGGCTTTGCCTGACGCGGACTTCTGCGCCGAAGAGACCTCAGTTGCAGATTTCGGTTTGGTCGGTTCGCCGGACATAAGCGCTCGCAAATAGCAACAAGCCTTATGTGGGCCGGGATAAGGGAGCGGTCAATGCGCGTGGAAGGCGCCGATTCCGCTCACGCCCGGAGTAATCGAGCGCTTTGTGCGATCGGCAATGCCGATGGGTCAGTTCTTGACCGGCGCGTAGAGCGCAACTGGTCCCGGATCGGTCAATACCGGCGCCTTGGTCGTCGTATCGACCGGCTGGAGCTGGCTGTCGTCGGCAATGAATTTGTCCAGCATGTCCTGGATCGATGCCTTGGCCTCGTCCGGGCCGGTATCGCGCATGTCGTTATGCTGGAACCCGGTCCTGACCACGGTAATCCCTGCCTTCTCGCAGTCTTCCTCGTCCGGAATGACGCCGGGATCGGTCTTGAAGACGGGATCCTTGGAGCGGAACGAAAGGATCTTGAACCGGCCGTTGGTCACAAATGGCACGCGCAGATTGTCGAGCGTCACGACCTTCTTGACCTGATCGGGATACAATTTGGCGAAATACATCGAGATGTCGGCGCCAGCGGAATGTCCAACAACGGTCAGATGGTCATAATCCGCGTTCGGCTGGACAGTCTTCATTTCCTCGACCGCAAACTTTATGTTGGCAATGCCGCGCAGATACTGCGGCTGTCGGCCGACATAGAGCTCGCCGACCTTCGTCACCATCGGTGGATCGGTCGGCAGATCGTGCTGGATGCTGATCGCGATATAACCGCGGATGGCAAAAACGTTCGCCAGGAAAGAGTACTCGGTGAATTTGACGGTATTGCCGTGGTTGAGAATCGCCACCGGCAGTTTGATCATGCCGGCATTCGCCTGCATTTCCTTGTCCCACCGGATCGCGACATCCACCGCGACCGGGCGGTTATCGCGCGCCGGATCGTTGAACGTCAGCGTTTCGTGGCGGATCGCCCATTTGCTCACGGTGAAATACGCAACCGTCAGCAGTACGCCAAGCGAAACCAGAATGGCAATTCCACGCTTCATGTTGTCCTCGGCGCACCCCTGGGTGCTGAATGTTATTATTCGAGACTCTGCGGTCCCTTGTCCATGATATATGTCACGGTGACGTGACGGGAAGACTAAAAGTTGTGAACTTGCGCCGCCTCGATCATTGTGCATCGCACCCTGATTGCGCAGCACACCTTACTGTGCAGGCGCACAATCGCAGATGCCCGGCTGTTTCCCCTTTGGGACGGCCCGAATCGGAGTCCGGTTCACGTCCATTGCTAAAAGCTTGGTAATAACGGGTTCCCGGGGCAATTTGTTCCCCCTGCAACAACTTACCGCAGGGGGTCAGGCGCCCAGGATGTCGTGGACCTCGAGCGGCTTGTCGACCTGGTTGAACCATTCGGCCCGGTTGGCGGCGCGGCGGCGGCCGCGCTCATCGAGCGGCAGTTTCAACTGGCGCAGCAGGCTGGTGACCTCCTCGCGCGCCGTCACATGGCCCATGCTCGGACGGGTGCCGAGGGTGGTCTCGTCGAGGTCGTCAAGCGCGGTCAAGCCGCGCGGAAAAAACTCGCGGTAGACCACGCGCTCGGCGAAACCATCGATCGAGCGGAAGCCGAGCCGGAACGACAAATCGTTGAGGCTGTCGGCGACCAGCTGCTTGTTGCGCGATCCCAGCATCGACAAGCGGTTGCGGACCACGATCCAGTCGCTGCTGACGCCGTCGAGTTGGCGGCGCTTGCGCCTTGTGTCTCGCACCATCTCCGCATAGTGGCTCTCGCCGGTCACGGAATAGGTCGCGGGGTCGACGGTCCCCAGGACGTCGAAATCGAGGAAGCTGTCGTTGATCGGCGTCACCAGCGTATCGGCCATCGAATGCGCCAGGCGCATCAGGTAACTGTCCGACCCCGGCGTATCGATGACGATGAAATCGAATGTCCGCTCGACGGCGCTCACCGCCTCCATGAATTGCTGGAATTCGGAGGTTTCGTTGTCGGCGATCTGCATGGTCTCGCCAAGCTTGATGCAGCAATGCACCGGGAGCTCGAGATCGAGACCGGTGCGGCGCGCCCAGGCGCTTCGGTTGCCGATGTAACGGGTGAAGCTTTGCTGGCGGCAGTCGAGATCGATGGTGGCGACGCGCTGGCCGGCTTTCATCAGCGCAACGGCAATATGCAAGGCAGTGGTGGATTTTCCCGAACCACCCTTCTCGTTTCCGAGCACGACGACGTGCGCCGAGCCCGATTGCCCCTGACTAGTCTGCAGCAACATGTTTCGTCCCCTGAAGATATCTTCAAATCAGCTGCGACCGCGGTCAAGTTAAATGCGTGACAGTTTTCTCGAATCATAAACCGTGTGTCTTAATTATTGAATCGCATGCATGGCCGCAGCGGCGCTTTCCGATTCGGCGCGCGCTCAACCGATTGCTCGCCGGATTGACCGGAGCGCGAATCGTTGTTTGCAAGGTTACGTCGGCCGGCGCTTGGCGGCTAAGCATTGGCCTTGATAAGGTCGGCATTGCCGCCGCACGGCCAGCCTCCGTGACCCCATAGAACGAGCCCAGATGTCGCGAAGCCCCATGATCGTCCGTACGGTGCCCGACGTTGCGTCGCGTCCTCGATAGCATCAGGGCGAAAAAGGCCACCACCGCGCTGGTGCCAACCATGGGAGCCCTCCATGACGGCCATGTGTCGCTGGTTCGGCTGGCGAAACGTCGCGCCACCAAGGTCATCGTCTCGATCTTCGTCAACCCGACTCAATTCGCACCGACGGAGGATTTCAGTTCCTACCCGCGCACCTGGAAGGCCGATGTCGCCAGGCTCGCAGCGGAGGATGTCGACCTGATCTGGAATCCGGACGTCAAGACCATGTACCCGGACGGCTTTGCCACCCGGATCCTGACCGAAGGGCCGGCCACCGCGGGCCTGGAGGATCGCATCCGGCCGCACTTCTTCGGCGGCGTCACCACCGTGGTCGGCAAGCTGTTCACGCAGTGCCGGCCGGATTTCGCCGTGTTCGGCGAGAAGGATTTCCAGCAATTGCGGGTGGTGACGCGGATGGCCCGGGATCTCGACCTCGGCGTCAAGGTGATCGGCTCGCGAACCGTGCGCGAGCGCGACGGGCTCGCGATGTCCTCGCGCAATGTCTATCTGTCGCCGGATCAGCGCCGGATAGCGCCGGAACTATACCGGGCGATGAAGGAAAGCGCCCGGCGCTTGCGTGCCGGCGACCATATCAAGGCCGCAATGGCCGGCGGCGCGGAACTGGTCACGAAGGCCGGATTCGTCCTCGACTATTTCGAGGCTCGGCACGCCGACACCCTTGCGCCGATCGCCTCGGTGAAGGACGGACCGGTGCGGATCCTGGTCGCGGCCAAAATCGGAACAATCCGGCTGATCGATAACGTCGCGGTCTAGAGCCGATTCCGTTTCGATCGAATCGAAACGGGGCTCTAGATTCTTGATTTGACGCGTTTTCTTGACGCGAACCGGGCTCCACTTCACTTGAAAACGCTCTACTAGAGCAGCCCGAGATCGCGCAGTTCGCGCCGCATCGGCTCGGGCATCGCCGCAACACTGGCGGCGGCCGCCTTGCCGAGATCCGGCGGTGCGGCATCTTCCGTGAAATAACGCCAGCCCTGGAATGCCCGCATCGGCCGTGGCGATACCGCGATCACTTTGGGCTGCATCACCAGCCGGCATCGTCCGATACCGTCGCGATCGCGGAACGGCTCGATCGCGATGATTTTTTCGCGGGCCGCGATTTCACCCCGGATGACCCAGTACAGCGAGCCGCCCGCGAGCAACTCTTCACCGCGCTTCGGCGTCATCCGGGTGATGTGAATATGGCGAAGCGGAAGGCCTTTTTTCCTGGCGGTTTGCATGCGCTCCGCAACCCAGCTCTTGAGTTCCTTTACCGACTCGCAGCCGACGGCAAGCTTGATGAGATGAAGCGGCATGGTTTGGAAGTTAGCGGCCAGCGATGGCTTTTGAAAGCGTCAATCGTTTGCGGCCTCGGGAGCGGGCGCGGCTGCTGGAGCCGCCGGCGCGGCGGGCGCCAGCTGCACCGGCGCGGACGCGGCGCGCGGCGGTTTCGGCGCAGGCTTTTTGGCCGCCGCCAGCGCAGGTGCCGCGGTCGAAGCCGGGCGCGGTGACGGCAATGGCGCGATCGCTAGCGGTGGCGATGATGCCGGCGGACGCGACGCAGATGGCGCGGCAGGGCCTGGCTCCGGCGTCATGATGCTGATCGGCGGCGTCGAGGCTGCGGTAGGAAATTCGGCGTTGGTAGGTTTGCCCGTGGGTATCGACGGCGCAAGGGTAGCGACCGGACCTGCCGCAGCGGGCGGCGCATTCCACGATGGCGCGTAACGCGCAATCAGGCCCTCGTAGATCCGCTCATTCATATTAGCCGCGATCTGGTTGTAATCGGTAAGCGCCCGAAACGCCGCGCAGTCCGACGGCGTACAACGGTCTCGCGCGGCGAGCACGTAAGCCATCAGCCCGTAGCGGTCGCGTTCGACCGCATGGCGCACCATCTGCAATTCGGGGGTCATGCTGGCATTGGCCGCGGCGACATCGCCGAACGCGGTCAGCCGCGTGATCTGGGCTGCCGCATATGACAGTGCCGCTGCGGCGGATTCGGCCGAGCCAAACAAACTCTTCTCGCACGCCGTCAGAACGGTATCGCCCGCCAGATCGTCGATACACGACAATGCCGGAAGCGCCGCGCTGATTTGCTGGGAGGATCGGGTTTCGCCGGACGAGCTTTGGCCGCCCGGACCGAACTCGCGAAGGGTGGCGGCGCCGGCGATGGCGATCGCCAGCAGCGTGATGACCGTCAGCGCGCCGTTGGCGACGGATTTCTCAGCCCGCACCAGCGTGATGAGCAGGATGATTCCGAAGAATCCGGCCGCGGCCAATGTCAGCCACATCGGAAAAGCCGGCGAACGCCAAAGTTGATCGAGCGAGGTAGCCCAAGCCCAGTTCATGCGCGATGTCCCTCAACGCGGCATAAAATGCATTCCGCGAAAGCGAATGCCTTTTTCTCCGCACTCAGCTTCTCGCAGAATGATTCTGCGAAGGGGGCCTTTTGACGGCGGGCGGCAAGGAATCCGCCGGCCATGCGCGCTATTTGTCAGGAAATGTCGAGCTGACTTTCCTTGGCCACCCGTTCGAAGGCCTCGGTCGAGTTTTTGATACGATACTGGCAGTCGTCGCCGTCGGTCGGGAGCAGCCGGATCACCTCATAGGTGCCGCTGGCGGCCGGACGCGCGACATTGCTGGCAGTAAAATAGACAGTCTCTCCAACGGTGAATTTGTGCTTCAACGCCCTCTCCATCACGCAAGAACGTCGGCCGTGCTCACGGTCCCGCTGCTACCGCCGACTGAAAAACCCTGCGACTATATAGCACAGCGCCCGTTCCGTTGGCCAGTGCATCAGGACATGGCAAACGTGCGGATTTTGCAGGTTTTTCAGTGCGATAAACGCAATTTTGGGGGTTCCGGACCAAATGGCCCTGCCGATGCCCGGAACCCGTTATTTGCAGGCCTCAGGCCGTATGCGGGAGCTTGCCGTCCGGACTGGCCTGATCCACGGCCTTGGGAAGTTGTTGCGCCAAAACCTGGGCGAGTTGATCGACCGGGATGTTGAACCGCGCCGCCAATTGCTTGACGGTGTCGCTGCCCAGCACCTGCTGCAACTGCTCGGCCGTGATCGGCAGGTTCTGGCCGTTTCCGATCCAGGATTTGACCTGATCGCCGAAGCCCGCCTGCTGGAGCTTGGCGACGATGGCGGAGAGCCCGCCCTGGCCGCCATTGCCGAACACTTCGCTCAGCACGACCGGAACCACAGCCGCCTCGAGCTGACCGAGGGCGCCCTTGAACGCCGGTGAGTTTTCCAGTGAATTGAGAATTCCCATGACCAAACCCTTTCGCTAACTGCGCAAACGCCGGTTGCAAATCCAGACCGCTTTCGCAAGCCTCGGTCAAGCCGCGAGGACGGCCGATGAGTTCACAATCCGGGGTTCACACGGTCTCGAACTTCTCGATCAGGAGGGTTTCGGCAAGGCCCGCGAGGGTCCATTCCTGAAAGGCCGGCAAAGCCATCATCGTATTCATGTAATCGCGCACTTTGGGCGCCACCTCGACGGCGTAGATGCGAAAGCGATGCACCACTGGCGCAAACATGGCGTCCGCACCGCCAAAGGATCCGAACAGGAACGGCCCCGCCTTTCCGTAGCGCTCGCGGCACTCGCTCCAGATTTGCTGAACGCGGGCGATGTCGGCGCGCGCGTCATGCGACAGCGCGATCGCGCCGACCGGCCGGTGCAGGTTCATGCCGCATTCGTTGCGCAGCGCCGCAAAGCCGGAATGCATCTCCGCTGAAATCGAGCGCGCATGCGCCCGGCGAGCGCGGTCCTCGGGCCACAGCTGTATTTCCGGAAAACGTTCGGCGAGGTATTCGATAATGGCGAGCGAATCCCAGATCGTGACGTCGCCGTCGATCAGCGCCGGCACCTTGCCGGAATGCGTGAAGCTCAAAATCCGCTGTTTATCGGCCTCGCCGGTATAGAGCGGGATGAAGACTTCGTCGAAGGGGATCTTGTTGGCGCGCAGCGCCAGCCACGGCCGCATCGACCATGACGAATAGTTCTTGTTGCCGATCACGAGCTTCAAAGCCATTTCGAAGACATCCCTTGTTGGTTTGTCATCCTGCCATAGCGCCCGCCAAAGTGTGAGCGGTTTGGCGACAAGATCATGCGCAACTTTAATATTTGAGCGCGATCGGACGCAAATCCGGCAACCACTTTTGCTGATCGCGCTCTAGAAATCCTGCGGCGTGAAGCTCAAGTCGAGCATCTTCCATTCGCCGTATCTGTCCGCCGGCAGCATCGCGTAGGGCTGACAGGCCTCAAGCGCACTGATTGCACTTCGCATCAATGCCGGCCCCTTGGTGGATGCGCTGGCCTCGATCAGGACAGGCTCCGCCGCAAGCTTGCCTTGAGGCGTCATCAGCACCCGCAGCTTGATCTTGATCTTGTCGGAGGGGGCGATCGTTTCAGGCAATTTCGAGCATGTCTTGAGATGGCGCCGAAACTCAGTGACAAGACTGGATGCAATATCGGCCTTCGCGGACGCCGCGGCGTCGAAGCCATCGCCTGGCGTGTCTGGGGGCAGGCCAAGCATCACGTGATATTTGACGGAAAGGTCAGGCTCCGGAGGGATGAAGGCGGGCGTGGATGGCGGCTGCGGCTGAGCCGCAGCCTGTTGCCTGACGGGAGGCGGCGTCGACAGCGCCGCCTGCTGTTGTGGCGCGCGCTGCAGGCTCCTGCGTGGCGGCCGGTGCCGGCGAATTTGAGGGCGCGGATGTCGAGGAAAGGTCGATGGCGTCGGAAGGTCGCGCTTTCGGCTCCGGAGGCGGCTCTTCTTTCTTCGCTGTCCGCGCCGCCTCATCCGGCGAAACAAGATCGACCGTGATCGGCTCGGCGGTCACCGAACCGAACGGGTGCACCTCGGCGAAGATCAGCACCATCGTCAGAACCGACAGATGGCCTATCGCCGATGCTGCGATGCCTGAGCGTATGAACCGCCTTGGTTCCACCGTACTCAATCAATGTTTTTCGAAATCGCCCCCAACCGCCAGCATAGCGGCCAGCGCAGCCACCTCAATCCCATTTCGGCGCAAAACCGAAATCGGTGAGCCGGCCCCTGGCGCTTCGCATCTCGAAGATCTGATGCATTTCGTCGGCGGACAGCGCGAAGTCGAAGATGTCGATATTTTCCGACAGCCGTTCGATCCTTGAGGTCCGGGGAATCGCGGCAACATTCTGCTGCACCAGCCAGCGCAGGCAAACCTGGGCTGCGGTCTTGCCGTGGGTCTGCCCGATCCGCGCCAGCGTCTGATCGCTCTTGATGCGGCCCTTCGCGATCGGACTATAGGCAACCAGGGCCAGGCCTTGACGCGCACAGGTTTCCAGCACCTTGGTCTGGTCGAGGTAGGGATGGTATTCGACCTGATCGCACACCAGAGGCTCCGGGCACGCCGCGACCGCCTCTTCGATCAAAGCCACCGTGAAGTTCGAAACGCCGATGTGCCTGGCCATACCGAGTTGCTTGACATGTGCCAGCGCGCCTAGCGTCTCCGATAGCGGCACGTGCGGATTTGGCCAATGCAGCAGCAACAGATCGACCTCGGCAAGGCGCAGCCTGGCCAGGCTCTCCTTGGTCGATCGCTCGAGATCATTCGGCGCGAAATGGGTGGTCCAGACCTTGGTCGTGACGAACACATCGTCGCGTCTCACTCCCGAAGCGCGCAGGCCCTCGCCGACCTCACGTTCGTTCTCATAGACCTGCGCGGTGTCGACGTGGCGATAGCCGAGCCTCAGCGCCTGCTCGACCAGACGCGCGCAGGCTCGCCCGCTCAGCTCCCAGGTGCCGAGCCCGATCGCGGGAATTTTGGCGCCGTTGGCCTCGACGAAATGCATGGCACGTACTCAGGCAAACCGAGCGCCATTATGTCGCGTCGGCGTCGCGCTGCCAACATTGCGGGGACAGGTTCCGCGCTCAGATCGCAGATACTCCGGGCGCGAGAGCGGCAAACACCGTCTCGGGCGCATGGGAAATCACGGCGAGAAGCGCCCGCGCCGGTCCGCGCGGCATGCGTTTGCCTTGCTCCCAGTTTCTGATGGTCTCGACCGGCACCCCTAGCCGCGCGGCGAATTCAATCTGCGTCAGGCGCGCGCGGCGGCGAAGGTCGCGAACCGCCGGAACCATCGCCATCCCCGGCGCGACGGAAGTCGTCGCCGGCGCGACGGAAGTCGTCGCCGGCGCGGCGACAGGCGCCGCCGGCGCGAGCGGAAACTCCTGCCCGTCCCGCAATTCGACGATCCGTCCGTCCGCTTTCAGCCGCAGGCGCTGCATGCTCAACTCCAGGCAGGGATGGTCGGTGATGCGCGTTAAGGTTTGATTAACGATGCGCGGGCCCTGCGTATCGGGCTATTTCAGCCCGAACCATAGCGTCGCGATGCCGAGAAACGAAAAGAAGCCGACCACGTCGGTGACGGTCGTGACGAAGGTACCCGACGCCACCGCGGGATCGGCCCGCACCCGCTCCAGCACCATCGGAATCAGAATGCCGCCGAGCGCGCCGGCCACCAGATTGCATATGATCGCAAGGCCGATCACGACGCCAAGCCCGGGAATCCTGAACCAGGCCACCGCGGCAACTCCGGTGATCACCGCAAACGCCAGACCGTTGACCAGGCCGACCAGACCCTCGCGCATCACCACGCGAAACGCGTTGCTGGAGCCGAGCTCGCGGGTCGCCAAGGCGCGCACCGCGACCGTCATGGTCTGGGTCGCGGCGTTGCCACCCTGGCTGGCGACGATCGGCGCCAGCACCGCCAGCGCCACCATTTTTTCCAGCTGACCTTCGAACAGGCCGAGCACCGAGGACGCCAGAAAGGCGGTGGCAAGATTGACCAAGAGCCAGTTGAAGCGGCCCTTGGCGATGGTCCAGACGCTGTCGGATAATTCTTCGTCGCTGGTGACGCCGCCCAGCGCCCTCAAGTCCTCGTCGGCCTCTTCCTCGATCACGTCGACCACGTCGTCGACCGTGATGACGCCGACCAGCCGGTTTACGGTATCGACGACGGGTGCTGCGACCAGATTGTACTTGCCGAACAGCCGCGCCACCTCTTCCTGGTCGTCCATCACCGAGACGCGGCGGCGGTCTTCATCGATCAGATCGGCCAGCGGCACCGTCCGGCGCGCGCGCAACAGCGCATCGAGCGACACCGCGCCCTGCCAGTGTTGCGCGCTATCGATCACGTAGATTTCGTAGAACCGATCCGGCAGGTCGGGCGTGTCGCGCATGTAGTCGATCGCCTGCCCCACGGTCCAGTCCGGCGGCACCGCGATGAATTCGGTCTGCATCCGCCGCCCGGCGGAGTTTTCCGGATAAAGCAGGCTGCGCTCGAGCGCGACGCGCTCCGACGGCGGCAGCTTCTCGAGGATCTCGACCTTGTCTTCCTCGTCGAGGCCTTCGAGCAATTCGACGGCGTCGTCGGATTCCAGCTCTCGAACACCCTCCGCGACCGTCTCGGGTTCGAGCTCCTCGAGGATTTCCTCGCGGACGGTGTCGTCGACTTCGTTGAGCGCCGCGAAGTCGAAATCCGCGCCCGTCAGTTCCACAAGGCTGACACGGTCGTCGGGTTCGAGTGCCGCGATCAGATCGCCGAGATCGGCCTCATGGAGTTCCGCGACGATGGCGCGCAGCCACGGCGTATTGGCGGCATGTATCGCGCGCGAGATTTCCTCGACAAATTCATGGCGAATTTCGCCATCTTCGTCGCGCATCGGGAGAGGATCGAGGCCTGCGGCATCGGCGGATTGGGCAGTGTCGATATCTTCGGCCATGCCATGCCTCGCCGGTTTGACAGAATGGCTCAACTCGTCTGAGCTATTGCCTTACGCATTACCCAAAGGGCAACGCCTCGCGCAATGATAAAGATGTACCGGCAAAGGCGGGCTTCGAAGTTCATGAACCTGCTGGGGGCCACCCTTGCCGCCTCGCTGGCGTGGAGCGCGGCGGCAAAGGCTGTGGACTGTCCGCGCAAGGGAACGCTCGGCACCTCACGCGTTCTCGAGGTCGACGCCGCCACCACGCCGCGGGTCGGGTTGAAGAGCTTTCCGCAGACGCTGCCGCTTGGGGATCACGAGGTTGTGCTGACGTTCGATGACGGCCCGTGGCCTCCGACGACCCCCCGGGTGCTGGCGGCGCTGGCAAGTGAATGCGTGCGGGCGACGTTCTTCCTGATCGGCAAGCCCGCCTCGGAACATCCGGGGCTGGTGCGACGGATCGCGGCCGAGGGCCACACCATCGGGCATCACACCTGGCTGCACCGCAGCCTGATGCAAATCCCTGCAAACCAGACATCAGACGAAATCGACCGGGGTATCGCCGCGGATGAAATGGCGCTTCACGGTGTCGCGACCAGGACACCGAGCACGCCGTTCTTTCGTTTTCCCGGCTTCGAGACGACATCGGCGACACTTGACCTGCTGCAATCGCGCGGCATCGTCGTGTTCGGCACCGACCTTTGGGCCAGCGACTGGAATCCGATGACGCCGAAACAGGAATTGAAGCTGATCATCGATCGGCTCAACATCGCCCGCAAGGGGATCATCCTGTTTCACGACCCCAAGGCGCAAACCGCGGCCATGCTGCCGGCTTTTCTGCATTATCTCCGCGACAATCACTTTCGCGTGGTCCATGTGGTGCCGGCGGCTGCCGGCGTCCACTATGACGGCGTGCCCTGAACTCGACATCATGGATACATCGTCTGGAGAAGTCAGGCGGTTAATGCGATGTTCATCGCCGCGCCTGTAGCTTTTCGCGCAAATGGGAGTGCAGACGGTGTTTTATGATCGGTAGGGTGTTGGTGGGTGTTTGGACGCGGCAATGCGCCGCCTTATGCCTGGGGTTACTCACCTGCATCACCGCACAGGCTGCGTCGGCTGTCGATTGTCCCGGCCATCCCGACGCACTCGGCACCTCGCGAACCCTGGTGGTCGATCCCCGGGAGCATCCGCGGATCGGCACCATGCAATATGCCGAAACGCTGCCGCTCGCAGACCACGAGGTGGTGCTGACGTTCGATGACGGGCCGCTGCCGCGCAACAGCAATCAGGTTCTCGACATTCTCGCCTCGCAATGCGTGAAGGCGACCTTCTTCACCATCGGCCGCATGGCCCAGGCCTATCCGGAAGGCGTGCGCAAGCTCCGCGACGCCGGCCACAGCATCGGCACCCACACCCAGGATCATCCGCTGGGCATGAAGCGAATGCCGGTCGAGCGCGCCAGGCAGGAGATCGACGAGGGAATAGCATCGGTGAAGGCCGCGCTCGGGGATGACGCAGCACTTGCCCCGTTCTTTCGTATCCCCGGCCTGTCGCGCGCCGACGGCGTCGAGGACTATCTCGCCTCCCAGGGCATCCAGATCTGGAGCGCCGATTTTCTGGCGGACGACTGGCGGCATATTTCATCCTCGCGGGTCTACGATTTCGCGATGAAGCGGCTCGAGGACAAGGGAAGAGGCATCCTGCTGCTGCACGACATCCAGGCGCGAACCGTCGCCGCCTTGCCGCGGATTCTGCATGAGCTGAAGGCGCGGGGCTATCGCATCGTCCATGTGGTGCCGGCGACACCGGAGCGGCCGGCGACGCCGACGGAGCCGCAGCAATGGCAGTTGCATCCGCCATCGGAAACCGTGGCGATCTCGCACTGGCCCAAAATTCCCGCTTTTGTCTTTGCCGGCGCCGACAGCCTTCCCGTCCCCTCGCTGTCGGATTCGGACTGGCATGACGGAGGGTTGGCGCTGCCTGCGGAGCCGTTCGATCGCGACAGACGGCTTGCGCACGACATTCCGCTGCCGCGGCAAGCGCCGTGGCCCCGGCAATCGCCGCTCGCATCTGTTGGCGCCGCCAATGCCCTGCCCGTTCCGGCCGAGAGCATTTTTGACATCCAGGAAAAGCCGCGCGCGGCCGCGCAAGGAGGAGCTCCGTCCTCACATCATGCCGAACAGACGACCCCGACGGTGCGTGAGACAGATGGCCTGGCGAAGCTGATTTCGGCCGATGCCGCCAATTCCCGCGTGATCCCCGGAAGCCTGCCGGTCGTGGATCCGGGCTTGCTGCCCGTGCCGGTCGAGGCGCGCTGAGGCATCGGCGCGCGGCGATTCAATTGGTCACGATCTTCGATATGCAGAGAACCATGACCAGGGAGAGAAACAGCAGGTCGATATAGGCGTTCATTTCGCCGGCCCGGCGCAGACCTCCGACGTCACTGACGACTTGCTTGCGCTGCGCCGACGCCGCCGGGCCGTCCCCGGTGAGAGCCGCGAGGCGGCGCGCCTCGACCTCAAGCCGCTCGATTTTCTGGAAGAAATAAAACGACCGCAAGGCCGACGCCGCGCGCATCGCGGCATAGACCAGCACGAGAATAGCGACGATCGCGCGGTTCTGATATTTCTCCATGAAGTTCAGACTGAAATAGACCACCGACAGAAAAATAAAGTTGGAGGTGAACCGATAGACATAGCTCAGGAATTTCATTCGCTTGTCCCTATCGACAATCAGTCAGGCAGTATTTATCGAACACAAATTGCGGGATTCCCGTTGGGTAGGCCGGAATTGCCGGCCTCTGTGCCGCAGCTGCCGATGCCCGCCAACCATGCGGCATCGCCGACATCACGCAACCGGCCTCGCGGCTCTCGGCCCGGCCCGGCACCATTGCATGATTCGTTGGTGCGCTCGGAGGGACTCGAACCCCCACGATGTTACTCACTGCCACCTCAAGGCAGCGCGTCTACCAATTCCGCCACGAGCGCTTTAAGAGATCGGCACGGGATTTGCGCCGGCCCCGATCAACGGCGCCGATGTAACAAATCAATGATGGAGGGACAAGGCCTGCTGGCGTGGTGGTTCTGGCTAGAGCCCCGTTTCGATCGAATCGAAACGGGGCTCTAGATTCTTGATTTGACGCGTTTTCTTGACGCGAACCGGACTCCACTTCGCTTGAAAACGCTTTAGCGGGTGCCCGGCAGTCGCGGCAGCATCTGCTTGACTTCGACCGCGATCCGGTTGCGATCGACAAGCACCACGCCGCTGGCGACCGGCAGGTTGTTGGCGAGGATCTTGACCTCGTCCGCTTCGGTCGCGTCCAGTTCGATGATGGCGCCACGGCTCAGGCGCATTACCTGATGAATGGGCATCGATGTGGTCCCGAGGACCACCATGAGATCGACGGTGACTTTATCGAGGGTTGGCACTGGGGACCCGAACTGACAAATGCAAAATTGCGTGGTTCCAGATCACCACGTTATGGTTAGCCAATGGTTAATGACCGCCAAAACCTCGATTTAACGACGTTTGCGCGCCCTGCCGGCGGCGGCACGGTCGAATGGCGGATATCCGACGCGCCGGTGCCCTATCTGGAGGCCATCGCGACCATGGAGGCGCGCGTTGCGGCCATCGCGGCTGGCGAAGCGCCCGAGCTGATCTGGCTCTTGGAGCATCCCCCGCTCTATACCTCCGGGACCAGCGGCAAACCCGGTGACCTGCTCAACCCCCGTTTCCCGATGTTTGCCACCGGGCGCGGCGGGCAGCTCACCTATCACGGCCCTGGCCAGCGGGTGGCCTATGTCATGCTCGACCTGAAGCGGCGGCGGCCGGACGTGCGGGCCTATGTCGCGAGCCTTGAGGAATGGATCATCCGGACGCTCGCGGCCTTCCATGTGCGGGGCGAGCGCCGCGAGGATCGGGTCGGCGTCTGGGTCAGCCGGCCGGACAAGGGTCCTGGGTTTGAAGACAAGATCGCCGCCATCGGCGTGCGGTTGCGGCGCTGGGTGTCGTTCCACGGCATTTCGCTCAATGTGGAGCCGGACCTTTCGCACTTCGCGGCGATCGTTCCTTGCGGTGTCGTCGACCCGCGCTACGGCGTCACCAGCCTCTGCGATCTCGGCCATCCCGTGACCATGGCCGATGTCGATATCGCGCTACGGCAGGCGTTCGAGGAAGTGTTTGGCTCCGCGAGATTGCGTCTGCCGGAAGCGACGACTTGACCAGCGTTCACCGGCCGGCCCCGCCACGCGCTGGTTGCAGCACGTGACGGGTTGGGCATTCGGCCCGAGCTCAATAATATGGATAATAGCCCGGACAAATCACCCGGCCCCACCGATAGCTGAAGTAGCAGCCTGGACCTATGTAGCCGCCCCACCCCAATCCGAAACCGCGGCCACGGCCACGGAAGCCGCCGCCACGGAAGCCGCCACCGCGAAAGCCGCCACCGCGAAAGCCCCCACCACCGCGAAAACCACCGCCACCTCCGCGGCCGCCGCCGCCGCCCCCTCGGGCATCCGCCGCGGTCGTCGACGCCGCCAACACCAGCGCTGAGGTGCCGACGATGCCGGCACAATAGATGCAGAACAGCACGGCCACTGCCAGGCAGCGGCTCACGATGCTGCGGAAAGTCGAAATGTTCCTGTTCATAAACGGGTCTCCTCCATACCGGCGTCACTGGACACGCGACATCAGATAAACCATCAAGCCCCAAGGGCTATTCCGGTTCCCGAAACATCGCCCCGATCACGATTTCGAAACACCGATTTGTTGCCGGGGTAATGAGCCCGTGAAGGTCGCCAATGCTCGCCAGCGCTCAAGCCATGGCCGGGGATGCACCATCGCCTTGAGCCGCGATTGCCATCGGCCATGGTGATAGGTTTCGACGGCCACGCGCCACGCGTCGGCATTGTTCCATTCGATCTTGAAAACGCGCGCGAACGGTTCAACCGACCAGCCGGAGGCATCGACCGTGAGCATCAGGGGCGATCGGTGCGGATAGTAGGTAATCCTCACACCGTTGCGCTCGGCAACCAGGAACGACACAGCGTCGTGTTGCCAGCGACCATGCTTGCTGACAAAGCTCATCGCCAGCACCCGCGCCTCGTATAGCTCGGGCGCCCAATCCGGATCATCGGTCAGGATTTTCATCGCGTTGTCCCGAATGATGTCGCACCCATCAGGCGCATATTTTCAGGCGGAATTCAGGTCGGTCGCAGGCCCTGACAACGTGCGGAACCAGGCAAGCCCGCAGCAGTTGGCTGATTGGACGTTTCGGAAGGCGAGAGCCCATGAGCGGTCATCTCACGCGCAATCGTTTGTGGCGCCGCATAGCTGGCGCAGTGTCTCTGCTGATCTTGACCTGCATCGCCATATTTGGCGTCGCGCATTACTTCGTTGCTTGAGCGGCGCATCGCAGCATTCCCTGTGCGGTCCTCCGGCATCATTCCCCCGAGGCCGGAGCGCATCACCATCGAAACCCCCCGATAATTCCTGATCCGAACTGATCCCGAGCCGGTGGCTTCCGTGCATTGCCGGGCCGCGCTATTGTTTGGCTGCCGCCCTGAAGGCGGCCTCATGCCGACGAAAGCAAAGCACCATGCCTGAAATCATCAACTTCGGCTCGCTTGAGCTGAAATTCCTGCAAACCAAGGACGATACCGCGGGCAGCATCGACATGTTCGAAATGACGCTGCAGCCGAACGCACGGATGCCGATACCGCATTACCACGACAGTTGGGACGAGACGATCTACGGTCTCACGGGCACAACGACCTGGCGGGTTGACGGCAGGGATATCGACGTCACGCCCGGCGAAACCGTCTTTATCAAACGCGGCATTGTGCACGGCTTTACCAATCGCAGCCCAGCGCCGGCGACATGTCTTTGCATCCTCAACCCGGGCGTACTCGGTCCGCAGTATTTTAGGGATATGGCAGGTCTTTTGGCGGCTCCAACGCCAGATCCGGCACGGATGAAGGAAACCATGCTGCGCTACGGGCTCATTCCCGCGCCGCCCTCATAGGCAAACAATCCAGGCTCTGTTGCAGCGAAAGTTCTTGAATTTTCTTGACGGCGGGTGTTCGCATCAGGCGGAACGATTTCAAGCGCGGTGCCTTGATTTGCGATTGATGCAGCCGTGATTTGTTCTGGAGGCGACAATGTCCGGAAAATCAATAATTCTGCTCCTGGTTCTCGGCCTCGCGATAACGCTGCTGAATCTGGCAATTTTGGTCGGTCAAATTTCAACCCCGGCGACCGCGCGCGGGGGAACCAGCGCCAGCAAATTGCTCGACAACGAAGATTTCACCGACGGCCTGACCAAGATCATCAGGAAAACCGTTCGCGATTACTGCACGGTCGGCAAGAGAAGCGCCATCGACTGCTAGGGCGTGAACCCATAAATTTGGATTGGCGGACGTCCGCTTTGGTGGGCATAACGGACTCAAGTCGGACATCGCGCCATGTCCGAAA
>CAVXHU010000024.1:0-42027 GCA_963761395.1 uncultured Alphaproteobacteria bacterium
CGGCCGGACCGGCCGGTCGCAATGCTCGCCGATAGCTCGAAATCCCTGGATTCGTCTTAAGGTTGTAGTACGCTTGCATGGTACTTTGCTCGAAATTTGGACAACCGGAGTAAATTGCCATGCCAAGAGCGGCTCGTACCCAGCTTCCGCAACCAGTTTTCCACGAACCAATTTTTGGCGAGGACGGGTCGCTTCCTGACCCGACCGGATTTTCCACGACGCATCCGAGCGACACCGCGTTGTACCAACAGATCGGAGACCTGGCGAAAAAAGATGTCGTCGCTGTTCCGAAATCGCGGATCGGTGACGACAAGATGTTCGACCTGGCGGAAGCCTATGGAAGTCACGGTCCGCAGATCGTCAAAAAGATCACCGGCGCCGGCAAGATCATCTTTCACGCGCTCGGCGATTCCGGGGCTTCGAACTCCGGCAAATATCCCAACGAACTGCGCGTCGCCGATCAGGTGACCGTCGATAGCGCATCGTCGTCGGAAGACGACCGCGCAGCATTCCTCTTTCATCTCGGCGATGTCGTCTACAATTTCGGCGAGGCGCAATATTACTACGACCAGTTCTACGAACCCTTCCGCAACTATCCGGCCCCGATATTCGCGATTCCGGGCAATCACGATTCATTCGTGGTTCCCGGCACCAAGGCAGGACAGACGCCACTGGAAACATTCCAGCGGAATTTCTGTTCCCCGCAGAATGTCATTACGCCTGAGGCGGGTTCGCTGCATCGAACGGCGATGACCCAGCCCGGCGTCTATTTCACGCTGGAGGCGCCGTTTGTCCGGATCATCGGGCTGTTCAGCAACGCGCTGGAAGATCCGGGCGTGATTTCGAATCTCAGCAAGAAGTGGCCGAAGGTATCCAATGTGCAGACCGATTTTCTTCGGGCGCAACTGAAGCGAATCAAGCAGGAGAAATATGCCGGCGCCGTCCTGCTCGCCACGCACCACCCGCCGTATAGCTACTCGCCTCCGGCCAAGTCAGGCGGCACCGGCGGCAATCATGGCTGCAGCACCGTCATGCTCCAGCAGATCGATGCGATCTGTCATGAGGAAGGCGTTTACCCGCACGCATTCCTGTCGGCCCATGCCCATAACTACCAGCGTTACACACGCATCATCAACTTCGGCGGCAAGGAAATCGACGTTGCCTTTATCGTTTCCGGCGACGGCGGCCATAACGTCAATACGCTGGTCAGGTCGCAGAAGGGAAAGCCCGCCGTGGAGCCGCACCCCGGCGCCGATGTTAGATATCTCGAAGGCAAAAACGGCGTCGCGAAGGTGAAACATCTCATCCTCGCCAAGTATGACGACCACAATTACGGCTACCTGCGCATTCACGTGGACAAGCAATATCTCAAGATCGGCTTCCATCAGGTGGGCGTGCGGTCGCTGGCGCAATCGCGCTACGATATGGTCACCGTCCGACTGGCGGATCGCCACATGGTTGCGAACTAGGGCTTGTCGTTGGACGTTTTATTTCCGATGGCGCTGGCCACGGCGGCGGATTTCGTCGATCCTCCGCCTCATGCCGGTTGAGCACGTCCAGACACTCGTCATCGGCGGCGGCCAGGCCGGGCTGGCGATGAGCCACCGGCTCACGCAGCGCGGCCTCGCGCATCTCGTGCTCGAGCGGCACCGGATCGCCGAACGCTGGCGCAGCGAACGCTGGGACGGCCTGCGGTTTCAATTTCCCAACTGGTCGGTGAAGCTGCCGGATTTCCCGTTTCCTCACCCCGACCCCGACGGCTTCGCGACCGCCGGGGAGATTGTGGATTACATCACCGCCTATGCCGCCTTCATCGCAGCCCCGATTCGCTGCGGCGTATCGGTAACCGCGTTACGATGCGGCGATGGCGGCTCCGGCTTCATCGCCGAAACCTCCGACGGCCCGATCGAGGCTGACAATGTCGTCGTCGCCACCGGTCCCTACCAGCGCGCCGTGATGCCGGCCTTGCTGGGCGACGACGCCGATGTCTTTCAGCTGCACGCCAGCCGCTACCTGAACCCCGACCAGCTTCCATCAGGCGCGGTGCTGGTGGTCGGCTCCGGCGCTTCCGGCGCGCAAATTACCGAAGAGCTGGTTCGCGCCGGCCGCCGCGTCTATCTCTCGGTCGGGCAGCACCGCCGCATGCCGCGCCGCTATCGCGGACGCGATCTGATCTGGTGGCTTGGCGCCATGGGTCTGCTGCAAACGCCGACCGAAGAGCGCGGACCTCACCGGTCGCTGCCGCTGATCACCGGCGCCTTCGGCGGAAACACCATCGATTTTCGCCAGTTCGCCTCCCTTGGCGTGACGCTGCTGGGCCGGGCAAAGGCGGCGCACCGGGGCGTCATTGAGTTCGCGGCCGATCTCGCCGACAAGGTGGCGTACGGCGATGCGTCCTACACCATCTTCCTTGACATGATCGATGCCCATGTCGAGCGCCACGGCCTGAACATGCCGGAAGATCCCGCCGCCCGGGCGGTACTGCCGGACCCGCTTTGCCTGACAAAACCTCTGCGGCGGCTTGAGCTTCGCGCCGAGGGCATCGGCGCGGTGATCTGGGCCACCGGCTATGGCTTCGACTGCGGCTGGATTGACCTTCCGGTGCTCAATACACGCGGGGAACCGGTTCACCGCCGCGGCATCACCGAGGTGCCGGGGCTGTATTTTCTTGGCCTGCAATGGTTATCCAAATTGAACTCTTCCTTGTTGTCCGGGGTCGGCGACGACGCCGCCGATCTCGCCGAACACATCGCCGCGCGGGGTTGATTGCGGGGGATTTCGGACCGGCTTCCGGCGCCGGCTTGCCGCCTTCAGGCCATGAAAAATAGGCCGGGCTATGTGAACGAGTTCACACTGCCTTTTACGGGCTCATGTTTCTCTTGGAGCCGGGGAAACAGCGGGAGCTGCGACATGCAGTGCGATTATGACGGCTTTAGAATCGAGCCTTTCGAGGCTGGAAGAGGCTTGTGGCATGCCCGGATCCGGCGGGCGGATCTGAAGCCGGTGATCATCGATGGCGTGTCGTTTTCGACCCTCGAAGTCGGCTTTGCCTGGTCTGATCCGGATACCGCCATCGCGGACGCAAAAACCCAAATCGAACACCTCAAGCTCAAACGATATGCGACAGCCGGGCAGATGTCGCAGGCGGAACAATCGGCGGCCTGACCCGATCTAGAAATGGCCGGTATCCCATGCGCGAATTTGAGACCAGTCCGAGCCAGCCGCCTTCCGCCACGGTGCGGTCCAACTGTCCGCAGTGCGACGCGGATCTGGTGATCCTGCGCGTCATCCCGGGAAAGTCGGGATCCGAATATTGGACGCTAAGATGCATCGGGTGCGGCGGGATTCATCTGGATATCGTCAAACCCTCGTCGCCATCGCCTTCAACCAAAGCGCTCGCCTAGAGCCTGATGACGTTGAGTTGAATCGGCGCACGAGTCCGACTCACCTCTCCCCGCTTGCGGCAGGGCGTATCGCATATGGCAATTTTCCAACAGGTCGTCCCGTGCGATCCGGGCGAGGGGACTCATACGGCGCGGACTCTCGCTTCGGCACTCGGGCAGAGGCCTTTTTTCACTTTTGAGGCCAGGGGTTATGGGTCCCTGCGTTCGCAGGGACGACCTGCTGAGAGATTGTACGCAGGCCACGACCGATCAACGCGCTCTAACTCCTGAATGCATTGTCGATGGCTGCTTGCGCTTCGCGCTGGATTTGCCGCAGGTGAGTTGGGCTGCGAAAACTCTCCGCATAGATCTTGTAGACATCTTCGGTGCCCGAAGGCCGCGCGGCAAACCATCCGCTGTCGGCGATGACCTTGATCCCGCCGAACGGCTGACCGTTTCCGGGTGCGGCGGTGAGCGTCGCTCGAACCGGCTCGCCCGCCAATTCCGCCATCGCGAGCTTTTGCGGCGAAAGCGCCTTCAGCAGATTCTTCTGTGCAGGGGTCGCGGGCGCGTCGATCCGTTCGTAAAACGGCACGCCCAGTTCGCCGGTCAGGCTTTCGAACAATTGGCTGGGGTCGCGCCGGGTTCGCGCGGTCATCTCGGCCGCCAACAGCCCCAGGATGATGCCATCCTTGTCGGTGGTCCACACCGATCCGTCCCGCCGCAGGAACGAGGCGCCGGCGCTTTCCTCGCCGGCTAGTCCGAACGACCCGTCACTGAGGCCATCGACGAACCATTTGAACCCGACCGGGGTTTCGACCAGCCTGCGGCCGAGCTTGTTCGCGACGCGGTCGATGATCGCGCTGCTGACGATGGTTTTGCCCACCGCGCTGTTGCTGCCCCATTGCGGACGATGCTCGAACAAATAGGCGATGGCGGCGGCCAGGTAATGGTTCGGATTCATCAGGCCGCTCGAGCGCGTCACGATGCCATGCCGGTCGGCGTCGGTGTCGTTGGCAAAGGCGACGTCGAACTTGTCGCGCATGCCGATCAGCCGCGCCATCGCATAGGGCGACGAGCAGTCCATCCGGATTTTTCCGTCCCAATCGAGCGTCATGAACCGAAACGTCGGATCGACCGCGTCGCTGACGACGGTCGCGGCCAGGCGATAGCGCTCGATGATCGGCTGCCAGTAGTGTACCGCCGCGCCGCCCAGCGGATCGATCCCGATCTTCACCCCGGAGGCGCGGATCGCTTCCATGTCGAGGACATTGGCGAGATCGGCGACATAAGGCCCGATGTAATCAATGCGATGAACGCAAGCCGATTTGCGCGCGCGGTCATAGGGGATGCGTTTGACGCCGCGCAGATCGTCTTCAAGCAAGCCGTTGGCGGCGCGCTCGATTTCAGCAGTGATATCGGTATCCGCCGGACCGCCATTGGGCGGATTATATTTGAAGCCGCCGTCCTCGGGGGGATTATGCGACGGCGTAATCGCGACGCCGTCGGCCAGGCCATTTTCGCGGCCTTTGTTATAGGCGATGATGGCGCGCGAAATAACCGGCGTCGGCGTATAACCGTCGTGCTCGTCGATCATCACCTCGACGCCGTTGGCCGCGAACACCTCGAGCGCGCTCGCCAGCGCCGGCTCCGCCAGCGCATGGGTGTCGATCCCGATGAATAGCGGGCCGGTAATGCCGCGGTTGCGCCTGAAATCGCAGAGCGCCTGGCTGATGGAAAGAATGTGCGCCTCGTTGAAGGCGTGGTTGAAGGCGGAGCCGCGATGCCCCGATGTGCCGAACGCAACCCGTTGCGCCGGCACCGACGGGTCGGGCCTGCCGGCAAAATAGGCCGTCACCAGCCGCGGTATATTCGCCAGCATCGATGCTCGACGGTCTTGCCGGCCAGCGGATTGATTTCAGCGGACAATGGGGTTCCCTCAAGGGCATGCGCCGCAAATTATAGATAGCCTTTGTCGTCTCGAACAAGAGCACTTACCTCTCCCCGTCATTGCGAGCCAACGGGTCGCGCGAATGCGCGCCCGATGACAGGCTCCGCGAAGCAATCCATTCTTTCTTTGTGCGTTGAGATGGATTGCTTCGCTACGCTCGCAATGACGGTGGAAAGGTTCCGTGTCCTTCCAGGCACTGACATCTGCTGAGAAGAACGGTACATCCATCGTCGGCTTTTGCCCTTTTCTCGCCGCCGGACTCATCCCATATTCGCCCGATGGCGAAGAATCCAGACCATCCCAAAAAGCCCGGCAAAACCCCGAAATCGAAAGCGCATCGCCCCGACGTGCAGCCGATCGGGCCTGCGCTGGCGGAACTGCTCAATCCCGCGATCAATCGCGGCGATGCCGGCCTTGGCTCCGGCACCGGATTGCAGCGCCGGGAATTAAAAATTTGATCTCAGCAGCCACCTGGTTTCCTCGGGGTTACACGCGGAGAACGATCCGCCGCAGCAGTGTAGATAGGTTTTGCTAAGGGGATGTGGGGAACTTGTGAACGACGACACTAGGCGCTTTGCCCTTTTCTCGCAGCCGGACTCATCCCATATTCGCCCGATGGCGAAGAATCCAGACCATCCCAAAAAGCCCGGCAAAACCCCGAAATCGAAAGCGCATCGCCCCGACGTGCAGCCGATCGGGCCTGCGCTGGCGGAACTGCTCAATCCCGCCATCAATCGCGGCGATGCCGGCCTTGGCTCCGGCACCGGACTGCAGCCGCCGCCGGATAATTCCTGGGACCGCCGCGCCGGCGGCGAGGCCGCGGCGCATCGCGCGCGGGCGTCGACGCGGGGCACGAGCGGTGACGTGGCGAAGCGGGATGCGTCTTCACGCCGACCTCGTCGCGTCGGCTCACCCCCCCCCCAACCCTCCCCCACAAGGGGGGAGGGAGCAGAGAAGCAAGCGGCGATCGCGCGTCGAGAAGCGCCGCATCGGCGCGATAGCCAAAGCGACGCGAGAAAGATGCGCGCGGCTTCGGCGAGGCGCCGCAACGTGAATTCGCGCCCGCCAATTTCGGCACCGTCGGCGACGATTCCGGCGCTCGATCCGGAACTGGCAAAGCAGCTCGGCTTCACCACCGAGGAGGAGGACGCCGCGGCGATGGCGCGGCCGCCGCGCAACAAGATGGAGGCGCTCGGCGTCGCCGCCACCGCGGACGCGCTGGAAAACCTGATCCGCGAAGGCCGGCCCGAGTTCAAGGGCGAGGACGGCCAGCTGAAAATCTGGACGCCGCACCGCCCGCCGCGCCCGGAGAAATCCGAAGGCGGCCAGCGCTTCGTCATCAAGTCCGAATACGAGCCGAAGGGCGACCAGCCCACCGCGATCGCGGAGCTGGTCGAGGGCATCACGCGCAACGACCGCACGCAAGTTTTGCTCGGCGTCACCGGCTCCGGCAAGACCTACACCATGGCCAAGGTGATCGAGGCCACGCAAAGGCCCGCCATCATCCTGGCGCCCAACAAGACGCTGGCGGCGCAGCTCTATGGCGAGTTCAAGAGCTTCTTCCCCGACAACGCGGTGGAGTATTTTGTCATCTTATTACGACTACTACCAGCCCGAGGCCTATGTGCCGCGGACCGACACCTATATCGAGAAGGATTCTTCCATCAACGAGCAGATCGACCGCATGCGCCATTCGGCGACGCGGGCGCTGCTGGAGCGCGACGACGTCATCATCGTAGCTTCGGTGTCGTGCATCTACGGTATCGGCTCGGTCGAGACCTATACCGCGATGACGTTTGCGCTGAAGAAGGGCGAGCGCATCGACCAGCGGCAATTGATCGCCGATCTGGTGGCGCTGCAATACAAGCGGACGCAGGCCGATTTCACCCGCGGCACGTTTCGCGTCCGCGGCGACGTCATCGACATCTTTCCGGCGCACTATGAAGACCGCGCCTGGCGCGTCAATTTGTTCGGCGACGTCGTGGAAAATATCGAGGAATTCGATCCGCTCACCGGCCACAGGCAGGACGACCTCGAATTCATCAAGATCTACGCCAACTCGCACTATGTGACGCCGCGGCCGACCCTGGTGCAGGCGATCAAGTCGATCAAATCGGAATTGAAGCAGCGGCTGGACCAGCTCAACAACCAGGGGCGCCTGCTGGAAGCGCAGCGGCTGGAGCAGCGCACCACTTTTGACCTGGAGATGATGGAAGCCACCGGCTCCTGCGCCGGCATCGAGAACTATTCGCGCTATCTCACCGGACGCCGCCCCGGCGAGCCGCCGCCGACCTTGTTCGAATATGTCCCCGACAATGCGCTGGTGTTCGCCGACGAAAGCCACGTCACCGTGCCCCAGATCGGCGGCATGTTCCGCGGCGACTTCCGCCGCAAGGCGACCTTGGCGGAATACGGCTTCCGGCTGCCCTCCTGCATGGACAACCGCCCGCTGCGCTTCGAGGAATGGGACATGATGCGCCCGCAATCGGTCGCGGTGTCGGCGACGCCATCGGCGTGGGAGCTGAACGAGATCCGGCGGCGTGTTCGTCGAACAGGTGATCCGCCCCACCGGGCTGATCGATCCGCCTGTAAATATCCGCCCGGCGCGCACGCAAGTGGACGATCTCGTCGGCGAGGTCCGCGCCACCGCGCAGGCCGGCTATCGCTCGCTGGTCACCGTGCTGACAAAACGGATGGCGGAAGACCTCACCGAATATCTGCACGAGCAGGGCATCCGCGTGCGCTACATGCACTCGGACATCGACACCATCGAGCGCATCGAGATCATCCGCGACTTGCGGCTCGGCGCGTTCGACGCGCTGGTCGGCATCAACCTGCTGCGCGAGGGCCTCGACATTCCCGAATGCGCGCTGGTCGCGATCCTCGACGCCGACAAGGAAGGCTTTTTGCGCAGCGAGACCTCGCTGATCCAGACCATCGGCCGCGCCGCGCGCAACGTCGACGGCAAGGTGATCCTCTATGCCGACCAGATCACCGGCTCGATGCAGCGCGCCATCGCCGAGACCGACCGCCGCCGCGAGAAGCAGGTCGAATACAACACCATCAACGGCATCACGCCGGAGAGCATCAAGCGCTCGATCCACGACATCATGAACTCGGTCTACGAGCGCGACCATGTGCTGGTGGAGATCGGCGACGGCGGCATGGCCGACGACGTCATCTCGATCGGGCACAATTTCGAGACGGTGCTGAACGATCTGGAAACCCGGATGCGCGAGGCCGCCGCCGACCTGAATTTCGAGGAAGCCGCGCGCCTGCGCGACGAAGTCAAACGCCTGCGCGCCACCGAGCTCGCGGTGGTCGACGATCCCACCGCCAAGCAGCGCACGGTGCAGAACAAGGCCGGCGCCTATGCCGGGGTGAAGAAATACGGCGAGTTCGGCGAATTTGCCGACGGGCTCGCTGAAGAAGCGCGGCGGTTCGTTGCGCGGCAGCGGCTCTTCTCCCTCGCCCCGTTCTTCACGGGGAGAGGGTCGGGGTGAGGGGCAAGCCACGGGCAGTGACGCTTCCGTTCCCTCCCTGGGGGGTCCACGAGTTGCGCCGCCTCCCGCGCCCACAAACCCCATCTCGACGAAATGCACGGCCCGGAATCGCTGCCCTACCGTCCCGGCCGCGGCTCGCAGCGCAAACCCTCGCCCGACGACACGGGCGCGGGCAGCGGCAGCAAAATCTTCCAGCCGACCGACTCGCGCCAGTCCGGCCCCGAATTCGGCCCCGCCCCCCGCTCCAGCGGCGGCGCACCGGGACATCGCGGCGGGTGGAAGAAACGGTAACTGATCCCGCAACGCTAGTAATTCAAGCGTGTTCGGCTACGCTAGCGCCATGAAACTCGGCTTCGAAGAATCCCAATCGTCCTATACCAGCGGCTCGCAAAATGCCCGCGCGTGGACGGAAGCTTGGGTAAGCGCTTGGGCCTATTGCCCGCACTGCGGCAATGCGAAGATTTCTTCCTTCCCCAACAACAGTCCGCTTGCAGATTTCTTTTGCACGTCCTGCAGCGAGGAATTCGAACTCAAGAGTCAGAAAGGCAAATTCGGAACGCGGGTTGTCGACGGCGCATTCAAAACGAAATGCGAGCGTCTGGCCGCCAGCAACAATCCGAACCTGTTTCTGATGAACTACGATCTCAAGTCGCTCGCAGTCGTCAACCTGTTCATCGTGCCGAAGCACTTTTTCGCCCGCGAGATCATCGAGGAACGAAAGCCCCTAGCTGCGACCGCGCGGCGTGCGGGCTGGATCGGATCAAACATACTGCTCAGCCGCGTCCCCGAGTCCGGCAAGATTTCACATCGTGCAGAATAGTCTCGTTCGCGCCAAGGAGCTCGTCCTTGCGGAATGGCAGAAGACGCTTTTCCTCCGGAATGAATCGCCGGAGACGCGCGGCTGGCTGCTCGATGTCATGAAATGCGTAGAGTCGCTTGGCAAACGCGACTTCACGCTTGACGAAGTCTACGCCTTCGAGCGGCATCTAGGGGACCTCTATCCCGGCAACCAGAACGTCAAACCGAAGATTCGTCAGCAGCTTCAGTATTTGCGCGATCGCGGATTTATTGATTTCGTCTCGCGGGGAAATTATCGTTTGCGATCCTAGGAGACCTCGCATGGCCTGGTTTCTCAATTTCTACAGATGCGCTCGCTGCAGCCGCGATGGACCGACGATTGGTCCTGCATGTGCGACGACGATTGCCCGCATTGCGGCGCGCGGCACATGTCGCCTTTCAACAGCGAGAATTCGACTGAGCTTATCGAGCAGGATGGGAAGGAGTTTGTTGCAATTCGTTCGCCAAACTCGGCCGGGCATGATCCCGACTATCGCGAGGTTGGCCGTTTTCCGACACTCGCAAAGGCCGAGGAATTCTTGGCTTCGGTTGAAGGAGATTAAGCCGTCATTCCGGGATGGTCCGCAATGGGCGCAGACCCGGGAATTGCATCGAGCCATATCGCGGGTCGGCTCATCGCTCCGCGATGCCCCGGAATGACGACGTAGGACGGTGCGCCCGCCGCGCTCTCACCCCTGCCCGCGCCGGTTACTGGTGTTCTGCGTCAAATTGCCGTGCTCGGCCTGCTCGCGGATGTTTTGTTTTTCGTCGTCGCGATGGCCCTTGGTGGTGTCGAGGGGAACGCCGGGCGCGCTGCCGGGGCCCTTGTGGCTCTGGTTGTCCTCGGGAACAGGCGTGATGGTTTTTGTGCGTGTTTTTGTCATGCGCGGTCTCCGTTTCTTGTGCGGAGAAAACGCGCACCGTGTTGAGGGCGTTCCCGGGAACAGGCGTGTTCCGGTGCGACTCTTGCGACAGACCGGAATCCGTACTCGCAATGGCAGTCGTCATACGCGGGCTTGACCCGCGTATCCATCCATCTTCGCAAGACGCATTTCGTGAAGAGGATGGGTTGCCGGGTCAAGCCCGGCAACGACGACTTGGCATCGCCTCCCCTCAATTCAACCTCTTCCCGACCTCCGTCCCGCCGTCGGGAAACGCGCCCGCCTCCTTCGCCGCGCGGTTTCCTCACCCGCTGCATACAAACTTCAGCGGATTTGCTATGGTCTGGGCGCGCCACATCTTTTCAACCGGGCGCCAGGGAGATCGTCATGGCCAAGGGACAGATGCGCAGCAACAAGGAAAAGAAGAAACCGAAGGCCGACAAGAACCTCAAGAAGGGCGGCGCCGCTCCGGTCAATCCGTTCGCGGCAGGCAAGACCCCGGCCGGCCAAAGCCCGAACAACAAGAAATAACGCGGTAGCCGCCGCTTGCAGGGTGGGCAAAGGCGCGTCGCGCCGTGCCCACCTCTTTTGCCTGGAGATCTGGTGGGCACGCGGAGTTTATCATCGGGCGCGCATTCGCGCGACCCGGTGGCTTTGCCCACCCTGCGCTACACCTCGCGGCCGCCGCGGCGCCATCGCCCGCGCCACGGCCCGGCGGGCGTTGTTGCAAAAATACATCTATTGGTTGAGAACCGTTTTTGATCTATCAGGATCAAAACGGTCGATGCCGTTCGCCGATCGATCCCCGTGCAAGTCCATTCGCAACGGGATCAGCAATGCGAGTCGGGCCCAACACCGGCGGAGAAAAACATGGTCGGGAACCTTCACCGGCAGCGCGTGCTGAATTTCCTCGAGGCGTTCTATTCCGGCGATATCGAGGGCGCCCTGGCCCGCTGCAGCGACGACGTCGATTTCATCGCCAACGCGCCGGTCGATATCCTGCCGCATCTGGGCCACCGCCACGGCAAGGCCGAGGTCGGAGAGATGTGGAGAACCATCCACGCCCGCTATTCCAGCATGCGCTACGAGGTGCCGATCATCGTCGCCGAAGGCGACAAGGTCGCGGCGATTATTCGCGTGTTCTTCCGCAAGCGCAGCAACGACCGCATCGTGCAATTCGATATCGCGGCGTTTTACACGCTTCGCGACGGCCGTATCGCGCAGATCCGCGAGGTCATGGATACCTTCGATCTGGTTCAGCAGCTGCTTGAACGCGACGTCGGCGCCGTGCTGGCCGACACCAGACCCGGCAAGATATAGTCCGCAGTTCCCAATCACCGTCATTCCCCGATCGTGGTTGTGGAACCCGGGCTCGCGCTTCGCGCCCTCAGACGCGCCAATTGGCGCGTCCACGATGTGCAATTGCACATCGGGAATGACGTGGACATTATTTTCCCCGCCGCGTTGAACCTCGCTGCGTCCGGCCCGACCAATCATGGGGCTTCTCGGGGATATCGACGACATAAAGAAACACAGCCATGAAAATCGCGTTGCTGGTGTTGTTGGGTCTGATGCTGGGCGCGCTCGGCGGCGCGGCGCTCGGCATCGGCGCCGGGCTTGCCTGGCTCGAGCTTTTCAAGACCACGAGTTTTGAAGGCTATAGCGGGGTGCTGGTGTTCTTCACCTTCATGCCGCTCGGCGCCGCGATCGGCGGGCTCGGCGGCGCGCTCTTGTTCGGCGTGATCGCGGTCCGCGACGCCGAAATCGCCATCGAACGCCAGCCGGTGCGCCGGCGCGAGCGGTAAATCGGCGGAACCAGCCCGCATTTGTGCAATGCAAAAATGCGGCTTGCATTTCCATCGGATGCCGTTATTTGAAGCTTAAAATATTAAGCCGAGCATCCGGACGCGTCGCCAATGACGCCCATTCAGGGCCGTTTGCTGCTCGGCGAAATTCAGTTCAGGAAATCAAAATCATGACAGAGCACAGCCTCTGGCGTTTTTCGCGCGCGTTGCATCGCGCGATCAACGAACGCCAGCCCGAAGACCTCGAAGCCTTGATCGACGAGGACGTCGATTGGGCGATCTACGGCCCGATCGACATGTTTCCATTTTTCGGCGCGCGCCGCGGCAAGGCCGCCGTGCTCGAGGTAGTCAGGCAGATCGCGGACAACGTCCGGGTCCACCGCTTCGATCGCGAGTCGATCATGCTCGGCGTGGATTCGGCGGCGTCGATGATGCGCTATTCGCTGACCTCGCTGGACTTCAGACAAGCCGATCAGCCTGCGGCTTGCCCATTTCGCGCAATTTCGGGCCGGCCGGCTGCGCAGCATCCGCGTGCTCGTCGATACCTTCGATCTGGTGGAGCAGGCGCTCGGGCGCCCCATTCATCTGCCGAGGATCGCGTCGTAGAGACGCGTTCGTCGTTGCGAGGAGCCAACGGGTCCGGCCTTCGGCCGGCCCGATGATAAACTCCGCGACGAAGCAATCCAGTCCTTGTCCGTTGCCTGGATTGCTTCGCGGAGCCTGTCATCGGGCGCGCGTTCGCGCGACCCGTTGGCTCGCAATGACGACAATAGCTCCCGCCACAATTTTGCGCCGATGTGCACGCATCGTCGGCGATCGGGCATGCGGGCGGGGTTATGACTTCCAGAACACGACTCAGTCGGGCTGGGCTGCTGCTGGCGGCAGGCTTCAGCGTGACATGGGTGCTGCAGGCCCACGCCCAGACGGTGCCAGCAGGCGAAGATCCGGACCCCGCCGTGGCGGAAACCGCCGCAGCCGACGTCAACGACGCCGACATCAGGGATTTGGAGCTGGACTGGAGCCAGCTCAATGTCGATGCCTCCACGCTGACCACCGGACCGGCGTCCAAGGCGCGCTCGCCGCAGGCGGGGCCGGGCAGCGATATGTCGTGGTCGTCCAAGGACAAGCCGAATGGCGCGGCGGCGCTGTCGGTAAAGCAGCCGCTGTCGCTGTCCTGGGATGCAAGGGTCGGCGCCGACATGACCGTGGCCCGGCAGCCGGCCACGGTCACGACCTCGGAGCAGTTATCGGAAAGACTGGCGAACGGCGGCAGCCCGCCGCAATCCTCAGGGACCGCATGGGCGGCGATCACCGCCCCCGGCGTCGGCCCGATCTGGGACAAGACGGCGGTCGAGGCCCGCCTCGATCCCTCGCAGGAGCAGAGCAAGCTCGGCACCTCCCTGAGCAAATCGCTGCCTCTGAGCGAGCAGTATTCGCTCACCCTGCAGAACGGCTACAATTTGATCCAGCAGGCGCCGGTGACCGGCATGGCCGGGCATCCGACGCGAAATTATGAAGTCGACCGCTCCGCGAAACTGAGCATTGCCGACACCGGCACCAGCCTGATCGCCGGCCAGACGCTGTCCTCCACCGACGACAAATGGCTCGGCAAGATCGGCGCCGAGCAGAAATTGTTCGACGGCGTCAGCATATCCGGCTCGATCGGCGAAACGCCGTTCGGCACCACCAACAAGAGCCTCAGCGCCGGGTTCAAGCGCAGCTGGTGACCGCCGACGCCAGCCCGCGGCGGCCCCATATTCCAGCGAAAGATCGAGCATTGCCGCATATTGGCCGCGATGCGGTCAAAATCAGCAGCACTGATGGCGCTTCACTTCGTCGTGCGGGGGACATCCGCGCTCGCATCACACGCGAAACAGGGGAACAGCCGATGAACGCCATTCGTTCGGAAAAAGTTGAATCAACTGAAGTGGACTCCAATCTCGCCGCGGTCTCGGAAGTCGAGGCCGGCATCCGCGACTTCGTCCGCAACGACGTCGCCTATCTGCGCCGTCCGGTGCAGGGCATGCCGAGCAGCGCCGACGCGGCGCTCGAGCCGAGCACCGAGGCCACCGTCACCAACGTCAACTCGCTGATCCAGCGCGTCGCCGGAACCTCGCTTGCGGAAATCGAAAACCTGATTTCCGAACTCGAAAGCCTGCGCGACCTGCTGCACGCCGAAGGCCAGCGCGTCCAGCGCGAGATCTCCGGCTATGCCCAGCTCAGCCAGGCCGCGATGAAATCCACGCGCATGATCGCCGACAATGTGGCGCAGTGGAAACTCGCCGCCGACGGCCTTCGCAACAGCTGAGCCGCTAACCCCCTCATCGATTCGGAGCACGCGATTTCCGCCGCCTTCCTCCAAAGGGAAGCGCGGCGGTTTCGTTTGGCTGCACCTTTGAACTTGCCGGGTCCGGGCGGCGACCAAGAGCAGGCATCATCACGCGGGCGGCAAGCTCCGGGGAACGAAGTTTCATGAAAAGCATTCGGCCAGACCATACCGACCCGATTCCGTTGCGGCCGCCGCCGCCCGGGATGGGCACCATCATGATCAGGTTTGTCGGATTGCTGGTGGTGGCTGTGGTGGCTCTGGCCCTGGCCTGGAGCCGCTGATTTTCAGCAGAACTCGCGCCAATTCCGCTGCTATGGTTAGCGAACGGTGACTTATCGGCTCGCTACGGCTGTGCTCTCGAGCGAATAGGCGCCGTCGGCATAGCCCTTCACCACCATCCCGGTGGCCAGCATTACCGCCAGCGTCACGGTTGCGAAGATAAAGCCCACTAATTTCAGGCCGTCGCGGTCCGCCATGGTCGTCCCCTCACCTCTGTCCCCTGCGTCGATCATGACAGGGACAAGGTTCAAAATGCGTTAGCGGGACGATTGTTCCATATGCGTAATACCTTCCGGATTCCGCCGCGGCACAAAGGCCGTCGCCAGCAGCGAGAACACCAGCTCGCCGCGCTGGTTGGTGCCGGTGTTGCGGGCCTCCAGGATGCCCCATTCGGGACGCTTCTCCGATAACCGCAGCAATTCGACCTCGCTGGCGAAGCTGATGGTGTCGCCCGCCAGCACCGGCTTGATCCAGCGCAGTTCACGAAAACCCGGCGACGGTCCCCAGGCCGCAACCTTCTCGCCGCGTGCGAGAGCCTCCTTGGCCTGGCGCTGGCCATCGGTCACCAGCAGCTTCATGCACACCGACCCGACATGCCAGCCCGATGCCGCGAGCCCGCCGAACAGCGATTTGCGCCCCTCTTCTTCATCGAGATGAAAGCGCTGCGGATCGAATTGCGCGGCAAATTTCTTGATCAGCTCGGCGGTGAAGGTGAACGATCCCACCTCGCGCCGCTGCCCGATCTCGATGTCCTCGAAGAAACGCATCAGCCCGCCTGCTCCGCCGCGGCACCACCGCGGCGCTGCACGATGATCGGCGAGACCATTTCGCACAAGGCTTGCCCGGCCGCGTTGCGGACCACGCCCTTGAACGTCACGATGCCGGTGTCGGGGCGGCTGCGCGAAACCCTTGCCTCCGCGACATCGACATCGAGCGTGATCTCGTCTTCGGGGCGAAGCGGCGCCAGCCAGCGCAATTCGTTGACGCCCGGCGAGCCCAGCGACGCGGCGCGGCCGATAAAGCCGTCGACCATCATCCGCATCATGATCGAGCAAAGATGCCAGCCCGACGCCGAAAGCCCCTGCAGCATCGACCGCTTCGCGGCCTCCTCGTCGAGATGCATCGGCTGCGGGTCGAATTCGGCGGCAAAGGCAAGAATTTCCTCGCGCGTGACGCGGCGCGGTCCGAATCTGCCGAAATGGCCGGGCGGAAAATCTTCGAAGGTCAGCGTCATGATGGGGATTGCCGCGAGGGAAGCCCGATTGTGGCCGTTATTTGCAGCAATCTCAACCCGCCCGCTCGCATGGCTCGTGCTCTGGGGCGAGCACCGCGCCTGGCGGGCGCGCCGCCGAACTTGCCCGGGGCAACATTCGGAGCTAGGCCCTGTACTGTCAGCACAGGTTTAGACGCAACTCATATTCGACCTGCCGGGGAGAACGACAGATGTTTGAATTTCGGGATCTGTTTCAGTGGGACCGCTTCATCACCCCCACCATCATCAAGACCTTCTACTGGCTGGTCATCGCATTGATCGTGCTGTTCGGCATTTCCGGGGTTTTTTCCGGCCTGGCCGCGATGGCGATCAGCCCGTTCGGCGGCTTCATCCTGCTGTTGTCCTCGATCGCCAGCGTGATCGTCGGGATCATCTTCTCGCGCATCGCCGCGGAATTCGTCCTGATCGTGTTTCGCATCAACGAGCATCTCGGCGCGATCCGCGACCAGGGGTCGGGGCATTAGGCGCTTCGCGTCATTGCGAGCCAACGGTCGCGCGAATGCGCGCCCGATGACAGGCTCCGCGAAGCAATCCAGAGCCACGGGCAAATCTGGATTGCTTCGTCGCCAGCGCTCCTCGCAATGACGGCGGCTGACGGCCGAGCTGATGCTTAAGACCAATGCTTACGTATTAAACCTGAAATGCATGACGTCGCCGTCGGCGACGACGTACTCCTTGCCTTCCAGCCGCAACTTGCCGGCGTCGCGGGCGCCGGCTTCGCCGCCGAGCGCGACGTAATCGGCATAGGCGATGGTTTCGGCGCGGATAAAACCCTTTTCGAAATCGGTGTGAATAACGCCGGCGGCGGCGGGCGCCCTGGTGCCGCGGTGGATGGTCCAGGCCCGCGCCTCCTTCGGCCCGACGGTGAAATAGGTGATGAGGTCGAGGAGCTGATAGCCGGCGCGGATCAGGCGATCGAGCCCGGCTTCCTCCAGCCCGAGCGTGTCGAGAAACTCGGTGCGCTCCTCGCGCGACAGCGTCGCGATCTCCGATTCGATCTTGGCGGAGATGGCGACGGCGACCGCGCCTTCCTTGCTGGCCTGTTCCGCCACGGTCCTGGAAAAATCATTGCCCGTGGCGGCGGAGGCTTCATCGACATTGCAGACGTAGAGCACCGGCTTGGAGGTCAATAGTCCGAGCATGCCGAAGGCGCGTTCTTCCTCCGGCTTGCGCTCGAGGAACCGCGCCGGTCTGCCCTCGCGCAACAGCACCAGCGCGCGGTTGACGAGGTCGAGCTGCTCCCTGGCCTCCTTGTCGTTGCCTTTTGCCTTTTTAGTGAGGTTGTCGATACGCTTCTCGAGGCTGTCGAGATCGGCCAGCATCAGTTCGGTCTCGATGGTCTCGATATCGGCCAATGGTGCGATCTTGCCTTCGACATGGGTGATGTCGGAATCCTCAAAGCAGCGCACCACATGCGCGACGGCGTCGACCTCGCGGATGGTGGCGAGAAACTGGTTGCCGAGGCCCTCGCCCTTCGAGGCGCCGCGCACCAGGCCGGCGATATCGACAAAGGTCAGGCGCGTCGGGATGATCTGCGCCGACTTGCCGACTTCGGCGAGCTTGTCGAGCCTGACATCGGGCACCGCGACCTCGCCGACATTCGGCTCGATGGTGCAGAACGGATAATTCGCCGCCTGCGCCGCCGCGGTCTCGGTCAGCGCATTGAACAGCGTCGATTTGCCGACATTGGGCAATCCGACGATACCGCATTTAAATCCCATTTCGTCCTGATCCTTCGCGCGACACCCGCAGCGAGTGAGTTGATTTGAGGCGTCATACGCGGGCTTGACCCGCGTATCCATCTCCTTTGAAAGGATGGATCGCCGGATCAAGTCCGGCGATGACGCGGCGTGCTTTATTTTTCGTCCTCGTCGTCCTCGTCGAAAAATCCCTTGCCCTGCATCGCCAGATGCACCTTGTTCTGGAACGTCGAATCGCGGCCGGCCGCAAGCAGCGCGGCGTTGTCGGCAACCGCTTCGAGCAATGCCTGCACCCACGGACGATCGTCCTTGGCGAAATCGGACAGCACATGTCGATGCACGACATCTTTTAGACTGGGATGACGAGGTCCCAACCAGTCGCGGGGATGTCCGACGCCGAACCGCACCCGCTTGTACTCGTTACCGACATGCGATGAGATCGAACGCAACCCGTTATGGCCCGCGTCAGATCCTCCGACTTTCACGCGTACCTTGGAGGGTGGCAGTTCGATTTCGTCGTGGAAGACGACGAGGCCAGCCAGGTCGAGTTCCGAGTATTGAAGGGCTTCCTTAACCGCCCGTCCCGATTCATTCATTGAAGTCAGCGGGCGGAGCAGCATCACCCGCTCGCGATCGAGCGTGCCTTCCGCGGTCTCGCCCTGAAAGCGGCGGCGCCATGGTGCAAAACCATGACGCCGCGCAATTTCTTCGACGGCCATGAAGCCGATATTGTGCCGGTTATGCGCGTACTTCGAACCGGGATTGCCGAGACCAACAAAGAGTCGCATGACGCGGCATCCCGCGGCTAGTGTGATGGTTCAGAAGTTCTCTTCACTTTGGCCGCGAGTCCGTCAAGAGAACTTCTGAACCATCACACTAGAAAACTTAAGGCTTCTAGTGTCCTTTCGAATCCGAAGTTCGCAAAGAGCTCGCCGCAACCGCGGGCGAACTTCGGATTCGGGACACTAGTTACTTCTTCTTGTCGCCGCCACCGGCGGGCGCCTTGGCGCCGGCCGCAGGCGCCTTCGCAGCACCGGCCGCGGGAGCCGCACCAGGCGCAGCAGGCGCCGCGGGAGCAGCGCCAGGCGCTGCGGGCGCGCCAGGCGCCGGAGCGGCACCTGGGACCGCCGCAGCAGCAGCGACCGTTCCGGCGGCAGCCGCGGCAGCCGCAGCCGCCTTCTGTTCTTCGGCGTAGCCGGACGGCGGCACGATGGTCACCAGCGTCACGTCTTCACGCATCAGCGACTTCACGCCTGATGGCAGCGTGATGTCGGACAGATGCAGCGAGTAGCTGATCTCCAGGCCGCTGACATCGGCGTCGACAAATTGCGGAATGTTGTCGACCGAGCATTCCAGATCGATGGTGTGGGTGACGATGTTGACGGTGCCGCCGCGCTTCACGCCCGGCGCACTTTCCGCGTTCACGATGTGCAGGGGAACGCTGACGCGGATGGTCGCGCCTTCGCCGAGCCGCATGAAATCCACATGGATCGGGAAATCGCGCACCGGATCGAGATGGAAGTCGCGCGGAATCACGCGGTGCTTCTTGCCCTCGAGATCGATGTCGTAAATCGTGGTGAGAAACCGCCCTGCCAGGATGCGCTGGCGCAGGTCGGTATCGTCGACCGAGATGGTCACGGGGGGCTCGTGGTTGCCATAGATCACTCCGGGCACTCTGCCGGCGCGACGCTCTGCCCGTGCGGCCCCCTTGCCGCCTGCCGGACGTGCGGTCGCCTTCAATTCCTTGACGGTCGCCATCTTCTTAAGTCCTTGTTTTCTAAAAGTTAAAGGCCGCATCGCGGCCCGGTCACGGTCCGCAGCAAGCCTCCAGGGGTGCGGGGGCTGCGGACGTGGCGGGGTTCTAGCCCCAACGGCCGGAAATGACAAGGAAATGCGGGGATTTTCTTATCCCTCCCCCGCGTGGGGTCGAGACGAGCGAAGCTCGCTCTTGGGTGGCTGGCCAAAGGCCAGTCGGGTGGGGGGCTGCCTTCGCAAAGTGGTTGTTCGCGCACTTCCGTGCGCTACCCCCACGCCGGCGCTACGCGCCCGACCCTCATGCGGGCTTGACCCGGCAATCCATCTCCTTCGCAAGACTTTCGAGATGAGTGCCCGGATCAAGTCCGGGCATGACATAGAGTGGGCTGGGGTGCCTCACCCATCCGTCTTCAGGCTGCCATTGTCCGGCGCCGCGGCGGAAACGCCGAGCTTGGCTTCCAGCGCCGCGATGCGCGCCTTCAGCGCCTCGTTCTCCTCGCGCGCCAGCCGCGCCATGTCCTTGACCGCCTCGAACTCCTCGCGCTTGACGACGTCGAGGTCGCGCAGGAATTTTTCGGCCTGATTGCGGACCACGGTGTCGACCTCGCGCTTGACGCCCTGGGCGGCGCCGGCGGCGTCGTTCATCAGACGCCCGATCTCGTCGAAAAACCGATTGCTGGTCTGGGTCATCGCTAAAATCTCCGGTCGGCTGCGAACTGTCAGGTCAACCAGACAATGGCGATCCCCAAGGCGCGGTTCAAGGCCGATGTTGGCCGGCAAAAGGGCAAGTCGCCTTGTCAGGTCCTGGTTTCCTTGCAATCGTATTGACGCTTAGCGCCAACCAGAATCGCAAACAGGTAAAGAAACGCCATGATCGACCAACAGATCGAGATTCCGACCAAGGACGGCCACACCACCACTTTCATCACCCATCCCGAGCGCGGCGGCCCGCATCCCCTGATCATTTTTTACATGGACGCGCCGGCTATCCGCGAGGAACTGCGCGACATGGCGCGCCGGCTGGGCACCTCCGGCTATTACGTGATGCTGCCCAATCTGTATTACCGCTCCGGCGTGATGGAACTGGGGCCGCTGCCGGCCGACCCGGAAGCGCCCGAGCGCAAGCGCATGTTCCAGCTGATGGCCTCGATCAACATTCCCCTGGTCATGGAGGATACCAAGGCGCTGCTGGCCTATGCCGACGGTCAGGCCGCCGCGCGCACCGACATCGTCGGCGCCGTCGGCTATTGCATGAGCGGACAATACGCCGTCAACGCCGCGACGCATTTTCCCGGACGCGTCAAGGCCGCGGCCTCGATCTACGGCGTACAACTGGCCACCGACCGGCCCGACAGTCCGCATCTCGCCGGACAAAAGACCAGGGCCGAACTGTATTTCGGTTGCGCCGAGACCGATGTCTACGCGCCAATGGAGACTCGTCGAGAAAGTAAGACAGCAAATGAAGGCCGACGGCGCCAATGCCGAAGTCGAGATTTATCCCGGCGTCCATCACGGCTTCGCGTTTCCGAAGCGGCCGGTTTACGATCGCGACGCGGCCGAGCGGCATTGGGAACGGCTGCTGGCGCTCTATCGCCGCAATCTTTCGTCATAAGCCGCAGGCCAGATGCCCTTCCTCACCATCGCCTTTCCGGTCTTCGATCCCATCGCCATCGCGATCGGGCCGATCGCGATCCGCTGGTACGCGCTGGCCTATATCGGCGGCATCGTGCTCGGCTGGCTCTACGCCCGCGCGCTGATCAAGAGTGAAAGGCTTTGGGGCGGCCCGGCGCCGATCACGCTGCCGCAATTGGATGATTTCATCCTCTGGGTCACGATCGGCATCATCCTCGGCGGCCGCACCGGCTATGTGCTGTTCTACAATCTGCCGTTTTTCGTCCAGCACCCCGCCGAGATTTTTGAGCTGTGGAAGGGCGGCATGTCGTTTCATGGCGGCTTTTTGGGCTGCGTGGCCGCGGTGATATTGTTCTGCCGCAAGCACGACCTTCCGATCCTGTCGCTCGGCGATATCATCACCGCGGTCGGCCCGATCGGGCTGTTTCTCGGGCGGCTCGCCAATTTCATCAACAGCGAGTTGTGGGGCCGGCCGGCGGATTCAAGCGTGCCCTGGGCGATGGTGTTTCCCAATGGCGGGCCGCTGCCGCGCCATCCCAGCCAGCTTTACGAGGCGGGGCTTGAGGGGATCGTGCTGTTTACGATCCTGGCAGTCATGATCCGGATGGGCGCCTTGAAGCGGCCGGGGCTGATCCTCGGCAGCTTCATCGCGATTTACGGCATGGCACGTATCATCGGCGAGTTCTTCCGGGAGCCCGACCCGCAGCTCGGATTTTTGTGGGGCGGGCTGACCATGGGTATGCTGCTGTCGGTGCCGATGATCATTGCAGGAGCGATCATTATTGTCGTGGCATGGCGCCGCAAGCTGCCGAACCCGGTCTAGTGCCCCGAATCCGAAGTTCGCACCAACCTTGCAGCGCGCGCTGTGGCAAACTCGGATTCGGAAAAGACACTGGAAATCTATTGTTCTAGTGTGGTCTCGGTTCGCAGCGCTAATGAAGAGAACTTCTGAACCGAAACCGCACCTGGGCAGGCCGTGACCGAGTATTCGCCGCTGCAGTCCGAGCTCAAGAGGCTGATCAGGTCATCCGGGCCGATGCCGGTCTGGCGTTACATGGAACTGTGCCTGACGCATCCCCAATACGGCTATTATGTTTCGCGCGATCCGCTGGGACGCGAGGGCGATTTCACCACCGCGCCCGAAGTGAGCCAGATGTTCGGCGAATTGCTCGGGTTGTGGACGGCGTCGGTGTGGAAGGCGATCGGATCACCGCCGCTGCTGCGGCTGATCGAACTCGGACCCGGCCGCGGCACCATGATGACGGATGCACTGCGCGCGCTGCGGGTGCTGCCGCCGCTGTATCAGTCGCTCAGCATCCATCTCGTCGAGATCAATCCGGTGCTGCGCGACAAGCAGAAGGCTGTGCTGTCGGGCGCGCCCAACGTCGCCTGGCACGACAGCATCGACGAGGTGCCCGACGGTCCCGCGGTCGTTCTGGCCAACGAGTATTTCGACGTGCTGCCGGTCCATCAAGTGGTGAAGCGCGAGAACGGCTGGCACGAGCGCGTGGTGGAAATCGACGGCAGCGGCGCGCTGGTGTTCGGCGCCGCCGCCGAGCCGATGCCGCGTTTTGAAATGCTGCTGCCGCCATTGGTGCGCGCCGCACCGGTCGGCGCGGTGTTCGAATGGCGGCCGGATACCGAGATCATGAAGATCACAACCCGGGTGCGCGATCAGGACGGCGCGGCGCTGATCGTCGACTACGGCCACCTGCGCAGCGACGCAGGCGATACCTTTCAGGCCATCGCCCGCCACAGCTTCACCGACCCCTTGAAAAATCCAGGCCAGGCCGACGTCACCGCCCATGTCGATTTCCAGGCGCTGGTGCGCGCCGCCGAAGATCTGGGCGCGCGCGCCCATGGCCCGGTGTCGCAGGGCGAGTTTCTCAAACGGCTCGGCATCGAAACCCGCGCGGTGACCCTGATGGCGAAAACCACGCCTGAGATTTCAGAGGACATTTCGGGCGCGCTGAAACGGCTGATCGGCGGCGGCCGCGGCGGCATGGGGTCGATGTTCAAGGTGCTCGCGATCTCGGGACCTCATCTCACCGCGCTGGCGGGGTTTAGCGACGAGAGGCAGGACGCCGGGGCCGAAGTCCCATGAGGTTGGGATCGCCGCTGCTTTCGGCCATTCCGGGCCTGCGCCACGCTTTCTTCACGCGCGAGGGCGGCGTGTCCGATGGCATCTACCAAAGCCTCAATGGCGGCCTCGGCTCGAACGACGATCCCGCCAATGTCGCGGAAAATCGCCGCCGGATGGCGGACCAGATGGGCGTCACGCCCGAGCATTTTCTCAGCATCTGGCAGGTCCATTCGCCCGATGCCGTGGTGGCGTCAGGACCCTGGGACGGCGCGTCGCGGCCGCGCGCCGACGCCATCGTCACCCGCACCGAGGGTCTCGCCGTCGGCGTCACCGCGGCCGATTGCGGACCGATCTTGCTGGTCGATCCGAACGCGCGCGTGATCGGCGCCGTTCATGCGGGGTGGAAGGGCGCACTGACGGGAATTGTGGAATCCACCGTCGAGGCGATGGAAAACCTCGGCGCCGAACGCGGCGGCATCCTCGCCGCCATCGGCCCCCTGATCCGCCAGCACAGCTATGAGGTGGGCGGCGAATTCGTCGAGCGGTTCATGCAGGCTGACGCGGACAATGCCTTGTTCTTCATCCCCTCGGCGCGCGAGGGCCATGCGATGTTCGACCTCGCCGGCTTCATCCGGATGCGGCTCGAAAACGCCGGCGTATTGATGATCGACGACATCGGCGTCGATACCTATTCCGACGAGCGCTGCTACAGCTACCGCCGCTCGGTGCATCGGAAAGAGCCGGACTACGGCCGCCACGTCCATGCGATTGTGCTGGAGCGCGATTAGACCATGATCCGATTAGGTTGAATCGGATCATGGTCTTATCTCTTTGTTTGAGCATGATCTCTTCGGAAAACCGGTTCCCACTTTTCCGGATCATGCTCTAGCTGTTTCCAGTCGATGCGCTGCGTTCGGGCAAGTAGCGATGCTACCGCACCTTCAAAACGACCTTGCCTCGCGCCCGCCCGGCCTCGAGATAGATCAGCGCGGCCGGCAATTGTTCGAATGCGAATTCGCGATCGATGATCGGCCTGATGGCGCCGCCATCGACAAGAGTGGCGATGTCGCGCAACTGGTCGCCGCTCGGCTCGGTGAAGAACCAGCAATATGCCGCGCCGGCCTTGGCGCTCGCCGCATAAACCTTTCGTCCCATCAGCCAGACCGCAACACGGACGAGCAATCCCGCGCCCTCGCGCCGCGCGAAATCGCGATCCGGCGGACCGCTCAGCGAGATCACAACGCCGCCGCGTTTCACCACCTTGAACGCATCGACCGTGAAAGCGCCGCCGAGCGTGTCGTAGACGATGTCGTAGTCGCCGCCCTGCTCGAGATAGTTCTCGCGGTCGTAGGCGATGACACGGTCGGCGCCGAGCGATTTGACGAAATCCGCGTTCTTCGAGCTGGTCGTCGAGGTAACGTGAAGGCCGAGGTGCCTGGCGTACTGCACCGCGAAGGTGCCGACGCCGCCGGAGCCGGCGTGGATCAGAATGCGCTGACCTGCGCGCGCGCCGGCACGGGCAAAACCCTGCAGCGTGGTCAAACCCACCAGCGGCAGCGACGCCGCTTCCACGATGCGAAATAGTGGCCGGCTTCAGCGCGACAAGATTTTCGGGAAGCGCAATCTGTTCCGCGAAGGTGCCGATAGTGTCGCGCGACGCGCGGACATAAACCGGGTCGCCCGGCTTGAACCTGGCGCCGGCGCCGACCGAAATCACGATGCCGCTGGCATCGAAGCCGAACGGCCGCGGCAGTTTATATTTCGAGATCCGCTTGAGATCGCCGCGCACAGTCTTGAAGTCGATCGGATTGAGGCTGGCGGCATGAATTTCGATCAGGACCTCGCCTGGACCGGCAACCGGATCGGGAATTTCCGTAAGCCGGACATTGTCCGGCACTACGCCATAGCCGGTGAGAACGAACGCGCGCATCGGTGAATGCTCCGGAGGTATCTGAAAAAATTCAAGTAATTCAGACCGGGAGTGGAGGTCCGGCAAGCACCTTTCGAGGCGCGACGGCTCCCCGCCCTAGACCTTAACGCATTTTAACGATATCGCTCGGCGTGATGAGGGATTTCCCAGCAACTCCATTCCGGGCCAGCCGGACCGCGCCGCGCGCCGCTGTTGCCGCGGTGCTGCTGGCAATCGCGTGCGGACTTGGCGGCTGCGCCAGCGGCGGCGCCGGCAGCGGCTCCTTTGCGATGGCCGGCGCTGGTTCCACCGTGGCCTTCGAATCGATCGATGGCCCGCCGCCCCAGGTATTCGATCGCATGGTCAATGTGCTCGACAGCGAATCGAAGCTTCGCAACCTCTCGATCGTGTCGCGCGAAGGCTCGGCCACCTACCGGGTGCGAAGCTATCTCTCAGCCCAGATCGCCCGCGGACGCACCATCATCGCCTGGGTCTGGGACGTCTACGACCGCGACCAGCAGCGCGTGCTGCGCCTGAGCGGGGACGAACCGGCCAGCAGGGCGGGGCGCGACCCCTGGACCGCGGCCGACGATCTGGTGTTACGCAAGATCGCACAGGCCGGATTGAGCGGGCTCTCGGGCCTGGTCAACGAAACGGCGCCGGATGCGCCGCCGCCCGTCCCCGCGCCAGGCAGCCCCGCGGTGGCGAGTGCGGAGCAGCCTGCACCCGCCAGGGGTGCATTCAACGTCAGCGCGCTCGGTTACAGCGCCCGTTAACGATACAAATAATCCTCGGACCGCCGATTTTGGGCCGGAAAACCTGATGCGACGGGTTGCCATCCGGACCACCTCCTTGATATCACCTCGCTCGTCGAAACGCGCCGGTGCTGTGGGTATTGCGATATGCTGAACAAAGTCTCCAGCAAGGCGCGGGGAGAGGCGTCGATGTCGGCCAAGAACGGCTCCATCAAGCTGGTCGCCGGCAACTCCAATCCTGCCCTGGCGCAGCAAATCGCTGGAGGGCTTGACCTGCCGCTGACCAAGGCCGTGGTCCGGCGCTTCGCCGACATGGAGATCTTCGTCGAAATCCAGGAAAACGTCCGCGGCTCCGACGCCTTCATCATCCAGTCGACGTCGTTTCCGGCCAACGACCATCTGATGGAGCTCCTGATCATCACCGACGCGCTGCGCCGATCGTCGGCGCGCCGCATCACCGCGGTGATTCCCTATTTCGGCTACGCCCGGCAGGATCGCAAATCCGGCTCGCGCACGCCGATCTCGGCCAAGCTGGTGGCCAACCTGATCACCCGGGCCGGCGTCGACCGCGTCATGACGCTCGACCTGCATGCCGGGCAAATCCAGGGCTTCTTCGACATTCCGACCGACAATCTCTACGCCTCGCCGGTCATGGTGCGCGATATCAAGGAACGCTTCGACCTCAGCAATGTCATGGTGGTGTCGCCCGACGTCGGCGGCGTGGTGCGCGCCCGCGGGCTTGCCAAGCGCATCAACACGCCGCTCGCCATCATCGACAAGCGCCGCGAACGCGCCGGCGAATCCGAAGTCATGAACGTGATCGGCGATGCCGCCGGCTATACCTGCATCCTGATCGACGACATCGTGGATTCCGGCGGCACGCTGGTGAATGCCGCCGACGCGCTGCTCGCCAACGGCGCCAAGGACGTCTACGCCTATATCAGCCACGGCGTGCTGTCCGGCGGCGCCGCCGCGCGCATCACCTCTTCCAGGCTGAAGGAATTGGTCATCACCGACTCGATCCTGCCCACTGAGGCGGTTCGCAACGCGCCCAACATCCGCACGCTCTCGATCGCCTCCCTGATCGCGGAAGCCATCGGCCGCACCGCTTCGGAAGAGTCGGTGTCGAGCTTGTTCGATTAGGACGGGCATTCTTTCCACCTCTTGATGAGTCAATGGGGCAGCGCTCCGCCGATGGTGTGAGCCACGACGCTGCTCGAACAAAAGCCGCCATACACCGCGAAAGCGGGATATCCCGTACCGCGGCCTCTCGATTCCACCGCAACTGCTCTGGAATACTGGATCGTCCGCTTTTGCGGACGATAACGGCCGCGTATGCGGCACATACGCTCCCGTCATTGCGAGCGAAGCAATCCAGCTTTTTTGCCGAGAGATGGATTGCTTCGTCGCAAGTGCTCCTCGCAATGACGTCTAGGGACGCTGGCGATCTTGATTGGATCAAGTATGGGCCACGTTTAAATCAGGTTTAGCAATCTGCCGGTAGAGATCAGCATAGTGGCGTGCCCGATTGTGCCACGAAACATCAACGGTCATGCCATTTCTTTGAATCCCTTGCCAAACGGGCTTGTTGTGAAACAGCCCTTTGGCCCGGCGAATGGCGCCGGCGAGATTTTCGCTCGTAACTGGCCCGAACTGAATTCCAGTCGCTGCATCTGCAGGGATGGTCGTCTCGTTGGCGTCGACAACGCTGTCCGCCAGTCCGCCGACGCGCGATACGACAGGAATGGCACCATAGCGCAAGGCGCACAGCTGCGTCAGTCCGCATGGCTCGAAACGCGACGGTACCACGAGCGCATCCGCACCGGCCTGAATGAGATGAGCCAGATTCTCATCATAGCCGATCAAAACGCCGATCCGATCCGGATGGGATTCGGCGGCCGCGCTGTAGTGCGCCTCAAGGTCCCGATCGCCATTTCCGAGCAAAACCAACTGCATACCGTCACCCAGAACCAGTGGCAGAGTCTCCAGGAGTAGATCGAGCCCCTTCTGCCAGGACAAGCGACTGATAACTCCGAGCAAAAACGCATCAGGTGCGAGAGGAAGGTCGAAACGCCTTTGCAACGCCGTTTTATTCGCCGCACGGTCCGCAAGCGTATTTACCGTGAACGGTGACGCAATGCGCGGATCGGTCCCGGGATTCCAGACGGATATGTCGATACCGTTGAGGATTCCGCTCAACACATTTGATCGCGCGCGCAGTAGCCCATCGAGCCCCATGCCTGCATCAGGCTCTTGAATTTCGACCGCATAGGTCGGCGAAACCGTAGTGATGCGATCGGCAAATTGCAGCCCGGCTTTCAAAAAGCCAATTCCACCATAATATTCAACTCCGTCGATTGTGAGAGATTCGGGGGGTAATCCGATTTCGCTCAATAGCTCCCGCGCGAATTTTCCCTGATAGGCGAGATTGTGAACCGTCATGATCGTGCCTGGCCGCGGCCGCTCGCTGTAGTGCAGGAAAGCGTGGGTCAGCCCGGCCTGCCAATCGTGCGCGTGCACGACATCAGGCACAAATGCCGGGATCGCGCCTTGGCCAATTTCGGCAGCGGCTCGCCCTAGCGCCGCGAACCGAATGGCGTTATCGGGCCAGTCAGCGCCGTCGGGCGCAACATAGGGGTTTCCGGGGCGTGCGAAGAGATGCGGCGCGTCAAGTATGAACAAGTCAAGCCCGGCCGCGGAACCGCTCAGCACACGCGCAGGCCCTCCATAAAAATTTGCGAAGCGATGGACTTCATCTGCCCGTTCCAGCTCGTTCAGCACATCCGGATATCCCGGCACCACAGTACGCGCTTCGATCCCTTCCACCTTCAAAGCCTTCGGCAGCGCGCCAGTCACATCGGCGAGGCCGCCGGTCTTGATAAGAGGATAGATCTCTGAAGCAACCGAAAGCACGCGAACCGCCTTCATGCCGACAGCCTGTCGATCATCGGTTGCGTAATCAGGCAGATTCCTTGCTCGGTGCGGCGGAATCGTTCGGCATCGCGTTCGGGATCTTCACCCACAACCAGTCCTTCCGGAATCCGCACACCCCGGTCGATCACCACGTCCTTCAATCGCGAACCGCGAGCCAGTTCGACATACGGCAAGATCACTGCATTTTCGATTTTGGCATAAGAATGAACATGCACGCCGGTAAACAACAGCGAACGCCGTATCGCCGCACCGGAAATGATGCACCCGCCGGAGACAAGCGAAGTCACTGCCTCGCCGCGCCGGCCATCCCGATCGTGAACGAACTTCGCAGGCGGCGTGATTTCAGCGTGGGTCCAGATCGGCCAGGAGCGGTCGTAGAGGTCGAGCTCGGGCAAGATATCGGTGAGATCAATATTCGACGCCCAATAGGCATCCAGCGTTCCTACGTCCCGCCAATAGCTGAGTTGACTGTGAGATTTGACGCACGAGCGACTGAAATGGTGAGCTACGGCGCGTCCGTGTCTCACGATATGAGGGATGATATCCTTGCCGAAGTCATGACTCGAATTCTGATCTTCCGCGTCACGTCGAAGCTCTTCAAACAGGAATTCTGAATTGAAAACGTAGATTCCCATGCTTGCGAGCGATTTGTCAGGCTTTCCCGGCATGGCTGGCGGGTCGGCCGGTTTCTCCAGAAACGAATCGATGACGTCGGCGTCGTCAATCCGCATGATCCCAAAGCCCTTGGCCTCACTGCGTGGCACTTCCAGGCAGCCAACCGTCACGTCCGCGCCCTGCTCAACGTGCTGTTGCAGCATGAGCTCGTAGTCCATCTTGTAGATGTGATCGCCGGCGAGCAGCACGACAAATTTGGCGTTGTGAGGCTCGATGATGTCGATGTTTTGGTAAACTGCGTCCGCCGTCCCGAGATACCAGTTCGTCTCGGAAATGCGCTGGCTGGCCGGCAAAATATCGAAACTTTCGTTGCGTTCGGGACGAAAGAAATTCCAGCCCATCTGCAAATGGCGAATGAGGCTATGTGCCTTGTATTGAGTGGCAACGGCGATGCGGCGGATGCCCGAATTCATGGCGTTGGATAGGGCAAAATCGATAATCCGCGATTTTCCGCCAAAATAGACGGCCGGTTTGGCGCGTCGATCGGTCAATTCCATAAGCCGCGAGCCCCGTCCGCCGGCAAGAACGAAGGCAATGGCATGACGCGCAAGGGGCTCGTTTCCGGCTGTCCGCATGGCATCCTCCTCCCGGGAGAACATCAATTTTCAGATTTTCTAGCGCGGTTCGCGTACGATTGCTTCAATCTAGATGAATTTCCAGGGAGCAGGCTAGTGCCGGACCGGCTCAATCCTTCGAAAAGCTTGCAAACCCGGATCGACGAGCGCCGCTAGAGGCGCGCTTGCGCCGTGCCCCCTATCGCCCGAACTCCACAACGAGCCGTGATATCTGCGTACGGGAGGGCATGTCCGCTTGTGCCAGGAACAGACATGCAGCGACGACTGACCTTCGTTTTCGTGGCTTTGTCTCGTTGGCCGTCGCAGCCGAGCTTCACGGTTTAGGGGCGTCGTATAATGGCTTGTCTTTATCGACGATGTGCACCGATAAGTATTTTATCGGCTTGTCTCCGACGACCTTGAAAGCGCCGTGGGGCACATCACGCACATTCACGTTGGTAACGCCCGCGGGGAATGGCACCTGCTTTCCGTCCGGAAGCTCGATGGTTCCGCCATCTATCACGTAGAATGCCTCTTCCCCGTGATGGATGTGGAGCATCGACGATTGACCCGGCGGAATTTCGTTGATGCTGGTGATCACCACCATATTCGTTCCCGAGAGGTCGGCCCTCTTTAGCTCCTTTCGGTAAGGAGAATCTTGACAATACCCAACAGAAACCAGCGCGACGGAAAATATAACGCCCAAAATCCACTTCATTGAATCCCCCTTACCTGCCCACGAGCAAGGGCTCGCCGAGCCTAACACGGCAACGCTGGTTGGCAACGTGCGAAACGCGAGCGATTTATCTCTCGCCCGAGGTGGATGAGTTGCTGCGGGATACCTGCACGAACGGACCTTGGGAAGCGTCTGAATGTCCGTTCATCCCTCAACAACGGGCGTGCAGCGACTACTGCATCATGTCCGGTTTGCGCCATTACCGGAAGTGCTCAGGCTTATTCGATCCCCTCGTCGGCACGGCTGAACAGCGTTGGCAGGACTTCGATGCCGAGTTGTTTTGCCGTCTTGCCGTCCGCGGCATCATTAGCGGACATCAACCGTCGAATATTCGATGTCCGCTCTTCCCCCACGTAAGCGGGCGGACAAGGCTCCGATCAAGAGCCTGTCCCAGGAATAAAGCAAAGCACGAGCTGCTCGTCGCCAAGCTTGTGAATCCAGACACGCCGGCTGCAGAGGTGGCTACGGCCGTCAGGACTCTCGCGATCACGCTCTATTTTCTCCGGCGGAACGGCGATCCAATCGCCGTCACCGCCGACCTTGCGGGCGACCCAATTACCGTCTTCAACCCTAGACTCTGCGGGCGAACAGTCTTGCTTGTGGCAGCATGACATGGTGCGATTGTCTGGCATCATCCAGGTGGAATAAAACCGCTCATGGGTGGCCTGATCTTGCGGCGGATGGTGATGTTCCTGCGCTATGGCGGAACTGACGGCGAGGATGAGGATGCCGGAAATAAGAAGGGCCAAGATGTTTCGGTACATTCGAAACTTCGTCATAGCAACCTCTGTGTCCGAAAGGTGCAAGAGGCGTAATTGGCGCATCAATACGAATAGCAGGCGTGCGTTTCAGGCTGTGCTCGCAGGCTGACTGTTTGGCTTCGTCGACAGACAAACTTGTTTCGTCGTCCTTGAGAGAAGAAACAGCTTCACAGGGTGGTGAGCTGTATGGCGGAGATGCAAGCGTCCCAAACGGTGGCAGCTATCGGGATCGACCGCCATGGCTATCGTGCGCCGTGGGAGTTTTCCTGTTCAAAGACGATCTGCGCCAGCACGGATCGGGTGATGTCGGCGCCGGTCTTTGCGTCGTAGACCAGAAAATCCTTGCCCCGCTTCACCATTGCGGCGAGCTCATCGAGCGTCACAAAGGTGTAGGTGCCGGTATTATAGAGGCGCCGGTTCGCGTATTTCTCGATGATGGTAGGGCGGTCAGAATTTGCCATCGGCTCACACCGGAAACCCGACAGCATTACCGAAGGGCTTGGAAGCAATTTATCGCACTCTAGGTAAGCATTCAACGCACATTTCAAGGATGTGAGTTCCGGCACAGGGTCGCTGGATGACCGGCTCATGTCCGTTGTGGGTCAGACTCAGACTTTGACGCTCGTAACCGCGAAGTCCGCGTTGACCGCGGCCACGTCCGCTGCCAGCCAACAGCAGACATCAATCCCACCAGGCAGCAATCAACAATCATCGCCACTGTTTGGCTCGTGCGAGCGCGAGCAGTATCTGCCCCCGCGGTGCGCATGATCGCATTCGCGAGAAGCCGGCTCAGTTCAGCCGCAGCTCGGTGATGTGCCGGGGATCCGGGCTCAGCTCATTGCGTTCCACGCGCTTGACGATGTCCGTCAGCACGGCATTGGCGCTGCACGAGAGGCCGACTTTCTCGCCCTCGCGCACCACGAAGCCGTTGAGGAATTCGATCTCCGTGCGCCGGCCCTTCTGCATGTCCTGGCCCATCGAAGGACGCTGCTCGGAGGAGGTGCGCTTGCCGTCCTTGAAGCGCTGCTCGTCGCAGGCGCGCATCGCCGCCTCGTCGCCCTCGCCCGCACGCGCAATCGTCTCGGGCGGCAGATGCAAAATCTCCTCCAGTTGATAGCCGTGCGCTTGCCCGACGCGGATCGCTTCGCTCCCGAGCCGGGTGGAGAAGCGGCGGATCGGCTCGCTTTGCAACATCTGTCCGCCGGGCAGGCCTGTGCAGGCGGAGAGTCCGTTGCCCATGGCGTTGGCGACCAGTTTCGACCAGCGCTCGCCCCACAGATTGCCGGTTACCTTGGCGCTGTCGGCGTAGCCGACCAGGCGGCAGATTTCTTCCGCCCGTTGCGTGATCCGGCCGTGCACTTCACCGGCGCGAAACACGGTGTGCGCCGCCCCGCCCTTGCCAGCGCCCCGGTGGATGTGGCCGGGCTCAGGCAGGTTGACCGTGATGCTGCTGGCAATGCACCCGAGCGTCTTGCCCCAGCCGACGATGCCGGCGATCGTCTCTTCATTCATGCAGTTCTGCAGCGACACCACGTAGCCCTCCGGCGCCAGATATTGCTGGATCAGGGTGGTGGCCCAGGCGGTGTCGTAGGACTTCATGCACACGAAGGCGATGTCGACCGGCGTCTCCCTGGCTAGCTGCTGTGCGTCCGTGACGTGCAGCGCGCGCACCGGAACCGAGAATTCCGCGACGTCCCTGGCGTGGGTGACGCGCAGGCCGTGCTTCCTCATGTGCTCGATATGCTCGGGCCACGGATCGATGAACGTCACGTCCTCGCCGGCCTGCACCATATGGGCGCCGGCATACCCGCCGACGGCACCCGCTCCGACAATAGCTATCTTCCGACCCATGCTTCCCTCCCGGCATTGCTGGCCGCCGAAGCTAGCGCGCCGGCCGGGCTCATCACAACCGTTGAACCGCGTCGCCTGGGCGTCTGGTCGGCGGTGTCGCGCGGCGCGCTGCCTGCGGAGCGGATGTCGGCGTCGATGAAGGCCGACCATCAGCTCCAACCTTGAACTGCACGCCAAGGCCGCATAGGCTCGGCTGCCAAGAACGCCTGCCGAGCAATTTTCAACAAGAAGCGGGACATCCCCTCCATCGATGCGGTCCACCGAGCGGCGCCCCTTCCCCCACCGCCGGGGCCTGATCATCGTCACGACATTGGCCACGGCCTATGTCGCCAGCCATTTCTTCCGCGCCTCCAACGTCACCATCGGCCTCGACCTGATGCGCGACCTGGCCATCGGGCCGGAAGCCTTGGGTGCGCTTACCGGCGCCTTCTTCTTCGGGTTCGCCGCCATGCAGATCCCCTGCGGCTTCTTGTTCGACCATTTCGGCCCGCGCCGCAGCGTGGCCGGCATGCTCATCCTCGCCACCACCGGCGGCATCATCTTCACCCTGGCGCCGAACTGGCCGATCCTGCTCACCGGGCGTGTGCTGATGGGCGCCGGCTTCGGCGTCATGCTGATCGGCTCCATGGTGGTGATCTCCCGCTGGTTCCCGCCGGACCGCTTCTCGACCCTCACCGCCATGGTCATGTCGATCGGCCTGCTCGGCAACCTGGCCGCCACCACCCCGCTGGCCTGGGCCTCGCAGGCCGTCGGCTGGCGCGCCGTGTTCGGCGCCGCCGTCGTTTTCACCGCGCTCGCCGCCATCACCGTCTGGCTGGTAGTGCGCGACGCTCCGTCCGGCCACCCGTTCCTGGCCCGCACCCCGGAGCCACCACGCCAGATGCTGCAAGGCCTGATGGAGGTGCTGTGCAACCCCCGCCTGAAGCCGATCCTGGCGCTTAATTTTTGCAACTATGCCTGCACTTTCACCGTGCAGGGCCTGTGGGGCGGTCCGTTCCTGCGCGAGGTGCATGGCCTGAGCCCCGTCGAGGCCGGCAACGTCCTGCTTATCGCCGTCATCGCCTATCAGGTTGGCATGCTCGCCTTCGGCCCGCTGGACCGCCTGCTGGACACGCGCAAATGGATCGCCGCAGGCGGCAGCCTGGTGATCATTTCCATCCTCGCCACCCTGGCGCTCGCGTCTGCCCCGCCAATCTGGGTGCCGATCGGCGCCATCGTCGGCATCGGCTTCTTCAGCGCCTCCAGCACCATGGTAATGACGCATGGCCGCGGCATCATCCCGGACCGGCTGATCGGGCGCGGCATCGCGACGATCAACACCTTCGTGATGCTCGGCGTCGCCTGCATGCAGACGTTATCCGGCATCATCGTCGGCGCTTTCGAACCGCTGGCCGACGGCGCCCGCACTGAAACCGCATACCGCGCGCTGTTCGGAGTGCTCGCCGTGGTGCTGATCGTCGCCGTCGCGATCTACAGCCGCTCGCAGGACGTCAGGCCCAGCGACGAAATGCGCGCCCATCTGTAACAATAAGGGAGGCGAAGGCCCCGAAAGAGTTTCACCTTTGCAACGTGGTCACATCTCCCAGGAAGACCGCCTGGCAGCGAGCCCCGCGCAAAATGCGGGTTTTCTTTATTCTAGCCGCCGCGGTTCATAGCTGACGGAGTTAGTGTTGATCCGCTTGGATCATTCGCGATGGGAGCAAGCGTATTTCCGGAAAAATTCCGCGGTTTGATTGCAATACGGCCTGCCGCACCGACGGTGGCGCCTGCGAAGGGGCGAGTGACGTGACTTCCAATGCTCATTCCGCCTCCGCCCATTCCGCCTCGCGCAAGAGCGAACGTAGTTGGGAGCGTGAATGCAATGGCTAGTGCTATTGTCGTGAGTTTCATGGTTCTCTCCTTTATTGCTAGATAAGAGAGAGCCGCACCGTCGCCATTAAATTCTTCTTTAGCGCGATGGAAGCCGCCAAGCTCTTCACATTTTCCAAAGCAAAGATGATCCAGCAACCGCCTTCCATCGCGTGTCATTCGACTTGAGCGTTGTTGGATTTTGCATCAGCCACACCGACGATGACCGTTTCGCTCGCCTCGGAAAGCCGACAGGCATTGGCAGCGAGTTTTTAAGCGCCAGAGCCATTTCCGTTTCGATCGAATTGAAACGGGGCTCTAGATTTCTGATTTGACGCGTTTTCTTGACGCGAACCGGGCTCCACTTCGCTTGAAAACGCTCCAGGTTTATGAACAAAGACGAATTGCGCCAAGCACTCGACGCAGCCTCGCTGTCCGATTTGGCAAGCGGTTTGGACGACGAACGCCGCGACGCGGTTGACCATGTTATCGACCAATTTCGCAGCATCGACGCCGTTATGAGGCTACCAAATCAGGCGCTCGACGAAGGCGATAATGCCGCTGCCGAGTTGAGTGGTCAGCCTGATAAGCGAAAACGCAATAATGCTCCCAAAAATGAAATTGAAAACTACGTTCACCCAGGTGCACACGATAGCGTCTCCAACCGGGGGCCTAAGAGCTCAGCTTACAACCACAAGTGGACTCTGGAAACGAAGGACAATTTTAGTAGCTAACGAGGCGTTTACGGCCTCACAGAAACATATGAGACTAATTAAATTTGGGGCTTGGGACACTCACTACAAAGAATGGGGGCGTTGGCAGCGGGCTCTCGGCATTGCTCCTTGTCTCGTTCGTCGCGTTCAAGGAAGTAGTCCAACTTTCGAACCGGAATCTATTTATTCAGTTCAGTCGCCAGGAAGTCGTGCATTTCCAGGATTGAGCGCGCCGCCGCGTCCGCATCGTATGGACGCCCGGGATGTCCGAAAAGTGCCGGAAAGCGACATCGCGGCCCAGGAAATCTGGCGTACGTTTAGTTGCATACTGCTAACGCGCCATGCCGAAGTCCGCAAATAAGCTGTAAGCTATGAAGGCAGCTGAGGAATATTCAGTTCTCGATTTTTGAAGCTGAGGTACCGTCAAGCGGGAGAATCACCGATGCAGCGACGTGAATTCATTGGCCACCTTGGCGCGGCAGCTTTTGGCGCTATCTGCCAATCGAGTTCTGACGTTCGCGCAGGCCACCGGCAACGTTGCGCATCGCACGATCGGGGCGAATGGGATTCACCTCCATTTCGTTGAACAGGGCGAGGGACCGCTGGTCGTCCTGTGCCACGGCTTTCCAGAGTTGTGGTACTCATGGCGGCATCAACTTCCCGCGCTGGCGGCGGCTGGATTCCATGCTGTCGCGGTTGACATGCGCGGCTATGGTCAGTCCGACCGGCCGGAGGCGATCGATCAATACACCCTGTTGCATCTCGTCGGCGATATGGTGGGGCTCCTTGATGCGCTAGGTGTTCAACAGGCTGTAATCGCTGGACACGACTGGGGTGCGGTGGTCGCGTGGCACGCAGCTCTGCTGCGCCCCGACCGTTTCCGTGCCGTGATCGCCCTCAGCTTGCCGTACCTGCAGCGGTCACCGGTGGCCCCCACCTTGGTTATGCCGCGGCGTAAGGATGCAGTGTTCTACCTGCTCTATTTCCAGGAGCCGGGCGTAGCAGAGGCCGAACTTGAGCGCGATGTTCGGCAAACTCTCCTGAAGATGCTGGGCGGCGGGTCCGTAGCCGGCGCGCCACGTGAGGGGTCGGTCGGTGGCCCTGTCGGCATGGTACCGCGTGACGGTGTGCTCAGTGGCAGGCCAACCCCTACCCTTCCGAACTGGCTAACGGAAGCGGACATTGATTTTTACGTCCGCGAATTTGAGCGCACGGGGTTTCGCGGCGGTCTAAATTGGTATCGCAACATTGATCGAAATTGGGAGTTGTTAGCGCCGTTTGAGGGCGCGAAGGTCACCGTACCGGCACTTTACATGGTTGGCGATCGCGACTTGATAATGGCGTTCCCAGGTATGGATCGGGCTATCGCCAATTTGGCAAACAACGTGCCGCGACTGCGCGGCAAGGTCATACTCCCCGGCTGCGGCCATTTGAGCCAGCAGGAGCGCGCGTCAGAGGTCAACGCCGCGATGATCGATTTCTTGCGACAGTTGTGAGCGAGCTTGCCGGGCGGCCGGCAACCGAATGATCGATTTCCCTCGCGCGCACCTGAACAGCAATTGATCTTTCGACCGTAGCCGCCCAGTGCTTGGTGTCCGCTTCGGGTCCAGACTGTGTGAAAACTCCGACGTTGAGCTTGCGCGTAGAATTTCTGTCTCAATTTCGTCGTTGTGGAAACCGATGGCACCGGCGACTTCTCTTGGGAGAAGACAATTGAGAAAACAATTCTGCGCGTTCTTGGCTCAAGCGAGTTTTCACACAGCCTGGGTCAAAGCAGACCTGCAGGCCCGTCAGCCCGACGTCTGCTTAGCCCCATTTGCGGACCTCGCCGAAGAGCGCTGCCGTGTCCGTTTTGTGCCACGAACAGAAGCGCACCTATTCGATCATTTCATCCGCGCGACCGAGCAACATGGCCGGTAGCTGCAGACCGAGCGCTTTTGCAGTTTTTAAGTTGACGCAAAGTTCAATCTTGACGGGCGCCTGAACCGCAAGGTCGGCGGGCTTTTCGCCTCTTAGAATGCGATCGGAGGGAGGTCTTTATCGAACCAAAACAGCAGGAAGTATCCGGCTGGAACGAAGAACAGCGTCAGCAGCGACGCTACAGCAAGCCCCGACATCATGAGCACCGCCATCGGCTGCCACAGCGCGCCGCCGGCAATCGCCATAGGTGCAAGTCCAAGCACCGTGGTTGCCGATGTGAGCAGGATCGGACGCAGGCGCTTTTCCGACGCCGCCACGATCGCCTCGCGCAGCGGGAGCTTTTCCCGCTCGATGTCGATCTGATCGATCAGCACGATGGCGTTGTTGATGATGATGCCGGAAAGGCTGATGATACCGAGCGTCCCGAAGAACGAGAGCGGTTGTCCCGCCGCCAAGAGGCCGAACGGGATGCCGATCAGGATCAGCGGGATGCTCATGAAGGTCAGAAACGTGCGACGGAACGAGTTGAACTGCAGGATGATCGCCAGCACCATCACGGCAAGCGCGATGGGGAATCCCGCGGCCAGTTTCTGGTTGGTTTCCGCGCTCTTCTGAATCTCACCGCCGATTTCGACGTGATAGGTGCCGGCAAGGTCCAGTGCCTGCAAGCCAGGCTGGATCGATCCAAGCAACTGGCCAGCCGTTAGCGAAGTGCTGCGGGCGCTGACCGTGATCGTCCGGTCCTGGTTCTTACGGCGGATTCGCGCCAGATCGAACCCGGGCTTCAACCTGGCCACCTGCGCCAGCGAAATTAGCCCGCCATTCTTCGCAAAGGTCGCGCTGGTGAGACCTTCGAGGCTCTGCGCGGTGTACGCCCCGGCGCGGAGCACGATCGGAATGGCGTTGTCACCCTCGCGATAGATCGAGACCGCGGTGCCGCTGAAATAGGTGTTGAGCAGCCGAGTGACTTCCTCGGACGTCACACCCAATTGCCGGGCCCTGTCTTGGTCGATTTCGACGACGACCTTGACCACCTTGTTGCCCCAGTCGTCATCGTTGTCGCGAACGTTCGGGAGCGGCCTGCAGCAGGGAGCGAACGCGTTCGCTGAGCGCAAGCAGGCGATCTCCGTCGGGACCCGAGATTTCCACATCCACGATGCCCGATTCGACGGCTCCCATCGCCAGCCGTTTGATCTTGAACCGTGCCTCCGGATGACTCGCATAAAGGTATTTCCAGGCGCGATCGGCCGCCCGCACCGCGCCCTCATAATCCTTTGTGTTGACCAGGAAGAAGGCAGATGCCGGATCCGGTGCGACCGGGGTCAGTGTCAGATAGAACCGGGCCGCCATCACCCACGTACAGGATCTCGCTGGCGATTTCGGGATTGGCTGCCTTGTCTCCGAGCCATCGCTCGATCTCGCGCGCGCGGAGTTCGGTTTGCGAGATGTCGGTCCCGTCGGGCATGTTCATGTAGACCAGGAACTGGCTGCGTTCGCTGAGCGGGAACATCTGTTTGGGGAGCCGGCCGAACTGGGTAAGCGCCGCCACGACCAGCACGACGCAGGCGCCCAAGACAAGGGGCGAAAAACGCAAGGCGGACCCGAGTGCGGAGGCATAGAGGCGCTGGATGTGGGAGGGAGCCGCATCTTCACTGCCCGACGCACCCCGCCGGCCAATCAGCCAAACCGTCAGCGCCGGGAGAATGTAAAGCGCCGTAATCCACGAGCCGACCAGGGTAAGGGCGACCACCGCAGCCAGGGAGAATGCATATTCGCCCGACGATCCCGACAGCAGGAACAGCGGCAGAAAGGCGGCAATCGTCGTGATGGAGGAAATCAGGAGCGGCAGTGCATACTGCTCGCCTGACGCGAGACCGGCTTCTTGAGGCGGCTCGCCGCGACCGATCCGGCTGACGATATCTTCGACGATCACCACGCCATTGTCGACGAGAAGGCCAAGCGCGATGATGATCGCCGCGATCGAGACCTGTTCCAATGCGATGCCGAGCGCTCGCATGCCGATCAGCGAAAACATCACGGCGAATGGAACGATCGTCGCCGCCACCATTCCGGCCCGCAAGCCAAGAAAGAGCACCGCCAGCGCGGCAACGACGATGAAGGTCTGCGCCACATTCGACAGCGCGGAGTTGACGGATGTGCGGACCTGGTCGGCCTGGTAGGTGGCGAATTCGATCGCATATCCGAACGGAAGCCGCCCCTCATACTCGCGCGACGCCGCACGCAGCTTCCCGCCGAGTTGCGTGACGTCCTGGTCCGGCTGGACGACGACGCTGAGGACGACGGCGGCGCGGCCGTTGAAATAGATAGGCTTGACCTTGGGGGAGACGTAGCCGCGTCGCACTGTAACGAGATCGGCGAGCCTCACCAGGCTGTCGGTGGTGCCGACCCGCGTCAGCATGGTTTCGATCGCGCGCACGCTCGGGAAATCGCCGGAAGTTTCGAGCAGCAGACGGGTACCGTCCGCATTGATGTTTCCGGAGGGCAGCACGACGTTTGGCCTTGGAGATCCTTGATCAAGGTGTTCACGTGAACCCCGACCGCCGCCAATTTCCGCGTGTCCAGGCCTCCAGCCAGACCCGTTCGTCCTGCACGCCGAGCAGCTCGACCTTTGCGACGCCGGAGAGCTGGTACAGCTGCTTGCGGAAGTCTTCAGCGACGTCCTTCAGTTCCCGTTGCGGAAAGCCCTCGCCGTGATCGCAATGGTCGCGATCGCGACATCGCCGAAGTCGCTGTTGACGAAGGGCCCGATGACGCCGTCGGGCAGTTCGACCTTGACGTCACCCATCTTGTCGCGCAGCCGCGGCCAGGTGGCGTTGACGTTGCCGATCTCGTCCTTCAAGTCGACGTAAATCGTCAGCGAGCCCTCGCTGGCGGCGTCCTGATGTCCTTGACCTCGGCAAGCTCGCGGATCTTGCGCTCGATCGGGACGGCAACGAGATTTTCCATGCGCTCGGGCGCCATCCCGGGAAAGAGCGCCGACACCACCGCCGTGCGGATGACGATGACCGGGGTCTTCGCGCTTCGGGAAATTCGGATAGAAGCCGATCCCGGCGACCAGCAGGCTGATCATGGCCGCGATGGTGAAGCGGGACCGCGCGAGACCAAATCGGGTGAGGATATTTACGGCGCCTGCTCCTCCAGGGGAAGGAGCTTCACCTTTTGTCCATCGGACAATATGGACGCCGGCCGAGGCCAGCATGTTGCCCGCCGCGATGCCTTCAGCGACCACCAGACGATTGTCGCGAACCCCGCCGACCGTGATGGTGAGCTTTCTTACGGTTGAGCTTCCTGCGTCGTAACGGAACACGGTCCCCGTAGTCTGCAGCACCTTGCCCCCTTCGGGCACAAGAACGCCGAAAGGGCACCAGAAAGCCGCTGCTGCCGCCGATCAAAGGTTCCTCGATCGTGACTTCGACGGACATGCCCGCGTTCGACCCCGGCGCTGTTGTTGAGCCTGACCACCACCGGAAAGGCCGACACCTGCTCGGCTTCGTACCGCAGTCCTTGATCTCGCCTTTGAGCGCAAGGTCCGGCTTGTCGGCGACCTTGCGTCCACCATCTGTCCAACCTTGAGGCTCTGGAACGTCGGTGACGGCGCCAGAAACGACATTTCGAACCGATCGTCGCTGTAGAGCGTGGCAATGGGCTGCCCCGCAGCGACCTGGCAAAAGATTGACCTCGACGCGGGCGATGGTGCCGGCGAACGGCGCCAGCAGCTTGCTGCGGTCGAGGTTGTGATTTGCCAACTCGAGCTGGCGGCGCGCCTGGTCGTGCTGAGCCCGGGAGCTGAGCAGAGTGGCCCTCGATTGGTCGAAGACGGCCGCGTGCCGACGCCCCGCTTCAAGCTCTTCCTTGCGCTGGAAATCGGCCTCCGCGTTGTCGAGTTGCGCTTGCGCCTGCTGCACGCCGGCGTGGCCTGGTCCACCTGGCTCTGCAGCG
>CAVXHU010000025.1:0-30669 GCA_963761395.1 uncultured Alphaproteobacteria bacterium
ACAAGAATTCAAGCCGCTGCCACATGCCGAACAGCGAGATCGCCAAGGCCAGCGCGGTAAGCAGCGCCCACGCCCCATTCGGCCGCCATCGCAGCAAGTTGGCCTTCTCGGGCGCGTGGCGGTATTCGCGATAGCCGAACAGTTGCGGGACATTGGGCAGAGCCAGCGCGATCGCCAACGCCAGCGCGACCGCGCCGCCGCCGATCAGCAGCAATCGTTCCTCGCCCACCAGGATGGGCAAATCCATCAGCCGCAGGATGCCGGGCGATGCGTAAGCCGAGCTGCCGGCCTCAAACCCGAACAGGCCGCCCAGCATCTGCCACGCGCCGGCAGCGGTCCGGGCGCGGAAGAATACCCAGGCCACCACGACGGCAAAGAAGGTGATGGCCCAGGACAATCCTTTCGCCAGCCCTTTCGCGGCCAACCCGCCTGCCTTGGCGCGCGCCTCGCCACGCCAGGCGCGCCAGAGATGGTTGATGCTGAGATAGATGCCGTGCAGGCCGCCCCAGACCAGGAAATTCCAGCCCGCGCCGTGCCAGAGCCCGCCAAGCAGCATCGTCACCAGCAAATTGATGTAGCGCCGCTTTTCGCCAAGCCGGTTGCCGCCGAGCGGAATGTAGAGATAGTCGCGCAGGAAACGCGACAGCGTGATGTGCCAGCGCCGCCAGAATTCGATGATCGAATCCGCCCGATAGGGAGAACGAAAGTTCACCGGCAGCCGGATGCCGAACAACAGCGCCAGTCCGATCGCCATGTCGGAATAGCCGGAGAAATCGAAATAGATCTGCAACGTATAGGCCAATGTGGCGAGCCAGGCCCAGGGCGTGGTGACGCCGCCGCCGGCGTCGAGATGCGCGAACACCGGCGACACGAACTGCGCGAGATTGTCGGCGATCACCACCTTCTTGAACAGGCCGGCGGCGAAGATCGCCAGTCCCCGCGCCGCCAGCACCGCGGAACGGCCGGTGCGGCCGCGCTTGAATTGCGGAATCATCTCGGCGTGGTGCACCAGCGGCCCCGCGATCAGATGCGGGAAGAACGATACGAACAGTGTGTAGCTGACGATGTCGCGCTCGATCTTGGCGCCGCGCATCACGTCGACCAGATAGGCGATCTGCTGGAAGGTGAAGAACGAGATGCCGAGCGGCAGGACGATGTTGACGAACGGCAATGGCGCGCCGGTCAGCGTATTCAGGCCGTCGAAGATGAAATTGGTGTATTTGAAATAGCAGAGTACCGCGAGATTGAGCGCAACGCCGAACGTGCCGATAGCGCGGCGGCGAAGCGGATCTTCCATCCGCAAGCCGAGCGCGAAATTGACGCCGATCGAGGCGATCAGCAGCAGCAGATAGACCGGCCGCCACGCGCCATAGAAAAACAGCGACGCGCCGGTCAGTACCATGATGCCGGCGCGCGGCGAATGGCGGCGCGCGGCGGCGAACGCCAGCACCGTTGCGGGGAAGAATTGGAACAGGAACGTATAGGAGCTGAACAGCATCGCGCGGCTAACGCTTCAGCCGCGATACGATGTAGCGGGTATAGATCGGTACGCCGGAGGCGTTGACGTGCATCTCGTCGGCGTAATTGCCCTGATCCAGTCCCGGGATCGACTGAATATTGAGGACGTCGAAGCCGCAGCGGCGGCCGGCGTCGACGACCAGGGCCGTGTATTGATCGTCCTTGTCCCGCCACGACGGATCATGAGCGCGGTCGTAGCGCGGCGCCCACGGCGGCACCACGACGGTTAGCTTGCGCGTCAGCGCCACCATGTCGCAGAGCGCGCCGATCTCGAAGCGCGCCTTGGGGCCGGACAGATCCCAGTTGGCGTAATGCGCGTGCGAGCCGATTTCCGCGGGCCAGCGGTCGTCAGGCTGGGTGCGGTCGATGATCTTCAAACCGAGCGCCGCGGGCAAGGCAGCGAGATCGGCGAGGTGCTGGTCGGCGGCGAGCCGGGCGCCGAACGCTTCGCGAATGAAGCGGATCAGCGTGCCCACGCGCAGCGGCAGAAACGAACTCATCTGTTCGACGACGCCAAGCCGGGCCGCTACGTCCTGCGGATAGACCGCGGCCGACCGCACGCCCTCATTGAACAGGAACGGCGCGACGCTGACGACGACATCGGCTTTCAGGAATCGATCGGGCTGGCGGTGCATCGCGGCCTCCAGCGCCAGCGGCTCGCCGGCATCATAGGCGATGTTGACCGCGGCGCCCTGGGGCTTGCCGATCAGCTGCGCGGCCAAACTCGCATCGACCTGATAAACCGTGCGGCTCTCGCCGCCGAAGATCAATTCGGGGCGCGACTGCAACAGCGGCAGCTTGATCGCCAGCAGATATGGCACATCGTCATGGACGCGATTGGCGATGGCCAGCAATCCCGCCAATGCCGCAAGCCACACCGCGAGCGTCAGCGCCAGCGCGGTTGCGATCCATTGCGCGGAAGCCGCCTGCACACGCAGGAGCGATCCTCGCTGAGAGATGGAAAGGCTGCGCATCATGCCGCCGTTCAAGCATGAACCGCCGCGGCAGACAATATCATCGGCATGATCCCGAAAAGTGGGCACCGGTTCTCGGAATAGATCACGCCCAACTCTAGTGCGCCGGCTCCGTGAACGCCGAGGCCGGTTTCTTCAAAAGCATGACCAGCAGGCTGAGGCCGAAATAGAACACTGTCAGCATGAAGAAGGCATCACCATATCCCATCACCACCGCCTGACGGTGAACGATCTGGGACAGTTGCTTCATCGCCATCAGCGCCGCGTCGCCCATGCCCTGCAGGCGCTGGGTGAACATGTTGAGCGTTTCGGTGGCGGTGGCGTTGCCCCAGGTCACCCGCTCCTGCAGCCGCGCGATATGCAGGTCGGTGCGTTCATTCAGCACCTGATTGATCACCGCCAACCCGACCGCGCCGCCGAGATTGCGCGTCAGATTGAACAGCCCGGAGGCGTTCTTCACCCGATCCGGCGGCAGCGTCCCGAGTGCGATGGTGTTGGTCGGCACCATCGCGAACATCATGCCGATCCCGCGCAGGATTTGCGGCACCAGCAGCTCATAGAAATCGTAGTCGCGGGTGATCCAGGTCATCTGCCAGGAGCCGAACGCAAAGATGACGAGGCCCGAGGCGATGATGTAGCGCAGGTCGACCCGCTGCATCAGACGTCCGACGATCGGCGCGGTGAGGAACATGGCGATGCCGGAGACGAACATGGTCTCGCCGATCATCAGCGCGCTATAGCCGCGCACTTCCGCGAGATAGCGCGGATACATGTAGGTCAGCCCGTAAAGGCCGATGCCGATGCAGAACGAGAGCAGGCAGCCGATGCCGAAATTGCGGTCGGCGAAGGCCCTGACATCGACGATCGGCTCTTCCGCGCTCAGCACGCGCCAGAAGAAGGCGACCGCGGAGATCGCGCAAATCGTCGCGCAGACCGCCACGGATGTATCCTGCAGCCACTCGTATTGCGGCCCTTCCTCGAGCACGTATTCGAGCGAACCCAGGAACCCCGCCATCGCGATCAGGCCCCACCAGTCGAAACGATCGAGCAGTTTGAAATTCGGCTGATCGAAATCGACCAGCACGAGCACGCCGACGGTGATGCCGATGCCGGGGACGATGTTGATGAAGAACAGCCAGTGCCAGGACATCGCGTCGGTGATGAAGCCCCCGACCGTCGGGCCGATGGTCGGCGCCAGCGTTGCGACCAGACCGATGATCGGGCCGACGATATGGAATTTCGAACGCGGAAACACCGTATAGGCCGATGCGAACACCGTCGGGATCATGCCGGCGCCCAAAAATCCCTGGATCGCGCGCCAGAGGATCATCTGCTCGATCGACGAGGCGAATCCGCACGCGAAACTCGCGATGGTGAAGCCGGCAGCGGACATCGCGAACAGCAACCGGGTGCCGAGCGCGCGCGACAGGAATCCGGACAGCGGAATCGCGATCACCTCCGCGATCAGGTACGACGTCTGGACCCACGATACCTCGCTCGAACTTGCCGACAGGCCGGCCTGGATATCGCTGAGCGATGCGGAGACGACCTGGATGTCCAGGATCGACATGAACATCCCGAACACCATGATGAGAAACGCAAACAGCCGTCGCGGCGCGATGCGCTCGGACGGCGCCGTCGCGGCGTTCATCATCGTCGGCGAAGCGGAGGTGGCATCAGCCATAATCTGCTCGGGTCAGGGCATGCTTGCGTAACGGGCGCGCTGCCCGATACGCAAATTATTGCGGTTGGGCCACCGCCGGCGCGTCGAGGTCGGCTTCGCTGTCGGCATCCTTGGCGCCGTTGCTGGTATTGACGGTTGCGTAAACCGACATGCCCGCGCGCAGCAGGTTCTGCTTTGCGACATCTTTCGGCACGCGGATGCGAACCGGAAGCCGCTGCACGATCTTGGTGAAGTTGCCGGTGGCGTTATCGGGCGGCAGCAGCGTGAACACCGAACCGGCCGCCGGCGAGATGCTGTCGACGATGCCGGCGAACTTGCGATGCCCGTAGGCGTCCACCGAGATCGTCACCGGCTGGCCCGGACGGATGCGCTTGAGTTGCGTCTCCTTGAAGTTGGCGTCGATAAAGACGTCATTGAGCGGCACTACATTGCCGAGCCGTTGCCCCATCACCACGAAGTCGCCGGTATTGACCAGGCGGTTGGAGAACGTCCCGTCGACCGGCGCGCGCACCGACGTGAAGTCGAGATCGCGCTGAGCCTTGGCCAGCGATGTCTGCAATTCCGCAAGCTGCGCGCGGGCTTCCGCCTGTTGCGCCTTGGTGACCTCGACATTGTCGCGCGCCGCGTCATAGGCGGCCTGCGCCGATTTCACCGCCGCCACGCCTTGGTCGCGCGCGGCTTCGGACACCTCGAAGGTTGCGCGCGAGGCAAATCCCTTGGTGCTCAGCTCCTGCTGACGGTCGAAGTCGAGGCCGGCCCGCTTCAGCGAGGCATCCGCCGAAGCAAGCTGCGCCTTGGCCTGCTCGACCGCGCTTTCCAACGCGGTGACCTGACGGCCGATACGGTCGATGGTGGCCTGCTGGGTCGCGATCCTGGTGCGCGCGGCGTCGGCGGCGATTTGGTAATCGCCGTCGTCGATCCTGAAGATCACGTCACCGGTCCGCACCACGACGTTGTCGCCGGGAAGGATTGCCGCGATGTGACCGGATACCCGCGCGCCGAGCATGGTGTTGTTGGCGCGGACATAGGCATCGTCGGTGGAGACGTAAAAGCGTCCGACCAGAACATAATGTACGCCATAGGCCGCCGCGGCGAGCGCGAGCAGGGCGCCGATGCCCATCAGGACCAGTTTGCGTTTTCCCGGTTTCGGCGCGGCGGATACGGCGGCGGCGGGCGCGGCGGGCGAGGCGGACGGGTGGTCGATTGCCGGATTGCCCGGCGTCTCTGCGGGGCGGCGCGCGACCGTCTCTTCCGGAAGTTGAGCATGAAGCGACTCGGCGATGCCCGTGGAGGGGTCGCGCACGATTTCCTTTCCATCCGGATCCGGACGAAGGATACGAGCGGCCTGGTCTCTCGCTGCGGCCATCACGGCCCCCCATTCCAATGTTGCGATGCAAGCATAGCCAAATACAGGCCTCGCCATCCCCGCCAATAATCAAATTAACATTGACCGAACGGTTCGGTCAAGATATTCCTGTGAACCGCACCATAGACTGCACGTGCCCTGCTGTGCGTTCGACGTCCGGAATCTTTCGAGAAAAGCTAAACCAATGGTTGCAGCTCATCCTACCACGCTCCAGCTCGTTGGCGACGAGGACAGCTCAAAACGCCGTCAAATTCTCGACGGTGCCCGCAAGGTCTTTATGGATCTCGGCTTCGACGGCGCCAGCATGGGCGAAATCGCGCGCTCCGCCGGCGTTTCCAAGGGAACGCTGTACGTCTATTTCGCCGACAAGAACCGGCTGTTCGAAGCCATCGTCGAGGAGGAAACGCTCGAACAGGGCAAAGTGACGTTCAACTTCGATCCCGAACGGGACGTCACCACGACATTGATGGATTTCGGTCAGGCCTACATGCAGACGCTGTGCCGGCCCGGCGGCGGATCGGCCACCCGCACGGTGATGGCGATCGCCGAGCGGATGCCGGAGGTGGGTCGAAGCTTCTACAACAACGTGGTGGCCCACAAGATCGCCAGACTTGCGGCTTACCTCGACACGCGTGTGGCGGCGGGCGATCTTGAGATCGAGGACTGCGAGCTGGCGGCGACGCAGTTCATGCAGATGTGCCAGGCGTCGCTGTTCATGCCATTTGTTTTTCAGGCGGCGCCGGCGCCTTCGGCGGAACGCATCGCCGAGGTGGTCGCAAGCGCCACGCGGATGTTTCTCGCGGGCTATCAGGCCAAAGCTACCTGATCTGCACTGGTGCAGCCGCAGACCCTACTCGTCTTCGAACTCGTCTTCCTCGTTGACCTTGCGCCGATGGACCAGGGCTTTGCGGCCGCCGAGCGATCCCGTCACGAACGGTTCGCGCGAAGCATAGGGATTGCGCTGCGACGCCCGTGCGGCGATTTCCTCGCCCGATGCAGCTGCGGGCTGGCAGATGACGCGCTGGCTGGCGCGGCGCATCAGATCGACGTGGATGTGATCGTAGTGATAGACGTTGGAGCCCGGCGCCAGCACCGTCGTGAACTGCTGGCAGGCCGCGGCCTGCACGTCGCGCAGAAAGCCCTGCTCTTCCGGCATGCCCTTCCAGCCGTCTTTCACTGACACATGCCGCCCGTCGGCGAGCGTGAAACCTGCGATATCCAGCGCATTGCCGAAGGCGTGCTCGGAAATATGCGCGCGCGAATTGCCGTTCATGCCGCGGCAGGAATAGGCGGAGATCTGCTTGATCTCGACGACGCGCGCGCCGAACCAGCGCATCGCGGCGGGCTGCACGGAATCGGCGAGCCAACGATCGAGCGCCGAGACGATCGGACACGCCAGCGTCGCCGCCGGCTTGACCGCCACTGGCCCGAACGCGGCGACGGAATTGCCTTGCCCAGGCCCGAGCCGCGGCGGGCGCTCCGCCTGTGGGAAATCTGTCGCGACGCCGGAGCGCTCCGGATAGGGCGCCGGGGTGCGGTCGCGCGGCGGATAGGCCGGCGTTCCCATATACGGTCCCGGGGCTAGCGGCTCCCTCAACCCTGGCGTGCCCTCGGGCGGCAGATCGATTTCATCTTCCTCGGGCGGGACGCCCGGCGCCGACAGTGAAATCGGACCGCTGGACCCGCCATAGCCGGGCTGGCGCATCGCCGTATCCGGATAGGATTGCTGCGGTGGAGCCGGCGGCTGCGAGATCGGCCAGCGCGGCGCATTGCCGATGCTTGCGGGCGGCCGCAACTCGTCGGCAAATCCGAACGTCCCGCTGCTTTCGCCGAGCGCTGCGACCTTGAGCGGATATTCCGCGCCGCAAACGCCGGGGCCGGAAATCGGGCTGATCCGGACCAGTTCGGCATTCTCTTTGACGGCGCCGGACTTCAGGCAGGCGATTTCGGCCTCGGCCCGCCACGGTTCGCGCTCCGCGGACTGAAAAAATCCGCGACCGCAACCCGCCAACGAGACAAGGACGAAGGAGCCGACGAGATACAAACGAACTCCGCGCGCCATCCGCGCACGTTCAACGAATTTATTTAACGAGTCTTCAACGCGTTGATTTCACGACTCTTTAACCACGTTGCCGGCGGCGCGAGGCGGTGGACGGCAGGGATAGACAGCAGCGCTGACTTTTTCAGGCCGGAACGCCTTGCTAGTTTGCGCGTTAGAGCGGGCAGCGACGTGAACCACGGAGAGCTTTCCCATGACTTTCGTCAGCAGACTGAGCGTTGTTACCGCATACGTTGCAATCGCTTTTGTCGGCGCGATCGTGCTCGGCGTGTTCTAGCGCCCCAGCCATCATAATCTGGATTTATGACGCCCGGCGGTTTGGATCATTCCAGCCGCCGGGCGTTTTTCATGCGCTCACCACGCGTAGCGCGCGAGGCCCTTGCCGGCGTAGCTGACGTTGGAGAACTCGCCCTCGAAAGTGGCCGCGAGCGAGAAGCGGTTCAGGGACTTCGCATTCATCCGGCATTCAGCCGCCGCGGCCTCAACTGCAAATCCGCTATAGCCATTCCATTCGGGCTCGGGACTCCATTGTGACGCGGTGCCGGTTTTCATTCGCGCTCTCGCTTCGTGGGCTGCTTCGCGCTGGCCGGCACCGTGAATGTTTTTGCGATGCCCTCTCCGATGGAAGTCGGGCATATGCCGGCCGCTGTGAACACGCTATCGGGCCTGACGAAACTTGCGCAGACCCAACCGGCACAGGCGCCGGCGGCGGTAACCGCGCCCTCGCCTGCGCAAGCGGCAGCCGACGAGCCCGTCGGTAACGTCGCGACGCTAACCGGAAGCGCCACCGTCACCCGCAACAACGCTGCGACGCCGCTCAAGCTGCAGGACGACATTTTCCCAAACGACGTGCTGCAAACCTCGGCGAATTCCACGCTCGGCGTCACCTTCAACGACGCCACCACGTTCAATCTCACCGCCAACGCAAGGATCACGGTCGACAGTTTTGTCTATGAGGACGGCGGCAAGCAAAACGCCGCGCTGTTCGATGTCGCCAGGGGCACGGTGGCCTTCGTGGCCGCCGCCGTCGCCAAGACCGGCGACATGAAAATATCGACGCCGACCGCGACGCTCGGCATTCGCGGCACCACCGGCCTCGTCGAGGTACCTGAAGGCGCCTCCGCCGCGGGCGCAAACAATGTCGCGATCAAGCTCTATCCCGACCCCGACGGCAGGGTCGGACGGATCGAGGTCAACGATCGCGCCGGCGCGCGGCTCGGTTTTCTCACCCAGGGCGCCAGCGGTTTTACGATCCGGCCCGGCGCCGGCGGGCGCTTTGCCGCGTTGCCGCTTGTGATTTCGCCGCAGCAGGCGCTGCGCGATCAGGGCATCGTGCGCCAGCTGCACGCCGCGCAGAGCGTCGGCCGCCAGATCGTCACCCAGCGGCGCATTCAACGCCTGCAGAATCCGGCGCGTCAGCCCGGTCCTCAGAGACAGAAAGGCTCGCCGCAGCAGCCGGGACTGCCGAATAGGCCGGGGCGGCAACAACCGCAGCAGCCGCCCGGGCTGCAGCGGCAGCCTGCGCGCCCGGTGTGCTGCGGCCCGGATTGCAAAACAGACCCGCGCTGCGGCAGCGGCCGGCCGTGCTGGCGCCGAAGCGGCGTCCGAAGGATATCCGCTAGGGCCGCTTCATCGTCCCTGACCTGCAGCCGCAGCGGAGGCAATCGCCAGGCGCATGAAATGACAACGATTGAGTAAATCCGTCTGCTAAAATCATCGCGCCGGCGGCAGGCCTCCGGAAAGACTGTTTTGTCGCGACACCGCCACGAAACAATTCTCAGCCCTCACGAAACCATTTTGGGGGTTTGACGCAACCATCCTGAAACCGTTGCCCCGTAGTGATCTCCCTAACAACAATGCGCCAAACCGGCGCAACGGCGATCAAACAGGGGCGACCGATGTTCAATCTGGATGCATTCAAGCTGAATTGCCGCCGTGCCGCCGCCTTTGGCGCGCTGGCGATCGGCACCATCGCATTTTCCGGCGCCGCCGCCGCCACGCCGCTGCAGCTGTTTCCCTTCTTCATGATTCCAGCGCCGCAATCGGCGCCGCCGTCGGTGCAATCGGCACCATCAGAAGATGAAGGCGCCGTAGTTGAAATGCCGGCGCGGCTGAAGCGCCAGATCGTCAGCTATGCCACCCGCGAGGCGCCCGGCACCGTCATCATCGATACGCCCAACACCTATCTCTATTATGTGCTCGGCGGCGGCCAGGCGATCCGCTACGGCATCGGCGTCGGCCGCGACGGCTTCACCTGGTCGGGCGTGCAGTCGGTTACCAAAAAGGCCGAATGGCCGGATTGGACCCCGCCGCCGGAAATGATCGCGCGTCAGCCTTATCTGCCGCGCCACATGGCCGGCGGCCCCGGCAATCCGCTCGGCGCCCGCGCCATGTATCTCGGCGGCACGGTATATCGGATTCACGGCACCAACGCGCCGCAGACCATCGGCACCCAGGTTTCGTCCGGTTGCATCCGTCTCACCAACCAAGACGTCTCCGATCTCTATTCGCGGGTCAACGTCGGCACCAAGGTGATCGTGCTGCCGATGGACCGCCGCGCCGACAATGCGGACGGCAAGCGGGGCTGATTGCTCTTTGCCAAACCTGACAATGCAAAATGGCGCCGCTGCGGCGCCATTTTTTGTGACGGCAAATGTGGCACGCCACAGTCCGTCGCTTCAACTAACTGGGATCGGCCGCACTCTGGCGTCACCAGAACTCGCCCTGTAGACTCTGCCGCTCAATCAGTCCGGGGGGACAATGCGTCCGGCGCTGCGCCTCAAAACGATCCTGCTCGCGACCGCGGTGATCGCGGTCTCGTTTCTCGTCAGCCTGAAGGCCATGGACTGGCTGTCGCCGCGCGGCACGGTCCGTGCGCCGGTGCTTGTCGAATTGCCGCCGCTGCCGGCGGCGCCGCGCAGCTCCAGCATCATTGCGCCGGTCGCGATTGCGCTTGACGCCATTCGCGACGCCGCCGACCGCGGCGCGCCGCGCAGCTTCGCGGGAAAAGCCGACAATCCGGTGTCGCAGATTCTGCAAAACGCCGATATCGGCTGGACCGCGTCGCGCGGGCCGATTACGGCGACCGGCGCCCAGGATGTGCTGTCGCTGGCGACGCCGCTGACGGGAACGCTGAATGTAACGGGCTCGCTGTCTTCGAAGGCGACCGGCGCGGTCGGTGACGTGCTCGGCGGCCTGCTCGGCGCCAACGTCGCCAAGCAGATCGGCAGCGTCAACATCAAGGCGCTCAATGCCAGCGCGGAGATCAAGGGCAACGTCACCATCACCGCGCGGCCAAAGCTCGCCGCGGCCTGGCGCATCGAGCCGAATTTGGCTGCGCAGGTCACGCTTGGCGACACCAACCTTTCGCTGGCAGGCGCGCGCGTCAACGTTCCGGCACAGGTCAAGCCGCTGATCGACAAGGCCGTCGCCGATCAGCTCACCGCGGTGCAGGCGCGGATCCGCAACGATCCTGCGTTCGAGCAGAACGCGCGGGCACAATGGGCCAAGGCCTGCCGCTCGATCCCGCTGCAAGGCACCGGCGCCGCCTCGTCGCTGCCGCCGCTTTGGCTGGAGCTGCGGCCAACCCGCGCGGTCGCGGCGCAGCCGCGCGTCGATGCAACCGCCGTCACGCTGACGCTCGGCATCGAGGCGGAGACCCGCATCACTCCGGTGCAGACCAAGCCCGACTGCCCGTTTCCCGCTGCCATCGCCATCATCCCGCCAACTCCGGGACGGGTCAGCATCGCCGTCCCGATCGATGTGCCGTTCACCGACATCGACAAGATCGTGGAGGCACAGTTCGCCGGCCGGACATTTCCGGAGGACGGTTCGGGCTCGGTCGACGTCACCGTGAAGCGCGCAACCGTCGCGGCGTCGGGCGACCGGCTATTGATCTCGCTTTTGGTCAACGCCAAGGAGAAAAAGAGCTTCTTCGGGTTCGGCGGCGAAGCCAATGTCCATATCTGGGGCAAGCCGGTGCTCGATCAGACGCAGCAGACCCTGCGCCTGACCAACATCGAACTCGCGGTCGAATCGGAAGCCGCGTTCGGACTGCTTGGAGCTGCGGCGCGCGCGGCCATGCCGCACCTGCAAAAGGCGCTGGCGGAGAAGGCCACCGTCGACCTCAAACCGTTCGCAACCAACGCGCAGAAAAAAATCGCGGCCGCGATATCGGATTTTCAAAAGAACGAGGACGGCGTGCGGGTGGCAGCCGACATCACCAGCCTGCGGCTTGCCGACATCGCCTTCGATTCCAAAACGCTGCGCGTGATCGCGGAAGCCGAGGGCGCGATCAATGTGCACATCACCGCGCTGCCGGGGTTGTGAAGGCGTTATCCTGAGCGGCCGCCTGGCCGCGTCTCGAAGGATGGGCGACAGAGAGCAGCCGTCATCCTTCGAGGCTCGCAAGAGCTCGCACCTCAGGATGACGGTAAGCGCACTCGCTGCGTCAGCCCTCGAATTTGAACGAGACGTTGAGCTTGGCGCGGTAGGCTTCGATCTTGCCCTTGGCATCCAATTGCAAATCGAGCTGGACGACTTCGGCGACGCGAAGATCGCGGAGTGATTTTCCGGCTCTGCTGACGGCCGCCGCGGCCGCCTTTTCCCAGGAATCCTTGCTGGTACCGATCAGCTCAATGACCTTGTAGACGCTCTCAGCCATGTCGTCCTCCCGTTCGATGTTAGGCAGGACGCAGGTGCCCCTGCCGCCGGGCAAGCCTAACATCGGGATATCGGGGCTGAAAAGATGCGGCGCACCATGTCTCTGTTTGCCGGAGGTGACGCCTGGATCAAAAAATGGCCGGGCGGCAACACTGCCGTCCGGCCATTTTACGATCAGGTCCTTAACGTGCGATCGTGCCTCAGATCGAATATTTGAACTCGGGCATCGCCTTAAGCTCATCCTTGGTGGCGTTGAACACGGCATGGTCCGGATACCAGGGATTGGGCTTCGCCATTGTCGCCGCTGGCGCTGTATTCGTTGTCGCAGCACCCGTGGTCGTCGATGACGCCGGCCTGGTGGCCGGGGCATTCGGCCCGTTCGACGCACCGGTGTAGGCGACCGGCTGGTCGGTGAATTTGATCTTGTCGAAGGGAATGGCGACCAGGTGCTCGCCGACGCCGAGGAAGCCGCCGACACCGATCACCACCGCCTTGATGTTCCCGCTCTTGTCGGTCAACAGATCGTTGATCGAACCAAGGCTTTCATTCTTGTCATTGTAGACGCTAAGGCCGACGATTTTCGACGCGCGCCAGTTGCCCTGGAACGACGAGTCGGACGCAGCAGCCGCCGGCGCCGGTTTGGCGCTGTCGGTGGTTGCCGTCGGGTTTTGCGCAAACGCGACGGTCGCCAGCAACGCGGACCCGACCAGGCCTGCCGTGATATATTTCGCTAACATCTGGGTTCTCCCTAATAAGAAATTGTCAGGAGAAAACCCGCCAGGGCGTCCGCCGTTCCAATTGCCGCAGCGCATTTTCGAGGTTGCAACGGGCGATGATTGGCGGGTTCGTGGCAGCGTTGGCGCGATCAAGCGCGCACGACAAATCGTCTGCGGTATTGCCGCTCGACGCGACTTTCAAAGGGGCGATCAGAACCCGCCCCAGTAGGGCGGTATCCCGTAATAACGATGCAGCTCCGCTTCCTGCGAGCGATCGCCCCAGTCGAAATCCTTGTCGGCGCGGAATGACGGCGCGCGCCTGAGTTCGTCGTCGTCGATGTCGAGTTCGTAGGCCTCGAATTTCCGGTTGTAGGTGAGACGCGCCCACGGCAGTGGAAGCAGATTAGTCCCCATGCCGAGGAACCCGCCGAAACTGAGGATCGCGTAGGACACCTTGCCGCTGATCTTGTCGATCATCAGCCGTTCGATGTGGCCGATCCGGTCGCCGTTCGGCCTTCGCACGGCGGTGCCTTCGACCCGGTCACTCGCAATCAGCTGGTGGGGTTTTGCCATGACATCGGTCATCATCACCCTCCTTTGGGTTGATGAACCGGAACTAACGCCGTACCCGCAAAGGGGTTCCATCAGGCCGCGAGCGCTTCCCGGTCCGGCTCGGAATCATTGAAGAAGGCCACCGCCTCGAACCGGTAGCCGCATGCCCGGCACTGCCAGAGATAGGATATGCGGCGCGGGCCGGCTTCAACCCAGTCCGGCGTGGCGATCGGCTGGCCGCATTGGGCGCAGGGATTTTCGTGGGGCAAATAGCCGAGGTCTGTACTGGCCATGGCGCGTCTCCCTTTTGCTTTTTTGAAGAGCGAATTGGACAGGTTTGCTGTCAGATACCGGTGTTCCTGCCGCTTGTAATTCTTGGGCAGCATTGCGTCTTTTGAACGACGAACGAAGGTGACCAATGGTCGCTATAAATGTCAGCGCCATCCCCGCGTGAGCGCAATCGCGTTGACGCCGGAGTGTGCAGCAGATGACGCGGCGAATTCAATGCGACTTCGGATCAACCGCCGGTTCGGCGCTGTGCATCGCCCCTGGCTTGCGCAGGTGGATGGTGGCGATGTCGTCGGCATACACCTTCTGCCAGCCGTCGAGATGATCGAGCAGCTTGGTCGCGGCGCTCTGCGTCCGCATCAGGGTCGCCTCGATCCTGTACTCCTCAAGCAGCCGGAACAGATTTTCCGGCTCCATCAATCCGCTGGCGGCGTTGTGGTCGACAAAGAATTTCTCGCCGTAGAGTTCGGTGCGGCCGTCGATGAACGGCGCGACGCCGTTGGCGATCAGGTAGCCGCCGAAATCGTAATCGTTGAACACGCGGGCAAGATTCAATTTCTTCAGCGCAGCCACCGCGGCGACCGGCGAGCCGCGGGTGTGCGGCTCGAAGCGATGCACCGACGTATAGACAAACGTTCCCGCCATCAGCGCGATCGCGACGCTCGCGAACAGCACGCCGCGCATCGGCGCGGCGGCGGCTGAATTTGAAACCTCGGCACCGCCGATCTGCTTCGCCAGGGGGCTCGCGAGAATAAGCGGCGCGAGCAGCGCCAGAATTTCGGCGCTGCGTTCCTGGCTCAGCGCCATGTGCAGCAATCCCAGCAGCAAGACGATGCGCAGCGGCGGCAGCTTGACGCCGCGAAACAGCGCGAGCCCGATTCCGAGCAGCAGGCAGACCTCGAACGCAGCGATGCTGCCGAAATCCGCCGGCCGCCATTCCATGATCAGCGGCAGCGCACCGCCAAGGCCGAGGATCTTTTGCGACGCCAGCAGCGAATTCCAGCCATAGGGCGTGCAGCAACTTGCCGCCAGCGCGGCCACGCCGAACGCGGCCCATCGCAACGCCAGCGGTTTGCGCGCGCCCGGCTCAGCGTTCAAGACTGCATCGAGCGCGACCGGTGCAATCAGCACCAGACCGAATACGAAACCGCCATGCAGATTGGCCCACAGCGCCATCAGCGGCAGCCAGCCAGAACGACGGCGCGCCGCGCCGATCTGCGGCCGCGATCATTGCGCCGACCCACGCCACCATGACCGGCAATCGCCAGCACATGCGGCCGCGCCAGCAGATGCGGCACGGTCAACGCCAGCGCCGCCACGACGAACACCAGCGTCGTGCTTTCGCTCAGCCGTCGGCTCAGGAACCGTGCAAGCAGGGCGAACGTCGCGGCGATCGCGGCTGCGGCTGTTACCACCGGCCCGCTCCAGCCGAACATCGCGTAAGTTTTTGCGTAGACGACCTGCGCCAGCCACTGCGTCGAAATCCATGGCTGCCCGCGCATCGTGAAGGAATAGACGTCGGTCTGCGGCACCGCGCGATGGTCGAGAATCCACTGGCCGATGGTGACCTGCCACATCGTATCGGGATCGATCAGCAGCCGGTTGCCGGCGAGCAGAAACAGCGCATAGATGCCGACGCCGACCCACAGCGGCAGCAGGCCGCGCATCGGGCTTGCCTCCTCGGCGGTATTGGCGACGGACATGGTCATCGGTGCGGCCGGATCTCTCGGTTTTCCCCGGGGGATCGAAGCACGCCAGGGCATAATTCTTGGTAAATCGGTGGCTATGGGATGCGGGCAAAAGCCCGAGAAAGCCGGATTTTGGCCACATCAGTGCCCGGCGATTGCAATAATCGGGGCGCTTAAGCGTCCAACCGCCGTATCACGCCCACGCCCCGAGGCCATTTTCCCGATGAAACATTCGTTATGTCTGGCATCGCTCGCCACCGTGGCGGCGCTGCATTTTCCGCAAACCGCACAGGCGCAGCACGCCGAATATGATGCGCTGATCGCCACCCATGCCAATGCCAACGCCGTGCCGGAAGCCCTGGTGCACCGCGTGATCGTGCGTGAAAGCCGCTACCGGCCGGGGCTGGTCGGACGCGGCGGCACCATCGGCCTGATGCAGATCAAGCTCGCGACCGCGCGCGGTCTTGGCTACACCGGGACCGCCGAAGGGCTGCGCGATCCCAACACCAATCTTACTTACGCGGTGAAATATCTCGCCGGCGCCTACCGCGCTGCAAATGGCGACCACAGACGCGCGGTGGCCTATTATGCCAGCGGCTATTACGCCGCGGCCAAACGCCAGCGGCTCGAACGTATCAGCCATCCCGAACCGCTGCTCGCCAGCGTCCCGCCGAAACAAGCTGGCAGCCTCGATGCCAACGCGCGGCAGGTTCCACGGTAAGCCGGTGCAAACCGGCACCGCGCGCGTTGACACCCCGCCGCATCGGCCTACATTAGCCCTGTTCCGAGGGGAGCTCCGATGAGGAGCTGAGAGACCGCAAGCTCAAACTCTGTTCGCAGGGCAAGAGACCGCGGTGACCCTTTGAACCTGATCCGGGTCATGCCGGCGAAGGGACAGGGATGTACCAGGGTTCTTATACACAGCGCGGGCAATTGCCCGTGGCGCCAAGGGGGGAATCCCCCGTCTCCGTCATCGGCGCTGGCATTGCCGGCGCCTGGCAGGCGCTATTGTTTGCGCAGGCCGGCCACGACGTCACGCTGCACGAGCGCAGCGACGCCGCGATGATGCTCTCCACCAGCCACTGGGCCGGCGGCATGCTGGCGCCCTGGTGCGAGCGCGAGATATCGGAACCGCTCATCAGCCGGCTCGGTCTGCGGGCGCTCGATCTGTGGCGCAAGGAATTGCCGGACACGCCGTTCAACGGCTCGCTGGTGGTGGCGCATACCCGCGACCGCAATGATTTCGAACGCTTCGCGCGGCTCACTTCCGGCCATCGGCGGCTCGACGCCAGGGCCCTTGCCGACCTCGAACCCTCGCTGGAGGGCCGCTTCCGCGACGGCCTGTTCTTTGCCGACGAAGGCCATGTCGAGCCGCGCCGCGTGCTGCCGAAACTGCACGAGCGGATCATTGCCGCCGGCGGCACCATCAGGTTCAACAGCGAACCGGGTCCAGGGGATATCGACGGCATCGTGATCGATTGCCGCGGCCTTTCCGCGCGCGACGCGCAGCCCGATCTGCGCGGCGTCAAGGGCGAGCTCATCCTGATCGAAACCGACGAGGTCGAACTGTCGCGCCCGGTGCGGCTGATCCATCCGCGCTGGCCGCTCTACGTGATTCCGCGCGAGGACAACCTCTTCATGCTGGGCGCAACCTCGATCGAGGCCGAGGACACCGGCGTCAGCGTCCGCTCCGCGCTGGAGCTATTGGGCGCGGCCTATGCGGTGCATCCGGCGTTTGCGGAAGCACGCATCGTCGAATTCGGCTCCGGCTTGAGGCCGGCCTTTCCCGACAATCTGCCGCGCATTGCGATCGACAAGGATCGCATTCTGGTGAACGGGCTCTATCGCCACGGCTTCCTGATTGCGCCTGCGCTGGCGGAGTTGACGCTCGCCTATGTCGAGCGCGGCCAGATCGACAACGAGGTGATGCAATGCGCGTGATCGTCAACGGCGAGCAGCGGGAGATTGCCTCACGCAACGTCGACGCGCTGCTCGGCGAACTCGAATATGAGGGCACGCATTTCGCGATCGCGCTGAATTTCGACGTGCTGCCGCGCAGCCGCTGGGCCCAGACGCCGCTTCAGGCCGGCGACGAGATCGAGATCATCACGCCGCGGCAGGGAGGGTGATGGGATGAACATTCTTCGCGCAAATACTCTCCCCGAGTCGTCCCGGCGAACGCCGGGACCCATCACCCCTGGCTTTAATTGTTGCAGAAGGCATCTGCCGCCAGCGCCTAAAACGAGACGACACGGCGTATGGGTCCCGGCCGCTCTCGCCGCGGACGACGAATTGAGGATAGTCGCGCGCCAAACCAGGCCGTCATCGTCCGGCTTGACCGGACGATCCAGTACGCCGCGGCCTTTCGTTTCAATTTCGGGTTCTCTGGAATACTGGATCCCCGCCTTCGCGGGGATGACGGAGTGTGCGCGGGACGACGAAGAAGGAACGCTGCCGCCATGCTGAAATTCTACGACCGCGAATTCGCCTCCCGCTTGCTGGTCGGCAGCGCGCTGTATCCGTCGCCGGCGATCATGCAAGCGGCGATCCGCGCTTCGGGCGCCGAGATCGTCACGGTGTCGCTGCGGCGCGAGTCCGCCGGCGGCAAGACCGGCGATGCGTTCTGGTCGCTGATCCGCGAGCTCGATGTCACGGTGCTGCCGAACACCGCCGGTTGCCGCAGCGTGCGCGAGGCCGTGACCACCGCGAAGCTGGCGCGCGAATTGTTCGCCACGTCCTGGATCAAGCTTGAAGTGATCGCCGACAACGACACGCTGCAGCCCGACGTGGTCGGGCTGGTCGAAGCCGCCGGGATTCTGATCAAGGACGGTTTTGAGGTGTTTCCCTATTGCACGGAGGACCTCAGCGTCGCGATGCGGCTGGTCGATGCCGGCTGCAGGGTGGTGATGCCGTGGGCGGCGCCGATCGGCAGCGCCAGGGGCATCATCAACCCTGACGCGCTGAAACTTTTGCGCGACCGCCTGCCGGACATCACGCTGGTGGTCGATGCCGGCCTCGGCGCGCCCAGCCACGCCGCGCAAGCGCTCGAGCTCGGTTACGACGCCGTGCTGCTGAACACCGCGATCGCCAAAGCCGCCGACCCCGTCGCGATGGCATCGGCGTTTCGATCCGGCGTCGAGGCCGGACGCCTGGCCTATGAGGCCGGGCTGATGGAAGCCCGCGACTTCGCCTCTCCTTCAACCCCTGTCGTCGGGACCCCGTTCTGGCATGCCGTATCCTGATCGCTCCGCGTATCCTGATCGCTTTTATCCTGTCGTCGACAGCGTCGCCTGGGTCGCGCGCCTTGCCGCGCTCGGCGTCGGCACGGTGCAACTGCGCGCCAAGGACCTTGATGACTCCCAGGCGCTGCAACTGGTCAGCGACGCGCTCGCCGTGACCAGGGGCACAAAGACAAAACTCGTGGTCAACGATTACTGGCGCGCGGCCGTCGTCGCCGGCGCCAAACATCTGCATCTCGGCCAGGAAGATCTGGTCGATGCCGACCTCAAGGCGATCCGCGACGCCGGACTCACGCTCGGTCTTTCCACCCATGACGACACCGAGCTTGAAACCGCGTTGCGCGCCAAACCTGATTACATCGCGCTCGGTCCGATTTTTCCGACCACGCTGAAATCGATGCGGTTCGCGCCGCAGGGCATCCCGAAAATCACCGAATGGAAGAAGCGCATCGGCTCACTTCCGTTAGTGGCGATCGGCGGCATCAAGCTCGAACAGGCGCCCGCGATTTTCGCCGCCGGCGCCGATTCCATCGCGGTGGTCAGCGACGTCACCCAGAACGCCGATCCCGACGCGCGGGTGCGCGCGTGGCTGCAGATTTTCGCGCAGGCGGCATGAGGAGGAGGGCCGATGTCAACGTCTGTCTTCATCGCAAGGCTGATCGGCCCGATCATGCTGGTGATCGGGCTCGCGGTGTTCGCCAACCAGTCCGCGTTCCGCGACATGGCCGAAGAGTTTCTGGCGAGCCGGGCGCTGATCTTTCTCTCAGGCCTGCTGATCATGCCGGTCGGCCTCGCCATCGTGCTGACGCACAATATCTGGGCCGCGGACGGGCGCGTGATGATCACCCTGTTCGGCTGGCTCAACGTGATCGGCGGCGCGGTGCGGCTGGCCGCGCCCGCTTACGTGATACAGACCGGCCGCACCATGCTGAAGCGGCCGCATTTCATAACCATCGCCGCCGCGATCTGGATCGTGGGCGGATCGCTGTTTTGCCTGTTTGGATTCCTGCACTGAAAAGAACTTAAACTCCGGAAGGGAGCACCACCATGAACAGACCCGTCAACACAGCCGAGCTGAAGCCCGCCGTCACGACAGGCCCCCTGCCCTCGTCGCGCAAGATCTTTGTCACCCCGGATGAGGCGGCCGATGTGCGCGTGCCGCTGCGCGAGATCATCCTGAGCGAAGGCGCCGGCGAGCCGAATCTGCCGGTGTACGACACTTCAGGCCCCTACACCGATCCTGATGTCACCATCGACGTCAATGCCGGGCTCACGCGCAACCGCATCGCCTGGGTGAAAGAGCGCGGCGGCGTCGAGGAATATCAGGGCCGCGACATCAAGCCGGAAGACAACGGCAATGTCGGCGCCGCGCATGCCGCGAAAGTCCTTCACCGCCCATCACAAGCCGCTGCGCGGGCTCGACGACCACATGATCACGCAACTGGAATTTGCCCGTGCCGGCATCATCACCAAGGAGATGATCTACGTCGCCACGCGCGAAAACCTCGGCCGCAAGGTCCAGCTCGAGCGCGCGGAGGCAGCGCTCGCCGACGGCGAAAGCTTCGGCGCCTCGGTGCCGGCCTTCGTCACCCCGGAATTCGTGCGCTCCGAGATCGCGCGCGGCCGCGCCATCATTCCCTGCAACATCAACCACGGCGAATTGGAGCCGATGATCATCGGCCGCAACTTCCTGACCAAGATCAACGCCAATATCGGCAACTCCGCGGTGACGTCATCGGTGGAGGAAGAAGTCGACAAGATGGTGTGGGCGATCCGCTGGGGCGCCGACACCGTGATGGACCTCTCCACCGGGCGCAACATCCACACCACCCGCGAATGGATCCTGCGCAACGCGCCGATCCCGATCGGCACCGTTCCCATTTATCAGGCGCTGGAGAAATGCGACGGCGATCCCGTCAAGCTGACCTGGGAGCTCTACAAGGACACGCTGATCGAACAGTGCGAACAGGGCGTCGACTATTTCACCATCCATGCCGGGGTGCGGCTGCCCTACATCCACCTCACCGCCAACCGCGTCACCGGCATCGTTTCGCGCGGCGGCTCGATCATGGCGAAGTGGTGCCTGGCGCATCACAAGGAAAGTTTTCTGTACACGCACTTCGACGAGATTTGCGACCTGATGCGCAAATATGACGTGTCGTTCTCGCTCGGCGACGGCCTGCGGCCGGGCTCGATCGCGGATGCCAACGACCGCGCCCAGTTCGCCGAACTGGAGACGCTCGGCGAGCTGACGCAGATCGCGTGGAAGAAGGGCTGCCAGGTGATGATCGAAGGCCCCGGCCACGTGCCGATGCACAAGATCAAGATCAACATGGACAAGCAGCTGAAGGAATGCGGCGAGGCGCCGTTCTATACGCTGGGGCCGCTGACCACCGACATCGCGCCGGGCTACGACCACATCACCTCGGGCATCGGTGCCGCCATGATCGGCTGGTTCGGCTGCGCGATGCTGTGCTACGTGACGCCGAAGGAGCATCTCGGCCTGCCCAACCGCGACGACGTCAAGACCGGCGTCATCACCTACAAGATCGCGGCGCATGCGAGCGATCTCGGCAAGGGCCACCCGGCGGCGCAACTGCGCGACGACGCGCTTTCCCGCGCCCGCTTCGACTTCCGCTGGGAGGACCAGTTCAACCTCGGGCTCGATCCCGAAACCGCGCGCAGTTTTCACGACGAGACGCTGCCGAAGGAAGCCCACAAGGTGGCGCATTTCTGCTCGATGTGCGGCCCAAAATTCTGCTCGATGAAGATCACCCAGGACGTGCGGGACTACGCGGCGACGCTGAACGATCCGGCGGCGTGGGGATGTCAGTGTCGGGCGTGATCGAGGACGGCATGGCCACCAGCGCCGCCCGTCATCCTGAGGAGGCGCGCAGCGCCGTCTCGAAGGATGAAGCCGAACGCGGCATGGCGCAGATGAGCGCCAAGTTCAAGGAGATGGGAAGCAATGTGTATCTCGATGCGGAGAAGGTGAAGGAGAGTAATCGGGTGTTGTGAGGTGAGCCTCATGGTGAGGAGCGCAGCAAAGCGGCGCGTCTCGAACCGTGTGGCCGCCCTGCATCCTTCGAGACGCATCGCTTCGCGATGCTCCTCAGGATGAGGCCAAGTTAGCGCCGTGCCCGGCTTTACCCGGGCATCCATCCTTTCTGAGGCAACCATGAGCGGACTCACCTTCAGCGAAGACGCCGCACGACACCTGGCAAGGGTGTACCTCACACCGGATGTGGTGGCGCAGCGAGCGGAGACGTTGAAGCAGCTCGCGCTTTCGCCCGGCGAACGGGTGCTGGATATCGGCTGCGGGCCGGGCTTTCTGTGCGAAAGCATGGCCGCCGCGGTCGGCGGCGACGGGTCTGTCATCGGCATCGATATTTCGGGCGACCTGATTGCGCTGTGCAAGACGCGAAATCCGCCGCAATGGCTCTCTTATGCGGTTGGCGATGCAACGCAGATCGCGCGGCCCGATGCGTCGTTCGACGTCGTTGTCTCCACCCAGGTCGCGGAATACGTGCCCGATGTCGATCGCGTTCTTGCCGAGGCGTTCCGCGTCCTGAAGCCGGGCGGCCGGGCGGTAATCGTGGCGACGGACTGGGATGCGGTGGTGTGGCATTCTGAAAAACCGGACCGGATGGCTGCGATGATGAAGTCCTGGGAGTCGCATTGTGCGCATCCCCGCTTGCCCCGGTCGCTTTCAAACCGGTTTGTCCGCGCCGGTTTTCGCGTGGACGGCGCTACCGTGTTCCCGATCCTCAATCTGCAATGGCACGACGACAACTACAGCAAGGGTCTCTCCGGCTTGATCCGGGATTTCGTGGGCCGCAAGAACGAGCTTCCTCCTGATGACCCGAAGGAGTGGTACGACGAGTTCGCCCGGCTGAACGAAGCCGGCCAGTATTTTTTCAGCACCAACCGCTATATTTTCCGGGCGTCAAAACCGTAGGGCGGAGAGCGGTAGCGTTATCCGCCATTCTCCCGCCAATACATCACTTTGGGATGGTGGGTTACGGCTTCGCCTAACCCACCCTACTTTGCTGCATACCATCTTCCCGCGCTGCCCGCCCTTGCGCTACACTTTGCCGCCTCAGATCAAGAGGTGACCCATGGCAGCCATCAAACATTTTGCCGCGCCGGCCGGCATGACGACGCCGCCGCTGTCGTTCGCGACGCGGACCGGGGACCTGCTGTTCGTCTCGGGCATCCCCGGCTTTGACGAGAACGGCAAGCTTCCGGACGATTTCGAGGCGCAGTTCGGTTTTGTCGTCCGCAACATCAAGCGCGTGCTCGATGAAGCCGGCGCGAGGCTTTCGCGACCTGGTCAAGGTCAACGTGCTGCTGACGCGCGCGTCCAACGTCGCGCCGATGAACGCATTGTATGCCTCGGCCTTCGGACCCGCGCCCTACCCCGCCCGCACCACCTGCGTCGTCCAGGCGCTTCCCAACCCTGCGATGCTGATCGAGATCGAGTGCATTGCGTCGCTTGCGGGACGCTGATCCGTCAGCCTGTAGGGCGGATTAGCGAAAGCGTAATCCACCATCTTCTGCGCGAACCCCAGAACGGTGGGTTACGCTTCGCTAACCCACCCTACGTGCCTGTCACTCTTTAAACATCTCCTCAAACAACGCCTTCGCCCGCTCCAGTCCTTCCTGCGTAAAGACCACCGATTTCACCTTGCCCACGGGATTGTCGATCATGCCCTTGTCATGCAGACGGCCGAGTACGCCCCAGTCAAAGCCTTTCCAGGCCCTGTCGTCGTCGTGCAGCGTCAAATAGAGCAGCGCCAGGGCCGTATCGTCGATCTTGTCCCTGTTGAGAACCATCGCGAACCTCCTCCTGCGGGTCAGTTCGCGCCATCGTATTCAGGATCACGCCAAGCGCAATCGGGGATCGGGTTTCCGCCGCCGCGCCGGCGCGACAATGTAGGGTGGGCAAAGGCGCGCTTCGCGCCGTGCCCACCGTTTATTTCGCGACGTTCGCAACCGCGTTCGCGCGTGTGAGATCGTGGGCACGCTTCGCTTTGCCCACCCTACGTTCGCTCACCTCTGCTTCATCAGCGCATCGCGCGCCGCGGACAGCTCCAGAAATTCCCGCGCGCTGCCGCCGGCGTCCGGGTGCGCGCGCTTGGCGACGCGCTTGTAGGCCCGATGGATTTCGACGCCGGACAGCCGGCGGCCGAGCGGCAATCCCAGCAGCTGCCGATAACACTCCTCCGGGCTCAGTGACTTCGAAAGCGTCTCTCGCTGGCCGAATCGCGGGGTGGTGAGCTCATGCAGGACGTCTCTGATAATGCCGAGGCGCCGCCGCGCGGCATCTCGTTGTGCTTCGGTCCGCGGTTTCAGCCGAGGCGCTGCGCAGGATCGGCAGCGCCTGCGTGGCCGCCTGCCGCAGCGTCGCCTCCTCGCTGGCGTTTGCGATCTCGGCCGCAAGGCACGCGGCTGCGTGATAGTCAGGCGCGGCCGCCGACCAGATCCGCTCAAGCGCGAGTTTCCATTCCGGGAGCTGTCTATCCATGGGCAACACCGAGCGGAAGGAATACCGCGCGCAGGTAAAGCTTTCCGTTTCCGCCCCAGTCATTTTGAATTAGTTTGTAGCGAAAGCCGCAAAACCAAAAGAAAAGGGAAACATCCATGGCCCTCCTCCAGAACCACATCGCTGTCATCACCGGCGCGGGCTCCGGCATCGGGCGCGCGATCGCGTCAGGTTATGCCCGCGAGGGCGCGCGGGTGGTGCTGCTCGACATCAACGCGAAGGCAGCGGCCGAGGCGGCAAAGGAAATCCGCGATGCCGGCGGCGGCGCGATGAGTTTTGCGCTCGACGTGACCAGGCGCGAGGACTGCGTCGCGGTGGCCAAACAAGTCGCCGACAAGGTCGGGCAGGTCTCGATCCTGGTCAACAATGCCGGCATCGCCCGCCGCAACGGCATGACGGGCGCGACCGACGCCGTGATCGGGGATTGGGAAGACATCATCGCCATCAACCTCACCGGCGTGTTCAACGTGACGCATGCGTTTCTTGCGCCCTTGCGCGCCGCCAGGGGGCGCATCGTCAACATCGGCTCGATCCAGTCGTTCGTGCATCTGCGCACGCCGAGTTCGCCGGCCTACACCGCCTCGAAACACGGCGTGCTCGGCTTCACCCGCGCGCTTGCCGCCGAACTCGGCAAGGACGGCGTGCGTGTCAACGCGATCGGCCCAGGCTTTATCGAAACGCCGCTGAACGAGAGGGTGCGCGCGTCCAATCCGGAGCTGGCGAAAATCTTCATCGATCACACCCCGCTGGGGCGCGCCGGGAAGCCGGAGGATATCGTCGGGCCGGCGATTTTCCTGGCGTCGGATTTGTCGGGCTATGTCACGGGATCGATCGTGATGGCGGATGGCGGCTACAGGACGATTTAGCGACGAGACAGCTCCACCGTCATTGCGAGGAGCGCCAGCGACGAAGCAATCCAGTCTGCTCCTGCTTCATGGATTGCTTCGCTTCGCTCGCAATGACGTGCCGGAGGCCCCGGCGTACTGGATGCCCCGCTGGAGCTTGTCATCGGGCTCGCCGAAAGCGAGACCCGGTGGCGGGCCATGACGGCCGACCCCTGGTCTGAAGGTGCACTTCCGCCGCGTTAAGGATTTGTTAACCAACTCCGCCCACGGTCGCGCTGCTGGGGGTTGTTGGTTCTCGATGTTTCCGCTCCACGATTCGAGCGGGCGTTGATCGGGAGGTGTCAATGACCCATGAATCCGCTGTCCCCGCGCCGGACATTCCGACGCCTTCGCTGGCCCCGAACGAAGTCGTGCCGTTGCTGATCGGCTCGACCGTCGGCGAGATCGAGCGGGAGCTGGTGCTGCAAACCCTGGCGCGTTGCGACGGAAACCGGACCCGCGCCGCGCGTGTGCTCGGGGTATCCGTACGCACCTTGCGCAACAAGATCCGGCTATATTCGGCCGACGGAATCGACGTGCCCGCGCGTAGTGAATAAGGTAGCGCCAGCCGGGCGGAAATCCCGGATGGAGCGAATCTGATGTCCAACGCCCCGCATTTTGACATCGACGTGGCGGCGTTCTGGGCCGATCCCTATCCCGATCTCGCCAGGATGCGCCGGGACGCGCCGATCGCGTTCGTGCCGCAGCTGGGATCGACCATCTTCACCCGGCGCGACGACATTTTTTCGCAGGAAAAACGCATCGACGTGTTCTCCTCGCATCAGCCGGCGGGATTGATGAACACGTTGATGGGCCACAACATGATGCGCAAGGACGGCGACGCGCACATGAAGGAGCGCGCCGCGATGTTTCCGGCGGTGTCGCCGCGCACCGTGCGCGACACCTGGAGCCGGCAGTTTCAGGCCCATGCCGACCGCATCCTCGATGCGCTGGCGCCGATGGGGCGCGCCGACCTCTGCAAGGCGTTCGCGCTGCCGCTGTCGGCCGAATGCCTGAAGGACATCACCGGCCTTACCAACATGCGCTTTGAGGATATGGACGCGTGGTCGCAGGCGATGATCGACGGCATCGCCAACTACACCGGCAACAAGGAAGTCGAGGCGCGCTGCCACGCCGCCACATCGGGGATCGACGCCGCGATCGACGACATGATTCCGGTGGTGACCAAGCATCCCAACACTTCGATCCTCAGCGTGCTGCTCGCCGCCGGCCAGCCGATCGAGAGCGTGCGCGCCAACGTCAAGCTCGCGATCTCCGGCGGGCAGAACGAGCCGCGCGACGCGATCTCGGGCACGATCTGGGCGCTGCTGACGCACCCCGAGCAGCTGGCGCTGGTGCGTGAGGGAAAAGCCAAATGGATCGACGTGTTCGAGGAATATGCGCGCTGGATCGCGCCGATCGGAATGTCGCCGCGCCGGGTGGCGAAACCCTGGTCATATGGCGGCGTCGATTTCGAGCCGGAGGATCGCGTGTTCTTCATGTTCGGCTCGGCCAATCGCGACGAGGCCTGCTTTGCCGAGCCTGAGCGTTTCGACATCACCCGCGATACCCAGAAAAGCATCGCGTTCGGCGCCGGCCCGCATTATTGCGCCGGCGCATTTGCCTCGCGCGCCATGGTCGCCGACGTGGCGCTGCCAAGCGTCTTCGCGCGATTGCAGGGCTTGCGGCTCGACGTCTCAGAGCCGGTGCGGATCGGCGGCTGGGCGTTCCGCGGCCTGCTCAATCTGCCGGTGATGTGGGACGCGGGGTAGGACGCATCGTACCGCGCAAGCGATAGGCCTCACCCGAACCTCAGCCTCGACCGTTCTCTTGCCTTCTCCGCCTCGGTCTCGCGGTCGCGCGCCGGCGCGTGCGTATGCAGCGAAGCGAGAAGACGGTGGGCGGAGGCGGTCACTTCCGCCACCGCGCGGTCGAAGGCTTGCGCGTTGGCCTGCGACGGCTTGTTGAAGCCCGAGAGTTTGCGCACGAACTGCAGCGCGGAGGCCTGGATTTCATCCTCGGTCGCGGGCGGCTCGAAATTGAACAGCGTCTTGATGTTACGGCACATTTTTTTCTCTCCTTTGCCGGCCGGACCTCCCGGGGGCTTTGTTCCGGCTGCCCTCAGATCGAGGACCTCGGCTGAAAGCAAGACCTGTATCGTGGCTCATTTTGGCATAGAATGGGCACGGCGTTTATCCCCCGTCGCCGCAGCGGTTCCGGCAAAGCAAGCGAGTTCTCCATGTCCCACGTCACCTACAAAATCGTTCAGCATGACGGCGGCTGGGCCTACACCGTCGATGGCGTGTTTTCGGAAGCCTTTCCGACCCACGCCGCGGCGCTGGCCGCCGCCAAGCGCGCCGCCGCCGAGCAGCGCGTACCCGGCCGTAGCGAGGCGATCGAATATGAGACGGCCGACGGCAAATGGCACATCGAGACCGCCGCCGGCGGCGACCGGCCGGAGACCGAGGTCGAGGACCAGCCGTAGCATCCCAGGGAGCGAGCATGGCCGTCATCCAGCGAGAGTTTTACCGGAGCGCACGCGGCCCGTCGCCGGGCGACGAAGATTGGTGGGTGCTGACCTTCGATGGCGCGATCGGCCGCCTTTTCGTGTCGTCACGAATGGCAGGCTGCCGGTCACAGCGGCATCGACGAGTTCGAAATCGCCGAGTTCTTGGAACAAAAAGGTGCTGCACAAGCCGCCCTCATCGACAATCTGTTTCGCCTTCATGCTGATGCCTGAGCGGCCTCCAGGAAGGCACATATTTTCTTCCATGCTGGCGCGTCGCATCATTTTGAGCATGCATGACGCAAGCCCTTCATGCTGATACTCTGGCCGAAACTCGAACCTGGAGAAACCCCTTGACCGAATTCGCCGCCGGCGACCTGCCGACGATTTACCCAAAACCCTCGCCGCGGGTGATCGCCAAGGCGCGTCCGGAGATCGACGCGCATGCGAAAAAATTCATCGCGATGTCGCCGTTCTGCGTGCTGGCGACGTCCGGCTCCGACGGCAGCGTCGATGCCTCGCCGCGCGGCGGCAATCCCGGGTTTGTCAGCGTCGCCGGGCCGAACCAGTTGCTGATGCCGGATCGATCCGGCAACAACCGGATCGACAGCTTCAGGAACATTGTCGAAGGCTCGGGCTTCGTGCAGCTGATCTTCTTCGTGCCGGGCATCGACGAAACGCTTCGCGTCGGCGGCAAGGGCAAACTGTCGGCGGAGCCGGACCTGCTGGCATCGATGGTGGAATTCGGCAAGCCGCCGCGCGCGGTGCTGAGCATCGCGGTGCACGAGGCCTATTTCCATTGTGGCAAGGCGCTGATGCGTTCGAAATTGTGGTCGCCGGAGATGCGGGTCGAACGATCAGGTTTTCCCAGCATCAGCCAGGTGATTCACGACCAGACGAAGCTGGGCGAGCCCGAAACCCAGGCCGAAGTCGAGGCGCGCAACAAGACGCAGCTGTAAGAATCTTCGCACAGCTCTTTGTCAAGGTTGGCTGTCATACCCCGCGAAAGCGGGGTATCCAGTACGTCGCGGCTTTGCGATTTATCACTGGTGCTCTGGAATACTGGATCACCCGCTTTCGCGGGTGATGACGGCTGTGCGAGTTGTCCTAATGCTCGCTCTCGAGCCCGCCGACATGCTTCTGGGTGTAAAGCTCAAGCCCGATCCGCGCGATCAAATCGAGCTGGGTTTCGAGGAAGTCGATGTGGTGCTCCTCGTCCTTCATCAGGCTTTCGAACAGGTCGCGCGAGACATAGTCCTTGACGCCGTGGCAGTAGGTCGCCGCTTCCTGGTAAAGCGCGCGGGCGCTCACCTCGGTGGCAAGATCGCACTCGATGATTTCCTTGACGTTCTGGCCGATCCGCAAGGGATCCAGCACCTGCATGTTGGGAAATCCGTCGAGGAACAGAATGCGGTCGGTGAAGCGGTCGGCGTGGTGCATCTCCTCGATGGATTCCTTGCGCCAGGTCTTGGCCAATTCCAGCAAACCCCAGTTGTGCAGCACCCGATAATGCAGCCAATACTGGTTGATGGCGGTGAGTTCGCTGCGCAGACCCTTGTTGAGATATTCGATGACTTCTTGCGTCGCCCTGCATGATGCACTCTCGCTGCCGGGGCCAAAGTCGGCCCTCGAAAAGTAATCTGGAACGCTACTAGGTCACATTACAGGCGAGAGCAACCTTATGCCGAAAGGTCCAGCCGGGGAAGCCAACGATAGATTTCAGGCGACAACTTCGAGGGGAAATTCACCGTCGACATGCTGATGCGTCCCGGCCCGGCGATGCGGGCATCCGGAATGGCAGGCCTTCGCGCAGGCCCCGAGAGCGTCGTCGATGATCGTTTTGATGGTGCGGGCACATCGGCCACATTCAGCGCTGCAACCGAGGCAGCCATAGAGCTGCTTGGCATTGCGCGGAAGGTCTTCCGAGGCGTTGACGGCATTGCGGACATCGTCGTCGCTGAGGACGTGGCAGGAACAAACAATCATAAATACGGCGGGCCCATCGGTGATGCTGAACCCATCAGGTATTGATGGCCGCAGCGGGATGCAAAAGAAAAAAACGTCTTTTCAAGTGATTCCAAACTGATCGCTGATTCACACTAGAATGAATCTAAGAAGTTCTATTGCGGCAGATCAAAATGCGCTCGTTGTCCTCAGAACCGGCGGCGTTAATCGCCACCGCCGTCACCGCCTCCGTCGCCGCCTGCTCCGCTATCGCTTCCGACCAAGTCGCGCGCGGCGGTTCTGCAATCGCCTCACCAGGAGCCAGCAAATCAGCGAAGTACCGCCGACCGCCATTGCCAAGCCGTCGGTGCGCTCCCCATCGTTTTCTCTCGCCCGGAATGGCAGGTGCGCACCCGATTGTGCGCTGCAAAAAGGCAACGCTTGGGTCAGCATTCGTCGCCAAATGTGGCGATCCCGTTCATTGATCATTCAAGCGAAGTGTGGAACTTTCGCAGCGACGGGCAGCTTCATCCGCTGTCCCTGGCTCAATGAGAAAGGTGACGCCATGAAGAAAACATTGATGGCACTCGCTGCCGTCGCTACCCTCGCTGTCTCGGCCGTGGCGGTCCCCGCCCCCGCCCATGCGCAACGTGGAGTTGGCGCGGGTATCGCTGCCGGAATTATCGGCGGCGCCATCGTCGGTGGCGCGCTTGCCGGCCCCGGCTATTACGGATATGGCCCGGGCTACTACGGACCCGGTTACGGCTATTACGGTGCCGGTCCGGCCTACGTCGGCGGCTGCGTCTGGCAGCGACAGCGGTTCTGGGACGGCTTTGGCTGGCGGGTTCGCCGCGTGCGGGTCTGCGGTTGATCCGTTCATCTTCCTTACAAATGGGTCCGGCGTTCCCGGAAATACCGCGTTTTCGGGGACATTTCGGCTATTGGCGTGAAAAAACCGTTTTTTCAGCCCATCAGCCTGCCAGCGTTTACTAGGGATTGACTGTTGTGCGCTTTTTAGCGAGACGGCCAGTTTCAAATACGGCG
>CAVXHU010000026.1:0-147855 GCA_963761395.1 uncultured Alphaproteobacteria bacterium
CGTGGCCGAGGTGGCTGTCCCCGTGGCCGGACCGGACCAAACCGGATCATGCCGAGGCCGATGTCCTTCTTCTCGACTACGTTGCGCGGCTCGATCGGCACCGTGAGCTCGGCCAGCCGGAGCGGCTGTCGTACTGGTTCACGGAGGCGAACAGCGGCTTCCCGGACACGATGTCCACGTAGATGCGGGCTCCTTGTTGTCTCGATTTCGTTGCGGAACACCGGCTCGGTGGCGTTCTTCTGGGTGACCCGGTACTGGTCCTTGCTCAGCCGCGAGATGGCCTCGGGGTCTGCGGTAATTCTCCAGCATGTCAGCTCCTTTGCTGGACCGGGTCCTCGTTGGTGGCGAGGTGGCCCACCATTCACAGCACCCGCACGGGCCTGGGTGTTCCCGCCCGGCGGGGTCCGCTAACGGTCCATCGGCGGCTCGACTGGCGGTGTCACCGCGGCCTCGAACCGGCCGCGCGCGTGGACATCGCGGGCGCCTTCGGGGAAGGTTGGGATCCATGCCGACGCGACTGGTCCACGTGGTGGCCGACGCCCACGATCCCGCCGAGCTGGCCCGGTTCTGGGCGGCCCTGCTGGGCTGGGAGATCGCCGACGAGACGGCGGACGAGGTGGACGTCTGGCCGGCCTGGGACAGCTACCCCGATCCGGTCGCCGTGCCGATCGTCTTCGTCCCGGTCCCCGAACCGCAAGACCGGGAAGAACCGGGTCCACCTGGACCTGGCCACCGCGTCGGCCGCGGATCAGGCCGAGCTGGTCAGCCGGGCCCGGGACCTGGGCGGCGGGCTGGCGGACATCGGCCAGGGCGACGTGCCGTGGGTGGTGATGGCCGACCCGGAGGGCAACGAGTTCTGCGTGCTGGAGCCGCGGGACCTCTACCGCGACACGGGCCCGGTCGCCGCGATCCTCACCGACTGCGCCGATCCCGCGGCGCTGGCCCGGTTCTGGGCCGCGGCGGCGGCTGGACGGTCGCGCACGCCGAGGACCACCTCGCCGGGCTCCGCTCCCCGCCGGGGTGGGACCTTACCTGGAGTTCCTCCGGGTCCCCGACGGCAAGACGGTCAAGAACCGGATCCACCCGGACGTGGCGCCCTACCGCGGCGAGGATCCCGCCGCCGAGGTGGCGCGGCTACGCGCCGCGGGCGCGACCCTCGCGGACGTCGGCCAGGGTGACGATGTGTCCTGGACCGTCCTGGCCGATCCCGAGGGCAACGAGTTCTGCGTCCTGTCCCCTCGGTAGCGGCTGCCCCGGCAGAGGCCGCCCCGGATCAGGTCGAGACCAGGTCGCAGACGAAGATCAGGGTCTCGCCCGGCGCGATCTCGCGCCCGGCACCGCGGTCCCCGTAGGCCAGGTCCGGCGGGATGATCAGCTGGCGGCGGCCGCCGACCTTCATGCCCTGCACGCCCTGGTCCCAGCCGGCGATGACCTGCCCCACGCCGAGCCGGAACTGCAGCGGCTCGCCCCGGTTCCAGCTGGCGTCGAACTCCTCGCCGGTGGAGTACGCGACCCCCACGTAGTGGACCTGGACGGTGTCGCCGGCCTTGGCGACGGCGCCGTCACCTTCCCAGATGTCGGTGATCTCCAGTTCATCGGCGGCTCGCCGCCGGGGAAATCGATCTCAGGCTTGTCAGTGCTCATGGTCGCTTCTCCATACGGAACGTGATGCGTCAGCCACAACGACAGCGCAGTCTACGTCAGGTGCCCGGCCGCAAGGCCCGGGGTCCAGCCGATGGCAGGCGCGATGTGCCCGGCGATCGTGTCCAGGATGCGGGCGTTGTAGGCCACGCCGAGCTGGTTGGGCACGGTGAACAGCACCGTGTCGGCCGCGCGCACGGCCTCGTCCGCGGCCAGCTCGGCGGCGATGCGGTCCGGCTCCCCGATGAAGGTCCGGCCGAACCGGGACCGGACGCCTTCCAGCAGCCCGATCTGGTCGTCGTGCCCCTGGTCGCCGAAGTACATCCGGTCGATGTCCTCGGTGATCGGCAGCACGCTGCGCGAGACCGACACGCGCGGCTCCCGCGTCCCGCCGTGCTCGGCCCAGGCCTCGCGGTACAGCCGGATCTGCTCGGCCTGGAGCTGGTCGAACGGGACGCCGGTGTCCTCGGACAGCAGCGTGGAGCTCTGCAGGTTCATCCCGGCCTGGGCGGCCCACTGGGCGGTCGCGCGGGTGCCGGAGCCCCACCAGATCCGGTCGGCCAGGCCCGGCGACTGGGGCTGGATGGCCAGGCCGCCGCTGACCCCGGTCCGGGCCGGGTCGGTGCGGGCCACGGCCGCGCCGCCGATCGCGGCCAGGAAGATCTCGGTCTTGCGCCGCGCGGTGTCCGCGTCGGTCTCGCCCTCGGCGGGCCGGTAGCCGAACGACTCGGCGCCGCGCAGCACGGTCTCGGGCGATCCGCGGCTGACGCCGAGCTGCAGCCGCCCGCCGCTGATCAGGTCGGCCGCCGCGGCTTCCTCGGCCATGTACAGCGGGTTCTCGTACCGCATGTCGATGACCGCGGTCCCGATCTCGATCCGGCTCGTCCGGGCGCCGATCGCGGACAGCAGCGGGAACGGCGAGGCGAGCTGCCGCTCGAAATGGTGCACGCGGACGAACGCCCCGTCCACGCCGATGTCCTCGGCCGCCTGGGCCAGCTCGATGGTCTGCAGCAGCGCGTCGGCGGCGCTGCGGGTCTGCGACCCGGAGCCGGCCCGCCAGTGCCCGAACGACAGGAACCCGATCCTCTTCATGGCGGTATCAAGCGCTCGCGGCCTGCCGGGATTCCCCGGGCCCGGGCCGGCGGCCGGGCCGCGCCGGGCCGGCCGCTCGTACTTGACGGCCCGCGCCCCTAGCGTTACACCTTCATAAAAGCCTTGCCTGTTGCCTAAGGCTGGTGTCGCCAAGCGTGACCTGCGCAGCCAAATTCGGCTCGATGCGCCAGGCCGCGGCGAGCTTTGGCCGCGCGGTGATGGTGACGTTGCCCTTGATCTCCGCGCTGGCATTGAGCGCCTTGATGTTGACGCTGCCGATCTGCTTGGCCACGTTGGCGCCGAGCAGGCCGCCGAGCGCGTCACCGACCGCGCCGGTCGCCTTCGAAGACAGCGAGCCCGTTACATTCAGCGTTCCCGTGATCGGCGTGGCGAGCGACAGCACATCCTGGGCGCCGGCCGCCGCGATCGGCCCGCGCGACGCGGTCCAGCCGATATCGGCGTTTTGCAGAACCTGCGACACCGGATTGTCGGCTTTTCCTGCGAAGCTGCGCGGCGCGCCGCGGTCGGCGGCGTCGCGAATGGCGGCAAGCGCAATCGCAACCGGCGCAATGATGCTGGAGCTGCGCGGCGCCGGCGGCAGCGGCGGCAATTCGACAAGCACCGGCGCACGGACCGTGCCGCGCGGCGACAGCCAGTCCATGGCCTTCAGGCTGACGAGAAACGAGACCGCGATCACCGCGGTCGCGAGCAGGATCGTTTTGAGGCGCAGCGCCGGACGCATTGTCCCCCCGGACTGATTGAGCGGCAGAGTCTACAGGGCGAGTTCTGGCGACGCCAGACCGCTCCGAGACGTGGCGAAGACGCCGCCTCAGAGCCGCAAGGACACCGACCTCATCCTAGGAGCTTGCGCGTCCGGCGACGCCGCAGGGACCGCGGCCATCCTTCGAGACGCGCGCAAGGACGCGCTCCTCAGGATGAGCGATTTCACAACCTCGGTGAGGCTAACGGGATCGTTAATTCAAGAAATCTGCAGGCGGCGTCGATCAGAACAAAATTCGCCAGCGCGCCCCCCTTGTCAAGTTTGCAAGCGAGCAATCAGCCGCGCTTGCCGTCCGCATTGTCGGCGCGGCGGTCCATCGGCAGCACGATCACCTTGGTGCCGATATTGACCCGCGAATAGAGATCGGAGACGTCTTCGTTGGTGAGACGGATGCAACCGGACGAAACCTGGGTGCCGATGGTCTGCGGCGCGTTGGTGCCGTGAATCCGATATACCGTGCCGCCGAGATACATCGCGCGGGCGCCGAGCGGATTGCCGGGGCCGCCGGCCATGTGGCGCGGCAGATAAGGCTGGCGCGCGATCATTTCCGGCGGCGGGGTCCAATCCGGCCATTCGGCCTTTTTGGTAACCGACTGCACGCCCGACCAGGTGAAGCCGTCGCGGCCGACGCCGATGCCGTAGCGGATCGCCTGGCCGCCGCCGAGCACATAATAGAGATAGGTGTTGGGCGTATCGATGATGACGGTGCCGGGCGCCTCGCGGGTGGCATAGCTGACGATCTGGCGCTTCAGCCGCGCCGGCATTTCAACTACGGCGCCTTCATCTTCTGATGGTGCCGATTGCACCGAGGGCGGCGCCGATTGCGGCGCTGGAATCATGAAGAAGGGAAACAGCTGCAGCGGCGTGGCCGCGGCGGCGCCGGAAAATGCGATGGTGCCGATCGCCAGCGCGCCAAAGGCGGCGGCACGGCGGCAATTCAGCTTGAATGCATCCAGATTGAACATCGGTCGCCCCTGTTTGATCGCCGTTGCGCCGGTTTGGCGCATTGTTGTTAGGGAGATCACTACGGGGCAACGGTTTCAGGATGTTTGCGTCAAACCCCCAAAATGGTTTCGTCGGGGCTGAGAATTGTTTCGTGACGGTTTCGCGACAAAACAGTCTTTCCGGAGGCCTGCCGCCGGCGCGGCGATTTTAGCGGACGGATTTACCTAATCGTTGTCATTTCCGCCTGTCTCCAACGTCAGCTACGCCGGCAAGGGCGTCGCGCGCTACGCGTGGTGAGCGCATGAAAAACGCCCGGCGGCTGGAATGATCCAAACCGCCGGGCGTCATCAATCCAGATTATGATGGCTGGGGCGCTAGAACACGCCGAGCACGATCGCGCCGACAAAAGCGATTGCAACGTACGCGGTAACAACGCTCAGTCTGCTGACGAAAGTCATGGGAAAGCTCTCCCTGGTTCACGTCGCTGCCCGCTCTAACGCGCAAACTAGCAAAGCGTTCCGGCCTGAAAAAGTCAGCGCTGCTGTCTATCCCCTGCCGTCCACCGCCTCGCGCCGCCGGCAACGTGGTTAAAGAGTCGTGAAATCAACGCGTTGAAGACTCGTTAAATAAATTCGTTGAACGTGCGCGGATGGCGCGCGGAGTTCGTTTGTATCTCGTCGGCTCCTTCGTCCTTGTCTCGTTGGCGGGTTGCGGTCGCGGATTTTTTCAGTCCGCGGAGCGCGAACCGTGGCGGGCCGAGGCCGAAATCGCCTGCCTGAAGTCCGGCGCCGTCAAAGAGAATGCCGAACTGGTGCGGATCAGCCCGATTTCCGGCCCCGGCGTTTGCGGCGCGGAATATCCGCTCAAGGTCGCAGCGCTCGGCGAAAGCAGCGGGACGTTCGGATTTGCCGACGAGCTGCGGCCGCCCGCAAGCATCGGCAATGCGCCGCGCTGGCCGATCTCGCAGCCGCCGGCTCCGCCGCAACAATCTTATCCGGATACGGCGATGCGCCAGCCCGGCTACGGCGGGTCCAGCGGTCCGATTTCACTGTCGGCGCCGGGGGTCCCGCCGGAGGAAGATGAAATCGATCTGCCGCCCGAGGGCACGCCAGGGTTGAGGGAGCCGCTAGCCCCGGGACCGTATATGGGAACGCAGGCCTATCCGCCGCGCGAGCGCACCCCGGCGCCCTATCCGGAGCGCTCCGGCGCCGCGACAGATTTCCCGCAGGCGGATCGCCCGCCGCGGCTCGGGCCTGGGCAAGGCAATTCCGTCGCCGCGTTCGGACCGGTGGCGGTCAAGCCGGCGGCGACGCTGGCGTGTCCGATCGTCTCTGCGCTCGATCGCTGGCTCGCCGATTCCGTGCAGCCCGCCGCGATGCGCTGGTTCGGCGCGCGCGTCGTCGAGATCAAGCAGATCTCCGCCTATTCCTGCCGCGGCATGAACGGCAATTCGCGCGCGCATATTTCCGAGCACGCCTTCGGCAATGCGCTGGATATCGCAGGCTTCACGCTCGCCGACGGGCGGCATGTGTCAGTGAAAGACGGCTGGAAGGGCATGCCGGAAGAGCAGGGCTTTCTGCGCGACGTGCAGGCCGCGGCCTGCCAGCAGTTCACGACCGTGCTGGCGCCGGGCTCCAACGTCTATCACTACGATCACATCCACGTCGATCTGATGCGCCGCGCCAGCCAGCGCGTCATCTGCCAGCCCGCAGCTAGCTCGGGCGAGGAAATCGCCGCACGGGCCTCGCAGCGCAATCCCTATGCTTCGCGCGAACCGTTCGTCACGGGATCGCTCGGCGGCCGCAAAACCCTGGTCCATCGGCGCAAGGTCAACGAGGAAGACGAATTCGAGGACGAGTAGGGCCTGCGGATGGAGCGTGTCTCCAATCGGGCGACCCTTCTGCGGATTCGTTTCTAGTCGTCGCAATGACGATCAGTGTCGTGGCTGTATGAAAATTGAATCGGGGACGCGCATGCAGCGTTAGTCCCTCATGGTGAGGAGCGCGCATCTTCGCGCGCGTCTCGAACCATGAGGCCGGTGCGCATCCCTCGAGACGCGCGCGAAGAGCGCGCTCCTCGGGATGAGGTTCGAGACCGGCGGATTTTGTCAGCGCGTCTTCGCCTGATAGCCAGCGAGAAACATCCGCGTGGCGCTTGCGACCACCTCGGCGATGCGTTCCGCCGAAGGCGCCGGCGCCGCCTGAAAAACAAACGGCATGAACAGCGACGCCTGGCACATCTGCATGAACTGCGTCGCCGCCAGCTCGCAGTCCTCGATCGCAAGATCGCCCGCCGCCGCACGCGTGTCGAGGTAGGCTGCAAGCCTGGCGATCTTGTGGGCCACCACGTTGTTGTAGAAGCGTCGGCCCACCTCCGGCATCCGCTCGGCGATCGCCATCACCGTGCGGGTGGCCGATCCGCCGCCGGGCCGGCACAGCGTCTGCATGTAGGCCTGACCGAAATCCATCAATGTCGTGGTGACGTCCCGTTCGGGATCGAAGTTGAACGTCACTTTGCCCTGTTCGAGCGTTTCCTCCTCGACGATGGCTTCGAACAGCCGGTTCTTGTCGGCGAAATAGACGTACAGCGTTCCCTTGGAAACGCCGGCGGAGCGGGCGATTTCGCCCATGCTGGCGCCGTCGAAGCCCAAATCCATGAAAACCTTGCGGGCACCGTCGAGAATTTGACGGCGTTTTGAGCTGTCCTCGTCGCCGACGAGCTGGAGCGTGGTAGGATGACGGCTGCAACCATTGGTTTAGCTTTTCTCGAAAGATTCCGGACGTCGAACGCACAGCAAGGCACGCGCAGTCTATGGTGCGGTTCATAGGAATATCTTGACCGAACCGTTCGGTCAATGTTAATTTGATAATTGGCGGGGATGGCGAGGCCTGTATTTGGCTATGCTTGCATCGCAACATTGGAATGGGGGGCCATGATGGCCGCAGCGAGAGACCAGGCCGCACGTATCCTTCGTCCCGATCCGGATGGAAAGGAAATCGCGCGCGACCCTTCCACGGATATCGCCGAGTCGCTTCATGCTCAACCTCCGGAAGAGACCGTCGCGCGCCGCCCCGCAGAGGCGCCGGGCAACCCGGCAATCGACCACCCGTCCGCCTCGCCCGCCGCACCTGCCGCCGCCGTATCCGCTGCGCCGAAATCGGGAAAACGCAAACTGGTCCTGATGGGCATCGGCAGCCTGCTCGCGCTCGCCGCCGCGGCCTATGGCGTACATTATGTTCTGGTCGGACGCTTTTACGTCTCTACCGACGATGCCTATGTCCGCGCCAACAACACCATGCTCGGCGCGCGGGTGTCCGGTCACATCGCGGCAATCCTTCCCGGCGACAACGTCGTGGTGCGGACCGGTGACGTGATCTTCAGGATCGACGACGGCGATTACCGCATCGCGGTCGACGCCGCGCGCACCAGGATCGCGACCCAGCAGGCCACCATCGACCGTATCGGCCGTCAGGTCACCGCATTGGAAAGCGCGGTCGAGCAGGCCAAGGCGCAGCTTGCTTCGGCGGATGCCTCGCTGAAGCGGGCCGGCCTCGACTTCGACCGTCAGCAGGAGCTGAGCACCAAGGGATTTGCCTCGCGCGCAACCTTCGAGGTGTCCGAAGCCGCGCGCGATCAGGGCGTGGCGGCGGTGAAATCGGCGCAGGCCGCCTATGACGCGGCGCGCGACAATGTCGAGGTCACCAAGGCGCAACAGGCGGAAGCCCGCGCGCAGCTTGCGGAATTGCAGACATCGCTCGCCAAGGCTCAGCGCGATCTCGACTTCACGTCGGTGCGCGCGCCGGTCGACGGGACGTTCTCCAACCGCCTGGTCAACACCGGCGACTTCGTGGTGATGGGGCAGCGGCTCGGCAATGTGGTGCCGCTCAATGACGTCTTTATCGACGCCAACTTCAAGGAGACGCAACTCAAGCGCATCCGTCCGGGCCAGCCGGTGACGATCTCGGTGGACGCCTACGGGCATCGCAAGTTCGCCGGCATCGTCGACAGCATCTCGCCGGCGGCCGGTTCGGTGTTCACGCTGCTGCCGCCCGATAACGCCACCGGCAACTTCACCAAGATCGTGCAGCGGCTTCCGGTTCGCATCCGCGTGCCGAAGGATGTCGCCAGGCAGAACCTGCTGCGCGCGGGCATGTCGGTTTACGCAACCGTCGATACCAGCAACGGCGCCAAGGATGCCGACAGCGAAGCCGACCTCGACGCGCCGGCCATGGCCCAACCGCAATAATTTGCGTATCGGGCGGCGCGCCCGTTACGCAAGCATGCCCTGACCCGAGCAGATTATGGCTGATGCCACCTCCGCTTCACCGACGATGATGAACGCCGCGACGGCGCCGTCCGAGCGCATCGCGCCGCGACGGCTGTTTGCGTTTCTCATCATGGTGTTCGGGATGTTCATGTCGATCCTGGACATCCAGGTCGTCTCCGCATCGCTCAGCGATATCCAGGCCGGCCTGTCGGCAAGTTCGAGCGAGGTGTCGTGGGTCCAGACGTCGTACCTGATCGCGGAGGTGATCGCGATTCCGCTGTCCGGATTCCTGTCGCGCGCGCTCGGCACCCGGTTGCTGTTCGCGATGTCCGCTGCCGGCTTCACCATCGCGAGTTTCGCGTGCGGATTCGCCTCGTCGATCGAGCAGATGATCCTCTGGCGCGCGATCCAGGGATTTTTGGGCGCCGGCATGATCCCGACGGTGTTCGCATCGGCCTATACGGTGTTTCCGCGTTCGAAATTCCATATCGTCGGCCCGATCATCGGTCTGGTCGCAACGCTGGCGCCGACCATCGGCCCGACGGTCGGCGGCTTCATCACCGACGCGATGTCCTGGCACTGGCTGTTCTTCATCAACATCGTCCCCGGCATCGGCATCACCGTCGGCGTGCTCGTGCTGGTCGATTTCGATCAGCCGAATTTCAAACTGCTCGATCGTTTCGACTGGTGGGGCCTGATCGCGATGGCGGGGTTCCTGGGCTCGCTCGAATACGTGCTCGAGGAAGGGCCGCAATACGAGTGGCTGCAGGATACATCCGTGGCGGTCTGCGCGACGATTTGCGCGATCTCCGCGGTCGCCTTCTTCTGGCGCGTGCTGACGGCGGAAGAGCCGATCGTCGATGTCAGGGCCTTCGCCGACCGCAATTTCGGCATCGGCTGCCTGCTCTCGTTCTGCATCGGCATCGGCCTTTACGGGCTGACCTACATGTATCCGCGCTATCTCGCGGAAGTGCGCGGCTATAGCGCGCTGATGATCGGCGAGACCATGTTCGTCTCCGGCATCGCCATGTTCCTCACCGCGCCGATCGTCGGACGTCTGATGCAGCGGGTCGACCTGCGCTACATCATCGCCTCGGGCCTCGTCATCTTTGCGCTCGGCTCCTGGCAGATGACCTGGATCACCCGCGACTACGATTTCTATGAGCTGCTGGTGCCGCAAATCCTGCGCGGGATCGGCATGATGTTCGCGATGGTGCCGACCAACACCATCGCACTCGGGACGCTGCCGCCGGATCGGGTGAAGAACGCCTCCGGGCTGTTCAATCTGACGCGCAATCTCGGCGGCGCGGTCGGGCTGGCGGTGATCAATCAGGTGCTGAATGAACGCACCGACCTGCATATCGCGCGGCTGCAGGAGCGGGTGACCTGGGGCAACGCCACCGCCACCGAAACGCTCAACATGTTCACCCAGCGCCTGCAGGGCATGGGCGACGCGGCGCTGATGGCGATGAAGCAACTGTCCCAGATCGTTCACCGCCAGGCGGTGGTGATGGGATATGGCGATGCCTTCTTCATGCTGACAGTGTTCTATTTCGGCCTCAGCCTGCTGGTCATGCTTTTGAAGAAGCCGGCCTCGGCGTTCACGGAGCCGGCGCACTAGGCCGCCGATATTTTCTGCCGCAGCGGCTTGAATTTTTGTATTTTCAGTTCTGAGCGGCGCGTCAGGCTGCCCGCCATATTGCAAAACGCCCGTGATACATTTATAAGCAGCGCATCGTCGCTCGAACCGGGGAGGGATTTGCATGATTTCGATGTATTCGCAGATCGCACCCTCGCGTCCGAAGCCCATGCTGGACGCCTGTCTGGCCCTTTGAGGGCCGTTTCCGTCAGCATCGATCGGGCCTGACGTCCCGATCTACCAAAGTTTCCCGGTAAGCCACCGACATTTTTCAACGACGCTTGCGTTCGGCCCTACGCCGCCGCTCGTCAATCAACGGAGCCGGCGTGCGCGCAAGCGTAGCCGGATGACGCCATGACCGCTTCTGTCGACAAGCGCCCCGCCGCGATACGCGTGGTGATCCCGTTCGTGTTTCGTCACTGGCTCGACCAGCCGGCGCGCGCCGCTGTTGTCGCCGGCGGCCTGTTAGGTGCGACCGCCGCCGACCTGTTCATGCCGGTATTCTCCGGGCATCTGGTCGATGCGCTGACCCTGGGTGCGGCGGATCCGGCCGCGCGCGGCGCGGCGCTAGCAGCCTTTGGCGCCATCGTGGCGCTGGGTCTGGTCTCGATGACGCTGCGTCTGTTCGGGCTGCACGCGATCGTGCCGTTCACGCTGCGGATCATGTCCGACGTGTCGCGCGATGCCTTCATGCGCGTGCAGCGCTTCTCGACCGACTGGCACGCCAACAGCTTTGCCGGCTCGACCGTGCGCAAGGTCACCCGCGGCATGTGGGCGCTCGATCTGCTCAACGACACCATCCTGCTGGCGCTGCTGCCGTCGCTGGCGGTGTTGCTGGGGTCGATGATCCTGCTCGGGCTGCACTGGTCCTCGCTCGGCCTCGTGATCGCGCTGGGCGCGCTGGTCTATGTGTCGATGACGGTGGTGTTCTCGACCCGCTATATCGCGCCGGCGGCACGCATCTCCAACGCGTGGGATACCAAGGTCGGCGGCACGCTGGCCGATGCCTTGACCTGCAACGCGGTGGTGAAATCGTTCGGCGCCGAAGCGCGCGAGGACGCGCGGCTGGCGCGCGTCATCAGCCGATGGCGCACGCGGGTGCGGCGGACCTGGCTGCGCTACAACTACACCTCAACGGCGCAGCTTGCGGTGCTGCTGTGCCTGCGCGCCTCCGTGATCGGCGGCGCGTTGCTGCTGTGGATGGCCGGCCGCGCCTCGCCGGGCGACGTCACCTATGTGCTGACCAGCTACTATATCATCCACGCTTATTTGCGCGATGTCGGCATGCACATCAACAATCTGCAGCGTTCGGTCAACGACATGGAGGAGCTGGTGGCGATCCATGACGAGGCGATCGGCATAGCGGACGCGGCCGATGCGAAAGCGATCGATATCCAGGGCGGCCGCATCGTGTTCGAGGACGTGACGTTCCATTACGGCGGTCATCGCATCGCGCTATATGACGGCCTGTCGGTGGATATCCGCGCCGGTGAACGCGTCGGCCTCGTCGGCCGCTCCGGCTCCGGCAAGACCACCTTCGTCAAGCTGGTGCAGCGGCTTTACGATGTCTCCGGCGGGCGCATCCTGATCGACGGTCAGGATATTGCGGAAGCGACGCAGCATTCGCTGCGCAGCCAGATCGCCATCGTGCAGCAGGATCCGATCCTGTTTCACCGCTCGCTGGCCGAGAACATCGCCTATGGCCGGCCCGGCGCCAGCATGGCGGCGATCGAGCAGGCCGCGCGCCTTGCCAACGCGCATGAGTTCATCCTGCGGCTGCCGAAAGGCTACGGCACGCTGGTCGGCGAACGCGGCGTCAAGCTGTCGGGCGGCGAGCGGCAGCGCGTGGCGCTGGCGCGCGCGTTCCTCGCCGACGCCCCGGTGCTGATCCTCGACGAGGCGACGTCGAGCCTCGATTCCGAATCGGAAGCCCTGATTCAGCAGGCGATGGAACGGCTGATGAAGGGACGCACCTCGATCGTGATCGCGCACCGGCTGTCGACGGTGCGCAGCCTCGACCGCATCCTGGTGTTCGACCGCGGCGAGATCGTGGAGCAAGGCACCCACGCCGCGCTCGCCAACCGAGCGGGCGGAATCTATCGCGGGCTGTTCGAGCGCCAGGCGACGGAATTCGATCGTGTCTCTGCGGCGGAATAAGGGTCTGATAGTCAACCCGGAACAACTGCTCGTTCGCTGACGGGTTTTGCGGGATTGCAGCGCCTTGGCCGCTTGGGCTAGGTATTCGTGATCTGTCTTGGGGCGCGCGAGAAGGAACCAGGGATGACTGAAGCCGTGAGAAGAGAGCCCGGGGTTTCCGGACTTTCGCTGGTTCTTTCGGCCTGGCGCGATCCGGCCGCGCGGATTTTGAATATCGATCTGCTGACGGTTCTGATCGCGATTCTGTTGCCCTGGTCGACGTCCGGCGTCGCGATCGCCGGGGTGCTCTGGATTATTGCGCTGATCCCGACCATTGAGGCTGCGCGCATTTCTGCGATCGCTGATGCGTCCGGTTTGCGCCCTGCCAATCGCTTTCTTCGCCCTGGCGCTTGTTGGAACCCTGTGGTCGGACGCTTCCTGGGGCGCACGTCTTTATGCGGTCAGCCCGACCGCAAAACTGCTGATGCTGCCATTGCTGCTCTATCATTTCGAACGCTCGCCCCGCGGCCTGTGGGTTTTCATCGCCTTTCTGGCCTCCTGCACGCTGTTGATGGCGGTGTCGTGGGTCGTCGCTTTTGAGCCCAATCTCACGCTCAAGCCCGCAGCCGAGGCACGCGGGATCTTCGTCAAGAATTACATCGATCAAAGTCAGGAGTTTGCGCTGTGCGCGGTGGCGCTGGCCTATCCGATCATGACGTTCTTGCAAACGAACCGGATGCGGCTCGCCGCGCTGCTGACGGCCGTCGCGCTAAGTTTCCTGGCCAACATGGTGTTCGTCGTCATTTCGCGGACCGCGCTGGTGACCATGCCGATCATGCTGGCGGTATTCGCGCTGCTGCATTTGAAATTGCGAACCACGATCCTCGCATCCTGCGCCGCTGCGTTGCTGGCGGTGGCAGCCTGGAACGCGTCTCCCGATTTGCGCACCACCACGTTGAAATTTTTTGCCGATTATCAGCAAACCACGATCCAGAACAATCCGAGCGGAATGGGCTCCCGGCTGGAATTCTGGCAGAAATCGTTGCGGTTCTTTGCGGAGGCTCCCGTGATCGGACACGGCACCGGATCCACGCGCGGCCTGTTTGAACAGGCCGCGATCGGCCAGATCGGCGCCCACGCCGAAGTCGTCGGAAACCCGCACAACCAGACTCTGAACGTCGCGGTACAGTGGGGCGCGGTCGGGGTCGTCGTGCTCTATGCGATGTGGTTGGTGCATCTGCTGCTGTTCCGCGGCGACGGGCTGGCGAACTGGATCGGACTATTGGTCGTCGTGCAGAATATCTTCACCTCGCTGTTCAACTCACACCTGTTCGATTTTCACGAGGGCTGGATGTATGTGCTGGGCGTCGGTGTCGCCGGCGGCATGGCGTTGCGCGCGAGGCGGCATGATGCGCCGCATTGAGACGTTGGTCAGCGCAGTCCAAGACTGCTCCAGACCAGACCGACGCCAGACAGAAACAACAGGCCCAGCACGACATCCCTGAAATTTTGATCGCTCAACACACGATAGGCCCGCGCCCCGAGCCAGGCGCCAAGGATTGTCCCGGGAAAAGCCAGCAAGGCGAACCAAATCACTTCCCGGGTGATGAATCCGGTGCCCGCCTGCAGGCACAATGCGGCCGACAGCACGGTCCAGTTGAAGATCTGAAAAACGCTGCGCCGTTCGTCCTTGCCCCAGCCCCGCACGCTTGCCCACAAGATTGGAAGCGGGCCGGAGAGGCCGGCAAGGCCGCCAAGGATCCCGCCCGCAAATCCTATTGCCTGCGTCTGCGACCCGGCCGCCGAAGCTCAACGCCAACGCGGTGCGGTTGAAATAGAGCGCGGTCGGAAACACCAAAAGAAGCACGCCGACGCTCAGTTTGAATATGCGGGGATCGGCATGCGCGACCAGCATGGTGCCCAGCGGCACGCCCAAAAGGCCGCCGACCAGGAATGGCCAAACCAGCTTGAAGTCGATGGATCGCCAAATGGCCGGCAGCGTGGAGGTTTGGGCAACGATCGAGCAGATCAGGACGAGCGGCACCGCAACGGCCGGCGGCAACACGTAGAGCCAAATCCCCAGCGTCAGCAGCGCGGTTCCGAATCCGGCGAGGCCGGACACGAAGCCGCCGGCGAGCGCGCCGAGAAACAGAAGCACAAACGCGATCGAACTCATGATTACTCGGGATGTCCTTCGTCATTCCTCGCGCAAGCGCGTAGCGCTTGTCGCTGAGGGCGTGAGTGAAACGAGCGAGCCCGGAATCCAGGGATTCCCCGATGTGCATTGCACATCTGAGGTCCGCATCTTCGATGCGCCCCGGAATGACTGAATGCAGCGTTGGCGAGGAATTGTTTTTGTGCCTTATAGCGGTCCAGTCGCGATAGCTAACGAGGAAACGTCATGGGAGCAACCTTTCTCGTCTGCCACGGCGCGTGGTCGGCAGGGTGGGCGTGGAAGAAGATGCACCCGCTGATGGCAGCTCGCGGGCATCGTCTGGTGACGCCGACCTACACCGGTCTTGGCGAGCGCGCGCATTTGGCCAACCCGTCGATCGATCTCGAAACGCATATTCAGGACATCCTGAACGTCATCAGATACGAAGACCTGCGCGACATCGTGCTGATCGGCCACAGCTATGGCGGCATGGTCGCAACCGGCGTGGCCGACCGCGCCCGTGACCGCATCAGGCAGTTGATCTACATCGATGCGTTCGTGCCTGACGACGGGCAGTCGCTGCTCGATCTGAACGAGCCGGCGCGGCAGCGCATGCAGGAACTCGCGAAGACGGGAGACGGCTGGCGGGTGCCGCCGAATCCGACGCCGCCCGATACGCCGCAAGCGGATGTCGAATGGCTGACCGAGCGACGCGTCGATATGCCGATCAAGTGTTTTGAGACAAAGCTCAAGCTGCAGGGCGGAAAGCTGATATTGCCCCGCAGCTATATCTACGCCACGCGCATCACGCCCGCGGACACCTTTGGCCCATTTGCCAGGCGCGCCCAAAGCGAGGCCGGCTGGCGTTACCATGAGATCGACGCCAGCCACTCGCCGAACGTGACGGCGCCGGAAGCGCTGATGCGGCTGCTGCAAGAGATCGTCGCGCACGGCGCATAAAATTGGCGAGGGGTCCGGCGTGTTTGCGCCGAACCCCTCATTCTCAAAGGCATCAGCCGGCCTGTAAGCCGGGTTTTGTAGGGCACCGCCTGCTTGCGCAAGCGATACGTGACGGCCATTCCTCTGGGACAACGTTTGCACGTTGCCTCGAGCAACCTACCCGGACGGCGAGCCTGACATCGCCCTGCGGTGTTATCGCTTTTGCAAGCGAACATTCCCGCGTTGCCGTCCCTATTCGGTCTTGCTCCCGGTGTGGTTTGCCATGCCGGTTCCGTTGCCGGACCCGCGGTGCGCTCTTACCGCACCTTTTCACCCTTACTCGCCCCTCCCTTTTAGGGGATGGGGAAGCGGTTCGTTCTCTGTGGCACTGTCCCTGGGGTTGCCCCCGCCGGACGTTATCCGGCACCGTATGTCGATGGAGCCCGGACTTTCCTCTCCAGCCACCTTTCGGTGATTGCCGGAGCGGCCGTCCGGCCGACTGACGCGCCTGGGATGGGGGCTCAAGCCCGCCGCGTCAAGCCGATAAGGCCCAGCTCGAGGCCCTCAAAATAAATTATCCTGAAGATGTCGTTTTGCCTTTGCCCCGTTCGACTGGATGCCGGCGATCAAGCCGATCAAGAGGAGTTATCGAAATGCAGTATTTGTTGATGATCTATCGGAACGAAGCCGAACTCGGCAAAATGGACGCAACGGCGCGTCAGAAGATGACGGCGGAATACGGTGCTTTCACCCAGTCCATCATTCAGAGCGGCCATTTCAAGGCCGGCGATGGACTGCAACCGACAACGACCGCGACGACCGTGCGCGTCCGCGACGGCAAGACTTTGACGACGGATGGTCCGTTCGCGGAGACGCGCGAGCAACTCGGCGGCTACTATCTGGTCGAAGCCAAGGATCTCGATACCGCGCTCGCGATTGCCGCGCGGATTCCCGGCGCCAAGACGGGTTCGATCGAGGTCAGGCCGATCATGATCTATGATTGAGGGTTTCGATGCTCGTCATTCCGGGTTCGTCTCGGGTGCCGAATCCGGAATCGACGCACTGTCCCAGGAATGACATGCCAAACACCATGACTCCCACCGAAATCGAGAAAATATTCCGTGACGAGGCGGGCCGGGCGCTGGCAACGCTGATCCGCCTCGTCGGCGATTTCGATCTCGCCGAGGATGCGTTGCAGGATGCGTTTGCGGTCGCGCTGGAGCGCTGGCCCGCCGCCGATCCGCCGTCCAATCCGCGCGCCTGGCTGGTCAATGTCGGACGCAACAAGGCGATCGACCGGGTCCGCCGCAGCATCGCGTTTCGCGGCAAGCAGGGCGAACTGGCGCACGAGTTGCTGCACAACGCGGCAGCTTCCTGCGAGGCCGCGGCCGCCGCGCTCGACGACGACATGCTGCGGCTGATCTTTATCTGTTGCCATCCGGCATTCGCGACCGAGGTTCAGGTGGCGCTGACGCTGCGCACGGTCTGTGGGCTGACGACCGCGCAGGTCGCGCGCGCCTTCCTGGTGAAGGAGGATGCGATGGCGCAGCGCCTCGTCCGCGCCAAACAGAAAATCCGGCTCGCCGGTATTCCCTACGAAGTGCCGGAACGCGAAGCCCTCGAGCCGCGGCTGCGCGGGGTGCTTGCGGTGATCTATCTGGTCTTCACCGAAGGCTATGCGGCGACATCAGGCGAGGATCTGATGCGGCCCGATCTGGCGCGCGAAGCGATCCGGCTCGGCCGCCTGCTCGACGCGCTGATGCCGCAACGGGGCGAGATCAAGGGATTGCTGGCGCTGATGCTGCTGCACGACGCGCGCCGCACCTCGCGCCAGACCGCAGGCGGCGACATCGTGCTTCTGGAAGAGCAGGATCGCGCGCTGTGGGACCATGCGCAGATCGCCGAAGGCTTGCAGCTGGTGGAAGACGCGTTGCGGATGCCGGGCCGGCCGGAAGCTTACGCGGTTCAAGGCGCGATCGCGGCACTGCATGCGCGGGCGCCGAGTTATCGCGACACCGACTGGCCGCAGATCGCCGGCCTCTATGAAGTGCTGCTGCGGATCTCGCCGTCGCCGGTGATCGAGCTCAATCACGCCGCCGTGGTGTCGATGGTGGACGGGCCGGCACGCGCGCTCGCTCTGATCGACGCGCTGGAGGCCCGCGGCGGACTGAATGGCTATGAGTTGATGCCGGCGGTCCGCGCCGATCTGTTGCGCCGGCTCGGCCGGCGCGACGCCGCGCGCGAGGCCTATCTCGCCGCGACCGCCGCGACGCAGCTGGAGCCATTGCGGCGGCTTTACGCGCGGCGGTTGGCGGAACTGAACGAGGAGAGCGCCGGGTAAGGAGTTGGGGCGTTGCTTACCTCGCCCCGCTTGCGGGGAGAGGTCGAAATTCGAGTGCAACTCGAATTTCGGGTGAGGGGGCGTCACCCCGTCATCGGTGCTTGCGGATCGAAGAGCCCCTCACCCCAACCCTCTAAGCGCGAGCTTCGCTCGTCTCGTCCCCGCAAGAGCGGGGCGAGGGAGCGCGTCTTCAGCTGGAGGCGTCTACGCGCCGCGACCGCCTTGGCGTCGGCCGACAGGCTCGCCAGCAGCGCCTGCAAGGTGGTCAGCGTCGAATGATCGGCGACGCCGTCGATGCGGGCGGGGCGGAAATGGCGCTGGAAGGCGGTGACCACTTCCATGGTCGCGCCGTCGTATTTCCCGTTGGCCGGGACGCCGTAGCCGTATTTGGCCAGCGCCTGCTGCAAGCCGAGGACGTCGTCGCTGATGGTGCCGAGCTTGAGGGTTTCGCCGCGCACGATCGGCGCCGGCTGCACCCAATGGCCGACGCCTGAATTGGCCAGCGAATGCCACGGAAATTTCTCGCCGGGGTCTTTCTTGCGCGACGGCGCGACGTCGGAATGCCCGAGCACGCGATGCGACGGCACCTTGCGGCGGAGCATGATGCCACGGCACAGCGCGATCACGGCGGCGATCTGGCGCAGCGGGAATTCCGGATAGCCCCAGTCATGGCCGCGATTGACGATCTCGACGCCGATCGAACAGGAATTGATGTCTTCTTCCCCCGCCCAGGACGCCACGCCGGCATGCCAGGCGCGTTTGGCTTCCGGGACGCAACTGCACGATGCGGCCGTCTTCCAGAACGATGTAGTGCGCTGACACGTCGGTGCCCGCCGTGCATAGCTGCGCGATCGCGCCTTCCACATCCGGCATGCCGGTGTAGTGCAGCACGATCATGTCGGGCAACCGGCCCTTGTTGCGGTCGCCATAATTCGCCGACGGGATGACGTCGGAAGCAATCGATGAATCGGGGGTGAATGTCTTCATGTTCGCGCTGGCCCTTGGGATTGGCAGGGCACGTTGACGCTTCGAATCAAACCCTGCAGATGCGAACGGACCGAGCGGCATAGGACGGATCAAACCGGGCAAGAGAACGGCAGCAGTGCGTTTTCAAGACGAACTTGTTTACTATTCCTTTACGATGCCGTCGGCGCAATGCGAGAGCGGGTCGCCACTTCGCATTTTGGCCGACTGTGTGCGGGAAGCATCACCGGCCGCAGCCCCGGGTCCCTGTCGCCGGCGGCGCGCGATTGTAATAGTCCTATCAACGCTTTCTTAACGCTAACGGCCGTTACTAAGTGGTGAAGAGCCGAACCGGTTTGGGGGACGGCCGAGGCCCCCATTGACGCTCGAAATCCCATGGCAGCCCAGCAAATTCCATCGGGAAATCAGGGTTTGCGGTTTGGGATGCGCGGCATCGGCGATCGAGCCTCGCAACGGCTTTTCGAGGCGAAAAGTCCGGCGAAGCCCAGACATTTGAGGCGCAATGGGCCCGTTCGCGTCCAATTTCCTTCTCTTGACCCGGACTGCGCCCGGAGCCGGGGCATGAGTCCTGCTGCCCCGCGTCATATTCCCGTGCTTGGCCGCCAGGCGATCGAGATGCTTGGGCCGCGCGATGGCGGGATCTATGTCGACGCCACCTTCGGGGCCGGCGGTTACAGCCGGGCGCTTCTCGAGGTTGCGGGAACCCGCGTCATCGGCATCGACCGCGACCGATCGGCGGTCACGGCCGGGTTCGATCTGGTGGATCGATCGGAGGGCCGGCTCACCCTGGTCGAGGACCGGTTTTCGAATCTGGCCGAAATTTGCGCCGCGCAGGGCGTCGACCTGGTCGATGGCGTCGTGATGGATGTCGGGGTGTCCTCGATGCAGCTCGACCAGGCCGACCGCGGCTTCTCGTTTCGGCTCGGCGGCCCGCTCGACATGCGGATGGGCCATGAGGGCCCGACCGCCGCTGACGTGATCGCGAAGGCGTCCGAGGCCGATCTCGCCAACATCATCTACATCTTCGGCGAAGAGCGTTATTCACGCAGCGTCGCCCGCGCCATCGTCGCCGCGCGCAAGGAAGCGCCGATCGTCACCACGCGGGCGCTGGCCGATATCGTCGCAAAAGTGGTGCGGTCGAAGCCGAATGAAATTCACCCGGCGACGCGGACGTTTCAGGCACTGCGGATTTTCGTCAACGAGGAACTCGACGAACTGCATCTGGCGCTGTCGGCGGCGGAGCGCATGCTGAAGCCGGGCGGCCGGCTGGCGGTGGTGTCGTTTCATTCGCTGGAAGACCGTATCGTCAAGAATTTCCTGGTCGAACGAGCCAAGGCCGGCGGCGGATCGCGGCACCTGCCTGTCATCGCGCAGGCCGCGCCGAGTTTTTCCATTTTGACCAAGCGCCCGGTCACGCCAGACGACGACGAGATAGCAGCCAATCCGCGCGCGCGCTCGGCGAAGCTGCGCGCGGCCGAGCGCACCGCCGCGCCGGCGCAACTTGCCGCCGCATTGCCGGCATGGCCAACGCTCACCGACGTGATGAGGGGAGGCTGACCATGCGGATCATCCATCTCCTCGTGATCGGCGTCTTGGTGTTCGCCGCCGCTTACGTCTATCGGATCAAGATGGAATCCACCTCCCGCACCGAGCGCGTGCTGCGGCTGCATGCGGAAATCCGCGAGCAGCGTGACGCCATCGCGGTGCTGCGCGCGGAATGGGCCAGGCTTGACGCGCCGCTGCGGCTGCAGGGTCTCGCCGAACGCCATCTGGCGCTAAAACCTCTCAACGCCACGCAATATGATTCACTGAAGAACCTGCCCGAGCGGCCGCCGCGCTTTACCAGGCCGGGCGATCCCGATCCGATCGGCGCCATGATCGAGGCGATCGATGCCGCCGCCGTGACGGGTTCGGTGCCGGCGCCGGAGGATCAGCAATGACCATTCGCGCGCTGGCCCCCGTCAAGCCTGCGGAACCATGGCGGCAGCGGCTGATCCGCCGCCTGCTGTTTGGGGGCAATGTCGACCGCGCCGCGAAAGCCCGCGCCCGCGTCGGATTTGCCATCGTGGCATTCGCGGCGATCTATGCGGTGATCGGCGGACGGCTGATCATGTTCGCGGTCGGCGGCGACAGCCACGGCGCGCGCCGCGCCGCGGCGCAGGACGCCATCGCCACCGCGCGGCCGGATATCGTCGACCGCAACGGCGAGGTGCTTGCCACCGACGTCAAGGCACCCAGCCTGTTCGGCGAGCCGCGCCGGATTATCGACAAGGACGAAGCCATCGAGCTCCTGACCGCGACGCTGCCGGATCTCGACACCGGCGAGGTCCGCGACCGGCTGTCGTCGAAAAAAGGTTTTGTCTGGCTGAAGCGCGAAATCACGCCGCTGCAGCAGCAGGAAATTCACCGTCTCGGCATTCCCGGCATCGGCTTCCTGCGCGAGAACAAGCGGGTTTATCCGACCGGCTCCGAAGTCGCGCATCTGATTGGTCTGGTCAACATCGACAACCAGGGCATCGCCGGGATGGAGAAATGGCTCGACAGCAACGGCCTCGCCGATCTGCATCGCGCCGGCTTTGCGACCGACCGTCTGCAGCGGCCGGTGGAATTGTCGGTCGACCTGCGCGTCGAGCACGCGCTGCGCGACGAACTCCTCAAGGCCAAGGAAAAATACAAGGCCAAGGCGGCTTCCGGCCTCGTCTCCAACGTCAAGACCGGCGAGATCGTGGCGATGGTGTCGCTGCCCGACTTCGATCCGAATAATCCGCGCGAGGCGCACGATCCCGATCGCATCAATCGCCTGACCACCGGCGTCTACGAGATGGGCTCGACCTTCAAGGCGCTGACGCTGGCGATGGCGCTGGATTCCGGCAAGGCCGGTCTCGGCACGATGTTCGATGCCCGCGGCCCGCTGCACTATGGCAAATTCACCATTCACGACACCCATCCGCTGGGCCGCTCGATCTCGCTATCGGAAGTGTTCACATTTTCGTCGAATGTCGGCGCGGCGCGTATCGCGCTGGCGCAGGGCGTCGAGGCGCACAAGGCGTTCTTGCGCAAGATGGGCCAGCTCGACCGGCTGCGGACCGAACTGCCCGAAAGCGCCTCGCCGATCGTGCCGAAGCGCTGGAGCGAACTGAACACCATCACCATTGCCTTCGGTCACGGTCTGTCGGTGGCGCCGCTGCAGGCGGTGATGGGCATCAATGCGGTGATGAACGGCGGTTATTTGATTCCGCCGACATTCCTCAAGCGATCGGAAGAGGAAGCCAGGGCGCTGGCGAAGAAAGTGATCAAGTCGGAGACCAGCGAAAAGATGCGGTATCTGATGCGGCTCAACGCCGAGATCGGAACCGCCAAGCAGGCCGACGTCAAGGGCTACTATATCGGCGGTAAAACCGGCACCGCGGAAAAGGTCGTCAATGGCCGTTATTCCAAGAAGCAGGTGCTGAACTCGTTTACCGCGATCGTCCCGGCTGACAACCCGCAGTTCCAGATCCTGGTCATGCTGGACGAGCCGAAAGCGCTGCCCGAAACCCACGGCTTTATCACCTCGGGATGGAACGCGGTGCCGACCGGCGGCAAGGTGATCGCGCGCATTGCGCCGCTGCTGGGGATCGAGCCGCGCTTCGATCTGCCGCCGTCCGACCGCCTTATTCTTGCGGCATCGAAAACAACCCAGTAAGGCGTAACATCACGCGCCGGCCGGACTGGAAGATGAAGATAATGAGACTTCGCGACCTGTTCAGCGATGACGCCAGGATCGACCCGCAGGCGGAAGCGGCCGTGGTCACCGGCCTCGCCGTGGACAGCCGCGCGGTGAAGCCGGGCGATCTGTTCTTCGCGCTCGCCGGCAGCAAAACCGATGGCGCGCGCTTCATCGATTCGGCCATTGCATCCGGCGCGGTGGCGATCGCGGGCGATCATCCGCCGCCAGGCTTTTCCCGCGTGCCGTTCGTCACGACGTCCAATCCGCGCCGCGCGCTGGCGCTCGCCGCGGCGAAATTTTATCCGCGGCAGCCCGCAACCATCGCGGCCGTAACCGGCACCAGCGGCAAGACTTCCGTCGCCGCCTTCACGCGGCAAATCTGGCAGCGGCTCGGTCACGCGTCGGCCAGCATCGGCACCATCGGGCTGGTGTCGCCGAAGCGCACCATCTACGGATCGCTGACGACGCCGGATCCGATCGCACTGCATCGCCAGCTCGACGAGATCGCGCGCGAAGGCGTGACCCATTTGGCATTCGAGGCGTCATCGCACGGGCTTGATCAGTATCGGCTGGATGGGGTGCGGATAGCAGCCGGTGGGTTCACCAACCTGTCGCGTGACCACATGGATTACCATCCGGATGTCGCGCATTATCTTGCCGCCAAGCTGCGGCTGTTCCGCGATCTGGTCGCGGCGGAGGGCGCTGCGGTGATTTCAGCCGATCATGATTGCTCGCAGGCGGTGATCGATGCCGCGCGCGCGCGCGGCTTGCGGATCGTCGCGGTGGGCGGCGAGGGCGACGGCGCAGGCGAGGGCATTCGGCTGATCGAGGCCGACATCGACGGCTTTGCGCAGAAACTTAACGTCGAACATCGCGGGCGCCGGCATGCGGTCCGGTTGCCGCTGGTTGGCGAATTCCAGATCGAGAATGCGCTGGTGTCCGCCGGGCTCGCGATCGGTACCGGCAGCGAGCCCAAAGCCGTTTTCGCCGCGCTCGAGCACCTCGAAGGCGCGAAGGGGCGGCTGGAACGGGTGGGCGAACGCAACGGCGCGCCGATCTTCGTCGATTACGCGCACAAGCCCGACGCGCTGGCGAAGGCGCTGCAGGCGCTGCGGCCCTACGCCAAACGCAAGCTCGTCGTGGTGTTCGGCGCCGGCGGCGACCGCGATGCCGGCAAGCGTCCCCTGATGGGTGCGATTGCAGCCGAGAATGCCGACAGCGTGATCGTCACCGACGACAATCCACGCAGCGAAAATCCGGACCTGATCCGATCGGCGATCCTGAGTAGCGCGAAGGGCGCCAGGGACATCGGCGACCGTGCGGAGGCAATCCGGACGGCGATTGCCGGTCTGCAGCCCGGCGACGCGCTGCTGATCGCCGGCAAGGGCCACGAGACCGGACAGATTGTCGGCGACCGCGTGCTGCCGTTCAGCGATCACGAGGCGGTTGCAACAGCACTTGCGCCGAGGGTCGCATGAGCGCGACGCCGCTATGGACTTCGATGGCGATGGCGGAGGCGATGCGCGCGTCGATCAACGGCGAATTGCCGGAGGCGGTCACCGGCCTTTCCATCGACAGCCGCACCATCGCGCCGGGTGATGCCTATTTCGCGATCAAGGGCGACGTCCATGACGGGCACGATTTCGTCGCGGCAGCCTTGAAGGCGGGTGCCGCGCTGGCGGTGGTCGAAACAGCGCAGCGCGACAAGTTCGCCCCCGACGCGCGGCTGCTGGTGGTGGAGGACGTGCTCGCGGGTCTGGTCGATCTCGCCCGCATCGCGCGCGCGCGGTTGGGTGCGCAGGTGATCGCGGTTACGGGTTCCGTCGGCAAGACCTCCACCAAGGAAGCGCTGCGGCGCGTGTTGGGCGCGCAGGGCGAGACCCACGCCTCGGCCGCGTCGTTCAACAATCACTGGGGCGTGCCGCTGTCGCTGGCGCGATGTCCGGCAACGGCGCGTTTTGCGATTTTCGAAATCGGCATGAATCACGCGGGCGAAATCGAGCCGCTGGTCAAATTGGTGCGGCCGCAGGTGGCCATCATCACCACGGTCGAGCCGGTGCATCTGGAATTCTTTGCCGGCATCGAGGCGATTGCCGACGCCAAGGCGGAGATTTTTACCGGCGTCGAGCCCGGCGGCGCGGTGGTGCTCAACCGCGACAATTCGCAGTTTGCAAGGCTGCAGCGGCGCGCCGAAAAGCTCGGCATCAACAGTATCGTTTCGTTCGGCGCCGACGAGAAATCCGACGCGCGGCTGCTCGACGTGTCGCTGCATTCCGCCTGTTCGGCGGTGCACGCCAATATCCTCGGCCATGATATCACCTACAAGCTCGGCATGCCCGGCCGCCACATGGCGATGAACTCGCTGGCGGTGTTGGCGGCAGCGTCGCTCGCCGGCGCCGATCTGGCGCTGGCGGCGTTGTCGCTGTCGCAAATCGAGCCGGCGGCGGGCCGTGGCGCGCGGCGCGTGCTGGAAATTGCCAATGGCGAAGCGACCCTGATCGATGAAAGTTATAACGCCAATCCGGCGTCGATGGCCGCGGCGCTGAGCGTGCTCGGCCGGGCCGCGGTCGGCCCCCATGGCCGGCGCATCGCGGTGCTCGGCGACATGCTCGAACTCGGCCCGACCAGCCCCGCGCTGCATCGCGGCCTCAATGACGCCGTCAAGGCCAACCACATCGATTTGGTGTATTGTTGTGGCCCGCTGATGCGCAACTTGTGGGAGGCTCTTTCCACGGGTAAACGGGGCGGCTATGCCGAGAGCGCGACGGGTCTCGAAGCACAGGTCGTCGCCGCCATACGCGCTAGCGACGCGATCATGATCAAGGGCTCGCTCGGCTCGAAGATGAAGACGATTGTCGATGCGCTCGAAAAGCGCTTTCCCGGCAGGACCGCGCTCGACGAAGCCGCGGTATGAGGCGGTTTGAATGTTTTACTGGCTGATCGAACTTTCCAATACCGTTCCCGGTTTCGGCATGTTCCGCACCTTTCTGAACGTGTTCCGCTACATCACCTTTCGCACTGGCGGGGCGATGTTCACCGGCGCGTTGTTCGTTTTCCTGTTCGGCCCCTGGATCATCGATCACTTGCGGCTCCGCCAGGGCAAGGGCCAGCCGATTCGCAGCGACGGCCCGCAATCGCATCTCGTCACCAAGATCGGCACGCCGACCATGGGCGGGCTGATGATCCTTTCAGGACTGGTGGTCTCGACGCTGCTGTGGGCCAATCCGCTCAATCCCTATGTCCTGATCGTGCTCGCGGTGACGCTGGGTTTTGGTTTCGTCGGCTTCTACGACGATTATCTGAAGGTGACCAAGCAGACCCATAGCGGCTTCGCCGGCCGAGTCCGCCTCATGGTCGAGGCGCTGATCGCGCTCGCTGCGTGCTACGCACTGACCCGGCTCGGACGCGCCCCGTTTTCGACCTCGCTGGTGATACCGTTTTTCAAGGACGTGGTGCTGAATTTCGGCTGGTTCTTCCTGCTGTTCGGCGCGTTCATCATGGTCGGCGCCGGCAATGCGGTGAACCTGACCGACGGTCTCGACGGTCTGGCCATCGTGCCGGTCATGATCGCAGCCTTGAGCTTCGGCCTGATCGCCTATCTCGTCGGTAACGCGGTGTTCTCGGACTACCTGCAGATCAACTACGTCGCCGGCACCGGCGAACTCGCCGTGCTCTGCGGCGCGGTATTCGGCGCCGGACTGGGATTCCTGTGGTTCAACGCGCCGCCGGCCTCGATCTTCATGGGCGACACCGGCTCGCTCGCACTCGGCGGCATGCTCGGCTCGATCGCGGTCGCGGTCAAACACGAGATCGTGCTGGCCGTGATCGGCGGACTGTTCGTGCTGGAAGCGGTCTCGGTGATCGTGCAGGTGGTGTCGTTCAAGCTCACCGGCAAGCGCATCTTCCGGATGGCGCCGATTCATCACCATTTCGAGCAATTGGGCTGGACCGAACCGCAGATCGTGATTCGGTTCTGGATCATCTCGGTGATGCTGGCGCTGGCCGGCCTCTCGACGCTGAAACTGCGGTGAGTGCGTTGTATCCTCTCAGTCGTCATTCCGGAGGCCGCGAAGCGGCAATCCGGAATCTCGAGATTCCGGGTTCGTGCTTCGCACCCCCGGAATGACGTGCTAAATCATGATCCCCGTCACTTCCTTCGCGGGCAAGACGGTCGCGGTGTTCGGCTTGGGCGGCTCCGGGCTCGCGAGCTGTCACGCCTTGAAGGCGGGCGGCGCCGAGGTGATCGCCAGCGATGACGGCGCCGACAAGCTAGCCGAAGCCGCGCAAGCCGGGTTCATCACCGCGGATTTGCGAAAAGTATCGTGGGCGAATTTCGCAGCCCTGGTGCTGACGCCCGGCGCGCCGCTTACTCACCCCAGCCCGCACTGGACCGTACTGGCGGCGCAACAGGCCGGCGTCGAGGTGATCGGCGATATCGAGCTGTTTTGCCGGGAACGGCGGCGTCATGCGCCGGATGCGCCGTTCGTCGCCATCACCGGCACCAACGGCAAATCGACCACGACGGCGCTGATCGCGCATTTGATGCGGGTCGCCGGTTACGACACCCAGATGGGCGGCAACATCGGCACCGCGATCCTGTCGCTGCAACCGCCGCGCATGGGACGGGTTCACGTCATCGAGATGTCGTCGTACCAGATTGATCTGTCGCCGTCGCTCGATCCCACCGTCGGCATCCTGCTCAATGTCAGCGAAGACCATATCGACCGCCACGGCACCCTCGAACATTATGCGGCCGTGAAGGAGCGTCTGGTGGCCGGCGTGCAGAAGCAGGGCACCGCGATCGTCGGCGTCGATGACGGCTGGAGCCGCAACACCGCCGACCGGATCGAACGGGCGGGCCGGCGCGTGGTGCGGGTATCGGTGAAAAATCCGCTGCCGGACGGCGTCTATGTCGAGCGTGAGATCATCTGGCGCGCCGCGGGGGGCGCGCGCAGCGAGATCGCGCGGATCGGCGGCATCGGTTCGCTGCGCGGGCGCACAACGCGCAGAATGCCGCCTGCGCTTCGGCCTGCGCGCTGGCGCTCGGTATCTCGACCGAAGTCCTGCAAAGCGGCCTGCGCAGTTTTCCCGGTCTGGCGCATCGCATGGAGCAGGTCGGCCGCCGCGGCAATGTGCTGTTCGTCAACAATTCCAAGGGCACCAATGCGGATGCGGCGGCGCATGCGCTGTCCTCTTTCGCCGATATTTTCTGGATCGCCGGCGGCAAGCCGAAGCTCGGCGGCATCACGGGCTTGACCGAATATTTCCCGCGCATCCGCAAGGCCTATCTGATCGGGGAAGCCGCGCAGGAATTCGCCGGCACGCTGGGGGATCGCGTGCCGCACGAGATCTCGGAAACGCTCGAGGTCGCGGTGGCCAATGCCGCCCGCGACGCGGAAGCCTCGGGGCTGGCCGATCCGGTGGTGCTGCTGTCGCCGGCCTGCGCCTCGTTCGACCAGTACCGCAATTTTGAAATCCGCGGCGCCCGGTTCCGCGACCTCGTCACGGCGCTGCCCGGCGTCAAGCCGGTGGTGTGACACTCCTTAACCGATCCCCGCCGGCGGCGAGAAGTCGGCGCGCCTTTGCGATCCAGGTGAGGGACGACGGCCGCGTCATTCACAGCCGTCGTCACCCGCGAATGCGGTTGATCCAGTGTTCCAGAGCCATCGCGGTTGAATCGCCAGGCCGCGGCGTACTGGATACTCCGCTTTCGCGGAGTATGACGGCAATCTATGCGCCCCGTTAACCCTTCGGAAACCATCATGGGCGACCAATGGGCAAACCTCCGCTTTTGGGACCGCCCATGATCTCCCGTGAACAACGCACCCCCTTAAGCGAATGGTGGTGGACCGTGGATCGCCCGCTGCTGGCGGCGATCATCGCGCTGATGCTGGCCGGCATCATTCTTTCGCTGGCGGCCAGTCCGCCGGTGGCGACGCGGATCGGGCTCGATCCGTTTCACTTCTTCAACCGCCACGTCTTGTTTCTGCTGCCCGCCTTCATCGTGCTGATCGGCGTGTCGTTCCTGTCGCCGCGGCAGATTCGCCGCGCCGCGCTGATCGTGTTCGCGGTGAGCATCGTGCTGATCGTGGCGACGCTGCTGGTCGGTCCCGAGGTCAAGGGCTCGCGGCGCTGGATCACGCTGATCGGCCTCAACATCCAGGCCTCCGAATCCGCCAAGCCTGCATTCGTGGTGATAGCGGCGTGGCTGTTTGCGGAATCGGCGCGGCGGCCGGAAATGCCGGCGACGTCAATGGCGCTGGTGCTCTTGATGATGCTGGTGTCGCTATTGGTGATGGAGCCCGATTTCGGCCAGACCATGCTGATCCTGATGGTGTGGGGCGCCCTGTTCTTCATCGCGGGCATGCGGATGATCTGGGTGCTGGGGCTTGCGGGCGCCGCAAGCGCCGGTCTGTTCGGCGCCTATCTTTTGGTGCCGCACGTCGCGGGCCGCATCAAGCGCTTCATGAATCCCGGCTCCGGTGACACCTTTCAGGTCGACACCGCGATGGAGGCATTCGCCAACGGCGGCTGGTTCGGACTTGGACCGGGCGAAGGCATCGCCAAGCGCAGCCTGCCGGACAGCCATACCGATTTCGTGTTCGCGGTGGCGGCGGAGGAATTCGGTATCATCCTTTGCCTCGCGCTGCTGGCGCTGTTCGCCTTCGTCGTGATCCGCACCTTGTCGCGCGCCTACGCCACCGAGGATATGTTCTCGCGGTTCGCGGCGTCGGGTTTGGCGATCTTGTTCGGCGTGCAGGCCGCGATCAACATGTCGGTCAATCTGCAGCTGATACCGGCCAAGGGCATGACGCTGCCATTCATCTCCTATGGCGGTTCCTCGATCATCTCGCTGGCCTACGGCGTCGGCATGATGCTGGCTTTGACACGGCAGCGGCCGCGCACCGAAATGCAATCGGTCGGCGAGGCCAACGCGGTGCGCAGCTACGCTTGACCTTGCGGCAAAGACGCGCTTTTCGTCATTGCGAGGAACGACGTGACGAAGCAATCCATTGCCCCAATGACCACTGCGCCTTTGATTCTGCTGGCCGCGGGCGGCACCGGCGGTCATCTGTTTCCCGCCGAGGCGCTGGGCGTCGAACTGATCAGGCGGGGCATTCGCGTGCGTCTCGCCACCGACTCCCGCGCGCTGCGCTACAGCGGATTGTTCTCCAAGGACACGATCGACGTGGTGCCGAGCGCGACCGTGCGCGGCCGCACGCCGTGGTCGCTGGCCTATACCGGCACGATGCTCGCCGCCGGCACCGGCGTGTCGCTCATCCTGATGCGGCGATTGAAGCCCGCGGCGGTGGTCGGCTTCGGCGGCTATCCGACGCTGCCGCCGCTACTGGCCGCGCGGCTGTTCGGCATCCCGACCGCCATTCACGAAGCCAATGCGGTGCTGGGGCGCGCCAACCGTTTTCTGTCGAGCCGCGTCAGCGCGATTGCGACCTCGCTGCCGGGCGTGCTGGATCGCGACCCGGACCTGGCGGCGAAGACAACCACCGTCGGCACGCCGATGCGTCCGGCGATCCTCGCCGCGGCCGCGGTGAAATTCGCCTCACCCGAACCAGTGGGGCCATTTCGCTTGCTCGTGGTCGGCGGCAGCCAGGGCGCGCGGGTGATGGCCGATATCGTGCCCAGCGCGATCGAGCGTCTGGAGCCGGCGCTGTGGAACAGATTGATCCTCACGCAACAAGTGCGAGAGGAAGACATGGCGCGCGTGCGCGCGGTCTATGACCGGCTCAAGATCAAGGCCGAACTGGCGCCGTTCTTTGCCGATTTGCCGGCGCGGCTGGCGTCGAGCCATCTGGTGGTGTCGCGATCGGGCGCGGGCACGGTGGCCGAACTCGGCGCCATCGGCCGCCCGTCGATCCTGGTGCCGCTGCCCGGTTCGATCGATCAGGATCAGTTCGCCAATGCCGGCGTGCTGGCGCAGGCGGGTGGCGCATTTCGGATTCCGCAAGGAGATTTCACGCCCGACCGGCTGGCTGCGGAACTCTCCGCGCTCGCCGCCGAGCCCGAGCGGCTGACCGCGATGGCCGCGGGCGCCCGTACCGTGGGCCGGCTCGATGCCGCCGAGCGGCTGGCCGATCTGGTCGCGAAAGTGGCCGGAATCTAGGCGATCGCGCGCAAAATTGCCCCTTGTCATGCCCCGCGAAAGCGGGGCATCCAGTATTCCGCGCGGCTGATTTGAATCGCTGGGCCTCGCGGAATGCCGGATCGTCCGGCGGAGCCTGTCATCGGGCGGCACAACGCGCCGACCCGTTGGCGGACGATGACGCCCCGGGGAACCAACCATGAGACTGCCGCGCGAGATCGGACCCATCCACTTCGTCGGGATCGGCGGTATCGGCATGAGCGGCATCGCGGAAGTGCTGTGCAATCTCGGCTACACCGTGCAGGGGTCCGATGCGTCCGAGAGCGCCAATGTCAGCCGTCTGCGCGACAAGGGCATCGCTATTACCGTCGGCCACAAGGCCGAGAACGTCGCCGGCGCCGATGTGCTGGTGGTGTCGACCGCGATCAGGCGCGACAATCCCGAATTGATGGCGGCGCGCGCGCAGCGCATCCCGGTGGTGCGCCGCGCCGAAATGCTGGCCGAGCTGATGCGGCTGAAGAGCTGCGTCGCCATCGCAGGCACCCACGGCAAGACCACCACGACCTCGATGGTCGCGGCCCTGCTCGATGCCGGCGATCTCGATCCCACCGTGATCAATGGCGGCATCATCAATGCCTACGGCACCAACGCCCGGTTAGGGGCCGGCGAGTGGATGGTGGTGGAAGCCGACGAGAGCGACGGCACCTTCCTGAAGCTGCCGGCCGATGTCGCCATCGTCACCAATGTCGACCCCGAGCATCTCGATCATTTCAAGACCTTCGAGGCGGTGCAGGATGCGTTCCGCCATTTCGTCGAGAACGTGCCGTTCTATGGTTTTGCGGTGATGTGCATCGATCATCCCGTGGTGCAGACCATCGTCGGCAAGATCGAGGATCGCCGCATCATCACCTATGGCGAAAATCCGCAGGCCGACGCGCGGCTGGTCGATCTCAATCCGTTTGCCGGCGGATCCAGCTTCAAGGTCGCGTTTCGCGATCGCAAGACCGATGCCGCGCATGAGATCGCCGACCTGGTGCTGCCGATGCCGGGACGGCACAACGCGCTCAACGCCACGGCGGCGATCGCAGTGGCGCATGAATTGGGCTTGTCTGACGCGATGATCCGCAAGGCGCTGGCCGGCTTCGGCGGCGTGCGGCGGCGCTTCACCAAGACAGGCGAATGGAACGGCGTCACCATCATCGATGACTACGGCCATCACCCCGTCGAGATCGCGGCGGTGCTGAGGGCGGCACGGGAGTCCAGCAACGGCAAGATCATCGCCGTGGTGCAGCCGCATCGCTTCACCCGGCTGCAATCGCTGTTCGAGGAATTTTGTACCTGCTTCAACGATGCCGATGCGGTTGTTGTCGCCGAGGTCTATCCGGCCGGCGAGGCACCGATTGCCGGCATCGACCGCGACCATTTCGTGCTGGGCTTGCGCGCGCACGGCCATCGCGAAGTCATTCCGCTGCCGAATTCCGCAGCCCTTGCGGGCGTGGTGCACGGCATCGCCGGCCGCGGCGATTTTGTCGTCTGTCTCGGCGCCGGCAACATTACGCAATGGGCCTACGCGCTGCCCGGCGAATTGAAGGCGCTGGGGTGAGCGTGGCGGCATTTCCGGACATCACTCCCGATCTCAAAGCCGCGATGCCGGAATTGCGCGGGCGGTTGTTGGCGAACCAGTCGCTCGCCGAGCTGACGTGGTTTCGGGTCGGCGGTCCGGCGCAGGTGCTGTTCACGCCATCGGACGAGAATGATCTCGCTTATTTCCTCGCGCACCTGCCGGGCGAGCTTCCGGTCTATGTGGTCGGCGTCGGCTCCAACCTGATCGTGCGCGACGGCGGCATGCCGGGCGTGGTGATCAGGCTCAGTCCGCGCGGTTTCGGCGACACCGGCGCCGATGGCGATATCGTCAGCGCCGGCACGGCTGCGCTCGACAAGCGCGTGGCGGAAACGGCGGCGGCGGCCAATGTCAGCGGGCTGGAATTTTTCTTTGGCATTCCCGGCACCATCGGCGGCGCGCTGCGCATGAACGCCGGCGCCAACGGCGCCGAGACCAAGGATGTCCTGATCGAGGCTGTCGGCGTCGGCCGCGACGGCAAGAAACATGTTTTTACCAATGCGGACATGAAATTCGTCTACCGCAACAGCGGCGTCGACGCTTCCATGATTTTTACCTCGGCGCGCTTTCGTGGGCGGATCGCCGCGCCTGATAAAATTCGCGCCCGGATGAACGAGGTGCAAAACCACCGCGAAACCGCGCAGCCGATCCGCGAAAAGACCGGCGGCTCGACATTCAAGAACCCGTCCGGTCACAGCGCCTGGAAGCTGATCGACGCCGCCGGTTGCCGCGGCTTGCGCGTCGGCGGCGCGCAGGTATCGGAGATGCACTGCAATTTCCTGATCAACACGGGTCACGCGACCGGCCATGATATCGAAACCCTGGGCGAGACGGTTCGCGCGCGGGTGAAGGAAAATTCCGGAATTGAGCTACACTGGGAAATCAAGCGGATTGGAATCAGCGGAACGAAATGATGCGGATTACCATCCTTTTCGGCGGCACCAACAAGGAGCGCCTGGTTTCGGTAGCTTCCGGTCAGGCGTTGCATCAGGCGCTGCCGGAAGCCGATCTGTGGTTCTGGGACATTGACGACACGGTGCACGACGTACGGCCGCAGAGCTCTGCTCAATCATTCGCGGCCGTTCGAGGATCCATTCAAACCCGACAGATCGCGGCATCGGCGTATCGAACAGGCGCTCGATCGGCAAAGGCCGAGGATCGCTTGCTGGTGCTCGGCCTGCATGGCGGCCGGGCCGAGGATGGCGAACTGCAAGCGATGTGCGAAATGCGCGGGATACCCTTCACCGGGTCCGGCTCGGCATCGTCGCATCTCGCCTTCGACAAGGTGGCGGCGAAGCGCTTTGTGGCGATTGCGGGCGTGAAGGCGCCGGACGGCATTGCACTCGAGAATATCGAGGCGGCTTTCGCCGAATACGGCAAACTGATTGCAAAACCGGCGCGGGACGGATCGAGCTACGGCCTGATCTTCGTCAATGCGCAACAGGACCTCGTCGCGGTCCGCAACGCGGCCAAGCTGGAAGAATATGTGATCGAGCCGTTGATCGCGGGCGTGGAAGCGACCTGCGGCGTGCTGGAGCAGTCCGACGGCTCGGTTTCGGCGCTTCCGCCGATCGAGATTGTTCCGGCGGAGGGCGGCTTCGGCTTCGACTACAGGGCCAAATATCTGGCCAAATCGACGCAGGAAATTTGCCCCGGGCGTTTTGCTCCCGAAATCAGCGCACAGCTCATGGACCAGTCGGTCAAGGCACACAAAGCGCTGTCGTGCAGCGGCTATTCCCGCTCGGACTTCATTATTTCGAAGAAGGGGCCGATTTACCTCGAAACCAACACCTTGCCGGGCCTGACCAAGGCCTCGCTCTATCCGAAGGCACTAACGGCTCAGGGAATCGGGTTCGCCGATTTTCTGCAGGACCAGATCGCATTGGCGGAAAAACGCACGCAGAGATAGTGCCAACGCCTTGCCGGGAGCACGACGGACCACCCGATCCTGCGATCGTTAAAATTTTACCAATTGTGAGGCAAAGTACTCACGGGGCGGACCAAAACACATCCTGCCTGCAGCTAATTTACCCTTTGTTTACCAGGAAGTCCGAAGGTTAACGCTGGCGGCGCGTGTGGCGCTTGGCTGCCGGGGCGTGAGCTGTTGCGGATTTCCGCTTCGACGACCGCATCGAGGGAACAGGTGGCCTCTTCTGCCTCGAGGCCAACACCCAGCCCGGCATGACCGAGACGTCACTTGTGCCAGAACTCGCAGCGTTTGCGGGCACACATTTGACGAGCTCGTGCAATGGATGGTGGAGGACGCCTCGCTCGATCGCTGAGATCGCTGAGGCCCCAAGCTGACCTGAAAGCCGCCGCCATCGGCGCGGCCGTGCTGTTGCGCGCGCGGCTGCGCGTGAACCGCGCGCCGGCCAGGCCGCGGCTGGAGCGCCAACAGCAACCGCACCGCCTGATCGCGCTGCTCGAGCGTTACCTTCCGCGCCGCGCCGGCGTCGCCGCGACCGTCTTGATGCTGCTGGGCAGCGCCGGTTTAGGCATCGTCAAGGGCGGTCACCTCGAGCAATTGACCTCGGCTTTGAGCGACACCCGCAATGCGATCGCCAACTCCGCCGGATTCCGGATCACGACGGTCGCCATCAACGGCCGCAAGCAACTGACCCAGGACGAGGTGCTCGCGATCGGCGGCGTCAATGGCCGCTCGTCGCTGTTGTTCCTCGACGCCGCGCTCGTACGCGACAAGCTGAAAACCAATCCCTGGATCGGCGAAGCCACGGTGCTGAAGCTTTATCCCGGCCAGCTCCAGATCGACATATCAGAACGTACGGCTTTCGCGCTGTGGCAGCAGGGTGGCCGGCTGTCGGTGATATCCGATGACGGCGCGGTGCTCGAGCCCTACGTGTCGCGCCGCTTTCTTTCGCTGCCGCTGGTGGTCGGCAAGGGCGCCGAGACCCGCGCCCGGGATTTCCTCGCGCTGCTCGCGCGTTATCCGCAGGTGCGCGCCGCGACCAAGGCTGCGATTTTCGTCGGCGAACGGCGCTGGAACCTGCGGCTCAAGGACGGTCTCGATATCCGGCTGCCGGAAAACGACGTCGGCAACGCGCTGGCGGCGTTGAGCAAGCTCGACAAGGAAGACCGGCTGTTCTCCCGCGATATCGTCGCCGTCGACATGCGCCTGCCGGACCGGCTGACGGTGCAATTGTCGGAAGACGCCGCCAAAGCCCGCGAAGAATTGTTCAAGGACAAGAAGGCCAGGAAGAAGGCCGGTGACGCATGACCGGTCTTGATCGCAACCAGACGCCGAAGACGCGCCCGATGCCGCAGAAGCGCACCGCGCTGGTGGCCTCGCTCGATATCGGCACCAGCAAGATCGCCTGCATGATTGCGCGGTTGAAGCCGTGCCCGCCGAGTGAGGCCTTGCGCGGACGCAGCCATGCCGTCGAATTGATCGGATACAGCCAGATCCAGTCGCGCGGCGTAAAGGGCGGCGCGGTGGTCGATCTCGCCGAATGCGAACAGGCAGTGCGCCAGGCGGTGGCGCTGGCCGAACGCATGGCCAAGGTCCGGGTCGAATCCGTGCTGCTCTCGGTATCGGGCGGCCGGCTGCATGGCCAATTGATCGAAGCCGCGGCCGATATTCGCGGCGGCGCGGTCACGTCCGCCGACGTCACCCGCGTCACCTCCGCCGGCATGCGCCACGCCACCGGCGAGGGCCGCACCGTGCTGCACGCGCTGCCGGTCGGCTACGCGCTCGACGGCGTCAAGGGCATTCGCGATCCGCGCGGCATGGTGGCGCGGCAATTCGGCGTCGACATGAACGTCGTCACATCAGATGCCACGGTCGCCAAGAATCTGATGCTGGTGGTGGAGCGCTGTCATCTCAACGTCGAAGCCATGGCGGCGAGCCCCTATGTGGCGGGCCTGTCGGTGCTGACCGACGATGAGGCCGATCTCGGGGCTGCCGTGGTCGAGATGGGGGCGGGCACCACCACGATCGCGACCTATTCCGGCGGGCGCTTCGTGCATGCCGGCGGATTTGCGGTCGGCGGCCATCACATCACCATGGATCTGGCGCGCGGCCTCAGCGCATGCATTGCGGATGCCGAGCGAATCAAGACGTTATATGGCACCGTGCTGACCGGCGGGTCCGATGCGCGCGAGTTGATGTCCGTGCCCACCGCCGGCGACAGCGAGCGGGATGTGCCGCAGATCGTGTCCCGCGCCACGATCGCGAACATCGTCCGGCACCGCGCCGAGGAGATTTTTGAAATGGTTCGGGACCGCCTCGCGGATTCTCCCTTTGCGGCAGAGCCGAAAGCGCGAGTTGTCTTGAGCGGTGGCGCTTCGCAGCTCACCGGGATTCCCGAACTTGCAACCCAGATTCTCGGCCGGCCGGTGCGGATCGGCCGTCCGCTCGGCTTTGGCCGGCTGCCCAATGAGGCGAAGAGCGCGTCGTTCGCGGTTCCCTCGGGTCTGCTGGTCTATCCCCAATACGCTCATCTTGAACACGTCGAACCGCGGCATACGCGGCAGCTCAGGACAGGGACTGACGGCTATTTCGGAAAAGTCGGACGATGGCTTCGTGAGGGCTTCTGATGAATCTTTTCCGGCCCATTCGACTTCCACCAACTCCCGCGGCCGTCGGCCGGGGCGAACCAACGCGCGCGTAATCGAGAGGCAACCATGACCATCAATCTCAACGTCCCTGACATTCGCGAGCTCAAGCCGCGGATTACCGTATTCGGCGTCGGCGGAGCAGGCGGCAATGCCGTCAACAACATGATCACCGCCGGATTGCAGGGGGTCGATTTCGTCGTCGCCAATACCGACGCGCAGGCGCTCACCATGTCGAAGGCGCAGCGCATCGTGCAGATGGGCACCCAGGTCACCCAGGGCCTCGGCGCCGGTTCGCAGCCGGATGTCGGCGCCGCCGCGGCCCAGGAAGTCATCGACGAAATCCGCGACCATCTCTCGGGCGCCAATATGGTGTTCGTCACCGCCGGCATGGGCGGCGGCACCGGCACCGGGGCAGCACCCGTCATCGCCAAGACCGCGCGCGACATGGGCATCCTCACCGTCGGCGTCGTCACCAAGCCGTTCCACTTCGAAGGCCAGCGCCGCATGCGCACCGCGGAGTCCGGCATCGCCGAACTCCACAAGGTGGTCGATACGCTATTGATCATCCCGAACCAGAACCTGTTCCGGGTCGCCAACGAAAAGACCACCTTCGCCGACGCCTTCGCGATGGCCGACCAGGTGCTCTATTCGGGCGTCGCCTGCATTACCGACCTGATGGTCAAGGAAGGCCTGATCAATCTCGACTTCGCCGACGTCCGCGCCGTCATGCGCGAAATGGGCAAGGCGATGATGGGCACCGGCGAAGCCTCCGGCGAGAAGCGCGCCTTGACCGCGGCCGAGGCCGCGATTGCCAATCCGCTGATCGACGATTCCTCGATGAAGGGCGCCCGCGGCCTCTTGATCTCGATCACCGGCGGCAAGGATCTGACGCTGTTCGAGGTTGACGAAGCCGCAACCCGGATTCGCGAAGAAGTCGACCAGGACGCCAATATCATTGTCGGCGCCACCTTCGACGAGACCCTCGATGGCGTGATCCGCGTCTCCGTCGTTGCCACCGGCATCGAACAGGCGCTGATTTCGCGCAACGCCGCGGCTCCGGCTGCTGCTCCCGTCGCCAATGCGGTGGCTTCGAGCGCTACCCCGGACAGCCGTCTGGCCGATCTGACGGCGCGGCTGCGCGCCGACAATCAGCGCACTGCCGAACGCGCCCAGAAACCGGAGACGTCGGCTGCTCCGGCAACGCCGCCGCAGCGCACCTCAGGCAGCGTCGAACGTGCCGCGCTGGCGGCGATCGCCGCGGCGGTCGCTCCGGAGGTCCCGCAGCCCGCCTCCTACGGCGATGTCACGGTTCGGCCGATCGCGCAGAAGCCGTCATTGTTCCCGGACCGGGATGTCACGCGGGTCGAGACCCACGAGCCCCCGACGCCCGAGACGTTCATTCCGCAAGCCGCCGAACGCGCGCCGCTTCGCGCGCCAAGGATGCCGAAGTTCGAAGACCTGCCGATGCCCGCGCAGAACGAAATCCGGCAGGCTCGCGGCGAAGTCGACGAGGAGCATCCGCAAAAGACCCGGATGTCGCTGCTGCAGCGCCTTGCCAATGTCGGCCTCGGCCGCCGCGACGAAGAAACCGAGCCGCCGATCGCGGCCCGCGCCTCGGGTCCGGCGATGGCGCCGATGCCGCCGCTGCCGGAGCGCAAGCCCCAGCGCTCGGTCGCGCAGCAAATCGCGGCCACTGAGCCGGTATCGGAATATGCCCGCCGGCCCGCACCGCAAGGATTGGACGCACATGGCCGCCCCGCACCTGTTGCCGCGGCGCCACAGGGCGACGATCATTTGGATATCCCGGCCTTCCTGCGCCGCCAGGCCACCTGAAGTTTGTTACAATTCTGACGACGTAAAAGGTCCCGGCTGGTCTGGCCGGGACCTTTCTTTTTGGGCTGCAAAGCTCCGCAAGGCCTTCACCAAGCAACTGATATTAAATGATTAATTATGTATTTCATGATGTGATGGCGCCGCCGAATTCATCCCCAATCGTGGCCCAAATTGGTTAACCTTGGGCGCGAATACGGCAGAGATGGGGTAACAATTGGTAAAAAAGCGTGAGTTGGCGCGCTTTGAGGCTGTGATTATGGTCCGCGGTGACTTGGGGAATACTTGAAGCACGAATCGGCACGCGTAATCGGGTCGTTCTGATCTTTGAGTTGAGTCGGTAGTGGGTAGTGGGGCGATTTTCGAAATGAAGTTTAGCCGGCAAACCACGCTTCGGTCGCAAGCCACCGTGACGGGCGTCGGCGTACATTCTGGTTCACCCGTAAGTTTGACCCTCGGACCTGCACCTGTGGATGCGGGTTTTATTTTTGTCCGCACCGGTCTGGACGGCTGCGACCGCGAAGTTCAGGCCACCGCCGAATCCGTGATCTCCACCGAATTTGCAACCGTTCTGGGCGACCGCGAAGGTCCACTGGTTTCCACCGCCGAGCATGTGCTCGCTGCACTGCGGGGCATGGGGGTCGACAACGCCACGATCGAGATCGACGGCCCGGAAGTTCCGATCATGGACGGCAGCGCCGCAGCTTTCGTCGCCGCGATCGATCAGGCCGGTATTCTTACACAGTCCGCGTCACGCCGCTTCATCCAGGTGCTGAAGCCGGTGCAGGTCGCGATGGGCAATTCGTTCGGCGAATTGCGGCCGTATGCGGCCGGCTTCCGCGCCGAGATCGAAATCGACTTCGCCAATCCGGTGATCGGCCGTCAGAGCTACGTGCTCGATCTCAGCCCCGAAAGGTTCCGCCGCGAGATTTGCCGCGCCCGCACCTTCGGCTGCATGAACGACATCGCGCGGCTCTGGAGCGCCGGCTTCGCGCTCGGCGCCTCCTTCGAGAATACGGTGGTGTTCGACGACAACCCGCCTGCTCAACACCGAGGGCCTGCGCTACAGCGACGAATGCGCGCGCCACAAGGTGCTCGACGTCGTCGGCGATCTCGCGCTGGCCGGCCTGCCGTTGCTCGGCGCCTATCGCTCGGTGCGCGGCGGCCACAAGCTCAACCACGCGGTGCTCACGGCCTTGATGGCCGATCGCAGCGCCTGGCGGGTGATCGAGGCCGAAACGGCCCGTCGCTCCCGCACACACGCCGAAGTCGGCAGTGGAATGGTGGGCGGCATGATCGCCCCGGCTTACGGCCCCGACGTTTCCTGAGTTTCGCCTCGAACTGTCCCGACCGCCGCTCGGCGTGTCCTGATCGCGGCTTTTGGCATGTCCTGAGCGATCTCGAGTTCCGAAACGTCCCCTGAGCGTCCTCCGGATGAGACTTGTTCCTTATTTACCGCAGTAACCATGATTGTCCGCGATCGGTTCGGACCGCCTTAATCCGGGCGAAATGCCTGCGTATCCGGTTGGTTAACGGACTTTTTTCGGTTACACAGGCCCCGGTTGCATGGCATGGCGGCCACGGGCAAGGCAATCATTGCGTCCATGACCACGCTCAGGGCGCGCGGCGGGCACCGCATCACAGCGTCAGGTCTTAACTTTATGTCGGCACAGCGTATGACGCGCGAACCACGCAAGATATCGGCTGGCGCTGGCAGCGGCCGGGTGAGCCGGCAACTGCGGCTGGCCGCGGGCTCTGGCTGTGCTCGCAATCCCGCTGAGCGGATGCGGCACCGGTGCGCTGTGGGACAAGTTTCTGGCCAAGGACGACACCTTCGTCGAGGAGCCCGCGGACAAGCTCTACAATGAGGGCCTGTTCCTGATGAATGAAAAGAGGGATCCAAAGGCGGCGTCGAAGAAATTCGAGGAAGTCGACCGCCAGCATCCTTATTCCGACTGGGCGCGCAAATCGCTGCTGATGTCGGCCTACGCCTTTTACAATTCCGGCGACTACGACAGCTGCATCGGCGCCGCGACCCGTTACGTCACCTTGCACCCCGGAAGCCCCGACGCCGCCTACGCGCAGTATCTGATCGCGGCCTCGCATTACGACCAGATTCCCGACATTTCCCGCGATCAGGGCCGGACCGAGAAGGCGATCGCCGCGCTGGAAGAGGTGATCCGCAAATATCCGACCTCGGAATATGCCGTCAGCGCCAAGGCCAAGCTCGAAGGCGCGCGCGACCAGCTCGCCGGCCGCGAAATGGCGGTCGGCCGCTATTACATGGACAAGCGCGACTACACCGCCGCGATCAACCGCTTCAAGACCGTGGTCACCCAGTACCAGACCACGCGGCATGTCGAGGAAGCGCTGGCCCGGCTGACCGAGGCCTATATGGCGATCGGCATCGTCGGCGAGGCGCAAACCGCCGCCGCCGTGCTCGGGCACAATTTTCCTGACAGCCGCTGGTACAAGGACGCCTATAATCTTGTAAAGTCCGGCGGTCTCGAGCCGAACGAGAACAAGGGTTCCTATATTTCCAGGGCCTTCAAGAAACTGGGTCTCGGCTAGGAATTGAATTCGCATGCTGGCGCGTCTTTCGATCCGTGACATCGTCCTGATCGAACGGCTCGATATCGAGTTTTCCCGTGGCCTCGCGGTGCTGACCGGCGAAACCGGCGCGGGCAAATCCATCCTCCTCGATGCGTTCGCGCTGGCGCTCGGCGGCCGCGGCGACGCCGGCCTCGTTCGTCACGGCGTCGAGCAGGGGCAGGTCACCGCGGTGTTCGATGTCCCCAAGGGTCATCCGGCCCAGGCGATCCTCAGCGACAACGGGCTCGACGATACCGGTGAGATGATCCTGCGCCGGGTGCAGCTTGCCGACGGCCGGACCCGCGCCTTCATCAACGACCAGGCGATCAGCGTGCAGACCTTGAAGGCGGTCGGCTCGGCGCTGGTCGAAATTCACGGCCAGCATGACGAGCGCGCGCTGGTCGATGCCTCGACCCATCGCCAATTGCTCGACGCGTTCGCCGGCCTCGAGAAGGACGTCGCCGCGCTGGAGCAGCTTTGGGACGCAAGGCGCGCCGCCAACTCAGTGCTCGATGAACATCGCGCGGCCATGGAGCGCGCCGCCCGCGAGGCGGACTATCTGCGTCACGCCGCCGATGAATTGAAGAAGCTCAAGCCCCGGGACGGCGAGGAGACCGCGCTGGCGGAGCGCCGCACCGCGATGATGCAGGGCGAGAAGATCGCAGCCGATCTGCGCGAGGCGCAGGACGCCGTCAGCGGCACCCATTCGCCGGTCCCGGCACTGTCGGCGGCGGTGCGCCGGCTGGAACGCCGAGCCGGAAATTCGCCTGCACTGGTCGAGCCCGCGGTGAAGGCGATCGATGCCGCGATCAACGCGCTGGAGGAAGCCGACCAGCACCTCGCGGCGGCGCTGGTGGCGGCGGACTTCGATCCTGCCGAGCTTGAACGCATCGAGGAGCGGCTGTTCGGCTTGCGCGCCGCCTCGCGCAAATACTCGACGCCGGTCGATGGTCTGGCGGCGCTGGCCGCGAAATACGCCGCCGATGTGGCGCTGATCGATGCCGGCGCCGATCAGTTGAAAAAGCTGGAAGCCGCCGCCGCCGAGGCCGACAAACGCTATGGCACTGCCGCCACCAAACTCTCGGCCGCGCGCGGAAAATCAGCGGAGAAGCTCAACAAGGCCGTCAATGCCGAACTGGCGCCGCTCAAGCTGGAACGCGCGAAATTCACGACGCAGATCGAATCCGATCCGAAGTCGCCGGGCCCGCAGGGCTTCGATCGCATCGAGTTCTGGGTGCAGACCAATCCCGGCACCAAGGCGGGGCCGTTGATGAAGGTCGCCTCCGGCGGCGAGCTGGCGCGATTCCTGCTGGCGCTCAAGGTCGTGCTGTCCGATCGCGGTTCGGCGCCCACGCTGGTGTTCGACGAAATCGACACCGGCGTCGGCGGTGCGGTGGCCGACGCCATCGGCGCGCGGCTGGCGCGGCTTGCCGGCAAGGTGCAGGTGATGGCGGTGACGCATGCGCCGCAGGTCGCCGCGCGCGCCAACCAGCATTTGCTGATTTCGAAGGACGCCCTCGACAAGGGCAAGCGCGTCGCCACCCGCGTCAACGCGCTCGCCGCCGATCACCGCCGCGAGGAAATCGCCCGCATGCTGGCGGGCGCCGAGATCACCGCCGAGGCGCGCGCCGCCGCCGAGCGGCTGCTGCGCGCGGCGACGGCGTAAAGACGGCGCGCAATCATGGCTGTCAGGGCAAGGAAAGCGCCGGTTGATGTCGCCGAACTCACCAAGGCCCAGGCCAAGGTCGAGCTGAAACGGCTGGCGCTGGAAATCGAAAGTCACGACAAGCATTACTATCAGGAAGACGCGCCGAAGATTTCCGATGCCGACTATGACGCGCTGCGCCAGCGGTCCAACGCCATCGAAGCCAGGTTTCCCGAATTCGTCACCAGCGATTCGCCGTCGCAGAAAATCGGCGCGCAGCCGTCCGGGCGCTTCGCCAAGGTCCGCCACGCGGTACCGATGCTGTCGCTCGACAACGGCTTTGCGCAAGAGGACGTCGTCGATTTCGTCGCCCGCATCAGGCGTTTTCTGAAGCTCGGCGACGACGACAAGATCGCTTTCAGCGCCGAGCCGAAGATCGACGGGCTCTCGATGTCGCTGCGTTACGAAGCTGGCGAACTCATCACCGCCGCCACGCGCGGCGACGGCGCCGAGGGCGAAGACGTCACCGCCAATATCCGCACGCTTGAAGACGTGCCGAAAAAGCTGAAGGGCCGCAACGTGCCAGACGTCTGCGAGGTGCGCGGCGAAGTCTACATGACCAAGCAGGCCTTTCTCGCGCTCAACGAGCGGCAGAAGGCCGCCGGCGATACCATCTTCGCCAATCCGCGCAATTCGGCGGCGGGCTCGTTGCGCCAGAAGGATCCTTCCATCACCGCCTCGCGTCCGCTCGGCTTCTTTGCCTATTCCTGGGGGCAAATGAGCGAACTGCCTGAAGACACCCAGTCAGGCATGATCAAGTGGTTCGAGCGCTGCGGCTTCAAGACCAACCCGCTCACTGAGCTTTGCCACTCGGTCGAAGAATTGCTCGCTTTCCACCACGAGATCGAAACCCAGCGCTCCCATCTCGACTACGACATTGACGGCGTGGTTTACAAAGTGGATCGCATCGACTGGCAGGAGCGCCTCGGCTTCGTGTCGCGCACGCCGCGCTGGGCGATCGCGCACAAGTTCCCGGCCGAGCGTGCCATGACCGTGCTCAGGGATATCGAAATTCAGGTCGGGCGCACCGGCTCCTTCACGCCGGTCGGCAAGCTTGAGCCGATCGGGGTCGGCGGCGTCATCGTGCAAAACGTCACGCTGCACAACGAGGATTACATCAAGGGCATCGGCGGCGACGGCGAGCAATTGCGCGAGGGCCGCGATATCCGGATCGGCGACACCGTCATCGTCCAGCGCGCCGGCGACGTCATCCCGCAGGTGGTGGACGTGGTGCTCGACAAGCGGCCGAAGAACGCCAAGGCTTATCACTTTCCGAAGAAATGTCCGTGCCCGCTTCATACCGACGTGGTGCGCGAGGAAACCGCAACCGGCGAGGAGGGCGCTCGCGCCCGCTGCACCGGCGAGTTCGCCTGTCCCTACCAGAAGATCGAGCACCTGAAATTGTTCGCCTCGCGCCGCGCCTTCGACATCGACGGGTTGGGCGAGAAGCAGATCGAATTCTTTTTCGAGAAGGGCTGGGTCAAAGAGCCGGCCGATATCTTCACGCTTGAAGCGCGCAACATAAAGCTCAAGCTGGAGGAGATCGAAGGCTACGGCCAAACCTCGGTGCGCAACCTTTTCGAGGCGATCAGGCGGCGGCGCCGGATCGCGCTCGAGCGCTTCATCTTCGCGCTCGGCATGCGCCATGTCGGCGAGACCACGGCGCTGGCGCTGGCGCGCGGCTATGGCTCGTGGGCAGCCTTTCACGACGCCTGCCTCAAGGTCGCCAAAGGCGACGAGGAGGCCATCGCCGAGATGGATGCGCTCGACCAGATCGGCGACACCGTGATCGCCAGCATCAAGGCCTATTTCGGCGAAAGCCATAACCGCGGCATCGTCGAGCGGCTGACAAAAGAAGTCACCATCCTCGATGCCGAAAAGCCGAAAAGCAACTCGGCGATCGCCGGCAAGACCGTCGTCTTCACCGGCGCGCTGGAGAAGATGACGCGCGACGAAGCCAAGGCCATGGCCGAGCGGCTCGGCGCCAAGGCTTCGGGCTCGGTGTCGAAGAAGACGGATTATGTGGTCGCCGGTCCCGGCGCCGGCTCGAAACTCGCGGAGGCCAAGAAGCACGGCGTCGCCGTGCTGACCGAAGACGAATGGCTGAAGCTGGTTGGGGGGTGAGGCATCCGGGGCCGGGAAATGCACGGCGTCTACCCACATACGGATGTCATCATCCGCGAAAGCGGATGATCCAGTATTCCAGAGGGCACGTGTTGAACAGCAACGCTGCGGCGTACTGGATACCCCGCTGGAGCCTGTCATCGGGCTCGCCGAAGGCGAGACCCGGTGGCGGGGTATGACGGCTAGTTAGCTCCTCGAGTTACAGCGAGAGCGGCTCGGTCGCGGCATCGAGCCACACTTTGGTGGCCTCGTCGACATGCGGGCGGACCTGGTGGCGCACCCTGGCGTGATAGTCGTTGAGCCAGGACAGCTCGTCTGCGCTCAGCATGTTCAGATCGATCAAGCGGCGGTCGATCGGCGCCAGGGTCAGCGTCTCGAAGGCGTTTACCGGCTTCTCCGCGCCGGCGATGTCGGTGCCGACCACCAGTTCCAGATTCTCGATCCGGATGCCGTAGGCATCGGTCTTGTAGTAGCCGGGCTCGTTGGACAGGATCATGCCGCGTTTCAGCGGCGTGGTGCCGAGCTTGGAAATCCGCGCCGGGCCTTCATGCACCGAGAGATAGCTGCCGACGCCATGGCCGGTGCCATGTTCGAAATCGACACCGGCCTGCCACAGGAATTGCCGCGCCAGCGTGTCGATCTGCGCGCCGGTGGTGCCGTCGGGAAATACCGCGCGCGCGATCGCGATATGGCCGCGCAGCACCCGGGTAAAGCGGTCGCGCATTTCGCCCGTCGGCTCGCCGATCGCGATGGTGCGGGTGACGTCGGTGGTGCCGTCTTGATATTGCGCGCCGGAATCGATCAGCAAGAGATCGCCGGGCGAAATCCGCCGGTTGCTCTTGCGGGTGACGCGGTAGTGCACGATGGCGCCGTTCGGCCCGGTACCGGCGATGGTCGGAAACGAGACGTCTTTTAGTGCGCCGGTGTCGCGGCGGAAGGTCTCCAGCGCCTCGACGGCGTCGATCTCCGTCAGCGCGCCCGAGGTGGCTTCGCGGTCGATCCAGGCGAGGAATCGCGTCAGCGCCACCGCGTCGCGCCGGTGCGCGGTCTTGGTGCCTTCGATCTCGGTAATGTTCTTGACGGCCTTGAGCAGACTTACGGGATCGTTGCCGCGCACCGGCTTGCCGCCGGCAGCGCCGATCAGGCGGCTCAGCGCGTCGGCGGCGGTGGCGCTGTCGAGCGCAATCGCGGCGCCGCTTCGCGCAAGCTCGGTGAGTTTTGGCGCCAGCGCGTCCGGCTCCGCGACATCGGCGGATTGCTCGAGATGGTCGCGGGCGCTGTTCGACAGTTTGCGGTGATCGATGAACACGGTGGGACGGCCGTCCTTCGGCACCAGCGCATAGGACAGCGGCAGCGGGGTATGCGAGACGTCGGCGCCGCGGATGTTGAAGGTCCAGGCCACCGCGTGCGAATCCGACAGCACCAGCGCATCGACCCCGAGCCTGACAATCTCCAGCCGGATCCGCCTGAGCTTGTCGGTTTCGGCTTCGCCCGAAAATTGCGTGCCGTGAACGCTGACGGGGCCAAGCGGCGGCGGCGGGCGCTCGGTCCACACCGAATCCAGCGGGTTGCTGTCGACCGCGACCAGTTCCGCGCCGGCCTTGGCGCAGGCCGCCGCCAGCCGTTCGGCTGCCGCCGAAGTATGCAGCCATGGATCAAATCCGAGGCGGTCGCCGGCGACCAGATGCTTCGCCAGCCAGTTTTCCGGGGGCGGATCGACCAGCGGCTCGACGCTCCAGGCCTTGCGGTCGACCTGTTTTGCGGCCTGCAGCGTATAGCGGCCATCGACGAACACCGCGGCTTCCTGCGTCAGCACGATCGCCAGTCCGGCGGATCCGGTAAAGCCGGTCAGCCAGGCCAGCCGCTCTTCCGACGGCGCGACATATTCGTTTTGTTGCTGATCGGCGCGCGGAATCACGAATCCCGTCAGCTTGCGGCGGGCCAATTCCTCGCGAAATGCGGCCAGCCGCGCCGTCAGCGCAACGCCGCCCTCGGGCTCCTCGAATGTCTGGAAAAGGGCTTCGAACATCGTCTCGCGACTTTAGGATTACGTGGAGAACGGCGCAACGCGACGTAAATTGTTCACAATTTGGCATAGATTATGCTTGAAATTCTTCATCCGCGCTAGACGGGATGGAACGGATGCCGGGGCACGGCGATTCTTCCAGCGATATCGGGGGAAGGTCCAGGAGTGTTTCAACTCAGCGACGAGGGGATACACGATGCCTGCTTTTACGTTTGAGAAGATATCGCCGCCGGTCCGCCGCGGCCCGATTGCTCCAATCGTCAAAAAACAACGCGGTGTCATCGTCCAGATTCTGGATCGTTTCGTCGAGGCGCGCGTCAAGCGGTCGACGCGCGAGGAAAAGGGCGTCATCGCCCGCCGCCAAAAGAAACCGGCGAAATAGCTTTTCACCCCACCTTGCGCATCAGCAGGCTGCTCCAGCCTTCGACCCTTAGATGCCGCAGCAATACCAGCCCGCGCGCGCGATAGGCGGCGATGACGCTGTTGGCCTGATACGGCAGCAGCCCGGAAAGAATCACCAGCGCCGATGGTGCGAGATGCCGCGCCATCGGCGTCGCCATTTGCCTTAAGGGATTGGCGAGAATATTGGCCAGCACCAGATCGAACGGCCGATGCTGTCCGAATTGCGGCGCTGAAAATCCGCTCGCATGGATCGTCTGCACCCAATTTCCTGCACCATTGAGCCGGGCGTTATCGCGCGCCACCCGAACCGACAATGGATCGATGTCGCTTGCGAGCACCTCGCCGTGCAACGCCTTCGCCGCCGCAATCGCCAGCACGCCGGTGCCGGTGCCGAGGTCGAGCACGCGCCGGGGACGATAAGCCTTCAGCACGGAATCGAGCAGCAACAGGCAGCCGCGCGTGGTGCCGTGATGGCCGGTGCCGAACGCCAGCGCCGCCTCGATCTCGAGGCCGAGCTTGTTGGGCGCCACCTTTGAGCGGTCATGGTGGCCGTGCACCATGAAGCGCCCCGCGCGGACGGGGACCAGCTCCTCGAGCGTAGCCTTGACCCAGTCCCTGGCTTCGACGGTGTCGAATTTGATCTCCCGCGCGACCTCGCCGCCGGCGGCGATAGCCACGAGTTCGCGGATCGAGGCCTGATCGGGGGCTTCGCGCAAAATGCAGCGTGATGTCCCAGCGCCCGTCGGATCGTTCGTGCGCGGCGATCGCGGCCTCGCCCTCGAAAAAACTCTCGGTCAGCAGATCGACCACGCGCTTTGCGGTCTGTTCGCTGCCGATGGCAAAGCTCGCGCGGGGGGTAGCGGGAGTGAGGGTGGAAGTCATCAAGGGTCCGGGAAATTGACGCAGACGGATCGTATGTTCGGTGGTATTTCAGTTTGGATCGCTATTTACCAAAACCGCTCCAGGCAAATCCTTTGGGTAACTCGGCAACTGATCTTTTGGATCGAACCAGGTAAGCTTCGCAAGGGGGGCATGGATGAGCGTCAGACGCGGCCTATGGCGAACATGGATCGTACTGACGGCCATTTGGGTCGTGTTGCTTTTGCTCACCGGCAAGTATTGGTGTCCGCTCTTTTTTTGGCGGGACTCGCCTCAATGCACGGCCAATGCGTATGCTCAGCAGTTGGCTGGCTTGTTTGGACTGCCCTTGGCAACGCTGATCGTGGGCTTGATTGTCGGGTGGATCATCGCTGGGTTTCGCGCCAGAAAGCCCTAATTTCAAACTGAGACACTACCGGTTGTTCACAGCCCTATCCACCGAAACATACCCTGGTTGTCCACAGGCTTGCTCGCCGGATTTGCAGGAAAAATGCAGCGGCTTTTCCACGCAGTCATCAACCGGTCTTCCACAGTTTATCCACCGGGGCGCGTACTCATAAATTATAAACCACAATCGAACGGCCGATGATCTCGCCGGGGGCGCGATCGCCGCTCTGATTCACCCGCTATTCACTCCGTTGCCAGATCAATCTTGCGAACGGAGATCCCTGAACCGCGCCTTAAGCCGCCTTGCCTTAAGGATGCGGCGTGGAAAAGAGGGGAATCAAGATGAAAAAAATCATCGTGTTTGTTGCCTTCATGTGCGCCCTGGCCGCTTTGGCGGTCCAGCCGTCGGTTGACGTACCCCGTCAGGCCGCGACGGAGACGCTGTCGCCGTCCGCAATGATGCAGACGTCGCGATGGCTTCCAACAGAAGCCTACGACGCCATCTGACTTTTAACAGGGTGTGACGCCGGTTCCGGCTTTGCGTTTTTGAGAATCCTGCTGCTATCGATACGCGCGTGGCGGAATGCGCTGCCGCGATCAGTTCGGTAGTTCATCAGGTCGACGACGCCCTGCCAAACAGCGCCCGGTGATCCCCAAGAATGACGCGCGCGGCGTTGTGGCCGGGCGCGCCGGTGACGCCGCCGCCGGGATGCGCGCCGCTTCCGCAATGATAGAGACCCTTCAGGGGTCCGCGATAATCGGCGTGGCCGAGCATCGGCCGCGCCGAGAACAATTGGTTCAGCGTCAGCGCACCGTGAAAAATATCGCCGCCGAGCAGGCCGAACTGGCGCTCGAGATCGAGCGGCGACAGTATCTGCCGTCCCATCACGCTTGCCGCGAAGCCCGGCGCATATTGATCCACGGTCGCGATCATGAGATCGGCGACCTCCTCGCGATGGTCGTCCCACGACCGGCCGTCCGGCAATTGCGGCGCCACGTGCTGGCAGAACAGGCTGGCGACATGCTGGCCCGGCGGGCAGAGCGAGTCATCGAGGGTTGAAGGGATCAGGACTTCGACCACCGGCTCGCGGCTCCAGCCATACGCCCGCGCGTCCTGCCAGGCGCGATCCATATAGTGCAGGCTCGGCCCGATGATGATGCCGGCCGTGAGATGATCGCCCGCGCCGGGCAGCGCCGTAAACGAGGGCAGCGCATTGAGCGCGACGTTCATGCGGAAGGTGCCGGAGCCGTTGCGCCAGTTCCTGATGCGATCGAGAAAGTCGGCCGGCAAGGCGTCCGCCGGCAGCAGCCGCGTATACAGCAGTTTCGGATTGACGCTGGAGGCGACATATCTCGCGCGGATGGTCTCGCCGTTGTCGAGAATGACGCCGACGGCGCGGTCGCGCTCCACGATCACCTCGCGCACCCCGGCATCCAGCTCGATCTCGGCGCCATGCCCGCGCGCGGCGCGGGCCATCGCTTGCGTGATCGCGCCCATGCCGCCGATGGCGTGGCCCCAGACGCCCTTCTTGCCGTTCACCTCGCCGAACGCATGATGCAGCATGACGTAGGCCGAGCCGGCCGCGTAGGGGCTGGCGTAATTGCCGACGATGGCGTCGAACCCGTAGAGCGCCTTGACCAGATCGCTCTCGAAGCGCTCGTCCAGCATCTCGCCGGCCGAACGCGTGAACAGATCGAGCAGGCTGCGCTGCTGCTCCAGCGTCAGCCTTCGCAGGATGTTCGCGGTGCCGAGCGCGTTGAAGGTTTCGCGGATCGCGCCGATGCCAAAGCCCTCGACGATGTTGGGCGGCGCACGCAACACCAACTGGCGCAGCACGTCGGCGATGGCTTCGAGTTCGCGTGCGAACGCGTCGATCTGGCCCGCATCGCGTTCGCTAAGCCTGGCGATAGACTGATGGGTGCGGCCTTCGCCGGTCAGCAAATAGCTGCCATCAGGCGAGGGCAGAAAATTCTGCGCGCGGCGTTCGACGATCCGCAGGCCGTGATCGCTAGCTTCAGGTCCGAGATGATCTGCGGGTTGAGCAGGCTGACGGTATAGGCCGCGACCGAATTGCGAAAACCCGGATGGAATTCCTCGGTCACCGCGGCGCCGCCCACCACCTTGCGGCGGTCGACCACCTTCACGCGCAGGCCGGCCATCGCCAGATAGGCCGCGCAGGTGAGGCCGTTATGCCCCGCGCCGATAATGACAACGTCGGTCTCTGTCATGGCTGCTTCAAGAAGGTTTGATTGCGCTGCGCTGTATGTATCGTCATTCCGGGATGGTCCACCTGAACTCGGGTTTACCCGAGTTCAGCAATATCATTGTCCAAGTCGGCAACAGCCGACTTGGATGGACCAGACCCGGAATCTCGAGATTCCGGGTTCACGCGAAGACGCGTGCCCCGGAATGACATTTCATCCTTAGCGAAGATGCGGATACCAGCACAGTGTCAACTTGCGTTTCGGTTCCGCGCCCAGCATTGCCCGCCGGGGCGCGCTATGCTCCATTGCCGGTCCCGGCACGCGCCTTGCCGGAAATCCCGCCGCCGGTATCAGCCGGATTCAAGCCGGAGCTTTGATGAATTCGCCTGATCCGTCCGCTGTCACGGACCAGCCTTCCCTGAGCCGAAACCGGCTGGTGCTGATCGTCTATACCTCCGCCATCTTTGTCAGCGCGCTGCTGTTGTTCTCGGTGCAGCCGCTGTTCACCAAGATGGTGCTGCCGCGGCTCGGCGGTTCGCCGGCGGTGTGGTCGGTGGCGATGGTGTTCTTCCAGTCGCTGCTGCTCGGCGGCTATGCCTATGCGCATTATCTGATGCAAATCCGCAACCGCATGATCCCGGTGGCGGTTCATCTCGTGCTGCTGGTGATCGCACTGCTGACGCTGCCGCTGTCGATCGCCAGCGGCTGGGGCGAGCCGCCGACATCAGGCTACGCATTCTGGCTGTTGGGCCTGTTCGCGGTCTCGATCGGGCTGCCGTTCTTCGCGCTGGCGGCCAACAACCCGCTGCTGCAGGCCTGGTTCGTTCGTACCGGCCACCCCAACGGCCCGGACCCTTACTTCCTCTATGCCTCCTCGAATATCGGCAGTTTCCTGGCGCTGTTGTCCTATCCGGTGCTGCTGGAACCGATGTTCACATTGCGCACCCAAAACCTGCTCTGGACCAGCGGCTACGGATTGCTGATCGTGCTGATTGGGGCTTGCGGCGTGCTGTTGCTGCGCTCGCCGGCGAATGCCGCGCTCGATAGGCCCGCCGATGAAACCGACGCGCCGGCGCCGCCGTGGACATTGCGCGCGCGCTGGATCTTTCTCGCCGCGGTGCCGTCGGGCCTGTTGATCGCGGTGACCGCGCATATTTCCACCGACGTTGCCGCGGCACCCCTGCTGTGGGTGCTGCCGCTGTCGCTCTATCTCTTGACCTGGGTGCTGGTGTTCCAGTCGCGCCCGCTGCTGCCGCACAAATGGATGCTGCTGGCTCAGCCGCTGGCGATCGCAGGCGTGATCGTGCTGCTCGCGTTCGGCGGCGAACAGAACCTGCTGCTGACGCTCGGCGGACACCAGGTTTGTTTCTTCGTCATTGCGATGGCATGCCATGGCGAACTGGCGCGTACCCGCCCGGCCGCGAAATATCTCACCGGCTTCTATGTCGCGCTGTCGTTCGGCGGCATGGTCGGCGGCTTGTTCGCGGGCCTGATCGCGCCTTATACGTTTTCATGGATCGCGGAATACCCGATCCTGCTGGCCTTGGCGGCGTTGTGCCGCCCGCCCGGCGGCAACGAACGGTTTTCGCGCTGGAGCAGCTGGTACTGGCCGTTTCTCGCCGTGCTGGCGGCAGCGTTGATCGCGCCCTCCTGGTCGGAGGGCAAGATCACGACATGGATCGGTGAACACCGGGTCTGGGTGATCGGCGCCGTCGGCGTGCTCTCGGCATTGCTGGCACTCGGATTGAACGCCAATCGCTGGAAGATTTTCGCAACGGTCGTGGTGGCGCTGGTGCTGATCCGCGCCTATCCGTCGGACGACGGGCGCGTGGAAACCGTGCGCAGCTTTTTCGGCGTCCACAAGATCGTGGAGACGCCGCACGGCCAGTATCACGTGCTGATGCACGGCACCACGATTCACGGCGCCGAGAAATTCCAGAACGACGACGGCACTCCAATTACCGGGCGGCCCGAGCCGATCACCTATTATCACCGGGATGGCGGCATCGGTCAGGCGATCGCGGCGGTTCGCGAGCGTAAAGGTGCACCGCTGCGCGTCGCGGTGATCGGTCTCGGCGCCGGCACGCTGACTTGCGCCTCGGAGCCGGGCGAGAGCTGGAAATTCTTCGAGATCGATCAATCGATGGTCGATACCGCGCGCGACCCCAAATATTTTACTTACATCCAGAACTGCGAGCCCGACCTGAAGCCGGTGATAGGCGACGCCCGGCTGACCTTCGCCAAGGAGCCTGACGGCATCTACGATCTGATCATCGTCGATGCCTATTCGTCGGACGCAATCCCGATCCACCTCGCCACCCAAGAGGCGATGGAGATCTACAAGAGCAAGCTCGCCCCGCAGGGCGCGGTGATGATGCATGTCTCGAACCGGCATCTGGAATTGTCCAGCGTCGTGGTCGGCATCGCCGAGGCCAACGATCTCAAGAGCTGGGTCTACAGCGAGGATTCCGGGCGCGACAACGAATACATCTTCTCGACGTCGGTCGTGGTCTCGGCGCGCGAGGAGGCCGACGTCGGCAAGCTGGCATCATCGGAACAATGGGAGCTGGACGAAGCCGACGAGAAGCAGCGGGTCTGGACCGACGACTACTCCAACGTGCTCGGCGCGGTGTGGCGGCGGCTGCGCAAAGACGAGCAATAGAAATTCGGGACTGCGGGGGAAATTTCGATGCACGATAAGGTCGATGTCCTGATCATCGGCTCTGGCGCCTCGGGCGCGGCGGTGGCGTGGAGCCTTGCCGATACCCGGATGCGGATCCTCTGCCTGGAGCAGGGCGATTGGGTGAAGCCGACGGACTATCCGAGCAACGGACGGGATTGGGAGGCGCGCCTGTTCAGCGATTTCGCCATCAGTCCCAACCGCCGCGCGCGGCCGACCGACTATCCGATCAACGATGCCAATTCGCCGATCAAGGTCGTGAACTTCAACGGCGTCGGCGGCAGCACGATCATGTACACGGCGCATTTTCCGCGCATGCACCCCTCGGACTTCAAGGTGCGCACGCTCGACGGCGTCGCCGACGACTGGCCGATCGACTACGCGACGCTGGAGCCATTCTTCGCCGAGAATGACCGCATGATGGGCGTCTCGGGTCTTGCGGGCGATCCCGCCTATCCGCCGAAGCAGCCGCCGATGCCGCCTCTGCCCCTTGGCAAGTCAGGCGCGCGCTTCGGCAAGGCGATGAACCGGCTGGGCTGGCATTGGTGGCCGTCCGACTCGACGATTGCCACCACCGATTACGAGGGGCGGGCGCGCTGCATCAACCTCGGTCACTGCACGCCGGGCTGCGCGCAGGGCGCCAAGGCCAGTACCGACATTACCTATTGGCCGCATGCGATCCGCGCCGGCGTCGAGCTGCGGACGCTTTGCCGGGTGCGCGAAATCACCACCGACGAGCACGGCATGGCCTCCGGCGTCGTCTATTATGACGCCGAGGGGCAGGAGCAGTTTCAGCCCGCCGAAGTCGTCATCCTCGCCTGCAACGGCGTCGGCACGCCGCGGCTGATGCTGAACTCGGTATCGGCGCGGTTTCCGAACGGCATCGCCAATTCCAGCGGGCTGGTTGGCAAGAATCTGATGTTTCATCCCTACGCCCTGACGTACGGCTATGTCGATGAACCGCTCGATGGCAATCACGGCCCGCCGCTATGTCTCTGGAGCCAGGAATTCTACGAGACCGACCCGCAGCGCGATTTCGTGCGCGGCTATACCTTTCAGTTCGGCCGCGGCGTCGGTGCGATCATGGAAGCCATCGTCAGCACCAATGCGGGGCGGCTGCCGTGGGGCGAAGACCATCACCGCGTCTATCGCAAACTGCTGAACCATCGCATCGGTCTTTCGGCGATCTGCGAGGATCTCCCGGAGGAGCACAATCGGGTGACGCTCGATCCCGTGCTGAAGGACTCCAGCGGCATCCCCGCGCCGAAGCTCGACTATACCATCAGCGCCAACAGCCTGAAGATGATGGACCACGGCATCGCGCGGGCGAAGGAGATCCTGACCGCCGCCGGCGCCGGCAATATTGCGGTCGAGAGCCCGATCCTGAACGGCGGCTGGCACCTTCTCGGCACCGCGCGCATGGGCACCGACCCCGAGCGTTCGGTGGTGAATGAATGGGGCCGTTGCCATGACGTGAAGAACCTCTTCATCGTCGATGGCAGCATCTGGGTGACCTCCGGCGGGGTGAACCCGACCTCGACCATCCAGGCGCTGGCGCTCTACATTGCCGACAGCATCAAGCAGCGCCTCGCCAACCTGTTCGACTGAGAACGACCGACATGCCAAACAATCACCTCACCGCCGAACAAATCCGCGACCTGCGCGCGCTGGCCGGCACGATCATCCCGCCAGGTCCGACCTATGGCGTGCCGGGGGCTGACGACGAATTGATCTTTAAAGACATCCTGGGGAGCCTTGAGCGCGACCATGACGATATATGCCGCGCGCTCGCCCATCTCGCCACGCTTGCGGGTGGCGCCTTCGCCGATCTCGGGCCGGAGCGCCGCACGGAGGTGGCCGCGGCTTTTCGTGAAGCCGGCGGTGCACCGCTCGCCGCCTTGGTTCGGGTGGTGCTGCTTTGCTACTACCGCGACGACCGGGTGATGCGATCGCTCGGCCAGGAACCGCGCGCGCCTTTCCCCAAGGGGCATGTCGTCGAACAGGGCGACTGGTCGCTGCTCGATCCGGTGCGCGCGCGGCCGCGAATGTATCGCGTAGTCGAGTGAAGGAAATATCCACCAACTCATTTGGAGCCAATCTTCCACGACGACTGGCAGCCAAACCTGCGTCCGGTGTCCGGCCGACAGCCGTTCGAAGCACTTGCCGTTACAAGCGGCGGAAGAAGCGCGTATGATGCTTTAACCATCTGTTGAACTGGGAGGCCATCATGCGGTTCAGGACGATCGGAACACTGTCACTGTCACTTTCACTCGGCGCGATGGCACTTGGCGGCTCCGCGGCTGCACAAACCACGCCAGCTCCGCCGGCAATTACCCGAACAGTCATTGCTGCAACCAAACTGCCGACCGTGACGGACGTGCCACTCTATTTCAAAGCCGTGAGCGTCACGATCCCGTCGGGCGAGAACAGCAGCGTCTCTGCGGCCAACGGCATCGTCTACCAGATTTCAGGATCGACCGAGGTCTCGCTCGATGGCGGGACCAAAATTCTCAACGCAGGAGATGGGCTCTTCATCGCTGCCGGGAAGACGTCTGTGCTGAAGGCGGGCAGTGGAGGACCATCGAGCTTCCTCCACTTCTTGCTTGCCCCCGCTGCGGAGGTGGATCGGCCTGCCGAACAGGCACCTGCCGCGGTGAGAGAACTATATCGCACAGCTGCACCGATCCCCGACCTGAAGCCAGGCGGTTATGATCTCAATCTGACACGAGTCACATTTCCGGCGCAGATGCCTTCCAACCCGCCACACCATCGGTCAGGAGCGGCTCTGTACTATATAATCTCCGGCACCGGCGCCAACACGGTCGACGGCACGACGACGGAAAAAGCCCCGGGTTCCCTGATCTATGAACCGTACGCCCTCGTGCATCAATGGGGCAACCCAGGCAGTGAGCCGTTGACATTCCTGGCCTTCAACATCAATCCGGAAGGTGTGGCAGCCGTGCTTCCAGGCGCACCGCCCAAGAATCAATAGCCAAGCACCGCGGCCATCAACGATCTTGAAGGGGTGTCCGGTCGCTAACGCAGGCAAAGCGGAGCCTGGGCAAGCCGCACTCGGCAGGCTCGATCAGCAAGTCCGCGCGCTAATCCTGATAGGTGAACAGTCCGCGCGGCTGATAATACGGCCGCGGCGCGTATTGGGGTGCATAGCCGCGGTCGTATTGCTGCTGTTGGTAGACCTGCGTGTCATAGAGCCGTCGGCCGCGCGGCGCCGGATAGCGCGCCGCGTCGGAGCTGCCGTCGGCCGGGTAGATGTAATCGGGGTCAGCCTGCGCTTGCGCCGGGGGGATCTGGCCGGGCGCCACCTGCTGCGGCGTCAACACGACGGGATCGCCGGCGGCGTTATATTGCGGAACGTATTGCTCGGCCGGATCGCGGCGCGCGACGGCGGTATTGGTCCGGGACCGCGGATTGCGCGCGAGCGCGATCTGGGAGGAGCCGGTCAGCGTCACGGTGGTGTTGAGCACGCCTTCCTTTTGCACCAGCTCATACAGCGTCGTGGCGTTGGCGCGCGACAGCCGCACGCAGCCGTGCGAAGCGGGGGTGCCGAGACGGCTTTCGGAATCGGTGCCGTGAATGGCATGGCCGATCTTGGTGAAGAAGATCGAGTGCGGCATCGGCGCGTCGTCGAATTCCTTGGAGTAGTGGTCTTCCTCCATCCGGAAGGTGCGGAAGCTGCCGTTCGGCGTCTCGTAGGACGGAATGCCGGTGGAGACCGGCCACTGGTAGCGCTCGACGCCGTCGACCGCGACGGTCATCTGCTGCGCATTCTTGTCGATGGTGATGGAGACGTTGGCCTGCGCGGCGCCGGTGGCGAACAGCATCAGACCGGCAAAAGCAACGAGGAAGGAACGCATTTTATCTTTGGCCTCCGAGCCTTGACTGCAGTGCCGCTCTCTCCGTCCCCCGCATCAATATGCCCGGAATACGGATTTGGTTCCAGCGGCCGGTGAGGCATCGTTAATGTGCAGGCGGGCGCAAACAAGGCGGCGGCGGGGTTTAATCGGGCCGCGACCGTCCCGCCCTGAATTCTTCACGGGCGTGCAACCTTTTAGCCGCATCCGCGTTACAGATTCCCGCCCGTTCGGCGCAATCGCGGCCGACCAAAAGGAATTCACATGAAGACGAAGACCATGACATCGGCGCTATCAGCCGGTTTGCCCATAAAGCTTGATCTTGCGGCGGCGGCACTGATACTCGGACTGCTCGCGATGCCCCATATCGGGCACGCGCAGGGCATCGTGCGCGGCGCGCAGGAGGGTGCCTACGAAGGCAACCGGGTTGCCGGCCCCGTGGGTGGGGTGGTTGGCGGCGCGGTCGGCGCCGGCGTCGGCGGCGCGGTGGGCGCCGTCAAGGGCGTGTTCGGAATTCCGGATCGCGGCTATCGGCGCGGCTATCGTTGCCGCGGCTATTACGACCGCTACGACCATTTCCACTGCTACCGGTAATTTGATCGACCGTCATTGCGAGCCAACGGGTCGCGCGAACGCGCGCCCGATGACAGGCTCCGCGAAGCAATCCACGGCCACGAAACGAGACTGGATTGCTTCGGTCGCTTTGCTCCTCGCAATGACGAACGAAAGGGTGTTCAGTTCTTCAGCCGATACCCGGTCTTGAAGATCCACCACACCACGACCATGCAGATCGCGAGGAACATCAGCGTGATGCCGACGCTCACGCCTACGCTGACGTCGGCGATTTCATAGAAGCTCCAGCGGAAACCGCTGATCAGATAGACCACCGGGTTGAGCAGCGTGATGGTGCGCCAGCCGGAGGGGAGCATGTTCACCGAGTAAAAGCTGCCGCCGAGGAAGGTCAGCGGCGTCACCACCAGCATCGGGATCATCTGCAGCTTTTCGAAGCCGTCGGCCCAGATGCCGATGATGAAGCCGAACAGGCTGAAGGTGACCGCGGTCAGCACCAGGAACGCCAGCATCCACCAGGGATGATGAATCTGCAGCGGCACGAACAGGCCGGCGGTGGCGAGGATGATCAGGCCGAGGATGATCGATTTGGTGGCGGCGGCGCCGACATAGCCGAGCACGATCTCGAAATAGGAGATCGGCGCCGACAATAACTCATAGATGGTGCCGACGAATTTCGGAAAATAAATGCCGAACGAGGCGTTGGCGATGCTTTGCGTCAGCACCGACAGCATCACCAGCCCCGGCACGATGAAGGTGCCGTAGCTGACGCCTTCGACCTGGGTGATACGTGAGCCGATCGCGGCGCCAAACACCACGAAATACAGCGACGTCGAAACCACCGGAGAGACGATGCTTTGCAGCAGCGTGCGCCAGGTGCGCGCCATTTCGAACAGATAGATCGCGCGGACAGCCCTGAAATTCATGGCGCCCTCACCAGGCTGACGAAGATGTCTTCCAGCGAAGCTCTGCGTCGTATCGAGATCGTAGAAGCGGATGCCGGCGGCTCGGAGGTCGCTGAGCAGACTGGTAATGCCGGTGCGCTCGCCCTTGGTGTCGTAATTGTAAATCAGCTCGCAGCCCTGGTCTGACAGTTCGAGGTTGTAGGGCGCGAGATCAGGCGGAATCGCATCGATCTTGCCTTGCAGATGCAGCTTCAGCCGTTTCTTGCCGAGCTTTTGCATCAGGCCCGCCTTGTCCTCGACCAGGATGATCTCGCCCTTGTTGATGACGCCGATCCGGTCGGCCATCTCCTCGGCCTCCTCGATGTAATGCGTGGTGAGGATGATGGTGACGCCGGATGCCTGCAGCGTCCGCACCACTTCCCACATGCCCTTGCGCAATTCGACGTCGACGCCGGCGGTGGGCTCGTCGAGAAACAGGATCTGCGGTTCGTGCGACAGCGCCTTTGCGATCATCACCCGGCGCTTCATGCCGCCGGACAGGGTGACGATCTTGGCGTCCTTCTTGTCCCACAGCGACAGGTCCTTCAGCACCTTTTCGATATGCGCGGGATTTTTCGGCTTGCCGAACAGGCCGCGGCTGAAGCTGACGGTCGCCCACACCGATTCGAAGGCGTCGGTGTGCAGTTCCTGCGGCACCAGGCCGATCAGCGAGCGGGCGGCGCGATATTGCCCGTTGATGTCATGGCCGCCGACCGTCACGCGGCCTGCGCTGAGATTTGCGATGCCGCAGATGATGCTGATCAGCGTGGTCTTGCCGGCGCCGTTCGGTCCCAGCAGCGCAAAGATCTCGCCGCGGCGAATCTCCAGGTTGATGTTGTCGAGCGCCTTGAAACCGGAGCTGTAGGTTTTCGACAGATTTGCAACGGATATGATCGGGAGCATGGCGGGCTTGATGATCTGATTGGAACAATGCGGGAAAAGGATAAAGCGGCACGTCGGCCAGCCCGGGGGAAGGAGAGGGTAGCGAGGTCTGACAGATATGAACGCTCGCGGCCTTGCGCAATCGCCGCAAGGCCAGGCCATCCACCCATAAATGGAGTTTAGTCGGGCAGGGACCAGCCCGCCTTCAAAGCAGGACTACAGCAAATCCGAGGCCGTCCCGTGTTCACCTGAAATAATTGAGGACAATATGCAGGTCGGATTGGAGGGCAGGCGTCCCATTCAGGTTGGCGTCGATGACCCGCCGGCAAACTTCGACGGTGGCATGGTCCCCGAGATCGTTCGCGGCTTCGAGGACGATCCAGGCCGCATCCAGCGGTTGGTCCGGCTTCGACTCATCGGAAACCATACCCGGACGTTTGCGTAGGACTGCGATTGCGTTCATGATTGATATTCCCCAGCCAATTCCAGATCGGTTATCTCAATGCATATGAAGCAGGGCCGGGCGCTTCAGGCTCGAATCAGCACCCCCGGCGCTCTTGCGAGACTGATAGAATTCCAGAACGCTTCGGGATGTCTTGACGTTGAGGCGCCCGAACTCGTTTTCCAGGTCAGTCAGGTCTTGTGCGGTGATGCGGTGATCCTTGGCGCCGAGAAAAAGCAATGACATTGTCGTCGCCCACGAAAAGTCGAGGGCTTTGGCGAGAACCAGCAGCATTTCCCGGTTCTTGTCGACCAGCGCACGCTCTATCACGTCGCCCGGCAACGAGCACAACAAGGACAGTCCGATCGTGACCTCGTCGAGCCGATGGGACCGGGCGTATCCGGATATGCTGTCCTCATTCAGGTTGCCCTGCTGATGCTGCGTGGCCACGACCCGTTTTGCGACGAAATGGCTCCGCGATACCGGCCCGAACTTGGATTGCAGCGTGCCCGTGACCTCGGTCACCGAGTTCTGAATTTGATCAACCATCGCCGGACGCTCACCTTCGAGCCGCTTTTTCACCTCCACCGACGCCTTTGCGATCAACTGCTGGAAAAGATGCCTGGGGATGTCATTGCGGAGACCAAGTTGCTCGGCGAGGATGGAATCGCCTTCGGCCCGCTGGATCATGTGCAAAAAGCCGAACTCCGAAAGACGCGCGCCATCGTTACTGGCGACCGAGTTCACGACCTCCCGGTTGCCGCGCGTCACGAGCACGTCTGTGACCGCCTGCTCGATGAACTTTCGTTTTGAGATCGCGAGCAAATGCGGCTGGCTTTTGGTGCAGGCGTTGGCGACCAGGGCGTAGGTCTCGAGCCGCTCGGACTCCTGGAGCACGGGGCCGGCGACATCGATCGAATCGTCAAAGGCAAGTTTATGGATGATATTGACCGGGGCCCTGTCGAAGCGGGCCAGCCGCCTTGCAAGCTGCGCGCGGGCCGCGACTTCGATCTCGTCCGCTAGCCGTCCGATCACCTCGCCAAAGGTCCATATCTCGTCGTCGCTATAGCGGCCGGCGATCAATAAATCGGTGGTATGCTGCAACGCCCGCATGCGGCTTTCCGGCGTTCCCCGCTGGACCGCATCGTCGAGACCCTGCAGAAACGATTTTTCCTGGTCCATTTTGGCAACCCCCACACTCGCGACAACGCGTACTAACGCTATCCGGGTTGATCATACCCGGCATACGCAAGTTTTCGGTAAAAGTGGCGGCTAAGTTTTGCTTCTAAAAATTCGCTAAAATTCGCAGCAATTTGTTCATTTCCCGGTCATGGCGCGCGCCAGCAGCAGGCTCGGCGCTTTTCTTGCGACTCACACCCGCTCGACGAAACTGTCGACCACCTTTTTCTCGCCGGCCTTCTCAAAGGCGATGGTGAGCTTGTTGCCGTCGATCTTCACCACCTGGCCGTAGCCGAATTTCTGGTGAAACACCCGGTCGTCCAGAGAAAATTCCGAGGTGGTGCCGGTGGATTTCGCGATCAGCTCGCCTTCGATGGTCACCGGGCCGCGCTTGTTGCGGGAGAAGCCGCCCGACGCACCACTGCGCGCGCTGGAAAACGGCGACTGGCTTTCATTGAAGCCGCCGCCGGCCTGGCCATTGCGGCCGCCCTGACCGCGCGCGCGATTGGCCTGCGCCCGCTGCCACCCCGGGGTCGAGTAGCTCGAGCCGAACGATTCCACATCATCGAAGCGCGAGGGGCCGTAGCCGCCAGAGCCGCCCCAGCCCGAACCGCCCTTGGATTCCGTGATCTCGACGTTCGGCGCCGGCAGCTCGTCGAGAAAGCGCGACGGTATCGTGGTCGACCAGGTGCCGTGGATCCGCCGGTTGGTGGCGAAGTATAATTTGGCGCGGCGGCGCGCGCGGGTCAGCCCGACATGGGCGAGGCGGCGCTCTTCTTCCAGCCCGGCTCGGCCCTGTTCGTCGAGCGTGCGCTGGCTCGGAAACAGCCCTTCCTCCCAGCCCGGCAGGAAGACGTTGTCGAATTCGAGCCCCTTGGCCGAATGCAGCGTCATCAGCGACACCGCATCGTCCTCGCTGCCGCCGTCGCGATCCATCACCAGCGAGATGTGTTCGAGAAAACCTTGCAGGTTCTCGAATTCCTCCATCGAGCGCACCAGCTCCTTGAGGTTCTCGAGGCGTCCGGCGGCGTCGGCGGAACGATCCTTCTGCCACATCTCGGTATAGCCGCTCTCGTCGAGCACGATTTCGGCCAGCTCGGTGTGCGAGGTCACTTCGCCTTGCGCGCGCCAGCGATCGAAATTGAGCATGAGATCGCGCAAGGCACCGCGCGCTTTCGGTTTCAATTCGTCGGTCTCGACCACGGCGCGGGCGGCCTCCGAGAGCGGAATCCGGCGCTTGCGGGCATGGTCGTGCAGCATCTGCAAGGTGGCGTCGCCGAGGCCGCGCTTCGGCACATTGACGATGCGCTCGAAGGCGAGGTCGTCGGCCGGCGAGTTGATCACGCGCAAATAGGCCAGCGCGTCGCGGATTTCCGCGCGCTCATAAAACCTCGGACCGCCGATCACGCGATAGGGCAGGCCGAGGGTGACGAAGCGATCTTCGAATTCGCGCATCTGGAACGAGGCCCGCACCAGGATCGCGATGTCGTTGAGCTTGTTGCCGCCGCGCTGCAGCTCCTCGATCTCCTCGCCGATGGCGCGGGCCTCCTCTTCGGAATCCCAGGACCCGGTGACGGTGACCTTTTCGCCGTCGACGTCTTCGGTGCGCAGCGTCTTGCCGAGCCGGCCTTCGTTATGCGCGATCAGATGCGAGGCGGCGGCCAGGATGTGGCCGGTGGAGCGGTAATTGCGCTCGAGGCGAATGACCTTGGCGCCGGGAAAGTCGTGCTCGAAGCGCAGGATGTTGTCGACCTCCGCGCCGCGCCAGCCATAGATCGACTGGTCGTCGTCGCCGACGCAGCAGATGTTCTTGGGGGGCGGGGAAGGCGAGGGCGTCATTCCGGGATGCGCTGTCTTCTCCCTCTCCCCGCTTGCGGGGTCGAGACGAGCGGAGCTCGCTCTTAGAGGGTCGGGGTCAGGGGGACTCACCGCAAATGCCGAGGGCGAGGTCAATTCAGCAACCCCCTCACCCGATGCACTTCGTGCATCGACCTCTCCCCGGAAGCGGGGCGAGGTGAAGGAAGCCGTGCCCGGCTTCGACGGCGCCTGCGCCAACAGCCGCAGCCAGAGATATTGCGCGACGTTGGTGTCCTGATATTCATCCACCAGAATGAATTTGAAGCGGTTCTGGTACTGCCGGAGCACATCGGGATGCTCGCGAAACAGCCGGATGTTTTCCAGCAGCAGATCGCCGAAGTCGGCGGCGTTGAGGATCTTCAGCCGCTCCTGATAGCTCGCATAGAGCTTGCCGCCCCGGCCGTTGCCGAACACCGCGGCTTCGCCCGGCGGCACTTGCGACGGCATCAAGCCGCGATTTTTCCAGCCGTCGATCAGGCCGGCGAGCATCCGCGCCGGCCAGCGTTTGTCGTCGATATTGTCGGCGGCGAGAAGCTGCTTCAGGAGTCGGATCTGATCGTCGACATCGAGCACGGTGAAATTGGATTTCAACTGCACCAGCTCGGCGTGGGTGCGCAGAATGCGTCCGCCGATCGAATGAAAGGTGCCGAGCCACGGCATGCCTTCGACGGCCTGGCCGAGCATCTGGCCCAACCGCAGTTTCATTTCGCGCGCCGCCTTGTTGGTGAAGGTGACCGAGAGGATCTCGCCGGGACGCGCGCGGCCCTGGCTCAGGATGTGGGCGATGCGGCAGGTCAGCACGCGGGTTTTACCGGTGCCGGCGCCCGCCAGCACCAGTACCGGTCCTTCCAGCGTTTCCACCGCCTCGCGCTGCTCGGGATTTAGCCCTGCGAGATATTGCGGGGTCGCGGCCGCCCGCGCACGCGCGGCAATGCCGCCAGCCGCGGGCTGGTGGTCAGGGACGCCGTGAGGGGTCAGCTTGTTCGGCTCGGTCATGCGAATCGTCTTCCGCCCACGATGGCACCGCGGGGCCGTGAAGGGGAGCCTTCATAGCAGGATTGAACGGCATATAGGGCTTTGACGGCGGATTTGACAGGTTTTATCGGCTGTCGCCGCGGGCCGCATTTCCGGACCTTCAACCCGACTTTGTTCCTTTGAGACCGGCAATTTTTCACACGTCAGGTGTCGGGAACCGCGCGGAACTTCTGTTTCCAGGCTGGATTAGTCCTGCAGCCGATGCGCGAGGGACATCGTCGCGCTGGTATCGAACAGAACATGAAAAACGGAGGTCCTGAACATGCTGAGTTGGGTCGTTACCTTCCTGATCATCGCCCTGATCGCAGGCATTTTGGGCTTCGGCGGCATTGCCGGAGCCTCGATCGAAATCGCCAAGGTCATCTTCTTTATCGCGGTTGTGCTGTTTCTGGTCTCGGCCGTGGTCGGCCTGGCGCGGGGCCGAACCCGCATTTAAAGGCCGAGCTCTATTTCGAGGGCATCGCAATCTTTCTGCCGATGCCCTCGGGGCGTGCAACGGTGCTATGGGCGTTCGCCAGCGTCTGGATGCGGGCGCGAACGTCTGACGGAAACGGCGCGGTCTTTCGCGCGGTCATGTCGATGTGAATGGTCATGTTTTCCGAAGTGGCGGAGAGCCATCCCTCGCTGGCATGGCGCAATTCCTCAAAGGTGTGCAGCCGCTTCTCGTCCGCAGCCAGCAGCAGGATCGACACCTGGACGGGATCGCCGAGATGAATCTCGCGCAGATATCGTACATGGCATTCGGCGGTGAAGGTCGAGCCGTGGCGTTCCTTCATGTAGCCCGGCCCGATCCCGAGCTTGAGCCATAATTCGTCGATGGCGCGGTCGAACATCACATTGTAATAGGCCATGTTGAGATGGCCGTTGTAGTCGATCCATTGCGGCTCGATCTGCATCACCGAGGACAGGAACGGCGCGGGCCGCAGCAGCACATCGTCACCGGCAATAACAGTCGACATCAGCTATCCTTGTTGGCTCGATTCCGGTCCCTTGACCCGCTATATATCCTTTGCCACGGTCATTTGCCGGGAGGATATCGCTTGGGCATGACCATAACCAATAATTTGAAGCGGCCGGAGCCGCAGGCGCTGGCGAGCACCATTGAAGCGCTGGCGGCGCGGTTCGGCAACCGGCTGATCACCTCACAGGCGGTGCGCGACCAGCACGCGCATACCACGACCTGGCTGGCGCCGCAGCCGCCGGACGCGGTTGTGATGGCGCAGGAGACCTCGGATATCCAGGACGCGGTGCGGATCTGCGCTCGCCATGGCGTTCCCGTGATCGCGTTTGGCACCGGTACCTCGCTGGAAGGGCAGGTCAACGCGCCGGCCGGCGGCGTCTGCATCGACCTGCGCGACATGAACCGGGTGCTGGACGTCCACGCCGAGGACCTCGATTGCGTGATCCAGCCCGGCGTCACCCGCAAGTCGCTGAACGAGCATCTGCGCGACCAGGGATTGTTCTTCCCGATCGATCCCGGCGCGGATGCTTCGCTGGGCGGCATGGCGTCGACGCGAGCCTCCGGCACCAACGCCGTGCGCTACGGCACCATGCGCGACAACGTGCTGGCGCTCAAAGTGGTGCGCGGCGACGGCGAGATCATCACCACGGGCACGCGGGCGAAAAAATCCTCGGCCGGTTACGACCTGACGCATCTGTTTGTCGGCGCCGAAGGCACGCTCGGGATCATCTGCGAACTCACCATCAAGCTGCGCGGCATTCCCGAAACCATCGCGGCTGCGGCCTGTTCATTCGACAGCGTGCGCGGCGCCTGCCAGGCCACGATTCTGGCCATCCAAACCGGGATTCCCGTCGCCCGCATTGAACTGCTCAACGCGGCGCAGGTGCGGGCCTGCAATTCCTATTCGAAAGTGTCGTTGCCGGAGACGCCGCTGCTGCTGCTTGAATTTCACGGCAGCGAGAACGAGGTCGCCGAGCAATCGAGGAATTTCAGCGAGATCGCCAGGGAATGCGGCGGAGGCGATTTCACCTGGACCACCAAGCCCGAGGATCGCACAAAACTCTGGCAGGCGCGGCACGACGCCTATTGGGCGGTGAAGGCACTGCGTCCCGGCGCTGGCGTGGTGGCGACCGACGTGTGCGTACCGATTTCGCGGCTTGCCGATTGCGTGACCGAAACCGAAGCGGATCTCAAACGCCTCAACCTGATGTCGCCGATTGTCGGTCATGTCGGTGACGGCAATTTCCATTGCTCGCTGGTGTGCGACGTCGATATCGCAGACGAGATGGCGCGCGGCGAGGACTTCATGCATCGCCTGGTGCAGCGCGCCCAGGCGATGGGCGGGACCTGCACCGGCGAGCACGGCATCGGGCAGGGCAAGCAGAAATACCTCAGGGCCGAACTCGGCCCCGAGGCGATCGACGCCATGCGCGCGCTGAAGCAGGCGCTCGATCCGCAGAATATTTTCAATCCCGGAAAGATCTTGCCGGCGGGCTAGGGACCTACAAGGCACCCCGGCCCCAAAATATGCGACGGCCAACGATGCTTGCAGATGTTTTCAAGGGCACGGCGATGAGGTGGTTCAACAAGGGCAAGCGCAAGGAAATCTGGGAGGAGAACATCGAGTGGCCGATCGGCGATATTGAAGCCGCCCACAAGATACGCGAGATCTGCCGTTCCGCCGCCGACAGTGCCGAAAAAGCAGGTAGCTCTGCCGACCGCCCCGATAACAAGAGCAAATACGAGACCGAGCGGTACGAACGCGCCGCCAAGGCGGCAATGGAAATCGCCATCAAGATTTCGGATGACCTGTTGCGCGATTCCTCGGTACGCCAGATCGTGAACTTGTGCGCCAAGGCCAACGATTTGAGGACGGCGCGGATATTGTTTCGCGCGATTCAGGCGGTATCCATCAGGGAAGATGTGCTCAATGAGCATCCGATGTTGCGGCAGTGAATTTGCCTCGGGCCAAAGCGAGATGAGCGTCGTCAGCCCGCAACAACTGAAACTCAAAGTCGATGGCGCGAACGATGTCTCCGCGCTCCTGCTCCGGCCGCTGGCGGCGCGGGCGTGCTTTATCTTTGCCCATGGCGCCGGCGCCGGCATGACCCATCCATTTATGGAGCAGGTTGCGAGCGGCCTTTGCGACCGCGGTATCGCGACCTTGCGCTATCAGTTCCCGTATATGGAAAAAGCCGGCAAGCGGCCGGATCCGCCGGCGATCGCTCATGCCGCGGTGCGGGCCGCGGTGGAGGAAGCCGCGCGATGCTGCCCGGGGCTGGCCCTTGTTGCCGGCGGCAAATCGTTTGGCGGCCGCATGACGTCGCAGGCGCAAGCCGCCGCGCCGTTGGCTGGCGTCCGCGGACTTGCGTTCCTGGGCTTTCCATTGCATCCCGCGGGCAAGCCATCCGACGCGCGGGCCAAGCACCTTTCAGATGTCCATGTCCCCATGCTCTTTGTCCAGGGCACCCGCGACAAGCTTGCGGAGCTGCCGCTGATTGAACCCGTCGTGAAGCGCCTCGGGACATCCGCGTCGCTGCATCTTGTGCAGGAGGCCGATCATTCCTTCCACGTCCCGGCGCGCTCGGGGAGGAATGACCGCGACGCCATGCGCGAAGTCGTGGATACGCTGTCGGCCTGGATCGGCGCGACAGCGGGGTGAGCGCGGCGCCGCTGTGTCTCATGGGACAAGACTTTAAGGTAGCTTCCTGTGGCTACCCGGGAGGCCTAACGTCTGGTATCGTCAGGACGTTCCGGGACTGGTCCCGGGAATGCCGGCTAACAAGACCTGATCGCTGGGGAGCGACGCCGCGCAAAATCGCCATGGGTGGGCAATTCCAAAGCAGAAAATCAAAAAAGGGGAAACGCCATGAAACGTCGTGAATTTCTGAAAACGGCAGGCGCCGGGCTTGCCGCGTCAACCGCTGTCGCAGCACCCGCCATCGCGCAGTCGATGCCCGAGCTGAAATGGCGCTGCACCACGAGCTGGCCGAAATCGCTCGACGTCCCGTTCAGTGCATCGGAGACGATTTCAAAATATGTCGCGGAAGCCAGCGACAACAAATTCCAGATTCAGCCTTTTGCCGGCGGCGAGATCGTTCCTGCCTTGCAGGCGCTCGATGCGGTGAGCAATGCCACTGTCGAGATGTGTCACACCGCCGCCTATTACTTCATCGGCAAGGACCCGACCTACGCGCTCTATTGCTCGGTTCCGTTCGGGCTGAATTCGCGTCAGCAGAATGCCTGGTTCCAGGATCACGGCGGCCAGGACATGCTCAATGAGTTCGGCAAGAAGTCCAAGCTATACGCCATCGCCGGCGGCAACACCGGCACCCAGATGGGCGGCTGGTTCCGCAAGGAGATCAACACCGTCGCCGACCTCAATGGCCTCAAGATGCGGATCGGCGGATGGGCCGGCAAAACCCTTTCCAAGCTCGGTACCATCCCGCAGCAGATCGCGGGCGGCGATATCTATCCGGCATTGGAAAAGGGCACCATCGACGCCACCGAATGGGTCGGTCCCTATGACGACGAGAAGCTCGGCTTCTACAAGATCGCCAAATACTATTATTATCCCGGCTGGTGGGAGGGCGGCACGGCGCTGCACTTCTTCATCAATTCGGACAAGTGGGACGCCTTGCCGAAGGCCTATAAATCGCTGCTCACGATCGCCTGCGGCTACGCCAACCTGGATGTTCAGGCGCGATACGACGCACGCAATCCGCAGGCGATCAAGCGGCTGGTGGCGCAGGGACGCTGCTGCGCCCGTTCAGCCAGACTATCATGGAAGCCTGTTTGAAGGCGTCGAACGAGGTCAATGCCGAAACCTCCGCAACCAATCCCGACTTCAAGAAGATCCTGGATTCGCAGATGGCCTTCCGGGACGACGGCAATCTTTGGTGGCAGGTCGCGGAATACTCCTACGAAACCTTCATGATCCGCACGCGCCCGAAAGGCTGAACGCTATCGCGTGGCCGGGACATGACCAACGCTCACGGCGCGCGAGGCCGCGCGCGCCGGGCTTGTGCATGTTATCGAAGGACATCGCGTGTTCACGCAGATTTCCGTGACCGACAATCTCCTGCTGGCGGGCTACGACCTGCCGCGCAGCGAGCGCGTCACGCGGGTCGAGGAAGCGTTGTCGTTCTTTCCCGAGATTGCCGAGAAGCGTCACGAGCGCGGCGGCGCGCTTAGCGGCGGGCAACAACAAATGTTGACGGTGGCGCAGGGACTGGTGCGCCGCCCGCGTCTAGTCTGATGCTCGACGAATCGTGCTGGAAGCGGCCAACCAACGAGGACAACCTGCCGCAGCGGCTCGAGCGCGCCTGTTTCGGACACGAGAGCCTGACGGTGAATGCTGGGTGACCGCTGGAATTTCCGACATCTCGCGAGCGGCACGCGCGAGCCCCGGACGCAATTGCCGCCCTTGCATGAGACTTCCGTTTGGTCCTACATTTGCAATCAACGACAAGGTGAACGGCCGCACTAATCAATCGCGGCGCAAGAAAAACACGCCCGGAGAAAGCGCCATGAAGACTGTGCCGGTCAGCCGCCGCGCGTTCCTGAAATCGTCGAAGGCAGCCGCCGCGCTGGTAGTTTTGTCGCCCGCCATCATCGGGCGCGCGCATGCCGCCACCACGAAACTCAAATGCTCGTCGTCACTTCCCAACGATCCCAAATATGCCAACGGCCGGGTCTATTACGACAATCTGCTGAAAAACCTGAAGGCGAACGGGCTCGGCGAGCAGATCGATGTCACGTTCTTCCCCGACAACCAGCTCGGCCAGGAAATCGACGTCATCAATTCCGTCAAGCTGGGGGTGATCGACCTGATGGTGTCGGGCTCATCGATCTCGGCCAATCTTGTTCCGCTGGTCGGGACTTTTGATCTTGGCTATCTATTCTCCAGCTTTCAGCAACAGACGAAGGCCTTCGACGCCGGCGCCGCCAGGCCGATCGAGGAAGCACTGCTCAAGGGCGCGAACATCCGGATTATCTCGTGGGCATATAATTTCGGCGCCCGCAGCGTGCTTGCCAAGAAGCCGGTGAAGACGCCGGAAGATCTGGCCGGCCTCAAGATCAGAACGTTACCCAATCCCGTCATCACCGAGTGTCTTCGCCTGATGGGCGCTGCCGCGACGCCGCTGGCGTTCGGTGAAATCTATACGGCATTGCAGGCCGGTGTGCTCGACGGGCTTGAGCATGACCCGCCGACAATCCTCGCCAGCAAGTTCTACGAAACCTCCAAGCACTACGCGCTGACGCAACACAATTTCTCGCCGCTGGCGACGTATTTCAGCGATGCGACATTCAATCGGATGGATCCGAAATTGCGTGAAGGATTTCTCGACGCCGCCAAAAAGGCGGCAGCCGATACCCGCACTCACGGCCTCGAGATGGAGAAAGAGGCGCTCAGGAATCTCGCGGATAAGGGCGTCACGATTGTCGAATGCGACAAGGAAGCCTTCCGCAAGCGCGTGCTGCCTCAAACCGACAATTTCATCAAGGCTCGCCCCGAAGCAAAACCCGTGGTGGACATGATCCGCGCGACCCAGGCTTGAGGGTACAGACCATGTCAGGCGCCGCGCCTTCGCGAAGCGGCGGCCACCGGATCATAGCCTCGCTGCTTGGTTTAAGCGACGCAACGGCGGCGATCCTGCTCGCAGCTGATCTGCTGGTCGTCTGCGGTTCGGTGCTGCTGCGCTTCCTGTTCAATGCCCCGGTCGAGTGGGCCGACGATGTGGCCCGCGGCCTGATGGTCGGATCGAGCTTCTTTGGCGCCGCCAGCGCGCTTGCCCGCAGCGAGAATCTCGGCGTGGCATTTTTCATCGACATGCTGCCGGCGGAACTCCGGCGTGCGGTCGATGCCATGGGCGCGTTGCTGGTGACGGTGATTGCGGGCTACGTGGCGTTCAACGCGGTCAAGCTCGGATGGCTCACGACGGGACAAACGACCGGCGCAGGTCTGCCGCTCGAGTTGACCTTCTATCCCATGGGCGCCGGTGCGCTCCTGATGACGATTTTTGCGCTCGATCTCTTCCGGCACCGTCCGGTCCGCGACATCATCGCCGGCACGGTTGCGACCGGCTTGATCGTCGGCCTCTATCTGGCGTGGGATTTCGTGGCTCCCGCTTCGGTGCCGTCGTCGGGAAGCCTGATGCTGCTGGGATTCTTCATCAGCCTTTTCGGCGGATTGCCGATCGGCTTCGCGCTGGCGCTGGCGGCCCTGATATTCATTTGGGTGGAAGGCACGCTGCCCGGCGTGATCTTCGCCCAGCAGATGGCGCGCGGCATCGACAATTTCGTGCTGCTCGCGATTCCCTTCTTCATTCTCGTCGGTTATCTCATGGAAGCGAACGGCATGTCGGTTCGCCTCATTGAACTGCTGCAGCGCGCCGTGGGACGCATGCGCGGCGGCCTCAACGTCGTCATGGTGACGTCGATGGTGCTGTTTTCGGGCATCTCCGGCTCCAAGATGGCCGACGTCGCGGCGGTAGGATCGGTACTGATTCCCGCGGCCCGTCGTTCCCGGCAGAATCCGGGCAGCGCCGTGGCGTTGCTGGCGGCCTCCGCCGTGATGGCGGAAACCATTCCGCCCTGTATCAACCTGATCATCCTGGGCTTCGTCGCCAACCTGTCGATCGGCGGCCTGTTCGTCGCCGGGTTGCTGCCGGCCGGGCTGATGGCATTGGCCCTGATCATCGTGTCGATCATCTTCGGAAAGCGCACGGCGTCATCTGACGAGGCGCAATCCCGGCCTGCGGTGTCGGGTCTCTGGAGCGGTGCGATCGCATCGTTCGGATTGATCTTCATGATCTTCGCGGGTTTCAAAAGCGGGTTCGCGACCGCCACGGAAATCTCGGCGTTCGCCGCGGTCTATGCCATCGTCATCGGCAGCCTGGTGTTCCGCGAACTCAGCTTCAAGACCGCAGCCGATAGCTTCGTGCAGGCGGCAACGCGCTCCGGATTGGTTTTGTTCATCGTCGCCGCCGCGCAATCGCTCGCCTTCATCCTGACGCTGCAGCAAGTGCCGCATGCCGTCGGTGACATGATGCTTTCGCTGTCGGGCACCAACGGCAACTGGCTGTTCATGCTGCTGTCGATTGCCGTGCTGATCGTGATGGGTTCCGTGCTCGAAGGCGCCGCGGCGCTCATCATCTTCGGGCCGCTATTGCTTCCGGTTGCGGTCAAACTCGGCATCGATCCCTTGCATTTCGGCGTGGTGCTGGTGATTTCGATGGGGCTCGGTCTGTTCGCACCGCCGCTTGGTCTCGGCCTTTACGGGGCCTGCCTGATCGGCAACGTACCGATCGAACAGACCGTCAAGCCGATCATGGGGTATCTCGGACTTCTGTTTCTGTGCCTGCTGGTGATTGCCTTCGTTCCCGGCATCAGCACGGCTTTGCCGCACGCCTTCGGTTACTGACGATGTCTTCAGGGGAGAACGTTGACGTTGAAAGTCTTGCTGACGCATACGCCTGAGTTCCGCCGCCAGTATTATGGCGAGCGCAGCCTCAAAGCCCTGCAAGCCGTGGCCCAGGTCGTCCTGCACGAAGCTGACGATGCGCTCGATGCAGCCGGCCTGATCGGCGCGGCGCGCGATGTCGATATCATCGTGGCCGACCGTTTGACGGAAGGACCCGGCGAGATTTTTCCGCGGCTTCCAAAGTTGCGCGCATTCGTTCGTTGCGCGGTCGATATCCGCAACATCGATGTGCAAGCGGCCTCCGCGGCGGGTGTGCTGGTCACGCGAGCCGGGCCCGGCTTCGTGCCATCTGTGGCGGAGCTCGCGCTCGGCTTTATGGTCGACCTGTCGCGCGGGATTTCGCGTGCCGCGGCGGATTACCACTCCGGACGGAAGCCTGAAGTCATGATGGGGCGGCAGCTCGCCGGCAGCCGCCTTGGCATCATCGGTTACGGCAGCATCGGCCGCTATCTGGCGGCGGTTGCGAAATCGCTGGGCATGACGGTTCTGGTCGCCGATCCCTTTGTGACGGTCGATGACGCCGATATCGAACATGTCTCGCTTGAGGATCTTCTCGGACGGGCCGATTACGTTGTTTGTCTCGCGGTGGCGAATGAGCGGACCGAGAATTTGATCGGGCAGGCGGCCCTGGCGCGGATGCAGCCGCACGCGTTCTTCATCAATCTGTCCCGGGGCAATCTGGTCGATGAGGCTGCCTTGGCCGCGGCATTGCGCGAGAACCGCATTGCCGGAGCGGCGATCGATGTAGGCCGCGCCCGGGATCAGATGCCGACGCCGGAGTTGGCGCGGTTGCCAAATGTCATCGCGACACCGCACATCGGCGGGTTGACCCCGCCGGCGATCGAGAGCCAGTCGCTCGAAACCGTTCGTCAAGTCGAGGCAATCATCGATGGCAAGGTTCCGGCTGGCGCCGTCAACGCCGCGCACTGGACACGCCGTCCTTGAGCGAAGGCCTTGACGCCGTCATTCCCCGAAGCGCAATTGCGCATCGGGGATGGTCCGAAGGACCGGACCCGGAATCTCGAGATTCCCCGATGTGCAATCGCACATCAGAGGTTCGCGCTACGCGCCCCGGAATGACAAGATGCAAAACCCAATGCGGCTTCCCTTCTTTTACGGCTGGATCATCGTCGTCGTGACGTTCGTCACCATGGCGATCGGGGTCAATGCCCGCACCGCGTTTTCGCTGTTCTTTCCACCCATCATCGACGAGTTCGGCTGGGAGCGCGGCATCACGGCGGGCGCGTTCTCGTTCGGCTTTCTGGTTTCCGGCGCCGTCAGCCCGCTGATCGGCCGATTGATGGATCGCTCCGGCCCCCGCGCCGTGATGGAGCTCGGCGTTGCGCTGATGGCGGGAGGCCTGTTGCTGGCGCCGCTGACGAGCCAGCCGTGGCATCTGTATCTGACGATCGGCGTCATGGTCGGCGCCGGAAGCGTCTGTCTCGGCTACTCCGGCCAATCGCTGTTCCTGCCCAATTGGTTCAATCGCCGGCGCGGCCTGGCCATGGGGCTTGCATTCGCCGGCGTTGGAATTGGCTCCGTTACGCTGTTGCCGTGGGTGCAGCTCATGATCGAGCAGACCGGCTGGCGAACCGCCTGCACCGCGATGGGCATTCTGATCCTGGTCGTGCTGGCGCCGATCAACCTGTTGCTGCGAAAGCGCCCCGAGGATATCGGGCTTCTGCCGGACGGCGACGCCGCGCCGACGGCAACATCCGCCAAGCCGATATCGAACATCGTTGATCCCGTCTGGGCCGGCACCGACTGGACCCTGCAGCGCGCGCTTCGCACCGCGCGTTTCTGGTGGATATCGCTCGGTTATTTCTGCGGATTGTATATCTGGTACGCGGTGCAGGTGCACCAGACCAAATATCTTCTCGACATCGGCTTCAGCCCGAGCGTCGCGGTCTGGGCTTTGGGCGCGGTCAGCCTGCTCGGTATCCCCGGCCAGATCTGGCTCGGACACCTCTCCGACCGGCTGGGCCGTGAATGGATATGGGCCGCGAGCTGCCTCGGCTTTGCGATCTGCTTCGCGGCACTGATCGCGCTGAAATACGTTCCGACATTGCTGCTGGTCTACCTGATGGTTCTGGCCCAGGGCGCGCTCGGCTACGGCCTGACCTCGATCATGGGGGCGGTGGTCCTGGAGATCTTTCAGGGCAAGCATTACGGCAGTATTTTCGGCAGCGTGATGCTCGCGGCGCTGGCGGGAGGTGCGGCGGGTCCCTGGGTTACCGGCTTTCTGCACGACCTTTCAGGGAGTTATACGATCGCGTTTGCGATCGGAATTGGCGTGAGCGGATTGTCCGCGGTGGCGATCTGGATGGCGTCACCCGGCAAGATCCGGGCAGTTGCGGGCCAGTTACACCGGATACAGGCCCGGACTAGCGCCAGCTAGGAAGAAGCGCCACCTACGGGCTTGCCGATATCGGCGGCTTGTGGGCTAATCGGCTCTCAAAATGAATCTGACCGCATCGAGGCGCCCATGAACGAGCATGTTCAGACCGCGAACACCGAGCTGCTCTTCAACCCGCTGGCGCCGGAGTTCATTCGCGATCCCTATCCTCATTACGAGCGGCTGCGCACCACCGATCCGATGCATCTCACGCCGCTTGGCATTTTCGTCGCCAGCCGCCACGCGGAGGCAAGCTTGGTTCTGCGCGACAAGCGCTTCGGCAAGGATTTCGTCGATCGCACGGTACGGCGGTATGGACCGCAGATCATGGACGAGCCGGCCTTTCGCAGCATGAGCCACTGGATGCTGCAGCGGGACCCGCCCGACCACACGCGTTTGCGCGGCCTGGTGGTGAAAGCCTTCACGGCACGCCGGGTCGACGACATGCGCCCGCGCATCCAGCAGATTGTCGACCAAACGCTCGATGCGCTCGCCGGCCAGGGCCATATGGACCTGATCGGGGATTTTGCGTTCCGGCTGCCGGTGACGATCATCTGCGACATGCTCGGGATTCCCGAGGACCACCGCGAAGTCTTCTACAAGAGTTCGCGCGACGGCGGACGCCTGCTCGATCCGGTACCACTGTCGAAAGCTGAAATCGAGCAGGCCAATGCCAGCAATATGATGGCCCAGATGTATTTCCAGCAGCTGTTCGAGCTGCGGCGGAAGAACCCGGGCGACGACCTGACGACGCAACTGGTGCAGGCCGAGGAAGACGGCAGCAAGCTCTCCAATGAGGAACTGACCGCCAATATCATTCTGTTGTTCGGCGCCGGGCACGAGACCACCGTCAACCTGATCGGGAACGGGTTGCTGGCGCTGCACCGCAATCCCGATCAGCTCGCGCTGCTCAAGGCCAATCCCGCCCTCATCACCAACGCCATCGAGGAATTCCTGCGTTACAACTCTTCGGTTCAGTCGACGGGCCGGGTGGCGCTGGAGGACATCGATGACCTCGGCGGCAAGAAAATTCCGAAAGGTGAGCCTGTGCTCTGCCTGTTGGGTTCGGCCAACCGCGACCCGGCGGTCTATCCCGACCGGCCGGATCGCCTCGATATTACCCGTCCCAACGTCCGTCCGCTGTCCTTCGGCGGGGGCATACACTTCTGCCTCGGCGCCCAGCTTGCGCGCATCGAGGCGGAGGTCGCGATCGCGACGCTGTTGCGCCGACTGCCGGATCTGCGGCTCGACGATGCCGAAAATCCGGAATGGCGGCCGACCTTTGTCCTGCGCGGCCTCAAGAGGTTGCCCGCAAGCTGGTGAGCGCGTCTGCGTAAACGCGCCGCGCCACGTTGCTGTGACTTCGCCACAGTTGGCTCTATATATGGCATATATTGCGCTGCTCCGGCGCTGATTTCAGCGCAGCGGCCGCTTGGCGAAGCGACCGCGTCAAGTCTCGCGACCGCCAACGCGCCGGAATCTACTCAAAGGGAGACACCGTGCAGACTACGCTGCTCGGATCGGCGATTATCTTTATCATCGCGCTGATAGCCGCGCTGATCGGGCCGTATTTCATCGATTGGAATCAGTTCCGGCCGCAATTCGAGGCCGAGGCCACGCGGGTGGTCGGCACGCCGGTGCGCGTCGGCGGGGAACTTGACGCGCGCCTGCTGCCGACGCCGTCGCTGCGGCTGCGCTCCGTGGTGGTGGGCGGCGCCAATGATCTCGGCAAGGTTCGCGCCGACAAGCTCGATGTGGAGTTCAGCCTGGGCTCGCTGATGCGCGGCGAATGGCGCGCCACCGAACTGACGATCAACGGCATGGCGCTCGATCTCGGCCTCGATTCGCAAGGCAGGATCGATTGGCCGGCATTGACCGGAAAGTTCAACCTGGGATCGCTGGCGATCGACCGCCTGAACCTGACCGGCCGCATCGCGCTGCATGACGCCGCGAGCCGCGGCACGCTCGAGCTGAACGACATCGCCTTCAGCGGCGACGTGCGCTCGCTGGCCGGCTCGGTGCGGGGCGACGGCAACTTCATGCTGTCAGGCGTGCGCTATCCGTTTCGCGTCTCATCCGGTCAGAGCGTTGACGGCAGCGGCACCCGCGTTCATCTCAACATCGATCCCGGCGCGCGCGGATTTTCTGCCGATCTCGATGGCGTGCTCAGCTTCGAGACGCGGGCACCGCGCTTCGAAGGCGCGCTGGTTTTGGCGGTTCCCGCCGGACTCAAGGCCACGGGCGACGTGCCGATCACGCCCTGGCGGGTCTCGGCGCGGGTCAAGGCCGATCCGGCCGCCGCGCGGCTCGAGCAGCTCGAGGCCAGCTACGGCGCCGAAGAGAGCGCGCTGAAATTCGCAGGGATCGGGGACATTCGCTTCGGCGCGTCGCCGCTGCTTCATGCCGTGCTGTCGGCGCGGCAGCTCGATGCCGACCGGTTTGTCGCCAAGGAAAATAACAAGGACAACAACACGGCCGATCCGATCCGATTGTTGCCTGGCTGGCGCGCGCTTGCGGCCGCGATCCCGCAAGTTCCAATTCCGGCGCAAATCGAATTCAGCTCCGAGCAGATCATGCTGGGCGGGCGTCCGGTGCAGAATCTTGCCGCCGACCTGCACGCCGACGCCAAATCCTGGACCATCGACCGGCTGGATTTTCGCGCACCCGGCGCCACCCGCGTCGCCTTCAGCGGCAGCAGCGCGCAAGCCGCTCCGCCCGGTGGTTTCGCCGGCGCGCTCAACGTCGAGTCATCCGATCCGGACACGCTGGTGGCGTGGTTGCAGGGCCGTAGCGAGGTCACCTTATCGCAGCCAAAAGCCGTTGCGCCTGATCGGCAATGTCATCGCGGCCCCGGACCGCATTGCGATCGAAGCCATGAAGGCCGAGATCGATGGCAGCGCCGTTGAAGGACGGGTTGCGGCCTCAAATCTGCCGGCAAGCGGCGGCTCCCGCTTCGATGCCGAGCTGAAGGCCGAACGTCTCGACCTCGATGCCGCAACGGCGCTGGCGCGCTCGCTGGCGGGCCCGCAGGCCGAGTGGCCGGACCAGGCGCAGCTGTCGCTGGACATCGGCCGCGCCACATCGGCCGGTCAGGAGCTGCGTCCGTTCAAGGCGAAGCTCGGCTACGGCCCAAAGACGATCGCGCTGGATCAATTGAAAATCGGCGACGCCAGCAGCGTGATGATGGAAGGTGCGGGGAGTTTCGACCGTGTCAATGCGACCGGAAGATTGGCGCTGAATTCAAGCGCCGCCTCGCTCGGTCAAATCACCGGGCTGATCGCGCCGCTCGCGCCCGCGCTGGCGTCGCGGCTCAATGCGATGGGGCTAAGTCCGGGGCCCGCGCGCCTGAAGCTGGCGCTCGATCTTGAGAAAAACTCCGAACACGCCGATCGCGCCAACGCGCGCGCGGTGCTCGACCTCGACGCGCCGCAGCTCAAGGGCGTCGCCACGATCACGGCAACGCCGGATATCGCGGCCCTGCGCGGGATCGATCTCGATACGCTCCGGCGCAGCGAATTCGGCATCGAATCGAAACTATCCTCGGAGCGCGGCGGTGCGTTGCTTGTCTTGCTGGGGCTCGATCATACCATCGCGGTCGGCGAAGGCCCGGCGCAATTTCAGGGATCGGTGACCGGCGTGTGGCGGGCGCCGTTGCAGCTGAACGCCAGGATGTCGGGCACCGGGCTGGACGCCGACGCGCAGGGAACGGCCGAGCCGTGGGCTTCGGAGCCCAAGGCCAGCGTCAACTTGAGGATTCGCAGCGTCAATCTCGCGCCGCTGCTTAATCTCAAGCCATCCGACACGCTGGCGCAAAACATCAGCCTTGCCTCGCGCGTCTCGCTTTCAGGCCGCAAGCTGACCTTCGACGACCTCGACGGCGCATTACCAGGCTCGCGGCTGCGCGGGCGCGTTGCGTTGACGCTTGACGACGAGAAGAACGTCGAGGGCGAAGTCGGTCTGGACGCGCTTGATCTCGCGCCGGCATTCGCGCTCGCCATCGGGGCGGCGGCGCACGACGCCGCTGAGCCGCTCGGTTCCGGGCTATTGAAAGGCTGGCGCGGCCGCATCGCGTTTCAGGCGCTGCGCGGCGCGCTGCCGGGCGGCGGCGAGTTGCGGCCGGTGAGCGGCAGCATCAAGAGCGACGGCCAATCGCTGACGTTCGACGCCATCAAGGGCGGCATCGGCGGCGGCGAGGCGACCGCCAATATCGACGCGAAGCAGAGCGCGAATGGAATTGCGCTGAATGCGCGCGTTCAACTCTCCGGCGTTGACGGTGCGGCGCTGCGCTATCGCGCGTTGGCGATGCCCGCCGGTCGCGCGTCGATGCAGATGACGCTGGCAAGCCAGGGCCGCAGCGCGTCGGCGCTGACCGGCGCGTTGTCCGGAAGCGGAACCGTGACGCTGGAATCCGCCGGGATCGCCGGGCTTAATCCGCGCGTCTTCGACGTCGCGATCCGCGCCAGCGACAGCGGACAGGCGACCGACGACGTCAGGTTGCGGCAGATCATCGAGCCGGTGCTGTCATCAGGCGCATTGTCGGTCGCGTCGGCGCAAATTCCATTCAATATCAGGGATGGCCGGCTTCGCATCGGTGCGACCACGCTCGATGCGGAGGGCGCCCGCGCCATCGTATCGGGAGGATACGATATTCCCGCCGACCAGGCCGACATTCGCGCCAGCCTTGCTTCGACGGAGGCCGGATCCACGACCAGCCGTCCGGAAATTCAGCTGTTGGCCGTGGGCTCACCCGATGCGCTCGATCGCACGGTCGACGTCGCGGCGCTGTCGTCATGGCTGGCGGTGAGGGCGATCGATCGCGAAACCCGCCGGCTGGACTCGATCGAACGTGGCGAAGCGCCGCCGCCATTGCCGGCATCGCTTCCGCCGCCGGCGGCCGCCCCGCCTTCGGCCGGAGCGCCTGACGCGGTCCCTTCAGATCAACCGTTTTCCGAGGCGCCGGTGCCGGGCCGCGATCCGCGTCGGCCTCCGTCGAAGCCGAAGCTCGGCGTTCCGCATCCGCCGGCGGCGCCGCCAAGCCCCAATGCGCCTGTTGCCAGTCAGCAGATGGCGCCGCTGCCGCCACCGATCGAGGTCCGCCCCGCACCCGGCATCGTGCGGCAGCCGAAGCTGCGGCCCCCTCTCGTGCTGACGCCGCCGGTTGCTGCTCCGCAGCGACCGGCGTTCTAGGGCGCGAGAAAGTTTGGTTAGAGCCTGATCTCCCGTTGCACCCCGATCGCCTGCAGGAACGCCTGATCGTGGCTGACGGCGATCACGGCGCCGTCAAACCCGGACAGTGCGGTCTCCAGCACTTCGATGGACGTCAGGTCGAGGTGATTGGTCGGCTCGTCCAGCAGCAGGAGCAAAGGCGGCTGCGGCCTCGCGAACACGCAGGCCAGTCCGCCGCGCAGGCGCTCGCCGCCGCTGAGCGTGCCCACGATCTGCAGCGCTGCCTTGTTGCGGAATGCGAAGCGGGCCAGCGCCGCTCGCGCGTCATGATCGGACAAATCCGGATTCAGGCGGCGCAGATTGTCGAGGATGCTGGCTGCCGGATCCAGCAGGCCGACATGCTGGTCGAGGACGGCGACGCGATCGGTCAGGCGGCGGATGTCTCCGGCGGCGGGCTGGAGGTGTCCGGTGATCAGGCGGAGCAGGGTAGTTTTGCCGGAGCCGTTGATGCCACGAATGGCGATGCGTTCGGGGCCGCGGACTTCGAAAGACAGCGGGCCAAACAGGTGGCGGTCGCCGTGAGCCATCATCACGTCCTTTAAAGCCAGGAGTTGGCGGCTGCCGGGCAGACCTGTCCTGGGCAGGTCGATCGCGAGCGGTGTCAGCACCTCGACGCGCGCACGGGCTTCCTCGAAGGCCTCGGTGCGGGTGTCGATCAGACGATCGGCGATGTGGCCTTCGCGGGAACCGCTGTTTTCGGCGCGCTGTTTCTCGGCGTCCATGAACATCTTGTCTTCGACACCCTTGGCGCGCCAGGCGCGGCCGGCCTTGTCGCGGCGGGCCTTCTTCTCCCTCGCTTTCTGAACCGCGCGTTGGGCATGGCGCAGGGCGTCGGAGGCCCGATCGAGGTCCGCTGCGGCGCGCGTCCGGGCAGCATCGCGAGCTTCGGCAAACGCTGACCAGGCGCCGCCAAAGACGGTGATGCCGACGGAGGTGAGTTCGACGATACGGTCCACGCGCTCCAGCAGGCCGCGGTCATGGCTGGCAACGACCACGCCACCTCGCCAGCGCTCGAGCAACTGAGCAACGGCTTGGCGGCCATCGGCGTCAAGGTTGTTGGTGGGCTCGTCCAGTAGCAGCACATCCGGAGCCTCGATCAGCAGGCGGGCCAGGGCCACGCGTGTTCGTTCGCCGCCGCTGAGAGAAGCAAGCCGACGGTCCGGCGGCAAAGCGGGCAGGCCGGTCTCAACCAGGGCTGCGTCCAGCCGGGTTTGCAGCGTCCAGTCGGCATCAGTGGCGTCGTCCGGCGAACCCTCGCCGCGTTCGAGGCGGCGCAGGCGCGCCAGTTCATTCGCGACCCCCAGAGCCTGGGCGACCGTCAGGCTGTCATCCGTCAGTTGGACCAGGACGCCGATCGAGCCCGCGCGCCGAACCGATCCGCTGGCAGGTTCGACCTCGCCCGCGATCGCGCGCAGAAGCGTGGACTTGCCGCAGCCGTTGCGGCCGACAACGCCGGTCCGCTCCCGCCCCAGTGCGAGCGTCAGTCCGTCGAACAGAGGGCGGCCGTCAGGCGTGGCGAGGGAGATCGAATCCAGGGTGAGAAACGCGGTCATGGAGAGCTTCCGAAATGGACGGGATTCGCGGAGCGATGTGCTTTGCGATGTCCATTTCGGTCTCCATGGGCGTTAGCGGGTTCGAGCGGTATTTCTTAGAAACTTGCCGGCTTCCGCGCAAGGGCTGATCCAGCGGGCGAGGAATGCGGGCGGCACAGCAAGGCCAAGCGCATCGTGCGTCCGCTGCATACGACGCGCTCAGCGCATCGCCTGCCGTTCCATGTCCAGTTCAGCCTGAAGGTTGGCAAGATCGCGATAGACCGAGGCAACCGCCAGAACGCGGCCCTTGCTCTTGTATTTCAGCAAACAATCCCTGGCCGCGATATCGCCGTCGACGGCGATCTCGTCCCACCGCTCGGCGTGACCGACATAGTTGATCGGCACGTCGTAATGCTGGCTCCAGAAAAACGGCACTGCATCGAAGATCTCGCGCTGCCCCAGCATATTGCGCGCGGCGGTCTGTCCTTGGCGCTCGGCCACCACCCAATGCTCGACCCGGATGTTCTCCTGGGAGTGCGGGTCGGGCCAGCGCGCAATATCGCCTGCTGCAAAAATCCCGGGAATGCTGGTTTCGAGCTGCGCATTCACGACGACGCCGCGGTCGAGCACGAGGCCAGCCTGTTCGGCCAAGGCCAGTCGCGGCCGCACCCCAACGCCCACAACCACCATTTCGGCCTCCAGCACGCCGCCGCTCTTGAGGGTCGCGCGCTTGCCGTCGATCGCGACCACGGTATCGCCGAGATGGAAGATGACGCCGTGCTGTTCGTGCAATGCGCGGACGAAATCGCCCATGTCAGCCCCGAGCACGCGCTCCATCGGCCGTTGCTCCGGCGCCACGACGTGGACCTCGATATTGCGCGCGCGCAACGCCGCCGCGGCCTCGAGCCCGATAAAGCTGGCGCCGATCACGATCGCGCGGCGCGCGCCGCTCGCGGCGGCAATGATCGCCCGGCAATCCGCCAGCGAGCGCAGGGTATGGACATGCGGCTGATCGGCGCCCGGGATTGGCAGCCGCACCGGCTCCGCGCCGGTCGCCAACAGCAGACGGTCGTAGGGAACGGTGCCGCCACCGGCGACAATGATATTGCGCGCTTTGCTATCGATCGAGGTGACATTGCTTTCGAGCCGAAGCTCGATGCCGGCATCGGCGTAAAAGCTGTCCGGACGCAGCGGCAACCAATCCTCCGGCGCACTACCGGCAAGATAATCCTTTGACAGATTCGGCCGATCGACCGGAGGTGCGGTATCGTTGCTGAGCATGACGATGCTGCCGCGAAATTCCTGCCGTCTCAACATCTCCGCCGCGGAAAATCCCGCCGCACCGCCGCCAACGATCACGATCCTGTCAGGCGCATTTACCGGGCCCTTGCCGCGCGGCTTTGGCTGTTCGCGCCTTTGCCGGACGAAGATACGATCGCCCTCGTGCTCGACTTGCCAGACGGCGAGCGCATTCAACGCCGGCGCGCGGGCAGCTTCCCCGGTGCGCAAATCGAAACAGGCGTGATGCCATGGACAGCGGATGCTGTCGCCGACCACGAGCCCCTCTGCGAGCGGTCCGTGATAATGGCTGCAATGGGCGTCGACCGCGAAAATCTCGGGCCCGGAGCGCACCAGCAAGACATCCTGATCGCCGACGTGGCCGAGCAGGGTCTCGCCGGTGAAGTCACCGGCCGCAATACCCTGCGCGAGATCCGGTCCGGCGGGTGGGGTTTGCTCTTCGGCCATGTTCACTCCCTCCGTCGTAGCAGCGATCGACGTGCCGCACTCTGTATTTAGTTTATATTTGGTCATATTTGGTCGCCACGCCAAGGAATTCCAGCCGGGTCCGTGCGTTGCCGCGGAGGCAACCCGGCATGCGGCCGGTGACCATGTTGGTGAACATCCGCGAAGCCGCGCCATTTGACCCATCGCGGTCATCCTCCGGCAACCAAATTTCCTCGGGAATGTCTTTGGCAAAGCGGGGTTTTATACGTGCGGCTGGAGGAATCGCCCTCCACACAGGAAAGCAGGAGGCACTCATGATCAACTTGGCGATCAGGTTAGTGACGCTGGCAATGTTTTCGATGGCGCTGATCGCGGCGCCCGCGGCCATTCCGGCCTTTGCCGCTGGAGGCGGCGGTGGCGGCGGCGGTGGTGGTGGAGACCCTTATGGATCTCCTTATACTTCCACTACACCGTCGTCGCAGGATACCAAGGCCACCCGCACCACCCAGAAGGGCAAAAAGAAGCCCGACAAACGGTCCAGCTTCGACGATCCCGCATTTGCGCAAGGTTACCGCGCAGCCTATGCGACGATCTACGACCGCAACGATTATGCCAGTGCCATCGAGCAGCTGAAGGCGCTTGGCCACGACGACTACGCCAATGTGGCCAATCTGATCGGCTATTCCTATCGCAAGCTCGGTGACTACAAGCTTTCGCAAATCTGGTACGAGCGCGCGCTGAAATCAGATCCGAACCATGTGCTGACCTGGCAGTATTACGGTCTGTGGCAGATCGAGCAGGGCAACCGCGATCAGGCGCAATATCATCTGAGCCGGATCGCCGCGATTTGCGGGACCGGCTGTGAGGAGTATCGGTCACTGGCGGCCGCGCTCGAAAAGCCGCCCGGCACCGGCCTCGTTTACTGAGATCTGCGATGCAACTTGACGGGCGCCTCCTTTTCGGAAGCGCCCGCAACCGTCGATGCTGCCGTCATGGCAGCGTCCTGATTTCGATGCGATCAAACCGCGTTACACTGTCGGCCTTGGTCCAGAGCGCGATCTTGCCTGCGCCGGCAAAGGTGCGGTCGGTCGCGGTGAACAGTTGCTTGCCGTCAAACGTGATCGTGAACCGTTGACCCTCCGCCCGCAGGCCGAGCTGGTGCCACTCGTTGGCCGTGACCTTGGTGTTGGCGCCTTCGATCTGCTCGCGCCGGCCCTTGACCATGCGATAGAAGCGGACGTTGTCCTCGAGCGCATTGGCGCGCACGACATAATAATTATCGGGATCGCTGACCCGCACGGCGACGCCGCCGGCTTGATCGACCTTCCCGGCCACTGCCTTGAATCGAACCGTGACATCCACGCCGCTCGCCGATACCGGTCGGTAGATCGCGAGCGGAAACCGGTAATCGGTCGTGTCCGTGCTGGTTTGCTCGATGGCGAGCCCGACCGCCGCCGATGGATCTGATGTCACCGCCCATCGCCCAGCGCCGCCCTGGCCCGTGCGTGCAAAGTCGAAGTCGGCGGGTTCTGCTCCGCGCGTCATCTTGTCGATTTCTATCATGATGGCACCTGTTTCGGTTAAGCCGGCGACCGATCCAGCGCACAGGATGGCGCAGGCGAAAGCGGCCGCGGCGAGGATGCGTTTGATCGATGTGAAATTGAGCGGCTTGATTGCGTCCACGGGCAATCTCCTCGGAAAGCGCAGAGCTTGAACGGTGCGACCGTCTGACGGGGAGTCTGCATTTCCCCGCACGCGATGACGCCGGCCTGAACGTCAGGCCGCCGGCCGATGGTGGTGCACCCATTCGCGTGCGTGAGCGGATCGGCGCACGCGGTGGAAGCGACGCGTTGAAGCGGATCACGCTCGGCAGGGCATCCATCCGGTTATCCCATGCCTGAATGGCGGGGAATTTCGGCAGAAGCTGCTTGCCTTCCGGCGTCAGGGCAAACCCGAACAGCGTCGGCAACAGGAAGAAGTCGGCCATGGTTGCGGCATCGCCGACAATGAACGGCCGGCCATCCGACAGCTCCTTCTCCATCACCTGAAGCGCGTGGATCACCTTCGGCATCGCGCGCTGCACGATCAGGTCGTTGCCCGGAATTCCAAGCTCGGGGTAGACCATCCGCTCGTGCGAGACGTGGTAGATCATCTCCGGATAGAAGTAGGAGTTGAGGTTGCACATCCATTGATTCATGCGGGCGCGCTGGCGCGGATCGGCCGGCGTGAACTTCGGCCCGGGAAGGACGTCGTCGACATAGGCCGCGATGGCGCTGGTCTCATAAAGCATGAAATCGTCGTGCTGCAGCGCCGGCACGCGCCCGAACGGATGCCGCTCCAGATGGATCGGCAGGTACATCTCCTCTTCAGTGTCGTGGAAGCTGTAAGTAACGCCTTTTGCAGTCAGGATCAGCCCAACGACCTTGACGAAGGTGCTGCGCGGAAAACCAAACAGGGTGACGTTTGACATTGGATGCTCCAATGCCGCTGCCGAGCTTAGGCCTGATGGAAATTTGACATTTCGCCAAAGCCCTCGGCCCGGCGAGCGGGCGAAGTGCAGTGCTTGGGCGATATGCCTGGGTACCGGGCGACTGCGATCAAGCCCGGCGCCGACCATCTGATGCAAAAAACGGGCGAAAGTCAATATCGCCGGATCGAACCCGCTTCCGGTTCTGGCACTTTTCGGACCAGCCGGTGAAGCGCGGCTATCCCTGCGGTTTTGAATCCGGTGCGGCGGATGCGGCGCGGGTTCGAAAATAATCCAGCACGAACAGCCGAATCGCGGAAGACAGATTGCCTTGCTGGCGATTGCTGTCGATCTCGCCCACCAGTTCGGACAGCGTCATGTCTCGCAGTCCCGAAATTTCCTTCATGCCGTTCCAGAACGCCTCTTCGAGGCTGACGCTGGTCTTGTGACCGCCGACCACGATCGAGCGTTTCACGACAGGCGATTTCATGACGCGTCCTCGCCGTCGATCCGATGCTGATCCAGCAACTCGCTTGCACGCTCGGTGCGCCGTTCGTCCAGAACGCGTTCGGATTTGGTTCGGCCAAACCGGGTCCGGTTGGCTTCGGCCTGTTTCGCCGACTGTTCTCGCTCGGTGCGCTTCTTAAATCGCTTCAGGTTGACCACGTCCCCCATGCCTGCCTCCATCATCCGGCAAATGGAGGACATGCGACATGTTCACGAAGGCGTAAGAGGTCGCGCTTGGCCGGCTCGGTCGTCATTCGGAAATCCCCGTCATTGCCCTCTGATAGCATCAAAAAATATGTTTCCGCTCTGCGAAAACGAAATATTTTGTGCTCTACCACGGCTCCGCGCGACGACGATAGCTGACCGCGCTCAGTCTTTAGGCGATATGACTGATAACTATTTCGCGGCCCGTAAATTCCCGGGGGTTCTGCGCCGTGATCAGCCGGGATGTGTCATCTTGTCCGGCTGCACCAGCCGGTCGAATTCATCAGCAGAAACAAAGCCCAGCCGCACAGCCTCTTCTTTCAACGTCGTGCCGCGGGCGTGCGCTGACTTGGCGACCTTGGCGGCGTTGTCGTAGCCGATCCTGGGAGCCAGCGCGGTCACCAGCATCAGCGAGCGCTCCATCAAATCCCGGATGCGTTTTTCGTCGGCGCGTATTCCCTCGACGCAATGTTCGGTGAACGAGCGCGCGACGTCGGCAAGCAGTTGTATGGAATGCATCATACAATATGCCAGCACCGGCTTGTAGACGTTCAGCTCGAAATGGCCCTGGCTGCCGGCGACGGTGATGGTCGTATGATTGCCGAACACCTGGCAGCAAACCATGGTCATGGCCTCGCACTGCGTCGGGTTGACCTTGCCCGGCATGATCGAGGAGCCCGGTTCGTTTTCGGGCAGGATCAGTTCGCCCAGGCCGGAACGCGGACCCGACCCCAGCAGGCGGATATCGTTGGCGATCTTGAACAGGCCGGTGGCCACCGAATTGATGGCGCCGTGCACGAAGACGTAGGCGTCGTGGGAGGCCAGCGCCTCGAATTTGTTGGCGGCGCTGGTGAAGGGCAATTTGGTAATCCTGGCGACGTGCCTTGCAAACAGCCTGGCGAATCTCGGTTTCGAATTGAGGCCGGTACCGACGGCGGTGCCGCCTTGCGCCAGCGGGTAGAGATCCTTCACCGCCACGCGCAGCCGCGCGATGCCGCTCTCGACCTGGGCGGCGTAGCCGGAAAATTCCTGGCCGAGCGTCAGCGGCGTCGCGTCCTGGGTATGGGTCCGGCCGATCTTGACGATATGAGCGAACGCCTTCTCCTTTTTGCGCAGCGCGCGGTGAAGCTCGCTCAGCGCCGGAATGAGATCGGCGAGGATGTGCATCGCCGCGGCGATGTGCATCGCGGTCGGGAATGAGTCGTTCGAGGACTGACTCATATTGACGTGATCGTTGGGGTGGACCGGCTGTTTGGCGCCGAGCTTGCCGCCCAGCAGTTCGTTGGCGCGATTGGCGATCACCTCGTTGAGGTTCATGTTGGTCTGGGTGCCGGAGCCGGTCTGCCAGACCACCAGCGGAAAATGATCGTCGAGCTTGCCGTCGATCACCTCGCGCGCGGCGCGGATAATGGCGCGGGCGCGGCGCTGGTCGATGAGCCCAAGCTCGCGATTGGTTTCCGCCGCTGCAAGCTTGACGATGCCGAGCGCGTGAATGATTTCGATCGGCATCCGGTCATGGCCGATGCGGAAATTCTGCCGCGAACGTTCGCTCTGCGCGCCCCAGTAGCGGTCGGCGGGGACCTCGATCGGACCGAAGCTGTCGGTCTCGATGCGCGTGGCACTGGATCGCGATTTGGTGGTTGATCGAGCCATGAACGATGTCCATCACGACGGCGGTTTCTTTTCAGAACCAGCTCACGCCAATCCCGCGCGCCGGCGGCACGTTCATTCATTCTACATGAGTTGCGCGGATTTCTTGCGCGCGGATTATTTCTTGCGGAAGCGATCCAGCCGCACGACCTCGGCGCCCTCGCTCGGCTTCGCCGGCTCTTCCTGATTTTCGGCGGCCGGGGCTGCAACCGTCACGGCCGAGGGCGCGGGGACTGCCGGAAGGTTGGCCGCCGGTGTCTCGGTCGCGGCGTCGGACGGCTCGAATTGCAGGCCGAATTGCACCGACGGGTCGAAGAAGCTCTTGATGGAATTGAACGGAACCACCAGACGCTCGGGGATGCCGCCGAACGACAGGCCGACCTCAAAACGGTCCTCGGTCACCACCAGGTCCCAGAACTGGTGCTGAAGAATGACCGTCATTTCTTCCGGATATTGCGCCAGCAGCCGCGGCGAAAGCTTCACGCCCTCGGCGGTGGACAGAAAGGTAATGAAGAAATGATGCTCCCCGGGCAGCCCGTGCTCGGCGGCATCGGCCAGGACACGGCGCAGCACCCCGCGCAGGGCGTCGCGCGCCAGGACATCGTATCGGATATGATCGGTCGCCATTATCAGTCCTGTCGCGTTCGGATGCGGCCGGCGGGCCGGCGGCGATGAGGGTCACCCAACTCGCCCATCGCCAGCATGCTACCCCGGCGGCGGCCCGAGGTCAGCAGGCGTTGCCGCTGGCGGCGGAATTTCCAGCAAAAGGTTGGGCATCCGGCAAATTGAGTGGAGGCTTCTGTTGCCAGGTGCCTCCGAACCCCGCCCAGCGGAGCTTAACCCACTAGGACTTTAGACTTGGTTTTTCAAACCGCTTACGCGGCCTGAGCAACCGGAGCATAGTTGTCGTTTGCAACTATTGCATAGCCCGATAACGGCGGAACCATACCGGGAAAAAACACGCCCTTTACGCCCTCGTCGATCCTGTTTCGCCCCCGCCAAAACCCGCCAATATGACTGGTTTCAGGTTTTGGTGGAGGCGCCGGGTGCTGCCCCCGGGTCCGAATGGTTTATTGCGGCGGCAATTTATTTCCATAGCCGGCGAACCGGCACCCTCAATATAGGATGGAAAAGTTGAGAAAAACAGAGCCTGCGCAAGGCATTCCGGCGTGGAATGCGCCCCTGCGGCCGGCGCCGAACACGGCTGAATATGGGTTGGCCTCGCGCAGCCACCGTTCTAAATCTTGACCATGCCCCCGGATTCGCCGACGGCTGCCAGTCCGGCGCCGGATATCCCGACATCAACCCCGCCCGGCCTGATCGCGCTGTTCGTCGCGTTCGCCAAAATATCGCTCGCCGGGTTCGGCGGCGTGCTGGTCTGGGCGCGGCGCGCCATCGTCGATCAGCACCGCTGGATGACGGCGGACGAGTTCAACGAAACCTACGCGCTGTGCCATTTCCTGCCCGGCCCCAACGTCGTCAACCTCAGCGTGGTGTTCGGGTCGCGTTTTCGCGGGATTCCCGGCGGCATCGCAGCCTTTGCCGGGTTGCTCGGTCCCCCCATGCTCATCGTGACGATCCTGGCGGCGCTCTATGCGCATTTTGGCGAAATCGACGCCCTGCGGCGCATTTTGGCCGGCGTGTCCTGCGCGGCGGTCGGCCTGCTGATTTCGGCCGTTTTCCGGATGATGATGCCGCTGGTCAAAAGACGCGATTTGGTCGGACTTGTCGTCATGGCCGCGGTGTTTACCGCCATCGGCCTGCTACGGCTGCCGTTGCCGGCGGTGCTGCTGGTGGCAATCCCGCTCAGTATCGCCATCACCTTTGCGATCCGCCGGCGGGTTACGGCATGAATTCCGACGCCAACCCGATTTGGACGCTGGTCTGGACCTTCGGCCTGATGTCGTTGTTTGCGGTGGGTGGTGCGAATGCCGCGATTCCGGAGATGCACCGGCTTGCGGTCGACGTTCAGCACTGGATGACCGACAAGCAATTTGCCGATGTGTTCGCGATATCGCAGATGTCGCCGGGGCCCAATGTGCTGATCGTAACCCTGATCGGCTATTCCGTCGCCGGGGTGGGCGGCGCGCTGGTGGCAACCCTCGCGATGTGTGTTCCGACCGCCGTCCTTGCCTATTATGTGAGCCGCCTGTTCACGCGATCGAGCCATTCGCGCTGGCCTGCCATTATTCAGGCGGCGCTGGTTCCACTTTCCATCGGGTTGATGAGCGCCAGCGGCCTGATTTTGGCGCTGACTTCCGATCGGACCTGGATCGCCGCCCTGGTCACCGTCGTCGCCGCGGTACTGGCCTTTGCCACACGGCTCAATCCGCTCTGGATGTTGCTGGCCGGGGGGTGTTTGGGTTTTGCTGGCGTTATCGGATGAAAATCGGTAGGCAGGACCGTGGGGCCAGCATCAACGCCATCCAAACAGAATGGGCGAGAAGCCCAGCGCGGGGAGAGAGATCGATGAGTGAGACGCCGAGCCATGGGCCGAACCTTGGGCCGGTCAAATACATCATGCCGAAATGGGTCCGTGGTCCGCAGGATTTTGTCGGCGGCATAGCGCTGATTGCGATCGCGCTATTCGCCTTGTGGGCATCGAGCGATCTGCAGGGCATGCATGGATTTTCGTTTGGCGCCGGAACCGCGCCCCGCATGTTTGCGGTTCTGTTGCTTTTGTTGGGCATCGCAGTGACGGTCGTCGGTCTGGTGACGGAGGGCGCCCATCTGGCGACCTATGCCTGGCGAGGTCCGCTGTTCGTCTCGCTGTCGATCCTTTCGTTTGCCGTCACCATCCGCCCGCTCGGGCTGGTGATCTCGGCGTTCGCCACCTTTCTGATTTCCGCGCTGGGGACGCACGAAACAAAGTGGAAGGAAACCATCATCGTCGGCATCGCGCTGACCGCATTCTGCAGTTTTCTTTTTCCTTACGGGTTGGGGCTGCCGATGCAGCTCTGGCCCCGCTTCCTGGTTCAGTGAGGGACGATGTCCGATCTATTTTCAAATCTCGCGCTCGGCTTCCATGTCGTGTTCCAGTTCGTGCCATGGTCGCCGGCGTGGCTCGGTGGCGTCTCGATTCCGATCCCGGCCAATATATTGTTGTGTCTGATCGGTGCGCTGGTCGGAACGCTGGTCGGCGTGCTGCCCGGCATCGGCACCATCGCGACCGTCGCCATGCTGCTGCCGATCACCTTCGGTCTGCCGCCGGTCGGTGCGCTGATCATGCTCGCGGGCATCTATTACGGCGCGCAATATGGCGGTTCGACCACGTCGATCCTGGTCAATATTCCGGGCGAGGCGACCTCGGTGGTGACGACGCTCGACGGCTTCCAGATGGCAAAGCAGGGCCGCGCCGGTCCGGCGCTTGCGATCGCCGCGATCGGGTCGTTCTTCGCCGGCTGCGTCTCGACGGTGCTGATAGCGGTACTCGGTGCGCCATTGACAAAACTCGCGCTGGCGTTCGGACCGGCCGAATATTTTTCGCTGATGGTGCTGGGCCTGATCTTCGCGACGGTGCTGGCCAAGGGATCGGTGCTGAAGGCGATCGCGATGATCGTGTTCGGGTTGCTGCTGTCGATGGTCGGCTCCGACATCGAGACCGGCGCGTCGCGGATGGCGTTCAACATCCCTGAACTCGCCGACGGCCTCGGCTTCGCCACGGTGGCGATGGGCGTGTTCGGATTCGCGGAAATCATCCGCAACCTCGACGCCGGCGCCGAGATGGACCGCGATCTGGTGCAGCAGAAGATCACCGGGCTGATGCCGACCAAAAAGGACATGATCGATTCCGCGCCGGCCATCGTCCGCGGCACCATCCTGGGATCGATCCTGGGTATTCTGCCGGGCGGCGGCGCGGTGATCGCCTCGTTCGCGGCCTACACGTTCGAGAAGAAGATCGCCAAGGATCCGTCGCGGTTTGGCCGCGGCGCGATCGAAGGCGTCGCGGCGCCCGAAAGCGCCAACAACGCGGCGGCGCAGACCTCGTTCATCCCGCTATTGACGCTCGGCATTCCGCCCAACGCGGTGATGGCGCTGATGGTCGGCGCGATGACCATTCACGGCATCGTGCCGGGGCCGCAGGTGATGCAGAAGCAGCCCGAGCTGGTGTGGGGCATGATCGCCTCGATGTGGGTCGGCAATCTGATGCTGATCATCATCAACCTGCCGCTGGTCGGCATCTGGGTGCGGCTGCTGCGGGTACCCTATCGCCTGATGTTCCCGTCGATCGTGATCTTTTGCGCGATCGGCATCTACTCCATCAACAACGCTCCGGTCGACGTCATCCTCGCCGGCGCGTTCGGACTGCTCGGCTATTGGCTGATCAAGCATGATTTCGAGCCGGCGCCGCTGCTGCTCGGGATGGTGCTCGGGCCGCTGATGGAAGAAAACCTGCGCCGGGCGCTGTTGATCTCGCGCGGCGATGCGACGGTGTTCTTTACCCGCCCGCTTTCGGCGGTGCTGATGGCGACCGCCGCATTCCTGCTGGTGCTGGCGTTGCTGCCCTCGCTGCGCAAGAAGCGCGACGAGGTGTTCGTGGAGTCCGAAACCTGACATGCGTCGGTGCGCCGCATCCCGAAGTCGAATCGACTTCGGGAGCGGTGTCGTGTGAGGTTATGCCGTCCGGTCCGCGCCGGCATTCGGCAACGGGCGGTTACGGAGAAACCCGATGAATTGGTACGGTCGCCTGCTTGCGAGCAGCGTTCTGGCCGCACTTGCCGGCCTCAGCACGATCACCTCGCAAGCCCAGACGCAAGCTTACCCAACGCGCTCTATCACCATGATCGTTCCGTTCGCCGCGGGCGGTCCGACCGACGTCATCGCGCGCATCGTCACCGCGCCCATGGCACAAACGCTCGGCCAGGGCATCATCATCGAGAACGTGGTCGGCGCCGGCGGCACCACCGCCACCAGCCGCGCCGCGCGCGCCGCCAACGACGGCTATACGCTGATCACCGGGCATATGGGGACCCATGCGGCCGCGGTCCCGCTTTATCCCAATCTTGCCTATCATCCGGAAAAGGATTTCGAGCCGGTCGCGCTGCTGGCCGGGACCCCGATCCTGATCCTCGCACGCAAGGATTTCCCGCCCAAGGATCTCAAGGAATTCATCGCTTACGTGAAGGCCAATGTCGAAAAGGTCAATGCGGCGCATGCCGGCGTCGGCTCGGTCTCCCATGTGTCGTGCCAACTCCTGAATTCGATGCTCGACATCAAGCCGACAGCTGTTCCGTTCAACGGCACCGGTCCCGCGATGAATGCTTTGGTCGGCGGTCAGGTCGACTACATGTGCGACCAGATCGTCAACGCCGTTCCGCAGATCAACGGCGGCACTATCAAGGCCTATGCGGTTGCAACGCTCGAGCGGAATCCATCATTGCCTGACGTTCCCACCACCGCGGAAGCCGGCTTGCCGGCCTTCCGGGCCCAGGCGTGGAACGCGATTTTCGCACCGAAGGGAACCCCGGCGCCTGTCATCGCCAAGCTTAATGCGGCGGCGGTCAAGGCGCTGGACGATGAAGGCGCCCGCAAGCGGCTGCTCGATCTCGGTAGCGTGATCCCGGCGGCGACGGAACGCACCCCTGAAGCGTTGGCATTGCTGGTGAAAAGCGAAATCGCGAGGTGGACGCCGGTTCTCAAACCGGCGACCAACTGATCCTGGCTCGCGAAATCCACTGAGGACGAACGCGGAACGCGCCGTTCTGTTGCCCTTGCCATTAATAGGCCGGATCCTCATTTTTCGGGGTATAATCGATGCGTCGGACCGAATCGCCGCTGTCCGATGGGCCGGTCCGGCCGCTAAATTCGCCGTCTCCCAAGGGCTCGATAAAGGTTCCGCGATATCAGGCCATGAACCAGTACCACGATCTGCTCGAACGGATTCTCTCGGACGGTGCGAAGAAGCACGACCGCACCGGCACCGGCACGCTGTCGATCTTCGGCCATCAGATGCGCTTCAATCTGGCCGCCGGATTCCCGATGCTGACCACCAAGAAGCTGCCGCTGAAATCGATCGTGCACGAATTGCTGTGGTTTCTCGCCGGCGATACCAACATCAAATATCTCAAGGACCATGGCGTTTCGATCTGGGACGAATGGGCCGACGCCAATGGCGATCTCGGCCCGGTCTATGGATCGCAATGGCGATCCTGGCCGGCGCCGGACGGACGCAGCATCGACCAGATCTCCAACGTCATCGACATGATCCGGCGTAATCCGGATTCGCGGCGCCTGATCGTGAGCGCGTGGAATCCGGCCGACGTCGACAAGATGGCGCTGCCGCCGTGCCATTGCCTGTTCCAGTTCTACGTCGCCGGCGGCAAGTTGTCGTGCCAGCTCTATCAGCGCTCGGCCGACGTTTTTCTCGGCGTGCCCTTCAACATCGCGTCCTATGCGTTGCTGACGATGATGGTGGCGCAGGTCACGGGCCTCAAGCCCGGCGACTTCGTTCACAGTTTGGGCGACGCTCACCTCTATTCCAACCACCTCGACCAGGCCCGGCTGCAACTGACGCGCCCGACGCGGCCGCTGCCGATGATGAAGATCAATCCTGATGTGAAGGATATCTTCGCGTTCCGCTACGAAGACTTTGTGCTCGAAGGCTACGATCCGCACCCGCACATCAAGGCTGCGGTCGCGGTGTGAGCGATTGAATGTCCCTCACCATCCGCCGCGCGCGCCCCGGTGAAGCGGGACTTGTCCTGTCCTTTGTTCGCGAGCTCGCCGAGTACGAGAAACTGCTCCACGAGGTGGAAGCAACCGAAGCGATGATCGACGTGGCGCTGTTCGGCAGCAATCCCCGGCTGTTCTGCGAGATCGCCGAGTGGAAGGGCGAGCCCGCCGGCTTCGCGGTCTGGTTCATCAATTTCTCGACCTTCAGCGGCCGTTCCGGCATCTTTCTGGAAGACCTGTTCGTCCGCCCCGCGCAGCGCGGCAAGGGCATCGGCAAGGCGCTGCTGGTGCATCTCGCGAAGGCATGCGTGGCCAACGGCTGGTCGCGATTGCAATGGTCGGTGCTGGACTGGAACGCCCCGTCGATTGAATTCTACAAGTCGCTTGGCGCGGTCTTGATGGACGAGTGGACGGTTTGCCGGATCGGCGGTCCGGCGCTGACGGCGCTTGCACAGGGAGCGCACTGATGGAGGTCGTCCTTATCGTCGCGGTCGCCGACAATGGCGTGATCGGCGCTCACGGTGCTATTCCATGGCGGCTGAAATCCGATCAGCAACGCCTCAAGGCGATGACGATGGGCAAGCCGGTCGTGATGGGACGCAAAACCTTCACTTCGCTGCGCAGGCCGCTGCCTGGACGCACCAATATCGTGGTCACGCGCGATGCCAATTTTCGAGCCGCGGGGGCGATAGTGACCACCTCGTTCGCCGCTGCCCGCGCGGTCGCCCTGGGCGACGCACTGCGACGTTCGGCAGGCGAAATCGCCGTGATCGGCGGTGCGGAAATCTACGCGCAATGGATGGCGTGCGCCGACCGTCTGGAAATTACCGAAGTGCACGCCCGGCCCGACGGCGATACGTATTTTGCCGCAATTGATGCGGCCGACTGGGAAGAGGTGGCGCGCGTGCGGAATCCGGCCGGTTCGGACGACAGCGCGGCGTTTTCCTATGTGACATATCGCCGACGAAAGTCGCATTAACACCGTCAGGCAATGTTTACATTGACAATTATCGGTTGAGGCATAGCTCCTTCAAGCAGGAAGCTTGCGTTGTAAGGGCCGGGGCGGTCCCCTATAAAGCCGTGCAGATACGGCGAGGCCGGGCGTCTTGGCCCGAACCCTTGCGGAGGAGACTGTCGATGCCGTGGAAGAATCAAGGCGGAGGCCCGTGGGGCTCGGGTCCGAAAGGGCCGTGGGGCTCCGGACCGCAGTCGGTGGGGCCAAGGCCGCCCGATCTCGAAGACCTTCTGCGCCGCGGTCAGGACCGGCTTCAGCAGCTCTTGCCGGGCGGGTATTTCAGCGGTCTTGGCATCGTGCTGATCCTGATCGGCGTGCTCGCGATCTGGGGACTTTCCGGATTCTTCCGGGTTCAGTCCGAAGAGCTCGGCGTCGTCTTGCGCTTCGGCAAGCACGTGCGCACGGTGCAGCCGGGTCTGAACTATCATCTGCCGTATCCGATCGAGAGCGTGCTGCTGCCGAAGGCGCTGCGCGTCTCCACCATCTCTATCGGCATGACCCTGATCGACGATCCGGCGCGGCGCGGCAGGACGATGCGCGACGTGCCGGAAGAGAGCCTGATGCTGACCGGCGACGAGAATATCGTCGATGTGGATTTCACCGTGCTGTGGCGGATCAAGCCCGACGGCGTCGGCAATTACCTGTTCAACATCCAGAATCCCGAGGGTACCGTGAAGGCGGTCGCCGAAAGCGCGATGCGCGAAGTCGTCGGCCGCTCCAATATCCAGCCGATCCTCACCGGCGCCCGCACCACCAACGAGGCCGCCGTACAGGACCTGATGCAGAAGACGCTGGACAGCTACGGCTCCGGCATCCTGGTGCAGCAGGTGCAAATGCAGAAAGTCGATCCGCCGGCGCAGGTGATCGATTCGTTCCGTGACGTGCAGGCGGCGCGCGCCGATCTCGAGCGATTGCAGAACGAAGCGCAGACCTATGCCAACCGCGTCGTACCTGACGCGCGCGGACGCGCCGCTCAAATCATCCAGATCGCCGAAGGCTACAAGCAGCAGGCGGTGGCCGAGGCCAAGGGCCAGAGCGCGCGCTTCCTGAAGGTCTACGACGAATACAAGAAGGCGCCTGACGTCACCCGGCAGCGCATCTATCTGGAGACGATGGAGCGCATCCTCGGCGGTTCCGAAAAGCTGGTGTATGACGGCGGCGGTTCATCCTCGCAGAGCATCGTGCCGTATCTGCCCTTGAGTGAGCTGACGCCGCGGCGTCCGGCGGGCCCGACAACGGGCCAGCCGCAACAGCCGAGCGGAGCCACGAAATGAGGTCCCCAATTGCAGGTATTGTCACGCTGTTCGTGCTGTTTGTCGTCCTTATCGTCGGCTACAGCTCGATCTTCACCGTGGCGCAGACCGAACAGGTGCTGGTTGTGCGGCTCGGCGAGCCGGTTAAGGTGGTTACCGAGCCGGGCCTGAATTTCAAGGCACCGTTCATCGATACCGTGATCTCGATCGACAAGCGCATCCTCGATCTCGAAAATCCGTCGCAGGAAGTGATCGCGTCGGACCAGAAGCGGCTGGTGGTCGACGCCTTCGCCCGCTATCGCATCAAGAACGCGCTGCGGTTTTATCAGAGCGTCGGCTCGATCCAGGCCGCCAACATCCAGTTGACGACGCTGCTCAACGCCTCGCTGCGCCGGGTGCTCGGCGAAGTGACCTTCATCACGGTGGTGCGGGACCAGCGCGAAGCGCTGATGGCGCGGATTCGCGACCAGCTCGATCATGAAGCCGACGGCTATGGCATCCAGGTGGTCGACGTGCGGATCAGGCGGGCCGATCTGCCGGAGCAGAACAGCCAGGCCGTCTACCAGCGCATGCAGACCGAGCGGCAGCGCGAGGCCGCCGAGTTCCGCGCGCAAGGCGGCCAGAAGGCCCAGGAGATCAGGTCCAACGCGGATCGCGAAGCCACCGTGATCGTCGCCGAAGCCAATTCCACCGCCGAGCAGGTACGCGGCGCGGGCGACGGCGAGCGCAACCGGCTGTTCGCCGAAGCCTATGGCAAGGATCCCGATTTCTTCGCGTTCTACCGCTCGATGACGGCGTATGAGAACGGCCTGAAGAGCAACGATACCCGCTTCCTGCTGCGGCCGGATTCCGACTTCTTCAAGTTCTTCAGCAATTCCTCCGGCAAGCCGCCCGCGGCAACTGCGCCACCGGCGGCGGCGTCTGCGCCGAAACCGTAAGGTACCGGCGTCAGAACGAGACAGGCGGCGAAGCGAAACCTCGCTTCGCCCGTAGATAAAATAAAAAGACCATCAAACGGGGGGTTTCAGTCCGATGAGGTCCATAGCGTTCGCCGACTTCCTCATCGGTGTGGGTATTCTGTTTGTGCTTGAAGGCCTGCTGTTCGCGGCAAGCCCGGCCTGGATGCGCCGGGCCATGAAGAGCGCGCTGACGACGCCGGACAACATTCTGCGGGTGGTCGGCATCGGATCGGCGGTCGCGGGCCTGATCCTGATATGGGTGGTCCGGCGCTAAAGTGTTCATGAGCTTGGAACTGATGCGTGCCCTGCCCGGTGCCACCTCTCCCATTGGGTGAGGTCGGATCGCCTCGGCCATCCGGGTGAGGGTTACCGTCGGCCGTGGCGTCCGCTTTTCGCCTCAATCGGTGGCACGCATGTGAACGAAATGTCTGGCCCAAATGCTTGCGCCGCAGCCCGGTTCGGGCGCACTGTGGACGTCAAATTCTGACCTTTTTTAATGGAGAGAGATCGACATGACCGGTGCGATCCCAGCCTTGAGTCACCGCCTGCGCCCGTTGCTGGCCGCGGTCTGCCTTGGCGCCACCAGCGTCCTGATGGCAGCGCCGGCCTCGGCGCGAGGCCCTGACGGCATCGCCGACATTGCCGAGAAGGTGATCGACGCGGTGGTCAACATCTCGACCTCGCAAACCGTCGAGGCCAAGGGCGGTGGCGGTGAGGGCAGGGGCGCGATGCCGCAATTGCCGCCGGGCTCGCCGTTCGAGGAGTTCTTCGACGATTTTTTCAAGAATCGCCGTGGCGGCGGTGGTCCCGGAGGTAACTCCAAGGGCGGTGATCTGCAGCCGCGCAAGACCAATTCGCTCGGTTCCGGCTTTATCGTCGACACCTCAGGGATCGTCGTGACCAACAATCACGTCATCGCGGATGCCGACGAGATCAACGTCATCATGAATGACGGCACCAAGATCAAGGCCGAGCTGGTCGGCGTCGACAAGAAGACCGATCTCGCGGTGCTGAAATTCAAACCTGTAAAACCGCTGGTCGCGGTGAAGTTCGGCGATTCCGACAAGCTGCGGCTCGGCGAGTGGGTGATCGCGATCGGCAATCCGTTCAGTCTCGGCGGCACGGTCACGGCGGGCATCGTCTCGGCGCGCAACCGCGACATCAACTCAGGTCCCTATGACAGCTACATCCAGACCGACGCCGCCATCAACCGCGGCAATTCCGGCGGTCCGCTGTTCAATCTCGATGGCGAAGTGATCGGCGTCAACACGCTGATCATCTCGCCGTCGGGCGGCTCGATCGGCATCGGCTTCGCGGTGCCCTCGAAGACGGTTGCCGGCGTGGTCGATTCGCTGCGGCAGTTCGGCGAGCTTCGCCGCGGCTGGCTCGGCGTCCGCATCCAGCAGGTCACCGACGAGATCGCCGAAAGCCTCAACATCAAGCCGGCGCGCGGCGCCTTGATCGCCGGCGTCGAGGACAAGGGTCCGGCGAAACCGGCGGGGATCGAGGCCGGCGACGTCGTGGTCAAGTTCGACGGCAAGGACATCAAGGAGCCGAAGGATCTGTCGCGCGTCGTCGCCGACACCGCGGTCGGCAAGGAGGTCGACGTCGTCATTATCCGCAAGGGCGCGGAGGAAACCCGCAAGGTCACGCTCGGCCGCCTCGAGGATAACGACAAGGCGGTGCAGACGGCAGCCAAGACCAAAGAGGAGCCCGCCGAGAAGCCGGTGACGCAAAAGGCGCTCGGCCTCGATCTCGCCACGCTGAGCAAGGACCTGCGCACCCGCTACAAGATCAAGGACAGCATCAAGGGCGTCGTCATCACCAGTGTCGACGGCGCGTCGGATGCCGCCGAGAAACGCCTCAGCGCCGGCGAAGTCATCGTCGAGGTGGCGCAGGAAGCGGTGAGCAACGCCGCCGACATCAAGAAACGCGTCGATCAGCTCAAGAAGGACGGCAAGAAATCGATCCTGCTGCTGGTCTCCAACGCCGACGGCGAGCTGCGGTTTGTGGCGCTGAGCGTGCAGTAGTTAACTGTCATACTCCGCGAAAGCGGAGATCCAGTAGTCACTGCCGTGCACGATCGCGGGCACTCTGGAATACTGGATCGCCCGCGTTCCGCGGTTGTTAAATAAATCTCCCGCCTCATCCTGAGGAGCGCGCCCTTGCGCGCGTCTCGAAGGATGGCCGCGAGTCCCTGCGTTGCGTCCATCCTTCGAGACGCTTGCTTCGCAAGCTCCTCAGGATGAGGTCGGTATTTCTTCACAGGCACGTTTCGCGGGCGATTACGCCGGGGCTCATCCCCCCACAAACTCGTCCCGCCGGTACCCTTGCGCATACAGCAGTGCGGTGAGGTCGCCGTGATCGATCCGCGCCGCCGCCACGGCTGCGACCGCCGGTTTGGCGTGGTAGGCGACGCCGAGGCCGGCGGTCTGGATCATGTCGAGATCGTTGGCGCCGTCGCCGACCGCAAGCATGTCGATGTCGTCGAGATCGAAGGATTCCTGCAGTTCGATCAGCGTGGCGAGCTTGGTGGCGCGGCCCAAAATCGGCTCTCTGACCTCGCCGGTCAGCTTGCCGTTTTCGACCATCAACTCATTGGCGCGGTTCTCCTGAAAGCCGAGCATGGCCGCGACCGCGTTGGTGAATAATGTAAAGCCGCCCGAGATCAGGCAGGCGTAGGCGCCATGGGCGCGCATGGTCATGACCAGTTCGCGGCCGCCCGGCGTCGGCGTGATGCGTTTTTTCAAGACCTCATCGACCACGCTGACGGGCAGGCCCTTCAACAGCGCGACGCGTTCGCGCAGCGCCGGTTCGAACTCGATTTCGCCGCGCATCGCGCGTTCGGTGATGGCCGCGACATGCGCCTTCAGGCCGGCATAGTCGGCCAGTTCGTCGACGCATTCCTGCTCGATCATGGTGGAATCCATGTCGGCCAGCAAAAGCTTCTTGCGCCGGAAGGCCCGGGGCTGCACCACAATGTCGATCGGCAAATCGCCGCGCGCCTCGCGCAGGCGGTTTTCGATCGTCCGGACGTCGCTGCCATCGGAGGGAATCTGGCCTTCGAAGGGAATATCGACCGCCACTTCGTCGAACAGCCATTGCGCCGGGCCGGGCGAGGGAAGAATGGCGCGCGCGCCGTCCACCACCGTGCTATCGAGCGCGGGGTCGGCGGGATTGCAGATCAGCGTGGCGACGAGAGACATTTTAAGGTGAATTCGCAAGCGGCAAACAGCAAGGCCGTGCTTATCGCAGGGCCGACCGCCAGCGGCAAGTCGGCGCTGGCGCTGCAGCTTGCGCAAACGCACGATGCCGTGATCATCAACGCCGATTCCATGCAGGTGTATCGCGATCTCCGCATCATCACGGCGCGGCCGACGCCGGAACAGGAAGCTGCCGTGCCGCACCGGCTCTATGGCCATGTCGATGCCGCGGTCAATTTCTCCGCAGGGAGCTGGGTGGCCGATGCCGCACTGGCGCTTGGCCAAGCCCGCGCGCAAAACCGGTTGCCGATTTTCGTGGGCGGTTCCGGCCTGTATTTCAAGGCATTGATCTCGGGGCTGTCGGCGGTGCCGCCGATTCCCGCCGAGGTTCGCGACGGCGTACGCGCGCGGCTCGAGCTGGATGGCGTCGAGGCGCTGCATGCCGAGCTTGCGCGACGCGATCCCGCAACCGCCGAACGTCTGAAGCCGCGCGACCGCATTCGGATCGCCCGCGCGTTGGAAGTTATCGAGTCGACCGGGCGTTCGCTGACCGACTGGCATCGCGAAGGATTGCCGCCGCTATTGCCACCGGGAACATTCCGCGCGCTGTTTCTGGACGCCGATCGCGATCAGCTGTATGCGCGGATCGATGCGCGGTTCGATGCGATGCTTGCGGCGGGTGCGCTGGGGGAGGTCGCTGATCTGGCGGCACGGCATCTCGATCCGCTGCTGCCGGCGATGAAGGCCCATGGCGTGCCGACGCTGATCCGGCATCTGAAGGGGGAGATCACCCTCGAAGAGGCGGCCACGATCGGCCGCGCCGATACCCGCCATTACGCCAAGCGGCAATTCACCTGGTTCCGGCACCAGCTGCCGGAATTCGAATGGGTGAAGCCGGAGGAGGCGGGGGCGTGGCTCTCTGACGTCATTCCCCACGCAAGCAGGGAATGACGGCGAAAAACACTCGCCGAACGCCCGCAACCCGGCTAAGCTGCCGAAATCGCGCCGAGCGAGGCCTTCCCTTGACTTTCCGGGGTTCGCCGCTATGGTTTGCGCAACCTTTGGGAAGTCCGAGCGGTCATATGCGTAATAAAATTACCAAACTGCTTATCGTCGTCGTACCCAGGCGCACCGCCGGGGATGGCTAAGGCCATCCAAATTCGGGCGGTGTGCATGGGGCCTCTTGGGCCCCTTTTTATTTTCTAAAAAACCCAACTGAAGAAGGCGCGTGAGAACAGCGCATCCGGAGCAAGCCATGAGCGACAAGAGCCACGATCCGAACCAGATGACCGGCGCAGCGATGATCGTGCGGGCGCTGATCGATCATGGCGTCAAGCACATCTTCGGCTATCCCGGCGGCGCGGTGCTTCCGATCTATGACGAGCTGTTCCAGCAGAGCGATGTCGAGCACATCCTGGTGCGGCACGAGCAGGGCGCCGGCCACGCCGCGGAGGGCTATGCGCGCTCCACGGGAGGGCCGGGCGTGGTGCTGGTGACGTCAGGGCCGGGCGCCACCAACATGGTGACGCCGCTGACCGATGCGCTGATGGATTCCATCCCGCTGGTGTGCATCACCGGGCAGGTGCCGACCCACCTGATCGGCAACGACGCGTTCCAGGAATGCGATACCGTCGGCATCACCCGGCCCTGCACCAAGCACAACTGGCTGGTGCGTGACGTCAATGACCTGGCCAAGGTGCTGCACGAGGCGTTCTACGTCGCGAGCAGCGGGCGTCCCGGTCCCGTCCTGGTCGACGTGCCCAAGGACGTGCAGTTCGCCACCGGTACCTATCACCCGCCGCGCAAGTCCGATGTGCATGTGTCGTATACGCCGCGGATCAAGGGCGATGCGGCGCAAATCCGCAAAGCCGTGGCGCTGCTCTCGTCCGCCAGGCGCCCGGTGATCTACTCCGGCGGCGGCGTCATCAATTCCGGCCCCGAAGCCTCAAAGCTGCTGCGCGAGCTGGTCGAAGCCACGGGCTTTCCGATCACTTCCACCCTGATGGGCCTTGGCGCCTATCCGGCGTCGGGCAAGAACTGGCTCGGCATGCTCGGCATGCACGGCACCTATGAGGCCAACATGGCGATGCACGACTGCGACGTGATGCTGTGCGTCGGCGCGCGCTTCGACGATCGCATCACCGGACGCGTTGACGCATTCTCGCCGGGTTCGAAGAAAATCCATATCGATATCGACCCGTCCTCGATCAACAAGAACATCCGCGTCGACGTGCCCATCATCGGCGATGCCGGCAACGTGCTGGGCGATCTGCTGCAGGTGTTCAAGGCGGAGGCGAAAAAGCCGGATATCCGGCCATGGTGGCAGGAGATCGCGAAATGGCGCGCGCGCAATTCGCTGTCGTACAAAAAGAACAACGATATCATCCTGCCGCAATTCGCGATCCAGCGGCTGTTCGAGGCGACCCGCGGCCGCGACGTCTACATCACCACCGAAGTCGGCCAGCACCAGATGTGGGCGGCGCAGTTCTTCGGCTTCGAGGAGCCGCATCGCTGGATGACCTCGGGCGGTCTGGGCACCATGGGCTACGGCCTGCCGGCGGCGGTCGGCGTCCAGGTCGCGCACCCCAACAGCCTCGTGATCGACATCGCCGGCGACGCCTCGGTGCAGATGACGATGCAGGAGATGGCGACGGCGGTACAATATGAACTGCCGATCAAGATCTTCATCCTGAACAACCAGTACATGGGCATGGTGCGGCAGTGGCAGCAGCTGCTGCACGGCAACCGGCTGTCGCACACCTATTCCGAAGCGCTGCCCGACTTCGTCAAGCTCGCGGACGCCTTCGGCTGCGTCGGCCTCCAGGCGATCAAGCCCGGCGACCTCGACGGCGCGATCAAGGAGATGATCTCCGTCAAGCGCCCGGTGCTGTTCGATTGCCGGGTGGCGGCACTGGAGAATTGTTTCCCGATGATCCCGTCCGGCAAGGCGCACAACGAAATGCTGCTGCCGGCGGAAGCCAACGACGAAGCCACCGCCGCGGCCTTCGCCGGCGGCAAGGCGCTGGTGTGAAGGTGAGTCGAGCCGATGTTTGATCTCAGGCAATTGGAACACGCGCAGGGCATCGTCAGCGCGGCGATGCCGCCGACGCCGGCGCACCCGTGGCCGCTGCTGTCGGAGCGGCTCGGCGCGACCGCTATTGTCAAGCATGAGAACCACACCCCGATCGGCGCCTTCAAGGTGCGCGGCGGGCTCGTCTATGTCGACCGCCTGAAGCGCGAGCGGCCGCACACTCCCGGACTGATCTCGGCAACCCGGGGAAATCATGGCCAGAGTCTCGCTTTCGCGGCGAGCCGCTATCGCATGCCGGTGACGATCTTCGTGCCGCACGGCAATTCGGTCGAGAAAAATCGCGCGATGCGGGCTTTCGGTGCTGATCTCGTCGAGCACGGGGAGGATTTTCAATCCGCCCGCGAGGAGGCCGAGCGCCGCGCCAGGCTTGGCGGGTTCGAATTCGTGCCGTCGTTCCATCCCGATCTTGTTCTGGGCGTGGCGACCTATGCGCTCGAACTGATGAGAAAGGCGCCTGACCTCGATGTGCTCTATGTTCCGATCGGTCAGGGATCGGGCATCTGCGGCTGCATCCTGGCGCGCGACCTGCTCGGGCTAGCGACCGAAATCGTCGGCGTGCAATCCACCGAAGCGCCCTCTTATGCGCTGTCTTTCGCGGCCGGCACGGTGGTGACCACCGAGAGCAGCAACACGCTTGCCGATGGCATGGCGACGCGCGTCCCCGACGCGGACGCGCTTGCGATCATCCGCAAGGGCGCCTCGCGCATCGTGCAGGTCACCGACGACGAGATACGCGTCGCGATCAGAGCCTATTGGACGGATACGCATAATCTTGCCGAGGGCGCCGGCGCCGCGGCTCTCGCCGCAGCGCTACAGGAAAAGCCAAAAATCCGCGGCAAGCGGATTGGCCTGATCCTGAGCGGCGGCAATATCGATTTCGATTTGTTCAACCGATGGGTCATTCCGGAAGCCGCCGCCTTCGCCGGCGGCAAGGTGCTGGTGTGAGGATGGCAAAGTATAGGCAAAGCCTCGCCGCATCTGCTGGGTCATGCGCGGACTTGATCCGCGCATCCATCCCGCTTCATGAGATGCGCTTTACGAAGATGATGGATTGCCAGGTCAAGCCCGGCAATGACAACAAACAAGCCAACACGGCCGAAACCTGAGAACAACAATGAACCAGCCCGCATCCGCCTACTTCATGGAAGAGCGCCATGATCCGACCGAGTCGCACACGCTCTCGGTGCTGGTGCAGAACGAGCCTGGCGTGCTCGCGCGCGTGATCGGGCTGTTCTCCGGCCGCGGCTACAACATCGAAAGTCTCACCGTCTCCGAGACCGAGAACCAGAAGCACGTCTCCCGCATCACCATCGTCACCACGGGAACGCCGATGGTGATCGAGCAGATCAAGCACCAGCTCGACCGCATGGTCCCGGTGTACCGCGTCGTCGACATGACGCTGTCCGGCCGTTCGATCGAACGCGAGCTGGCGATGGTGAAACTGCGCGGCACCGGCGAGCACCGCGTCGAGGCGCTGCGCCTCGCCGAGGCGTTTCGCGCCCGCGTGATCGACGCCACCACGGAAAGCTTCGTGTTCGAGATCACCGGCAACTCGAGCAAGATCAACCAGTTCATCGACCTGATGCGTCCGCTCGGCCTGGTCGAGGTCTCGCGCACCGGGGTTGCCGCCATCGGGCGCGGGCCCGAGGGGATGTAAGCCATGCTGGCGCGCGACTGGTACTACAATGAGCGGCGGCAGATCGGGCTCGGTTCCGCCGTCGCCTCGATCTACGATCGCCATGACGACAGCGACATCCGCGCCCGCGCGGCGCTGACCATGCTCGGGCTGCAGCGCGGCTGGCAGGTAGCCGATATCGGCTGCGGCAATGGCGTGCTGGCCTGCGAGGCGGCGCTGATGGGCGCCGAAGTCGACGCCATCGATATTTCGCCGGCGATGCTGGCGCTGGCGGAAATCCAGGCGCGCGACCGGAAAGTCGCGATCCGGACCCAGGCGGCGGGGCTGTTGAGTTTCGCCTATCAGCCGAATTCTTACGATCTTGTTGTCAGCGAATTCGCGCTGCATCATCTGCCGGATTTCTGGAAGGCGGTAGCACTGTCGCGGATCTACGACGCGCTGAAGCCGGGCAGCAGCTTCTACCTCCGCGATATCGTGTTCGTCAGCATGCCCCATGGTCCCGAGCGCGACGTCGAGGCGTGGGCGGACTTCAACATCAAGAACCACGGGTTTTCGCGCGACAGCGTCGTTACTCACATGCGCGACGAATATTCGACCTTCGGCTGGGTGATCGAGCGCATGCTGACCGATGTCGGCTTCACGCTGGAATCCGTCGATTATCACGCACCGCTGCACGGCACTTATTTGCTGCGGAAGCCGAAACACGGCGAGCAGAGTTAGGCGGCAAACATGAAGCCTGCCGACGTCTGCCTCGCCGTCATGGTGGCGGTGATCTGGGGCCTTGCCTTTGTCGCAAGCCGGATCGCGCTCGACGAATTCTCGCCGGAACTGATGACAACGCTGCGGTTTGCGATCGCGGCGGTGCCGTGCCTGTTCGTGCGCAAGCCCAAGGTATCCTGGCCGCTCCTGATCGCGATCAGCTTCACGCTGTTTCTTGGACAGTTTCTGGCGCAGGCCTATGGCATCGCCCATGGCGTTCCCGTCGGCCTGACCAGCGTGATCGTGCAGAGCCAGGCGCTGTTCACCATCGCGTTTGCGGTGATCGCGTTTCGCGAACGGCCGACGCCGATGCAGACCGTCGGCATCGGCGTCGCCACCATTGGATTGCTGATGATCTGCGGCACGGTCGGTTTCGATTTCAGCGCCGGCGCGTTTGCCGTGCTGATGATATCGCCGGTCAGTTTCGCGATCGGCAATCTGCTGCTGCGGCAGGCGAGGGACGTACCGATGTTCGACCTGTTCGCGTGGCTCTGCCTGGTACCGCCGCTGCCGCTGTTGGCACTGGCGCTGGTGGCCGACGGGCCGCGGGCGACCTGGCATTCGCTGATCCATATGTCGTGGACCGGGTTCGCCTGCATGCTTGGCCTGGGTGCGATTTCGACCAGTATCGCTTACTGGTTATGGGGCCGGCTGTTGCGGGATTACTCCGCGGCGCAGGTGGTGCCGTTCGCGCTATTGGTGCCGTTCGTCGGCGCCGCGGCGTCGGCAGTTGTTTTCGGCGAAACCTTCGGGCCGCTGCGGCTTTCCGGAATGCTGATCGTGGTCTGCGGCATCGCGGTCATGCTGCTGTCGAAGCGCTCGCAAACCCTGCCCAAGCTCGCCTGAGTGCAACATGTCGCAATCGCTTCTGATCGCCTTTGTCGTGTTTGCCGTCGTGATGTTTTTCACGCCCGGGCCGAACAACGTCATGCTGCTGTCCTCGGGGCTTAATCACGGCTTCCGCCGCACGCTGCCGCTTATCGCGGGCATCACCATCGGTGTCGCCTTCATGGTCGCGGCCGTAGGCCTCGGCCTGGGGACGATCTTCATCGCTTATCCGGTGCTGCAGACGATCCTGAAATATGCCGGCGCGGCCTATCTGATCTATCTTGCCGCCACGATCGCGATGTCCGGGACAGCACCGTCCGGGCAGGAAAATCAGCGCGGCCCCATGACATTCTGGGGCGCCGCTGTCTTCCAGTGGGTCAATGTCAAGGGATGGGTGATGGTGATCGGCACCATCACCGCTTACGCCGCCATCGCCAGCTTTCCCTGGAATATCGTCATCCAGACCGCAATCAGCCTTCTGATGGGAGCATTGTCGACGGTGACCTGGGCGCTGTTCGGCAGTGCGCTGCGGCCGCTTCTGACGTCGCCGAGGGCGGTGCGGGCCTTCAACATCGTGATGGCGGTGCTCCTGCTGGCCTCGCTCTATCCGGTCTTCATGGACGCATGATGCCGCAGCGCGCCATGCAGAAACGGATTTCCCCTCAGGTTAAAAATGGACTAGACAACGCCGGAAATCGCCAGCCAAACCCGCCGAGACTTCAGAAAACATGACGATCCGGGCACTCCGCCCGGCCAGCCCCAGAGGAACGACCATGCGTGTTTATTACGATCGCGACGCCGACCTGAACCTGATCAAGGGCAAGAAGGTCTGCATCGTCGGCTATGGCAGCCAGGGCCACGCCCATGCGCTGAACCTGAAGGATTCCGGCGTCAAGGATGTCGCCATCGCGCTGCGCAAGGGCTCGGCCTCCGCCAAGAAGGCCGAGACCGCCGGCTTCAAGGTGATGGAAGTCGCCGACGCCGCGAAGTGGGCGGACCTCGTGATGATGCTCACCCCCGACGAATTGCAGGGCGACATCTACCGCGAGCATCTGCACGACAACATGAAGAAGGGCGCCGCTCTGGTGTTCGCCCACGGCCTCAACGTGCATTTCAACCTGCTCGACCCGCGGCCCGATCTCGACGTGCTGATGATCGCCCCAAAAGGTCCCGGGCACACCGTGCGCTCGGAATACCAGCGCGGCGGCGGCGTGCCGTGCCTGATCGCGATTCACAAGGACCCGTCGGGCAACGCCCACGACCTCGGCTTGAGCTATGCCTCGGCGATCGGCGGCGGCCGCGCCGGCATCATCGAGACCTCGTTCAAGGAAGAATGCGAGACCGATCTGTTCGGCGAGCAGGTGGTGCTGTGCGGCGGCCTGGTCGAACTGATCAAGGGCGGCTTCGAGACGCTGGTGGAAGCCGGCTATGCGCCGGAAATGGCCTATTTCGAATGCCTGCACGAGGTGAAGCTGATCGTCGACCTGATCTACGAAGGCGGCATCGCCAACATGAACTACTCGATCTCCAACACCGCCGAATACGGCGAATATGTCAGTGGTCCGCGCATCGTCACCGAGGAAACCAGGAAGGAGATGAAGCGCGTGCTGTCAGACATCCAGTCCGGCAAATTCGCCCGCGACTGGATGCTGGAGAACAAGGTCAACCAGACCTCGTTCAAGGCGACCCGCGCCAAGCTTGCCACCCACCCGATCGAGGAAGTCGGCGTCAAGCTCCGCGACATGATGCCGTGGATCAAGAAGGGCGCGCTGGTCGACAAGACGAAGAATTGAGACTTGCGTCCCGTCATGGTGAGGAGCGCGGCACGCGCGTCTCGAACCATGAGGTCCGCGAACGCACCTCGTCCTTCGAGACGCGGCCCAAGACGCGCCTCCTCAGGATGAGGTGCTCGGCACCCCAACCCGCCAAAAGCGAGCTTCGCTGATCTCAACCTCGCAAAGAGCGGGGCGAGGAAGCGCACTGCCGCTCCTTCGCACTCACTCCAGCCCGAGCGCCGTGATCACGGCGCGCCGGTCGAAATAGGGGCGCTCGCAGATGATCCTGGCTGTATCAGGCGCGAATTCGAAGCTCGCCATCATGCGTACGCGAAACGCCTTTCCGGTAGCGGCGATCTCACCTTTTGGCGTTCGCAGCGGGCCGAGATGCGTGCCGGTCAGCCAGAATTCAACCAGAACCGTGTCGCCTTCGGCGCCGATCGCGATGATCTCGTTGGCTTGATCGGGGAACGGCGTGCGCGAAGCGGCGAAGTAGCCGCGCACGGCCGCTTCTCCGTCGAACACCGTCCCGGCGCCGTATAGCTCGTAACGCGGGTGCGCGAAGGTGGCGATGACGCCGTCCCAGTCACCCTCGCATTCAAGCCGCATATGGTCGCGCACGGTCTGGATGCGCGCCGCGGTCAACTGGTCCATGGATACGCTCTCCCGTACCGAAGTTAAAAGCGGGAACCGTTGGCCTGTTTGCCAGTTCCATATGAAGCAGTCGACCCAGGCGTCCGGGCATTCGGAGATGAGATTGTCTTCCGACGATGATCCTCATCCAGCCAAGGCAGATTCCGAGGCAGGCACGGCCTCAAACGACGCGCGCCTTACCCGGGAGAAAATTCGCGATTTTTTGCGCATTCTCGCCCGGCAAATCGCGATTTTTGTACGGAGCGCCGCACAGCGAGGGCAGGTTTTGTGGAGGGATGGGCGAGCCGCTATAGCCGGTGCTTCTCTCCGAGATCGATGGTCGGGATTGCAAGCGAGCCTGCAGCCGTGGACCAGATACGTTCGTTGGCCAAACCCGAAATCTGGTCCGATAGGCTCGCACCAGCGCGTCAGGCCCAAGGCATGGCGTAATCCTCGCGTCGCGAAATTTCGTGCAAAGTATCTGGCGGCATCCATCGCGGCGGGTTTGTGCGTTCTAATCGGGTTTGTGCTCTACAGCATCGCGACGTTGCCGATCGGCGGTGGCCTTCAGGTTGAAGCCACCCAAAGTGCGTTGACGTTCGAAGGTGCCCAAGGCGACGTTTTCGCCACACGCGGCGTATTCAAAGGGGACAAGCTGACGGCCGCGGATTTGCCGCCGCATTTGGCCCAGGCCATTGTCGCGATCGAAGATCGAAGATTTTACCAGCACAGCGGTGTCGATATCAGGGGCGTATTGCGCGCCATTTGGCGGAATTCGCTGGCTGGCGGTACGCGCGAGGGTGCCAGCACGATAACGCAGCAGCTTGCCCGCCTGATGTTTCTTACCCCGGAGCGGACATTCCGCCGCAAGGTCCAGGAAGCGGTTCTTGCGATATGGCTGGAAAGCCAGCTCAAGAAGGAAGACATTCTCCTGCGATATCTGAACACGGCCTATTTCGGCGCCGGCGCCTACGGCGTGGACGCAGCCGCCAGGAGATATTTCGGGAAGAAGGCCGGCGAACTCTCCTTGGCCGAGGATGCGATGCTGGCCGGGCTGGTGCGCGCGCCGTCGCAGCTCGCGCCAACCCGCAATTTCGGCGGAGCCAAGGAGCGGCAGGAACTGGTCCTGCAGGCCATGGTGGAAACCAAAGCCATCACATCAGCGGAAGCGGAAACCGCCCGCGCGCAACGCGTCCATCTGCGGACACCCCCGGAAACACCGCCTGGCAGCAACTACTTTGTCGATATGGTTGCCGGCGACGTCCGGCGGCTTCTCGGCTCGTCATCGGGCGATCTGACGCTTCGCACGACGTTGAATCTGGAGTTGCAGCGGCTCGCCGAAGGAGTCATCGAACGCAGATTGGAGGCAGAGGGCTCAAAGAAAAATGTCTCGCAAGCGGCTCTCGTCGCCCTCGGCAAAGACGGTGCGGTGCTGGCGATGGTCGGCGGTCGCGATTACGAAGCCAGTCAATTCAACCGCGCCACGCAAGCAAAGCGGCAGGCGGGGTCCCTGTTCAAGCTTTTCGTTTACCTGACCGCGCTGCAACGCGGTTACACGCCGCAGTCTGTGGTGGTCGACAGGCCAACCCAGATCGGAGAATGGGAGCCGCAAAACTACAGTGGAGGTTTTCGCGGCAGCATGACGCTGCGGAACGCGTTTGTGCATTCGATCAATACCATCGCCGCGCAACTGGGCGAAGAGGTCGGCATCCCCGCTGTCATCGACACCGCCAAGCGCATGGGCGTGCAGTCGACGCTGCCGGCGGTGCCGAGCCTGGCGCTGGGCTCGGCCGAGGTTACTTTACTGGAGATGACGAGAGCGTTCGGTTCCGTTGCCGCGGGAATTCAGATCGAACCCTATTCGGTTCGCTCGATTGCAGGCAATTCACAACAGGCGCTTTACACCAAGACCGGCGCCGGCACCGAGTTCACGGGCCAACTGGGCGCCAGCCGCGCCATGATGATCGATCTGCTGCAGGGGGTCGTGAACGAGGGGACCGGCAAGGCGGCGCGCATTGCAAATATCCCGGTTGCCGGAAAGACCGGCACCACCCAGGAATATCGCGACGCCTGGTTCATCGGATTTACGCCGGATATTGTCGTCGGAGTATGGGTGGGAAATGACGACAATACCCCGATGAACAGGGTGGTCGGCGGTGATCTCCCCGCCAACATCTGGCGCGATTTTGTCGGCCGCGCTCTGCCCATCGTCTCCAAAATGCCCCCGCAGCTCGCAAGGCGGAATACCGACCTTCCCGATGCGGTGAATGCGCCAGGCCCGTCCGCTCCGCCCACCGACGCTCCGGTCGTGGCCGGGCCAGAGGCCGGCGCCAGAGGCGCGGCGGACGTGCTCGATACGGCGACGCTGGTGATCCGCGGCAGAAGAATCCAGCTGGAGGGTATTCTCGCCGACGATGATCGTCGCGCGGTCCGACCGCTCGCGCGCTTTCTCAGGCGCCGCGAAGTGGTTTGCGAGCCGAGCAGCGCGCCGGAGCGTTTTCGCTGCAACGTCGATGGGACAAAATTTGTCTGAAGTGATTTTGAGTAACGGCGGCGCGCGTGCAACGGCGGATGCGTCGGCCGAATTGCTTGCGGCTGAAGACGAGGCCAGATCGGCCCGGCTCGGAATTTGGCGGCACATGTAATTCGCGACCTTGCCCAGCGCATCCTCGATCGTTTCTCGTAGCATCAGGAATCCGGCTCATGCGTTAGTCAGGCGGCGGCGCTCGACGGCGAACACCTCAACCGCCGCCGCGCGCCCGCGCAACTGCGTTGGCCCCAGCGCTTCAACGACAAGGTCGCTGCCAGGACGCACGAGGCGCAACAGATCGGCTGATACAAGCAGAGCACGGCCGACCTCCTTGCAATGCTCCTGCAGTCGCGCGGTGACGTTCATCGTGTCGCCGAAATAGGCGATCTGCCGGCGCGAGTCCCCGCATTCGCTGATCACCACCGGCCCGGTATGCAGCCCTGCGCGAAAGTTTGGTACCACGCCGAACTCGCGCCGGTATAAATCCGCCCTCTCGGCTATCCTGTCCTGAATGGCAAAAAAACAGTCGAGATAATGTCGCTCCGACATCTGGGCGGCCGAGCCGCCACGTTACGATGACCTCGTCTCCGACATAGGCGTGCACCTCGCCGCCATGGGCAAGAATCGCCTTGTCGATGTCGAAGAAGAACCGGGTAAGAAGGTCGTGCATGCGCAGCTCACCCATCGACTCGGCCAGCGACGTCGAGCCGACGAGATCGAGAAACAACAACACACGTTGCTTCTCGCGTTGGCCTTCGATATCGTCCGAGAATTACGTTGAAAAGGACCCGGCCGCCGACGAGCCGTGTCAGTTCGAAGACTGCGCCGATTATGACGGACATGACAAAGGCGATGCCGACGATCCGCGGGAAGTCGTCGATGAGCCACGTGGCCATCGTCCGATTGTCATAGAGTGCGGCTTGCAAGCCCATGGCGACCGTCGCAACGACGATCGCCATGACCACAGACTGCACGACGATCTCGACGACAAGTGGCCATCGTCTGACCCATTCGCTGCTGCGTGACGTAAAATAGAGATGAACCGCCCAGCCGGAGAGCGCTAGACCCATCCCATGGAAACCACTGCGCAGGTAGTTCGCGAGAGTAGCTTCGGCCGCATCGTCGGCAAAGTAGCGATAGGCTACGCCCGCAAGCAACCCGACCACGGCTAGAATGATCCAAGGTGCCAAAGATCGCCGCATCTCGTCTCCACATCAATTAGCGAGGCAGGCCAGGAAGGCCATTATAGGCGCATCATTGCTGCGCCGCACCGCAAAGACTTCACCCGACAAATAGTCTTTCGACCGGCCGCCGCTTCCGGCAAACCTGCCCGCCTGCTATCCTCCGTCGCGTTCCAGAACAAACCCAAGAGGAAACTGTCCGACAAAAGCCGTCACGCCTGGCCCGAGGAGCAAACCATGAAGCGCTGCGCTAAGGATTTCATCAGGACGCTTGGTCTTTCGCTTGGACTTTCCGGACTAATCATTGCCGCGGCCTCCGTGTCGGCGCTCGCGCAGAAAAAATACGATACCGGCGTAACCGACACGGAAATCAAGATCGGCAACATCATGCCGTACAGCGGGCCGGCGTCGGCCTATGGCATCATCGGCAAGACGATGAGCGCCTATTTCAGGATGATCAACGACAATGGCGGCGTCAACGGCCGCAAGATCAACTTCATCTCCTACGACGACGCCTATAGCCCGCCCAAGACCGTGGAGCAGGCGCGCAAGCTGGTCGAGAGCGACGAGGTGTTCCTGATCTTCGCTTCGCTCGGCACCGCGAGCAACGCGGCGATCCAGAAATACATGAACACCATGAAGGTGCCGCAGCTGTTCGTCGCCACCGGCGCCTCGCGCTGGGGCGATCCCGAACATTTCCCCTGGACCATCGGCTGGCAGCCGAACTACCGGGCCGAGGCGCGCATCTATGCGACCTACATCCTGCAGCATCACCCGAATGCAAAGATTGGCGTGCTGTATCAGAACGACGATTTCGGCAAGGACTACGTGCTCGGGCTGAAGGACGTGCTGCGCGAGAAATACGGCAAGATGGTCGTCAGCGAAATCTCATACGAGACCAGCATGCCGACCGTGGACTCCCAGGTGGTGGCGATCAAGACGGCGAATCCGGATATCTTCGTCAATATCGGCACGCCGAAATTTGCAGCCCAAGCCATCAAGAAGGCCGCCGAACTCGGCTGGCATCCGATCCACATCATGACCAACGTGTCGGCGTCGGTCGGCGCGGTACTGAAGCCTGCCGGTCTGGAGAACTCCAAGGGCATCCTGAGTGCCGGCTACCAGATGGATGTCACCGACCCGCAATGGGACAGCCATCCCGGCATGCAGAAATTCCGCGCCTTCATGGCGAAGTATTATCCGGAAGCCGACAAGTCCGAGAGCGGGCCGCTCACCGGCTATAATCTGTCGACCGCGCTGGTCGAGGTGCTGAAGCGCTGCGGCGACAACCTCACCCGCGACAACGTCATGAAGGTGGTCGCGAATATGGATTTCGAGATCAACACCTATATCCCGGGAATCCGCATCAAGACCTCGCCGACGGATTTCTATCCGATCGAGCAGGTGCAGATGATGAAATTCACCGGCGAGAATTGGCAGTTGTTCGGCCCGATCATCGACGGCCATGCGGAGTAGGGGATAACTCTCTCCGTTTCTCGCGAAGAGCAGAGTTGACCTCGTCGTCCTGAGGTGCGAGCCATCTTCGGCGAGCCTCGAAGGATGGCGAGCGATGCGTACCCCATCCTTCGCGACGCGGCCAAGAGGCCGCTCCTTGGGATGACGGTGGTGCGCGGAGCAAGCAGGAACCAATTATGCAATCTGTTGTCATCACCGGGGCGTCCACCGGTATCGGCTGGGCCACCGCAAAACTACTGCTTGAGCGCGGATTTCGGGTGTTCGGCAGCGTGCGCAAGCCGGCCGATGCCGACCGCCTCAGGGCCGAATTCGGCGCGAATTTCACCCCGCTGCTGTTCGATGTCACCAATGAGGCCGCGGTGCTGGCCGCCGCGCGCGAGGTTCGCGCGGCGCTGGGCGGCGAGACGCTGTTTGGCCTTGTCAACAATGCCGGCGTTGCGGTCGCCGGGCCGGTGCTGGAGCTCGCGGCCGACGAATTCCGCCGCCAGATGGACGTCAACGTCATCGGGCCGATCATCTCCACCCAGGCATTCGGCCCGCTGCTCGGGTCCGATCCGTCGCTGAAGGGGCCGCGCGGTCGGATCGTGATGATCAGCTCGGTGGCCGGCAAGAACGGCAACCCGCTGACGGCGGCCTATGCGGCATCGAAGCACGCGATCGAGGGGCTTTCGGAAAGCCTGCGCCGCGAAATGATGCTGTTCGGCATCGACGTCATCATTATCGCGCCGGGCGCGGTGAAGACGCCGATCTGGAGCAAGGCCGAGGAAGTCGACATTTCCGCCTACAGGAATTCGCCGTTCTTTCCGGCGCTGGAGCGAATCCGCAAATTCATGCTGCAACTCGGCGAAACCGGATTGCCGGCGGAGAGGATCGCCGAAGCGATAGCCGAGGCCCTGACATCGGCCAGCCCCAGGGTGCGCTACCAGATCACGCCGGATCCGATGCGGCATTTGATGACAGCCGTGCTGCCGAAGCGGATGGTCGACAGGATCATCGCCAAGCGCCTCGGCTTGATGCCGCCGGCATGAGCCCGAAAACGAGCGACATAATTTCGCAGTGCGGGCGCAGGTCATGGTCCATACATGGGCGCCGGCGTTTCGTTAAAGTCCTTATTTCCATCTCCGCTGCATTTGTAACTCTGGGCTACGGTTGGATTACCGGTGCCGTTGTACTGGGGAAACTGCGGATACGGGCAGAGCGGTCGCTGCATGACGATACCCGATTGCGCGAGCATCTTCCAGATATTTCGTCGCGATGACGGACTGAGGCGGGATGCCGCGCTCGACCCATTGCGTCAGTCCACTCAGAAGATCGTACTTCGGATCATAGCTCGGAGCTTGTTGCTGAATAGAACCGCCAAAAGCATTTGGCCCCGGCCCATCCTTGCAGTGCCACATCCCCGGCGCCATGAACAATCGAGCAAACTGCTGCGTTTGCGTCACCGACTTCGCTGAATTAGTGCCGGTCATCGTCTGCACCAGCGCGTTAAAGTAGTTAATCGTTGTTTGCGATGGGATCAGCGGATCGGCGAAGCCATGATAGAGAATGAGCTTTCCGCCCTTTGCCTGGAACGGCCGCAAGTCAGTGCTGTTGGCATTGAGGTCGGCGGCGAGCACCTGATCTACCGTTGCCATGTCCTTGTTAAAATCGAACGTCTGCCACTGCCAGGTCAGGCCGAACACCCATTTGAACAGGCTGTCGAAGGTGGGCTCGGTTGAACTTTCGTTGAGCGCAAATCCGAGGGCCGATACATTGCTCGTCTCCGATCCGCGTGCGTTGCCGGGAGCGATGACGGCGCCGGTCGATAGATTGGTCGAGCCGGCATAGTAGACCTTCATGGCCGCGACTTGATCGGCGTTGAGGCAGTTCGCTCCGTCGCCCACGGGACACTGCAGCGAAGCGGGATCGAACTTGCAATCGCGTGGATCGGTCAGGAATGGATCATTTGGCGCGCCGCCGTCCTGTTTCCGGCACTGCGCCAGCACGGCGCTGTTGACAACATCGAGCTTGCTGAGGGGTATGAAACTTTCGGGCGTTCGGTGGGTTGCGCGATATTCCGAGATCAAGACGGTGTGCAGATGGGTGCGGTTGAAGGCCGGCGCGCCCGCCAGGATCCCGTCGTAATCGCTGGGGAATCGCTCCGCCTCCATGAGGGCTTGCTGGCCACCGGTAGAACAGCCCGCGAAGTAGGATCGACTGGCGGGATTGCCATAGAAGGTGTTGATGAGGGCTTGGGCAAACGTGGTCATGAGATGGGTCGAGCGCCACCCGAAGTCTTTCCATTTCTCGGGATGACCCACCAGCACGTCGGCGTTCACCCCCGCCGCGGGTGCCGTCCCCATATCGGTATTCGCCGTGGCGAAACCCCGGTTGATGCCGTCTGCCAGTTCGCTGAAGAAGAAGCCGCCGGCGTAACCGCCGTTGCCGGTGCCGAGATAGCGCCCGTTGTAACTTTTTGTCGGCATCCAGACCCGGACATTGATGCTGGAATCCGTGGTCGGCGCGATGGTTGCCGATACTTCGCAATAGGGCGGGAGGTTGGTGAAGACGAGGTGCCAGGCGTCCGGCGCCACATAGGGGCCGCCGGGCTGGGGCAACGCGTAATTGATGGTCGTGTTCGGATATGCAAACGTTGAAAGGCTTGCGCAGCTTGTCGGCGTGCCGGCCGCGGCAGGTCCAACCATCCCATAACTCAATAGAATTGCTGGAAAAATGCCCCGTGAGTGTTTGCGTAATGCCGTCGTTGGGTTTGACCGGAAATCTGGCTTCTCAATAATCGCCTGCATGACCCCTCCCAGTGATCATCCAATATCGCGCGCATCCCGCGCCGGGGTTGTTCCCATGCGGGAACTCGAGCGAACCAATTTCAAAGGGAAAGAAAAGTTCCGGGGTGGCTATTCGGGGTTGGGGTCGCCCGATGGCTCAAGTCGGCTCGGCCACGCCATTGGCCGCCACGCGAGAAAATCATGCGGAGGACGTTAATCGCGGCCGCCTCGATCTGGCTGCTGGCCCCGTTTGCCGATGCCGGCGCTCAGGGCGATCCCGGACCGTCCCGCGACGGCAATACGTTCGAAATGGCAGCGCGAGCAACCGCGGACGGCGCAGCCGCTATACGGGATGGGCGAGGGCACCATCGCCCCGGATCGATGCCGGCGAGTGCATGCGCAATTTGACCGAGGCGCGGGCCCACGAGCTGGAAAACGTCGGCCATCAGTGACATCGGTGCCTATTCCGCCGGGTCCTGGACCGCCCGACTCCACCTCCCGGTAAGGTTGCTGCGCTAAATTACCCCGGGGAAACGGCCCTGTCGGCCGATTCTGTTGCGTCGCGATGACGTTTCCCTTACATTTTTATGACACGCCGCAGGTTCCGGCTGCGTCGTGCGTCTCCTGGTCATCGCCAGCCAAGGCCCAAAGGCAGTGCCGGGTGTAGTTGCGTCCTAGCCCATGGCGCCCGCGCCAAATCCAGGTCCATCCGCTGCTGTCGCTACGGGAGGTATCGCCTCGGTCGGCATCTGGCGGCTGTTGGCCGTCGCGGCGCCGCATCTGGCGGCGCTGGCCGTCATGCTCCACACCGAAACCGACTTCGGCTCGCGAACCGGCTTTCTGCTGTCGTGGGGAATCCTGAACTTCTTCTGGATCGCCTTGTTAAGGCGTCCGGCATTGTCGGGCGCGCTGTCGCTTACCTTGGTGGTGGTGTTGATCCTGCTGTCGCGGCTCAAGCACGACATCGTGCAGATGACCGCGAACTTCGTCGATCTGATGGTGATCGACCGCGATACCGCGGCATTTCTGTTTACGATCTTCCCCAACCTGCGCTGGTCGGTGATATCAGCGGCCGTCGTCACCATCCCCTTGATGTACGCGCTGTGGTGGCTCGATCCGTTCCGGATCCGCCGCCTGCCGGCCCTGGCCTGCACGCTGGCGTGTCTTGCCGCATTGGTCGGATATTCCTTTGCCTGGCCGGATGAAGCCTGGCGCGGCTATTACGACGACGGCTATCTGTCGAAATTCTCCCGCTCCGGCGTGACAGCTGTTTCGGATTTCATCAATTACGGTTTCATGGAATCCGACGCGGTCGCCGCCGAGCGGCTCAAGGTGCCGCTGCTGGATTCCTGCCATCCTGCAGGCCGCCGGCCGAACATCATCATGATCCATGACGAGTCCAGTTTCGACATTCGTCAGGCCACAGGAGTCAAGGTGCCGCCGGGCTACGGCAACCATTTCAACTCCTACGACGGCAAGGCGCGCAAGTTCCTGGCCGAGAGCAATGGCGGCCCGAGCTGGTTCACCGAATACAACGTGCTCGCCGGGCTCTCGTCGCGCTCGTTCGGCCGGTTTTCCTATTTCGTGACCCGCATTGCCTCCGGCCGCGTCGAGCGCGGACTGCCGCTGGCGCTGAGCCGCTGCGGTTACAGCACGATCTCGCTCTATCCGGCCTATGGCGCGTTCATGAGCGCGCGCAGTTTCCAGACCACCACCGGCATCCAGCATTTCTACGACGCGCGCGATCTCGGCGCCAAGGACGTCGAGCCCGACAGCTTCTTTTACGACAAGGCCTTGAAGCTGATGTCGCAGGAAGCGCCGACCACGCCGCTGTTCATGTTCGTCTATCTCGCCGCCAATCATTTTCCCTGGGAAACCCGGTTTCGCCCGGACCTGACGCCGTCCTGGCGCAAGCTCGGCAACGAGCCGGTGGTCGATGAATATCTGCGCCGGCAGGCGATGAGCGCCGACGATTACGCGGCGTTCGTCGCGGGATTGAAAAAGAAATTTCCGGCGCAGCCGTTTTTGATCGTGCGCTATGGCGATCATCAGCCGGAATTCTCGCCGCATGTTCTCGATCCCGATCTCGACGAGGCCGGTGTCGGCAAGAAGCTGGAGAATTACGACCCGCGCTATTACGCGACCTATTACGCGATCGATGCCGTCAACTTCGAGCCGGTCAAAAGTCCTGCCGTGATGGATACCATCGACGGGCCCTATCTGCCGCTGGTGATCCAGGAGGCCGCCGGCATTCCGCTCGATCCCTCGTTCGAGGAGCAGAAGAAGATCATGCTGCGCTGCAAGGGCTTGTTCTATGCCTGCAAGGACGGCGCGGAAGCCCGCCGCTTCAACCGGCTGCTGATCGACGCCGGCCTGGTGCACGGGCTGTAGCGCGCGGAGTTGAGGAAGCGGATAACCCAGGCGCTTTAGCGCCGGCGTTGGGGCTGCCAGCACACGTGCGACACAGAATATTGCTGATCCTTATCGCGGTGATTACGGGGCTTGAACTGTTGGCCGACTTTCACCCGTTTCCGGGTATCTGGTGGACGCACAAGGAGGCGATGGACTACGGCGGCTTGGTCTTCATCGCCGTCGTCATTTTGCTGTTCATGCGACGACAGGCCTACCGCTTCTCGATCTTCTCCCACAGCCAGCGCGCCACCGCGTCGGGCGAGGACGCGCCGTCGCCGCCGGCGGCGCGCAAATTGGCCTCGCGCATCGCCGCGATATCGATCTTGCCGAGCAGCGGCGCCAGCGCTGCCCGCAATGCCTGATCGTCGGCGCGTTTTGGCGCCAGCAGCACGATCGCATCATAGGGCGGGATCGCATGCCTGGGATCGTCGAGCACCACCAGATCGTATTTCGCGATCAATCCGTCGCTGGTATAGCCGGCGATCACGTCGACCTCGCCGGAGGCGACGGCGGCATACATGAAGTCCGGCTGCATCTGCCGCTGCGCGCGAAACGCCAGCCCGTAAGCATTTCGCAGCCCGGCCCATTCCGGCCGAGAGAAGAACTCATAATCCGCCGCGACCGACATGGTTCGCGCATGCGATGCGAGATCGGCGATGGAGCGAATGCCGAGCGCATCGGCGCGCTTTCGCGGCATCACCAGCGCGTAGGCGTTCTCGAACCCGAGTTCGCCCAGTAATGTGACTTTCTGCTGTGCCAGCGTCGCCTTCAATTCGGCGAGCAATTCCTCGCGCGGCTTGATATCGGTGCGGTGAAACTGGTTGGCCCACAGCGTGCCGGAATAATCGACGTAGACGTCGATATCATTGGACGCAACCGCATCGAAAATCACGTTGGAGCCGAGGCCTTCGCGGGTACTGGCCGACAATCCCACAGCCCGCAGCCGCTGCGCGATCAGCGCCGACAATACATATTGTTCGGCAAAGGTTTTGGCGCCGACAATATAGGTCGATTGCGAACGCGCCAGTGAAGGCACCAGGGTTGCCGCGACCAGCGCCGCAATGCCGATGCCGCCGAGCGCCGCTCGCAGGCGGCTGCGTTCGCGAATGCCGGTCTCGATCAAGGCCAGCAATTGATCGACCGCGAGCGCCAGCACCGCGGCGGCAAGGCAGCCGAACAGCACGAACACCCAGTTCTGGGTCTGCAATCCCGCGAAGATGTAATTGCCGAGACTGGTCTGGCCGATCGGGGTGGACAGCGTCGCGGTCCCGATCACCCAGACCGCCGCGGTGCGGATGCCCGCCATCATCACCGGCAGCGCCAGCGGCAGCTCCACCATGAACAATGACTGCCGCGGCGTCATGCCGACGCCCTGCGCGGCCTCGAGGATGGCGGCATCGACGCCGTTCAGGCCGGTGATGGTGTTGCGCAGCACCGGCAGCATTGAATAAAGCGCCAGCGCCAGCACCGCCGGGAGAAATCCGAAGGCGGAAAAGCCAAATCCGAACCAGGCCAGCGACAATGCCGCGAGCGCCAGCAGCAATGGATAGAACAGCGCCAGCAGCGCCAGTCCCGGCACCGTCTGCACGATGCTGGCAAGCCCGAGCAGCGCGCCGCGCATCACCGCGCGGTTGCGCGCCACGATGGCCAGCGGCAGGCTGACCGCTAGACCCAGCGCCAGCGCGGTGAGGCTGACACGTACATGGTTGCCGAGATAATCCGGCAGATGCGCCAGCGCCTCGCTCCAGCGTGGGTCGGAGAAAAAGCTCATGCGCCACCATCGCGCGGCAGCAGCACGTTGAGCCGCTCGGCCTGGCGCCGCGGCGTGCGTAATAATTCGCCGACATACGGGTCGTCGCTATCGGAAAGCTCGGTCGGCGTGCCCTGCGCCAGCAGCCGCCCGGCCCGCATCACCGCGACGCGGTCGGCGAGCAGGATGGCCTCGGTCATGTCATGGGTGATCATGACCGTGGTCAGCCCGAGCTTGCGATGAAGCGCGCGATAGTCATCGCCGAGCGCATCGCGGGTGAGGGGGTCGAGCGCGCCGAACGGCTCGTCCATCAGCACGATCCGCGGCCGCGCCGCCAGCGCCCGGGCGACGCCGACGCGCTGGCGCTGGCCGCCCGACAATTCATGCGGAAAGCGATCGCGATGCTGGACGCGGTCGAGCCGCACCAGATCGAGCAACTCGTCCACCCGCGCGGAAATCTCCGGAGCCGGCATGCCCTGCAGGTTTGGCGTGATCCCGATATTGTCGGCGACGCTCATATGCGGGAACAGTCCGCCGCTCTGGAACACGTAGCCGATGCGCCGCCGCAATCGAACCGGATCGACCGCGCGCACATCCTCGCCTTCGATCGTGATGCTGCCGCTGTCGGCGTCGATCAGCCGGTTCGCCAGCCGCAGCAGCGTGGTCTTGCCGGAGCCGGAGCCGCCGACGATGGCGAGGAATTCGCCCTCGGCGACGTCGAGCGAGAGGTCGTTCACGGCCTGAACACGCTCCGCACCTCGCCCGCCGTCGAAGCTTTTGCCGACGTGCGCAAATGCGATCAGTGGCGGGGCGGCGGTCATTTCTTGGGACTATCACACCGCGTTCGACCCACCAAGCCGGCGCGGCGCTTGCATGTTGCCGCTATCGGTTGAATTGTCGCAGCCGGGGCGGTAATCCATATGCCGCAACAAGACACATCGGGGAAGCGCAGGTGCAGGCAGGTGAGACCGCAGGGTCGACGGCGGTTGCGCTTGACGACGCCACGGTGGCGTTTCGGCTCGCCGATGCGCGGATCTACACCGCGGTGGAAAAGGCCCGGCTTAAGATCGAGCACGGCGAGTTCGTCGCCATCGTCGGGCCTACCGGATGCGGAAAATCGACGCTGCTGAACGTCGCCGCCGGCCTGCTCAAACCGGCATCGGGAACGGTCAGAATCTTCGATTCTCCGCTTGCAGGGCTGAACCGGGAGGCCGGCTATCTGTTTCAGGCCGATGCGCTGTTTCCGTGGAAGACCGCGATCGACAATGTCGCCATCGGCCTGGAAATCCAGGGCGCGCCGCGCGCGCACGCGCTTGAACGCGCGCAGGGCTGGCTCACCTCGGTCGGTCTCGGGGCGTTCGGCAATCGCTATCCGCATATGCTGTCGGGCGGGCAGCGCAAGCGGGTTGGCCTCGCGCAGGTGTTGATCCGCGATCCCAAAATCCTGCTGATGGACGAGCCGTTCGGGCCGCTCGATGCCCAAACCCGACAGATCATGGGCAACCTGCTGCTGGAGTTGTGGAATGCCGACCGCAAGGCGGTGCTGTTCGTCACCCACGACCTCGAGGAGGCGATCGCGCTGGCCGACCGCGTCGTGATCATGTCGGCGGGCCCCAATGCGCGCATCATCGGCGACTGGCGGGTGCCGCTGCCGCGCCCGCGCGACATTTCGGAAGTCCGCATGGAAAAGGACTTTCACGCGCTGCATCGGGAAATCTGGAGCGTGCTGAAGGACGAGGTGATGAAGGGTTATGCGCAATCCTCGCAACCGGTGGAGGGGACTGCGTGATGAGCCGACCCATGCTTCTTCTCTGCCAGCTTCTGGTCGCCGTCGTCGCCTTGGGACTGTGGCAGTTGTTTGCCACCGTGCCGATCTTCGGGCGCATGCTGCTGCCGCCGTTCTTCTTTTCCAATCCGGTGGACGTCGGCAGCCAGATCTTCGACTGGTTTCGAAGCGGCGTGATCTGGAAACATCTGCTGATCACCTTGTGGGAGTCGGTTCTCGCTTTCGCGATCGGCTCGCTTGGCGGCGTCATGGTCGGCTTCTGGTTCGCACGCCAGCCCCGGGTCGCCGCGATATTCGATCCCTATGTGAAGATGGTCAACGCGCTGCCGCGCGTCGTTCTTGCGCCGATCTTTACGCTGTGGCTTGGGCTGGGCATCTGGTCGAAGGTCGCGCTCGGCGTGACGCTGGTGTTCTTCATCGTGTTCTTCAACGTCTATCAGGGCGTCAAGGAGGTCAGCCGCACCGTGCTGGATAACGGCCGCATGCTCGGCATGAGCGAACGGCAGTTGACGCGCCACGTGTACTGGCCGTCGGCGCTGTCGTGGATGTTTTCCTCGCTGCATACCTCGGTCGGCTTCGCCGTGGTCGGCGCCGTGGTCGGCGAATATCTCGGCTCGGCAGCGGGGCTCGGCTACCTGATCCAGCAGGCCGAGGGCGTGTTCGACGTCGCCGCCGTGTTCGCCGGCATGTTCGTGCTGTCCGCCTTCGTCATCCTGATCGATATAGGGGTGACGGTGGTCGAGCGGCGGCTTCTGGTCTGGCGGCCGGATGCGGTCGACGGCCGCAACTAGAGTCTGATCGTGAGCCACCTTCTCAAGCAGCGCACACTGTTCTATCGTGCGCTTAACTGACGAATATACGGAGGAAACCATGAGGACGATTTTTGGCCGGCTTGCCGCGACGCTTCTGACGCTGGTGCTGACGTCAGGCCTGGCGGCGGCGCAAAGCAAGATCACGATCGCCGTCGGGGGCGGTTCCTGCCTGTGCTATCTGCCGACCGTGCTGGCAAAGCAGCTGGGCGAATTCGACAAGGCGGGCCTTGCCGTCGAACTGGTCGATCTGAAAGGCGGCTCGGACGCGCTCAAGGCCGTGCTCGGCGGCAGCGCCGACGTGGTTTCCGGCTATTTCGACCACTGCGTCAACCTCGCCGCCAAGAAGCAGGAGCTGCAGGCTTTTGTCGTCTATGACCGCTATCCGGGGCTGGTTCTGGTGGTGTCGCCCTCGCACAACGGCGAGATCAAATCGATCAAGGATCTGGCCGGCAAGAAAGTCGGCGTCAGCGCGCCGGGCTCCTCGACCGACTTCTTCCTCAAATATCTGCTGAAGAAGAACGGCCTCGATCCGACCAGCGCCTCCGTCATCGGCGTCGGCCTCGGCGCGACCGCGGTCGCGGCGATGGAACAAGGCCAGATCGACGCGGCTGTCATGCTGGATCCGTCGGTCACCGTCCTGCAAGGCGGCCATCCGGACCTGCGCATCCTCAGCGATACGCGCACGCAGAAAGATACGCTTGATGTGTTCGGCGGCGAATATCCCGGTGGCGCGCTCTACTCTACAACGGCATGGGTCAATTCGCATGAGAAGGACGTGCAGGCCCTGACCAACGCCATCGTGAACACGCTCGCCTGGATTCATTCGCATTCGCCGGAAGACATCATGGCGAAAATGCCGCCGGAGGTGGTCGGCAAGAACAAGGAGCTTTATCTCGCGGCGCTCAAGAACACGATCCCGATGTATTCGGAAACCGGCAAGATGGATCCGAAGGGGGCGGACGCGGTGCTCGCGGTATTCAGCGAGAGCTCGCCGGAGATTGCCAAGGCCAATGTCGACGTCAGCAAGACCTACACCAACAAATATGTCGACCGGGCCAAAAAGACGACGGGGTTGAATGCGAAATAAGGTCCATCAATGACGGTGGAGGCGCTTCCGGCCATTCATCGCGTCACCACGCTTGATCTGAGTTTCGAGCCGCGGCCGTGGCCATTCGCCGACGCGCGGCGCGCCGACATCGATGCGCATTTTGCGATCAGGCAGCGTGAGAAACCGGAACTCTGGAATGGACGCATCCTGCTGGCGCGCAATCCGGCCTTCACCGTGGATCGCTTCAGCGCCGATTATTTCGAGAGCGATTTCGCGAGCTTCCTGGCATGGCGCGATTGGGGTTTTCCGGATCGCGATGTGTTCAACGGCTTCGGGATGGGCGCGCTGCGCGCTTCCGACGGCGCGTTCGTGCTCGGCGAAATGGGCCGCCACACGGCGAATGCCGGGCGCATTTACTTTCCGTCGGGAACGCCCGATCTCGATGATCTCAGCGATGGCGCAGTCGATATACCCGGCAGCGTCGGCCGCGAAGTCGAGGAAGAAACCGGCCTGACGGCAGCCGACTATCGGGCCGGCGCATATTGGGATTGCGTGGTTTCCGGCGCGGCGACTGCGATGATCAGGATATTGAATGTCGATATTTCAGGCGAAGCGCTGCGCGCCAGGATCGAGGCCAATCTCGCCCGGCAACGTCAGCCCGAACTTTCCGCGATCCATCTGGTGCGCGAGATCAGCGATCTCACGGCAGCGATGCCGCGCTTTGTCACCGCGTTTATCGAGAAGCAGCTCGGTAAATAGAGAAGGGAAGAAGCTGCCGTCATGAGTAAAAAGCCTTCGCAATATCTTGGCGATCAGTTGAAACCCTTTATTGCGCCGTTCCGCTTCGACGGATCGGGCACGTTCCATCTCAAGTCGCACAAGACCAACGAGAAGGGCGGTCTCGACAAGGACAGGGCCGAAAGGATTCTCGAAGCCAACCGAAAACGCTTGAGCGATTTTCAGGAAAAACTTTACGCCCAGGATCGCTGGTCGCTGCTGCTGATCTTTCAGGGCATGGACGCCGCCGGCAAGGATAGCGCCATCAACAGCATATTCGCCGGCGTCAACCCGCAGGGCTGCGAGGTTCATGCGTTCAAGCAGCCGTCACCCTCCGAACTCGATCACGATTTTATGTGGCGCTGCGTGATCGCCTTGCCGTCGCGTGGCCGCATCGGCATCTTCAATCGCTCTTATTACGAAGAATGCCTGGTGACGCGGGTGCATCGGGAACTGCTGGCGAAGGAGAAGATTCCGCCCAGGCTGATAACCAAAAACATCTGGCGCGAGCGGTTCGAGGACATTTCCGCGTTCGAGCGCTATCTTACGCGCAACGGCACGGTCATCCTGAAATTCTTCCTCAACATCTCGAAGCAGGAGCAGCGCGAGCGGTTTCTCGACCGGCTGGACGAGCCTTCGAAGAACTGGAAATTTTCGATGGCTGACGTCGCCGAGCGCGCGCTGTGGAACAGGTACCAGGCCGTGTATCAGGACATCGTCAGGCATACCTCCAGCGCGGTAGCGCCATGGTACGTGGTGCCGGCCGATCACAAATGGTTCGCGCGGGTGGTGATCGGCTCCGCCATCGTCAGCACGCTCGAAACCCTGAGCTTGCGGTTTCCGAGGGCCGACAAGGCGTCGCTGCAGGAATTCAAGCAGGTGCGGAAGGCGCTGCTGGAGGAAGGCAAGGGCAGGGCGAAGAAGGTGGCCTCGGGAAAAGCGGCGAAGAAGTAGCGGTTCGAAGTAAAGGCTCTTTTTCAGCACCCTTCAAGCTGCGGCTAGCCAGCCGCCCGTCGAAGCATCGAATCCGAGGCTACGTCGGCCGGCGCGGGAATCTGCATCACAATGGTTTGACCTGCGGATGCGATTTCAATTCCGCACTCCTGGAATCGTCGCTTCATGCGGCGATTGAATTCGCGCTGCACGGGCCAGCGACCGCTGTCGGTGCAGCGAATCTGGCCGACGATCGACGCCATCGAGCCGTCCACCTTGTCGACGCCCCACAGTTCGAGATCGCCGCGGATCGCCTGCCGGTATTCGGGCTCGCGGCGCATTTCAGCGACGATATCCTTGAGTATCTGGCCGGCGCGGTCGGTGTCTTCCTTGTAGGAAACGTTGACGCTGACGGCCGCATTACCGGCACCGCGGCTTGAATTGGTGATCGTCGTCACGGCGCTGAAAGGAACGATGTGCACCGAGCCGTCGCCGGCCCGCAGACGAATGGTGCGGATCGAAACATTCTCGACAATCCCTGACAGGCCGGACACACTGACGTTGTCACCGACCTGGACGGTATTTTCCAGCAAGAGAAACAGCCCGGTAATGAGGTCCTGCACCAGTTTCTGCGAACCGAAGCCGATGGCGATACCGACGATCCCGGCGCCGGCCAGCAACGGCGCGACGTTGACGCCGATTTCGCTCAGCGCCGTCAAACCAACCACGGTGACGATCAGGCACAGCAGCGCCGTTCGCAGCATCGGCTGAAAGGTACGCAGTCGCGCCGCGCGCGCGAAGTGACCGTCGCGCGACAGCACATTGAGCTGGCGATCCATCAGCGCGTTGCTTGCCTCCCAGATCGCCGCCGCCGCAAGCGCGGCGATGCCGATCGTCGCTGCCGCCGACAACAACCGGCTGCCGATCTGGCCGCCGTAGAACCAGACGACGGCATCCACGCCCCAGACTTCGAGCACTGCAACGAAGCCGATGAAGGCGATGACAGCCGAGAGGATTTTGCGCAGTAGCGGCAGATAGCGATTGGCGCGGGTTTCGAGGCCGGGGAAGCGCTGCAGGATTTCCGGGCTGATGCTAAAACCGCGATCGATCAGGCTCAGCACCACGATGGTGGCGAGACGCGCGATCAGTGCGACCGCCATGGTGCCGACAAAATACTGCAGCAGCAGCGAGTAACCGTTGCGGATATTCAGCGCCCACACAGCCCACAGTGCGAGGTCCAAAGCGATCGCAAGATAGTGCCACAGGCCGGCGACGCGATTGCGCACCCTGGCCGCTGCGCCCTCGCGGCCGGCCGGCGCACGAATGGCCTCGGCGACCTGCCGGCGGCACTGCAGGATGATGACGACGATAAAGAGATGCACGATCAGCATCACCAGGCGCAGCAACGCCGCGTAGCCGGCGCGATGCAAGCCCAGCAGCAGCGCCACATTCGCAAAGGCGATGCCTGATACGCCGACGCTGACGATGCGCCGCGCCCAGATCTCGATATAGGCCGCGGTCTCGGCGCGAACGCGAAACAGACCGAAAGGCCCCGCTAGCGCCCGCGCGCCACAGATCAGCCCGCGCGACAGCGCATAGGCATTCACGACCGCGAGGATCACAAGCCGGGTAGTTGCGAGATCGCCGATCTCGGTGCCCAGAAACATCGTGGCGACACCGACGAAGACGAGCACCGGGAGCAGCTCGAGCGCGAGACGTCCCAACACGAACGGCAGTCTGACCAGCGACTGCCAGGCGCGCGCCAGACTGAGACGCCGTCGACGCAGTTCGGGCTCCGCGGTTACATCCGCCGCGGCGGATGGCGGATCGGCCATGGCCAGCGTCTGCGCCGGGGCACGCGCCGTTTGCGGAAGGCGCGCTTCCAGCAGCGCCACCGGCCGCTTGATGAGGCGGAAGATCAACCATTCGGCAGCGAAGGCGCAACCGAACACCAACGCCAGTTTCCACGCGATATCGAGCAACTGATTATAAGCGGACGGATCGTTGGCCGTTTGCACGATCCAGTAATAGAACGCTGGAAAGTGCGTCAGCGTCCGCGCCATATCTGCGATCTCGTGCGAGATCTCGCCGACCTGCTCGGACACCGTCAGCAAGAGCTGGGCGCCAAGGCTGTCCGCGGTGAGTGGAATCGCGGGGTGCGGTTCGGGCGCGGGTGGCGCGGCTTGCGCCTGCGGTGAGGCATTGGCGATAGCGCGCAGCGTATCGATCATCTGCGCGCGCTTCTTGTCGTCCTGAAGCGTATCGAGCGCCCGTTTCGCCTGATCGGGCGTCAGCACATCGGCGTTGTTCGTGGCCGAGGCGGCTGCCTTCGGCGCAGCGCCGGTCTGAGCCAAAACAGGGAAGGCAAACAACATGCCGGCGAGCAGGATCGACGGGAAGAGTTTGTGCGACACGAAAGCCCCTTTGAATATGTCCACGACTGCAAACCGGAATCGGTATCTGCCGTCGCGCATGCGTCATGTCGGATAGCTCCTTTTCGCCGTGATCGTGTGTCGAAAGTTTGCCACTGCGGCGGCGTTCTCTTGGCATTTGCCACATCACAAAAAATGCCGCAGCGATTAATCGCCGGCAACTTTGAAATTGTTGCACGAATGTGAAAGCCCAGCGCTACGATGGATGCCAACCTGAGCCGGCTCTTAACCCGCGAAATTTATGTTGGGTTTTTCCAGCGATGCCAATGCATCTTTCAAGACTGAACGGATCCGCTCGGCGTCCGACGCCTTAACGATCGAAGGGTCGAGGTAGAAGTCCAGGCCGGGCATGCGCTCAATAACCACGCCACCCTTTTCTGCAGACGCATCGACGATAGTGTCGACCGAATAAGGAATTACGTCGCGGCTGATGCCTTTCATCGCAATTGGAGGCAGCGCGTGGGCAGTAATGACGTCGCTAACCAGCGCGAATGTCTCGTAGCTAATGACGATGCCGCCGGGCTCGGCGATAGATTGCAGACGCGCGGCAAGGTTGGCTTCCGCGCCAATAATCGTGTAGTCCATACGATCGGCGCTGCCAAAATTCCCGACATTGCAGTAGCCCGAATTGATTCCGATCCGTGCCTTGAACGGATGCTCTATTCCCGACGCGCGCCACTTCGCATTAAGTTCGACCAGACGACGCTGCATGTTCCACGCCATCCTCAAGCATGCTTGAGCATCTGCCCGGTCGCCCTTGGTCTCAGGGTCACCGAAGAAAATCAGCATTGCATCGCCGATAAATTTGTCGATTGTGCCACCGTGCTCGTGAGCGATCGTGGACATTTCTGTGAAGTATTCATTGAGCAGCTGGGTGATCAGTTCCGGCTGCAGTCGCTCGGTTGTCGCAGTGAAGTTCTGAATGTCGGAAAAAAAGATCGTGAGCTTTTTCCTCTCGGTATGGATAGTGACGTCCTTTTGGCCGCTAAAAATGCTCTTGTAGACCTGAGGTGAGATATAACGGGAAATCTTCATGGAGAGCGTCGCAAGGAAGTCGTTCGCCGATTCAAGTTCCCGGTTGATTCCCTTGATGCGCATTGCCTGACGTCGCTGCGTACCCAGAAATGATATGCCGCTGATCGCAGCCAGCACAAAATAGGCAAGGAGATACTTAAAGGAGAATAAGTTCGCGGCTATCGGCTGCGTAATGACGACTTCCTGGATGCCGCGAACGTCACCCACCTTCCAATCGGTTTTGGGACTTTCCGGGTGAACATTGTGACAACTAACACAGGCCGGTCCCATCACCACGGGAGCCACAAGCCGCACCTTGTCACTGAATAATGATGTAGCGGTGTCTATGATTTTTTGATCGGGATTGTTGCGCAGACTGTCCAGCGCGCTCCTTTCAAATTGGTCCATTTGGTGCGGTGTTCTATTTTTGAACGGGAAGTCAGATACGAATCTGTAGTTGATATTTTCCTGTTGCGCCCCGATGACCCTTCCCAGTTCCAACGAGAGTGTGGCCGGTATCGGAATGGCACCTGGGATAGCTTCATAGTTGTGAACGACTTTGGTTGAACCCGGATTTGCCAGGACTCGTCCGACGACATTGGTGGCATAGTATCCGCGGACGCTGGTGATTACCGAATTTAGATCTGTCGCTTGTCGCCGCAGAGCCGCTTCCGCGAGATTGGTCAGATCGAGCCATACCGCCAGCGGCAGAGCCAGCAACAGCAAGGCTACGAGGATCCCCATAAGGAACCCGCGGGAACGCAAGTCTTCAGAGTTCGGCTTTTCCATGTGTGGACCCCGTTTTGGCTTATTCTATTATCTATTATCCCAAGCCTGAACGGCGTCGTGACGACGCCGGCAATCATCGTGACATTATCAAGTTTTGACCAGGCAACAGCAGTTCGACTGGGCGACTGGCGCCCCGCGAACGCGCGCGATATCGGACCTCAGTCACCTGACGAACCCAAAGCAGGCATTAGGCCAAAATGGTTGCACGTCCGCTAATGGCACTTGGCCGACGTCGGCATATTGACGAATGTCCGCTTTGCGCCTGCCGGCTCAACCGGTCGATGCAACACAGGCGTTAAATCTCTCTGCTGGGGTTTCAAATTGCAAGGTCTCACGTGGTCGTTCGTTCAGCGGCGCTTTTGACTCAGCTCGGACATGAGCCATCCAGGTGCCTCCACAAATCGATCAGTAGTGCTGACCAGTCGACGACGTCTGAGAAGCCGCGCGGCATGTTATGCTGGCGACATTTTGTCTCAGTAGCTTTCGAACCGTCTTCTCGAACTCATTTAAGGACCTCCAATCATCCAGGATCTCCAGTCATCGATATAAGAGGTCAACCATGAAGATCGTTGTGATCGGCGGTACCGGCCTGATCGGCTCGAAGACCGTCGCCATTCTGCGCCAGGGAGGCCACGAAGTCCTCGCCGCCTCGCCCAACAGCGGCGTCAACACCATCACCGGCGAGGGGCTCAAAGAGGCCCTGGCCGGCGCGCAGGTCGTGATCGACCTGGCCAATTCGCCCTCATTTGAAGACAAGGCGGTGCTGGAGTTCTTCGAGACCTCCGGCCGCAACCTTCTCGCGGCGGAAGCCGCAGCCGGTGTCCGACACCATGTCGCGCTCTCCATCGTCGCAATCGATCGGACAGACAATGGCTATTTCCGCGCCAAGGTCGCCCAAGAGAAACTGATCAAGACCTCCGGCATCCCATACACCATCGTCCGCTCGACCCAGTTCCTGGAATTCCTCGGCGGCATCGCCGATTCAAGTGCGGATGGAAACCTGGTCAGGCTCCCGCCCGTCCTGTTCCAGCCCATCGCTTCGGACGACGTTGCTGCCAGCGTTGCCGATGTGGCGCTCGCGCTGCCGCACAATGGCATCGTTGAGATCGCCGGCCCGGAACGAGCGCCGTTCAACGAAATCGTCGCCCGCTATCTGAAGGCGGTCGGCGACCCGCGCGAGGTAGTGAGCGATCCCGAGGCCCGATACTGGGGCGGCCGGGTTGACGGGCACTCGCTCGTGCCGTTGGGCGAGGCGCGCCTCGGCCGCATCGGTTTCGACGAATGGCTCCGCCGCTCACAGGCAGCAGCCTGATCCCGCATCGGAGGTACACCCAGTCTGTCCGAGTGAGTCCCGGGCAACGAACGAAAGAGGCGACTATGACGATCAAACTCGTTGGGTTGGTTCTTCTGTGCCTCATGACCGGCACGGCGGTGGCTCAGGAGCCTAAGGTCACGTCACTCACGTCTAAGGATCTTCCGGAGAATCCCGGCAGGGAAGCTCTGATGATCACAGTCGAGCATGCGCCCGGCGGGTCGAGCGCTATCCACCGGCACAATGCACATGCGTTTGTTTACGTGCTGGAGGGCTCCGTCGCGATGCAGCTGAAGGGTGGACAACAGGTGACACTGACACCAGGACAGTCCTTCTATGAAGGCCCTGATGATGTTCATGTCGTCGACCGGAACGCAAGCGGCACCCAGCCGGCGAAATTCCTGGTGCTCTTGATCAAGGACAAGGGCGCCCCGGCGCTCGTGCCCGCACAGTGACTGTTACGGCCATCCAAGTACACGAAAGGTAAGGCGGTCAACAGGAGACAAACATGAGCTTGGACAACACCTCACACCCCGGTAGGCCGAGGCTCGACGAGGTGGTTCCGTCGCGCTACGCGCTGCGGGTCGGCGAGATTGACGTAATGGTTGTCAGCGATGGAGTGCTACCAATTCCAGCCCCGGTTTTGGCCACCAACGCCGACCCGGCCGTCCGGGCGGCCTGGCTGGACGACATGTTCCTGCCGCCGGACGTGCTCGACTGGCCGCTGAACGTGGTCGTGGTGCGTAGCGGCGGCCGGACCATACTCGTCGACGCTGGGCTAGGGGTGGAGTTCCCGGACTTCCCGCGGGCCGGGCGGGTGGCCCAGCGACTGGAGGCCGCCGGCATCGATCTCGCATCCGTGACCGACGTGGTGCTTACCCACATGCACATGGACCACGTTGGCGGGCTGCTCGTCGACGGGGTGAAGGACCGGCTGCGTCCGGATCTGCGGGTCCACCTGGCGGCCGCCGAGGCCGAGTTCTGGGAGTCGCCCGATTTCTCCCGCGCCGCTATGCCGCCGCCAATACCGGACGTGCTTCGGCGGACGGCCAAGCGGTTCTTGAACGAGTACCACAGCAAGCTGCGGCCGTTCGAGGCGGAGTACGAGGTGGCGCCGGGCGTGGTCGTCCGTCGCACCGGCGGCCACACCCCCGGGCACAGCGTGGTCCGCCTGGCGTCCGGCGGCGACCGGCTGACGTTCGCCGGGGACCTCGTGTTCGCGGTCGGGTTCGACCACCCCGACTGGCACAACGGCTTCGAACACGACCCCGAGGAGGCGGCCCGCGTCCGGGTCCGTCTTATGCGGGAACTGGCGGCGAACCGCGAGCCGCTGGTGGCCAGTCACCTGTCGTTCCCGTGCGTCTGCCATGTGGCGGTCGCCGGCGACGTCTTTCGTTGGGTACCGGCCGTCTGGGATTACTGACCGCTTGTTGGGTTCGGGCCGAACGAGACGACCGCATGCGTTTGAACAATTGGTCGATCGTTGCCTCGTGCGACACCGCCCGTATCTTTGCCCGCTTAGGCTTCGGCTCCTCCACCGCGAGCAGGTCGATCATCTCGCGCCCGCGCAGCACCGGCTTGTGCTCCGGCAGCATGCAAGTGTAGGGGCTCTGCTCGGGATCGATCAGGGTGTCCCCACGCCGTTTTGCTTTTCGGCCGCAAACCTCTGATCGACCATTGCCCGGTTTCATAGGATAGTTCGCTGCATATGCTCACGGCAGCAAGTGGCACTTAGCCGACCTGAGCAACTTAGCGAATGTCCGCTTTGCGCCACAACGGTCATTCCATAGCCCACCCAGTCTTTGAACAGGGACGGCTATTTCTCAAACTTTAAAAGCGTTCAGCCGAAACCTTATCAATCGGTGACTTTGTCTATTTCTGATCAGGCAGCTGAGGCAGCAATCGCGCTAGAAGCGGAGCCAGGACCGTTTCCGCCACCCATTTCAGCCGCGGATTATTCGTCAAGGCTTCCTGGCGCATGAACCGATGAAATTCAGGAAACGCGACGGTATACCGGAAAAGAGTCGTGTACTCCTGGCGCAGCCGCGCCAGCGGTGACAATTCAGATCCTTCGGGTGCCAAAATATCCCACTCGGACCGTATCTGTGCGAAGGCATGCTCGGCTGCGGCCCGCCAGAGAATGTCCTTGCTGCGATAATGATAGGTGATCAGCGGATGTTGCAGGCCGAGCCGATCGGCGATAGCGCGAATGCTCGCTCCTTCGAATCCTCGCTCGGCAAATTCCGCGATCGCTGCACTGAGGATCGCGTCCCGCGTCTCGATCGAACGCTGTTGTTCGGCTCTCTTGCGCGGGCGCTCTCGGCGTCGCCCAGTAGCCAGCCTCGTTTTCTTCGGCATTTGGCCTTCAATTAACATAGCTCCCAACCGAACGCCACGCGAAGTGTTGAATGGCTCTTCATGAGTGTATCACAGGCTGGCGCGTAATCGATCGCCCAGAGCTATCGAAGTTGACGGCGGAGTTCCTCGACTTGTGCTCGAGTCGACTCTCGCTCATCGGCAAGCCCGAAGTCATATTCGACCGCCAGCGCTCACCAAACATTCGCGGCCGGCTCATTTTCCTTCGAAGACGAGCGTCGGCGGCTCAATATCCTTGTTGAAGGCGTCCGCCGTGTTCGCAAAGCCGCGCTGCGCATCGGCACCGTTGTAGAGCTCCATCGCGACATCGAGCATCACAAGGTCTGCGGCAGCGACCCCTCCGCTCGACCAGGCCTTGAGCAGAGCGCGCGTAGCTGCGTACGACCTGGTCGGCCCCGTCGCGAGCTGTCGGACCAATGCAGCTGCGGTCGCTGAAAGCTCGTTCTCGGGCACCACGTGCGTCGCAATTCCCAGCGTACCGGCTTCGCGTCCTGAAATCGGTTCACCAAGCATGGCAAATCGCGATGCGCGAGCGCGCCCGGCGCGCTCGGCGATCCGCTGCAAGGCTCCGGCGATCGGCAGCATCGCTGTCGTAACCTCGACGCAGCGAAGGGTCGCATTTTCGGCCGCGACAAGAAAATCGCACGCCAACGCCAGCTCGAAACCGCCACCGAAGGCGATCCCCTGCACCACAGCTACCGTTGGGATCTTCAGCATTTCGATGGCGCGATAGGAGACGTTTATGTCAGCGACGAACGTTCTGAACCAGTTGATATCCTTTCCCGGCCATTCCCGCACTTCGCCGCCGAAGCTGAAGTGCGGCCCCTCGGAACGAACTACAAGCACACGTATGTCGCTTTCGCTGGCCTGGCGCACGGCGGTTCGCAAAGCCTCCGCAAAGCGCAAGTCCAGCCGGTTAAAAGGCGGGTTGGCCAACACGATATTTCCGATAGCACCGTCTCGTTCAAATCGGATCGTTGTCATTGCAACACGTGCTCCTTGATGCAGAGGTCAGACTGGACGCCTGTTGGTGAGCTCAGGGATGATCGGCAGCAGCAAATGTGACGGCCGTTCCGCGTCACGGTAGATCCTATGGGTGACCGTCTTGCTGCTGCAGACATGGTACGGAATGTACTCGACGTTGGTCATCGCCCCGGTGCCGGTCGGAACGTCCATGGATGTGATGTCGAGGCAGATCCGGTGCCCCGCCTTGAATTGATTGGCCGTGGCGAGGATCTGTATCCGGTACTCGATCACTTCTCCCGGCTTCACGGGAGCGATTGCATCCTGCGTGAGCTTGTGGAACGGCTCCCAGGGCTTCGAGCGCTTCTCGTCGAGTGCCCGATAGGATGCCTTCAGCCAACCTCGCGTCAGCTCGCGTTCGGGCAGCATCGACGGAACATCGCGCTCACCCTCGCGAGCGGTCCGAACAGAGACATCGGGCCCAACGTCCTTGAGCACGATGATCCAGTTTGTGTCTTCTTGATCGATTGCCGCGTACACCGTCAGCGTGATTGGGCCGGCGACGGTGACGTCGTGCGGCAGGGGATCAGTCATGTAGCGCAGCCGCTCGACCTTTGTCGTCCGCGTCACCGGCATCTGCGTGAAGACATCGGGCTCGCGCGCCGCGCCGCCAAGCTCTGAGGCCGGTCGCGGCGGCTCGGTCGACAGCGTCTCCCAATGGGAGAGATAGTATTTGGTCCACTGCGTCTCCGGCAGCGGCCAATTCGCTCCGGTCCGCCACTCGTTGGCACCCATGAGCCAGTAACGCACCGGCGGTTCGTCCATAATGCCGGTGTTCTGCCCCTTCAGCCAATGGTCATACCACCGGATGATCTCGTCGTGGTATTGATGGAATGGCCGCTCCAGGTGAGCCGGCCCGGTAAACAGCAGCTTCTTTGGCGCATCGACATTCTGAAAGTAGTGCTGCGCGCCGAGCCAATGGAGCTTGTAAGTGTAGGCGTAGGCTCCCGAGCCTGTGTAGAATGGTATTTTGATTTTCTTGAAGGTCTCTTCCGCGCGCTCGACAGCGCCGTCGATCTCCCAGGGATGTGTCATCATGAGATACATGATGAACGTGCGCTGCCCCTTCTGGGTGAGGATGTTGTAGAGGTTGATGTATTGCTTGAAGTCCGGGTTCCGTATGGCTCGGCGCCAGAGGTCTTCCTCCGCGGCGGGAAGTTCCGCGGGCCGGTCACGCAACTCATGAACCGTGCTGAAGACGTCGAGCAAATATGGAAAGGTGTGCAGGACCCCGCCGGGATTGAAGTCGCGGAATCCGAACATGCCGCCATACGCACTGCAGGCGTCGTAGGGAAAGATGGCTTTCAGCGCTGGATGTCCCTGCGCGGCGGCGCGCCATTGTTCGCCGGCATAACCGGAGATGCCGACCATTCCGACCTTGCCGCTTGACCAGGGCTGCTGTGTGATCCATTCGATCAGATCGTAGTGATCGGTATCCTCATGGCCGTAGTGCCCTTCCGATTTCGCCGACCCTCTAGGTTGCGCGATAACGTGAACGTACCCATTGGCGATGAAGCGTCGCGTATCGCCCGCCTCGATGGGGCCGAACCAGAGCGGCGCGTGCGCCGGTTGCGGCGGTAAGATATCGGCGATGTCAGGACCCTGGATGTCCTTGTTGTGCAGCGCTGAGGCGTACAGCACGGGGTATTTGCCTGGCGCATCCGGGCGGTAAACGTCGACGGCAAGTCGGGTGCCGTCCCTCATGGCGACGCTGATGTCCCTTTCCTCGATCATCGTTCCACCCCGGCGCTTTCGCGACGCTTTCTGTCGACGTTTGACGAGTCGAGAAGGTGACAAACCAAGCATCGTCCGCCCGACCGCAGGGACTATGTCACTTTACTTTACGTTCGTAAAGTATAATTTTTGTCCTTTCTGAACTGCGCATGGGACGGCATGTCCTACTGGTAGGACAATTGGTGCTGGCAGGGCCTGACCGATGGCGGCCTCGTGCGGCGCGGGAAGCCTACCCAGCCTTCCCTGGCCAGCCGGCCGCGCGGGGCGTTCGAACTGTGGGGATAATCAGGAAAGCGATGCCTTTACGCGTTCAGGCGTCATGGGGAAGCTCCCGTATCCGTCGCGTCTCGCGATCGGGACACCGGCGTCCGGCTAAGTTTTCGCAGACCGTCTCGCCTTCTTTCTGGTGACCGGCGGTTTCGGCACTTTGCCCGTTTCCACCGGAATTTGCTTCAGGCGATCGACAAACCATCGGCCGGCGGGGCCAGGCGGTGACTTGGTCTGCCACACCACCGACATTGGTAGAATCAAGCCATTGGGCGGCACGTCCTCGATGGGAAGCACGGAAAGGCGCCCGTCTTCCAAGTCCTTGCGCACCGCATGCAACGGCATTCCGCCCCAGCCGAGGCCGTTGAGCAGAAAATGATGCTTGGCGAAAAGGTCAGCAAGCCGCCAGGTCGCAGGCGACATGACGCCGAATTCGCGCCCCGAGGATAAGTCCGACCTGTCGGTGAGAACGATCTGGGTATGCTTTCCAAGAACTTCTTTGGGGATCTTGCCCTTGTAGGAAGCAAGTGGATGATCGTGGGCAGCAACCATGAAGAACACGATACCCGGCAACCGCTCATGGGTTAGCGTATCGGGAATCACCGGGAGTGATCCGATGACGCCGATGCTACAACGGCCGTCAAGCACGGGTTTAATGGCTCCGCCGAGCGCCTCGACATAAATGCGGAGCGGCACGCCCGGATAGTGCTGCCGAAACTCCTTGGCCACCTGGGTAATCGCGTCGATCGGATAGAAAACGTCGATCACCACAGACAATTCCGGCTCCAGGCCAACGGCCATGCCTTTGGCTCGCGCCTTCAGCAAGTCCACGCCGGTGACGATGCTGCGGGCATCCGCCAGCAGAACAACTCCCGCGGGGGTGAGCTTGGGATAGCGGCCTGAGCGGTCGAACAGCGGCACGCCAATCTGGTCCTCAAGATTGCTGATCGTCTCGCTCACAACAGACTGCGAGCGCAACAACTTGCGGGAGGCGGCAGAAAAGCTTCCTTCATCGACTGCGGCGATGAACGTGCGCAGTTGATCGAGAGAGACGGCGTCGAGCATGGGACCTACCTATCGACCAAACCGATGCTAAAACGCATGATATATTGCCCGATTGGCGGGTCATATCAACCATTGAGGTCGCGCTATTTGACTCGCCTCCGGTCAGAGCGCCCATTGATCCTCTTGGTCGCTCCAATCGCTTTTGTTCAAGCGCCGGGCTATCTCCTCGCTCATCGCGGGATCGGCTGCTGCCGCGATAATGACGCCGTGCTGCGTGACGATCTCGCGGCCTCTTGCCTGGACCGGGAAGTGTTCTGATCGGAGCGGCAAGCGTCTATCGGACCTGTCCGGGCACTCCCGGGCCACGGCTATGCGTCGAAAAAGCTGAACTCCACCTGATCCAAACATCGGTTTTCTCCGCAGTGTGTCCTCAACGAGCCAATCTCTCCAATCCTCAGCGTCTTGCGCGTGCCAAGACACCCTGGTTGTGCAGCCGGCGGCCAATATCGGCGATGTTGCTCTCCCCGATGCGCAAGGAATCCGCGTTGGTATGCACGGAGTAGTGCCCGGTCACGAGGTCGTAAGGGTGCTTGACCGCGGAGCCGAGGATGAAGCCGGCATCGGAGCGCGCTTCAAACTCGATCGCCTGATAGCCCTCCTCGAACACGGCGAGTTCGCCCATCGATACCTGCTCCGGCGTTGTCACGATCCCCTGGTGCAAAGCTATCCAGGCGACGTCGTGCCCTTGGTCGGGTGAAAGATCCAGCGCTCTCCGGCCTTGAGGCGCACATCGAGATAAGTGATGCCAGGAGGCAACTCAACAATGCTTTTCACACGTCGTATTCGCCTGCGATGATCGTAGCGGAGCCAACACGTGACGCGCCTGGCGACATGAGCTTTCTTGAGTTCGCCAACATACAACGGCGCATCGAACCAAGCGGTCATTCCTGAGGCCGGCGCAGGCGCCTCGCTGCGGCGGAGAAGTATCCGGTATGATCTCGGCGGTCCAAAAGCGCGTCCAGAATGATCGACCGGCGCGCCGGCACCCTCAGTTTCCCAAATCGAGGCCTTGGAGGGATCGCGCCCGCGCTGTAGGGTGACGCCGTAGCATCGCCGCATCGCGCCCGTTAAGGAATTCCGGCATGTCAGCCGCCGTAGCAGATTTCCCGCAGGTAGGGTAAGCGTCGGCCGCGCCGCAGCTGCCGCCGGGGATCATCGTCAGCGGACCGCTGGTGCGGCAAAAACTGCGCGAGACCTATCTGCTGCTCGGGATCCTGTACGCAGGGTCGGTCGCGGCGCTGGTCTGGGCGTTCGTGCAGGGCATAGGCCGCGTGGAAATCGCTGTGTTCGCGGGAATGTTCGCGCTCACCACCTTCGGTATCGGCGCCGGCATGCATCGGCTGCTCGTGCACCGGAGCTTCAGGTGCGGTCCCGTCATGAGGACATTTTTCTGCGCGATCGCCCAGATGGCGGTGCAGGGGTCGCTGCTCAAATGGGTCGGCAACCACCGCAGGCACCATCTTTACGCCGACGACGTCGGAGATCCGCACAGCCCGCATTACGACGCACGTGGCTATCGTTTCGCCAGCGTTGTGAAGGGCATGCTGCACGCGCACGGCAGCTGGGCGTTCGACCAAACGGTGACCGACAACGAACTGTACGCCAAGGACATCCTGGCCGACACAATCGCCATGTTCTTCGTCCGGACAAGATGGATGTGGTACGCACTGTCGGCGGTCTTCGTCCCGGGGGCGATCGGCTATTGGTTCGGCGGCCTGCACGACATGGTCGGATGCGTTCTGTTCGCAGGACTTCTCCGGGCCTACCTCCTGATTCTCGTCAGTTCGCTGACCGGATCGGTTTGCCACAACTACGGGTACCGCCGCTTCGAGGTTGACGACGCCTCGACCAACGAGCTTGTGACGACGATCCTCACCTTCGGCGAGGGACTTCACAATAACCATCATCGTTTTCCGCGCGACGCCTACATCTCTCATGCGTGGTACGAATTCGATCTCAATGGTCTTGTCATCCTCGGGCTCGGAAAGCTCGAACTCGTTCATGACATCTTGCACGTCTCCGAACGGCATCTGACGGAGGCCGCCCCGTAAGCGCGCGCAAAGCGACTTTATCTACCCCAAAACGCGAGGAGAGCGCCCGGCCAACTTCGAGCAGAGAATGCAGTTCAACCTGGGCCTCGTTCGCCTGGGCGCACAGGATCCCTCGGTTCAAAAGCTCCTGACTGAGGTCAACCATTTGCTCAAGCCGCAAAGCGCGCCCCACCGATGCCGAGATAAAATCCGAATGACATCTGGCCCCGGACGCTTTGGCGTCGCGCGTAGCGCAAGGGGCGGAGGTGAAGACGCGATTTGCCAGGCAAATTAGGTCAGCCCAGCTGACTATCTTTTGGCATTGCGGTTTCACATTTCTCGTTTAGAACGGGCGTGGAAGCGCGCCGCCGGCAACCAACCGTCAATGGTTTTGGCCGAGGATTGGGCTTCTCAAGGGTCTGGCAATGCTGATTCGCAGCCAAATGTACGGAGTCCACGGGAAAGCGGCCAAGGCCGCCGGTCCCGAGGCGATTCCGGCTGCGTCCCTGCCCACCCTGCTTCTTGGCGGGCTGCTTCTTATCTGCCCCTGAGGGCCGGCTGGGCGGTTTGCGCCTGGGCACTCAGGGGTTGCGCGAGATCACCAGAGCCCTTCAGCGCGCGACAGCAGCGCACCACCTACAAGGAATTTTCCGATGACCACCGTGAACAAGTCCGACAAGGACCGCGTCGTTATATTCGACACCACCTTACGCGACGGCGAACAATGCCCGGGCGCCACCATGAGCTTCGAGGAGAAGCTCGAGATCGCCGAGATGCTCGACGACATGGGCGTCGACGTCATCGAGGCCGGCTTTCCGATCACTTCGGAGGGCGACTTCCAGGCGGTCAGCGAGATCGCCCGGCGTTCCAAGAATGCCGTGATCGCCGGCCTGTCGCGCGCGCATCCGAAGGACATCGACCGCTGCGCGGAAGCCGTGAAGTTTGCCAAACGTGGACGCGTCCATACCGTGATCGCCACCTCGCCGCTGCACATGCGGGTCAAGCTCAACATGACCCCGGAGCAGGTGCTCGAGACCTCGATTGCCAACGTCACCCGTGCGCGCAACCACATCGACGACGTCGAATGGTCGGCGGAGGACGGCACCCGCAGCGACATGGAATTTTTGTGCCGGATCGTCGAGGCCGTGATCAAGGCCGGCGCCACCACGGTCAATATTCCCGACACGGTCGGCTATACGGTCCCCGAGGAATACACCAACTTCATGCGCACCCTGATCGAGCGGGTGCCGAACTCCGACAAGGCGGTGTTCTCGGTGCACTGCCATAACGATCTCGGCATGGCGGTGGCGAACTCACTGGCGGGAATCGCCGGCGGCGCGCGACAGATCGAATGCACCGTCAACGGCATCGGCGAGCGCGCAGGCAATGCCGCGCTCGAGGAAGTCGTGATGGCGATCAATGTGCGCAACGACAGGTTTCCGTACTGGAACAAGATCGACACCACCATGCTGACACGGGCGTCGAAACTGGTCTCGGCGGCAACCTCGTTCCCGGTGCAGTACAACAAGGCGATCGTCGGCCGCAATGCGTTCGCCCATGAAAGCGGCATCCACCAGGACGGCGTGCTCAAGGACGCATCGACCTATGAGATCATGCGCCCCGAGATGGTCGGCCTGAAACAATCCTCGCTGGTGCTCGGCAAGCATTCGGGACGTCATGCCTTCGTGCACAAGCTGGAGGAGATGGGCTACAAGCTCGGCGCCAACCAGCTGGAAGACGCGTTCGTGCGGATGAAGGCGCTCGCCGACCGCAAGAAGGACATCTACGACGAGGACATCGAGGCGCTGGTCGATCAGGAAATCGCCAACGCGCATGACCGCATCAAGCTGGCCTCGCTCACGGTGATCGCGGGCACCCACGGGCCGCAGCGCGCCACCATGAAGCTCAACATCGACGGCCAGGTGAAGATCGAGGAGGCCGAGGGCAATGGTCCGGTCGATGCGGTGTTCAACTGCATCAAGCTATTGGTGCCGCACGAGGCCAAGCTGGAGCTGTATCAGGTCCATGCCGTCACCGAAGGCACCGACGCCCAGGCCGAAGTGTCGGTGCGGCTTGCCCATGAAGGCCGCTCGATGACCGCGCGTGGTTCCGATCCGGACACGCTGGTGGCTTCGGCCAAAGCCTATCTCGGCGCGCTCAACAAGATCGTCATGAAGCGCCAGCGCGACATGCCCGCGGCGGCGGCGAGCTGATTGCTTCAAAAAGACGCAAGTCAGGCATCACTGGCGATAACGCGGCGTTCTGCGCCGCGTTTTTGCGTTGCAACATTGCTTTCCGGCGATCCCTGCTAACGAGCAATGGCATTTCGGCCGGCTTCTCTGTATTGGTGCCGCTGCAATAAGGACATCGGGGTCGCGCCGCTCGCGCGCGTTCCGCAAAAATCACGCGGGAGGAAATATGCATAAATTGATCTTGGCTGCTGCGTCGGTGGCGGCATTGGCTCTGGCGGGACCGGCGTCGGCGCAGTCGCCGATCGTCATCAAGTTCAGCCACGTGGTGGCTTCGAACACGCCGAAGGGCGCGGCCACCGAAAAGTTCAAGGAACTCGCGGAGAAATACACCGACGGCAAGGTCAAGGTCGAAATCTATCCGAATTCGACGCTGTACAAGGACAAGGAAGAACTGGAGGCGCTGCAGCTCGGCGCGGTGCAGATGCTGGCGCCCTCGAACTCCAAATTCGGCCCGATCGGCGTCCGGGAGTTCGAGGTGTTCGATCTTCCCTACATCCTGCCCGACCTCGCCACCTTGCGCAAAGTCACCGACGGACCGCTCGGCGCCAAGCTGCTCAAGCTGCTGGAGCCGAAGGGCATGACCGGTCTTGCTTACTGGGACAACGGCTTCAAGGAGATGACCGCCAACAAGAAGCTGGTCACACCGGAGGATTACAAGAGCCTTAAATTCCGCATCCAGTCGTCGAAGGTTCTCGAGGCGCAATTCCGCTCACTGGGATCGATCCCGCAGGTCATGGCGTTCGGCGAGGTGTACCAGGCGCTGCAGACCGGCGTGGTCGATGGCCAGGAAAACACCTGGTCGAACATCTACACCCAGAAAATGCACGAGGTGCAGAAGTACGCGACCATCACCAATCACGGCTACATCGGCTATGTCGTGGTCACCAACAAGAAATTCTGGGACGGTCTTCCCCCTGATATTCGTACCCAGCTCGAGAAAGCCATGAAAGAAGCCACTGCTTTCGGCAACGGGCAGTCGGCGAAGGAAAACGAAGACGCGCTTGCGGAGATCAAGAAATCCGGCAAGACCGAAATCGTGACGCTGACGCCGGCGCAGGATGCCGCCATGCGCAAGGCGATGGAGCCGGTTTACAAGGATGTCGCAAGCCGGGTTGGTCAACCCCTGATCGACGAGTTCATCAAGGTAACCGGCGGAGCCAGCCACTAACGCAAATGCCGGCGAGCTCTCGCGGCGTTGCCGCGGGAGCTCGTTTTTAATTTGGACGGCGCTGTCTTGTGGGGAACGACTAGCGCATCTTTAGGAAATTGGCGACGCGCCCAGGGGTTCAGGGCGCACGGGGGGAGAGATGCTTCGTATTCTTGATCGGCTCGAGGAAATCATAATTACCTCGCTGATGGCGGCCGCGACGATACTGATTTTCATTTCCGTCGTGCACCGGTTCGGCACCGGCGTGCCGTTTCTCTATCCCTATCTGATCGCCATTCACATCTCCTGGGCGCAGGAATTGTGCATCTACATGTTCATCTGGATGGCGAAGTTCGGCGCGGCCTATGGGGTGCGAACCGGCATCCATGTCGGCGTCGACGTGCTGATCAACCGGCTCAATCCGCGCTGGCAGAAGCGCGTCATCCTGTTCGGCCTGCTCGGCGGCGCGCTGTTCACCTTCATCGTCGGCTCGATGGGCGCGAAATTCGTGGTCGAATTGATGAGCACCGACCAGGTCTCGCCCGATCTGGAATTGCCGAGCTGGCTGGTCTACGCATGCATACCGCTCGGCTCGTATTTGATGTGCTTCCGGTTTCTGCAGGTGTCGTGGACCTACTTCTGGACCGGAGACCTGCCGCATCATGACGCGACGCATGTCGACGGCATCGAAGTCAGTCCGAAGGCGCCGGTCGCGCTGGGAGAAGCGTGATGAGCGCCGCCCTTATTTTCGGACTGCTGTTCGCCCTGATGCTGACGGGCATGCCGATCTCGATTTCGCTCGGCCTGACCGTGCTGACCTTTCTGTTCACCATGACGCAGGTGCCGATCGAGAGCGTCGGGTTAAAATTATTTTCCGGCCTCGACAATTTCGGAATCATGGCGATTCCGTTTTTCATCCTCGCCGGCACGTTCCTGACCCGCGGCGGCGTCGCGCGCCGCATGATCGCCTTCACCACCTCGATGGTAGGTCATTTGCCGGGCGGGCTTGGGCTTGCCGGCGTGGCGGCTTGTGCGATGTTTGCGGCGATCTCGGGATCCAGCGTCGCTACTGTGGTCGCGATCGGCTCGATCATGATGCCCGCCATGGTGGAACACGGCTATCCGCGCCGGTTCGGCGTCGGCGTGATCTCGACCTCAGGCGCGCTCGGCATCCTGGTGCCGCCGTCGATCATTCTCGTGCTGTACGGCGTTTCCACCAATACCTCGATCGGGGCGCTGTTCATGGCCGGCATCGTGCCGGGGATCATGCTGGCGTCGATGCTCGCGGTGGTGACCTGGTTCATCGCCTGGCGCAAGGGCTACCCGCGCATGCAAAGGGCCAGCCTCAGGCAGCAATGGACCGCGTTCCGTGAAAGCGTCTGGGGGCTATTGCTGATCGGTATCGTGCTCGGCGGCATCTATGGCGGAATCTTCACGCCGACCGAGGCCGCCGCCGTGGCCGCGGTGTACGCCTTCTTCATCACCGTGTTCGTCTACAAGGAACTGAAACTCCGCGATGTGTCGAAGGTGCTGCTGCAGGCGGCGAGCATGAGTTCGATGCTGCTCTATATCATCACCAACGCCGTGCTGTTCTCGTTTCTGATGACGCATGAACAGATCCCGCAGGAGATGGCGGCCTGGATCATCGACAAGAATTTCAGCCTCTGGATGTTCCTGCTGGTGGTCAACATCCTGCTGCTGGCGGCGGGCAACGTGATGGACCCGTCGTCGATCCTTTTGATCATGGCGCCGATCCTGTTTCCGCTCGCCACCAAGATCGGGGTTCATCCGGTTCACCTCGGCGTGCTGATGATCGTGAACACCGAAGTGGGACTGTGCCATCCGCCGGTGGGCCTCAATCTCTATATCGCCAGCGGCATTGCCAAGATGGGCATCAGCGAAATCACCATCGCGGTGCTGCCGTGGTTGTGCGCGATGCTGGTATTCCTCGGGTTGATCACCTACATCCCCGAGATTTCGCTGTGGCTGCCGCGGCTGCTCGGCATGATCTGAACATTTGCTTAACGGCGGCAGATTACATCTTGGTAAGACAAGGCACTCTTGCCAAACTGTAAGTTGATTGCGCCTGCGGGCGCGCTCATCCTTGCGCATCTTTCAAAGGAGGTTCGCATGAAGAAAGTCCTTCTCGCCGGCGTAGCTGCGCTCGCCATCGCCGGTTCGACCGTCGTCTATGCCCAGCACCGCCCGTGGTCTCACGATCACGTGCGGATGAACCCTGAGGACCGGGCGGCCTTTACCGACGCGCGGATTGCCGCCGTCAAGGCCGGGCTGAAGCTCACGCCCGATCAGGAAAAGCTGTGGCCGCCGGTCGAGGCCGCGGTGCGGGATCTTGCAAAGCTGCGGATCGATCGCGCCAATGCGCGGATGAACGCGCGGCGGGATGATGCACAGGATGCGCAGAAGCAAGAA
>CAVXHU010000027.1:0-69698 GCA_963761395.1 uncultured Alphaproteobacteria bacterium
TGCCGCGGCTGGAGACCGGGTTCGATCAGTCCTGCGCGGACGCCGTCGCGTGCGATGTCCTATTGTGGCAGGCTGTCTCGGCGAACTCCGCCAGCCGATTCGTCACGCTTGACTTCGGGGAACAACCACATCGCGAAAATCATGAAAAAACCGAGGAATGCAACGACGTACTGGATGCGATCGTGCCCAAGCACATGTTGATAATAGAACGCAATGGCAGCCACCAGGACAACCACCAGCGAAAGTCCGAGTTTAATCTTTACAGGCATCGCCAGATTCTCCTGTCAGTTCACGCCAGGTTTGCCCAGGACGGTCCCGCCACTTTAGCTAACGTTGCGATAGCCATTACCTGAATACCGACCAGTACGACAAGTCCAGTTCGTCCATCGCGAAACGATGGTGGCCAAATCTCAAAAAGTCCGGGCGCAAACAACACGACAAGACCGGCCACGACAATGAGACTGCTCCATCTCAGCTCGGCGTAACCGTAAACTCCCGTGCCAGCCAAAAGTAATGCCAGCAAAAAGGCGTTGCCGACAATCAGCAGCGTCGCTGCGCGCGATCTCACGGACTCCGGGCGGGAGCGGAGCGGAAACATGCCGGCAACGACCAGGAAAGCGACAGTACAGATGGTCGCGAACGCTGCGAACCAGAGCAGGGAAATCCAGTGCGGTTCGATAGCAGCCATGGCTTGTTTGCCTGTGACTTGACGAATGACCGAAGCTTATTCGGCCGGCGTAGCCAATCCCGTCGGCTCGCCCGCGACGTTCAGCTTCGGTGTGCGTGAAGTCTTGCGCATGTTGGTCTTGACGAAGCGGGTGTCATAGCCGTTCAGCAGATGGCCAAGCAGGCCGCGATCGAGGTCGGAGGTGCCGAACAGCCAATCCATGACAGGGAAGGTCAGGTTCATGTTCCGCTCCATCATGATCGACTGGTTATGGTGGGCGGTATGGTGACGCCGGATGGTGTTGACGAAAGGCGCGTTTCGGACGAACCAGTTTTCATCGACATGGCAACAGAAGTGCATGAACTCGTAGATCAGATACATCGATGTCGTCGTCGAGATCAGCAGCCAACCGACATTGGGCGAGATCAGCCAGCCGAAAACAAGGGCCGGCGGGATCGACATCATCGTGAAGGTCACAAGGGCGTAGGGCGGAAAGAAAGTCACGCGCCAGTCGTTATGGTCGGCGAAGCGCATCTCCTGCTCGGTGAAGAACTGGTGATGCATCAGGGTGTGCCGGTTGTAGATCGCGCGGAACGCCTTTATCTGCGATGGCCTGTGCATGACGAAGCGATGAATCCACCATTCGAAGAAGTTTGCGAACAGGAAAGTCACGGGAACAATCACAAGCTCCCACCAGCGCAAGTCGCTGATGTTGGCGAAATAAACCGACAGGGCCGTGAATCCGATCACATAGATGACGAAGGCATGCAGCCAGCCATTGTACCATCCTGCGATGCGGTGGCGGTAGGTTGCCCTGTAGTTCCGCTGCCGCTCCGTCATTGGACTCGACGATAATTCCATCATTCCGTCTCCGTCGCTCGCCAGGTTATTTGGTGTGTGATATATCACCAATCTATTAGTCCGGCAACCGGCTTTTCGGATGGCCATTGCCCGAAAAAAGCGCTTGCTGCGATGTCGCTGATATATTTATGGTATGGCAACAAGCGCGCGACAGATGCGCATGTACACGGGAGGCACCTATGAAGCTCACGCGGCGCAATTTTTCCAAATTCGCAGGTTCCGGCGTCCTGGCAGTTGCTGCACCTGGGATATTTGCACCCGCCCTGGCGCAGGATAAGCCGCTGAGGATCGGAATTATTGCGCCGCGATCGGGCGCGGCCGGTACCGCCGGCGAGTGCGGCATTCGTGCGGTGCAATGGGCTGCCGAGCGGATGAACAAGGATGGCGGCATCGCCGGCCGCAAGATCGAGTTGGTGTTCGAGGAAGAGACCAGCCCAAAAGATACCATCGAGCGCTTCCGACGTTTGATCCTGCAAGAGAAGGTCGAGGCCGTCCACGGCTTGATCTCGACCGGCGTCAGTCTCGGGGTCGCGCCCGTAGCCGAGGAGGAACAGGCGCTTCTGGTGATGTGGGACGGCACCACACAGGACGGCGTCAAGGAGACGATGGCGAAGCCGCGCTACGTTTTCCGCTCAACTGATAATGAATGCGAAGCAGTGATGGGGTCGCTTCTCGCGATCAAGTATTTCAAGGGCAAATTCAAGCGGGTGGCCGGCATCAATCCCGACTATTCCTATGGCCGGAACAATTGGGAAGCCTTCCGGCAAATCCTGGCGCGCTATGGCATCGAGGCGGAATTCGTCGCCGAACAATGGCCGAAAGTCGGGACAATGGACCTGACCTCGCATATCGCCGCGCTCAACGCTGCCAAACCGGATCTCATCTTCTCGTCAATGCTGTTTGCCGATTTGCCCGTGTTTATGAAGCAGGGAAATGCGGCGGGTCTGTTTGACGGCGTCAAAATGGTGTTGCCGGCGGCCGGATGGCAGATCAATCAACTCAAGAAAGAATTCATGCCGGAAGGCGTGATCTTCGGCCACAACACGCTGTATTTTGACCATCCGCAGGCGTCGCCGCTGCAAAAGGCATTCGTCCAGGATTATAAGGACCGCTACAAGGAGGTACCGCACTGGGAAGCGGACAGGGCGTATTTCGCGCTCGCTACCTACAAGGCTGGCGTCGAAGCCGCGCAAAAGGCGGCGAGCAAATGGCCGACGCCGGAACAAGTGGCGGAAGCGATGCCCGGCCTCGAGGTCGAAAGTCTCGGCGGCAAAGGCCGCTTCCGCAAAGACAAGATTGCCGAACAGGTTTTCTATCAGGGCCCGTCTACCAACACCAACAAATACGATTTTCCGACGCTGGCTTCGATCGACACATTCCGGGCCGAACAGTTGCAAAAGCCGCCCGGCGCAGATTTCTGGGAGTGGATCAAGAGCGCGAAGATGCCGGTCTGAGGCATGACCGAACTTGTGGATGTCATCCTCGGCGGGACATTCCACGCTGCGGTGCTCTTTCTCGTAGCCGCCGGGCTGCAGCTTGTGTTCGGCGTACAGAAGATCGTCAATCTGGCCTGCGGATCCTTCTACGCCCTGGGAGCATATTTCGGAATTACCGCGGTCGGCATCGCCCTCAAACTCGGCATGCCGCCGGTGCTGTTCTTTCCGGTCCTGATTCTAGCCGGGTTGGCGATCGGTCTCGTCGGACTGCCGATCGAGCGCGTTTTGCGCACGATATACCGCCGCGACGAGAGCTATCAGTTGCTCATCACCTTCGGCTTCCTTCTGATGTTTCAGGATGCGTTTCGCTATTTGTGGGGCGCGACGCCGCGAACGATGGACAATGTCTATCTCGCCTACGGCACCGCGCATATTCTGGGAGTTCGGGTACCGACCTACAATCTGCTGGTGATCGCTGCAAGTCTTGCCATCGCGGTCGCGCTCGGCCTGTTTCTCGAACGGACCAAAACCGGACGTATCGTGCGCGCCACCGCGGAAAACCGCGATATGGCAGAGGGCCTCGGCGTCAACGCCTCGAAAATCTTCGCGCTTGTCTTCACCGTGGGATGCATGCTGGGCACGGTCGGGGGCGCGCTGGTGGTACCATCCGGCGCAGCATCGCTCGATATGGCGGTGGACCTGGTGGTGGAATCGTTCGCGGTGGTTGTCATTGGCGGCCTCGGCAGCATGCGCGGCGCGTTGGTTGGCGCGCTTATCGTCGGACTGATGCGCGCGGCGGCAATTTCGCTGATGCCCGAATTGGAGATGTTGTCGGTGTATCTGGTTGTCGTCGTCGTGCTTATTGTCAGACCAGCCGGCTTGTTCGGGAAGGCAACGGCGTGATCAATCAGTCGATCGACATCGCTCCCCCGGCGGCTGTGCGACGAACGCTACCGCAGCCCAATGGATTGTGGGTTCTGCTTGGGCTGATAGCAGTCATGGCGCTGCTGCCGTTGGTCGCCTCACCCTATGCGCTGCTTCTGATGCTGCCGTTCATTGGTTACGGCATCGCGCTTTTGGGATTCAACCTTCTGTTTGGAACTACCGGTCTATTGTCCTTCGGGCACGCGCTTTTTCTTGGCGTTGGCGCCTACACCGCAGCGGCGCTGACTTCGAAATTCGGCATTCTCAGTTTCGAGGTTTTGCTGATCGCGGCGGCGCTGGCATCCGGGCTTATAGCGCTGGTGATCGGCGCATTGTGCGTTCGCTACACCAGGATTTTTTTCGGCATGCTGACGCTGGCGTTCGGCATGCTGTTTCACTCCTTTTTGTTCAAGTTCTACAACATTACCGGTGGTGACCAGGGCATGCGGGTGCTGCGGCCGTTGTTGCTCGGCATGGAATGGCGTGGCGGCAAGACCGTGTTTCTGACCGGTCCGTTCTACTACTATGCGCTGCTGTTGTTTGCGCTGCTTGGTCTGGCGATGTGGCGCATCACGCAGTCGCCGTTCGGTCTGCATCTGCGCGCGATACGCGAGAATGCCGGCAAGGCCGCCTACGTCGGCGTGCAGATTTTTCGCATGCGGTTGGCCGCCTTCGTCATCTCGGCGATCTATGGCGGCATCGGCGGAACGATCCTTGCCGTCACGACGGGATTGGCAGATCCCGAACTGGCTTATTGGACCCATTCCGGCAACCTGGTCTTCATGGCGGTGCTTGGCGGCAGCGGAACATTTGCGGGTCCGGCGATCGGCGCGCTGGTTTTCGTGGTGCTGCAGGATTTCGTGATGTCGATCACGCAATACTGGCGCTTTGTGATGGGCGGCGTGCTCGTGCTTCTCGTCGTCTTCGTGCCGCAGGGGCTATCGGGTACGATCGAGGCTCTCGTTAACCGGCGCGCTGGAGGGCGATGAAAATGCAGCCCGCCCGCGCAGCCGATACAGCACCGCTGTTCGAGACCATCAACGTCTCGAAAGCCTTTGGCGTGTTCAAGGCCCTTAACAATGTCTCTTTTCATGTCCGTGACGGCGAGTTTGTCTCGATCGTCGGACCGAATGGAGCCGGCAAGACCACGCTGGTCAATGTCGTGACCGGTCTGCTGCGACCGACGGCCGGACAGGTCCGTTTTTTGGGTCGCGATATCGCCGGCATCGGGCCGGTCGAACTCGCCAGACTGGGGATGTCGCGCGCATTTCAGCTGGTCAACATCTTTCCGGCGCTCACCGTGCGCGAAACCCTGGCGGTGGCGGTCGCCTCCCGCCTGCGCCGCGTCGGCAATCCGTTCCGCTCGCTGAAGCGCGATGACGCGCTGCACACCGACGCCGAGCGTATCGCGGAAGTTCTGGGCTTGCGCGCCAGGCTTGAAACGGTGGCTTCGACGTTGTCGCAGGGCGAAAAGAAATTGCTGGATATCGCGAGCGCCTTTGCGCTCAATCCCAGCGTTATCCTGCTGGACGAGCCGACCAGCGGCGTTTCGACCGGCGACAAGCATGCGATTATGGAGGTTCTGGTCTCGGCGGCGAAAGCGGCGGGTGTGCGTGCCGTCGTCCAGGTCGAGCACGACATGGATCTTGTCGAGCGGTATTCGCATCGCATTGTCGCGTTACAGGAAGGGTCCGTACTGGCCGACATGCCGCCCGACGCTTTCTTCGCGAATCCGGCCCTGATCGCCGCAGTGATAGGAACGCGCCCGCAAACCCAGCGAAAGATGTCTTGATGCTTAACCTGTCGAACCTGAACGTCGACATCGAGGGCAGTCGCATCCTCAACGGCATCAGCCTGTCAGTCGCGGCCGGCGAACTTGTCTGTCTGGTCGGGCGCAACGGCGCCGGCAAGACCACGACCTTTCGCAGCATTATGGGTTATCGCCGCGCGCGCTCCGGCGATATCAGCTTCGACGGCCACGACCTGACGAAGCTGCCGACCTGGCAAATCGCGCAACGCGGTATCGGCTTTTCGCCCGAAGAGTCCGAAGTCTATACCGACCTGACCGTGGCCGAGAATATCGAGCTTTCGACCTGGACGCGGCCTTCTGGTCGTCCGGCCGCGGCCCGCATCGAAGAAGCCTACACCGTGTTCCCGAAACTGCGCCAATATCTCGCCCGCGGCGGTGCGCAGCTTTCCGGCGGCGAGCGCAAGATGGTGTCGATCGCCAGGGCACTGACGCTTGATCCAAAACTGCTGCTGCTCGATGAACCGTTCGAAGGTCTGTCGCCGGCGATCATTCCATCGATCGCGGAAGGCGTCGCTTCGATCCGCGCGATGGGCAAGGGTGTTCTGATGGCGGAATCCAACGTGCACCACATTCCCGATTACGTCGACCGGATCTATGTTCTGGAGCGAGGCGAGGTGATGTTTTCGGGCACATTGGCCGAGGCGCATCGGGACCGCGACGTCATGCGCGTGATCGCAGGCCAGATCGAGGTCGCCTCGTGAGAGGGCAAGCATTCGGATCGGAAGCGGGAGGGTAACATGAAGCGCTATGCGGGAGACCGGACTATCGATGGCGTGAAAGTGACCGTCGATGGCGCGCCACTCGACCCCTGCGTCGATGTCATGGAGTTCACCAGGAACGGCTTCGAGTGGAGCTATGAGGGGCCGGAGCCGCGCCAGCTCGCGCTGGCGCTGCTGGTCGATCATCTCGGCGACAGGGACAAGGCAAAGGGTTCGGTAGAGGCTTTTATGCGCGCCGTCGTGGCGAATTTCGGCAACGAGTGGGAAATGACGTCGGCCGATATTGACCAGGCGTTGGCCGCGCTTTCCGGCAAGGCGGTTGCCTGATGACCCTCAAGTATCGGGCCGCGGTGTTGCATGCCGCGCAAACGCCGATGTCGATCGAAACCATCACGGCGACGGACTTGCAGCCGACCGACGTGCTGGTTCGAATCCGCGCGGCCGGCCTTTGCCACACCGATCTCGAGGTGATCGAAGGATCGCTGCGCTATCCAATGCCGATCGTGCTCGGGCACGAGGCCGCCGGCATCGTCGAGCAGGTCGGCTCTGCCGCGCGCGGGGTGAAAGTCGGCGACCATGTCGTGCTCTCGTGGAATCCGCACTGCGGCCATTGCTTTTACTGCGACCGCGACGCCCCGATCCTGTGCGAGCAATATCTCGGGGAGGGACCGAAGGCGCTGCCGTTCAATGGCGAAAGCCGCGCGGCGTTGGCCGATGGCCGCCCGCTTCGGCAGCTGATGTTCCTGGGATCGTTCGGCGAATATTGCGTCGTGGCTGACCAACAAGCCATTCCCGTTCCAAAAGATATTCCTTTCGACCGCGCCTGCCTGATCGGCTGCGGCGTCATGACCGGCGTCGGCGCGGCCCTCAATCTCGGCGCGATCGCCCATGGCGATACCGTGATGGTGATAGGCTGCGGGGCGGTCGGCCTCGCCGCGGTGCAAGGCGCGCGGCTGGCGGGTGCGGGTGCGATCATCGCAGTCGATCTCGACCCGGCGAAACTTGTGCTCGCCGTGCGGATGGGCGCAACGCATGGCGTCAACGCATCCACAGACGACGCGGTCGCCGCCGGCAAACAGCAGACGGGCGGCCGCGGTGTCGACGTCGTCATCGAGTCGGCCGGGAGCGGTTCGGCTTTTCGGGTGACCACCGAGGCCGTACGGCCCGGCGGCCAGGTCATCTGGCTCGGCAAGATCGACGTCAACAAGGACGTCGCGTTCCGCTGGGGCTCGCTGATGCAGGAAAAACGCATCCGCCGCGTCAGCTATGGTAATGCGCGCCCGCGGCGGGATTTTCCGCTGCTCGCGCGTGCCTATCTCGACGGCTCGCTGATGCTCGACGAGCTGATTTCCCGCCGCATCACGCTTGAGGGGATCAACGGCGGTTTCGACGCCTTGAAGCGCGGCGAAACCATTCGCAGCGTCATCATGTTCGATTGAAGCCGCCTCAGGTATCGAGCGTCTTGCGGGCGAAATCCTCGATGTAGTCGATCAGCCGGTCCGAGGCGGTCGCGGCCGCCTTCGCTTTCTTCTGCGAAACCGCTTCCGCGACTGCCGCGTGCAGCTTGGCGGCAAGCGGCAGATCCGCGACCTGCTGGTAGTGCTGATACCAGAACCGGCGCGACAAGGCGTTCATCAGTCCCATCGACCGGCGGGCGAACTCGTTGCGGGCCGAAGTCGCGATCAGGATGTTGAAACGCTGGTCGAGGCGCATGAAGGCGATGTCGTCGGCCTTGGCGGCGGCGGCGAGCATGGCTTCCGCGACCTCGGCGAATTCGCGCCGTTCCTCGGGGGTGGCGCGCTCGGCCGCCAGGCTTGCCATCAGGCGCTCCAGTTCGCGCCGCACTTCGAGCAGCCGCAGTTGCAGCCGTAAATTGATCTCGGAGACCATGATGCCGCGCCTCGGCATGATCACAACGAGGCCGTCCCTCGCAAGACGCTGCAGGGCCTCCCGGATCGGGGTTCGGCCGATCTTCAGGCGCAGGGCAAGCGCCTGCTCCGACAATACCGTTCCCGGCGATAATTGCAGCGTGACGATCATCTCTTCGAGTTCGCGATAGGCGCGATCCGTCAGCGTGCCGTCCTCGGCTTCGGCTGCGCGAGAACCGCGTTTTGCCTGCTTCTTCGTCAACTTGTTACCCACATCGACCAGTGAAAGATCAAGCCGGATATCCATCCCACCTGTATATTTGCAATATATCATGTAGACGGCGGGTAGCGAAAGTGGGACAGTGAGAGTTACGCCGAAGGCTTTCGCAGTCCACGAAGGTCGAGCCGATCATTAATCTCAAAACTGCCGAGACGCTTGGCCTTACTATCCCGGAGTCATTCCTGTCGCGCGCCGACGAGGTGATCGAGTAGCTGTCTTTTGATTGATTGTATGCTATTTGGGTTTGCCGGACCTCGGGTGCTTTAACGGTATCTGTTACCGTATTGGCGCCGGGCATGGCACGGGGAGCGGGATCATGGCCAAAGAGCAGAGATTCTTCGGCACGAGCTGCGGGCTTGGGCCGCATGCCTCACGGCGCGGCTTGCTGCAGGCCGGCTTGGCGATCGGCACGCTGGCACTGGGCCAGCGCGCTGCGCTGGGGCAGTCCGGCGGCGCGCACGCCCACATGCCCGAACTCGGCGCGGCGAAGTTGCCGGTTGTGGCGGCGATGGACCAGCCGCTGGTCGAGCCCGAGGTCCGCCGCTCCGTCAACGGCGTGCTCAGCACCAGCCTGAGCTGCGCCTACGCCTATCGCGACATCGGCGGCATGCGCCTCTACCTGCGCCGCTACGAAGGCGGGCTGGGCCCGACGCTGCGCATGAAGCCTGGCGAGACCCTGAAGATCCGGCTCATCAACGACTTGCCGCCCAACCGGGATATACTGCCCAGCAACCCCTCGCATCCGCACCAGCTCAACAACACGAACTTCCATTTCCACGGCGCGCACTGCAGCCCGAGCGGCATCGCCGACAACGTCATGCGCTCGATGGCGCCCGGCAAGTCGTACGACATCGAGATCGCGCTGCCCGCGGACCACACGCGCGGCACCTACTGGTACCATCCGCATCACCACGGCTCGGCCGACGTGCAGGTGGCGAGCGGCATGGCGGGCGCCATCATCGTCGAAGGCGACTTCGCCGATGTGCCGGAGATCGCCCGGGCGCGCGAGCGGGTCATGCTGCTGACGCAGGTCGTGTTCGACGCCTTCTACATGATCGAGGACTTCGGCACGCTCTTTCCGGAAACCTCGACGCGCTTCCTGGCGATCAACGGCCAGCGGCGGCCGACCATCGACATGCGGCCGGGGGAGGTGCAGCGCTGGCGCCTGGTCGGCTCGCAGTACCAGGACAACATGCTGCTGGAGCTCGACAAGCACCGGCTGAACGTCATCGCCTACGACGGCATCCAGCTGGGCGCCCTGCAGGAGATGAAGCAGCTGCTGATCGCGCCGGGACAGCGCGCCGATGTGCTGGTGCAGGCGGGCGGTCCGGGCACCTACGAGCTGAACGCCATGCCGTTCGATCAGGGCCATCCGTCGCCCACCGGACCGCTGGCGCGCGTGGTCGTCGCCGGCGAGCCGCTGCCGATGAAACTCCCGGCCGCACTGCCCAAGCCGCCGCTCGAGACGATCCGCGACAGCGAGATCACAGGCCGGCGCACGCTGGTCCTGGGGGCCACCTCGCCGGAGAACGATGTCGCGGGCCACTGGCAGGAATACACCTTCACCGTGGACGGCAAGATCTTCGATCCCTCGCGCATCGACCAGCGGGTGCGGCTGGGCGCGGTGGAGGAATGGACGATCCGCAACACCCACGAGCACGACGACCATATGTTCCACATCCACACCAACCCGTTCCAGGTCATCGAGATCGGCGGTCAACCGCAGGCCGATCGGCCGTGGCGCGATACAGTGGTCGTGCCGCGGCCGGCCAAAGGCGGCAGCACCGTCATCCGCTCGCGCTTTCTCGACTACACCGGCGTCTTCATGATGCACTGCCACATGATGAACCACGAGGAGATGGGCATGATGCAGGCGGTCGAGGTCTACAAGGACTGACGCCCCGCTCATGGACTTTTGCAGCGAAATTCACGGCGAGCGCCAGCATCGCGTCATTCCGGAACGCCGGTCATAACTTGCCCGTCAGGAAAAAATCCTGAAGCATTCGCGGGGCAGTCTCAGGAATTAAAACGAATTAAAGTTGGCGAGTGCCAGAAGCGCTTATCCAATCCTCTTTGCCGCTACGATCGTTGCCGACCGATCGCGTGGGGGCGGCCGTAGAAAATGTTTTCACATCAAGGACTGACGCCCCGCTCATGGACTTGTGCTCGACCGCCGAAGTCAAGGATTGCTGCCATCTCCCGCTCGCCTCGTTCAATGCCCGGCTCGCGGAGAAGTGTCGGCTGTGAAACCGGCGCGATTGGGATTGGGTTTGGGTTTGCTTGAGCGCCGCTCGCAACGTTTTCGGTCTTCTCAACGGATCGCAATCTCGCCAATTACATGGTGTTATACCGGTCGAATCCAGCAGCATCAGGAGATCGCCGTATGTTTATCGCCATGAACCGGTTTCGTGTCATCAAAGGCTCCGAGGGAGCCTTCGAGCACGTGTGGTTGTCACGCGACAGCCATCTCGAAAAGGTGCCAGGCTTTGTGGAATTTCACCTTCTCAAAGGCCCGGAAGCCGAGGACCACACCCTTTATGCTTCTCATACGGTGTGGAAGAACCGGGCCGTCTTTGAAGCCTGGACCAAATCAGAGGCTTTCCGTGCCGCGCATAGCCGGGCAGGCGACAATAAGCCGCTCTATCTTGGGCATCCGCAGTTCGAGGGGTTCGAGGTTTGCCAGACCGTCAGGCACGGCAAGGCCGAGGTGGCGTGATGCCCACGCCGCGTAGCCGAAATTTTCGGAACGGCTTTCGCGGCATCAATTATCAGCGCGCGGGGGCTTGCTGCGATACAGATCGCGCATTCCATGACGGCCAAGCCGGAAAAAGCCCGTCGCACAGAGGGACATGCAGCAGACCAGGTGGTTTGTCCATCGGGGAGGACGCTGTAAAAACGTCGCGGGATAAAGTTCGTTCCTGTGTCCGGTCGCCGATTTTATCAATGATAGCAGTCGTTTCTCGACCCTTAACCGGATGAAACCGCGTTGCTGGGGGCGTGGTCGTTTATTCGGTCGGGGGATCGACCGGCATGTTCGCGATTTTTGATCGAGCCTTTGTGCTTTGCAAAGGCGTGCGTGATTTCCGCACCCATCAGGATTATTTGCGATGAATAATAGACCCAGACCAAGACGATGATGATCGATGCCGCGGCCCCGTAAGTGGACTCCAATCCTTGTTTGCCGATGTAAAATCCGATGGCGGATTTCCCAAGTTCAAAAAGGATAGCCGTAACGACCGCTCCCAGCCAAACGTCGTACCAATCAACGGCTGCATCCGGCAGCCACTTGAACATCATCGCGAAGAGCAACGAGACCACGCCGACGGAAGCAAAAATTGTGACCAGCTGTAAAAGCCACTCCCGCACATGCGGCGCGGCATATTTCCCGAAAGCTGCGAGGCCGGCGGTGACGATCAGCGATACCATCAGCAGAAAGCCAAGCGCGAAGACGGCGGCGAGGGAAGCGGCATAATTGCGGATGAAGTGCCACAGGCCGCGGCCTGGCGCTTCTTGCACTTCCCAGACCGTGTTCAGGGCGTCCTTGAGTTGAACCACGACCCCAAGGGCTGCGCACATCAACGCGCCCAGGCCGATCAGTGTTGCAAGAAGGCCCTCTCGGGGGCGGCCGGCATCCGCCAGCATGGCTTGAACGGCCTGTGCACCGGTGTCCCCAACCATGTCCTTGATCGAGGACGCCACCTGCCCACTGACGGCGGCCTGACCAAAAACGAATCCGGCAATGGCGATGGCGATAACAATGACGGGTCCGAGCGAGAACACCGAATAATAAGCGAGCGCCGCGCCCTGGCGAGAATCTTTGTGGCGGGACCAGTTTTCAGCGGCCTCTTTTGCAACTGTCCACAACATGGCATTGGCGGTTTGTCGCCGAACCCCTTGGTAGTCGTCGTTGCGACAAACCCGATCCCGGTGCACGGCAACGGGCTCGTCGTAATGCTTGTCCAGCCTGATAAGGCGGAAGACTGAAATTGGTTCCTGCAGGTATCCGCCGTTGAAAGCCCGATCATCTGCGAACCGCGAGAAGCGTTTGCTCAGTTGAATCAGCTATTGCCGAAAGTCCTCGAACATCCAGCACCGGCGAGAGCAAAGCGCAAGGTCGCTAAAGCCGAACCACAACCGAGTTCCTGCTCCGGAACAGTCAAGATCATTTCTCTGCCCCAATCGAAACGTGAAAAGGTCTTATCCGTTGGGCATTGCCGCGTCTCTCAAGTAGCAGCGGGGATACCTGGAAATGCGGTTTTTTATCGCGGCGATTGTCGCGTTTGCTGTGATGGGTTTGAATTTTGAGATTGATTTTAAATCGAGCGTAGGGAAAGAAATTACGGAACCAGTTGGTGGAGACGAAACATCCGGCTCCCTCCGCCGATGATGCTGATACTACAGAGCTCAGCCCTTCCTCTCTGATCGATCCTCCAGAACCGACGGCTTTGTTGGATGCTTCCGCGGCGGAGCAGGAAATCGCGGAGCCGGAGCCAGCGCCGGGACTGCCTTCAAGGAATTTCTGCGACGCTCTCAAGGAAGCTGCTGAATCAAGCGATATCCCCGTGGCATTTTTTGCCCGCCTGCTTTGGCAGGAGAGTCGGTTTCGCTTCCTTGAGGTGAGCCATGTGGGAGCACGAGGCGTGGCGCAATTTATGCCAGGCACGGCCGCCGAGGTCGGTCTTGATGACCCCTTCGATCCATTTAAGGCGCTTCCGGCGTCAGCAAGGTTCCTCCAAAAATTACGTCATGAATTCGGAAACCTCGGACTGGCGGCGGCCGCGTATAACGCCGGCAGCGGCCGGATCCAGAAATGGTTATCCCGGCAGGGCGAGCTGCCGCGCGAGACGCGGGATTATGTCCGGATTATCACGGGCAATGCCGCCGAGAACTGGATTGAAGAATCCAGCACGATATCTCTGCGACAAGAGTTGCCGCGCGAGGCTCCCTGCGAAGGTGTGGGCGGCCTATCCAAAGCCAAGGAAGCGGTGCCGGTACCGGTCGCCCTGGCGCCTTCGATCAGCGACATGATCAGGAAGGCTGAAGCGGAACGAATGGCAGCGGCAAAGTTGGACGCCGCTAAAGACAGGGCAAATAAGGCCAGGGCGCATATCGTGCTGTTGCTGCAGAAGCGAAGGGCGCCTCTCAAACAATTGGCCGCGACCAGGGAGGTAAGAAAAGTCGCGGCGTTACGCCGCCCGGAAAGCAGCCATTCACAATCACTGCATGCCAGTGTTGCGCTTTCCAAAAACGCTGCTCGTTCTCGAACGAAAGCGGCCGAACGCGCGCGTCATGTGAGGGTAGCCTCGGCAACACGGGCACGAGGTTAGGCCGGCTTGTTGATGCCGAACAAATCGCGGCTCCGCCGATTAAAGGAACGAAATGGCGGCAAAGCCGTTCCCGTCGGATCGAGGGAACCGGCATGCGTACGGAGATCAACCTTTTCGAGAAGCCGATCGGTCGCATCAAGGAAGCTTGCGACCTGATGGGGGTCGCCGCTGACTTCGAGCGGAAGCTTCCCGAACTCGAAACCTACCTCGAGGGCCTGGTTGCCGACGGCGAGACCGACGAGGATCGATTGACCGTCAGCGGCCTTTGCTTTCTGAAGGGGAATTTCGGCCCTGCGTCCAGCAAAGACACCGCACCGGCGGCTGATTGAATCCGGGAACCCTGCAGCCCGAAGGGATAGGTCTCCGGCGTGTCAGCGCTGCGGTCCCATGAAGTGGTGGGAATGTTCGGCACACAGGATGTGGTGATGCAGGTTGGCGATCCATTGGCGGCCGGAGACCGTCATGTTCAGATATTTGATGCCATCCTCGATGTGGGCTGAGACGCTGTTCCAGAAAAAGGCGGGGTACTTATCGATAATGTCGGCCGGCGACGAATATCCGAGTTGCCGGTTCATCCCGATCTCTTCAAATTCGCAATAGAGCGCGTTGGCCTTTCGTGAGTACATGGGATCGCCGAGTTGGCCTATCAGATCGGCAGCCTGGACCAGTTTTGGCTCGATGTCCTCATCGTCGCTCACGGGTCGCGCTGGAAAACGTGTCCTCTCAATTGCGACCGCGATGCGGGAGGCGTCGATGACGGGAGACGTTCCCAGCCGCTCAAAGGCAAACAGCTTCGATCGATCGACGTGATAGGGCGACAGCGCCGCATCCGATGCGCCGCGAGGCAGCGTAATCGTCTTTCCGCTTGCGTCCACCACGAACTCGGTTTCGGTGTCGCCACTCAGGACGCCGCGCATATAACCGATATCGTGCAGCAGACAGGCGACGATCAAATGGGCGTAATCACCGGGTTCTATTCGTTGGGAAAGGTTCATTCCCTGTAGAATGTCACGTCCGACCATCGTGACCTGCAGGGTGTGCTCGAAATTGTGGTAAAGCGCGTCGCTTCTGCCCAGGCCCTCAATCGTGCTGCGCGCCAACGACCCTAAACGCTCCGCCATTTCGTCGTGTGCCGGACCAAAAACGCGACGGAAATCCGTGGCAAGAAATTTGCCCAACTTGTTGGCTGCGATTGCCGTGATTGTCTTCACCGGCCACCCCCAAGACGGCGGATGCTACCATGTTGCGAGGAAACTGGAAGGCGAAAGACGCCGGCCGGCAGGCTCCCGATCGGCTTGGCGGTCGTATCGTCAGCGATACCGGCTCCATCAAGGATGGCAGAATGCTTCGAGCCTGAATTTCAGGGGGATTGCGACTACGATATCCGAAAATTCGTGATAGTCTTCGGCAGTCCATCCGGCACTCAAGGGGGCGAACTTGTACAAGAAAGTTCTTCTCGCCTATGACGGTTCAGTTGAAGGACGACGGGCCTTGCGGGAGGGCGCGAAACTTGCGCAATTTTGCGGCGCCGAGGTCTTCCTGCTGGCGGTCGTGGAGATTTCTTCCGGCACCGTGACCCTGGAGGGAGGCTTCGCGATCCCGGTAGAAGACCAGATTGCAACCTATGAGGCGATCCTGGCGGAAGGGGTGGAGCGGCTCAAGGCGATGGGCTTCTCCCCGACGGCGCGGCTGGGCATGGGGTCCGCCGGACAGGAGATCGCAGGCGTCGCCGAAGAGATCGGGGCAAATCTCGTCGTCGTGGGTCATCGTCCCACCGGGCCGCTGGCGCGATGGTGGTTCGGCTCGGTCGGCGCCTACCTGATCAAGCATCTGCGCTGCAGCGTCCTGGTTGCGCAAACCGAGCTTAGCGACGATCAGTTCGCCCAACTGCTGACGATGCCCGCCGAGCAGGCGTAACAGTTTCCCGCCTGTAGCAGTGAGCCGGGTGGGGCGATGGACTTCTGCCGCCTGACGATCGCACCCTTGCGCGAAACAATGGGGATGCCCGGCAATTCGCCGATCCCATGGCTATGCCAGGGTATGCACGATCACCGGGCCGGCCACCGCGGTGGCTGGTCCAACCAGCAGCGGCCCGAGATTTTGGTCGATCCAGGCGAGCGCACGCCTGTTGGCCTCCTCCGCTCCCGCGAAATTGTTGAAGACGCTGATCGCCGTCACGGTGTCGTCGGGCGCATAGACCACATAATAGGCCATGAAGCCTTCGACATCGCTGATGATCGGAATGGCGCCCTCCTTGATCCTGCGGGCGAGCTCTTCGGCCATGCCAGTCCTTGCCTTGCCCTGACGGATGGCGGCGTACATGGGGGTCCTCCTTCACCGGCGAGGCTGCCCGAGATCGCGACTAGCGGCGATCACTCGTCACACACATCATGAACAGACGGGGCGAGCAGCCGGATTCCCCGCGCGCGCAACATTACGCCATCCGGCGCCACTGCACCATCGGGGGCGACGCGGCTGCACCTTCACCGGTCGAAGTCACCATTGGAATAATCTTGCGCATCCATCGGATGCGCTCGGCCATGGTCTAGGCCATTGAAGAGCGCGCCCGATGCCAGCCGATTACGTTTTGTCGGCCGCGGCGAACACGTCCCTGCAGGCTTCCATCTCGCTGCGGTCGCGTTAAAGTAAACTTGCGGCCGGTTTGGTCTTACGCAAGGAACCGCCCAGGCTGTAGGGCCGACGCCCCGTAAGCGTCAACAAAGCGAAATGCGAAAAATGAAACGCCAGGGATTGCGCGGCGGGGACAATATGTTCAGGCGCTGTATTAAAGTGGTCGCGCTTTGCGCGGGCATTGCGATGATTGCGGTCGCGGGCACGGCCGCTGTCATGGCGCAAACCTATCCCGTGCAACCGATCAAGGTCATTGTCGGATTCGGTCCCGGCTCAGCCGCCGATATCCTTGCCCGCCTTGTCGGCAAGCAGATGGAAGTCAGTCTGCGCCAACCGATCGTCGTCGAAAATCGACCGGGCAACAGCAGCATGATCGCGGCGGAAACCGTGGCGCGCGCCTCCGCCGACGGTTACACGCTTTTCATGGCGACCATCGCCAACACGCTCAATCCCGCGGAGACGAAATCGAATTTCAACCTCGGGCGGGATCTTGCGCCGATCGCCCTTCTCGGCATCGTCCCCAACGTGCTGGTGGCGCATCCGTCGGTTCCGGCCAATAATCTGCAGGAGCTGATCGCATTGGCCAAGAGCAAGCCCGAAAGTTTGACCTTCGGTTCTTCCGGCTATGCAACGGCGAGTTATATGGCGGCCGAGCTGTTCAACGATAACGCGGGCACCAAAATCCTGAGCGTGCCTTATCAGGGTGGAAGCAATCAGGCTGTTTCCGACCTGCTCTCCGGCCGCATCACGCTGATGTTCAATGTGGCCCCGACTCTGGCGCCGCATGTCGAGGCCGGCAAGTTGAAGGCTTTCGCCGTGGCGCAGTCAAAGCGCGCGTCGATCATGCCGGATGTTCCGACGCTCGCTGAAGCCGGAATGACAGGCTTTGACGCCGGAATCTGGATCGGGCTTCTCGCTCCGGCCGGAACGCCGCCGGCGATCATCGACAAGCTGTCGGGTGCCGCGAACGAAGCGTTGAATACGGACGAGGTTCGCACGGCGCTAAAGCGGCAAGGCACGGATCCGCTTGGCGGCACGCCGAAGCAATTCGCCGATTTCATCCGCACCGATATCGCCAAATGGGTCGCGGTTCTTGCCTCGCCCAGCTCTGCGAAGTGAGAACCGGCACGGCGTGGCGCGGTTGTGACGTTCAGCAGTCGCGATCTCACATCCGCCACCGGTACCTCACAGCCCCCATACTTTTCCCGGAAATCTCACGCAGGCGCGCGCTCGTTTTATGGTGGGTCATTTAGACCCATTTCGGCCCTGATTGGGCTGTTGCTCATATGCTGAGCATATGCTCTGATTAGGCATGGAAAATTGGGTACGGCAATGATCAGGCCCGACCTCATCATTTTCGACTGCGACGGCGTGTTGATCGACAGCGAAGTGCTGAGCTGCCGTTGCCTCTCGGAAGTCCTGGCGGGCAGCGGAATTGATCTCGGCGTGGATCGGGCGCTCGATCTGTTCCTCGGGCGAAGCACGGCTGCGGTGCTGCAGCATTACGCAGGGTCGGGACAGCTGACTGCGGAGAAATTTTCCACCGAACTGACGGCAAAAGTGCGTGAAGCGTTTCTGTCCGGACTTTGCCCGATCGCAGGCGTAGGCACGGTGCTGGAGCGCCTGCAGATCCCGTCTTGCGTCGCCTCGTCGAGCGATCTCGATCGGGTGTCCTTCTCGCTTTCGCTGACAGGTCTCGCGCAGCATTTTGACAGCCGGCTCTATACCGCCGAGATGGTGGAGCGGGGCAAGCCTGCCCCCGATCTCTTCCTCTATGCCGCCGCCGCCATGCAGGCGGATCCGCGCCGCACGCTCGTGATCGAGGACAGCGTCAGCGGGGTGACGGCCGCCAAGGCGGCCGGGATGACGGTGTGGGGGTTTGTCGGGGGCAGCCATTATCGGTCCCGCGATGGCCGGGCTCTGCTGTACGATGCGGGGGCCGATCGCGTATTTGAGCGAATGGCGGATTTTTGGCCGAATGAATTGGAAAAAGTTTGATGGTCGCGCCTGATAGTGAAAAATCGCGTCTGGACGAAGCCGCCCGCGCCGGCTGGCTCTATTTCATCGCCGGCCATACCCAGGACGAAATCGCCAAAATGCTCCAGGTCTCGCGCGCCTCGGCGCAGCGCCTGGTTTCATTGTGTCTCGCCGAGCGCCTGATCACCTTCCGGCTGGAACATCCGATTGCGGCATGCATGGAGTTGGCCGCGCGCCTGAAGGACTTGTTTCATCTCGTCTACTGCGAAGTGGTGCCGACCGATCCGGCGGCACCGCTTGCGGCTGCCGGAATTGCCGAGCGGGCAGCCAACATCCTGGAATCGACGTTGCGCACCGAGAAGCCGACGATCGTGGCATTGGGCACGGGCAGGGCCGTGCGTGCCGCGGTCGAGCGCGTTTCGCCGATCGACTGTCCCAACCATCAGATCGTGTCGCTGGTCGGAAATATCTCGGCCGACGGCTCGGCGAGCTTCTTTGACACCGTCGGGCGTCTCGCGGACCGGACCAAGGCGCGCCACTATCCCATGCCGCTGCCGTTTCTGATGTCGTCGGAGGGCGAACGCGACCAGATGCTGCGGATTGATCCGATCGCCAAAGTGAGGGCGGTCGCGGCCAGGGCCGACCTGCGGCTTGTCGGGATCGGTCAGATGGACCAGAGCGCGCAAGTGCATGTCGACGGCTTTGTCTCGCGCGAAGAGCTGCTCGAAATGATGCGGTTGGGCGCCGTCGGCGAATTGACCGGTTGGGCGTTCGACGCAAAGGGCCACATTATCGCCGGCGGCACAAACGCTCGCCTGACCAGCATTCCGCCGCGGGTCCCTGCCGAGGCCCTGACCATCGGAGCAGCCGTCGGTCCCGCCAAGGTCGCGGCGATCAGGGCGGCGCTGAAGGGGCGTCTGATCAACGGCCTGATCACCGACGAGGCGACGGCAACCGCCATCCTGAAACAGTAAGCGAATCCGGTTGGGTTTTAAGCGCCTGGCCGCGCGCGCGACGCAAAGCCTCCGCCGATCGACCTGTCCTTTCGGTCTGCCTTTTGCCCGACAACCCGGTGCAGCCGCCCCAATCTTGACCTTGACAAGGTTGGTTCATGGTGTGAACATAATTGCAATGCGTGGGCATATGCTCAACGCAATATAGGGAGGTTACCGTGAAACATGTCCTCGGCGCCCTGCTGGGCGCGGTTACCCTGTTGGGCTCGGGCCCCTCGATTGCACAGACAACGCTGACCATCGCCACCGTGAACAACGGCGACATGATCCGCATGCAGGCGTTGACCAACGACTTCACCGCCAAAAATCCCGACGTCACCGTGAAATGGGTGACGCTCGAAGAGAACGTCCTGCGCCAGCGCGTCACCACCGACATCGCCACCAAGGGCGGTCAGTTCGACGTGCTGACCATCGGTACTTACGAAGTCCCGATCTGGGCCAAGAAGAATTGGCTCATTCCGCTCGACAATCTCGGATCCGACTATGACGCGGCGGATCTGCTGCCCAAGATCCGCGATGCCGTGTCGGTCTCGGGCAAGCTGTATGCCGCGCCGTTCTATGGCGAGAGTTCGATGCTGATGTATCGCACCGACCTTTTCCAGAAAGCCGGATTGAGCGTGCCGGAAAAGCCGACCTGGGACTTCGTGGTCGATGCGGCGAAGAAACTCACCGACAAGGCCACTGGCGTCTACGGCATCTGCCTGCGGGGCAAGGCGGGCTGGGGCGAAAACATGGCGTTCCTGACAGCGATGTCCAATTCCTTCGGTGCGCGCTGGTTCGACGAGAAATGGCAGCCGCAGTTCGACAAGCCGGAATGGAAGAAGACCCTGACGACCTATGTCGACGTGATGAAGGCTGGCCGGCCCTCCCGGCGCCAGCTCGAACGGGTTCAACGAAAATCTGGCGCTGTTCAACTCCGGCAAGTGCGCGATGTGGATCGACGCCACGGTGGCAGCTTCCTTCGTCACCAATCCCAAGGATTCGCAGGTTGCCGACAAGGTCGGCTTTGCGTTCGCGCCCAATGCCGGGCTTGGAAAGAACGCCAACTGGCTGTGGGCGTGGAATCTCGCCATTCCCGCGGGTTCGAAGAAGGTCGCGGCCGCGGAAAAATTCATCGCGTGGGCCACCAGCAAGGATTACACCAAGCTCGTCGCCTCGAAGGAGGGCTGGGCCAACGTGCCGCCGGGCACGCGAACCTCGCTCTACCAAAACCCTGAATATTTGAAGGTCGCTCCGTTCGCGAAGCTGACGATCGCGTCGATCGACGCTGCCGATCCGAACAAGCCGACGGTGCAGCCGGTGCCTTATGTCGGGGTGCAATACGCGGCGATTCCGGAATTCCAGGGCATCGGCACGACCGTCGGCCAGCAATTTTCTGCTGCCCTGTCCGGTTCATCGACGGTGGACGCAGCACTTGCAGCCGCGCAATCGGCCACCGAGCGGGAAATGAAGCGCGCCGGCTACATCAAGTAGCGCGATCGCGTCGATCCCTTGCGGCGGTCTCCTCCCGATCCGCCGCAAAACTGGCTGCCGTCCAACCCCGATACTGGCCGGACGGCAGCCCTCATCGAGTTTCCTTAAAGCATGATCCGGAAAAGTGGGAACCGGCTTTCCGAAAGGATCATGCTCAAACAGACAGATGAGATCATGATCCGATTGATCCAATCGGATCATGATCAAGATCACAGGAGGCGGCGGTGGCAACTCAGCAAACACACGTTCTCGGACGGGCCCTGCTGACTCCCGGTGTCGTGTTGCTGTTCATCTGGATGATCGTCCCGCTGGCGATGACGATCTATTTTTCGACGCTTCACTACAGCCTGCTGGACCCGGGCTCCGAGAGCTTCGTCGGGCTGGAGAACTACCGGTATTTTCTGACCGACCCCGCCTTTCTGACGTCGCTGCAGAACACCCTGGTGCTGGTCGGCTCGGTGCTTGCGATCACGATCCTTCTCGGCACGCCGCTGGCGCTGCTGCTCGACCAGCCGGTGATAGGACGCAGCATTGTCCGGTTGATGGTGATCGCGCCGTTTTTCGTGATGCCGACCGTGAGCGCGCTGGTCTGGAAAAACCTGCTGATGCATCCGGTCTCCGGCCTGTTTGCCTGGATATCGACGCGACTGGGCGTGACGCCGATCGATTGGTTCAACGACGCGCCCCTGCTCGCCGTCATCCTGATCGTCTCCTGGGAATGGCTGCCCTTCGCGACCCTCATCCTGCTGACGGCGCTGCAATCCCAGGACGAGGAGCAGAAGGAAGCCGCCGAGATGGACGGTGCCAGCGCCCTTTCGACCTTCATCTACCTCACGCTGCCGCATCTGGCGCGGCCGATCACGGTGGTGATCCTGATTGAAACGATATTCCTGCTGACCGTGTTCGCCGAGATCTTCGTGACGACCGGCGGCGGCCCCGGCCTGCAGACCACCAATATCGCGTTCCTGATCTACTCGCAGGCGCTGATCCAGTTCGACGTCGGAAACGCCTCTGCCGGCGGATTGGTGGCGGTGGTGATCGCCAATATCGTGGCCTTCTTCCTGGTGCGGATCATCGGACGGAATCTGGAGGCGTAAGCGATGGCACGCAAGGTAACTTCAAGACGCGTCTGGGTATCCACCACCGCGGCCTGGCTGTTCGGATTTCTTGATCTTCCTGCCGATCCTGTGGATGGTCCTGACCAGCTTCAAGACCGAGCTTGAGGCGTTCGCCATGCCGCCGACGTTTCTGTTTTTCCATTGGACCACGGAAAATTATGCGACGGTGCAGGGCCGCAGCGACTACGTCCATCACGCGCTCAATTCGATCATCGTCGCGGGCGGCTCGACGCTGATCGCCATGATCATCGCTGTTCCGGCGGCCTGGTCGATGGCGTTTGCGCCGACCAAACGGACCAAGGACATCCTGCTCTGGATGCTCTCGACCAAGATGATGCCGCCGGTCGGCGTGCTGGTTCCGATCTATCTGATCTATCGGGATTTCGGCTTGCTGGACTCCCGCGCGGGGCTGGTCCTGATCCTGTGTCTCGGCAATCTGCCGATCGTGATCTGGATGCTCTTCACCTATTTCAAGGAAATCCCCAAGGACATCCTGGAAGCGGCGCGGATGGATGGCGCCACCATCGGACGCGAGCTCATCTACGTGCTGACGCCGATGGCCATTCCGGGCCTCGCCTCGACGCTGCTTCTCAACTTCATTCTGGCGTGGAACGAGGCCTTCTGGACCTTGAACCTTTCGACTTCGGACGCAGCGCCGCTCACGGTATTTATCGCGTCCTATTCAAGTCCCGAGGGCCTGTTCTGGGCGAAGCTGTCGGCGGCATCGACGCTCGCCATCGCCCCGATCATCATCCTCGGATGGTTCACGCAGCGGCAGCTGGTCCGCGGCCTGACCTTCGGCGCCGTCAAGTAGGGAAAGGGCTAGAGATCATGGGCCAGATAACGCTCCAGAGGGTTCGCAAGTCGTTCGGTCCGGTCAACATCATCAAGGATGCCAATCTGGATATCGAGGATGGCTCCTTCGTGGTTTTCGTCGGGCCTTCCGGTTGCGGCAAGACCACGCTGCTGCGCCTGATCGCCGGACTTGAGGACGTCACCGGCGGACAAATCCTGATCGACGGCAGAAATGTCGTGGACGTGCCGCCGGCAAAGCGCGGCCTGTCGATGGTGTTCCAGTCTTACGCGCTCTATCCGCATATGAGCGTCCGCGGCAATATCGCGTTCGGCCTGAAGATGGCCGGGCTGCCGCGCCCGGAGATCGACCGCAAGGTGGAAGCGGCCGCCGCAACGCTGAACCTGACGCCCTATCTTGATCGAAAGCCGCGCGAGCTTTCCGGCGGGCAACGCCAGCGCGTCGCGATCGGGCGGGCCATCGTGCGCGAGCCGAAGGCATTTCTGTTCGACGAGCCCTTGTCGAATCTCGACGCCGCGCTTCGCGTCCAGATGCGCCTGGAAGTCACCAAGCTGCAAAAGCAGCTCGGCACCACCGCCGTCTACGTGACCCACGACCAGGTCGAGGCCATGACGATGGCCGACAAGATCGTCGTGCTCAACGCCGGCCGCATCGAACAATACGGCTCGCCGCTGGAGCTCTACGAACGCCCCGCCAATCTTTTCGTCGCAGGCTTTATCGGCTCGCCCAAGATGAACTTCGTGTCCGGCGAGGCGGCCGGCGAGCCCGGCGTCGCCACCCTGGGCGTCCGGCCCGAACATCTGAGGATCGGCAAGGAGGGAGAAGGCTGGCCCGGGACCGTATCGGTCGCCGAGCATCTGGGCAGCGACACCTTCCTCTATGTCGATGCCGGGAAACTCGGAATGCTCACGGCGCGCTGCATCGGAGAATTCAGTCTGAAAGCCGGCGACCGGGTGTGGCTTTCGCCGGATCCGGCCCGCTTGCACCGTTTTGACAAGGAGGGAGAGGTCGTTCGGAAGTGAGCGAATAATACCGTCGAGCGCTGCCGAATTTTCGCAACGCCGACCAAAGGCAATGGAGGCCGCGCCGACGAACAGCTGTAGCGCCGTGATTTTGCCGATGGTCGACCTGTAACCAGGAACAAAGAGAAAGATGTATCTGGAAAAATTCAGACTTGGGGGCCGCGTCGCTGTCGTCACAGGCGCTGGCCAGGGAATTGGACTTGCGTGCGCGGAAGCGCTGGCGGAGGCGGGGGCGAAAGTCATCATTGCGGATCGTGATCCGAAGGCGGCCGAGGCCGGCTGCGCCAGCCTCAAGGCAAAAGGCTACGCTGCCGAAATCGTGATCATGGACGTGACGGATTCCGCTCGCGTCGCCGAGGTGGCGGATCAACTCGCCTCACAGCACGGCAAGATCGATATCCTGGTCAACAATGCCGGGATCGCGCGAAGCGAAACGCCGGCCGAAAAGGTCACCGACGAGCATTGGCTGAACGTCGTCGACGTCAACCTCAACGGCACGTTCTGGTGCTGCCGCGCCTTCGGCAAGCATATGCTGGAGGCAAAGTCAGGTGCCATCGTGAACATCGGGTCGATGTCCGGCTTCATCGTCAACAAGCCGCAGGAGCAATCCTACTACAACGCCTCCAAGGCCGCGGTGCACCATCTCACCAGGTCGCTGGCCGCCGAGTGGGGCGCCCGCGGCGTGCGCGTCAATGCCGTGGCGCCAACCTATGTCACCACCCCCCTCAATGCGTTCGTCAAGAACAACCCGCAGATGTATGATGCCTGGATCGGCGGTACGCCGATGGCCCGGATGGGGGAGGTCGACGAAATCGCGTCCGTCGTCCTGTTTCTCGCATCCGACGCCGCAAGCCTGATGACCGGCAGCGTCGTTCTCGTCGATGGCGGCTACACGTGCTGGTAGGCTTGCGCGGACCTTGAACGGGACTGGAATGAGGCAGGCCTTCATCGGCGTCGACGTCGGAACATCGAGCGCGCGCGCCGGCGTGTTCGACGAAAAGGGAACCCTGTTGGCGACCGCCCGGCATCCGATCACGGTCTGGCATGAAGCCGGCAACGTCGTCGAACAGTCGTCGTCCGAGATCTGGGCCGCGTGCGCCGATTCGGTCCGCGCCGCGATGGCGGAGGCAGCGCTTCCGCCGTCCGCCGTCAAGGGCATCGGCTTTGATGCGACCTGCTCGCTCGTGGTCCTTGACGCCGCCGCCGATCCGCTCACGGTGAGCACGTCGGGCGACGAACGGCGCAATGTCATCGTCTGGATGGATCATCGCGCGACCGCCGAAGCCCGTTTGGTCAACGATACCCATGACGACGTGCTGCGCTATGTCGGCGGCTCGATCTCGCCCGAAATGGAGATTCCCAAGCTGCTGTGGCTGAAGCGGCACCTGCCGTCGAGCTACCATGCGGCCGGTCACTTCTTCGATCTCGCCGACTATCTTTCGTTTCGCGCCACCGGATCGACGACGCGTTCAATATGCACGCTGGCGTGTAAATGGAATTTCCTGGCCCACGAACGGCGCTGGAGCGGCAGTTATTTTGACCGCGTCGGGCTTGGCGATCTCGCCTCCGGCGAATACGCGAAAATCGGAAACGAGATCGTTGCGCCCGGCACGCCGCTGGGCGCCGGCCTGACCAAAGCGGCCGCGCGCGATTTCGGTTTGCTCGAGGCGACGCCGGTCGGCGCGTCGCTGATCGACGCTCACGCCGGAGGGCGTGGGCACGATCGGCGGGCGCGGCAAATCGGGAGAGCCGGTCGACGTGTGCCGCCGTCTTGCCTACATCATGGGAACCTCGGCCTGCATCATGGCGACAACGAGCGAGCCTCGCTTCGTGCCGGGCGTTTGGGGTCCCTATTATTCGGGGATGGTTCCCGGATTCTGGCTCAACGAAGGTGGCCAGTCCGCGGCCGGCGCGGCCATCGACCATCTGATAAGATCCCACCCTGCGTATAACGAGGCCGTCGCGACGCGCGCATGCCGGCGGCATGGAAATCCTGGAATTTCTCGAGCGGCGCATCGTCTCGCGCACGGGAAGCCCGGGGGAAGCGGCATTGCTTGCCGGCGACATCCACGTCCTGCCCGAGTTTCTCGGCAACCGTTCGCCCTTCGCCGATCCCGACGCGCGCGCGGTCGTCGCAGGCATGGGCCTCGACGTCGACATCGCTTCGATGGAGCGGCTGTTCGTGGCGGGACTGTGCGGGCTCGCCTACGGCCTTGCGGATGTCGTTGAGGCATTTCGCTCCCACGGCGTCGACAGCGACTTGATGGTGATGGGCGGCGGGGCAGGGCGGAGTTCACTGGTCCGCCAGATCATGGCGGATACGACGGGCCTGACCGTCGCGCTTCCCGAAACCCAGGAACCGGTCCTGCTCGGAGCCGCAATGCTGGGCGCGGTCGCCGGCAAATTTTACGGATCGATCGGCGAGGCCATGGCCTCGATGTCGGCGATCGGCTGGTCGAGCCAGCCGACGGCGCCCGGATTGGCCGACTTCCATCGGACCAAGCGAAAGGTCCATGGACTGATGCGACAACTGGATCGGGAAAGCCGCGATGCCATGCACGGCATCGAATTCGATCGCCGAGGCTGATGCGGAAAACTCAAACATGCTCTTGAGCTGTGGAGATGCCTTGATCGATTTTTTGCCCGTCAAATCCATCGACGGGCGCGACGCCATCGTACCGGTGGTCGGCGGGGCGTGCCTCAATATCGCGGTCGGCATGGCGCGTCTTGGCGCGCCCGCAGGCTTCGTGGGCGGCATATCGACCGATCTGTTCGGCCGCATGATTGCCGACCACGCTTTCGCCTCGCAGGTCGACCTTCGATATGCGACGCGCAGCGATCACCAGACCACGCTCGCGTTCGTACGCAGCATCGCCGGCGAGCCGCAATATGCTTTCTATGACGAGCAGACGGCGTCCCGGAACTGGACCTATCGGCGCGGCTCCATTCCCTTCGATGAAATCGAAGCAATCCACCTGGGGTCGACGACGCTGGTCGACGACAAGGGCGCAAGCCAAACGCTTGCCATGGTCGAGGATGCACAGCGGTCAGTCACCATCTCGTTCGATCCGAATTGCAGGCCCAATCTGGTCAAGAACAAGGTCCGCTACCTCGAACGCATGAATGCGTTTGCCGCTACCGCCGACATCGTGCGGATGTCGGATGTCGACTTTGATTTTCTGTACGGCGGCAGCGATTATGCGGCAACGGCGAAGTCGCTGATGGAGGCCGGGACAAGCCTCGTGGTCGTTACCCGCGGAATCAAGGGAGCGCTGGCGTGGCATCGAGCGGCGGGCGCGGTTGAAGTCCAGGCGCCGATGGTGGATGTCGTGGATACCGTCGGGGCCGGTGACAGTTTTCAAGCCGCGTTACTGTTCGCGTTGCGCGCCCTCGGACGGATCGGAAGGCCAGCGCTGGCGCAGATGAATTCCGACGAGCTTGGTCGGGCGCTGACGTTCGCATCGGTCTGCGCCGCCTTCACCTGCGGCCGCGCCGGCGCCGATCCGCCGCGACAGGCTGATGTTGCCGCGGCACTGTCTCGTCTTTTGCCGGAATCACCCAAACGAACCTCGCGCCACTGAGGAGCGCTGCGTCTGCCGAAAACTGGATGCGGCGCGCCGTGAGAGTCTTCACGCGGCGGCAATCGTCTTCGTATCGCGGGTCGTTCGGGTTTGGAGTGATGCCGGACTTCGCGGGATCACTTGAACGGTTCGTATTGCATTCTTCAAAGTGAGAAGCCATTTCAACTTCAGCCAGGTGTTCCCAGTGCACCGCCTGAGCAAGGAGCTTCCAGCTTTGGTCGGGATGATATGCAGCCTGTTGACGGCACAGAGAACCCATTGCGCGGTAGCGACTAACGTTTTTCATTGCCACCTCCTCAAGCCCTGCTATTCACGACCTTATTCCCTCCCCGGCGACAGAGTCACGACGATTATGTTTCAGTTTGAATTTTGTAATTCGGTCGGCTGGACGACGGAGGAACTGGACTTGCCAGCCGATTTGCCTTCATGAAAACTGTGGTACGTAGGCCGCTGCCGGACAGTCATCGCGAGATCGAGGGGCGGCCATGGCCGATTCATCAAAAGGCGCACGCGCACCCTTGCGGGTTGCAGTGGTTGGCCTCGGAGCCATTGGAAGCAAGGTCGTGGAGGCGCTGGATCGGGGAATAGAGGGTCTGACTCTCTCCGCCGTGTCGGCGCAGAATCCCGACAAGCATCGGGCCTGGCTGGCCGGGTTGACAAGCAAGCCTGCCGTGCTGCCGATCGAGGCGCTCGCCGGCGCCGCCGACATCGTCATCGAATGCGCGCCGAGCAAGCTGTTGCGGTCGATCGTCGCGCCGTTTGTCCGGAGCGGAAAGACCGCGGTCGTCCTCAGCGCGGGTGCCCTTCTCGATAACGAGGACCTTATCGAGCTTGCCAAACAGAATGGCGGTCAGATCGTCGTGCCCACGGGCGCGCTGATTGGCCTGGACGCGGTGACCGCGGCGGCGGTCGGCAAGATCCATTCGGTCCGGATGGTGACGCGAAAGCCGATCAACGGGCTCGCCGGCGCGCCCTATATCGTGGAAAACAACATTGACATCGCAGGGATTACCGAACCGCTCAAAATATTCGAGGGTACGGCGCGGGAGGCGGCCAAGGGATTTCCGGCCAATCTCAATGTCGCCGTCGCGCTGTCGCTTGCCGGGATCGGTCCGGATCAGACCAGGCTGGAGATTTGGGCCGACCCCACCGTGACGCGCAACGTGCATCGCATCGAGGTTGAATCCAATTCCGCCCGCTTCTCCATGGCGATCGAGAATATCCCGTCGGAAAACCCAAGGACCGGCCGCATCACGGCGCTATCGGTGATCGCCTATCTTCGCAAGCAGCGGGCGTCGCTTCGGGTCGGGACCTGAGCAGGCGGGCGAAATCGGCACGCAGCTTTCACACATGCACCGCGGTGCGAACCCGGCCGGCGTCTCCAAATACGCGCAGATAGCGGTCAAGTTCGGCCGAACTGCCGGTGGCTTTTTCCGGATTGTCCGAGAGCTTTACCGCCGGCCGGCCGTCGACCGAGGTCACCTTGCAGACGATTGAGATCGGGTCGAGATCGTCCGAACCGTCCGGCGCGCAACCGACGAAATCATTGGTCAAATTGGTGCCCCAGCCGAAACTTATCCGCACGCGGCCGGCAAAATGCCGGTAGGTCTCCTCGATCGATCCGACATCCATGCCGTCGGAAAACACCAGCAGCTTCTCCTTGGGATCGCGGCCCTTTTGCTTCCACCACTTTATGATCTCTTCGCCGGCCGCGATCGGCGGCGCGCTGTCGGGGCGAAAACCGGTCCAGTCCGCCACCCATTCCGGCGCATCCCGCAGGAACGATTTGGTGCCGAAGGCGTCGGGCAGGGCGATCAGCAGATTGCCGCCATAGGTATGACGCCACTGATCGAGGATACGATACGGCGCCCAGCGAAGTTCGTTGTCGTCGTTCGCCAGCGCCGCGGCGACCATCGGCAATTCGTGCGCATTGGTCCCGATCGCTTCCAGATCGTTGTCCATCGCCAGCAGCACATTGGAGGTGCCGGTGAAGGACGGCCCCAGGCCTTCCTTGACGGCCTCGACGCACCAGCGCTGCCACAGGAAGCCATGGCGGCGTCGCGTGCCGAAATCGGAAAGACGCAAGCCCTCCAGCTTCCGCAGCCGCTCGACCTTGCTCCAGAGTTTTGCCTTGGCGCGGGCATAGAGAACGTCGAGCGCAAATCGACCCTGTCCCTTCATCACCTGGCGCGAGCGCAGCTCGTTGAGGATGGCAAGCGCCGGAATCTCCCACATGGTGGTGTGGGTCCAGGGCCCATGGAAATGCAATTCATACTGGCCGTCGACCTTGTCGAGCTCATATTCGGGAAGGCGGAACGTGGCGAGCCAGTTGATGAAGTCGGGCGAAAACATCTGGGTCTTGCCGTAGAAGGTGTTACCGGCGAGCCAGATCAGCTCCTTCTTGCTGAAGCGGATGCTGCGGGCGTGATCGAGCTGGGCGCGCAGCTCGCCCTCGTCGATCACCTCGGCGAGCCGCACATGCCGGCTGCGATTGATGACGGAAAAGGTGACGCGCTGGTCCGGGTAGAATTCCCGAATCATCTGCTGCATCAGCAGCTTGTAGAAATCGGTATCGAGCAGGCTGCGCACGATCGGGTCGAGCCGCCAGCCGTGATTGTAGGTCCTGCTCGCAATGTCCGTGACTGCCATGGTGGGAACTCTATCGTGCCGGAAGCCCTGCAACCAGTGGCTTGTCAGCCGGGCATAGCAGGTCAGCGCGTGATCCCTTGCCTGGCCTGGCTGACCGCCGCGTCCACGCCGGTCCAGGGCGGCTTTTCGGGGGCGAATTGCTGCCGCAGGTAGGCCACAAGCTCGGCGAGCTGACCGTCGGTCATGCTGTCCTTGAAGCCGGGCATGTAGCCGAGATCGCTCGACACCGGCGAAGCGATGCCATGCAGGATTACCTGGATCAGATTGTCCGGCACGGCGCTGTGCAAATTGCTGTTCAAGGCCAGCGACGGCCGGCTGCCGAACAGGGGCGCGCCGCCGACCGCATGACAAACCGCGCAGGCGCCTTGATAGAGGCGGGCGCCGACGGCCGAGGCTGAAACGGTCCTGATGCCGGTCGAGCTTTCAAGTTTGGCGGCCAGCACCTCTTGCGCCGGCTGATCGATCGCGTTCTCGTTGAATGAGCCGAGGTAGACCGCCATGGCGCGAATGTCCTGGTCGGGCAGGGCAGCGAGTTCTTTCACCACCGGCGCCATCGGGCCGGCGGCGACGCCGTGAAAGCGGGATTCGCCGGTCCGCAAGTACGCGTACAGTTCGTCCTCGCTCCAGGGGATCGGCGCGTGCGAAAGCGAGGTCAGCGGCGGCGCCTCCCAGCCTTCCGCGAAACCGCCGGCCAGATAGGCTGTTTGTTTTTCCGCGCCGAGCGCATTGCGCGGCGAATGGCAGGCGCCGCAATGGCCGAGGCCCTCGACCAGATAGGCGCCGCGATTCCATACCGCCGATTTCGTCGCGTCGGCTTCGAACACGCCGGGCTGATGAAACAGCGCGTTCCATCCCGCCATCAGCGGACGCAGGTTGAACGGAAACGCCAGCGTGTTTTTTGGCGTCTCGGCGCGCACCGGCGGCTGCGCCATCAGATAGGCATAGAGCGCCTGCAGGTCGGCATCGGTCGTCCTGGCGAAATGCGGATAGGGAAACGCCGGATAGAGATGCCGGCCGTCGCGATGGATGCCCTCGCGCATGGCGCGCTCGAAGGCGGGATAGGACCAGGCGCCGATGCCGGTCTCGGGATCGGGCGTGATGTTGGTTGCGTAGATGGTGCCGAACGGCGTCTCGATCGCCCGGCCGCCGGCATTGAGGGCGCCATACGCGCTGGTGTGGCAGACCGCGCAGTCGCCGAGCGCGGCAAGCTGCTGGCCGCGGGCGATGGTCGCGGCCGAATAGGTCGAGGCATCCGGCCGCGCGATCGGCGCGATCGACCGCCACGGCAGCACGGCGGCGCCAATGCCGACGACTGCGGCACATAAGGCCGCGACCGTTGCCAGCGCGCCGGTCCGCTTGGCAAACGGATTTTGCCACCTGTCGGTTGGAGCTGCGGGCTTGGGCGCCGCTAATGGCAAGGCGCTGGGTGCAGCATCGTGTTCGCCGCGCAATCCCCTGAGAATTCGCTCCGGCGTGAACGGCAATTCGCGAAAACGCACCCCGGTCGCATCGAAGATCGCGTTGGCGATCGCCGCGGCGCTCGGGACCGACGCGGACTCGCCGACGCCGAGCGGCGGCTGATCCTGTCGCGGCAGCATCAACACGTCGATCCTGGGGATGTCCGGGAAGGTGATGATGGGGTAGGCGCCCCATTCGCGGCTGTCACCGAATTGCGGTCGAACGAGACCTCCTCCATCAGCGCGCGGCTGGTCGACTGGATGACGTTGCCGTGGATCTGGTGGCGGACGCCTTCCGGATTGATCATCAGGCCGGAATCCTGGCCGGCGACCACGCGGGTCACGCTGACATCGCCGGTCGCCTTGTTGACGGCGACGTCGGCGATCCAGGCCGACCACGCGGCGCCGTAGCCCGGAAACTTGCTGTGGACATAGAGCGCATAGGCAAAACCGCGGCCGCGCACGATATCGCCCTCGGCTTCCGGCTCCTTCCAGACCGGGCGCGGGGTCCAGCCGGCGCGTTCGGCGACGGCGTTGACGAGATCGATGGCGCGGGAATCCCTGAGATAGCGCAGGCGATATTCAATCGGATCGACGCCGGCTTCGGTGGCGAGTTCGTCGATATAGGATTCATGGGCGAAGGTGTTCGGCAGCGCCGAGACGCCGCGAAACCACGATGCGCGCACGATCGGCGGCATGTCGTGCGCGACCACGCGCATGTTTTCGTAATCGTAAGGCGGGATCGCGGTGCGGTCGCCCATGTGGGACACTTCAGGGACCGGCGCCATCGCACCGGTCAGCAACAGCGCCAGGGTGGGCGCGCCGTTGGACGGATAGCGCGTCGCAAAATCATAGCCCGCGACGCTGCCGTCGGCGCACAACCCGCCCTTGACGTCCATCAGTTGCGCGGTGCCCTTCGGCTCCCAGGCGTGCTCCTGTTCGCGCGTCAGCTGCACCCGGACCGGACGGCCGACCGCGCGCGACAGCAGAACCGCGTCGGCGGAAACGTCGTCGGCGCAGTTGCGGCCATAGCAGCCGGCGGCCTCCATCCGGATCACATCGATTTCGGCTTCCGGCCGCGCCAGCAGCAGCGCAAGATCGGCGCGCAGCATGTGCGGATTTTGCGTGCCGGACCACACCCGGACCTGACCATCCCCATAATCCGCAACGGCGCAGGACGGGCCGATCGAACCGTGCATCTGGTACGGCCAGGTATAAGTCCGCGCCATCGGCCTTGCGGCGGCGGCGATAGCGGCATCGACGTCGCCTTTGTCGATCAGGGTCCGCGGCGTCGAGGGATTGGCACGCAGCGCCGTCTCGACGTCCCCGAGATCGGGCAGCGTCGGCGTCGGCTTCCAGCTCACCTTGAGCTGCGCGGCCGCCTTGACCGCGTTTTCCTCGCGCTCGGCGATGACGCCGACGAAATCGGCGATCCTGACCACCGCAACCAGCCCCGGAATATCGCGGACCGAGGCCTCGTCGACCGCGATCAGGCTGGTGCCGACAAACGCGCCGGCATCGACGCCGGCATAGGGCGGGCGCACCACGCGCCCATGGAGCATGCCGGGCACGCGCACGTCGTGAACATAGACGAGTTCGCCGGTCGCCTTCGCCGGCAGATCGGTGCGCGGCACCGACTGCCCGACGATGGTATAGGCATCGACCGCCTTTACCGGAACGTCGTCAGCCAGCTCGAGGCGGATGGTCTCGCCGGCGATCAATTCGCCGTAGCTGACGCTGCGATTATCGCCTCCGCGGATCAGGCCGTCTTCTATCGCAAGGTCTTGCACGGATAGTTCGAGCCGTTCCGCGGCGCGCGCCAGCAGGAAATGCCGCGCCTGTGCCGCCGCCTTGCGTAAGGGAACCGCCGTGATCTGGATGGTCTCGCTGGCGATGGTAGGACCCTGATTGGGAACCACAGAGGTATCGCCCAGCACCACGACGACGCGCGCAAAGGACACGTCGAGTTCTTCGGCGACGATCTGTCCAAGGGCGGTGCGAATGCCGGTGCCGAGATCGACATGACCGTTGAAGGCGGTGACCGAACCGTCGGCCGTGATCTTGATAAAGGTTTCGAACGCGGCTTCCGCGCCTGAAACAGCCGGGCGAACGACCGACAACGATCCGGGCCTGGGATTGTCCGGAACCTCTGGCGCGGCCATCAATCCAACGCCTCGGCGAGGCGCCCGGCGGCCCGCATCGCCGCGCGCATGATTTCAATATGCGCGCCGCATCGGCACAGATTATAGCGCAGCGCTTCCAGCACCTCGGCCTCGGAAGGATGCGGGTTGCGATTCAGCAGCGCCTTGGTGCTCATGATCATGCCGTTGAGGCAGTAGCCGCATTGCGCGGCCTGTTCCCTGATGAAGGCGTCCTGCACCGGATCGGGATGATCGCGCGAGCCAAGGCCCTCGAGCGTCACAATGTCGCGCTCGACGCAGCCGCTGATCGGGATGACGCAGGACCGCGCGGCGACGCCGTCGATCAGCACGGCGCAGGCCCCGCATTCGCCGAGCCCGCAGCCGTATTTCGGTCCGTTCAATTCGAGATCGTTGCGCAACACGTAAAGCAGCGCGGTATCCGGGGCGGCGTCGACGTCATGGATCCTGCCGTTGACTGTCAGGCGGATCGTGGGCTGCGTCATGCTGAGGGGGTTCCGGCCCGGTGGTTGCGGCTCGCAAACATCGCGGTTCAAAGCCTTGCGAGGATACCGTTTGCATACAAACGTGCAAGCGCGCCTTTGCCGCGGGAAACGGTTTGCCCGGTTTGTGAACAGCGGCGCCGGGCAAATTGAACTTTTATTCGGCAGCGGCCTTTTTCGATGGCGAGGGCGCTTGACAGGTTTCCGCCACGCGCGCAACATCGTTTGTATACGAACAAATACCCCGGGCGGCGACGGACCCGATATGATCGAGGCCGCCTGAGGTTTACGACGCGTCGTTACCAATTTGGCTTATCCGACAGTTTGACGCTGGCTTGTGAGCTTGTTCATGCTGAGCGATACTGACGACTGCTGCCGACGACAAGATCCGCTGCGATGCCTGCCCCGTGATGTGCTACATCAAGCCGGGCGCGGCGGGTGCCTGCGATCGTTACGCCAATCACAACGGCGAACTGGTGCGGGTCGATCCCCATATCGTTCTGGAGCGAACGGTGTCGCATGGCGGACGGCTGGTGCCGTTCCAGGCCGGCGGCGACTGGGACGGCAAGATCGTCCACGAACCGAACGTTTTCGTGACCGCGATTGGCGCCGGCACCACCTATCCCGACTACAAGCCGGCGCCCTTCATCGTCTCTTCGGAGATCGACGGCGTCGACATGGTCACGGTGGTGACCGAAGGCATCTTCAGTTATTGCGGCGTCAAGGTGAAGATCGACACCGACCGGTATCTCGGTCCCGAGGCGGCAACGGTTCGCGCGCAGGGCGAGGCGATCGGCCACGTCACCACAGGCGAATACGGCTCGCAGATGCTGTCGCTGGGCGGCGTTCATCATCTGACCGGCGGCTCGAAGAAGGAAGGCCGCGTCACCTGCGACGCGCTGATGGACTTAAGCAACTGCAAGCCGGTCGAACTGACGATCGATGGCGGCGCCACCGTGGTGGTGCAGGCCGGATATCCGCCCATCGTCAACGGCGTCGCCGAGGAGCGGATGCGGGTCGGGTGCGGCTCGGCGACCATCGGCATGTTCGCCAAGCAATGGCACGGCAAGGTCGATGAGGTCGTTGTCGTGGATGACCACATCACCGGCGTTCTCTCGGAACATCAGGCCGGCAAATTGCTCGATATTCCCGACACCGGGATCAAGATGAAGGGGCGGCGCTCGACGCCGGGCCGTTATTTCCAGGTCGCCGAGCCCGGCACCGGCTGGGGCGGCACCAAAATCTCCGATCCGCTCTCGGTGCTGGGTCCGTTCGACCCGAAGAAGTCACGGCCGGGCATGACCATGCTGATGGTCTCTACCACAGGCGAGCATGCGGCCTACTATGAACTCGACGAGGAGCTTAAGCCGATCGAGAAGCCGATGCCGGCCGATCTCAAGCTGTCGGTCGAACGGATCCAGGAGAACTGCGAACCGGCGCTGTGCACCGTGCTTTTCATGGGCGGGGCGGGCGGATCGTTGCGGGCGGGCGTCACCGACAATCCCGTGCGCCTGACGCGATCGGTGAAGGACGCGCTGACGCGCGTCACCAGCGGCGGCGCGCCGGTGTATGTCTGGCCGGGTGGCGGCATCACCTTCATGGTCGACGTCACGCGATTGCCGGCAGGTGCGTTCGGCTATGTTCCGACGCCGGCGCTGGTGGCGCCGATCGAGTTTACGCTAAAACTGTCGGACTATGCGGCGCTGGGCGGCCATATGGATTATGTGCGGCCGCTGGCGTCGTTGAAGGACAATACCGAAATCCGTCAAATGCCGTCGCAGCCGTCTCCTCGGGGACAGCGCGCATGACGAGAATTCCGCAAATCAGGGTTTTGGCTGACGGCAGGCGGCTTCATCTGCAGGACGGTCCGATCGACCTGATCGTGGAGGCCAGCGGCAGCGCGGTAGACGTGCGCGCGGCCTATGACGCCGCGGCGCGGCGTTTTACAGGCCTGCTCGATGAACTCTGCGAGGAGCTGCCGCTGCTGCGCCAGGCGGCCGATCCCAGGCGATGCTTGCTGCAAGGCACGGTGGCGCGCCGCATGCATGAAGCGGTGGCGCCATTTGCTGGCGATTGCTTCATCACGCCGATGGCGGCGGTCGCGGGCGCCGTCGCCGAAGAGATTCTCGGCGCGATGCTGCGTGCGGCGCCACTTGAGCGCGCCTACGTCAACAATGGCGGCGACATCGCGCTGCATCTTGCGGACGGAAAGCATTTCACCGTGGGCCTGGCGGACCGGCCGGATGCGCCCGGCCTGATGCGAACCATGATCATCGATGCCGACGATCCGACGCGAGGCGTTGCCACCAGCGGACGCCACGGACGCAGTTTTTCGCTCGGCATTGCCGACGCCGTCACCGTGCTGGCGCGGACCGCTTCTCAAGCCGACGCTGCCGCCACCATCATCGCCAATGCCGTCGACTTGCCCGGACACCCCGCGATTCTCCGCTGCCCGGCGCAGGATCTGCAACCCGACAGCGATCTCGGCGCGCGCCTCGTCACCCGCGGCGTTGGCGAATTGTCGGGTCGTGAAATCGAGGAGGCGCTCGAAGCTGGCGCCGATCGCGCGCGAAAGCTGCTCGCCGCGGGACTGATCGACGGCGCCGCCTTGCGTTTGCATGGCGAGATCATCATCGTGGCGACGCGAGCGCTCGAGATGCCCGGACCGGCAACGGCGGTCCACGGAGCCGCAATGGAAAGCGCGATGCATGTGTGAGATCAACGAAAGAGCACGAGGCGGATAACGATGAGCGCGGTCATTCGCAAGATCGTCACGGTGGTCGAGGAGACGTACCTGGAGATGGGGCAGACGGTCTCCCCGCCGACCCGGCGCGCGGCGGCGATCGCCGTGATCGAAAATCCATTCGCCGGTAGGTACGTCGAAGACCTCTCGCCTCTGATCGCCATTGGCGAGGAACTCGGCGAGTTGCTCTCGAAAAAGGCCGTCGCCGCGCTCGGGATCGACGCCGCGAAAGCGCAAAGCTACGGCAAGGCGGCTGCCGTCGGCGAAAACGGCGAGCTCGAACACGCGGCCGCGATCCTGCATCCGAAAATGGGCGCGCCGGTGCGCAAGGTACTGGGCAAGGGCGCGGCGCTGATTCCGTCATCGAAAAAGCGCAGCGGGCCGGGCACCACGCTCGATATTCCGCTCGGCCACAAGGACGCGGCGTTCGTGCGCAGCCATTTCGACGGCATGGAAGTGCAGATCAACGATGCGCCACGCGCCAACGAAATCATGGTGGCGGTCGCCATCACCGACAGCGGCAGGCCGCTGCCGCGTGTCGGCGGCCTGACGATCGCGGAAATCAAGGGCGAGGACGGTCTGCGATAATTTCTTGAACAGTGGAGGTACGGGATGCGACGGAGCAGATATTTCTTGGGCGCGGGATTGGCGATCGGGCTCGCGGGCATGGCGCATTCCGCCATGGCGCAGAGCGAAATCAAGATCGGCGAAATCAACAGCTACTCGCTGTTGCCGGCATTTACCGAGCCCTACCGCAAGGGCTGGCAGCTCGCGGTCGAGGAAATCAATGCCGCCGGCGGCGTCAACGGCAAGAAACTCGTGGTCGTCTCCAAGGATGACGGCGGCAAGCCCGCCGACGCGCAGACCGCCGCCAACGAGCTGGTGTCGAGCGAGAACGTGGTGATGCTGACCGGCACCTTCCTGTCCAATATCGGTCTGGCGGTGAGCGATTTCGCCAATCAGAAGAAAGTTTTCTTCCTGGCGGCCGAGCCGCTGACCGATGCCATTACCTGGGCCAAGGGCAATCGCTACACTTTCCGGCTGCGCCCCTCCAATTACATGCAGGCGGCCATGCTGGTGGAAGAAGCCGCGAAACTGCCGGCCAAGCGCTGGGCGACGATTGCGCCGAACTATGAATACGGCCAGTCCGCGGTGGCGGTGTTCAAGAAACTGATGTCGGAAAAGCGGCCCGACATCCAGTGGGTCGACGAGCAGTGGCCGCCGCAGGGCAAGATCGACGCCGGGCCGGTGGTGCAGGCGGTCGCATCAGCCAATCCGGAAGCCATCCTCAACGTCACCTTCGGCGCCGATCTGGTAAAACTCGTGCGTGAAGGCAACACCCGCGGCCTCTTCAAGGATCGCGCGGTGGTCTCTTTCCTCACCGGCGAACCGGAATATCTCGATCCGCTGAAGGAAGAAACGCCGGCAGGGTGGATCGTCACCGGCTATCCCTGGTACGCGATCAAGATGCCGGAGCACGCCGCGTTCGTGAAGGCTTATCAGGCCAAGTACAACGATTATCCGAGACTCGGCTCGATCGTCGGCTATCAGACCATCAAATCGGCCGCCGCCATCCTGACCAAGGCCAACTCGACCGACCCGGAGAAGCTGATCGCAGCCGCGGAGGGATTGTCGATGCCGTCGCCGTTCGGCGAGATTACCTTCCGCAAGATCGACCATCAGTCGACCCTGGGCGCCTTCGTCGGCAAGACCGCGCTCAAGGACGGCAAGGGCGTCATGGTGGATTCGGTCTATCGCAAGGGCTCCGACTATCTGCCGAGCGACGCCGAAGTGGCAAAGCTCCGTCCAAAAGAGTGACGTTATCGGCTGCGGGCGCATCGGCGCCCGCAGCCTTTTCCAGCCCGGACCGCCAATGGCCTTTTACCTGGTTCAGTTCCTGACCGGTCTTGCCAGCGCGGCGTCGCTGTTTCTGGTGGCGTCGGGCCTGTCGATCATCTTCGGCGTGACGCGCATCGTCAATTTCGCCCATGGCGCGTTCTACATGCTCGGCGCTTATGTCGCGTTCACGCTGACGGAGCGATTTTCCGGCGCGATCGGATTCTGGGGCGGCATCGTCGCCGCGGCGCTGATCGTCGCCGCGGTCGGCGTTCTCGTCGAGATGGTGCTGTTGCGGCGAATCTATCATGCGCCCGAACTGTTTCAGCTGCTGGCGACGTTCGGCCTGACCCTGATGGTCGAGGATCTGGTGGTCTTGATCTGGGGACCGAGCGACCTCCTGGGCCGCCGTGCTCCCGGCTTCAAGGGCGCGGTTGATTTTTTCGGCCAGAACATTCCGACCTATGACCTGTTCCTGATCGCACTCAGTCCGGTCGTGCTTGGGTTGCTGTGGCTGATGTTCCAGCGAACGCGCTGGGGCGTCCTGGTGCGCGCGGCGACCCAGGATCGCGACATGGTGGCGGCGCTCGGCGTCAATCAGAAATGGCTGTTCACCAGCGTGTTCGCGCTCGGGGTTTTTCTCGCCAGCCTCGGCGGCGCGCTGCAGATTCCGCGCGATGCGGTGCATCACGCGCTGGACCTGCAGATCATCGTCGACGTGTTCGTGGTGGTGGTGATCGGCGGCCTCGGCAGCATCATCGGCGCCTTTGTCGCGGCGGTGCTGGTGTCGGAGCTGAACGCGTTCGGCATCCTGATCTTTCCGAAGATATCCATCATCCTGGTGTTCCTGGTGATGGCCGCCGTGTTGATCGTGCGGCCATGGGGCCTGTTCGGCAAGCAGGAAGCTGCCGCGCGCCGCACGCCGGGGCTGACCGTCAATCCCTGGCGCCCGCTGACATCGGGCGAACGCATGGCGGCGATCGCGGCATTGTTGGTTGCCGCGGCGCTGCCACTGGTCGGCGGCAACTACGCGCTCACGGTCGGCTCGGAAATTGCGATTTTCGTGATCTTCGCCGCCAGCCTGCATTTCCTGATGTCGGTCGGCGGCCTCGCCTCGTTCGGCCATGCCGCCTATTTCGGGCTCGGCGCCTATGGCGTCGCGTTCCTCGCCAAGCTCGCAGGGCTGCCGATGATCGCCTCACTGTTGCTGGGTCCGCTGCTGGGTTTTGCGGGCGCGGCCGTGTTCGGATTCTTCGCGGTTCAATTGTCCGGCGTGTATTTCGCGATGCTGACCTTGGCATTCGCGCAGATCGTCTGGTCGATCGCGTTCCAGTGGGTCGCGGTGACCGGCGGCGACAACGGCATCCTTGGGGTCTGGCCCGAGAAGTGGGCGTCGGCGCCCGCGAATTTCTACTGGCTTTCGCTTGGCGTCGCCGCGCTGGCGGTCGCAGCGCTTCGGATCATCGTGTTTTCCCCGTTCGGCTTCGCGCTGCGGGCGACGCGCGACTCGCCGCTGCGCAGCGAAGCCATCGGCATCGACGGCAAGCGCATCCAGTGGACGGCGTTTGTGATCGCCGGCACGGTCGCCGGCGTTGCCGGCGCGCTGTTTGCGTATCTCAAGGGCAGCGTGTTTCCCGACAGCCTCGGCATTTCGCTCTCGGTCGACGCACTGGTCATGGTGCTGCTCGGCGGCGTCGAGACCGTCTCCGGCGCGGTGATCGGCGCCATCGTCTACAAGGCGCTCTCCATCTGGCTGGTCAGCCAGACCGATCTGTCCAAGCTGGTGCTTGGCGCGGTCATCGTTCTGATCGTGGTCGCTTTCCCCAAGGGCATCGTCGGGATGCTGGAGACGATCCGAAATCGCCGCCGGCCGCCATCGCCGAATTCCGCACTCCTTGGCTCGCGCATCGAGACCGCCGAATGAGCATCGCGCCCACGCTGCTTTCAGTCGAGAACTTGAGCAAATCCTATGGCGGCGTCCATGCGGTGCGCGGCGTGTCGTTTGCGCTTCACGCCGGCGAAATCCTGGCGCTGATCGGTCCCAATGGCGCGGGAAAAAGCACCTGCTTCGATATGCTCAACGGCCAAACGATTCCAGGCTCCGGCCGGATCAATCTGCTCGGCGAGGATACCGCCGGCAAAAAGCCGCGCGCGATCTGGCGGCTCGGCGTCGGACGTACCTTCCAGATCACGGCGACCTTCCCGACCATGACGGTGCGCGAAAACATCCAGGTCGCGCTGGTGTCGTATAACCGGCAGTTGTTCAACCTCTGGGCCTCGACACCGGGTTTCGCCCGAGAGGAAGCCAGCCGCCTGCTCGAACTGGTCGGCATGAGCGGCTACGCGGAACGCCCCTGCGGCGAACTCGCCTATGGCGATCTCAAGCGGCTCGAGCTTGCCGTCGCGCTCGCCAACCAGCCGAAGCTGCTCTTGATGGATGAGCCGACCGCCGGCATGGCGCCGCGCGAGCGCATCGAGCTGATGCGGCTCACGGCCGGCATTGCGCGCGAAAAGTCGATCGGCGTGCTCTTCACCGAGCACGACATGGACGTGGTGTTCGAGCATGCCGACCGCATCCTGGTGCTCAATCGCGGCAGCTTGATCGCCGAGGGCTCGCCCGAAGAGGTCCGGCGCAATCCGCAGGTTCGCGCCATCTATCTCGGCGAGGGCCTGGTCTATGACAGCAGGCACCGCGAGGGAGCGCCGGCATGAAGCTCTCGGTGGAAGGACTCAACAGCCATTACGGCCCCGCTCACATCCTGTTCGACATCGCGCTCGAGGTCGGCGACGGCGAGGTGGTCGCGCTGCTCGGGCGCAACGGCGCCGGCAAGTCCACCACCTTTCGCTCCATCGTCGGGCTGGTCGCGCAACGCACCGGCCGCATCGTGTTCGAGGGCAGGGATGTCTCGGATCAGCCGACCCATGCGATCGTCAGCGCCGGGCTCGGCTATGTGCCGGAGGAGCGGCGCATCTTCACCGACCTGACGGTCGATGAAAACCTGGAAGTGGGCCGTCAGCCGGTGAGGGCGAACGCGCCGCACTGGACCCGGGACAAACTGTTCACGCTGTTTCCGAACCTCGGCGAGATGCGCGGGCGCCAGGGCGGGCGCATGAGCGGCGGCGAGCAGCAGATGCTGACGATCGCGCGGACCTTGATGGGAAACCCGTCGCTGGTGCTGCTCGACGAGCCGTCGGAAGGACTGTCGCCGAAGATCGTGGAGCAGATGGTGGATGCGATCCTGACCATGAAGAAGGAAGGCGTCAGCATGATCGTCTCCGAGCAGAACCTGCATTTTGCCAGGCTGATTTGCGACCGCGCCTATATCATCGAGCGCGGCCGCATCTGCTTTAGCGGCACCATGGGCGAACTTGATGCGCGTCCGGACATCAGGGACGCGCATCTGGCGCTGTGATCGCAGGCGCGGAGAAGAGCAGATCCGGAAGTGAGAAGATCAGACAATCTGATCGGATCAGGATCAGCGACGGAGCATGACCAGAAGTGTTTCGGCCAAACGGAGCGTCAAGCCGTCGCGGCCACCATACGTCCTCGAGGAGCAGATCGGCTTCATCCTGCGCCAGGTGTGGCAGCGCCACGCCACCATCTTCGCCCGCGAGATCGGAATCAATTTGACGCCGACGCAATGGGCGGCGCTGGCAAAACTCACCGAGACCGGACCGTGCTCGCAAAATCAGCTCGGGCGGCTGACGGCGATGGATGTCGCCACCATCAAGGGCGTGATCGACCGGCTCACCGCGCGTGGCCTGACCGAAACCTGCGCGGATCCCGAAGACGGCCGCCGCCTGCTGGTCAGCCTGACGCGCGCCGGTCAGCAGATGGCGGAAAAGGCCGCACCGAACGCGCTCGCGATCACCCGGGAGACGCTGGCGCCGCTCGATGCCAAAGAGCGCGAGACCCTGGTCGCGCTATTGAGCAAGCTGCGGTGATCCTGCCATTGGCGGCGCGCGGTTAGGGCTTGCTCTTTTTGGCAAGGCGCTCGTTGAACGAGCGAAAATCGATCACCATTCGCTGATGGGTTCCGCTGCCGATCTCTTCGGTCTCGTCGCGCGCCGACACCTTGAATTCGATTCGTTTGCCCTCGACCTTGACGACCTCGGCTTCGGCACGAACCTCATGACCGACGGGTGTAGCGGCGAGATGCCGAACGTTGATCGCCGTACCGACCGCGCTCTCGCCCGCATCCAGAAATGGCCTGATGGCGGCAAGCGCCGCGTTTTCCATGATCAGGATCATCACCGGGGTCGCCAGCACCTGCGGCAACATGGCGTCCTTGAACCGGTTGGCGAGATGCTCCGGCAGCACACGCAAGGTGAACGTTCCCCGTGTTCCCAGCGGAATTTCGCGCATACAATCATCCTCTATCGGTGGCGTCCCTGCGGTTGAGGTTTAGATAGCGACGGGCCGGCCGTGGCGCACGGGTATTTCTTACCCCGGATTCTGGCGATGGTGACGACGGCGTGATCGACCGGCTTGCCCGCGCGTGGCCTGAGTGCGACCGGCGCCGATCCCGAAGAATGCTTGTCTGATGCCTGCTTTGGAACGAATGACGGACTCAAAACAGATATCGCGCCAGGTCTGAAAGCGCCGAAACGGCTGACGGTTCCTATCCAACGCTTCCGACCCGGCTGTCGATTTCACTGCGAAGCGCAACAAAATCGATCGGCTTGGTCAGAAGCGCCTCGGCGCCGCCTTCCAGGGCTTTTCGCCGGGTATCGGCGTCGCCATAGGCCGTGATCATGATGACGGGAACATCCGGTCGCGCCGCTTTCGCCTTCGGCAAAAGCTCGAGTCCGCTCATTCCGGGCATGTTGATGTCGGACAGAATGAGAATCAACGATGCGCCCGCGGCCTCGTGGATGCGTTGCAGGGCGCCGTCGCCTGACTGGGCAAAATCCATCGTGAAGCGGCCGGCGCGGAGGTCCCGCCTGAATTGCTGGCGAAACAGATCTTCGACGTCGGATTCGTCGTCGACAACAAGAATAAGGAAGCTCAATTGCTGGCTCCTGCTTTGCTTTGGCTTGCCGCGCGCGGAAGAATGACCCTGAATTCAGTGAACTCGCCGGGCCGTGTGTCGACCTCGATCGATCCGGCATGCTGCTTGACGATAATGTCGTAACTAAGTGAAAGGCCAAGACCTGTCCCTTCGCCGGGCGGTTTGGTCGTGAAGAAGGGATTGAACATCTTGTCCTTCACTTCGGGAGGGATGCCGTTGCCATTGTCGCGAATCCTGATCTCGACGCGGTCGCCGAGGTCTCTGGTCGCGGCGGCAAGCGCAGGCTCGTAGCCGTCTCTCATCTCCGCCTTGCGCTTCATCGCGGCATAGAAGCCGTTCGAAATCAGGTTGAGAAGCACCCGCGTAATCTCTTGCGGGAACAGTTCGACCTCGCCGGCGGCCGGATCGAAAGATCGTTCCAGCTTGATCTTGAATTCCTGGTTTTCGGCGCGGGCGCCGTGATAGGCCAGATTCAGGCTGTCTTCGACCACAGCGTTGAGTTCGACCGGCCGCCGCTCGCCGGAACCTTCGCGCGAATGCAGCAGCATGTTCTTGACGATCGAGTTGGCGCGTTTACCGTGCTGGACAACCTTTTCAAGATTGCCTTTCAGCATATGCGTCAGCTCGTCGGTCTCTTTCCGCGTTTTTTGTTCCAGCGACGCGGGCTTAAGCACCTCATCCAGTTCGTCGACCAGTTCCACCGAAAGCGCGGAGAAATTGTTGACGAAATTCAGCGGGTTCTTGATCTCATGGGCAATGCCGGCGGTGAGTTGTCCGAGCGAAGCAAGCTTCTCGGTCTGAATCAGGCGGTCCTGCGCGGTACGCAGATTGTCGAGCGACAATGAAAGTTCTTTTGTTCGTTGCTGCACCTCCTCGAACAATCTGACATTGCCGATGGCGATCACGGCCTGATCGGCAAAGGTCTGCAGCAGGGCAATCTGTTTTTCGCTGAATGGATGCACTTCGGTGCGGCGAAGGATGATCGCTCCGATGCTCTCGCCCTCGCGCAGCAGTGGCACGCTCAACAAAGTGCGATGGCCCAGGCCGCGTGCTAATTTCTGCGCTTCCGGAAATTCATCGCCTTCGGCGGACTGCATGTCGTGCACATGCACCGGTTTCCCTTCAAGCACCGAGCGCCCCGCGGCGGAGTTATGGTTGATCGGAAATTTGTCCGTGCTTATCGGTATCGGGCCGTGATGCGCGCTAGTAGGAAGATGGTTGCCATCCTTAAGGCGAACTATCGCATCATAGGCATCGCAAAGCTCGCAGGCACTCTCGACAATGGCCTTGAGAACCGGCCCGATATCGGTCGGCGAGGATGCGATCACCCTCAGGATATTGCCGCTCCCGGTCTGATAAACCAGGGCCTCGGACAGTTCGCGAGTCTTCGTCTGCACCTCATCGAACAACCGGACATTTTCGATGGCGATGGCGGCCTGATCGGCGAATGTCGTGACCAGCTCGATCTGCTTCTCGGTGAACGGCCGCGGCTCAGAGCGCGTCAAGGCCACGACGCCAATCGGCGTGCCTTCGCGCAGCATCGGAACGCCGAGAAGCGTGCGATACTTGCCCAGCCTCAGCGCCTCGTCGAAATGATAGTCCGGATCCGTTTGCACGTCCGGAATATGAACCGCTACACCTTCGAGCAGCGCCCGTCCGGTGGCCGAGCCCCGGTCCGGAACGACCGGAATGTCCCTGACATGGTCCATGAATTCGCGCGAGAATCCGAAGCTCTCCGAGCGATAGAAAGTCCCATCCCTCTGCCGGGTGATGGTGGCCTTGTCGGCCTCGCACAGCCGCGCCGCCGATTCAACCAGCGTTTGCAGGACCACCTGCAAATCGAACGTCGAGCGGCTGATGACCTTCAGCACATCGGCGGTCGCGGTCTGCTGCTGCAGCGATTCACGCAGATCCTCGGTGCGCGCCTGCACCTCGTCGAACAATCGCACGTTCTCGATCGCGATCACGGCCTGGTCGGCGAATGTCTCGACGAGCTCAATCTGTCGTCTTGTAAAGGGCTGCACGACCTGGCGCGTCAACGTAAAAACGCCGATCGTTTCGCCCTCGCGCCTCAGGGGGACACCGAGATTAGTTCGGTGGCCGCCAAGTCGTTGGTATTCGAGGGCGAGATCGCTCTGCGTCTCGTCGGCAAGCAGGTCCTCAACCTGGACTACGCTCCCGGACGCTCCCGCGCGAGCGGTAGTGCTGGCACCGCCCACCGGTAGAGGGTGAGCCCTTGCGAAGGCCTCGAACTCGCCTGAGAAGCCGTAGTTGGAGGCCATGCAATAGTGGTTTTCCTTCCGAAGAAAGATGAATCCGTTCTCGGCTTCGCACAGCTTGGCGGCGGAAGCGAGCAATGTCGAGAGAACGGTTTCAAGGTCGAACGCCGAGCGACTGATGAGCTTAAGCACATCAGCCGTCGCGGTCTGCTGCTGCAGCGATTCGCGCAAGTCCTCGGTGCGCGCCTGCACCTCATCGAACAGCCGCACGTTCTCAATCGCGATCAGCGACGGCCTGGTCGGCGAAGGTAGTGACAAGTTCAATCTGTTTGTCCGTGAACGGCCTGACGGCTGCTCGCATCAGGCCGATGACGCCGATTGGAACGCCCTCACGCAGCAGGGGAACGCCGAGCATCGTGCGATAATGACCGGCTGCTTGGTAATCCAGGGCCGAGTACTCCCGATCGGCCAGGCAATCAGGTATGTGAACTGTCTGTCGTTCAAGAGCGGTGCGGCCAATGAGGGAGCCACGCTCCGGCCGGATCGGATGTTCGGCAGCATGTTTGACAAAAGCCTCTGCGGCGTTGTTGGCCGAGGCTATTTCGTACTTGTCGCCTTGGAGTTTAAAGATAAGGGCAAATTCAGCTTCACAGAGCCGGCTCGCTGTCTGAACGATGGTATCGAGGACGGGCTGCAAATCGAACGCCGAGCGGCTGATGACCTTCAGCACGTCGGCGGTGGCGGTCTGTTGCTGCAGCGATCTGAGGTCGTCGGTGCGGGCCTGTACCTCATCGAACAATCGCACGTTCTCGATTGCGATCACGGCTTGGTCCGCGAAGGTTTCGGCCAGCTCGATTTGCTTTGCAGTAAAGGGGCGAATTTCGGTGCGACGGATCGAAAGGGACCCGATTGCCTCTTCACCCCGCAAAAGAGGGATAGAAAGAATTGTACGATGGCCCATCCGTCGTGCCATCTCATGGCCATCCGGAAACTCGATCTGCTCGGCTTGCAGGTCGTGCACATGAACTGGCTTGCGATCAATGACCGAGCGTCCGGCGGTCCAGGCCCTCGTTAGCGGCCATTTGGCGAAATCAAGTGGGATCGGGCCATAGTGAGCTCCGAAGACGAGCAATTCGCCCTCTCGCAGCATGAGAACAGCATCGTAGGCATCGCACAGGCGACATGCCGATTCGGTCAACGTGTCGAGCACGGGCTGCAAATCAAACGCCGAGCGGCTGATCACCTTCAGCACATCGGCAGTGGCGGTCTGCTGCTGCAGCAATTCGGTGAGATCGTCGGTGCGCTGGCGCAACTCCTTCAGAAGCCGCGTATTCTCGATGGCGATCACCGCCTGCTTGGCGAAGTTGGCGACGAGATCGACTTGCTTGTCGGTGAATGGCCGAACCTCCTGACGGTAGATGCCGATCGTGCCGACCAGTTGGTTTTCCCTGAGCATCGGGACGATGACCAGCGTCCGGGCTCCCGCCAGATCCGACAGCGCGACAACGGCCGGATCGCCCTCGAGATACGGCGGTTGCGTCCGAAGATCCTCGATCTGGATCGCGAGCCTGGTTCTGACGATCGTGCCGAGGCCGCTTTTCGGGTGCGGACGGATCGGCTTATCCGCGGAGACGAACGCGTCCGGTACGTTGTAGAGCGCAACGTTGCGAAAGCTGTCGCCGTCGTACAGATTCATCGCGCCAAAATTTGCGCCGCAGATCCGTGTGGCGTTCTCCAGCATCTTCTGGAACACCGGCTCCAGCTCGCCAGCCGAGGAACTGATGACCTGGAGCACTTCCGATGTCGCGGTCTGCTGTTCCAGCGCCTCGGCCAGGTCACGCGTGCGCGCCTGCACCTCGTCGAACAACCGCACGTTTTCGATGGCGATCACCGCCTGATCGGCGAAGGTCGGTAACCAGTTCGATCTGCTTCTCGGTAAAAGGCTCGACGCGTCTGTGCGCACGAGTCGACAATGACGCCGATGAGCTCGTCTTCTGCGCAGCAACGGGACGACCGAGGGTCGTATGTTGTCGGGCAAGGCGAAGTGGCCTGGCTCAGCGTGTATTCGGGATCGACCGCGCACGTCTGCAGATTTGGATAGCGTGCCGCTCCAATGCAACTCGACCGGCAATGCGACCCGCGACCGGGGCTTGATCGGATGGCCTTGCATGAATGCTCCAAAATTCGGTCGAGAAGCCGATAAGTGTGCTGCTGCGACGATATTGTTCCCCCTCGCGACGGTGAATAATGAAGCGCATTTCAGCTTCGCACAGCCGTGCGGCCGATTCGACAAGCGTATCCGAGTACCGTCTGCAGATCGAACGCGGAGCGGCTGATGACCTTGAGCACGTCGGCGGTCGCGGTCTGCTGTTGCAGCGATTCGCTGAGGTCATCGGTGCGCTGGTGCAGCTCCTTGAGCAGGCGGGCGTTCTCGATCGCGATCACGGCCTGCCTGGCGAAATTGCTCAACAGCTCGATCTGCCTGTCGGTGAAGGGGCGCACCACCTGTCGATAAACCGCGATGGCACCGACCAGGTCGGCGCCTTTAAGCATCGGCACAACGACGATGGTTCGAGCCCCCGCGAGATCAGACAGGGCAACGACGATGGGATTACCCTCCAGGTAAGCCTGGTTCTTCCTGATATCCACGACGTGAGCCACTTGTTTGGTCCTGAGTACTTGACCAAGGCCGCTCTTTGGATGGGGTCGAAAGTTTCGCAGTTCGGTCGCGTTTGCGAACGCGGCGGGCACGTTGTGGGCCGCAACCTGGCGAACGATGTCTCCTTCAAGAAGAATCATCGTGCCGAATTTGGCCCCGCAGACCCGCGTCGCATTCTCCAGCATTTTCTGGAATACGGGTTGCAGCTCGCCCGGCGTGCTGCTGATGACCTGAAGAACTTCGGACGTTGCGTTTTGCCGCTCCAGCGCTTCGGCGAGCTCGCGCCTTAGCGATTCAATTTCTTTTTTTAGATCGATATTGCCCGGCGCACGTTTAGGCACCGTCGGCGCTCTGCGGGCCGCTGCAGGCTTGCGCACCGATTTTCCGCGCTTCACCATTTTTGGCGCGCTCCGGCCCCGGGAAAGCTGAAATACCCTCGCCAAGCTACCCAATCCGGGGGTGTCCGTATAGTGGGACAAACCGCTTCAACTTGAAGCGCAGGGTCGCACCCGTTACGCTCCGCCGAACAATTGCAGGGGGAAACAAGGATGAGGCAGGTCAGGATCGGCGACATCACCATCGACGCGGTGATTGAACGCGAAGGCCCGTGGCGGCGGCCGCAGGACTTCTTCCCGGCCTATGACGAGGCCGTCTTCAAGCGTCACTTGCCCACGATGGAGCCGGAGGTGTTCGATTCTGCGCTGGGAATGATGGTGATAACCTATCAGACCTTCGTGGTCCGGACGCCGCGCTACACGATCCTGGTGGACACCTGCACCGGCGAGCACAAGGGTCATCCGCCGCCGTTCGATTTTCCGGGCAAGGAGCGCTGGCGCAACGAGCTGTTCGCGCTCGGCATCGCCTACGACAAGGTCGACTATGTCTTTTGCACGCATCTTCATATCGACCATACCGGCTGGAACACCACCTTACGAGATGGCCGCTGGGTGCCGACATTCCCGAACGCGAAATACATTTTTCACAAAAGAGAATATGCGGCCTGGGAAGCCGAGCACGCGCGCGGCGCCAATCCGCCCGGCACCGTATTCCGCGACAATTGCTTGCCCATCGTGGAAGCAGGGCAAGCGCTTTTGGTGGATGACGATTACGCGCTCGACGATACCATCACGCTGACGCCGACGCCGGGGCACTCGCCCTGCCATTGCTGCGTCAATATCTTCTCCCGCGGGCAGCGCGCGGTCGTGACCGGCGACATGATGCACCACGTGATCCAGTGTCGCGAGCCCGACTGGTCGCCGAGGGTCGACTGGGATGGAAAGCAGGCGGCGGTCTCGCGCCGCAAGTTTTTGTCCACGGTGGCGGACACCGATACGCTCATTCTGCCGATCCATTTCCCGACGCCGACTCTGGGTCTGGTCACCGCGGATGGGGATCGATTCGACTACCGGTTCAAGCGCGATTGATCTGCCGCCGCTGGTTTCCACTTTTCCGGATCATGCTTCTGGCTGACGGGCGCACGCAAAGCTGCTATGATCGCTTGAAGTGCATTGCAACGGAGCATCGCCATGGACGCCGCGACGCCGAAGGGCTCTCAGACCGCCGACACGCATTCCCACCTCGTTCGCCCCGAGAGCATGGAGTGGCAGCAGACCCGCTTCCCCGGCTGCGAGGCCAAGACGCTGCTGTTCGATCGCGCCACCGGCCTGATGACCGCGCTGATGCGGTTTGCGCCGGGCGCGGTGCTGCCCGACCACGAGCATGTCAACATCGAGCAGACCTACGTTCTTGAGGGCCACCTCGTCGACAAGGAAGGCGCGGCGAAGGGCATCGAGGCCAGGGCCGGCGAATTCGTCTGGCGCGAGCCGGGCAGCCGCCACGTCGCATGGTGTCCGGAAGGCGGGCTGATGCTGGCGATCTTCCAGGTCCCCAACAAGTTCTTCGAGGCCGACGGCCGCGTCGTCGATGCCGCGGGCCAGGACTGGGACGAGACCTGGGGTCACACCGCCAAGGGCTGAGAGAGGTCGTCTGCTGTCGACCGCAGTGACCCATAATCCCTGGCCTCGTAAAGTGGCGCAAAGGCCGTGGCTGCTCGAGTGCCGAAATTGCGCAGAGGCCGCGCCAGTACTGGGTCCTCTGCGATTGCCGCCGAGCGAGCGACGCTCGTTCGCGAAGAATTCGCATGAACTGCGATAGCCCTCCCCACAAGGGGGAGGGATTAAGGATGAAGCCTCCGCACCGGAAAACGCGTCTACGCCCCCCGTTCGAGCAGCGCCCTGAAATCGGCACGCGCGCGTTGGGCCTCGAGCCGCGCGGTTGGCGAGGCTTCGCCGAGGCCGAAATAGCCGTGGATCAGGCCGGCGCCATGATAATATTTGGTCGGCACGCCGGCGGCGGCAAGCGCGTCGGCATAGGCCTTGCCCTCGTCGCGCAAGGGATCGAACCACGCCGTGCACACGATCGCCGGCGCAAGCCCGGCAAGACTTTTCGCCCGCAACGGCGAAACCCGCCAGTCCGCGCCGTGCCTCGCGTCATCGAGATAATGGCCGGCGAACCATTCCATGACCGCGCGCGACAGGAAGTAGCCTTCGGCGTTTTCCGCGCGCGAGGGAAACCGCGCGTTCTCGTTTAAGTCAGCGTAATTTCCGGCGACATCGGTCACGGGATAGACCAGCAACTGCGCCGCGAGCCCGATCCCGGCGTCGCGGCAGGCGATCGCGACCGTCGCCGCCAGATTGCCGCCCGCGCTGTCTCCGGCCACGCCCACGCGCGCAGCATCTCCGCCGAACTCGGCGATGCAGGCGATCACGTCGCGCGTCGCGGCAAAGCCGTCCTCGAACGCGCCGGGAAAGCGGGTTTCCGGCGGACGCCGGTAGTCGACGGAGACGACCACGGCGCCGGTCTCGATCGCGAGCAGGCGCGCCTGCCGGTCATGGGTTTCGAGATCGCCGGCGACCCAGCCGCCGCCGTGGAAAAACACCACGGTCGGCGATTTATCGGATGAGACGCGGTAAACCCGCGCGGCAAGCGGCCCGGCCGCGCCCTTCACGTGCATATCTGCTACGCTCGCGACCGGTGGCGGCGGAACGGCGGCGCGCGCCGCGGCAAGCGCGCGCAGCGCATCGCGCGCGCTCTGCGGGGTCATCGTGGCGGGATCGCGCAGCGGCAGCAGCGGAATGATCTCTGCGATGACGGGATCGAGCGGAATGGTCATGCGGGGCTCTCGGGCGCTGGAAAATCAGTGCCAGCATAGGTTCCGTTCACGCTCCCGGCAACGATCCGGGCATGCAGTGGCCGTGTAGCCATCGAGCGGATATCACAATGGACTTCCGGGCCAATCCGGCTACCCTTGCAAATGCCATTGTGAGCAGGGAAAACGACGCCAACCATGAGTGCCGACACTACAACTCGACCGGAGCGCCCCGCTGAAGTGGGAGCGGTTTTGGACGCTATTGTCGTCGGCGCGGGCTTTGCCGGGATGTACATGCTGCATCGCCTGCGCGGGCTCGGCTTTTCGGCACGGGTGTTTGAGGCCGGCGGCGGCGTCGGTGGCACCTGGTACTGGAACCGCTATCCGGGCGCACGTTGCGACGTCGAGAGCATGCAGTACTCCTTCTCCTTCTCGGAGGAGTTGGACCAGCAGTGGAACTGGTCGGAGAAGTACGCGCCGCAACCTGAAATCCTCTGCTATGCCAATCATGTCGCCGATCGCTTCGACCTGCGCCGGCATATCGTGTTCGACACCCGCGTTATCGCCGCGACCTTCGATGAAGACGCCAAATGCTGGCTTGTCGAGACCGATCGCGGCGACAGGGTAAGCGCGAAGTTTCTCATCATGGCCATCGGCTGCTTGTCGGCGCCGAACCGTCCGCGCTTTAGCGGTATCGAAGATTTTCGCGGGCCGATCTATCACACCGGTGAATGGCCGCATCAGGGTGTCGACTTCACGGGCTTGCGGGTTGGCGTCATCGGTACCGGCTCCTCGGCGGTTCAGTCCATTCCGATCATCGCGCAACAGGCCTCCGCGCTGACGGTGTTCCAGCGCACGGCGACCTGGTCGGTGCCGGCCTGGAACGAGAAGCTGACGCCGGAATACCTGCAGGCCGCCAAGGCCGATTATCCGGCGCTGCGGGCCAAGGCCCGCGCACGCCCGACCGGCTTCTATTTTCCTTACAACATGAAGCCGGCGCTGGAGGCGAGCGCCGAAGAGCGCGACCAGCAGTACGAGGAAGCCTGGGCACGCGGCGGCTTGCCGTTTCTCGGCGCCTATGGCGATCTGTTGTTCGAAAAAGCCGCCAACGACACCATCGCCGACTTCGCGCGCGCCAAGATCCGCGGCATCGTGAAGGATCCGGTCACGGCCGAGCTGCTGTGTCCCGACAACGTGTTCGGCTGCAAGCGCCTCTGTGTCGATACCGGCTACTTCGAGACCTACAATATGCCGCACGTCAAACTGGTCGACGTATCGCGGACGCCGATCGAGCGCTTCACCGCTGATGGCATCGAGGTCAACGGTATCGCCTATCCGCTCGATGCCGTCGTCTGCGCTACCGGCTTTGCCGCCATGACGGGATCGTTCGACAAGATCAGGATCACCGGCCGCAATGGCCTGACGCTTGCCGAGAAATGGCGGGCGGGCCCGCGGGCCTATCTCGGGATCGCATCGGTGGGTTTCCCGAACCTGTTCATGATCACCGGCCCCGGCAGCCCTTCGGTGCTGGCAAGCATGATCCAGGCGATCGAACAGCATGTCGATTGGCTGGCGGACTGCATCGGCCACATGCGCGATGTCGGGGCAACCTCGATCGAGCCGACGCTCAGAGATGAGGACGCCTGGGTCGAGCACGTCAACGACGTGTCGACGGTCTCGCTGCGATCGACTTGCAGCTCCTGGTATGTCGGCACCAACATAGCCGGCCGGCCGCGCGTCTTCATGCCCTATATCGGCGGCTTTCCCGTCTATGTGCAGAAATGCAACGAGGTCATGAGCGGCGGCTTCGATGGCTTCGTGCTGGAAGGTGCGCCGGCCAGCAACACAGCGCCCCAGGTGCGCTATACGGAACGGTGGCGGGTGCCCATCGATATCGAGGTCATTTCGCCGGCGGCCCTTGCCGCCAGGCGTGTCCCGATGGTCTGAAGGGCTGATCGACACCTGGCTGCTGCGCTGAAACACTGACGTCAGCCAAGTTCTCGAAGGCAGATGGTCGCTATCTAGCGCGTTACAGTAACGCGTAAGAACGTCGCGGGAATGGAGGTGGCAGCCTTGCTTGCGCTTTTGTTCTGGCTGTTGAACAGAACTTCCAGCTCCTTCTGCAGATCGCCGGCCCGACCGTTTTTTTCCGCAGCTTCGAACGCATTCATGGTCGGCCCGTAGTATTTTCTGAATTCATCGACGAGCTCTGACGGTGGGCCCGGAAAGTTGAAAGTATAGGTGTCTCTGACGAACGATATGTTCTCCCTTGGAACGCCTGCGCCTCCAAATCGCTCGATCACATTGTTCTCGATCCCCCACGTCATGGGGCTGATGAAGCCTTCCGGCGGGGGAGGCGAGTACGATGAGCTGATTTTCAGGATTTGCGCGACCAATGTTGGATCGTTCGGAATCCAGTTTCCCATAACGATCCGGCCGCCGGGCCGAGCGACGCGCACCATCTCCTTGGCGACGTCGAACGGCTTTGGCGCGAACATGGCTCCAAATATGCTCACGACGAGGTCAAAGCTTTGATCCCCGAGTTCGTGCAGATTGGACGCATCACCTTCCTGAAACCTGCAATTGGTGAGGCCTTGCTCCTTGGCGCGCTTATTTCCGGCCTCAACCAGATTTTTGGCGATGTCGACGCCCAACACTTCGGCTCCAAGTCTGGCTTCCGGTAATGCCGTGGTCCCGTCGCCGCATCCGAGATCCAGAACCTTGAGCCCTTTGCTGATTCCGAGACTCTTGACGAGCGCCTCACCGCTCTCCCGCATGCTCTGCGCAATGCGCGTGAAGTCGCCTTTTTCCCAAAGTGCCTTGTTTGGATTCATGGGAATGCCTCCCTTTGCGGGGCTGATGGCGGCCGCCGTGAACCGGCTGCCGCGATCCACCAGGGACTAAGCATAACCGGTCCGCGGGCAAAACGCCCCTTCATTCCTCGTCAGCGCGCAGCGAGAAACCGCGGCTGATTGTCAGTCGCGGCGTTCGCGCTGCCCTGAGATTGGCTACAAGCTCGAACTTGTTCGGCTGCTCAATCGGCAATTCATCCCATTTAACCCAATGCCCGATTGGGTCAATCCGCCGGTTTGACGATGTCCGGGCTCCCTCCGCCATCTCCCGATAGCGGCGGTATTGCGGACATCGCGGCCCTTCGCAATGGTGCGATAAAGGCCTCCGAAGCGGCCTTTATTCTGCTTACACCGCGTCTTTTGCCGCCTTGACGGGACGGGCCCTGACAATCTTCCGTGCCGGTTTAGCCTTGAACATCATCGGCACGCCGGTGAACGGGTTTGTGCCCTGGCGCGCTTTGGTTGCCGGCTTCTTGATGACGACGAACTTTGCAAATCCGGGAACGAGAAAGACGCCGTTCTTTTTGAGTTCTTTGTAACCGACGGTCGCGAGCGTCTCCAAAACGCCCTTTACGTCTTTCTTCGCCACTTCATTCTCGGCAGCGATTTTCTCGATCAGCTGCGACTTCGTCATTTGGACTGCCATCTTTTGGATCCTCCTCGTTGATTCGATGTGACGGACAGTATTTGGAAAAAGCCTCTAAGGCCCGTATTTGACGATGATCTGCACAACTTTTGTTGACCCCTTAGGTTCTCCCGCGAAGCTACCGTCCTGGTCGTCAGCTTCACCTTGACGCGTCTTTCCGGCGATCTGGCCGCGTCCGTCGCAGGCCCGAACGCCAGCGCGGCCGATATCGCCATCCTTACCAGGAATTATGGCCTCGACCGGCCGTGGGTGGTCCAGTTTCTCGATTGGGCTGGCCACGCTGCCATGGGCATGTCCCGGTCTGGGGACTGATCCGCGACCGCTTACCGGTCACTCTGACGCTTGGGCTGACCGGCCTGGCGATCGCGCTATTGGTCGCCCTGCCGGTCGGCATTCCGGCGGCGGTGCGGGAGGGCTCGGCGACGGACCGCGCAGGCTGGAACGACTGGAAGCCATGACTTTCCCTTCGATTGAGATTTTTCAGATGGCCGGCCTTCGACGGAGAGCAACGACGCCCTCTGCATCCTGACCGCCTACAACATCCCGCTGCCATTGCCCACCGTCCTTGGGAGCGGCACAGGTATTCGCGCGCGAGACCGGTGCCCGCTTAACCATGGCCTTAGGAAGTGCCCGAAAAATGCGGTTGTTCGGCGCCGGCAGGCTTGTCCCGGTATCGCCTTTTGATGTTACATGGCGCTTATTGGGTCTTATGTGTTATCAACCGAGCATCACGATGCGCCTCTGCTGGCAAGTCTTCGCCGTTGTCATTATTTTCCTTGCCACTCCGTCAATTGCCGGGCCGTCCTACGGCCGCGGACTGCTGCAGCCTATCCAGAATTTCAACCCGGAGACATTTACGCGGCCCGTCATCCTTGTCTCGAATGAGACGAAACCACAGGAACCGGACATCGATATATTCGCGTTAATTTCAGGCAAGTGCAGCACGCTCAAGATCGCGGGACGCGATTTCACCTGCAGAGGAGTTGCATACTTCCATAGCGAACAAGGCCGGGCAAATTTTACGGTTAACCTCAACGACCCGGCTGACACCAGCCACGTCGTCTCGTTCTCGGGCGAAAATGCCCGGCGGGACCAGAACAATCTATACGAACTTTCAATCGACCGGATGCTGCTGAACTCCAAGGACAGGCCAAAGGTCGATGGCCTGCCAGTGCCGTTCGTCGAATTATCGGCGGGAACATGCAAGCAGCTTGGAAACATCGCGGTGGGAGTGGTTTCCACTATCTCCTGTGCCGCGATGGATAAGAATGGCAAGAAATATGAATTGCAGTTCGAATCCGATGGCTCGCCAATTACGGTGCGCAGGCTCAGGCAATCGGCACTGGTACCGGAAAAGCGCCGTGCCAAGCAAATTGGGCAACTCGAATGCCGTCACAGGGCCGATGTCGCGAAGGTCTTGCCCAGGGACCGGACCGCCTACATTATTGGATGCCTGGCCGAGGATAGTCCAAAACCCGCGACGGACGCGCAGTAGTAAAGCGATAGTTCCGTGATTTTTTGAGTCCGCTTTTTCCATCGATCACGAAACTCAGTGAAACCGAGAAGTGGGGCAAGGCGCTCGTCGGCATCAAGCCGGAGTGACACGGGAAAATCCGATCGCCGGCAGAACGACGACATGCCGGGTTGAGAAGCGCGGTAATTACGAAATCCTATTCGATCACTTCGTCAGCGAGCGCCTGCAATGTGGGTGGCACAGTAAGGCCAAGCTTCTTTGCGGTCTTGAGGTTGATGACGAGTTCGTAAGTTGACGGCTGCAATACCGGCAGGTCGGCGGGCTTAGCGCCCTTGAGTATCTTTCCAACATAAATTCCGCATTGGCGGAATGCATCGGGAAGATTTGCACCATAGCTCATCAGCCCGCCTGCCTCGGCATACTGGCGCAGAGGATATATCGTGGGTACCGCATAACGGTTCGCCAGGGTCACGAGCTGATCCTGCCGACTGATTAGATACCCATCAGCGGTGATAATCAGTGCTCCGATCTGGCGCTGCGGCAGGGTGGGGAAAACCCGTCGATTTCCGCCTCGCTGCTGCCATTTTCTGGGCGCGCATGCCACTTTTGCACGCGCCGCGCATGCACCCTTCGACATTCACCATGTCTTCTTCCTGGCAGCACAACGCTGCCCGACAACGGCCGATGACTGCTGAAATACACAATTCAGCGTCGTGCGGTGCCAATCGACCATCACATCCAAACGCAATCTTCTCAACTAAACCGGAATTTAGCTTTCCAAAATCCAATTTAGTGGTGCGGGACGCATTTCAGACTTACGTTGGAAGGCATACCGCATCTGAGCTTCGTGGTTCAGAGCGCGGTTCGCGAGCCCGGGAATATCGGGACTCGAATCCGAGTCTTGTTATTAGCGGATCCGTGCAGATGGCTGACGGTCAGCTGCGCGGGGAAATACGCTCGCATGCATCAAGTGGCCGTGAGGCCCGCAAACAAGGAACCAGACGATGATGACGAAATCATTTGTGGCGGCGCTGTTGATCGTGCCGTCCCTCGCAATGTCGGCTCAGGCGCGAACCGGCGAAAGCACGGCGCAGCCGCAGGGCTACGAGACAGGCCGCGAGGTCGCGGCGCCGCCCTGGAGCGCCGCGTGCATGACCGACCACGGTCCAAGCCAATGCGACGAGCCGATGTGGGTCTACGGCAGCCCCCAAGCGCTTGCGCGGTACAAGAAAGCGTTCTGATTTTGATTGGCGTGGGAACGAGACACGTCGAAAATTCGGGTACTGGCCTGCTTCAACCCTCAGTGGCCTGATTTGAATTTCGCAGTGGCCTGTTGCGACGGTGCGGCCCGCGCATCACATAAGAACGGGGTTGGTCGATTGGAGCAAATGCGATGCGTGCTGTTTTAGCTTTAGGCCTTTTGATCGCCCTCTGTGCTTCTGCCGACGCCGCAAGGGTGCATCACTCCAAACCGCGAAATGTCATCGTTGGTCCCAGCCAAGGTGTGGGCCCACGCTTTGTTCGTCCCAGCCAAAGTGTGGACCCACGCTTTCCACCGGTCCTCCAAGACCAGACCCCTAGCTACAACGATCCCTCCAAATTTGGCGGCGCCTGATCTGCGGCGACCTGAAGCTACTCACTGCTACAAAGGTGGGCGTCCCTTGCGAACGGCTCGATCCAGGAACGCCTCCAGCGCCGCAATACATGTGCGATCGCGATAGACGCGATGCTTCTTGTTCGCGATCTCCGCAGACAATTCAGCTCGTTTTGCGCTGGTGCGGCCGAGAAGCCCGGCGATTGAAACGTACTCGTCAATCGTCCGCGCGGTCGTCTCGCTGATGTCCATCATATCCAGGATAGCGGCCGTGTGCCGGCCGCGCATCATCTCTCCGGCGAAGGTCACGATGGGAAGGTTGTGAACCAGGCTCTCCAGGATCGAGTTGCATCCTGACCAGCCGATGCTGTCCAGCACGACGTCGCACTGGCCGATGGCAGCGACGAAACGATCCGGCGCAAGTCTCGGCAGGAAGACGCAATGATCGCCGGCGTTGAGACCGACCGCCTCGAATGCGCGCTCGAGCCGGGCTCGAAACATCTCGGTGACGGCCCGGCCGCCTCCGAATTCGATGAACGTAAACTGACAGTCGGGCACCTCGACCGCGATGCGTGCGAACACGGCGTCGAATTGCGGCAGATATTTTGGCAAGGACTGACAGCACCAATAGACCACGGCGCTTGCGCGCAGACCCAGCTGTGCGCGGTCGATCCCGGTACGCGGAACTTCGGCGGGTTCGTAATAGATCGAAAGATTCGGCAGCCGAACCAGCTGTTCGGAATAGTGATCCGCAGCGTCCGCGGGCTCCATGAGGTCGCTGCTGATGAAGTAATCGATGGTCGGAAATCCGCTGGTGAGCGGGTGTCCCCAGGAGCAGCACTGAACGGCTGCGAGCCGTTGGGCCGCCAATTGCGCCGACACCTTGTCCATGCCGATTTCGGGAAAAATCAGAACGTGGGGCGCATCGTCCAGTATCGTGCGCCGCCAGGCATCGAGCGAGCGCGGGCCCTGTACGAAATGATCGCACGAGGCCGCCGCCGCCTCGGTTTCGCCGTCCCGTTCGCTGCTCGTGTAATAGCCGGAGACATGAAATCGATCCCGGTCCAGGTTCTGCAGCCATCCCTTGACCGGGATCTTCCAGTTCGAGTGCTGCCTGAAGAAGCCGCTGACGATACCCAATCTGATCGGCTGGTGCGGACCCGGAGGATTTGGCAAGAGAGGCGTCGGGTATCTCGCAGCCATGATTTTGCAGACCAGCGAACCATACAAGGATTGAAGCTCGCGGTCGTTGCAGCCTTGATAAGGCAGATAAAACGGCTGATGGGAGCCGATCACGTCGGCGAGCGCGGCAGGCGCGTGCGCGCCTTCCACGTCCGCGCACAGCCTGGCCAGCCGGCCCGCATAGGCGCCGCGCCGCTCGGCGATTTCGGATGCGTCCTGGTAAAGTGCCGGAAGTTCTGCCATGCACAAGGCCAGCTCGGCTTCGAGAAAATCCGGCTTGAGCGCGAACGCGCGGGCGAAATGGGCTCTCGCTTCGGCAATCCTTGTCTCGCCGCGCAGCGCTACGCCGCAATTGTAATGCGCCATGAAGGAATTCGGATCGATCCTGAGAGCGGTCTCGTATTGCGCGATCGCATCGCTGTGCCGGCCAAGGTTGCGCAGAATATTGCCCAGGTTGTTGCGCGCGCCGGCACCGTCCGGACGCAGCGTGACCGCGCGTTCGGCATGAGCGAGCGCTTCAGGCAGGCGATCCATGTCCTGAAGCAAGGAGGCAAGATGGATGTGAGCATCGACGAAATCGGAGCGCAGCGAGATGGCGCGCCGATAATGCGTCTCGGCGTCCGGCTTTCGGCCGGCCAGTTCCAGCACCGAGGCGAGATTAAAATGCCCAACCGGAGAATCCGGCGCGCGCTTCAGGACCAGTTCAAACTGCGCCACCGCTTCGTCGAGGCGCCCCAGCGATCGCAATCCGCGTCCGAGATTGTTGCGGGCCTCGTCATAGCCGGGATTGAGCGCCACCGCCCTTTCAAAGCAGGATAGTGCATCGGCAAATAATCCGTTGGCGGCGAGGATCACGCCCCTGTCGTTGTGCGCTTCGGCGAAATTCGGATCGAGCATCACGGCCCGCCCGACAAGCGAGGCGGCATCGGAGCGCTTCAACTGATGCGCGACCACGCCGAGCAGGTGGAACGCCCGCGCGTTTTTCGGATCGGTCTCGCAGACCTGCCGGTAAAGGCGCTCAGCCTCGGTCAGACGACCGGCGCGATGATGAGCCATCGCAGCTGCGAGCGTCTGTTCGGAACGGCCCCCGGCATTCATGGCGATATCTCGAAAACGAAAGCTCCTGGTCTCACATCAATAGCAAGACCGATAGCGTCCGAGACCCAAATCCACCTCGCAGGGGCTTCCGTAGACCCAGACCGGCTGATCGCAAGGCAGCGCGCGCGTCGCCCGAAACGGCGTATTGCATGCAATGTTCGAGGCGGGATGCGTAACCAGCCGGCCGCCGCCATATGGCGCCGGTGGAACAACGTCATCGCGGACAATGTAGGCGTGGTGATGATGCCTTCGGGCCTTCTGGGTATCGGCCAGTCCATTGCCGGTGCCGAGCGCAAGAATAGCCGCGAGCGTGACGATGGTTCGCATCAGCATGATCTCTGTCCCTCACATTTCAAGTGCTTTCGATCGAGAATGCGACCGGCTTCTGTTGGGAAAGCCAAGTCTGCCACATCCGCGCGTAGGCCGCTTCGATATTTCCGGTCAATTTCGGCAGATCGAATAAGGCACTGGTGTCGCGCTTTTCCTGCAGTTTTTGCCGCAACGCGACCAAGCGTTGTGGATCGCGCGCCAAAGCCAGAGCCGTCTGTTGATACGCTTCAAGCGATCCCGTCACTAATTCCGGCATGCCCATCGCCATCAGAAGGCTGCCGGCGACACGGCCGGCGAAGGTGTCTCCACTGCAGGTCAGCACCGGCAGTCCGGCCCACAGCGCGTCGCTGGCGGTGGTGTGCGCGTTGCAGGGCAGGGTGTCGAGAAACAGATCGGCGTGCTGGTGGCGCCCGAGATGTTCGGCCGGTGGCACAACCGGAGCAAAGATCAGCCGGGCTGGGTCCACGCCGCGTTTCCCGGCTTCCGAACGCAGATTGCCTTTGACCAGCCCGTTGGTCTCGAGCAGCCACAACACGCTGCCGGGAGCCGACCGGAGCAGACCCATCCAGATGTCGAAGAATACCGGCGAGATCTTGTAACTGTTGTTGAAACTGCAAAGCACCAGCCCCTCGGGTGGCAATCCATGATCCGGTCGCGACGTGCGTGCGCTTGCCACCTCGCGCCTTCGGTCGTTCACCTGATAGCTGCCGGGAAGGTGAACAAGTCTTTCCGAAAAGAACGGCTGCTGGCCAGCCGGCACCACGAACGGATCGACGATGATGTAGTCGATGAAATCCGCTCCCATGGTCGCGGGATATCCGAGATAGCTCACCTGCACCGGCGCCGGGCGATGGGCTGATATCGCCGGCCGGGCGTGATGGGTATAGCCCTTGAGATCAACCAGGATGTCGACCTTGTCGGCGTGGATCGTCCGCGCCGCCTCGCGGTGTGACAGCGCGCCTATATCGGCGAAACGGTCGAACGCGCGATCAAGCCGCGCGCGCATCGGGCTTTTATCGTCGGGACCGTAGGAATAGGCGAAGACCTCGAAGCGGTCACGATCGTGGCACTCGAACAATTCGGCCATCAGGTGCGCGGTGGAATGCTGATGAAAATCTCCGGACAGATAGCCAAGGCGAATGCGATCGCTGCCAACGGAAACCTGATGCTCAAAGACCGCCTCCGGCGGCGGCCTGATCGGCCCGATCCAGTGCCGGGCACAGATCAATTGATCGGATGCGGACGCCGGTGTCGAAAGCAGGTAAAACGGCGGAACACGAACTCCGGCCCGCACCATGTCGAGAAGCTTTTCCTGATCGGCTTGCTGATCGTCCCACTCGCACGCCTGCGCGCGATGATAGACGAGCTGGCTGAACGCCTCCGTGTAATCGGGCCGAAGTCGCAATGCGTTGCGATAGGCGGCGATCGCTTCGGATAGGTGACCGAGCTCGCGCCAGGCGTTTCCCAGATTGTAAAATGCCTCGGGAAAATCGGGCATGTGGATCAGCGCCTGCTCAAACGCCGCCCGCGCTTGCTCAGGACGCTCTTGCGCCAGGTACGCTGCGCCCATGTTGTTGTAGGCATCGGCACGATCCGGCATCAGTTCAAGTAACCGGCGGTAAAGATCGACCGCCTCGCTCGCGCGTCCGAGCTCCTGGAGGACAATGCCGGCATTGTTGATCGCGTCGGCGTAATCCGGTCGAAGCTCGATGGCACGGCCATACGCCGCCAGCGCTTGTTCCCCCTTGGCCTGTTGCTGCAGCACCGTCGCGCGATTGTAAAATGCCTCCGCGTAGTCCGGCTTGCAGGTTGATGGCATTTTCAAAAGCCGCCAGGGCCTCGTCGAGAAAACCCTGGTCCTTCAGGACGGCTCCCAGATTATTGTGGACGACGGCAATCCCGGGATTGAGTGAGATAACCCGTCGATATGCGACCTCGGCGGCATCGAATTCCTGCTTCTGATGCAGGACAACGCCGAGATTGAAATGGGCTTCCGCGTACCCAGGCCTCAACGCTATCGCCTCGCCATAGGCTGCCGCCGCCTCGTCGAGCCTGCCTTGCATCTGAAGCAGCACACCCAAATTGTTGTGAGCTTCGGCGTAATCACGTCTCGCCGCAATGGCGGACCGATGCGAGCCCATCGCCTCTTCGAATTTGCCTTGCTGCTTGAGGGCATTGCCGAGAGCCAAAAATGCTTCGGCGTAATTGGGATTTAGCTTTATGGCGTGGCGGTGAGCAGCGATCGCATCATCCAGCCTGGCCTGCTGCTGCAGCACTGACCCGAGATTGTTGTAGCCTGCCGGATCATTCGGCCTCAGTTTGATCTCTTGACGAAACAGCCGTTCGGCAGCTGCGAGATCGCCCTCCTGAGCCGCGATGATGGCAAGGTTACCATGGGCAGCCGCATTGGCGGGATCAATGCTCAGGACCGAAGCATAAAGGCGCTTCGCATCCGCAATCGAGCCCCTGCGATGCGCTGCCAGCGCATCCTCCAACAGCTGTTCCGGTGTCGAATGTCCCACAGCGTCGTTCGTTCTCAGGCGGAAACCGCATTCATTCGGGCTGCCGGTAGTTCGTGTATTGGATATCGAAACTCGTTGCGCCATAAAGCTTCACATAGATCATTGGACCGGCAAGCTTGACTTCGTCTATCGAGCGTGGCCCCTTGAACAAGGTCCCGTCTCTCTCATGGCCGGCTGCATAGATCACGGCCTGTCCCGTCGGCGGCGTAAGCGTTACGATCATGGTCACCGCGGTTGCCGATTCAGGAATGTATTTCGACACGTTGACCTCGATCGGTGCCGGCTCGACTGGCGCATCGGGCGGGACTTCGGCCTGCGCAATTTGCACAAAGGCTGGCGGCGGTTGCATATCCATTGTCGGGTTCCCTGTAACACTTGCACTGTCAGGTTCTATGCTGGCGCGGTGCCGGTAAAATCAATTTTTCAGGGCGTTCTACAGCAGCCATTCGACAATTGATGGCGATTGGGTCTCTGCGCAGCGAAAACAAACGTTTAAGACGAAAAAGGGGGACTTGTGACCAAGTCCCCCTTCATCACCTGTTCATTAGCGCTCAGAAGTTGAACGTCATCCCTGTGGTCGCAGCTCTGATTGTCGCGCCGCCGATCGTGTCGTTGGCCGCATCGCGAGAGCAGACCTGGTAGCCATGGCCGCTCGCACCGAGACAGTAGTGTGCGCCCGGGCCTTGATTGATCTGGGAGCCCACAATGTACCAACTGGCCCAGTCGTTGAAGTAGTAACGGGCGCCGATCGCATACTGGCTGGCATCATTTGAGAACAGGTTTGCCTTGCACCGTTGCCATCGGCGCAAGCACCGGATCGTTGACGCTCAACATGGCCGGGTTGCCCGGACTCTTGAAGGCGTGGGCATAAGACCCACTCAAGGCCCACTTGCCAATGTACTGCGTGGCGCTGGCGAATACCGCATCGCGTGAGCGCTCATTGAACGGTTGTTCGACCGGGGTTACTTCCCGCCGAATCCACTCGTAGAAGGCGTTTAGCTGAACGTCGCCCAAGCCGTCATTGAAGCGATAGCCTCCGCCCACCTTGGCGGCCCATTCGTTGTGAACGCCGGTGAAGATCTGAGAACCATCCGCCAGGAAGACGGGCCCGCCACCTAAAGCTGGTTCAAGATCGTCGTCGCCGTGACGGTTGACCTGCTCATGGAGTTCATAGGCGGCGATCGCGGTGAACGGACCGTTCTTGTAGGTCAAAGCAGCGCTATAGGCATTGCCGTAGGAACCGTCGGTGCAACCGTTGCCGCCGATGTTGCCGGGCAACCGCGCCGCCGGTTCCGGGGAAGTTGCTGCCGCTGCCGCGCGCGGAAGAGCCGTTACATTGAAAATAGATCGCCGTAGGCATAGTCGCTGTTGTCCTTGGCGAAGTTCTGACCCGGCGAGATCAGCGCGCTGAACTGGAAGCCGTTGAAGAGCGGCGATTCATACCAGATCGCGTGAGGCATGCGCCAATCGAACTCGGCGCGGTTGTCGCCGCCGGTATTGCCCATGATCGAATTATAATCGCCGAGCGTTCGCGTGAACGGATCCATCGCGGCGGTGGATTTCTTGTACGGCGTATCGCTCTTGCCGGCTTTGATCGCGCCCCATGGGCCCTCCATGCCTAAAAAGCTGTCGCGCGTGCCAAAGGCTGCGCGCTCGGTCGGGTATGACGCTATATCGACCTGAGATTCCAACTGGGCCACCACCGCCATGCCGTCCCAGCCATACGGCGCGAGGTTATGCCTGACACGAACACCGAAACTCGAAATATTGCTGGCGACTCCGAATTTCGTGCCCTGATCGAAAACTGACGGATTAAAGACGTCCCCCGATACATCGATGGATCCGTAGAGCGTGACCGTCGTGTTATCGATCAACGGTCCCAGCGGACCCGCTTTGACGGGAATGCCGCCAATCGTCGGACCCGGCGGCGGCGTCGGCGAAGTCGCGACGGAGGCGTGCAGAACCGGATTGCCCTTGAATTTGCTTGGATCGGTAGCGACCGGCGCGGCGGCGACAGCTGCCACCGGCCTTGCCGCAGACAAGCTCCGGACTTTCTGCCGCAGTTCGGCGTTCTCTTTTTCGATCTTGTCGAGCCGCGCCATCACGTCATCGAGCGTTGCAGATCGCGCCGCGCCGCTGAACGAGACCAGGCAAAGAGCAGCACAAGCCGTCCCCGAAAGAAAACTTATTCCTCATGACGTTATCCCCCGCGTTCGAACCCGATTCAACTCCCGAGCGAAGGGAGCGTAGTGTATACCAAATGCCAATTGGAAGGGTTCGCGCACTGGTTAACGAAATATTCGAAGTCTGTCGCAAAAATGGTACAGTGATACTATTGCAATGCAGCAATTTGTCGCACTGCTGCGGTTTATAGTCGCATCCTTTTCAATTTGTGTGAGTTCGCTTGGCCTTAGCCGGGCTCCGAGCATCTGGCCGGGTTTAGGGCGGCGACGTTGCACAATTTATAATTGTGCACCTTGGGCGGCGGCCGCCCGCCGTCACGAAGACCTGCTGCACCGGGTCAGTCCGCCCATGGCTTTTCGCCGCGCCCGATCCGTTCGGCAATCTCGGCCTGAAATGCCGGCGGTCCGAAAGCAAACCAGTCTTGTTCGACCTGATAGATCAGCAACCGCTTATTTTCCGAACTGAACTTCATCAGCCAGTCCAGGGCTTTTCTCTTGGGACGCTCCCCGGCCGCGACCACCACGTCGACCGGCAGGCCGTGCCAGATGAAATTGGCCGCCAGCATGATCATGTCGGATTTGTCCGGACGCATCCATTCAGGCAGCGGACTTGAGGGCGTGAGCCATCCGCAAATGAATTCGCGGCACGGATGCTGCGGACGTTCGCTGTAGATTGAACACTGATGTTCGACGCTGAACGGACACGGCTTGCCTGGCCGGATCCGATGTCCACGCACTTCGATCTGCAGCCAGCCATCGCAGCATGCCGTACAGCTTCCGCAGCTTCTCTCGTGGTGAGGTTTCATCGCGGCGGCCAACCATCTGTCAGAATATTCGACTGCGCCCAGACATAGCACATCTCGGGATTACCGGATGGCCCACGCAGCACCCATTCCGCGGCAATCATGGAATCGGCAAGGGTCTGCTTTGCGCCGATGATGCATGATTGCAGTTCTGATCCGCCTCCGACGTGGACTGGTTTTCCCCGTGGGATGCCTTACGCTAGCCTCCAATCCGGCCTGGTGGTGGCAGACCACGCCGGCAAAAAACAGCCATGGAGGAAATTGTCATGACCACACGCCGCGATTTTCTGAAGCTCGCCAATGATTTTCTGAAGCTCGCCAATTGAGGCGGCTCGCGTCCATTTTCAACTGATGTTGTTCCTGGCTTTGCAAGCCCTGTATTTGGCCAAGGCTTCGGGAGAGCCTTCGTTCCATGAACCGTCCGCATGAATAGGAATCCCAGTAGGCCAATGCCAAGATCACCGTTGCGGGTCGTTCGGGCCGGACCGCCGGTCCGGGTCATAAACGTCCGGGGTTGGACGCAAAGCGGGAATTGGCCAAAGCACCGATGTCGGCTAAGTGCCAAAGGACTAAACCGCTCGCGCGGTAGGGCGCTGCGGCGGACGATACCAACGGGATAGCGCGACGGGGCGTCCTGTCTTGAGATGAGGGGTTAGCAACCTTCACCCAAGACAGGAGCATCCCCATGACCGACGAGGCCATGAGCCCGCTGCGGCGCCGCATGATCGAAGACATGACGATCCGCAAGTTAGCGCCGAAGACCCAACAAGGCTACATCCGCAGCGTCAAGGATTTTGCTGCGTTCCTTGGCCGATCGCCCGACACGGCGAGCTTCGAGGACGTCCGGCGCTTTCAGCTGCATCTGGCGGCAAGCGGCGCGCATATCCCGATTCTCAATCACACAGTGGCGGCATTGCGGTTCTTTTTCAGGGTCACACTCAAGCGATCCGACATCATCGAGCACACGACGTTCCTCCACGAGCCTCGCAAGCTGCCGGTCGTCCTCAATCCGGAGGAGGTAGCGCGCCTTTTGGATGCCGCGCCAGGGCTCAAGTACAAGGCGGCGCTGAGCGTGGCCTACGGGGCAGGCCTGCGCGCCGCCGAGGTGATCTCGCTCAAGGTTGGCGACATCGACAGCAAGCGCATGGTCATCCGCGTCGAGCAAGGCAAAGGCCGCAAAGACCGCTACGTGATGCTGTCTCCACATTTGCTCGAACTGTTGCGCGCCTGGTGGCGGGCGGCACGACCGCAAGGCTGGCTGTTTCCAGGGCGCGACCGGGTGCAGCCGATGACGACGCGCCAGCTCAACCGCGCCTGTCATGCCGCAGCCGATATGGCCGGGATCAGCAAGCGCGTGTCGCTCCATACCTTGCGGCACAGCTTTGCCACCCACCTGCTCGAGCAGAACATCGATATCAGGGTGATCCAGGTGCTGCTCGGGCACGCCAAACTCGACACCACGGCGCTCTATACCCGCGTCGCTACCAAGACCATCCGCGAGGTCATCAGCCCGCTGGAGCATATCGCTCGCAAGGTCGAGAGGGCCGAGCCGCCCGCTTAAAGCGCGGCGCGCATGCCGCGCCCGGCACTGGAGGTCGCAGATATCTTCCGCGATCATGGACCGGCATGGCGCGGAGCCAACGCCGGCCATGTGAGCCTTGGCCAGTTGAAGGTGATGTCGGCGATCGAGAGCTGCCGCACCGCGGCGCTGGGCGGGCATGTTGCGCGCTGTGAGGACTGCGCGCATACCCAGATCTCGTACAACTCTTGCCGCAACCGGCATTGCCCGAAGTGCCAGGGCGCCGCGGCAAAGGACTGGCTTGCCGCGCGCGAAGCCGATCTGCTGCCGGTGCCGTACTTCCATGTCGTGTTCACGCTGCCGGCGTCGATCGGCAACATCGCCTACCACAACAAGGCGGTCGTCTACGATCTGCTGTTCAAGGCCTCGGCCGAGACCCTGACCACGATCGCCGCTGACCCAAAGCACCTCGGCGCCCGCATCGGCGTCACCTCGGTTCTCCATACCTGGGGTTCGGCGCTCACCCATCATCCGCATGTCCATATGATCGTGCCGGGCGGCGGCATCTCGCTCGACGGCGAGCGCTGGGTGGCGTGCCGCCCCAGCTTCTTCCTGCCGGTGCGTGTGCTCTCGCGTCTGTTTCGCCGGCTGTTCCTGGAGAGGCTGCTCGCGGCACACCAAGCCAACCGCCTGAAGTTCTTCGGCGATCATTCAGCTCTCGCCGACGCACAGGTGTTCGCGGCCTATCTGGCACCACTGCGCCGAACCGAATGGGTAGTCTACGCCAAGCGCCCGTTCGGTGGGCCACAGGCCGTGCTGGCCTATCTGTCGCGCTATACCCACCGCGTCGCCATCGCCAACAGCCGGCTGATCGCCTGCGACCGCAATGGCGTCACCTTCCGATGGAAGGACTATCGCGCCGACGGTCACGAGCGCCAGAAGGTCATGACGCTCTCAACCGGCGAGTTCATCCGCCGATTCATGATCCACGTCCTGCCGCACGGCTTCCACCGCATCCGTCACTACGGCCTGTTCGCCAGCGGCACGCGCGCAGACAACATCGCTCGAGTACGCCGCTTGCTCGACGTGCTGGCGGCACAGCCCAGCACCGCGGACACCGCCACCTCCAGCGAGACCAGCGAGCCAAAGCCGCTCTCGCATCCGTGTCCGTGCTGCGGCGGTCGCATGATCATCATCGAGACATTCCAGCGCGGCTCCTCGCCGCGCACCCGTCCCGCGGCATCCACCGCCGTGATCAGGATCGACACATCATGATCAGACCAGGTTCGCGGCGACCTTCCAGTACTGCACTTCTGCTTCGCTGGCTCTCGACCGGCCATGACCATGCTCGCCGTCGCGCTGCCCCGAACAACCGCCTCGTCGATCAATTGGCGCCGCGAAACGCCGGTTATGCCTGTCGCGATCGGCCGACCACACTCGCCACCCCTTCGACCGCTGCCCAAAGAGCCGGTCAACGCATCTCGCCAACAGACCGCACGCCGAAATCCCCATAGCGTCTGACGCACCACCTCGCCACACCTCCCGCGGTTTCCTCCCTTGGAGGTTTGCGGACGCCGGCCCCCGAGTGCGCAGCGCCGTTCATCATGGGC
>CAVXHU010000028.1:0-188334 GCA_963761395.1 uncultured Alphaproteobacteria bacterium
TCGCAATCGACCCACCACGCCGGCCGGAAAGAAATAGACGCTGGCGATAAACAACAGTCCGAGCCAGAGCAGCCAGCGATCCGGATGCAACAGTCCCGGCAGCAACGGCAGCCCGGCGTCGGCCGCGGCGTTGGAGGCCGCCCCCATCAGCGCCTGCAGATAGTTTTGGGCGAGGGTGAAGATCGCAGCACCAATGATCGCCCCGTAAATCGTGCCCATGCCGCCGATCACCACCATCAGCAAAATGTCCAGCATGATGGAAAAGCTCAGCGAGGTGTCGGGTCCGGCATAACGCAGCCATAGCGCGTTGAGCATCCCGGCGCTGGCGGCGACCAGGGCTGCAAGGCAGTTGGCATAGGTCAGATGGAACACAGTGCGGAAGCCGAGCGCCTCGGCGCGGAAGCGGTTCTCGCGGATCGCCTGCAGCACGCGGCCGAACGGCGAATTCACCACCCGCAGCAGCGCCAGGATCATCGCAGCGGAAGTGATGAAAATCAGATAATAGGTCAGCACGCGGCCGTTGATTTCGAAGCCGAGCAGGCTTTTCGAAATCAGCACGGTGCCCGGCCGCAACAATTCCGGCAGCTGAAAGCTGCGGCCGTCCTCGCCGCCGGTGAGCCATGAGAGTTGCGATGCCAGCACCAGAAAGGCGGAAGCCACCGCCAGCGTGATCATCGCAAAGAAGATCGCCTCGACCCGCAACGAAAAAAGTCCGATCGCCAGCGCCAGCAGCATCGCCAGCGGCAGGCCGGTCACGACGCCGGTTGCCACCGCCGCCCAGTTCGGCCCCATGGAATAAAGCGCGATCGCGATCGAATAACTGCCGATGCCATAAAACATGGTGTGCGCGAACGACACCGAACCGGTGTAGCCGAGCAACAAGTCGTAGGACGCCACCAGGGCTGCGAAGATGCAGATCTTGGTGGCGACGTTCATCGCCTTGGCGCCGGGAAACACCAGGGGCGTCAGCGCGAGCGCCGCGATGATGACGATGAGCACGATAGAGAGCGCGCGGCTGCGCGGCGGATCGCCCGAGAGGATCATCATCGGCTGGTCACCGCATACAGCCCGCGCGGGCGCCACATCAGGATCGCGACCATCAGCAGGATGTTGGAGACCAGCGCCAGTTTTGGCACCAGAAAGCCGCCATAGTTCGCTACCATCGCGACCAGCAGCGCGCCGATGAAACAGCCGCCGATCGAGCCGAGGCCGCCGATGATCACGACGATGAACACCAGCACGGTGAGATCGTTGCCCATCGAGGCGTGGACCTGCTCGCGATACAGCGCCCACATCACCCCGCCGAGGCCGGCAAGGCCGGAGCCCACCATGAACACCCCGAGGAACAGCCGCCGGATGCGGTAGCCCAGCGCTTCCACCATCTCGCGGTTTTCCACGCCGGCGCGGATCAACAGGCCGATCTTGGTCCGGTTCAGCACCAGCTGGATGCCTGCGAAAACAACCAGCCCGACCAGCATCGCCAGCAGGCGGTATTTGGCGATTGCGACGTCGCCGATGATGAAGGAGCCGCGCAGCGAGGTCGGCAGCGGCAGCGGAATGATCTGCGGCCCCCACAGCGCATACAGCGCCTGTTCGGCGACGATCAATCCGCCGGTCGTCATCAGGATCTGCTTGAGGTGCTGGCCGTAGACCGGAAGGATCAGCACGCGCTCGACGACCAGTCCAAGCGCGCCGGAGACCGCCATCGCCAGGACAGCAGCCGGCGCCAGCACCGCCAGATTTGTCAACAGCGAGTTGGCTTGCACGTAAGGCGCCAGCGGCAACAGCACCAGGGTCGCGACATAGGCCCCGACCGCAATGAAGGCGCCGTGGCCGAAATTGAGCACGTCCATCAGGCCGAACACCAGCGTCAGCCCGGAAGCCATGATGAAGATCATCATGCCCATGGCAAGGCTCGCCACCGTCAGCGTTGCCCAGGAACTTCCCGATCCGATCAACGGCAGCATGGCGAGCGCGAGGATCGCCGGCAGCAGCACCGGCAGCAGGTCCCGCTTCGGTTTCGGCAGCGCGGCTGTTGCAGCAAGGTCGGTCACTGATGCGTCTCCAGACTTAAGCCCAGCAACCGCTCCTGCAGTGTGGTGTCCGAAGCCAGCGCCGCCATCTCGCCGCGATGGACGATCTTGCCGTTGTCCATCACCAGAACCTTGTCGCCGAGTTCGCGCGCGGCATGGAAATTCTGTTCGACCATCAGGATAGTGGCGCCGCGGCGCTTGATCTCGGCCAGGCATTCGATCAGCGCCACCACGATCGCCGGCGCCAGACCCTTGGTCGGCTCGTCGATCAAGAGCAGCTTGCGCGGCTCGACGATGGCGCGCGCAATCGAAAGCATCTGCTTCTGTCCGCCGGACAATAGCCCGGCGCGCGACAGCCAGAACCGCCTGAGCGCCGGGAAAAATCCGAAGATCCAGTCGAGCCTGGCATCGTCGAGCGGCCCGTCCCGCGCCGCCAGCACGAGGTTTTCCTTGACCGTCAGATCCGAGAACACCGCCATGCTCTCCGGCACATAACCGACGCCGAGCCGCGCGATATCCGGCGTGGCGCTGTTCTCGATGCGTTGGCCGTCGAGCGAGATCTGGCCCGCGGAGGCCTGCCACAGGCCCATGATGGTTCGCAGCGTCGAGGTCTTGCCGGCGCCGTTGCGGCCGAGCAGCATCGTGGTCTGGCCCTGGGCGACGCTGAAATCGATGCCCTGCAGGATGTGATAGCGCCCGATATGGGTATGCACGCCGGCAAGGGTCAGAAGCTCGGTCATGCCGCGCTCTTTCCGGGCGCGATGCCGAGATAGGCCTCCTGCACGATCGGCGAGGCGATCACCTCCGCCGGCTTGCCGTCGGCGACAAGCTGGCCGTTGTGCAGGACGATGATGCGGTCGGCCAGCGAACGCACCACGTCCATCTTGTGCTCGACCAGGAGGATGATCTTGCTGGCATCCTTTTTGAGCTGCGCGATCAGGTTGAGGACTACAGGGACTTCATCGATGCTCATGCCGGCGGTCGGCTCGTCGAACATGAAGACCTTCGGCTCGAGCGCCATCATCAGGGCTACTTCGAGCTTGCGCTGGTCGCCGTGGGACAGCGCGGTCGCCGCCACGTTCCGCCGGCTGCCCAGCGCCACTTGGTCGAGAATGGCGTCGGCGCGGGCGATCAGGTCGCGGCGCGTCATCCACGGCCGCAGCATGTCGTAATGCACGCCAGCGGCGGATTGCACGGCGAGGCGGACATTCTCTTCGACGCGGAGGTTCGGGAACAGATTGGTGAGCTGGAAGGCGCGGCCGAGGCCGGCGCGGGTGCGCAGCGGCGCGGAGAGCTGAGTGATATCGGCGCCATCGAACAGGATGCTGCCAACGGTCGGGCGCAGCTGTCCGGAGATCAGATTGAAGTAGGTGGTCTTGCCGGCGCCGTTGGGGCCGACAATGGCGGTCAGCTCACCGGGCCGGAATGTGCAGCTGACGCTGTTGACCGCGACGTGCCCGCCGAAGCGGATGGTCAGATCGCGGGTTTCGAGAGTGAAGGTCATTCGAGCGTCATCGGAAGGTCTGTTAGCTTGTCGGTCGCCAGCGTCGCCGGATATTCCGACCGTCATGCGCGGACTTGATCCGCGCATCCATCCGCTTCCAAAACAATTTTATTCGGAAGCGAGATGGATTGCCGGGTCAAGCCCGGCAATGACGGTTCAAACGTCGGAGGCGTAGGACAACTCCAGGTTACCGTCACCGCTTGTTGCGGATCGGAATGTTCATGTCCTCGATCTTGATCTCGCGGACCGGTTCATTGACCGCCCACGCCAGGTTCGGATCGACCTTGACCTTGAAGTGATACATGCTCTGCAGCGCCTGATGGTCCTCCTTGCGGAAGATCATCTTGCCCTTGGGCGTGTCGAACTCCATGCCTTCCATCGCGGCGATCAGCTTCTCGGTGTCGGTGGATTTTGCCTTGGTGACGGCGGTAACCGCGGCCATCGCCGCGGAAAACCCGCCGGCGGTGAAGAAATCCGGCGGCGCGTTGAAACGCTTCTGATGCTCGGCGACCAGCCAGTCGTTCACCGGGTTCTTGGGAATGTCGTAGTAGTAATAGGTCGCGCCTTCCATGCCGGGAAGCCGTTTATAGGCGGCCAGCGCCGGCAGGATATTGCCGCCGGTCGAAAGCTCGATGCCGTAACGCTTCGGGTCCATGTCCTGCAGCTTGGTCAGGGGATCGCCGCCGCCGGCCCAGATCACCCAGATGATCTTGCGTCCCGGCTTGTCCTTCAGCGCGTCGAACAGGCGCTGACCGGCCGCGGTGAAATCGGTGGTGGTGGTCGGCGCGTATTCTTCGGCGGCGAGCGTCGCACCGGTCTTTGCCAGCGCTTCCTTGAATGCGGCAACGCCGTCGCGGCCGAACGCATAGTCCTGCGCCAGCGTCGCAATCGTGACGCCGGGCTTGCCGATCGCCACCGCGTTCGAGATCGCGTCCTGGGAGGAATTGCGCCCGGTGCGGAAGATGTATCGATTCCACTTTTCGCCGGTAATCTGGTCCGCGACCGCGGGCTCGACGATCAGGATTTTCTTGTTTTCCTCGGCCACCGGAAGGTCCGCCAGCGCTGCGGCCGACGATGACGTGCCGATGGCAATATCGACCTTGTCGTCCTGATAGGCTTCCGCGAGCGCGGCCTTGGACAGGTCCGGCTTGCTCTGATCGTCCTTGGTAATGACGACGATCTTGCGGCCGTCCAGCGTCATGGTGCCTTTGGTGGCGTATTCCAGCCCCATCCGCAGACCGGTTTCGGTTTGCTTCGCATAGGCTTCCAGCGGTCCGGTTTTGCCATAGATCAAAGCGATCTTCAGATCATCCGCCTGCGCGGCTGTTCCCAATAAAACGACGGCAATTCCTTGAACGATTAAGGACGTTCGCACAGCTACTCTCCCTGGGTTTCCGATCTGCACCCCACTGATAGTGTCAGGGCTCGGCTCTGGTCAAGGCAGCATTGTTGCCGATAGACGGGTGGGGAAGCTTATTTGGCCGGGCGTCAATTTGCCGCGAGGGCGAAACCGCATGCATCAAAGCGAATGCGCGTAACCCTGAGAGCTCCCAGTTCGCGGAAGGCAATTATCCGGCTGAGCTACGATGCGGGAGGTTGAGCCGGCCGCCGGCAACGACAGAGCCATGATTCCGCGCATCGCGGATCAGGGGCAATAGCGCTCGCCGCGCGCATAGACCGGGCGGTTTTCCGGCAGCGGACGGCTTGCCGAACTGACGCGCGCGTCGTTCAAGATCCGGACGGCCGGCTTGAGCTCTTCGAGAAAAATCGGCCTGGAAAAGTAAAAGCCCTGCGCATAGCGGATTTTGGTGGCAGCCTGCAGATAGGCGAGCTCCTCGAATGATTCGATGCCCTCCGCGATGACCGTCATGCCCAGCGCTTCGCTCAGCGACTCGATCGCCTTCAAAATGCCCTGGCTGCGCGGACGTTTGTGAATGTCGGTAATGAACGACCGGTCGATCTTGATTTCGTCGGCGGTGATGTCGGCCAGTGCCGACAATGACGAATAGCCGATACCGAAATCGTCGATGGATATCCCGACTCCGAGCCTGCGGAAGATCGGCAGGATTTCGGTCTGGAAATGGGTCTTGGCGACGAAGGCGTCTTCCGTGACCTCGATCATGAAACGCCTGGGATAACCGGTCGCCTCAAGCGCTTCGGCAAACGAGCGCATGAACTCCGGATTGCCGGCCTGCTTGGCCGCGACGTTGATGCTGATGGTGGTGTCGGCGCCGAAGGTTTCATTGATGAGATCGATCGACTTGACGATCTCCGCCAGCACCAGGTGGGTAAGCTCGTCGATCAGCCCCAATTCCACGGCGAGATTGATGAAGGTGCCGGGAGCCTGAATGACGCCCTCGTCGTCGCGCAGACGCACCAGCGCCTCGATGCCCTTGATATCCTCGGTCCTGATGTCGACCTTGGCCTGAAAGGCGCAGCAAAAGCGTTTTTCCAGAATGGCGAGCCGCAGCGACTGCTCGACTTTCATTCGTGCCAGCGCCTCGCGCTCCATGCCGGCGTCGAAGAAGGCCGCGGCGCCCTTGCCGTCGTTCTTGACGCGATACATCGCAATGTCGGCGTTCTGGCACAGCACGTCGTAGCTGCGGCCATGCTCGGGATAAAGGCTCACCCCGATCGATGTAGAAGCAAATATCTCCGATCCATCGATGAAAAACGGCGCCTTCAGCCGTTCCAGCGTGGACTGGATGTATTCCGCCACCTCGTGCTCGCTTTGGATCGGATTGAGCAGCAGCAGGAATTCGTCGCCACTGACCCGCGCCAGCATGTCGGATTCGCGCAAATCCAACCCAAGCCGCTTTGCGACTTCCACCAATAGCGCATCCCCGATCGCATGGCCGTAATAGTCGTTGATATGCTTGAAATTGTCGATGTCGAGAAAGGCGAGCGCGAACCTGCCGGGCGCTTCGCTCTGCACCAGGCTGTTGGCGCGATGTTCGATCACGCGTCGCGACGGCAGATCGGTCAGATCGTCATAGTAAGCGGAGCGGAACAGATGATCCTCGACGGCCTTTTGTTCGCTGACGTCGGTCGAGCTCGACAGCAACAGATTGCGGTCTGCGATGCGAACCGGCCGATGGGCCGTGAGAAAGACCTGTTTGACCGGGCCGCTGGTGACGCATTCTTCTTTAACCGCGGGCTGTCCGGAGCGAAGCAATTCAAGGCCGGTGTCGCGGCGGTGGTTCAACTGCTCCGAAGGCGCCACCGCCGGCCCGCCAACGGCAATTCCAAGCTGCACGGCTGCGGCGTCGTTGACCAGCAGGAAACGGCCATGCTCGTCCTGGACGGTCACGCCGGTCGGAAGCAATCTGAAGACATCCCGCAGAATGCTCAGCTCGGAATCCCCGGCGAGTCCGATATCGTTATGCGTCGCGGCGGTCTGCAGGTCGTGGTTGGTGCGGCTTTGCATGACCGCGGAGGTTGTCAAAGTCTGTTGTAGTTTTGGTTAAGTGGAATCGCGAAACTCGCTGACGCGGGGGCCGGGCAGGCAAATGGGATCGAAGCGCGCGAGTCGTCATTAACAGAGTGTCAACGGCGCCTCAGAATATCCCCGTTCTGCGAGGACGCGCGCGCTTGATCACTCCAGCGCGGCTCAACTCCGGGGTATGCGGCACTGCATCGTGCAATGAACTCCGGTCTTCAAAAAGGCGATCTCGGTCTTGCCATCGAATGGCCTGAGCGCCGATTTCAAGAGCTTGGTCCCAAAGCCGGGTTCCCCGATCGCTCCGATCGGAGGGCCTTCGGTCTCGTCCCAGGTGATGTTGAGGCGATCGTCCGACACGGACCACGACACCTGCAACAGCCCGTGCGCGGAAGAAAACGCGCCGTATTTTCCGGCATTGGTGGCAAGCTCATGAAATATCAAGGCAAGGCTCACCGCAAATTTGTCGGGAAGAAACAGCGAATTTCCGTTCAGGGTAAATCGAACATGCCCGTAAGGTCCGAGTTCGGAGAGCAAGATATCCTTGATATCGCAACCCCTGCCGTCGACCCGGGCGATCAGATCGTCGGTCGCCGACAGCGCCCGCAACCGATGATCGATGCTGGCCCAGACCTGCGGTTGATCCTGCAGCACTTGATGCAGCACCGCGTGGATCGTCGACAATTTATTTTTCAGCCGATGTTGAAACTCTTCGACGATGAGTTTCCGATACCCCTCCTCCTGGATCAGGCGCCTTGAAATTTCCCGTTGATGCAAGGCGATCGATCGATAGTGCTCGACGCCCCATATCGTGAGGCCGCACACGACCAGATAGATTGCCAACAGCGCCAGCCTTGCGGAATCGGCTCGCGCGTCGCTGAAATTGACGGTCACGCCGAGCGTGCCGCCGGCGATCGCCGTCGCGATCCCGGCGCGGTAGCCGCCGAACGCAGTGGCAAAAAACACGGCTGGAAAATACGGGGTGAAGAATACGTCCGGCCGGATCAGCGACAGACCCCACCGCGCCGCGGTCGCCAGGGCGACGCAGGATGCTGCAAATCCGGTGCTAAAAAGCGGCGACGGTTGAGATGTCCCCTGCCAGCCCCGCCGAAACTCGTCGATCAATTTCACCATGGGGCACATCAACCGATCAGCGAATCCAAAATAAGGCCGGAGCATAGCGGAAATTACGTGGCCTGAAGCCGCAAAAGCGATGTTCGGATTTGGGACTTCCGGGGTGGAAGGCAAGCATAGCTTGCGTTGCCGCGGCAGGCCGGAGATATACTTAATGCCAACATCGCTCAAAACGGGGAGAACGATATGGCACGGCTGGATGGCAAGGTCGCGGTTATCACCGGTGCGACAAGCGGCATAGGCTTGCGCACCGCGGAAGTTTTCGTTGCCGAGGGCGCGAAGATCGTCATCGCCGGACGCCGCGCGCCGGAGGGCGAGGCGCTTGCCAGGAAGCTCGGCTCCGCCTGCATCTTCCGCCAGACCGATGTCACGGTCGAGGAGCAGATGCGCGCGCTGATCGGCCAGGCGGTCGAGAAATTCGGCCGCATCGATTGCCTGTTCAACAATGCCGGCGGCCCGGCGCAGACCGGCGGCATCGAAGGCCTCGATGTTGCGCGCTTCGATGCGGCGATGGCGACGCTGGTGCGCAGCGTGATGCTCGGCATGAAGCACGCCGCGCCCCATATGCGCCGACAGGGCTCCGGCAGCATCATCAACAATGGCAGCATCGCCGGCCGGCTCGCCGGCTTTTCGTCCTCGGTGGTCTATGGCGCGGCCAAGGCCGCCGTCATCCATCTGACCAAATGCGTGGCGATGGAGCTCGGTGAATCCGGCATCCGCGTCAACTCGATCTCGCCGGGCGCGATCGCCACCGGCATTTTCGGCAAGGCGCTGGGCTTGTCGGTCGAGGCGGCGGAGAAAACGCCCGATGTGATGCGCGAGATCTTCAAAACCGCGCAGCCGATTCAGCGCGCCGGGCTGCCGGAAGACATCGCCCAGGCCGCGGTGTTTCTTGCCAGCGACGAATCCAGCTTCATCAACGGGCATGATCTGGTGGTCGACGGCGCCGTTACCGGCGGCCGCAACTGGACCCAGCAGCAGCAGGGCCTGGTCGCCGTGCGCAAGGCGCTCGAACAGGGCGCCGGGTGAACTTAGCGCCTAGCCTGCCGGCTTGAGCGTCACGCGCAATCCGTCGCGCGGCTTCGGGATCGGCCACATCTGCCAGTCCGGCGTGTAGCCGGGCTCGAGCGAGACGCTGAGATTCTGCAGGAAATGCCGCGCGAAGCATTTCGCCTGCATATAGGCGAAGTGCAGCCCGAGGCACATATGCGCGCCGCCGCCGAACGGCACCCAGGCGAAGCGATGACGCGTGCGTTGCGCCTCGTCGGTAAAGCGCATCGGATCGAATTTTTCGGGATCCGGCCAGATATCCGGCATGTGGTGGGAGAACAGCGGATTGATGCCGACCATGGCGCCGGCGGGGATCGCATAACCCTTGAAGGTGAAATCCCGGACCGCACGCCGCGGCATCGAGGGCACCGGCGGCTTCATCCGCAGGGCTTCCTTGAACGCCATCTCCGACAACGGCATGGCTTCGAGGTTGTCGAATGTGGTGGGTTCGCCGGCGGCGACGCCCAGCGCCGTCACCTCGTCGCGCAGCCTGTCTTGCCATTGCGGATTGGCGGCGAGCGCGCCCACAAACGACGTCAGCGATGAGGTCAGCGTGTCGTGCGCGGCCATCATCAGGAAACTCATGTGATCGACGATATCCTGCGTGGTCAGCAACGCGCCGTCTTCATGGGTGGCGCGGCACAGCTGCGAGAACAGGTCCTGGCCGCCGTTGGCGCGGCGGATCGGAATCTGTTCCGAGAAGTAGGCCACGATGCGTTTGCGCCCCCGCACGCCGCGCGCCATCTTGGTGCCGGGCAAGGGCTTGCGGATCACCGCGACCGAGGCGGCCACCATGTCGATGAAGGCGCGCGTGATTTCATCGACCTCGGGACCGATGCCGGCGCCGAGAAAAGAGGTCGCGGCGAGATCGAGGGTGAGCTGTTTCATCGCGGGATAAAACAGCATCGGCCCCGGCTGCGCCTTCCATTGCGCGACCCGCGCCGCGATGCCGGTATCGAGCTCGGCAAGATAGGACTTCATCGGCCCGGATTTGAAGGCGACCGACAGCGCGCGCCGGTGCAGGCGATGCTCGTCGAAATCGAGCAGCATCAGCCCGCGCGGAAACAACAGACCGAGAATCCGGCCCCAGCCGAGCGTCGAGGAGAACAGCTTCGCCTGGTCGAGCAGCACGAGTTCGTTGGCCTCGGGCCCAAGCAGCACCAGGCTGGTCTCGCCAAATAAATGGCTGCGATAGACCAGCCCGTATTTGGCGGATTGCCGCTCGACCTGTCCTTTGGGATCGGCGAGCACGTCGAGCGTCTTGCCGATCAGCGGCCAGCCCTCGTCGCCGGGAATATGCGTCAGCGAATTGCGCTTGGGCGGCGTGAAGCTGATCGCGGGAGAGGCCACACTTTGCATCGACATGGCAGGTGCTCCGGTTGGTCGCTGGCGTGGTGGTCGGGACGCGCGGACGGTCATCGGCATAGCCCAAGCCAGTAAATAACCCCTTGTCCCTCCTGTGCAAAGGCTGATTCCGCGGCGAGCGGGTCGCGGCCGGCCCAAATAGCGCGACAAAACTTCATGCCGTGATAGGTTGCCACAAAATGAAGCCAGGGCAGGGAGAACCGATATGTCGCGAAGGATCCGGGGATTTTTCGTTGTGCTGGCGGCGGCCGGCTGGATGGCGGCCGGGCCGACCGTGGCGCTGGCGCAGACCAAACCGGCTGTAACAAGCCTTGGCCCCGATTTCCCGAAGACCGAAATTTTCATCGGCAACAGCTTCTTCTATTACAACAACGGCATGCCCGGCCATGTGACGCTGCTGGAAAGGGCTGCGGACCCCGATCACAAGCAGGACTATCGCGCGACGATGGTGACGATCGGCGGCTCCGGCTTCGACTGGCATGACGTCGAGAGCTACTTCCGGCCCAACGCCATCGGCTCATATTCGTTCGACGAGCAGAACAACGTCGTCTTCACCAGGCGCGACAAGCTGTTCGATGTCGCGGTCATGATGGATTGCAGCCAGTGCCCGATCCATCCCAGGCTGAAGACGGTATTTACGGAGTTTGCGAAGAAGGACAGCGACATCGTGCGCGCCCACGGCGCGAGGCCGGTGTTCTTCATGTCCTGGGCCTATGCCGACAAGCCGGAGATGACGGCGCAACTGGCCGAGGCCTATACGATCGCCGGCAATGAAAACAACGCACTGGTGATTCCGGCGGGGCTGGCCTTCGCACGCGCGCTTCGCAAGCAGCCGGAGCTCAATCTCTATGCGGCGGACAAGCGCCATCCGAGTTTGGCCGGAACCTATCTCGCCGCCTGCACGGTGTTTGCCGCGCTGACCGGCCGCTCGCCGGTCGGCAACAGCTATCTCGCTGGCATCGATGAGCCGACGGCGCGGTTGCTGCAGACCGTGGCATGGGAGACGGTGCAGGAATATTATCAGAAGTAATTTTCGATCTTTTTGGTGTTCTCTGATCGAGCGCCTCGGGAATCAAAATGAAACGGCGTGAATTCATCGCAGGCCTGGGCGCGGCGGCGACTTCCGGTTTTCTCTGGCCGCTTGCCGCGCGTGCGCAGCAACCGGCGATGCCGGTGATCGGATTTCTCAGCGCCCGGTCGGCCGACGATTCGGTGAGGAACGTCGCCGCCTTCGGAAAGGGAATGGAAGAGGCCGGCTTTACCGAGGGCAAGAATTTCTCCATCGAATATCGTTTCGCCGAAGGCCAGCTGGATCGCCTGCCGGAACTGGCGGCCGATCTGGTTCGTCGGCCGCTGGCCGTGCTCGTGGCGGTGGGCGGTGCAAGCTCCGCGCTGGTCGCGAAAAAGGCGACATCGACGATTCCAATCGTGTTCGTGATGGGTGGAGATCCGGTTGGACTGGGCCTTTCTTCCAGTCTTTCGCGCCCCGACGGCAACGCCACCGGCATGACGATCATTGCCGCCGATCTCGCCCAGAAGCGGCTCGGACTGCTGCGCGAACTTGTTCCCAATGCGACCGCGCTCGCCGCCCTGGTCAATCCCGATACGCCGGAGGGGCGGGTACAGTTGTCCGACATGCGCGCCGCGGCGCTGTCGCTGGGTCTCAACCTTCGCATTCTGGAAGCAGGCGATGAGAAGGGGATCGAAAGCGCTTTCGCAACGCTCGCGCGGGACAAGCCAGACGCACTGCTGGTCGGAAGCGATCCGGTTTTCGACGTGTATCGCGACAGACTGGTCGCGCTCGTCGCGGCGGCGGCACTCCCGGCGATCTACCAGTTTCGCGACTTTGCGGCAGCTGGCGGCTTGATGAGCTACGATCCCGATATCGCGGATGCCCATCGCCAGGTTGGCGTCTACACGGGCAGAATCCTCAAGGGTGCAAAACCCGCCGACCTGCCGATCCAGCAGCCGATCAAGTTTCAACTGGTCCTCAATCTGAAAACAGCAAAAACGCTCGGTCTTGACGTGCCGGCGAACCTGCTGGCCCGCGCCGACGAGGTGATCGAATGAGGCGGCGGATATTCCTCGCTGGATTGATTTGCTCCTGCGTCGTGCGCAGCGCGTCCGCGCAACATAGCGGCAAGATCTGGCGTGTAGCCTATCTCAACCCGGGAGTGGCCACGGCTGCGGGCCTGTCGATCTATCGCGATTGGCTGCAACGGATGGTTGAACTCGGCTACGTCGAGGGCGAAAATCTGGTCGTGGATCGCCGTTACGCTGAGGGCGACTACAGTCGATTGCCCCAGCTCGTGCATGAGCTTATCGAGCTCAAGCCAGATGCGATGCTGGCAATCGCCACGCCAGCCATCGCCGCAGCCCAGCGAGCGACGACCACCATCCCCATCATCATGGGCCCGGCAACAGACCCGGTCGGCTCGGGGTTCATCAAGAGCCTGGCGCAACCGGGGGGCAACATCACCGGGCTTGCGAACATGTCCGGCGATTACACGCCAAAGACGGTGGAACTCCTGCGCGAACTCTTGCCCCAGGCAAGGCGGATGGCGGTCCTGATGTCGTCGAACAGCACGCATCCCATGCAATACAGCCTGGCGGAAACCGCAGCTCACAATCTCGGTTTCGAAATTGTGCCGGTCACCGCAGCAAATGAAGAGGACCTCGATCAGGCGTTTGACACCATCGCTCGCGCGCAATGCGACGCACTGCTCGTCCTGAACGATCCGGTGCGTCCCCGCATAACGAGACTTGCCGCCCATGCCCGGCTTCCGGCTGTCTTCCAGAACGAGGTTGTCATCAGCCAGGGGGACTCGCAAGCTACGGCCCGGACGTCGGCAGTCTGATCGTGCAGACAGCCGTTTACATCGACAGGATATTCAAGGGCGCAAGTCCTGCCGACTTGCCTGTCCAGCAGCCTACGAAGTTCATCCTGAAACTAAATCTTAAGACAGCGAAGATACTCGGCCTAACTATACCGCCATTGCTGCTCGCCCGCGCCGATGAGGTGATCGAATGATCAGGGCGGGCGCCCGCGCCGACGAGGTGATCGAATGATCAGGCGCGGCTAACAGCAAGCCGCGCGTCGCGTCACGCCTTCCGTTTCGCGGCTTCCTTCTGCAAATCCGGCGCGTTGATGGCGGGGATCGCGACGCGTCCGGGGCCGGTGAGCGGCAGCGCTGCGGCGGCCTTGTCGTTTTCCATGATCTTGGCCATCACGGCCTGGCCTGCGCGCTCGAACACCGCGCGGTTCTCGATCACGAATTTCTGCGATTTGCGCAAGGTTTCGATATAGCCGTTGATTTCCGGCACCACGTAGCGCGCCACCATGTCCCAGCTGCGACGGGTATTTTCCGGATTGGCCCAGTCATGCACGAAGCCGACGATGGTGCCGACGCCGCCGGAGACCTCCATCAGGCTCTTAATGGTTTTGACCAGGTCGTCGGGGGTGCCGATGGTGGAGGCCGCACCCTCGCCGCCGGCGGTCTTCTCCACGGCGTCCTCGGGCGAGGTGAAGGCCTGCAGGCCCGGCCGCTGCAGCGTGCCGACATTATATTCGTTGTGCCAGCGCATCAGTCCGGCGCCGGCCTCGCGCCGCGCCTGTTCGCGGGTCTCCGCAATGTGCCAGGAGAGCAGCACGCGCCAGTCGGAGCGGCTCACGGTGGTACCGTGCTTCCTGGCGGCGTCCTCGGCAAAGCCCCATTGCGTCGGCAGCGCCATCAACCCTTGCGTCGACATCGAGCCGAGCGAAATGATGCCGATGCCGTATTTGCCGGCCAGCGTCATGCCCGATGGCGAGATCTGCGACGCCACCACGAACGGCATCTCTTCCTGCAAGGGAAGAAGCTGCAGCGCGGCGTCGTTCATGGTGAACCAGTCGCTCTTGGCGGTGACGCGCTCGCCCTTGAACAGCCGACGAATGATCGCGATCGCCTCGTCCTGGCGGTCGCGCTGCGTCATCGGGTCGATGCCGAGCGTATGCGCGTCGGAAGCCAGCGCGCCGGGTCCGGAGCCGAAGATGGCGCGGCCTCCGGTCATGTGGTCGAGCTGCACCATGCGCTGGGCGACGTTGAAGGGGTGGTGATAGGGCAGCGAGACCACGCCGGTGCCGAGCTTGATGCGTTTGGTGCGCTCGCCGGCCGCCGCCAGAAACATCTCCGGCGAGGCGATCATTTCCCAGCCCGAGGAATGGTGCTCGCCGCACCAGAACTCATCGAAGCCGAGCGCATCGATCTGCTCGACGAAATCGAGGTCGCGGCGGAATTGCAGCATCGGATGCTCGCCGATCGGATGATGCGGGGCGAGGAAGGCTCCGAATTTGAGGCGTGCCATGGGTTTCTCTCCGGACGCTATTGTTGTTGATTGGGCTGTTGCGCAGGCTACGTGCTGGAAAGCTGCAAGGCAATCGTCCAACGGGCATTGCGGCCCATGCGCATGGTGCCATGCGCGCAGCCGATGGGCCGCTCAGGTCGCATCCGCCGCGCCGGTACGGCGCGGTTGAAACGCCTCATTGCACCGGCATGTTCAGCGTCCTGACGACGCGAAAACTGTTGCCGCTGCCGAAATAGTTGTCGTCGCGATAGCCCGAGCGCGATTTGTCCGCGGACCAGTTCCAGATGCCGCCGCGTACCATGCGTTTGGTGCAGTCGCCTTCCAGCCACGGCGCGCCGTCGGTCGGCGTGTCTTCCGTGTAGCGCTTGTTGAAACAGTCCTCGGTCCATTCCCAGACGTTGCCGTGCACCTGATACAGTCCGAACGGGTTCGCAGCGTAGGAATCCACCACCACCGGGCCCTTGCTGTCGACGCCGCGCGGGCCGTTGGCATAGGGCGTTCCGGCCGAATAATTGGCATTTTGCGACGAGATGGTCCTGCCGAACCAGAACGGCGTCGTGGTGCCGGCGCGGGCGAAATATTCGCGCTCGGATTCGCTGGGCAAACGATAGGTGCGGCCGACCTTGCGCGACAGCCAGGCGAGATAGGATTTCGCCGCATCGAAGCTGATGCCCTGCGCCGGCATGCGGCCGCGTCCAAACCCGTGATCGTCGCCCTTGTTGCCGTCGCAGCCGCCATCGGCAAGACAGGCGTCCCATTCGTCGAACGAGACCGTGAAACGCCCGACCGCGAACGGCCGCGCCAAGGTGACGCGATGCAGCGGGTCCTCGCCCTTGAAGCGATCCACTTCGGTGATCGGGGTGCCCATGATGAACGAGCCCTTCGGCACCACCACCATCTCCGGGCAGGCGTCGCATTCCTTGAAACTGTCTTTCGGCTTCAAGGCCTGCTCGCGCTCCGGCGTCAGCGGATAAATCCCGGCCGGCATGATCTGGACCGGCATCGCGGCCGGCGGCTTTTGGCCGGGCGAATTGGCCGCAGCTCGTTCCGCCGAGGCGGCGTTGGCGGCAGAGACAGCAAGCGCCGCCGCGGCGAATACGAGGACTAGCTTCAACCTGACAGCCATGGATGATCCTTCGCGGGAGGCAATACTGTTTGGTCGCGCGCAAGAGGAATTACGTTCACGCGGGAATTCTGCAGATTTAGGGACAGCCGGATCGGAAGCCGTTCCAGGCAGAGATTTGCCGGTCTTAGACGTTGACCACCGTCAGCAAGTCCTTGCTGACTTCCTTCGGCTCACCGAAGCTGAATTTCCGGTGTGCCATTCTGATCAGCGGCCCCTCGATGAGCAGATAGCTTGCGGAGCAAATCGCGATCGATATCGCGAAGGTACAGATCGTGAGGCTGGCACCGTGCCAGGTCAGAACCGTGGGACTTTCTCCAGCCGCGAGAAAGACCAGGATCAGCACATAGCCATGAGTCAGATAGAGCGCGTAGGAAAAGACCATCAGGGCAACGGCCCGCCGAACAGAATCGGCGCGCTGCCGCCCAAATGCCTGCCGATGAGGTAGATGACCAGCATCACGCTGTAGATCGGTAGAATTCGAAAGCTGCGGCGGCGATAGAAGGTGGAAAAGTAGCGGGACGATCCAGCGTTGGCCAGCAGGATGCTGGTGATCAAATATCCGGACAGAACGAAGAAGAGATCGACGCCACCGCGGCCGAAAACGAATATTCGCCACAAGGCGGAATCAGGACCCCCGACGATTCCGATGTAGTGCCACGCGACGACGAACAGGATCGCCAGCGCCCTCAGGCCATCGAGTTCCTTGATCCGCTGTGTTTTGTCGCTGATTTCGTGCTGGTTCATCGAAGCTAGATACCAGAATTAACCTTTGCCATCGAAGCCACCTTTTTCGGCGCGACTGGCGCTATTTGCATCACTCGTTGCTGTTTGCGCGCTCGATTGCCCGTCTGTGCCGCATTTTTGTCGTCGATACGTCGCGCCTTTGTAAGGTCAATTAAGATTGACCGCACAATGCTGGGGACTGACAGCATGCGGACTTTTTATTTTGCAGTGCAGCAACTATTTGTTCTGGGTGGAGTTGGAAAACCCTCTCGCCGAAGGAGCTGCCGGTGTCCCTCGCCAAAAATATCGAATTCCTGCGACATCTACCAAAGCGCAACGGTATCAGCGCCTTTGGGGATGTTGGGCGAAACCTGAGGCCAAACCTAAGCAGCCCGCTCGTCGAGAGCACCGGATTCGGCTCCAATCCCGGCGATCTCCGGATGTTCTCGTTCGTCCCGGATCAACGCCAGAAGGCGCCGGCGTTGGTCGTCGTTCTGCATGGATGCGGCCAGACCGCCGCCGGCTACGATTTGGGCGCCGGCTGGTCGACGCTCGCCAAACGCTATGGTTTTGCGTTGCTGATGCCCCAGCAGCAACCGTGCAACAATGTCAACGGGTGCTTCAACTGGTTCAATCCGGAAGATACCGCGCGCCAGCGCGGCGAGGCCTGTTCGATCAGGCAGATGATCGCGCACATGGTGGGCGATATCGGCATCGATCCGCACCGCATCTTCGTCACCGGGCTTTCCGCCGGCGGCGCCATGACGTCGGTGATGCTTGCGACCTATCCCGAAGTGTTCGCGGGCGGCGCCGTTATCGCCGGATTGCCGTTCGGCGTTGCAACCAATGTGCGGGAAGCGTTGAGCGGCATGTTCCAGTCGCCCTCCCGCCCGGCCGGCGAATTGGGCGATCTGGTGCGCAACGCGTCAAACCATAAGGGCCCGTGGCCGAAACTCTCGGTGTGGCATGGCAGCGCCGATCGCACGGTCAACCCCGCCAACGCCAACGAGATCGTCAAGCAGTGGCTCGATGTACATGATTTGCCTTCGGCACCGATGTCGGAGGCGACGGTCGACGGCTATCCGCGCCAGGTCTGGTGGAACGAGGAGGGCGAAACCATCATCGAATCCTACACCATCACCGATATGGCCCACGGCACCCCGCTGGGCACGGCCGACAACGATGAGCGATACGGCGCGCAAGGCGCGTTCCTGATCGAGGCGGGAATCTCGTCCTCGTATCACATTGCAAATTTCTTCGGCCTGACGGAATGGGTTCGTCCGCCCAAGGCGGCGGCTGCAAGCAAAGCGTCGAAGGAAATCGCGAAGATGATTCCAGTGCTTGCGCCGGCGCCTGCGTCAGTGCCGGATCTCGCTGCGGTGCTCTGGCCGCGGACGACTCTCAATCGCCGTGCCGAGCCGCCGCATCAACCGCGGCGTGGCGGGATCGACGTCGGGGCCGTGATCACGCGCGCGCTCACGGCCGCGGGCCTCATGAAATAGCCGTGCCGGCGGCGCCAGAACGCAAACCGCAACCGCGGAGCGGTTAACGGCGGCTGCCGCGCAGGCACCCGCCATTTCGTTCCGCTCCGCGAAAAAGATTTTGGAACCAAGGGACGGGGTCGCGAGTTTGATCGGCATGTGACAGGCGGTTAAGTTCCGGCTGCTAATATGGGCTGAACTGGCCACCGATCATCCCTGATGTTGAAGATTAACAGACCGACTTCTGCGGATTTCCTCGCCGGCGGCGGGGAAATGGGCGCGTTGATGCGTGCCTACGACTGGTCGGCAAATCCGCTGGGGACGCCGCAAACCTGGCCGCAAAGCTTGCGGACCGCGGTGCGCATCTTGCTGAATACCAACCACCCGATGTTCATCTGGTGGGGTCCAAAGCTCATTCAATTCTATAACGACGCCTATCGCCAGACCATGGGACCCGAGCGTCATCCCGGCGCGCTTGGACAGGGCGGACGGGAGTGCTGGGCCGAAATCTGGGACATTATCGGTCCCCAGATCGAGCAGGTGATGAGTGGCGGGGGCGCGACCTGGCATGAGAACCAGCTCGTTCCGGTCACGCGCCACGGCAGGCTGGAGCAGGTCTACTGGACCTACGGCTTCAGCCCGATCGACGAAGACGACGGCATCGGCGGCGTGCTCGTCGTTTGCCGCGACGTGACCAGGGAGTATCTGGCCGCCAACGCGTTGCGGGAGCGCGAGGCCGAACTCGCGCGCGTGCAACAACTGGGCCGGATTGGCGGCCTCGAGGTCGATCTGAGGACCGGGTTCGGCAATCGCCGCTCGCCGGAGTATTTGCTGATTCACGGGCTGCCGCCGGCTGCGGCCGACGAATCGCACGAGGACTGGGTCCAGCGCATCCATCCCGAGGATCGCGAGGCCACCGAGAAAATCTTCCGCGACGCCGTCGCCGGCGACGTGCGCGACTACAGCGTGCAATACCGGATTGTCAGGCCCTCCGACGGCGAGACGCGCTGGATATCGGTCAAATCCACGATCGAGCGCGACGAGAACGGCAAAGCGATCCGCCTGGTCGGCGCACACACCGACGTCACCGAGCAGGTCGTGGCGGACCTGGCGCTGCGGCAAAGCGAAGAGCAATTCCGCAGGCTTGCGGACCAGCTTGCCGAGCTGAATGCGACGCTGGCGCAGCGCGTCGAGGAAAAGACCCGGGAGCGCGACCGGATCTGGAACGTGTCGCAGGACCTTTTGGTGGTCGCCGATCGCGACGGCGTCTGGCGAACGGTCAACCCGGCCTGGACCAAAACGCTCGGCTGGAGCGAGGCCGAATTATTGAACCGGACTTCGGAATGGCTGGAGCATCCCGACGATGGCGGACTGACCCGGACCGAGGTGAACCGGTTGATCCAGGGCAACCTGACCGTCAAGTTCGAAGGTCGTTTTCGCCACAAGGACGGATCGTACCGCTGGCTGTCGTGGACCGGCGTGCCGGACCAGGATCACATTTATGCGGTTGCCCGCGACGTCACCGCGGAGAAGGCCGCGGCCGATCGGCTGAAAGCCACCGAGGAGGCACTGCTGCAATCCCAGAAGATGGAAGCGGTGGGGCAATTGACCGGCGGTATCGCGCACGACTTCAACAATCTGCTGACCGGAATTGTGGGATCGCTGGACCTGTTGCAGACCCGTCTCAATCAGGGACGAACCGAGAATGTCGCGCGCTACATCAACGCGGCGATGACATCGGCAAACCGCGCCGCGGCGCTCACCCATCGCTTGCTGGCCTTTGCGCGGCGGCAGCCGCTGATTCCGAAAAGCGTCGATGCCAATCAGCTCGTGGTGTCGCTGGAGGATCTGTTGCGCCGGACCATCGGGGAGACCATCGACCTTGAAATCGCGGCACCGGACGATCTGTGGTGCACGCTGTGCGACCCCAATCAATTGGAAAGCGCGCTGCTCAATCTCGCCATCAACGCGCGCGACGCCATGCCGGATGGCGGCAAGCTCACGATCGCCACCGCGAACGCGCGCATCGCCGGCCTGACCGCCGAGACGCCCGCGCTTTTGCCCGGCGATTATATTTGCATCGAAGTCACCGACACCGGCGTGGGCATGAGCGCGGAGGTGGCGGCGCGCGCCTTCGATCCGTTCTTTACCACCAAGCCGATCGGACAAGGCACCGGCCTTGGGCTGTCGATGATCTATGGATTTGCGCGGCAGTCGAACGGCCACGTGACCATCGACAGCAGATTGGGGCAGGGGACATCGATCAAGCTTTATTTGCCGCGTCATCATGGCGACATCGCAGCGTCGCATGCCTCAGCCGCCAGGGCGGCCGAACATGCCGCCACCGGCGAGACCGTGCTGGTGGTCGAGGACGAGCCGGTGGTGCGCGGCGTCATCCTCGAGATGCTGCACGAGGAGGGTTATCGGACACTCGAAGCCGTCGATGGACCGTCGGGCCTGCGAATCCTGCGGACCAACGGGCGGGTCGATCTGCTGATCACCGACGTCGGCCTGCCCGGCATGAACGGCCGCCAGCTCGCCGATCAGGCGCGGGAAACCAGGCCCCGCCTGAAGATTCTTTTCGTCACGGGCTACGCCGAGAGCGTCGCGATATCCGAGGCCTTTCTGCAGCCGGGCATGGAAATGATCACCAAGCCGTTCGACCTCGACCATCTGTCGCGGCGGGTTCGCGCGATGATTTCGGGTTAGCGCGCTTGCTCAAGGCGCGTGCGCGGTTTCCGCGATCAGCTCGATCGGCGTGACCACGACCTCGCCGCCGGCGACCTGCCGGGTCTTTTCCGTATAATGCTTGAAAAAATCCCGCTGCTGCAGCGTCTTGATCGCCTGCTCGTCGGCGGCCGCGGCGAGATGATAGTAACTGGAATCGTCCCGGTTCTTCATGCAGCGGTAGATGATCTTTCCCTTCAGCTCGGGATCGTTGTCGAGCGCGGCAATGAACCGGCCGATTTCCCGGTGCCATTCCTCCGTGGTGCCGTTGGCAAACTGATATTTGATCATGAAATGTTTCATCGCTTGCTCCTTCGGGCACATCGTGGACCGGGCTGCACCGTAATCTGGCGCTGTCAGGAGCGATAATGCAAGTATGGACAAAAATGATACTATGGGCTTTGCTTGCGCTTGCATGTATTCTGAAAGCGCGCACCAGAATCGCGGCGTTGGAGATGATGACATGGCAAAGGCGAAATCAGCGCTAGCTTGCGGGTGCCCGGTCGCGGCGTTCCAGAAAATGATCAGCGGCAAGTACAAGCTGCGGATCGTCTGGGATCTGAAGGATGGTCCCAAGCGCTATGGCGAGATCAGAACCGGCCTGCTGCGGGGCTCAAGCGGCACTTCGGAAATCGCGCCGCGCGTGCTCAGCCGCGAATTGAAGGCGCTCACCGAGACCGGACTGATCGACCGCAGGGATTACGGGGTCGTTCCGCCCAAGGTCGAATATCGCCTGACCCGCAAGGGCAAGAGTTTTGTTCCCGTCATCGCCACCATTCGCGACTGGGGCAGCGCGCCACCTCGCGCAGGCAAGCACGGTTGAAATGATCGCGGCCGAATGACCGGGGTCGCCGAATAAAAGCATCGCCGCAGGGGTCAAGCCTCACATCGCGCCGGTGAGAAACGGATTGGTCATCCGCTCCTGGCCGATGCTGGAGCCGGGACCGTGGCCGCAGATGAAACCGACATCGTCGCCGAGCGGCAGCAATTTCTCGGTAATCGACTTGATCAGCGTGGCGTGATTGCCGCCGGGAATGTCGCTGCGCCCGACCGAGCCGTTGAACAGCACGTCGCCGACATGGGCAAAGCGCATTTCCTTGCTGAAAAACACCACGCTGCCCGGCGAATGGCCGGGGCAATGCAGGATGTCGAAGGTCAACTCGCCGATGGAGACCTGGTCGCCCTCATCGAGCCAGCGGTCCGGCGCGAAATCGCGCACGCCTGTCATGCCGAACCGCGCGCCGCTGGTCACCACATTGTCGAGCAGGAATTTGTCTGACATTTGCGGGCCCTCGATCGGCACCTTGAGCGCGTCGCGCAGCTCGGCGGCGCCGCCGACATGGTCGATATGGCCGTGGGTCAGCCAGATTTTTTCGACGCGGACGTTGGCCTGTTTGATCGCGGCTTGAATTTTCGGGACGTCCCCGCCGGGGTCGATCACGACAGCCTTTTTGGTGGCTTCGCACCAGATCACCGTGCAGTTCTGCTCGAACAGCGTCACCGGAACGATAATGGCGCCGGCCTTTGCCTTGGTTTCGGCTTCCTGGGTCATGTCAGCACAATGCCGATTTTTTGCGCCCCGCCAAGGGCAAGATTGAAGGGCAAGATTGAAGCGTTTCCATCGAGATAGGATCGGTCGTGGGCCGCGGCTAGGTCTCGGCGGACCATGTTCGGAGCTTTTTCGCGCGCCCGTTTGCCTGTCATACCGCCGTCGTCATTGTTGTGCCGGGTACGCTCCGGGGGATTCGCCGGCCTGAACCTGCCGGCGGGTGCAGCGTTACCCCTGATAACGCGATGTCAGGGAATGATCTCCGGGATGAACAAGAGCGACGAATTCTGGTGGCGGCACGGCATTTTCTATCAGATCTATCCGCGCTCGTTTCAGGATTCCAATGCCGACGGGGTTGGCGATCTGGTCGGGATCATCGAGCGGCTGCCCTATCTGCAAGCGCTCGGCGTCGACGCGATCTGGCTGTCGCCGATCTTTCCCTCCCCGATGGCTGATTTCGGTTACGACATCGCCGATTACTGCGGCGTCGATCCCCTGTTCGGCACCATGGAAGCTTTCGACGTGCTGGTGAACACCGCGCACGCCGCCGGCCTCAAAATCATTCTCGACCTCGTGCCCAATCATACGTCGGACCGGCATCCCTGGTTCATCGAAAGCCGGCGTTCGCGCGATGATCCAAAGCGCGACTGGTACATCTGGCGCGAACCGGCCGCGGACGGCGGGCCGCCGAACAACTGGCTGTCGGAATTCGGCGGCAGCGCCTGGCAGTACGACGCCGCGAGCCGGCAATATTACTATCACGCCTTCCTGGCGCAGCAGCCGGATTTGAACTGGCGCAATCCTGCGGTGCGTCACGCCATCTACGACGTGATGCGCTTCTGGCTTCGCAAAGGCGTCGACGGTTTTCGGGTCGACGTGATCTGGCACCTGATCAAGGACCAAGAGTTCCGCGACAATCCGCCCAATCCGAATTTTCGCGAGGGCCAGCGGCCGCATCAGAGGATTCTGCCGCTGCATTCCACCGATCAGGCGGAAGTCCATGGCGTGATCGCGGAGATGCGGCGCGTGGTCGATGAATTCGGCTCGCGTGTGCTGATCGGCGAAATCTATCTTCCGCTCGAGCGTCTCGTTGCCTATTACGGCCGGGATCTTTCGGGCGCGCATCTGCCGTTCAACTTTGCGCTGCTGTCGGCGCCATGGAACGCGCGAGGAATCGAGAAAATCATCCTTGAGTACGAGCAAGTGCTGCCCGCGGGCGCGTGGCCGAACTGGGTGCTGGGCAATCACGATCGCCCGCGGGTGGCGAGCCGGGTAGGGCAGGACCAGGCGCGCGTCGCCGCGATGCTGCTATTGACCTTGCGGGGAACGCCGACGCTCTATTACGGCGACGAGATCGGCATGCATCAGGTCGCGATTGCGCCCGACCAGGTGCGCGATCCCTTTGAGAAGAACGTTCCGGGAATCGGCGTCGGCCGTGATGGCTGCCGGACGCCGATGCAATGGAACGCGACGCCCTACGCGGGCTTCTCGACATCGACGCCGTGGCTGCCGGTAGCGGACGATTTTGTCCACGAAAACGTGGTCAATCTCGAAGCGGACTCCCGATCGATTCTCAGCCTCTACAAGGCGCTGATCGGGTTAAGAAAGAAACTGCCGCAACTGGTGTCCGGCGCTTATGTGCCGATTGCGGCGGCGGGCGACCTTTTACTTTACCGCAGGGAGAGCGACGGCAGAGCGGTCGTGGTGGCGCTGAACCTCGGAGCGGAGCCGGTTTCGATCACCTCGGATGCGCTTCACCCCGGCGGCGAAATTCTGCTTTCAACGTTCCTGGACAGACAGGGTGAAAAAATACAGGGCTCGCTGGATTTGCGCGGCAATGAAGGCGTGATTATCGGCACGTAGCTCGGCAAAATCAGTGTCGTCCCAATCCACCCGGGCTACGCTCGATCACCGTAACTCACGCCGGATGACTGGTCTTGCCGGTGGCCTCGGTGTCGATATCGCTGCGCTTCAGCAGATAGTCGAGGCCTCCGGCGCGATACCAGCGGTATCCGTAGGCTTCGAGCAAAAGCGTATGCTTGCCGCGCGCATTGGCGCGGCTGTGATCTTCGCTCAGCAGGTTGACCAGAAGCTTTGCCGCTTCTCCGGGAAGCCCGACCGCGAACGAGACTTCCCGCGGCTTCTCGTCGAGATTGTGCACGAACAACACCGAATTATTGCGCCAGTCGTAACGGATGACCAGCACGGCGGGGTCGCGCGTCGCGATCACCTTGAAGTCGCCCCAGCCGACCTCCGGGACTTCCTTGCGCATCCGGATGATGCGCTCGGTCCAGTTCAGCATCGAGTTGGGATCACGGCGCTGCTTGGCGGCGTTGACGTGCTCGTATCCGTAGGGCCCTTTGTCGATCACCGGCAAGCACGGCCTGTCGCCTTCGGTGAATCCGGCATGCGGCTCGGTCGACCACTGCATCGGCGTGCGGGCGCAATTGCGCTCGGGCAGATCGAGATTGTCGCCCATGCCGATTTCGTCGCCATAACGGATCACGGGCGTTCCCGGCAGCGTGCACAGCAGGCTGTAGGCGAGTTCGAGGCGCCGCCGGTCGCCGCCCAGCATCGGGGCGAGCCGGCGCCGGATTCCCCGTTGTAGAGCTGCATGTGCTTGTCGGGGCCGAAGCTCTTGAACACCGCGTTCCGCTGCGCCTTGGTCAGGCGGCCGAGATCGAGTTCATCATGATTGCGCAGGAAAAGGCCCCACTGCGCGGTCGCCGGCCGCGGCTTGGTCGCCGCCAGCGACCTGGCCAGCGGGCGGGAATCGGCGGAGGCCAGCGCATAGAACAGATGCTGGTTGACATGAAAATTGAACATCATGTGCATGCGGTCGCCGTCCTTGCCGAAATATTCCAGGTCGGTTTCGGGCAGCACGTTGGCTTCCGCGAGGATGATGGCGTTACCCTGCCGCCATTGCAGAAATTCGCGGAACGACCGCAACATGTCGTATTGCTCGACCGGGGTGCGGACCTTGGCACCCTTGGTGGCGATCACGAACGGCACCGCGTCCATCCGGAAGCCCGACACGCCGAGCTGAATCCAGAAACCCATGATCTTGAGGATCTCGGCCTGGACGTACGGGTTCGACGTATTGAGGTCGGGCTGGAAGTCATAGAAGCGATGGAAGTACCAGGCCCTGGCTTCCTTGTCGTAGCTCCAGGTGGATTTTTGCACGCCGGGAAACACCATGCCCTTGCCGGCATTGGCGGGCTTCTTGTCGGCCCAGACATACCAGTCGCGGTAGCGCGAGTCCTTCGAGCTTCGCGCCTCGCGAAACCATTTGTGCGCGTCCGAGGTGTGATTGACGACGAGGTCGATGATGACGCGGATGCCGCGCTGCCGGCAGCCATGGGTGAACTCGACAAAGTCGCCGAGCGTGCCGTATCGCGGATCGACGCCATAATAGTCCGAGATATCGTAGCCGTCGTCCTTGCCGGGTGACGGCTGGAACGGCATCAGCCAGATCGCGGTGATGCCGAGGCCGTGCAGATAATCCAGCCGGCGCAACAAGCCTTTGAAGTCGCCGATGCCATCGGCATTGGCATCCATATAGGTGCCGACGGAAAGACAATAGAGGACGCCGTTCTTGTACCAAAGGTCGTCGATCATGCGCAGGCAGCCCTGTTCGGTCCGCCTCCCTCGGTAGCGGCAACCTAATAAGCGGTAAGGGTTCACTGGGGTTCCCGCTTGTTGCCTGTCCGGACGCCAAAACCCGTTTCCACTTTTGCCGGCGGCGTTCTATGCTTTGCGGCCATGGAATCACCCGCCCGCCAGATCAATCTCGTGCCCGCGCCGGACCGCCGTCAGTCGGAGACGGCGCTGGCGATCGCGCGCGGCACCGCGCGGCTGTTACGGTCGCTGGGATTTTCCTGCATCAGCGAATTGCCGTTGCCCTCGGGGCGGCGCGCCGATCTGGTGGCGCTGAACGAGCGCGGCGAGATCTGGATCGTCGAGATCAAATCATCGATCGAGGATTTGCGCGCCGACCAGAAATGGCAGGACTACCGCGCGCATTGCGACCGGCTGTTCTTCGCCTTCACCCAGGATCTGCCCTGCGAGATCTTTCCCGCCGACACCGGGCTGATCGTCGCCGACGCCTATGGCGCGCATCTGCATTGCGAGGCGCCGGAGCACCGTCTGCCGGCGCCGACCCGCAAGCTGATGACGGTGCGGTTTGCGATAACGGCGGCGCAGCGGATCAATCGTCTGGTCGATCCGCAAGGCCACGGGGAGTTTTAGGAGACGCCGGGTCGTAGCGGCTCGCCGGATCATGGCGAAGGCGACCTCTATGAGCCGGTGCTAACCTTTCTTCGGGGACCAGCCATAAGCCTTGGCGCAGGCACCGCCCATCAGCATTGCCCGCTCAGTGTCGCTCAGGCGGGCAGTCTTAAGGAAGGGCTCGACGGCCTGCTCGTAGTTGACGACTGCGAACGCGCGCGTCCAGTCGGTGCCCCACAAGCAGCGATCGAAACCCCACGTATCAAACAGGCGGGCAAGCGGATCCCAAATGTCCGGGAAAGGATACGGCTGCCGGGACAGCGTGCAGGCGCCGCTGACCTTGATCACCGCGTTCGGGCGCTTGGCCAGTTCCAGCACCTTCGGCAGGTCGGTCCAGGGCTGCGGCGGCGCGGGCGGCACGCGCGGCTGCATGATGCCCAGATGGTCGATGATGAATCGCGTGTCGGGATGGCGATCGACGAGCGCAGTGCCCGCGTCCAGGTTGCCCCAGCACAGGATGTTGACCGGAAAGTCGTGGCGAACGGCCGCGCGCAGGATCCTGTCGAGGCCCGGGTCGTTCGGCTCGCGCTTGGCCTCCTTCGTCAGCATGATGCGGATTCCGACCGTGCCCGGCGTATTCTTCCAGTCGGCGACGACATCGGCCACCGCCGGATCGTCCGGGTCGACCGGCTTGACGATGGCGAGCCGGCCGGGATGGGCCCGTTGCACTTCCACGGCATAGCTGGCGTCGTAGCGGTACATGGAAAAGGCGGAGATGAAGATCGCGCCGTCGACGCCGACTTTGTCCATCGCCGCCACCATCTCGTCACCGGTGACGTGATCGGGCCAGTTCGGCACGCTGTGCCATGGCCGCTTCGCAGTGTTCGCCTCATAGGCATGGACCTGGGAATCGATAATAGTCATCGGGGCAGCTCCTCTGTGCCAGGCCAGTTTGGACATTGCAGCAGGTTCGTGTCCAGAGGGTCAGGAAGGCGCGATGGATCGAAGCCTTGCGCTTGTTGCAGCCGGCGTCACGAGCGGACTCATGCACCGTACAAATCCTGTCTCACTCGATCACCTCGTCGGCGCGGCTGAGCAGCGTTGGCGGGATCTCGATGCCGAGTTGTTTTGCCGTCTTGAGATTTATTACCAGTTCGAACTCGGTGGGCTGTACAACCGGCAGTTCGGAGGGCTTCTCGCCCTTCAGGATGCGGCCGACATAGACACCTGCTTGCCGCCATGTGTTCGGCAGGTTGGCGCCGTAGCTGACAAGGCCACCGGCAACGGCGTCCACGCGCCCGACGCAGATCGCCGGAATCCCGTAGCGGAGAGCCATTGTGATGTACAAGCCTCGGCCGTTAAACCCAAACAAGGGATCGGTGCTGGCAAGAAACGCGCCCACCTTCAACCGGCTCATCGTTGCGAAAGCCTCATCGAACTCGCTCTCGCCGATGGAATTGATAACATGAAGGCTCAGCCCCAAGGCCTGAGCGGCTGCCTTTGCTTCCTTGATTTGGACGTCCGCGAGTGTTCCTTTCGGGTTCACGAGCAGCGCAACATCGGAAACCTGAGGGAGGATCTCCCGCAGCAGCTCCATCCGCTTTGACGTCAGTGCCGTTCCGATGAAGGTTGCGCCGGTAACATTCGCTCCGGGCCGGTTGAAGCTTGCAACAAGGCCATCGCTGACTGGATCGCCGCCATAGGCAAAGACGATCGGTATCGTTGGCGTGGCCGCCTTCGCTGCACGCGCCGGGACCGGCGATCCGGTCGCGAAAATGACCGAAACCTGGCTCTTCACAAGTTCTGCCGCCAGCGCCGGTAACCGGTCGAATTGGTTATCTGCTGAACGATAAATCTGCACCCACGAGGGACCACGAGCCGCGAACGGCACGTCCGAATCCCGGCCGAATCGAACCGATGGCCGGGCAGAGACGACCTATCGGAGGAGATCCGATTTGTGTTCGTCGGTGGAGTTCAAGGCACATGCTATTCCGTCATCTGTTGCTGTCGCTCGCTCTCGCGCTGATCGTTGGGGAGCCTGACCAGCAGGCCAAGCTGCGCGAGATGCACGATCATGGATTTATACCCGCGCGACCTGCGCGTTTGGTACGATTTTTCGGGCACGATGGCCAATCCGATGATCGCAGTATTGCAACAACCGCGAGACCGGGCGCGCGATCTTCTGCGGATTTTGCCGCGATATCGCGGACGAAATAGCGTTCGATCGAGCCGCTGAACCGGCCGAGTTGGCCACGATAACCATCGTCGTGCGCGAGGAGCGATCGGCGGCAGCGTGAGCCGAGTATCTTTGCGATTAATGACCAGCTAAAACGTGGTCGGCGCTCGATGGGAAGTCGGATCACCGGCTTGACGCAGCGCTGGACGATCGAGCAGGTTTCCGAGTAGAACACAATATCCCTGGAATGTGGGAGCCCCGTCGGACAATGAGAGCATTGACCATCGATGGCCTGCGCAGTCATCTTCTTTTGCCCAAGAATATTTCGCCCGCTGCCAAGGGAGCTCAACAATGATTCGCAGGGTATTTTGGTCAATAGCAGCCATCTTTATTGTCGGGTCGTCTGCGGCTGCATCCGATATTCGCCGGGTTGTGACCGGACTGGACGAACGGAATCATGCGGTGGTCCTGTTCGACAGCCACATCTCCCTGAAACAAGATAGCCCGGTGATTTCATCGACGAACTTTTGGATCACCGACAGCACACCGCCGAGCTTGTCCAAACAGGATCCAGCCAATCGACCCATCGGCGTGTCGCCGCCGGACAACGGGACGAAATTTCGGCTCGTGGAATTTGCGCCGCTCAATTCGGCGACCGAGGCCAAATTGCCGCCCGAGATGATCATGAAGGGCGTCAACCACCCTCCGGAAAAGGGCATTCCGGTCAAGCATCCGATGATGCATCGCACGCGGACGCTGGATTACGCCGTCATACTCTCCGGGGAGATTGACATGATGCTGGACGACACTTCGGTCCATCTAAAGCAAGGGGATGTGATCGTGCAGCAAGCAACAAATCACGGATGGGTTAATCACAGCGCGCAACCTTGCCGTATCCTGTTCGTGCTGATGGATTCGAAGGAACCTTGAAAAAGGGCGAGAAGAATAAATCGAGAGGTCGCGGCGTACTGGATCGTCCGGTCAAGCCGGACGATGACAACCTCTTGTGGAGGAGCGACTTGTCCGCCGTAGCGCAGCCAGCGTACTGCGTCCGCCGAAGCTCGAAGGCGAAAGCGAAGGCGGAAGCGACGAAGCCATTCAGAACGCAATAATTACCGCGGCGCGCGCTTGGCCAGGATGCGCTGCAGGGTGCGGCGATGCATGTTCAGCCGCCGCGCCGTCTCGGAGACGTTACGGTTGCACATCTCGTAGATGCGCTGGATGTGCTCCCAGCGCACCCGATCCGCCGACATCGGATTGTGCGGCAGCTCGGACTTCTCGTTGCCGCTGGCGAGCAGTGCGGCGACGACATCGTCGGCGTCGGCGGGTTTTGAAAGATAATCCACCGCGCCCATCTTCACCGCGGTCACGGCGGTGGCGATGTTGCCATAGCCGGTCAGCACGATCGCGCGCGCGTCGGGGCGCTTGCTTTTCAGCGCCGACACCACGTCAAGGCCATTGCCGTCGCCGAGCCGCAAATCGACCACCGCGAAGGCCGGCGCGGCGCGGCCGATCTGCGCCAGGCCATCGGAGACGCTGTCGCAGGATGTCACCGTGAAGCCGCGGGTTTCCATGGCGCGCGAGAGGCGCTCCAGAAACGGCTTGTCGTCCTCCACAATCAGGAGCGAGCGATCGGCGTGGTCAGTCAATTCGGCGGTGGCGGTCAAGGTCTGGGCATCCTTGGTTGGGGCACTCCAACATATGGCGTGGCAACGCGGCGCTGCCAAGGCCGCATAAAGTCGATCCCCCTGTCGCCCCGGCCTTGAGCCGGGGCCCATAACCAGCGGGTTTCATTGGTAAGAGGCGTCTAACCCCAGCGCAAAATTGTGAGGTCACGCGGTAGGGGTTCCGGCGTTCGCCGGGACGACGCTCAAGATGCTGGTTCGGCTGATATTTCGCCCGCCTCGAAGCGGTTGCGCGGCCAGGCGATCTGGACCACCGCGCCGTGATCCGGAAAGATCCGGTTGCTGAAGGAGACCTTGGCGCCGGTGCGCTCCAGCAGCGTGCGGGCGATAAACACCCCGAGCCCGAGGCCTCGGTCCTCGCTTTGGGCGTCGTCCGCGCGCCGCCGCGACAGATAGGGTTCGCCGATCCGCTTCAGGATGTCGGGTGCGAAACCCGGTCCATCGTCGGAAATGACGATCTCGAGGGTCTCGGTGTTCCACCACGCATTCACCTCCACCGTCGCGCGCGCGAAATCGACGGCATTTTCCAGGATGTTGCCGACACCATAAAGGATCGCCGGATTGCGGGTGCCGACCGGCTCGAGGGTGCCGGCGACCGCGATCCGCACCTTGATCGCGACGCCAAAATCGCGATGCGGCGCCACCGTTTCCTCGATCAGCGTCGACAATGGCATGCGGTCGAACGGCGCGCCGGTCGCGGACAGCTGCGTGATCTTGGCCAGAATATCGCGGCAGCGTTGCGCCTGTTCGCGCAAGGTTTTGACGTCGCCAGCAAGCGGGCTGCTATCTGGCAAGGTCCGCTCCAGCTCACGCGAAATCAGAAAAATCGTCGACAGTGGCGTGCCGAGTTCATGGGCGGCGGCAGCGGCAAGCCCGTCAAGCTGGGTGAGATGCTGCTCGCGGGTCAACACCAGTTCGGTAGCCGCCAGCGCGTCCGATAGCTTGCGGGCTTCCTCGGTCACCTGGAACGCATAGAGGCTGGTGACGCCGATGGCGAGCACGATCGAGAGCCAGACGCCGAACAGGTAGATCGGCGGCAGCACCAGCGGTTCATCGCTTTCCCATGGTAGCGGCAGATAGAAGAAAACCAGCACGGAGGCACATGCAACCGCGAGAATCCCGAGCGCGATCGTCAGCCGTGTCGGCAGCGCCGTCGCCGAAATCAGGACCGGGGCCAGAAACAGAAATGAAAATGGATTCTGCAGACCGCCGGTGAAAAACAAAAGCCCGGCCAGCTCGACGATGTTCAATGCCAACAGCGCCGCCGCATAGACCGGCTCCAGCCGCTGCATCGGATTGAAGGCGATCTGCAGCACCAGGTTGAGCAGGGCCGACAGGGAGATGATGGTCACGCAGGGCACGACCGGGACGTCGAATTCGAGCCCCTGCGCCACGATGAAAATGGCGGCAAGCTGCCCGAGCACCGCGAGCCAGCGCAGCCGCAGGATCGTATCCAGACGGACATGGCGGCGCGGATGGCGAAAATCGGAGGCAGCAACGTCGGTCATGCCGTCAAGTTTAGCCGCGCAAGGCTCCGACCACAAATTCGCGGATCCAGGGCCTCCGCCGGGACGCTTCAAAGTCTTGCGCTCGCCACCATCATGGCCCAATGAACGGCCGGCATGATGGTTCACGACGCAGCCACGTCCGGCTTGCCCGCGGCCGATCCGGCAGGATCCGCGGCGATCGAGGTCGCGCACCTCGTCAAGCTCTACAAGACCACCCGCGCCGTCGACGACGTGTCGTTTCGCATTACGCGCGGCAGCATCACGGGGCTGCTCGGCGGCAACGGCGCCGGCAAGACCACCACCATCGCCATGATCATGGGGCTGGTGCTGCCGACCTCCGGCCGCATCCAGGTGCTGGGATGTTCGATGCCCGACCAAAGCGACGAGGTGCTGGGCCGGATGAATTTCGAAAGTCCCTATGTCGATATGCCGATGCGGCTCACGGTGCGCCAGAACCTCACCATCTTCGGCCGCCTCTATGCGGTGGCGAATTTACGCGAGCGGATCGAGAAACTCGCCGCCGACCTCGATCTCGGCGACTTCCTTGACCGCGCCAATGGCAAACTCTCCGCCGGGCAGAAGACCCGGGTGGCATTGGCGAAGGCGCTGATCAACCAGCCCGAACTGTTGTTGCTGGATGAGCCGACGGCTTCCCTCGATCCGGATACCGCCGACTGGATCAGGCGGCATCTCGAGACCTATCGCAAGACGCACGGCGCGACCATCCTGCTGGCGTCGCACAACATGCTTGAAGTGGAGCGATTGTGCGACCGCGTCATCATCATGAAACGCGGCCGCATCGAGGACGACGACACTCCGGACGGCATCATGACCCGCTACAACCGGGCGACGTTGGAGGAAGTGTTTCTCGACGTCGCCCGCGGCCGCGTTCAGGAGAGCACATTGTGAGCAACCTCGTCATGCATTGGGGAATCGCGCCTCATCGCATCGGCGCGATGATCCTGCGCTACTGGTATCTCCTGCTCTCGTCGTGGCCGCGGCTATTGGAATTGATCTATTGGCCGGCGTTGCAGATCATCACCTGGGGCTTTCTGCAGAACTACATCGCGCAGAATGCCGGGTTTTTCGCGCGCGCCGGCGGCACCCTGATCGGCGCCGTGATCCTGTGGGACATCCTGTTTCGCGGGCAGCTCGGCTTTTCGATCTCGTTTCTCGAGGAGATGTGGGCGCGCAATCTCGGCAACCTGATGATGAGCCCGTTAAAGCCGATCGAGTTCCTGATCGCGCTGATGATCATGAGCCTGATCCGGCTCGCGATCGGCGTCATTCCGATGACGCTCTTGGCGATGATCCTGTTCGATTTCAATTTTTACGGCATCGGGCTGCCGCTGATCGCCTTCTTCTGCAACCTGATCTTCACCAGCTGGTCGCTGGGCATCTTTGTGTCGGGGCTGGTGCTGCGCAATGGCCTGGGTGCGGAAAGCATCGTCTGGACACTGATGTTCGGCGTGATGCCGCTGGCCTGCATCTACTACCCGGTGACGGTGCTGCCGCATTGGCTGCAATACGTCGCCTGGGCGTTGCCGCCGACCTACGTGTTCGAGGGAATGCGGGCGCTGTTGATGGACCATGTGTTTCGCCTCGACCTGATGATCGACGCGCTGGCGATCAATATCGTGCTCCTTATTGCGTCATTTGCGATATTTCTTGCGCTTCTGCGCAGCGCCCGCCGCCATGGCTCGCTGATCCAGAGTGGCGAATAAGCCACTTATCCCACGGATTTGATGGTTTTAGGCTTGTCCACCGCGTAGATATACCGATCTGTGCATTGACGCATTATTACGCATTCGGCACTATGCTGCGATGCAAAAGGACTGAGGAATAAATGCCGATAGGTGAATTTGGCGGCGCACCGCCTCTGGTGGCCGAAGGCAGTCCGGCGCTTACGACGCCGATGTACTGGATGTACGAAATGGCTCACGCCTCGCTCAATCCGGCGCGGGCCGTGACCGACGCGACCAAAATTCTGTTTCAGAATCCGCTCAATCCGTGGTCGCACACCGAGTTCGGCAAATCCATCGCCGCCGGCTGCGAATTGTTCGAGCGCACGACACGCCGTTACGGCAAACCCGAATGGGGTATCAACGACACCGAAGTCAATGGCGTGCGCACGCCGGTCGAAATCCGTTCGATATGGGAAAAGCCGTTCTGCCGCCTGTTGTATTTCGATCGCAAGCTGACGCGGGCGCTACGCGCGCCGCAGCCGCGGGTGCTGATCGTGGCGCCGATGTCGGGTCACTACGCGACGCTGTTGCGCGGCACGGTCGAAGCCTTTCTGCCGACCCACGAGGTCTACATCACCGATTGGTCCGATGCCCGGATGGTCCCGGTGACGGAAGGCCGCTTCGATCTCGATGACTATGTCGATTACGTTATCGAGATGCTGCATGTGCTCGGCGGCAACATGCATGTGATCGCCGTGTGCCAGCCGTCGGTGCCGGTGGTGGCCGCGGTTTCCATCATGGAAGCCGAACGCGATCCGTTCGTTCCGCTCTCGATGACGCTGATGGGCGGTCCGATCGATACCCGCCGCAATCCGACCGCGGTGAACAATCTCGCCGCCGAGCGCGGCATCGACTGGTTTCGCAGTCACGTCATCACCAAGGTGCCGTTTCCGCATCCAGGCGTCATGCGCGACGTCTATCCGGGCTTCCTGCAGCTCAATGGCTTTATCAGCATGAATCTCGACCGCCACATGGACGCTCACAAGAACCTGTTCAAGGATCTGGTGAAGGGCGATGGCGATCTGGTCGACAAGCACCGCGACTTCTACGACGAATATCTCGCCGTCATGGATCTGACGGCGGAGTATTATTTGCAGACGGTCGATACCGTGTTCGTCAAGCACGCGCTGCCCAAGGGCGAGATGACCCATCGCGGCAAGCTGGTTGACCCCTCGAAAATCACGCGCGTTGCGTTGATGACGGTGGAAGGCGAGCACGACGATATTTCCGGCCTTGGGCAGACCGAAGCGACGCATGCGCTGTGCAGTTCGATCCCGAGCCATCGCCGGGTGCATTATGTGCAAAAAGGCGTCGGGCACTACGGCGTCTTCAACGGCTCGCGCTTCAAATCGGAAATCGTGCCGCGCATCTCCGATTTCATCATGTCGTCGGCAAGCAAGAAGCCTGCGCTGGTCGCGGCGGCGGAATAAGCGCGATCTGGCGCTTCTATGTGGGAATCGGCGGTTTCCGATTGAGATGTGGGTGTTGATTCGATCGGACCGGTAACCCACTGAACCGACCCAAAGAAACCTGGATTCAGAGATTCTCGAAGGAATGAGTTTTAACTCAATTCTTAAGAGGCCTCGAAGGGCGGGTTTTCAGCCGAATTTTTTTGTTCCAGCCCCTGCCTGTAGGGGCCGATGTCCGGCCAGCCCCTGTATATTGGGCAAATGATTTGTTTTTGCGCCGAGCGATTTCACTGGCGGCGGATATGGCAGAATCCGGGCGAACTCCTGCTCCCCGGACTGTCAGACATGGCCACCCGCGCCCTCCTTTATCGGCGGCCTGCCGAACCCGCGACTCTTTTGGTCAAACACGGCTCGCAAATCTATTCGATCAGGCTGCGCCGACATCGGCGTGCGCGGCGCTATACGTTGCGCATTCATCCGAGCGATCGCGAAGCGATCCTGACCATGCCGCCACGCGGCACCATCGCCGACGCCAAGGATTTCGCGCAGCGTCACGGCGGCTGGATTGCCGCCCGCCTCGGCCGCTTGCCGAAGGCCGCGCCGTTTCTTCCGGGCACCGTGGTGCCGTTGCGCGGGCTCGCGCACAGAATCGTGCATCGCGCCGGTCAGCGCGGCACGGTGTGGACGGAAGTGCGCGACAGCGGTGAGCGGATTCTCTGCGTGGCCGGGGCCGGCGAGCATATCGAGCGGCGGGTCCACGACTACCTGAAGCGCGAAGTGCGCAAGGATCTGCAGAAGGCGGCGCAGGCCTACGCCCAGGCGCTTGGGCGTGAAGGTGAAGCGGCTGTCGATCCGCGATCAGTCGAGCCGCTGGGGTTCATGCACCTCCGCCGGATCATTGTCGTTCTCGTGGCGGCTGATCCTCGCGCCGCCTTTCGTGCTGGACTATCTCGCCGCCCATGAGGTGGCGCATCTGGTCGAGATGAACCATTCGGCGCGGTTCTGGCGGGTGGTCGGAAGGATCTGCGGCCATGTCGAGCGCGCCAAGGCCTGGCTCGATACAAGCGGCAACGACCTGCATCGCTACGGCGTTGAGGATTGAGACGCAGCCGGCGCTTTTCTCCTTCGTCGTCCACGCTTTCGCGGGGACGACTCGGGGATAGTTGGTCGCACAGCGGCAAAAATCTATCGTCCGAACAGCCGATCCATCAGCCAGCCGTCGAGGCCGCTCGCCGCTTCCGGGCGCACCGACGTTCGCGTCGGCGCCGGCCTGCCGGCAGCGCTTGCGGGCAAGGGCGCATTGACCGGCGTGCTTGCCTGCGAAGCGGTCTGCACCAAGTTCGAGAACAAGCCGCCTTGTTGCGAACCCGGCAACGCCGCGACCGGCACGCCCTGATGGGCTGCGCGCATGAAGCGGGTCCAGACCTCCACCGGCAATCCGCCGCCGGTTGCCTTCTTGGTCGGCGAATTGTCGTCATTGCCGAGCCAGACGCCGGTGACGAGATTGGCGGTATAGCCGATGAACCAGGCGTCGCGGAAATCCTGGCTGGTGCCGGTCTTGCCGGCGGCCATCCAGCCCGGAATCTCCGCCTTGCGCGCGGTGCCGCTGAGCAGCGTCTCCTGCATCATGGTGTTCATCATGGCGACATTGCGCGGCTCGATCACCTGGCCGAGCTGGTCGGCGGGCCGTGTGTACAACACCTTGCCTTCGGCGGTGCGGATCTTGGTCACGACATGCGGGGCGACGCCCTGGCCGCCATTGGCAAACGGCACATAGGCGCCGACCAGTTCGGTGAGCGAGACCTCCGAGGTGCCGAGCGCAATCGAGGCATTGGCGTCGAGCTTCGATGAAATGCCGAGCCGGTGCGCGGTACGCACCACGTTCTTTGCGCCGACTTCGAGTCCCAGCCGCACCGCAACGGTGTTGAGCGACAGCGCCAGCGCCTGCGTCAATGTCACGGCGCCGAAATATTCGTGGCTGTAGTTCTCGGGCTTCCAGCCCTTGACGTCGAGCGGCGCATCCTGCCGGATCGTCTCCGGCGTCAGCCCGGTCTCGATCGCGGTGAGATAAACGAAGGGCTTGAACGCCGAACCCGGCTGGCGCTTCGCGGTCACCGCGCGGTTGTACTGGCTCTCGGCATAATTGCGTCCCCCCACCATGGCGCGCACCGCGCCATCCGGGGTCATCGCCACCAGCGCGCCCTGGCTGACATTGAATTTCACGCTTTTCGCCGCGAGTTCGTCGATCACGGAGGCTTCAGCGACGCTCTGCAGTTTCGGATCGATCGAGGTTTCGACCACGATGTTCTGATCGATCTGTCCGATCAGATCGTCGAGCACTTCGCCGATCCAGTCCGCGACATAATTGACGGTGCCGGCGCCCACAGCCTTCACATTGTAAGAGGGATGCCCGATCGAGGCCTGCGCCTGTGCTCCGGTAATGAATTTGGCCTCCGCCATCGCGGTAAGCACGGTCTGGGCGCGCTTCTCGGCGCCTTCCGGATTGCGGTTCGGCGCCAGCCGCGACGGCGATTTGACCAGGCCCGCCAGCATCGCGGCCTCGGCCAGCGTGACGTTCCTGGCGGACTTTCCGAAATAGCGCTGCGCGGCCGCCTCGACGCCATAGGCGCCGGAACCGAAATAGACCCGGTTGAGGTAGAGTTCGAGAATTTCCGCCTTGGAATGCTTGCGCTCCAGCCACAGCGCGAGTTCGACTTCCTGCAATTTTCGTTGCAGCGTGCGCTCCTGCGTCAGAAACAAATTCTTGGCGAGTTGCTGGGTCAATGTCGAGCCGCCTTGCGAAACGCCGCGATGCACCACATTCGCTACAGCTGCGCGCAAAATGCCCAGCGGATCGACGCCGTAATGCGAATAGAACCGGCGGTCTTCGATAGCGATGAAGGCCTTCGGCAAATAGGGCGGCAGTTCCTTCAACGGGACATTGGCGCCGGGCATTTCGCCCCGCGTCGCCAGCACGCTGCCGTCGAAGCCTGTGATCTGGATCGTCGGCGGCCGTTTCGGAATTTCAAGCGCCTGGATCGCCGGCAGGTGCGCGCCTACCCAGACGATGACGCCAACCGCCGCGATCACCGCCCACAGGCCGAGCACCGCGCCCCAATAGAGCAGGCGATAGAGGCCGCTGCGCGCGCGCGTTTTGGATCGGCGTTTGCCGCCGCCTCGATGGGCGCGCGGCTTGCGCTCGCGCGGCGCATCGTTGTCGGTTTCGGGAATTTTGCGTTTGGCAGGTCGCTTCTTCGGCGGCTCGTCGGCGGCGGCGGGGATGCGATCCTGCGGCGAAAGACGCAATTCCGAAAGCGCTGCGGCGAGCCCGAATTGCGGCTCCCGGCGTCCGCCGCTCTTTTTTCGTCCCCACGCCATACGCAACAATGCTCGCGCCACCCGAGGCGGCAGACTAGCGGGCGGGGTTTAAGGCCGTCTTAAACGATGGTTAATGCGAAAACGGCGAGGGGTCGGCAAATGCTTCACATGCAACGCATTCAACAACGCTTAACCCTACCGCAAACGAGAATTCTTATTAGCGTCATGGCCGGGCATAGCCGTCCGAAGGACGGCGTCGCTTCCGCTCCGGCGGCCGGCGTTGCCTGCACCAACAGAATCCCGCGGCTCACGGTTCGCGGCGCCGAAGGCGCCGGCGCCAATCACGCCGCCGGCTGCGCCACGGCCTCGTCATTGGCGAGCAGGTGGATCAGCGCGCTCTTGATCGCGGCCTGCCGCGTCGGCGCGTTGATCTGGGCGCCGAGCAGGTCGGTGACGTAGAACACGTCGCGGGCGCGCTCGCCGAAGGTCGCGACATGGGCCGAGGCGATGTTGAGGTTGAGCTTCGAAATCGCGGTGGTCAGCTGATACAACAGGCCCGGCCGGTCGAGGCCGGACACCTCGATCACCGTGTAGCGGTCCGACCACTGATTGTTGATGATGACTTCCGGTTCGACCACGAACGGCCGCATCTTGCCACGGCTCGCGGCGCGGCGCGCCACCACTTCCGGCAGCCGCAATTTGCCTTCCAGCACGTCCTCGATCATCTCGCCGATCCGCGTCGCGCGCCGTCCTTCGTCCTCGTCGCGGTCGTATTCCCGGGTGATGGCGATGGTATCGAGCGCGCGCCCGTCGGTGGTGGTGTAAATCTGCGCGTCGACGATGTTGGCGCCGGCGGAAGCGCAGGCGCCGGCGATGATCGACAGCAGCCAGGGATGGTCGGTCGCCAGGATGGTGAGCTCGGTGACGCCGCGGGCTTCGTCGAAGCCGACATTGATCGCGAGCTTGTGGCCGGCCTGTTCGCTGGCGCGCAGGAAGCGGGCGTGGCGGATCTTGCGCGGCAGTTCGACCTTGAGCCAGTACGCCGGATAGTGCCGCCCGATATAGGCGTTGAGGTCCGCTTCCGGCCATTCGGTGAAGGCCGCGCGAAATTCCGCCTGCGCCACCGCAATGCGCTGCGCGCGGTTGACCTCCGAGAAGCCGCCGGTCAGCACCGGTTCGGTTTCATAATACAGCGTGCGCAACAGTTGCGCCTTCCAGCCGTTCCAGACCCCGGGACCGACGCCCCTGATATCGGCGGTGGTCAGGACCGTCAGCAGCTTCATCTGTTCGACCGATTGCACCACCGCTGCGAAATTTTCGATGGTCTTGCGGTCCGAAAGGTCGCGCGATTGCGCCATCGTGGACATCGTCAGATGTTGTTCGATCAGCCACGCCACCAGCTCGGTGTCGGCGGCGTTGAAACCGAGCCGCGGGCACAGCCGCCGCGCCACTTTTGCCCCGGCAATCGAGTGATCCTCGGGGCGGCCCTTGGCAATGTCATGCAACAGCGTGGTGATGTAGATCACCGCGCGGTGCTCGGGGCGAATTTTACGCATCAGGTCGCTGGCGACGGTGAATTCGTCGTTGCCGCCGCGTTCGATCTCCTGCAGGTAGCCGACGCAGCGCAACAGATGCTCGTCCACCGTATAGTGGTGGTACATGTTGAACTGCATCATCGACACGATCTTGCCGAAGGCGCGAATGAATTGGCCGAGCACGCCGGTCTCGTTCATGCGCCGCAGCACCACTTCCGCGTCGTTCGAGGTCAGGATCTCCATGAACAGCCGGTTGGCTTCCGGGTTTTCACGCAGTTGCGTGTTGATGAGCTTGAGCGAACGCGTCACCGTGCGCATCGCGTCGGGATGAAAGGCGAGATTGTTTTTCTGCGCCAGCCGGAAAATCCGGATCAGGTTGACCGGGTCATGCCTGAAGACATCGGGCGCGGCAAGATTGATGCGGTTGTTGTCGACGATAAAATCGTCGCTGTCGGGCACCCGCCGCCGGTTCATGCTCGGCCGCAACCGCGCCATCATCCGGCTGAGCACCGGCGCCGGCTTGGCCTGCTGGTCTTCCAGCTTGGCGCACAGGATCGCTGTGAGATCGCCGACGTCCTTGGCGACCAGGAAATAGTGCTTCATGAAGCGTTCGACGTCCTGCATGCCGGGATGCGAGGTATATCCGAGCCTGATGGCGATCTCGCGCTGCATGTCGAACGACAACCGCTCTTCGGCGCGGCCGGAGAAGAAATGGATATTGCAGCGGACCGACCACAGGAAATCGGCGCAGCGGCGGAAGGTGCGGTATTCCTGCGCGTCGAACACGCCGCGTTCAAGCAGCTCATCGGTCTCGCGCACGCGGTAAACATATTTCGCAATCCAGAACAGCGTATGCAGATCGCGCAATCCGCCCTTGCCGTCCTTGACGTTGGGTTCGACCAGATAACGCGATTGCCCGGCGCGGCGATGCCGCTCTTCGCGCTCGGCAAGCTTGGCGGTAACGAATTCGGCCGCGGTGCCCTGCACGACTTCCCTGTCGAACCGCGCCACCAGTTCGCCATAGAGCGGCTGGTCCCCGGTCAGAAATCTTGTCTCGAGGATCGCGGTGCGGATCGTCATGTCGCCGCGCGCCTGCCGGATCGATTCATCGACCGAACGCGTGGCGTGGCCGACCTTCAGCCCCATGTCCCACAGGCAATACAGAATGGCCTCGGCGACCTGCTCGCCCCAGGCGGTTTGCTTGTAGGGCAGGATGAACAACAGATCGATGTCGGATTCCGGCGCCATCAATCCGCGGCCATAGCCGCCGGTGGCGACAACGGCCATGCGCTCGGCGCCGGAGGGGATCGGCGAGTAATACAGATGGCGCGTGGCGGCGGCATACAGGATGCGGATGATTTCGTCCTGGACGTAGCACAGCCGTTCGGCACAGCGCCGGCCGTGACGATCCTTCAGCAGCACGGCCTGCGCGGTGGCGCGCGCAGCGATGAGTTCGGCCTTCAGCAGTTGCGCCACATTGGAGCGAAAAAGATCCTCGCGTCCGGCGAATTTTTCAGCCAGCGCGTCGACCGCGGCGGTGATCCTTGCGGTATCGAAACGTTCGTCGGCTTCGGGTCGGGTCTGGGTCACAACGCTATCCATGACCTACCCGGATATCGGACGGCGCTGACGCTGTCACGGGACATTCCGGGCTGTCCGATTAAGTATTTGGAATAAAACATCGTTTTTTGAGCGGCGAAGGTGCTGCCGCGCAGAAAACGCCTTCGACGCGACACCCTTCAGGGTGACAGCGGCATGATCTTTCATTACATCCGGCACGCCACTCATGCTGGAGCAATATATGGACGCCGCCGAACTCCGCGCCACCCAGGCCCCGATCAAGGATCGCTACAAATCCGATCCAAAGGCCGCCATGATCACGCTGAAAGCCAAGGGCTCGATCGAGAACGAGGGCATCGCCTGCAAGGTCGAGACCGGCCGCGCCTTGGCGGTGGCCGGCCTGCATCCCGCGTCCGGAGGTTCCGGGCTTGAATTGTGCTCCGGCGACATGCTGCTGGAAGCGCTGGTCGCCTGCGCCGGCGTAACATTGAAGTCGGTATCGACCGCGATCGAGGTGCCGCTGAAGACGGGAATCGTGACCGCCGAGGGCGATCTGGATTTCCGCGGCACGCTCGGCGTCGACAAGGAGGCGCCGGTGGGCTTTGCGGAAATTCGCCTCCGCTTCGACGTCGATACCGAGGCGCCGCAGGAAAAACTCGATCTGCTGTTGAAGCTCACCGAGCGCTATTGCGTGGTCTACCAGACCATCAAGAACGGCCCGAAGGTTTCGGTGACGATGCAAAGGGTGTGAGACTGGTATTGTCATGCCCCGCGAAGGCGGGGCATCCAGTAAACACAGACTTCAACAATGCCGTTAACGGCGGTGATTACTGGATCATCCGCTTTCGCGGATGATGACGGCTCAAAATGTCCCCCGATTTCGCTTTCATCCTGACGCTTGCGCTGCGCATGGCGGTGACGGCCGCGTTCGTGGTGTCAGCGTCCGTTATCACCGAGCGATCGGGACCTGTGATCGGCGCGCTGGTTGCCACATTGCCGATTTCGGCAGGCCCTTCTTATGTGTTTCTCGCGCTCGATCACAATGCGGCGTTCATCGCCGAGGGCGCGCTGGCGAGCCTGCCGATCAACGCGGTGACGATCTTCCTTGGGCTGACCTATGTCGTGCTGGCGCAGCGCCGGAGCGCAGCCGTCAGTTTTTCCGGCGCGGTTGCCGTGTGGATCGCGCTTGCCGCGCTGTCGCGGACGGTGCACTGGTCGCTGGCCGGCGGCCTGATCGCCAATGCCATTGCTTTTGCGGTCGGCCTGCCGCTGCTGCGGCGCTTCCGCAACGTCAAGATGCCGCTGATCACGCGCCGCTGGTACGATATCCCGCTGCGCGCGCTGCTGGTTTCAACGTTGGTCGCAACCGTCACGACCTTGTCGGGCTGGGTCGGCCCCAGCATCAGCGGCACCATCGCGCTGTTTCCGGTGGTGTTCACCAGCATGATGCTGATCCTGCACCCGCGCATTGGCGGCCCGGCAACCGCGGCCGTGATCGCCAACAGCGGATGGGGCTTGATGGGACTGGGCATCGCGATTGCCGTGCTGCATCTCGCCGCACTGCGGTTCGGATCAGTGGTCGGCCTCAGCCTTGCGCTGACGGTTTGCGTGAGCTGGAATCTCGGGCTGTGGTGGAACGGGCGCCGGCGCGTCGTGCGCCGATGAGCCAGACCCTCATGGTGAGGAGCGCGTCTTCGCGCGTCTCGAACCATGAGGCACGATGCATACTCATCCTTCGAGACGCCCGCAAGAGCGGGCTCCTCTGGATGAGGAGCAGCTACTGCTTGCAATTTTGCCTTCAATGCATACAGCGCCTCCAGCGCGTCGCGGGGCGACATCTCGTCGGGATGCAGCGCCCTTAACGCTTCGATCAACTGCTCGGCCTCGCTCGGCGGCGCCACTTCAGTTGCGGCGCGTGACGGCACCGCAAACAGCGGCAGGTCGTCGGCCAGGGCGCGTGCGGTCTGGCCGCGGTCCTGCGCCTCGAGTTTCGCCAGCACCGATTTGGCGCGCGCAATGACCGGCGCAGGAAGTCCTGCGAGCTTCGCCACCTGAATGCCGTAGGAGCGGTCGGCCGAGCCCGGCAGCACTTCGTGCAGGAACACCACGTCGCCCTGCCACTCCTTGACCCGCACGGTGGCGTTGAACAGCCGCGGCAGTTTGGCCGACAGCGCGGTGAGTTCATGATAATGGGTGGCGAACAGCGTCCGGCAGCGATTGCTCTCATGCAGATGCTCGATCGCCGCCCACGCGATCGACAGTCCGTCGAAGGTCGCGGTGCCCCGGCCGATTTCGTCGAGAATGACCAGCGAGCGCTCGCTGGCCTGATTGAGGATGACCGCCGTCTCCACCATCTCCACCATGAAGGTGGAGCGGCCGCGCGCCAGATCATCGGCGGCGCCAACGCGAGAAAACAACCGGTCGACGATGCCGATCCGCGCCCGCGTCGCCGGGACAAAACTGCCGATCTGCGCCAGCAGCGCGATCAGCGCGTTCTGGCGCAGGAAAGTCGACTTGCCCGCCATGTTCGGGCCGGTGATCAGCCAGATCTGGCCTGACGTCTGTCCCGGCCCCGGCGAGAGGTCGCAGGCATTGGCGATGAAGGGCTGGCCGTCGCGCTTCAGCGCCTGTTCGACCACCGGATGCCGGCCGCCCTCGATGGCAAAGCCGAGCGAGGTGTCGACCTCGGGCCGCACATAATTGTCATCGACGGCGAGTTTCGCCAGCGCGGTCGCGACGTCGAGCAGCGCGAAGGCATGCGCGGCGGCGCGCAAGTCCTCGCTGGCGGCGGTGGCAAGCGCGCAGAGCCGGTCGAAGATTTCCAGCTCCAGCCCGAGCGCGCGGTCGCCGGCGTTGGCGATCTTGGCTTCGATCTCGCCGAGTTCCGCGGTCGTAAAACGGGTTTGTCCGGCCAGCGTCTGGCGATGGATGAAGGTCGCGTTCAGCGGCGGCGTCATCAGTTTGTCGCCATGCTGCGCCGTGACTTCGACGAAGTAACCGAGCACGTTGTTGTGGCGGATCTTCAGGCCCTTGACGCCGGTCTCGTCGGCGTAGCGCGCCTGCATCGCGGCAACCACGAGGCGCGAGGCGTCGCGCAGATTGCGGGTCTCGTCGAGCGCGGCCTCATAGAATTCGCGAACGAAACCGCCGTCGCGTTTGATCAAGGGCAGTTGCTCGGCCAGCGCGCGCTCGAATTCGCGCGCAAGCTCCCGCGAGGGGCGCCGCAGCGCCTCCATGACCGCGACGATCTCCGGCGGCGGTTCTTCAAGCCGCGCGAGCCGTGCCAAGGCTTGATCGGCCGCAAAAATACCGTCGCGCAATCCCGCAAGGTCGCGCGGCCCGCCGCGCCCGACCGATAATCGCGCCAGCGCGCGCGACATGTCGGGCGCCGCGCGCAGCGTGGTGCGGATTTCGTCGCGAACAGCACTGTCCGCAACGAAGGCCGCGATCGCATCGAGCCGCCGCGCGATGGCAGCACTTTCGGTGAGCGGCGCCGCCAGCCTCTGGGCGAGCAGGCGCGATCCGGCCGGGGTCACGGTGCAGTCGATGGCATCCAGCAGCGATCCGCGCCGCTCGCCGGCAAGCGTCCGGGTCAATTCGAGATTGGCGCGGGTGGCCGGGTCGATCGCCATGGTGGTGCCGGCGGCTTCGCGCGACGGCGGCGACAGCGGCGGCCGTTTGCCCACTTGGGTGCGGTCGATATAGGTGACGGCGGCGGCGGCGGCGGTAGCCTCCAGCCGCGACATCGCGCTGAGGCCGTCCATGGTGGCGACCGCAAAATAATCGCACAGCCGTCGTTCCGCGGTGGCGCTGTCGAACACGTCGCGGGTCAGCGGCGTCACCGCCGGCAATTCGCGCAACAGCGGTCCCAGATCGGGATCGCCATAGAGCGCGTCGGTGACGATGGCCTCGTTGGGATTGATCCGCGAAAGCGTCGCCGCGAGTTCGCTCGCTGAGCATTCGGTGACGATGAATTCGGCGGTGGAAATGTCGATCCAGGCGAGCCCGATGCGGTCGCCGCCCGCCGAGCCGCGGGCGCGCGCGATCGCCAGCAGATAATTGTTGGTCCTGGCATCGAGCAGGGTGTCTTCGGTGAGCGTGCCCGGCGTCACCAGCCGCACCACGTCGCGGCGGACCACGCTCTTGTTGCCGCGGGCGCGGGCTGCGGCGGGATCCTCCATCTGCTCGCACACCGCGACGCGATGGCCCGCTTCGATCAGGCGATGCAGATAATCGTCGGAACGCTCCACCGGCACGCCGCACATCGGGATATCCATGCCCTGATGCTTGCCGCGTTTGGTGAGCATGATGCCGAGCGCGCGCGAGGCGATTTCGGCGTCCTCGAAGAACAGCTCGTAGAAATCGCCCATCCGGTAGAACAGCAACAGCCCGGGATTGGCGGCCTTGATCTCGAGGTATTGTTCCATCATCGGCGTGACGCGCGCTTCGGCGGCTGGCGCGGCGTCTGATGGCACGGGAATGGATTGCTGGATCGTCATTGGCTGCGCAAACTACAAAATTTTGCCGTCCGATCCTATCGGTTTGCCGCCGCCATGCATGTTTTCCACGCCCTCGGCCGCCCGTCGCACGCCACCCCGGACCTGCGGGCATAACGGACCTCACGCGAATGCGCCGCAGGACGCGAAAGCGTCAATTGACCTGCCGCGGCCCCGCTCCTAAAACTCGCCATCATTCCGGCCGTTCTGCGCGGAAACGCGGCATTCAGGGAGAGATTCAATGCGCGATGTGTTTGTTTGCGATGCCGTGAGAACCCCGATCGGCCGCTTCGGCGGTTCGCTGGCCAAGGTGCGCGCCGACGATCTGGCGGCCGCCCCGATCAAAGCCCTGATGGCGCGCCATCCCAAGCTCGACTGGTCGGAGGTCGATGAGGTCTATTTCGGCTGCGCCAACCAGGCCGGCGAGGACAACCGCAACGTGGCGCGGATGGCGCTGTTGCTGGCGGGCCTGCCGGAATCGGTTCCCGGCCTCACGCTCAATCGCCTCTGCGCCTCGGGGCTCGACGCGGTCGGCGCCGCCGGGCGCGCGATCCGGGCCGGCGAGATCGATTTTGCGATTGCCGGCGGCGTTGAATCGATGACGCGGGCGCCGTTCGTGATGGGCAAGGCGCCGGAGGCATTTTCGCGCTCGGCGGATATTTACGATACCACCATCGGCTGGCGCTTCATCAATCCGCTGATGAAGGCGCAATACGGCGTCGATGCGATGCCCGAGACCGGCGAGAACGTCGCCGAGGAATTCCAGGTGTCGCGCGCCGATCAGGACGCATTCGCGATCCGCTCGCAGCAGCGCGCCGGACAAGCCATCGCATCGGGCTATTTCGCGGAAGAAATCACCCCGGTTTCGGTGCCCGGCGGCAAGGCCGGGCCGGTCAGCGTCGACAAGGACGAACATCCGCGGCCGGAAACCACGCTCGAAGGCCTGACGAAATTGAAGCCGATCGTGCGCAATCCCGGCACGGTGACGGCCGGCAACGCCTCCGGCGTCAATGACGGCGCGGCCGCAATGATACTTGCCTCGGAAGCTGCGGTGAAGAAGCACGGGCTGACGCCGCGGGCGCGGATTCTCGGCCTCGCCTCGGCCGCGGTGCCGCCGCGCATCATGGGCATCGGTCCGGTGCCGGCGACGCGCAAGCTGATGGAGCGGCTGGGACTGAAGATCAGCGATTTCGATTTGATCGAGCTCAATGAGGCCTTCGCCAGCCAAGGCATAGCCTGCCTGCGACAGCTGGGCGTCAAGGACGATGCCGATTTCGTCAACCCGCATGGCGGCGCCATCGCGCTCGGTCATCCCCTGGGCATGAGCGGCGCGCGGCTGGCGATGACCGCGGTGCACGGCATGGAGAAGCGCGGCGGAAAACGCGCGCTGGCGACGATGTGCGTCGGCGTCGGCCAGGGCGTCGCGATGGCGATCGAGAAGCTGAATTGAGGTCACTGAAGACGTCATTGCGAGGCGCGCAGCGACGAAGCAATCCAGCTTCTAGCGGCTCCATTGAGGATTGCTTCGCTTCGCTCACAATGACGGGGCAAGAGGACTCGACCATGACACTCGCCTATCCCATCGCAAGCAACGCGGCGCATCCGGCGCGGTTGTCGCCGGCGTACCGCAGCACGATCAAGCGATCGCCGCAAAAGCCGCTGATCCCCATGCGCCACACGCTGTCGGAACTGACCGGACCGGTCTACGGCCACGAGACGGTGCGCGAGAACGATCACGATCTCACCACCCAGCACAAGGGTGAGCCGCTCGGCGAGCGCATCATCGTGCATGGCCATGTGCTGGATGAAGACGGCCGCGGCGTGCCCAATACGCTGCTCGAGATCTGGCAGGCCAATGCCTGCGGCCGTTACATCCATGTCGTCGATCAGCACCCCGCGCCGCTCGATCCCAACTTCACCGGGGCGGGCCGCGCGCAGTCCGATAGCAATGGTTACTACAAGTTCGTCACGGTAAAACCCGGCGCCTATCCCTGGGGCAACCATCACAACGCCTGGCGGCCGGCCCACATCCATTTCTCGGTGTTCGGCCATTCCTTCGTCTCAAGGCTGGTGACGCAGATGTATTTCCCCGGCGATCCCCTGTTCGAATTCGATCCGATCTTCAATTCGGTGCCGGATGAGAAGGCGCGGATGCGGATGGTTTCCTCATTCGACCTGGAAAACACCCAGCCGGAATGGGCGCTGTGCTACCGCTTCAACATCGTGTTGCGCGGGCGCGGTGCCACGCCGATGGAGACAAAATAGTGGTGGGAACCAAAGCCCAGGGGATTACGCCATCGCAGACCGTCGGTCCGTTTTTCAAATACGGGCTGACGCCGGACGGCAAATACGACTGGAACGACGCCTTCACCAACAACCTCGTCACGGCGGACGCATCCGGCGAACGCATCAGGATCGAAGGCCGGGTGTTCGACGGCGACGGGCAGCCGGTCCCCGATTGCATGCTGGAGATCTGGCAGGCCGACGCGCAGGGCCGCTTCAGCGATCCCAAGGACAAGCGCGCGTTGCCGAATTCGGCGTTTCGAGGGTTCGGCCGCTGCGGCACCGACGCCAACGGCGATTATGCGTTCGACACCATCAAGCCCGGCCCGGTGCCCGATCCCGACGGCAAGCCACAGGCGCCGCATATTCTGCTGGCGATTTTCGCGCGCGGCATGCTGCTGCACAATTATACGCGGATTTATCTCGACGGCGAGGCTGCTAATGCCGCCGACCCCGTGATGGCGCTGGTGCCCGGCGAGCGCCGCGGCACGCTGATCGCCAGGCGCCAACCCGGCAACGGCAACGCGGTCTATCGTTTCGACATCCGCCTGCAGGGCGACAACGAGACGGTGTTTTTCGATATTTGAGGTTTCCCCTTCGTCATGGCCGGGCTTGACCCGGCCATCCATCTATTTCGAAAAGCTTCTTGTGAAGATTGATGGATACGCGGGTCAAGCCCGCGTATGACACACTGGTGATGTGGCATGGTGCGTTGCCTCATGGGGGATCATCAATGATAACAGATTCCTTGCCGCCAGCGGCGAATGCGGACCATCTCACCGGTGCCCTACGAAAGGCCGGTGTGCTCGGCGATGGCCGCGTCCGAGATGTCGTGGTGAAGAGTTCGCGCGACACAATCGTATCGCACATCATCCGGCTGGACCTGAGCTACGACGGTCCGGCTAACGACGCGCCGCGATCGGTGATCCTCAAGATAGCGCATTCCAATTACGCAAGCACGTTGTGGAATGCCGGCCGCCAGGAAGTTGCTTTCTACACGGAGGTCGCCCCATTGATGTCGGCGCACCTGACCCCGCGCTGCTTCGAGGGCAGTTGGAACGCAGAAACCCATGCCTGGCATCTCCTGCTCGAAGATTTGACAGATTCACACCACATCGCGACCGTCTGGCCTTTGCCTCCCACCTTCAAGCACTCCAAATTAATTGTCCGCGCGCTGGCGAGCGCGCATGCCGAGTGGTGGGACCACCCGCGTCTGGGTAACTCCGTCGGTGCCTGGTTGGATACTGATGTCATGAACCAAATTATGCAGCAATTCGCCGAGCATTTCGGGCGTTTCGCCGATCAGGTTGGCGATCGTCTGCCGGATGAGCGTCGCGATCTGTATCACCGCTTGATCGATGCTGCACCCCGACTGACGCAACGCTACCACTCGCGTCGCAACGTCACCATCGCTCATGGCGATGCGCATGTCTGGAATTTCCTGCTGCCGCAAGACCCCGCGCGCGATGATGTCCGACTGTTCGATTTCGATCAATGGCGCATCAATGTGGGGTCTGGTGACCTCGCCTACATGATGGCGCTGCAATGGTATCCCGATCGCAGGAGGTTGATGGAACGGCCGCTGCTGGACTGCTATCACGAGACACTTCTGGCCCATGGGGTGCGCGGCTACGATCGCCGCGCACTTGACGAAGATTATCGCCGGTCGGTGCTTTGGCACATCACGAACCCGGTTTGGCAATGGACGGCAGGCATCCCGCCGGTTATCTGGTGGAATAATCTGGAACGGATTTTTATGGCGGTCGATGACCTCGACTGCCGCGAGCTGCTCGATTGAGAGGCGGTGTGCGAACCTTCCTTCGACCTCTCCCCGCGCAGAGCGGGGAGAGGTTGAGAGCGCCGCTACTCGATCACCGCATGTTCCGGCGCCAGCGACTGCTTGCGCAGCGCGGCCTTGGTGGAGCCGATCATGATCGCCAAGGGAATCGCGCACAGCGTGAAGATCATCACCATCTGGTAGTCCTGCGAGAAGGCGATGATCTGCGCCTGCAGGTTGACCATGACGTCCATCATGGCGCGGCCCTTGTCGGTGCTCATGTCGATCATGCTGCGCACGTCGGGCATCTGCATCGCATGGTTGAACGGGTTGACGTGCTGCGACAGGATCGCGTAGGTCCGCCGCGAGCCTTCCGTCAGCTGCGCGATCACGACGGAAATGCCGATCGAAGAGGCGACGTTGCGCATCAGGGTCAGCATCGAGGTGCCGTCGGTGCGCAGATGGTTGGGCAGCGTCAGGAACGCCACCGTGGAGAGCGGCACGAACACCAGCCCGAAGCCGAAGCCCTGGACGATGCTCAGGGTCACGATCTCCGGAACCCCGGTCTGGTCGGTCCAGCCGGTCATGTAGAACAGCGAAAGGCAGGTCAGGCTGAGACCGCAAACGATCAGCGTCCGCGCCTCGATATATCGCATCAGCCGGCCGACCAGCATCATGGCCACAAAAGTGCCGCAGCCGCGGCTCGCCAGCAACAGGCCCGCGGTGATGATCGGATAGCCGATCACGTTCTGCAAATACGGCGAGGACAGCGCCATGGTCGAGAACAGCACCAGGCCCATGACCGCCATGAACACGCAGCCGCCGATGAAATTCTTGTCCTTGAAGATCGCGAACTGGATGAACGGCCTTGAGGTCGTGAACGAATGCGCGAAGAAATAATAGAAGCCGGCGATCGAGACGATGAACTCGGCGATGATCTCGTTGGATTCGGTCCAGCCGAGCTGTTCGCCGCGGTCGAGCGCGATCTGCAAGGCGCCGATGCCGACCGCGAGCGCCAGGAATCCGAACCAGTCGAAGCGCAGCTCGCGATTCTTTTTGGTCTCGTCCATGAAGACCAGCAGGCCGAGCACGGTGAAGATGCCGAACGGCAGGTTGACGAAGAACACCCAGTGCCAGGAATAGGTCTCGGTCAGCCAGGCGCCGAGCGACGGCCCCATGATCGGGCCCATCATCACGCCCATGCCCCAGATCGACATCGCCTTGGCGCGCTCATGCAGCGCATAGGAGTCGAGCATCACCGCCTGCGACAGCGGCACCAGCGCCGCGCCGCACATGCCCTGCAGCAAACGAAACAGCACCATCTGGTTGATGTCCTGCGCCAGCCCGCACAGCACAGACGCGATCGTAAAGCCGCCCGAGCACAGGATGAAGATCCGCTTGCGCCCAAAACGGTTGGCGATCCAGCCCACCGGCGCGGTCATGATCGCGGCCGCGACGATGTAGGAGGTCAGCACCCAGTTGATCTGGTCCTGCGACGCCGACAGCGTGCCCTGCATATAGGGCAGCGCGACATTGGCGATGGTGGTGTCCAGCGCCTGCATGATGGTCGCGGTCATGGCGCAGATCGTCACCATGTTGCGGCGCAGGCCGGGAACCGCGATCGGGGCTGCAGCCGAAGTCGACATGATCGGCTAGTCCTGGTTCGCCACCGCCGGCGAGAAGCCGAGCAGGGTCGCGAGCGAACGGCGATGGTCGGTGTCGATCGACGTATAGGCGCTCATGCCGGCCTTCAGCTTCTGGACGTATTTGTCATTGCTGTCGAAATAGATTCGCACCGGCACCCGCTGCACCACCTTGACGAAGTTGCCGGTGGCGTTCTGCGGCGGCAGGATCGCAAATTGCGCGCCGGTGCCGGGGCTGAGCGAACCGACGGTGCCCTTGAAGACATGATTGGGGAAGGCATCGACGTCGATGGTGACGGGCTGGCCGACCGCGACATAGGTGAAGTCCGATTCCTTCGGGTTGGCATCGACCCAGGGTTTTGAGGTGTCGATGACGCTGAACACCGGCGTGCCGGCGACGACGAAGCGGCCGAGTTGAATCTGATCGACCTGGGTTGCAATGCCAGGCATCGGCGCGCGCACCGTGGTCAAATCGAGGTTGCGCTGGGCGTCGTCGAGCGCGGCCTTGGCCTGCATGTAAGCCGGAAACTGTTCGAGCGGCAGCTCGGGGTTGCCGAGCAGCTGATTGAGGGCGTTCGAGTTTTGCTGCTTGACCAGTTGCGACTGGGCCTGCGCGGTGACCAACGCGGTGGCGCTGTTGTCGAGATCGAGCTGCGATCCGGCGGAACTCTTGACCAGCGCGGATTTGCGCTCGACGTCGCGCTGCTTGATGGCGATGCCGGAATTGATGATGTCGATGGTCTGCGAATAAAGCTTCACATTGGCGACGAGGGTGTCGTGGCTGGTCTTGGCATCGTCCAGCCTGGCGCGCGCCTGCGCCAGGGCCAGCTGAAACGGCACCGGATCGATCTGGAACATGACGTCACCGGTTGCGACCGACTGGCCTTCCTTGACGGCGACGCTGATGATCTTGCCGGAAATATCGGGCGTGATCAGAACCTTCTGTGCGCCGACATAGGCGTCGTCGGTGGTCACGTAGCGGCCGCCATTGAGATAGAAGGTCAGCCCGGCAATCAGCGCCACCAGCGGCAACACCACCAGCAAAAGCACGCGACGGTAACGCCGCATGGCGGCCATCAAGCGGCGGCGCGGCTCCGCGGCAATCTTGATCCGGGGCTTCGGCGGATTGCCCTTCTGCTCGGGCGGGAATTTCAGGACGGGATCAGCCAAAGCGCTGCTCCTTCTTTGGAGGTTCACCGGCTGGATTTTGAATGGCGTTGCGCACGTTTTCCTTGATCGCTTCCAGTTGGTCGAGCAGGCGATGGGCGTCGGACGGATTGATGCCTTCGAGCGCGGTCGCCGTCAGCTCGGAGCGCAGCCCGCCCAGTTTGCCCAGCAACGGGCGCGCAGCCTTGCGCAGATAGAGGCGGTTGACGCGGCGGTCGGTATCATCGCCGCGGCGTTCGATCCAGTCGTTATCGCACAGACGATCGATCAGTCGGGTCAGGGTAATCGGCTGCATTTCCATCTGTTCCGCGAGTTCCGACTGTTTCAGGCCCTCGTTGCGCTCCACCTTGGCCAGCACCGCCCATTGCGCGCGGGTAATGCCATAGCGCGCCGCCTGCTTGTCGGCGTAGGCGCGTACCAGCCGCTGCAATTCGCCGAGCGTAAACAGGAAGTTCATATCCACGGAACCGCGGGCCATGCGCGTCGCCTCCATAAGCTTGCGATATAATAAGCTAGCTTATGAATTTTTGCCACAACAGCTTAATGGAGGGCTGACCCGCTGGCAGCACATGGCTTGAGCCGGCTTCAGGCAAGCCGCCCAGCGGGATTGGGGATTGCCCGCCGAAATGCTACACATTGCTGCGGTGCAAATTGTCAATCGGGATTAGACCGACCGGACCGGCCGCGTTACATGATTGCCAGATGACCCTGACCAAACCGACATTTCCCGCGCCCGACCACGATCACGACCGCTGCACCGCGGACGCGATGGATCATGCCGAACGGGTCTGCGAGCGGCGGGCGCAGAAATTCACGCCGATCCGCCGCCAGGTGCTGCAGGCGCTGTTGTCCAGCCATCGCCCGCTCGGCGCCTATGAAGTGATCGATGAACTCGCGAAATCGATGCCGCGTCCGGCGCCGATCACGGTGTATCGCGCGCTCGATTTCTTGATGGAGAACGGTCTGGTCCATCGCATCGAAAGCCGCAACGCGTTCCTGGCCTGCGCGCATGACCATGACGCGGCGGCAATGGTGGCGTTTCTGATCTGCGAGCGCTGCGGTTCGGTCGGCGAAATTCCAGCGTTGCCGGTGGCGCAAAGCCTCAACGCCGCCGCGCGCGCCACCGGCTTTGCGCCGAAATTGTCCGTCGTCGAAATCACCGGTACTTGCGCGCATTGCCTTAAATAGAGTTCATTTGGGCATGATCTTTTCCGAAAACCGGAAGGCCACTTTTCGGGATCATGCCCCAACAACACGGCGATAAGCCGGACACGGGGTTTCATGTCTTCCGAGCAAACGACCAAACCATCGGCCGGGCGTCCGCTCAGTCCGGGCGCCGTCGCATTGATGCTGATGCTGTGCCTGAGCTGGGGTTTCAACCAGATTGCGGTCAAGCTGGTGTTGCCGGACGTGCCGCCAATGCTGCAGGCGCTGAGCCGTTCCGTCGGCGCATTGCCGGTGCTGCTCATCATCGGCTGGCTGCGCGGCGTCAAATTCTTCGAGCGTGACGGCACGCTGTGGGCGGGCCTGTCCGCAGGCATCATCTTCGGCTTCGAATTCGTGCTGATCTATCGCGGCCTGCTCTTGACCTCGGCGTCGCGCGCGGTGGTGTTTCTCTACACCGCGCCGTTTTTCGTCGCGCTGGGCTCCTATCTGTTTCTCGGCGAGCGGCTGCGCGCCTCGCAATGGAGCGGGCTCGGCCTGAGCTTTGCCGGCGTCGCGCTGGCGATCGGCGTGCCCCAGGCCAATGTCGATGCCAATGTCTTGTTGGGCGATCTCCTGATCGTCGCCGGCGGCGCGCTGTGGGCGGCGACGACGCTGCTCATCAAGGCCACGGCGCTGCTCAGGGCGCCGGCCGAAAAGGGCATGGGCTACCAGGTGGCGCTGTCGATGCCGATCCTCGGCTTCGCGGCATGGATTTCGGGCGAACGGATCACACATGTCCCAAGCGCGTTGTCGCTCTCGCTGCTGGCCTACCAGGCGTTCTGGGTGGTCGGGCTGACGTTCCTGTTGTGGTTTGCACTGGTAAAGGCCTATTCGGCCAGCAAGCTGTCGGCCTTCACCTTCATCACACCGTTGTTCGGCGTGATCGCGAGCTACTTCATCATGCACGACACGCTGACGCTGGCGTTCGGCGTCGCGGCGCTCCTGGTGATCGCCGGGCTCTATCTTGTGAACCGGCCTGAAGCGGCCCGCGCGGAAATCGCTCCGGATCCGAATCTGTGATCGCGGGCCTAGACCATGATCCGATTAGGTTAATCGGATCATGGTCTTATCTCTTGTTTGAGCATGATCTCTTCGGAAAACCGGTTCCCCTTTCCGGATCATGCTCTAGCCGGTCTCGATCGGCAGCGATGCGTCCTTCGCCCACTCTCCCATCGAACCGTCGTACAGGGTGAGCTTGTCGTAGCCGAGGCGGTGCAACAGAAACAGGTCGATGGTGGCCGAGATGCCGCCGCCGCAATAAGCGACCACGCGCTTGTCCTTGCCGATGCCCTGCGCGGCAAATTTCTTCTCTGCTTCCGCAAGTGGAATGAAGGCCTTGCTCTCCGGATCGAACAGCGTTGCTGCGGAAACATTGACGCTGCCGGGAATGCGCCCGGGCCGGCCGTAACGGCTGGGCTCCAGCCCCTTGTGGAATTGAGGCGAGAGCGCATTGACGACGACGGTGTCGCGATCGGCGCCGGCAGCAAGAACCTGGTGCTTGTCGACGAAATATCCGCGCTGTGGTTTTGCGGTGAAAGTTGCCGGCGGATAGCCCTTCGCAGGCCCGGTTTCGATGGCGCGGCCTTCCGCCTTCCATTTGTCGAGCCCGCCGTCCAGCACCGATACGTTTTCGAAGCCGAGTGATTTCAGCATCCACCAGAATCGTGTCGCCCACATCGCGCTGCCGATGCTGTAGAGCACGACCCGGCTGTTCGTTGCGATGCCGTGGCGGCCAAACGCAGCTTCAAGCTGCGCGGTGGCAGGCATCATGAAGCGAAGCTCCGTATTCTGATCGGAGAATTCGCCCTGCAAATCCAGAAAGTCGGCTCCCGGAATATGCGCAGCCTCGAAGGTGTGCCGTCCGGGCACGGCGATATAGGGAATGCCGCTGCCTTCCGGCTGATATTCAAGATAGGTCGTGCAATCGAACAGCCTGAGATCGGGCTGATCGAGGATGCCGGCGAGTTCCGCCGTGGTGATAAGCCCGTCACGCTCTGGCATGTGTTTCGCCTCCCGGGAATTTCGGTGCGATGGTAGGGTGGAACGACCAGGGGTGAAAAGGCCGCTCAGCGGCGCTTGCCCTTTAACCGCAAGATTCCAGTCCGATATAAGCGGTGTGAGGCGGCGCCGATGGCTTTTCACGATCGTCTTTCGGTGGACTAAATGGCCAATATAACCCTTTGAATAAACGAGACTAAAACTGCCGTCCACGCATCCGAGCCGATTGGTTTTACGGTGCGATCGTCGATCCCTTGGTGAATGTCACCAAAACCTGATAGTTGAGACCCCATGAACAAGCCAATAAAACCGCTGCAAAACGACGTCGCCGGCCCCAAGGGGCGGCACAAAACCACAGAGGTCATGGTCGGCAATGTCGCCGTCGGCGGCGGCGCACCGATCGTGGTGCAGTCGATGACCAATACCGACACTGCCGATGTCGCAGGGACGGTAGAGCAGATCGCCGCATTGGCGCGCGCCGGTTCCGAGCTGGTGCGGATCACGGTCGATCGCGACGAGGCCGCGGCTGCGGTGCCGCATATCCGCGACGGCTTGCGCAAGCGCGGCATCACCACGCCCTTGATCGGCGATTTCCACTACATCGGCCACAAGCTTTTGGCGGAGCATCCGGCCTGCGCCGAAGCGCTCGACAAATACCGCATCAATCCCGGCAATGTCGGCTTCAAGAACAAGCGCGACAGCCAGTTCACCGACATCGTCGAAATCGCGATCAAGAACAACAAGCCGGTGCGGATCGGCGCCAATTGGGGTTCGCTCGATCAGGAACTGCTCACCCGGCTGATGGAAGACAACGCCAAGTCACCCGACCCGCTCGATGCGCGCGCGGTGACCCGCGAGGCGATGGTGCAGTCGGCGTTGCTGTCGGCGGCGCGCGCCGAGGAGATCGGCCTGCCGAAGAACCGCATGATCCTGTCGGCGAAGGTCTCCGCGGTGCAGGACCTGATCGCGGTCTACAAGGAACTCGCCTCGCGTTCGGATTACGCGATTCATCTCGGCCTCACCGAGGCCGGCATGGGATCGAAGGGCATCGTGGCTTCGGCCGCCGCGCTCGGCATTCTCCTGCAGGACGGCATCGGCGATACCATCCGGATTTCGCTGACGCCGGAGCCCGGCGGCGATCGCACGCTGGAAGTGCAGGTCGCGCAGGAATTGCTGCAGACCATGGGCTTCCGCACCTTCGTGCCGCTGGTGGCGGCATGCCCGGGCTGCGGCCGCACCACCTCGACCACGTTCCAGGAACTGGCGCGCAGCATCCAGGATTTCATCCGCGACGAAATGCCGAGCTGGAAGACGCGCTATCCCGGCGTCGAGGAGCTCAACGTCGCGATCATGGGCTGCATCGTCAACGGTCCCGGCGAATCCAAGCATGCCGATATCGGCATATCCTTGCCCGGCACCGGCGAGACCCCGGCGGCGCCGGTGTTCGTCGACGGCAAGAAATTCCGCACCCTGCGCGGCCCCAACATCGCCACCGAATTCAAGGCGATGGTGATCGACTATATCGACCAGCGCTACGGCGCCGGCGCCAAGCCGACGGCGCGGGACGGCGGCGGAGATAACCGGCGTCGCGCGCAACTCATCGAGCGTAGCCCGCGATGCGAGCGCATAGCGAAATCCGGCGTCGGCTAGTCCTTGCGCCGAACGTCGGATACGGCTCGGTCCCGGATTGCGCTTCGCTCCATCCGGGCTACATGGCCGTCAAATACATAACGGGTACCGGAGGACCGCCCATGATCTTCACTGTCCAGCAAGCAGGGACCCCGCTATCGGCACACCGCCGACTCTACCGAGCCCTATGAGACCATCGGCGTCGAGAAGCTGACGCCCGATCATCGGCGCGGAGATATCGGGCGTCGATATCGGCAAACTGGTTTCGGACGAATCGCGCTCCAACCGTCAGATGGACGAGATCCATCGCGCGCTCGCCGAAAATCTCGTGATCTTCTTCCGCGATCAGCACATCACCCCAAAGCAGCATCTCGCCTTCGGACGCAAATTCGGCGAACTGCACATCCATCCCGCAGCACCCCATGAGGGCGACGATCCGGCGCTGATGAAGATCTATGCCGACAAGGATTCGCCACGCGCCAACGGCGAAGGCTGGCACACCGACGTGTCCTGCGATGTCGAGCCGCCGATGGGCTCGATCCTCTATATCCGGCAGTGCCCGCCGAGCGGCGGCGACACGCTGTTCGCCAACATGTATGCGGCCTATGAGTCGCTGTCGGATCGGATGAAGACCTATCTCGACGGGCTCACCGCGCTGCATGACGGGGAATCGACCTATCGCGGGCTTTACGCCAATTACGGCGTCGCCGACCGGCCGGCCTATCCGCGCGCCGAGCACCCGGTGGTGCGCACCCACCCGGTGACGGCCAAGAAGGCGCTCTACGTCAACCGCGGTTTTACCCGCCACATCGTCGGCATTCCCCGAGACGAGAGCGACGCGATGCTGAACTATCTCTACCAGCACGCGGAAAATCCGCTGTTCCAGTGCCGCTTCCGCTGGAGCGAAAACGCGATTGCGTTCTGGGACAACCGCTGCGCCCAGCACCGCGCGATGTGGGACTACTGGCCGCACACCCGCGCCGGCACGCGGGTGACGGTGAAGGGCGAGCGGCCGGTGTGAGGAAAGTTCGGAGCGCGTTGACGCCCCGCGCCGCCTGCGCCAAGCTTGGGTAAAGCAATATCAGCCCCCGGAGGAAAGCCATGCTCCGCGCAGAGGACAATCAATTCCTGACCGAAAGCGGTGCGGGGACGCCAATGGGCGAGTTGCTGCGCCGCTTCTGGTTGCCTGTTTTGCTTTCCGAGGAATTGCCGGACGCCGACGGCCCGCCGAAGAAGATCGTCGTGATGGGCGAGGAGTTGCTCGCCTTCCGCGACAGCCGCGGCGTGGTCGGCGTCATCGATCAACATTGCCCGCATCGCGGCGCCAATCTCTGGCTCGGCCGCAATGAGGAATGCGGCATCCGCTGCGTCTATCACGGCTGGAAATTCGACACCGACGGCCGCTGCGTCGACATGCCGACCTCCTATCCCGATCTCGATGCCAAGGACCTGATCCGGATCAAATCCTATCCGGTGCGCGAATGGGGCGACATGATCTGGGCCTATATGGGCCCGGCGGACGCGGTGCCGGAATTGCCTGACCTGGAGATGGCGCTGGTGCCGGCCTCGCACCGCTACGTCTCGAAGAAGTGGCAGGACTGCAACTGGGTGCAGGCGCTGGAAGGCTCGATCGACACCGCGCATTTCACCTTCGCGCATCTAAGCTTCGACAAGGACGAGGACGAGCTGCTCGACATCAAGAAGCACTTCGTCAATCCGATCGCGCGCATGAGCACCGACCACATGCGCTGGATCGCCGAGGATCCGCGCCCGGTGATAAAAATCAATCCGCATGACGCAGGACTGGCGATCGCGGGCGGCCGGCTCACCGACAGCGATAACATCTACTGGCGCATCGCCCAGTTTCTGATGCCAGTGCATTCCTATGCGCCGAGCGCGATGCCGGGCGAAAGTATTTTCGGCCAGAGTTTTGTGCCCGTGACCGACACCAATTGCTGGATCTACACCTATGCCTGGAATCCGGAGCGTCCGCTGACGCAAGCCGAGCGCGACGCCTATGCCAGCGGCAATGGCGTGATCTCCGAAGTCGACGAGAACTACGTGCCGCTGCGCAACAAGGCGAACGACTACCTGATCGACCGCAAGCTGCAGAAGACCAGGAGCTATACCGGCATCAAGGGCGTCGCGGAGCAGGACGCAGCCGTACAGGACAGCCAGGGCCCGATCGCCGACCGCACCCGCGAGCATCTCGGTCCGACCGATCTCGGCATCATGCATTTCCGTAAACTGGTGATGGATGCGGCTCGCGCGCTGCAGCAGGGCGAGGCGCCCACGCATCTTGCGCATCAGGAGCGCTACGCCGTGCGCTCCGGCGCCTGCGTGACGAATAGGGCCAAGGATTTGCCCGCGGTCATGCTCGAGCGCTTCGGAGAAGCAACGGGCTTTGTCGGGCGGCCACGGAACGCGGCGGCGGAGTAGGGTGGTCCTTGCTTCGTCATTGCGAGGAGCCAACGGGTCGCGCGAACGCGCGCCCGATGACAGGCTCCGCGACGAAGCAATCCAGCCTTCGTTCTGCCGAGCCGTGAGATGGATTGCTTCGCGGAGTTTATCATCGGGCGACGCTTTGCGTCGACCCGTTGGCTCGCAATGACGGAAGCCTCACAACGGCCCCTTGCGGTATTCGCGGTTGGCGAGGCTTGCTTCCTCCAGATCGAGATCGCGCTCGATCCGCCGCCTGATCTCGTCGGTGATCCTGCCGTCGCGCAGCAGGACGTGAATGAATTTCCGCTCCGCCGATATCAGCTCCCGCGTCAGGGCCGTGCCCGCCGCCGAGACCTCGCGTGCTTCGGGATCGAGCGAGTCCGGCAGCTGGTTGGCGCGGATTTCATGCCGCGCACGCAACAGCTTGACCACCTCGTCGGATAGTTCGCGATCGTCGGTGATGGCGTCGAGCGACCTGAGCGCCGCCGCGAGCGCTTCGCGCCGCGCCGCGAGTTCCAATTCATGCTCCGCCAGATGTTCGGCGCGGCCGGCTTGCGCGAGGCCGAGCCACCGGACCACCGGCGGCAGCCCGAGCCCAAATCCTACCAGCGTGATGAAGATGACACCGAAAGTGACGAACAGGATCAAGTCGCGGTATGGAAAGTCCTCGCCGCCGGGAAGCGCGAATGGCAGCGCCAGCGCCGCGGCCAGCGACACCGCGCCGCGCACGCCGGTGAAGGCGATCACAAACGGCCACTGCCACGGCGGCGCCGGATCGCGTTCGCGCAGGCGCTTTGATAACCGCGGCAGATAGATGGCAGGAAAAACCCAGGCGAAGCGCGCGACGACGACGATCACGGCGACCAGCGCGGTCGCGAACAGGATATCGTCGAGCGGAAACGCCTTCGATTTCTCGAACAGCGACCGCATCTGGAATCCCGTCAGCAGGAACAGCATGCCCTCGATCAGGTAGATCACGAGGTCCCAGAAGAAGATGCCCTGCAGCCGTGTCGCCGATGAGATCAACAGCGGCCCGTTCCAGCTCATATAGAGCCCGCAGGCGACGGTCGAGATCACGCCGGAGCCGCCGAAATGCTCGGGCACCCAGTAGGCGATATAGGGCGTGATCAGCGACAGCGTGATCTCGACCTGCGGATCGCGCGCACGATGGCGCGCTCGCAAGCTGAGCCAGCCCACGGCCGCGCCGAACAGCACCTCGCCGGCGACGATGACGACGAACTCGCCGGCCGCTTTCGGCAGCGAAAACGCGCCGGTCGAAATCGCCGCCACCGCGAAGCGATACAGGATCAGCGCGGTGGCGTCGTTCGCCAGTCCCTCGCCCTCGAGGACGACGAGGATGCGGCGCGGCAGCCCGAGCTTGCGGGCGATCGCCAGCGGCGCCACCACGTCCGGCGGCGCGACAATGGCCCCTAGCAGGAAGCCGACATTCCATGGCAGCCCGATCAGGTAATGCGTCGCGGCGGCGACCGCGCAGGCCGTGAAAATCACGCAGCCGACCGCCAGCAGCATGATGAGCCGCAGGTTGAATTTGAATTCGCGCCAGCTCATGGCGACGCTGGCCGAATAGATCAGCGGCGGCAATACCACCAGCAGCACCAGTTCCGGCGGCAGCTCCAGCGACGGCATCCCCGGCACGAAGGCGAGGGAGATGCCGGCCAGCAGCAGCAGGATCGCCGGCGCGACGTTGATGCGCCGCGCCACGAGCGCGGTGCCCGCCAGCACCGCCAGCAGAATCAGAAATATCTGGAATTTGGCTTCCACGCTGTCCAATTCCTGTGCCGGGTCAATTTGCCCGGAACGGCGGCGCCGTCAATGCCGCGGAATCGTCGTGACTATTCTTTCAAGTCGTAGCGGTAGGATTTCGAGACGATCTGCCAGCCATCGGCGAGTTTCATCGCCACCAGATAGTCGGTGAAATAGCGCGGCGGCAACTGGCAGCGCACCTTGATAAAGGCGGTGGATTCATCGGAGCGGTCGATGGTGACGATGAAATCCTCGCGCGGCTTGCCTTCGGCCTTGGCGGAGGGCCGCTTGCTGACGCGATCCAGCCAGTCCGGCACGGTCAGGATTTGCAGCTCGCCCTTTTCCAGCCAGCGCAAATCGGCGGAGGGGTGGAAGATCGCGCCCAGCTTGTCGGCATTGCCTTCGTACAGGCCGTCGAAATATTGCTGAACCACGGCTTCTACGGTGGAACGGTCATGACTCATGGGTTGATGCTCCCTGCTTGTGTGTAATTGTGCCCCTCATGGTGAGGAGGCGCTGTTGCGCCGTCTCGAACCATGAGGTTACCTGCATTCTCATCCTTCGAGACGCGACGAAGACGCCGCTCCTCAGGATGAGGTAACCGTCCTACATCAAAAACACGCCCTTGCCGTCGACCTGCTTGTCGAACAATTTGTAGGCCTCGTCCGCCTGGTCGATGCTCCAGCGATGGGTGAAGAGGTTATCGACGTCGATGCCGCGCTCGACCGAAAACCGCGCGCAGTCCGCCTGGATGATGTTGGAGAACGTCCATGACGCCACCAGCGTCAATTGCCTCCGCAACAGATGCGGGCTGACGTCGATATGGACGTCGCCGCCTTCGCCGACGAAGCACATCGTGCCCCACACCTTGGTAGAGCGGATCGCGTTCAACCGCGCATCCGGGCTGCTCGAGGTGTCCAGCGTCAGATCCGCGTAACGCCCGTGGGTGAGGTCCTTGATCGCAGCCACCGGATCGTTGGAGCCGGGGTTGACCACCTCATCGGCGCCGAACGCCCTGGCGCGCTGCAGCCGCGGCGGGCTGATGTCGAGCGCAATCACCTTCGCGCCCATCGCCTTGGCGTATTGCGTGGCGGCCAATCCCACCGGCCCCTGGCCAAAGATCGCAATAGTGTCGTTGCCGGAAAGATTCATGCGGCGCAGCGCGCTGTAGGCGGTGCCGGAGCCGCAGGCGATCGCCGCACCGGCCGTGAATGTCAGTTCGTCGGGAAGCGGCACCAGCGTGTTGGCGGGCACCTTCAAATATTGCGCGTGGCCGCCATGGGCGTTGTTGCCGTAGACCTTGACCGGCACCTCCTGGCACAGCTGCTGCCATCCGGAGCGGCAATGGTTGCACCGGGTGCAGCCCTGATAATGATGCACCATCACGCGCTGGCCGACGCGTGCTTCCTTGGCGTCGACGGCGCTGCCGACCGCGGCCACCACGCCGCAGGGTTCGTGTCCCGCGATGACCGGACCCTCCTTCATCGGAATGCCGGTCGCCTGCGCCTGACCCTTGGGGCGGCGGTATTGATGCAGGTCGCTGCCGCACATGCCGGACGCCTTCATCTCGATCACCACGTCATGGGCATCCGGAGTGGGATCGGGGAACTGCATCAGCTCCAGGCCGCGTTCGCCCGTGAACACAACGCCGCGCATCGCTTCCTCCGTTGGTTTTTGTTTGTGGCCCGATCATGATCGGAAAAACGTGATTGGCAAGGTGCGAACCGGCATCCGGTTGGCGCGACCAGGGGATCAGGAAGTTCCGTGACGTGCTCCGCCGCGGCCGTTCGCGATCCGGCTCGCACGGAGGGCAAGAGGGCCATGCGAGATCTTGGCCTCGGCGAGGCGCGTGCTTCACAGCCCGGCTTGACGACGCTAGTCTCTCAATCTCAGCAGCCCGACTTCTGCGCCGATGGCATTGCGCCAAGGGCGTTCGAGCTTCGGCCGAATGCCTGGAGGTGCCTGCGCATGGACCTGGACGAACCCTTGCTCGAGCTCATCGGCGGTATTTACGATTCCGCATTGAATCCTGACACCTGGAACGCTGTTCTGCCCCGGATCGGGGCCTATGTCGGTGGATCGGCCGGCGGCCTGTTCGCGCATGATTCCTCGCGAAGGAGCGGGAACGTATTTTACCAGTTCGGCACCGACCCGGATTATCGGCGGCTTTATTTCGAGAAATACCTGACCCTCGACCCTATGGCCGGCACCTATTTCGTGCTCGACGCCGGTGAAGTTTTCAGCACGTCGACTGTCATGTCGCATGCCGAGTTTCTGCAATCGCGCTTCTATAAGGAGCTGATCCGGCCGCGGGGCTGGATCGACAACATCTGCGTCTATCTCGACAAAGGACCGGAAGGCCACGCAGGGTTCGCTTTGTTTCGCAATGAGCGCGAAGGTCTCGCCGACGAGCCGGCGCGCGAGCGGCTGCGGCTTCTGGTTCCGCACCTTCGCCGTGCCGTGCTGATCGGAAAACTCGTCGAGTTCAAGACGGCGCAGGCCGCCACATTTGCGGATGCGCTCGACGGACTCAGCGCGAGCGTGTTGTTCGTGGATTCGAGCGGCCGCATTACCCACGCCAACGCCGCCGGCCGCGCCATGATTGCCGACGGCGATTTCTTGCGCGCGTCGGTCGGCCGGCTCGTCGCGGGCGATCCGGACGTCAACCGCGCGCTGCGAGACATCTTTCTGGCCGCCGCGACCGGTGACGCCGCGGTCGGCGTCAAGGGCGTCGCCGTGCCGCTGGTCGCGCGCGACGGCGAGCGCTACGTCGCCCATATCCTGCCGCTCTCGTCGGGCGCACGCAGCAGCGCCGGCGTGAGCTATGCGGCCGCGGCTGCCCTGTTCGTGCAGAAAGCGGCTTTGGCCACGCGTTCCCCGCCCGAGGTGATCGCCAGGACCTATCGGTTGACGCCGATGGAGCTGCGCGTCCTGCTGGCCATTGTGGAGGTCGGCGGTGCACCGCAGGTCGCCGAGACGCTCGGCATCGGCGAGGGCACCGTCAAAACCCATCTCAAGCGTCTTTATGAGAAGACCGGCGCACGGCGGCAGGCGGATCTGGTCAAGCTGTTTGCCGGCTACACCAGCCCGCTGCTGGGCTGATCCCTCCCGAGTCGGCGAGTGCGGGAAGCGTATTCGCATCACCATACGAATGGGGGGTCTCCCAATCGGGAGACGCGGCGCGCCTGCAAGCGGCGGTAAGATTGCGAAATTCCAGATCAGGCTTGGGCGCCACCGATCGCCATGGCCGCAATCCCTGCAAGCAGTGTCGGCGGCAAAAAGGGAAACGGCTATGAAGGTGATGTGGAGCGCGGGCTGCCTCCTGGCTGTCTCAGCGGCATTGACCTTGAGCTGTAGCCACGTCTTCGCGAAGTCTGACGGCGGTCCAAGTCACCCGAGTCAGGTGAAGACATCTGGCACGTCTGCCGCGCCCTTAGGCCCAGGCGCTGGCGGCGGCCAGTCCAAAGCAAGACCTACTCATTCTTGTGCCAAAAACCCGAACCCGGCTGCAGCAACTATGTGCCGGGTCACACTCAGCCGACCTGCCGTGGAGGACATATGGGTCCGAACGGCGTCATAATTCAGTGCCAGTGATCCGGCGACCGAAGCTATGCGCGAAAAGTTGCTGACGGCATGAAGGGACAGAGCGCGCATCGTGGGGATGTTCGCGCCTCCACCTCTCCACTGAAGGAGCGACGCGCCGTGACCGACACCAAGGTTGGCAACGACAAGGGGGCAACGCGATGACAAAATTCCGCGTCAAGACGAACAGATTTGCGTTGGTAGCGATCTGCTGCTTGAGCGTACTGCTGCCTACGGAAAGTTTTGCCAGCTTGAACGATATTGCTTGTAACGCCGCATGGCGCGGTTGCCTCGGAAACTGTGGGGCAACTGGCAACAAACAAGCTTGTACCGATAGATGTGACAGCCGCCGCTCAGATTGCTCGCTCGGAGCCTCGACCTCCAAACAACAGACTCCGCCGCCGCCTTGCAGAGGAATCCAGTGTACCTTGCGCAATCCGCATCCGCCGACAACTGTGGGGCCGCCCAATCGTAAACCTAGCCCCGTCCAGCCGGTCAAGCCGGTTGGCGTCAGCAACCCCAACAAGACCGGTACTGGCAACGCCCCGGTGATCCTGGAGCGCAAGAATGACTCCGGCGGCGGGCAGGGACGCGGGCATTAGATGGTGGCGCTTAAAAGCGCGCAACGACAGGGCGGCAGCACGATGATGAAATTACCGAATAACACGAACAGATTTGCGTTAGCGGCGATCTGCTGCTTGTTAGGCGTGGTTTCACCGACAGAAAGTTTTGCCAGTCTAAACGACATCGCATGCAAGGCCATCAGGCGCGGCTGCAACGCTGATTGTAATCACGGTGGTGGAAGCCAAGGTTGTTATGACCAATGCCTAACAAACTATCAATCTTGTTCTGCCGGCGTTACAAATAAGCAGCAAACTCCGCCGCCGCCTTGCAGAGGAATCCAGTGTACCTTGCGCAATCCGCATCCGCCGACAACGGTGGGTCCGCCAACCCGTAAGCCTAGTCCGGTCAAGCCGGTCAAGCCGGTCGGTGTCAGCAATCCCAACAAGACCAGTACTGGCAATCGCCCCTGTGATCTTGGAGCGCAAGAATGACTCCGGCGGCGGGCAGGGACGCGGGCATTAGAGGGGCGGCGCATCGTACAGGAATGACTGGGCCAATCTAAATCGCGCTCGCGGCGATGTTGACCATCAGGGCCAGCAGCGCGGTATTGAAGACAAAAGAGATGATGCCGTGCGCGGTGGCGGTGCGGCGGATGATCTTGTCGGTGATGCCAACGTCGGAGACCTGCGCGGTCATGCCGATCACGAACGAGAAATACACAAAGTCCCAGTAGTCGGCATGGTCGTGCTCGTCGCCGCTGGGAAACTGCAGGCCGCCGGGTTTGGCGCCGCGGTAATAATCATGGGCGTAATGCAGCGCGAAGGTGGTGTGCACCATAGCCCACGACAGCGCGATCGTCACCGTCGCCAGCGCCAGTTGCGGCCCGCTGCCGTGCGATGCGCCGAGCTCGAACACGATCGCGGCGATGCTGGCGAACGCGCCGAGCGCGGTCACCAGCAAAATCAGAAAGCGGCCATCGTCCTGCAACACGGCGTTGCGGCGGATATGAGCAAGACCGCTGCGAAACATCATGATGTAGGCGAGCACCAGATAGAACGAGACGAAAATATCCCAGCTGACCAGCAGACGCGTCACCAGCCGCAGCGAGCCTGGCAGCAAAAAGAACGACACGATACCGATCGCGATCGAACTGAAAGTGCGCGGGCGCGCATAGACCACGCGGACCGGCCTCGGCATCTTCCGGAAGCGGAGAAGACGTGGATCGTCGGCTTCCTTGCCCGCCATCAGCGCCTCAATTCTTGCGTTCGGCGACGAACCGCGCGGCAGCGCGCAGCACGTCACCCTTGGCGCCGAAGATCGCGAGCGCGGCATCGGCGCGCGCCAGCAGATCGCGTACCCGCTGCTTGGCGCCGTCGATCCCGAGCTGGGTGACGAAGGTGGTCTTGCCCAACGCCGCGTCCTGCCCGGTCTGCTTGCCGAGCGCGGCCGCATCGCCCTCGACGTCGAGCAGATCGTCGGCGATCTGGAAGGCTTCGCCGAGCGCGCGGCCGTAATCGTCGAGCGCCTGATATTGCTTGGGCGAAGACTGGCCGAGGATCGCGCCGGCAATGCAGCCGTAGCGCAACAGCGCGCCGGTCTTCATCTGCTGCAGCCGCGCGACGTCGACCGGCTCGCGGTCGCCGAACCGGCCTTCGCCGGCGAGATCGAGCATCTGGCCGCCGACCATGCCGCCAATTCCCGATGCACGCGCCAGCGCGCGCGTTAGCAAAAGGCGTACGGTCGGATCTTTGTGGATCTCGTCGCGGGTGATGATGTCGAAGGCGAGCGTCAGCAGCCCATCGCCGGCCAGGATGGCAGTGGCGTCGTCGGTCTTCTTGTGCAGCGTGGGCCGGCCGCGGCGCAGGTCGCTGTTGTCCATCGCCGGCAGATCGTCATGAACAAGCGAATAGCAATGGATGCATTCGAGTGCGGCGCCGGCCAAAAGCGCGGCCTCGCGCGCGACGCCGAATACGGCCGAACTCTCGACCACCAGAAACGGCCTTAAGCGTTTTCCCCCGCCAAGGCTCGAGTAACGCATGGCGTCCATCAGCCGTTTCGGCCGCGCGATCTCATCGGGCAACAGCGCCTCCGACAACAGCTTCCCGAGCAGAGTTTCGGTATCCTCCGCGGTCTGGTCCAGTCGTTTCGCAAAGTCTGAAAGTGCAGTGCCGGTCGTCATCAAAAACAGCTCCCAATCGCGTTGGCCGGACAATCGGTTATGGCACCGGCTTCGTCAATTCCGGGGGAAGGGATCGCGGCGCCTTAAAACCGCTGGAAAAAGCCGGAAATATCATAGAGATATCATTTTGATGCGGGCTGCTTGTCCAGCCGCGCCTGCCGCCTTTAACCAGAACCGCCAAATTTGCGCATTGCCCGAAATTTGTTGCTGATTTTGCTGGTCGTGCTGTTGCTGCCGTATCTGCTGACGCCACTGTATCGCACCGGCCATCCGGTCTCGACGCTGATGGCGTGGCGCTGGCTCTCCGGCGCGCCGGTGTCGCGGCAATGGGTCGATTTCAGCGCGATCTCGCCCTCGCTGCCGCGCTCGGTAGTCGCGGCGGAGGACGCGAAATTCTGCAGCCATCACGGCATCGACTGGGACGCGCTGCGCGACGTCATCGACGACGCGGAGGACGGCGAGGTCACGCGAGGCGGCTCGACCATCACCCAGCAGGTGGCGAAAAACCTGTTCCTGTGGCAGAGCCGCAGCGTGGTCCGCAAGGCGCTGGAGTTTCCGCTCGCGATGTGGATCGATCTGGTGCTGCCGAAGCAGCGGATCCTGGAAATCTACCTCAACATCGCCGAGCTCGGTCCAACCGGCCAGTTCGGCGCGCAGGCCGGCTCTACTTACGCCTTCGGCCATCCGGCATCAGCGCTCAGCCCGCGCGAAGCGGCGCTGCTGGCGGCGATCCTCCCCAATCCGGTCCGGCGCAGCGCCCGCAATCCCGGTCCGGGGGTGCGCCGGCTGGCCGGCACCTATACGGCCCGGGCGCAGGCTCCGGGGTTGCAGCGATGCTGGCGCGAAAATCGCGTTTTTTGAGCCAAATTTGGCCTGTTTTGGCTTAGAACCACCCTAGCTTTGCGCAACTCCATCCTCTATAAGCGCGGCCTTATCGGCATTTCAGCTCGCGCCCAAAACGCTTCAGCCGTCCGCTTGGGACGATGCCTTTCGACAACACCCCTAGAGGACCCCGACATGGCCGTTCCCCGACGAAAAACATCGCCCTCGCGGCGTGGCATGCGCCGCTCGGCCGATGCCCTGAAGAAGCCGACCTATGCCGAGGACAAGGATTCCGGCGAATTGCGCCGTCCGCACCACCTCGATTTGAAGACCGGCATGTACAAGGGCCGCCAGGTTCTGAAGGCCAAGAAGGAATCCTGACCAAAGCGACGGGCAGCTGGTAGCAGGATTGGCAATGCCTGCCTGAATTCGGCCAACGAGTAAGGTAAAGACGGGTTTCTGCGGCGAGCGGCGCTTCGCCCGGGAACGCCTTGGTTCTCTTGCTTGAAAAGAAGGCCTCGCCGATGTCCATGGTCGGTTTTCCGCTGCTTCTGATTCCGCTCGCGATCTACAACATCATCGCCTTCCTGATGCGCGACGTCTCGTTCGCCGCGCCGCTGTTCACGTTGCCGCTGACGTCAGGCACCGCGTGGCCGGTGACGCTGAGCGATATGCTTCTGGCGCTCGGCATTTTGTTGTTGCTGCTTGAGGTCATCAAGGGCGCGCGCCCCGGCGCGAAGTTCCTCATGGACCATCTGCTTTCGCTGCTCGTGTTCTGTGGCGCGGCTGCGGAATTCGTGCTGCTGCCGCAATTCGGCACCTCGACCTATTTCTTGCTGGCATTGCTGGCGCTGGTGGATTTCCTGTCGGGCATTGCGTTGCGCGCGCGGCGCGGACTGGTGACGTCGGCGGCCCGGTCTCCGGACGTCGCGCCCGAACACCCGCCGCCGCGCCCGAACCCCAGTTCGATCCGGCGCCTGCGCCATCGGTGCCGGCCGCGGCTTCGGTCGCCGAATCCGTGCTGCTGGATCACCCCGAGCCGAAAATCGTGCATGCCGACGTCACGCCGGCGGCCCATCGCCGGAGGTGCCATCGCCAGACCTGCAGCCGGGCAACAGCGCGTCCCCGTCGCCGGAGCCGCCGCGGCGCTGATTTCTGCGGTTTAAATGATTTGCCGCGTGCGGATGCCGGCGCCCAGGACCTGGTGCTGGCTCGCCCCGTAGGCGGTTTGCGCATCGGCCGGCGTTGCCCGCCGCAGGCTGCGGGTTTGCGGAACCTGCTCGGCGGTTGCGATCAAATGCGTGACGAAAATCGAATTGGGCCGGGACGGCTCAAGGTGGGACGCCCGCGACCATTGCGCCACGGGGATCACCGGCACCAGCGCCACGCAGGCGGGCTTTGCGTCCGCAACGACGCCATCCTCTACCGGCTGCTCTGGTCGATCGTTACTCAACATCGCAACTCGAAATCCGGGCTGAACTGTCGCGTTTCGGGACGTTGCGCCCCCTGTCATTTCTTCCTCGCAAGGGCCATGCCGCTTCTCGCAGGTTTGTTCCCGGCGGCCTAACAACATGGTTTGCGGATTATTTATGAACTCTACGCAAAGCATTTTCCGGGCAAAGTGGACCGGTTTGCCGCAGAAAATGCTCTCCTTTAATAATTTGCGCGTATTCTGACCGCAAAGCCGGTACTCACTTTTTGCGGAATACGCGCTGGCCCGTGCCGAAACAGGCAGTATCCTAGACCGGGAATCACCCGGCAGTGTCCCGAAACGAGGCGATCTTGGCATCCGCTCCTCCGCAAGCTTCGACCATCCTGGCTTCGCTTGGCCAGGCGGCCTTCGTGTGGGACATCGCAACCGACGCGATTGCCTGGAGCGAACACGCCAGCTCGGTTCTTCCGGATATTCCGGCAGCAGCGCTTGCGAGCGGCGCGGAGTTCTCAAAGCTGATCGAGCCGGAGCGCTCGATCCGGATGGATGCGATTGGTCACGCGCCGCCGGCGCACGGCGCCGCCGGGACGCCTTACCGGATCGAATATGGCGTGCGGACTTCTACGTCCGCTCCCGTGCTCTGGATCGAGGAAACCGGCTGCTGGTTCGCCGGCGCCGACGGCAGGCCGGCGCGGGCCCAAGGCATTGTCCGCGTCAACAACGAACGCCACGCCCGCGACGAGCAACTCGTGAGGTTGTCGCGGCACGACCCGCTGACCGGCGAACTCAACCGTACCTATCTTGTCGCATCGCTGGCGGAAGCGATCGAGGAGGCCGCGCGCTTCCGCTCGTCCTTCGCCTTCATGCTGATCGGCATCGATCATCTGGCGCGCATCAACGACGCGTTCGGTTTCGATGTTGCGGACGCGGTGATTTCGGAAGTAGCCACGCGCATTCGCACGCGCTTGCGCGGCGGCGACGTGCTCGGCCGGTTCTCCGGCAATAAATTCGGGCTGATCCTGAAGAACTGCACCGTCGACGACATCAATGTCGCCGCCGAGCGGTTCCTGGCCGGCATTCGCGACGACGTGGTGCCGACCAAATCCGGTCCGGTGTCGGTCACCGCGTCGATCGGCGCGGTCAGCGTGCCGCGCTACGCCCGCAACGCCGACGAGGCGATCAACCGCGCCCAGGAAACCCTCGACATGGCGAAGCGCCGCCGCGCCGGATCGTTTTCGCTGTGGCGTCCGAATGTCGAACGCGACGCCCAGCGCCGCGTCAATATCCGCGTCACCGACGAAATCGTCACCGCTCTCAACGAGCGCCGGATCGTGATGGCGTTCGAGCCGGTGGTGGAGGCGCGCTCGCGCAATGCTTCATTCTACGAGTGCCTGGTGCGCATGGAGCAGGATGACGGGCAGGTTCTGCTGGCGCCGGACATCGTCCCGGTGGCCGAAAAGCTCGGCCTGATACGGCTGGTCGATCACCGCGTGCTCGAACTGGTGGTGGCCGAACTTGCGAATTCGCCGAACGTGCAGCTCAGCCTTAACATCTCGCCCGATACCACGATGGACCCCGATTGGTGGGCCTCGATCGAATCGCTGATGCGCGCGCATCCCGGCGTGGCCGAGCGGCTGATCGTCGAGATTACCGAAACGGTTGCGATTCAGGATATCGATAACGTTCGCGGCTTCGTCACGCGGCTGAAGAACTTCGGCAGCCGGATCGCGATCGACGATTTCGGCGCCGGTTACACCTCGTTCCGGAATTTGCGCAAGCTCGGCGTCGATATCGTGAAGATCGACGGCGCCTTCGTGCAGAACATCGCGCGCTCGGCGGATGATCGCGCCTTCGTGCAGACGCTGATCGACCTGGCGCGCCGGCTGGAAATCAAGACGGTCGCGGAATGGGTTCAGGATGAGGCATCCGCTTCCATGCTGCGCGACTGGGGCTGCGACTATATCCAGGGGCGGCTGATCGGGCTTGCGTCCTCGAAGCGGCCTTGGGAAGTGCGCGGCGAAGCGGCGGTGCCGGCGGCGGGTTGACGTCGTCGTCTCCCGCGAACGCGGCGACCCATAGCCACTGGCGTTAGTAATGAAAAAAGTCGTCTGACACGGTGCGTCAACGAGACGGTACGGCGTATGGGTATGGGCGTTCGCCGGGACGACGGCGAAAAATATCACTCGTCCTTTTTCGGCTCTTTCGACATGCGCTCGAGGCGGTCCTGCATGTCCTTCATCTGACGGCGAAGCTCGTCGATGTTGTCTTCTTCGGCGGCAGGCTCCGGCGCCTTCTCCGGTTCAGTGGTGGCGGCAGCCCCGGTGCGGGGCGCGGCGAACGGCTTGAACATCGAGAATGTCCGCTCGAACATTTCCATGTTGCGACGAACATGCTCTTCCAGCGGCGCGAACGGCGTCATGCTGAAGGTGGTGGTGAGCTGCTTGCGGAATTTTTCCTGCTCGCGCGTCAGCGTGTCGATCGATTGCTCGAGATAGCGCGGCACCACCATCTGCATGCTGTCGCCGTAGAATCGGATCAACTGCCGCAGGAAGGTGGTCGGCAGCAAATTCTGGCCGGCCTTGTTTTCCTGTTCGAAGATGATCTGCGCCAGCACCGAACGGGTGATGTCGTCGCCGGTCTTGGCGTCGTAGACGAGGAAATCCTCGCCCTCTTTCACCATCGCCGCGAGGTCCTCGAGCGTCACATAGGTGCTGGTACCGGTATTATAGAGCCTCCGGTTTGCGTATTTCTTGATCGTGGTGGGTTGGTCTGTTTTCGCCATGGGTCACACATGCACACCGAGGACAAGGAACCGACGGCATCGCCGAAGGGTAGACGAGCAACGCATCGCAGCAAAGTAAGCATTTTCAATGCGGTTCGGCTACCGTTTTGTGCGCCACGGTTAATTCCAAAGCATAGACACTGCTCAGGAAACTGCCAAGAGCGTCATTTTGAATGCGCCGCGGCGCAATTTCGGCCTCTGACCGATTGACATGCCTCAACTAGGTTAAGAGGATGAGGTGAGAGACTGGCCCGCCATCCGGCCGCCCGCCATCCCAGACCCTCAAGCCCAGGAGATGTCCATGTCAGACGATGTCGTCATCGTCAGCGCCGCCCGCACCCCGGTCGGAAGTTTCAACGGCGCCTTCGCCACCATGCCGGCCCATGACCTCGGCGCCGTCGCCATCAAGGCCGCGCTGGAGCGCGCGGGCATTGAGCCAGGCCGCGTTTCCGAGGTGATCATGGGTCAGATCCTGACCGCGGCGCAGGGCCAGAACCCGGCCCGCCAGGCCTCGATCGCCGCCGGTATCCCGGTGGAAAGCCCGGCCTGGGGCGTCAATCAATTATGCGGCTCGGGCCTGCGCACGGTGGCGCTCGGCTATCAGGCGCTGCTCAACGGCGATTCCGAAATCGTCGTCGCCGGCGGCCAGGAATCCATGAGCATGGCCCCGCACGCCCAATATCTGCGCGGCGGCGTGAAAATGGGGCCGGTTGAATTCATTGACACCATGATCAAGGACGGATTGTGGGATGCCTTCAACGGTTACCACATGGGCAACACCGCCGAGAACGTCGCCAGGCAGTACCAGATCACCCGCGGCCAGCAGGACGAATTCGCCGTTGCCTCGCAGAACAAGGCCGAGGCCGCGCAGAAGGCCGGCAAGTTCAAGGACGAGATCGTCCCGGTCACTATCAAGACCCGCAAGGGCGACATCGTCGTCAGCGACGACGAATACCCGCGCCACGGCGCCACGCTCGATTCCATGGCCAAGCTCAAGCCGGCCTTCGAGAAGGACGGTACCGTCACCGCCGGCAGCGCCTCCGGTATCAATGACGGCGCGGCCGCGGTGGTGCTGATGACCGCGAAGCAGGCGGCCAAGGAGGGCAGGAAAGTCCTCGCTCGTATCGTGTCGTGGGGCCAGGCCGGCGTCGATCCCAAGATCATGGGCACCGGGCCGATCCCGGCTTCGCGCGCCGCGCTCAAGAAGGCCGGCTGGAACATCGGCGACCTCGACCTGATCGAGGCCAACGAAGCCTTTGCGGCACAGGCCTGCGCGGTCAACAAGGACCTCGGCTGGGATACCTCCAAGGTCAACGTCAATGGCGGCGCCATCGCGATCGGCCATCCGGTCGGCGCCTCCGGCGCGCGCGTGCTGGTGACGCTGCTGCACGAGATGCAGAAACGCGACGCCAAGAAGGGCCTCGCCACGCTTTGCATCGGCGGCGGCATGGGCATCGCCATGTGCGTTGCACGCGACTGATCGTGCGGCGGGCTGTGATGAAAAGATCATCTCGCCACGGCACAGCTTGTTGCTAGAGATGAAGCGCCCGGCCTTGTGCCGGGCGTTTTGTTCTTGATGTTCGTCAAACGGCCCGCTTAATTCGAAGCTACCTAAAAAGCGCAGTTCAAAAAACACCAAGGGAAGGATTCGACATGGCACGTGTTGCGTTGGTGACGGGGGGGACGCGGGGCATCGGGGCGGCGATCAGCAAGGCGCTGAAGGCCGCCGATTACAAGGTCGCCGCCAGCTATGCCGGCAATGACGCGGCGGCGGAGAAGTTCAAGGCCGAGACCGGCATTCCCGTCTATAAATGGGACGTGAGTTCGTTCGACGCCTGCGCCGCCGGCGTCAAGAAGGTCGAGGCCGAGCTCGGGCCGGTCGATGTGCTCGTCAACAATGCCGGCATCACCAAGGACGGCGCCTTCCACAAGATGACGCTCGAGCAGTGGAATGCCGTCATCAACACCAATCTCGGCTCGCTGTTCAACATGACGCGTCAGGTGATCGAGGGCATGCGCGCCCGGAAATTCGGCCGCGTCATCAACATCTCCTCGATCAACGGCCAGAAAGGCCAGTTCGGCCAGGTCAATTATTCAGCCGCCAAGGCCGGCGACATCGGCTTCACCAAGGCGCTCGCGCTGGAGAATGCCAGGGGCGGCATCACCGTGAACGCGATCTGCCCGGGCTATATCAACACCGAGATGGTGCAGGCGGTGCCGAAGGAGGTGCTGGAGAAAAGCATCCTGCCGCTGATCCCGGTCAACCGCCTCGGCGAGCCCGACGAAATCGCCCGCGCCGTGGTGTTCCTCGCCGCCGACGAGGCCGGCGCCATCACCGGCTCGACGCTCTCGATCAACGGCGGGCAGTATATGGTGTGATTGCTTGTCGTCATTGCGAGGAGCACTTGCGACGAAGCAATCCAGCTCAAACGAACGGTTTCATGAGTTGTCATGCCCGGCCTTGTGCCGGGCTTCCACGTCTTTAAAACCGCTAACTAGGAAAACGTGGATGGCCGGGACGAGCCCGGCCATGACGGAACAGCATTGCCAAGCTAGATGACCCCACGCACCGCCACGCTGATCGGGCTGACCGCGATCCTGATGTGGTCGCTGCTGGCGGTGCTGACCGTCGCCACCGGGAAAATTCCGGCATTTCAACTGGCGGCGATGACGTTCGCGATCGGCGCGCTGGTCGGACCCCTGACGTGGATCGGGCGGCCGGATGCGGTCGGCGCCTTGCGGCAGCCGCCCACTGCGTGGATCGTCGGGGTCGGCGGGCTGTTCGGATACCACGCGCTGTATTTCCTGGCGCTGCGTTTCGCGCCGCCGGCCGAAGCCGGCCTGCTGAATTATCTCTGGCCGCTTCTGATCGTCTTGTTTTCGTCGCTGCTGCCCGGCGAGCGGCTGGCGCCACATCATATTGTCGGCGCCGGGCTCGGCCTCGCCGGCACGGTGCTGTTGTTTGCGGGCAATGGCGGCAGTGATTTCGCGCCTGGCCAGGTGCCCGGATTGATCGCAGCCTTCGTCGCGGCGTTCGTGTGGGCGGCCTATTCGGTGATGTCGCGCAAGCTCAAGTCGGTGCCGACCGATGCGGTAGCAGGCTTCTGTCTTGCCACCGCGCTGCTGGCGGCGATCGTGCACGGGATTGTCGAGGTCACGATCTGGCCCGATACCCCGGCACAATGGCTGGCGATCATAGCGCTCGGCGTCGGCCCGGTCGGTGCCGCATTTTATGCCTGGGATATCGGAATGAAGCGCGGCGATATCCGCGTGCTCGGTGCCGCCTCCTACGCGACGCCGCTGCTCTCGACCGCGTTTCTGATTCTGGCAGGCTTTGCCAAGCCAAGTGCAAGCATCGCGATCGCCGCGGTGCTGATCGCCGGCGGCGGGCTGATCGCGGCGAAGGATATGCTCGGGAAGAAGAAGTGCAAGTCTTGCGCGTGCCATCCTGACGGTGCGCGCGCGACGGGCGCGCATTCGCGACCGTGGCTTTGGCGACCCTCGAAGGATGACTTCAGCATATGCGGCCATCCTTCGAGACGCCGCGCGAATGCGCGGCTCCTCCGGATGACGACGCTATGTGGCGCGTTTAGCGAGAAGGCCCCCATCCCTTCGGCGCCAACTCAAATTTGGCAAAATCAAAACCGGGTGCAACCGTGCATCCCGCCAGCGTCCAGTCGCCGGTGCTTTCGGCCGCCTGCCACGCATGCGCGGGGACAACGGCTTGCGGCACGTCGCCGGCGGCAAGATCGGGACCGAGCCTGACGCTGCGCTTGTCCCTATCATCGGCAATTTGCAGGTTCAGCGCGCTGCCGGCGTAATAATGCCAGATTTCCACCGCGTCGATGCGATGCCAGTGCGCGCGCTCGCCGCGCGCCAGCAGGAAATAGATCGCGGTGCAGAGCGAGCGGCCGTGGGCGTCGAGGCGGCTGTCGCGAAACGTTTCGCGATAGTGGCCACCTTCCGGATGCGGCTTCAATTCCAGCCGCGCGATGATGTCGGCGGCGGTCGGCACTTCGCCCATCAGGATTGGCCCATCAGGATTTGTTCTTGCGTTCGCGCAATTCGCCGAACACTTCGGCTGCGCTCCTGCCTTTCATCCGCACGCCGGCGGCAACCGACGGCTCGTCGGCGCGCAGGAACACATTGGCTTTCTTCTCTTCGCCAAGCAGCGTCGGCACCGTCGGCTTGCCAGCCGCGCGCAGCCGCGCCACTTCCTCGGCGCGGGCCTTCAAGGCCGCATTGTCGGGCTCCACCGTCAGCGCGAATTTGACGTTGGCCGCGGTATATTCATGGCCGCAATAGAGTTTGAAATCGTCGGGCAGGGCGCGCAGCTTCAACAGCGAGTCCCACATCATCGGATAGGTGCCCTCGAACACCCGGCCGCATCCGATCGAGAACAGCGTGTCGGCGGCGAACAGCGCCTTCTCGCTGTCGAACACGTAGCTGATGTGATCGAGCGTATGGCCCGGTGTCTCCAGCACCCGCGCCAACAGGCCTCCGACCTTCACGACATCACCTTGGCCGGCGCGCAGGTCGACATCAGCAATCCTGGCGGATTTGTCATGCGGGCCGACCACGCGACAGCCGTATTTCTGTTTCAGTTCGGCGACGCCGCCGACATGGTCGCCGTGATGATGGGTGACCAGAATATCGGTCAACGTCCAGCCCTCGCGCTCCAGCGCTTTCAGAATAGGCCCCGCTTCCGGCGCGTCGATCGAGGCGGTCGCCTTGGTCGCGGGGTCGTGAATCAGGTAACCGAAATTATCGGTGAGGCAGGGGAACAGGCGAATTTCGGCGGCCATGATATCTCCGTGATCCAGTAAAGTAAGACCGCTAGCACGGCCTCATATAGGCATGAAATATGGCGTTAACGCTCCCGCGGCAATGCGATATTGAGGGCGCATGGAAGCCGATCGACGTGTTACATTAAACCCATGACCATCGATGTCATCGATCTCCGCGATTTCTATTCGCAGCGCCTCGGCATCGTGGCGCGGCGGCTGATCAATCGCGGCATCCATGCGCGCTGGCCGAATGCGCAGGGCCAGCGGGTACTCGGCCTCGGCTATCCCACGCCCTATCTCGGCCTGTTTCGCGAGGACTGCGAGCGCTGCGTCGCCTTCATGCCGGCGGCGCAGGGCGTGCTGAAATGGCCGACCGCGCGGCCGGCTTTGGCAACACTGGTCGATGAATTTTCGCTGCCGCTGCCGGATGCCGCGGTCGACCGCATCCTGCTGGTTCATGCGCTGGAAATGTCCGACGATCCGGAAGGGCTGTTGCGCGAGGTGTGGCGGGTACTGGCGCCGTCCGGCCGGCTGATGGCGGTTATTCCGAACCGCCGCGGGGTGTGGACGCGTACCGACACCACGCCATTCGGTCACGGCCGGCCGTATTCGCGCTCGCAGATCACGCAATTGCTGCGGCAGACCTGGTTCACGCCGACGGCGTGGGGCGAGGCGCTGTTCATGCCGCCGGTTGCGGGCGGCTGGTTTCTGCGCTCCGCGATGGCGTGGGAGCGCGTCGGCGCGGCGCTGTCGCTGCCCTTCGCCGGCGTTCATATCGTGGAAGCCACCAAGCAGGTCTACCGTGCGATCCCGGCGCACCGCGAACGCACCCGGCTGATACCGGCGCTGGAGCCGGTGCTGGTGCCGTCGTCGCTGCAACGATGACCGCAGGTCGTCCCGGCGAATTGCCGGGAAGGAAAGTGTCCGCTCCAGTGCTGGAGCCGAGATGACACGGCGTATGGGTCCCCGCTTTCGCGGGGACGACCTGCAGTTTTGGCCGACTACTCGTTGCCCGGATTGAAATCGTCGCCCGGCGTTGCCGGCGCGGCCATGTTGTCGGGACGCGGGCCGTGTGGCCGCCGCCGCCGCCGCGGGAAGCGCTCGCCGCCACCGCCCTCGAAACCGCCCGGGCCGCCATTGATCTGCGGCTGCGGTCCGGTGATGAAGGACGGCAGGCGATCGACGCTGACATTATCCGGGATCACCGGCTGCGGTTGCGGCTGTGGCGGTTGAAACTGCGGCTGCGGACGATGCTCGCGATGGCCGGAGTGTTCGCGGTGCTGGTCGCGCGGCTGGTAAGGCTGCCCTTCGCGCTGGTAGTCGCGCTGATTGTTGTCGCGCGGCACGAACGGCTGCGGCTGCACCGGCACGAAGCCGGGCTCCTGCCCGAAATTCGAGAAGCTTTCGCTCTCGTCGTCGCCTTCCTCCGAGGGCATTTCATTCTCGGTGCGCGGCTGCGGCTGGTTCTGGCGGAACTGTTCCTGCGCGGCGGCGATCAGGCGGAAATAATGTTCGGCATGCTGGTAGTAATTCTCCGCCGCCACCGGATCGCCGGAAGAGCGCGCGTCGCGCGCCAGCTGCACGTATTTTTCCGCTACATGGGATGCGGTGCCGCGGATCTTGATGTCGGGTCCGTTGGACTCGAACACCCGGGTCATCGGGTTCTGGCCGCGCCGGTTATTGTTGTTGTTATTGTTGTTATTCCGGTTACGCATCCGCTTGTTGTTGTTCTGACCGTTTCTCATGTCTCGCCTTTATTCCAGCCCTGGAGTTATCAATCTAGTTATCGATCTTGAGTCGTTAGTCTTGGATTGTCGTGGTCATAGTCGCTTGGTCCGATCCGGGCACGCCTCACGCGCACCGAATCGCAGTGCAGTCGGATTCCACACAGATTTTGCCGTACGTCGCAGTCAACAAAGACGCGTTCCCCAACAGTCCAGCGGACGACGCTGGCTGCATCAAGTCATTCCGCCTGCCAAAACAAGCACAGGTTTTTCGCGTGATCTTTCAAGCGCAATATCAGGCTTTCGTTCACTTTGCGGTCGGAAGCAGCGCAGCTCTCTAAAGCCATCGCGCTTACGTGGACCTGCGTTTTGGAACCTTTCACTCGGGGCGGGCTCTCGCTTTGAGAACTCTGGCCTCCACCCGTAGCATCTACGGGGCCAGCAACCCTGGACCGATGTTGTAACCGGAACGTAGTCGCTCTCGGGGAATATTCCAAGTGGTTTTTTTGCATTCCAATCAGGCTTTATGGAGGCAATTTTCGGCCCGCGACGGCCCGCCGGATGCCTGCCAGATCGGCTTTGGGAGGCCTTTCCAGCGTTAACCCTGCCGCCGCCATCAATCCTTCGATCTCGCCGCTCTGGTCATGCCCCACCTCGACAACGAGCGCGCCCTGGAACGCCAGCAGCCGCGCGGCCTCGGGAACCAGCGCGCGGTAGGCGTCAAGCCCGTCCGTGCCGCCGTCCAGCGCGCGATGCGGGTCGTGATCGCGGACCTCTGTTGCGAGATCCATGATCTCCGCCGAGCGGACATAGGGCGGGTTCGACACGATCAGATCGAATGGACCCGACAGCGCCGCCGCATAGTCGCAGGCGACGAAATCAGCGCGCGCCGCGAACCCCAAACGAGCGGCATTGCTCTTTGCGGTTCGTAACGCCGCCGCGCTGATGTCGGTGCCGAGCCCATAGGCGTCGGGCAGTTCGGACAACAGCGCCAGCAAAATCGCGCCTGAACCGGTGCCGATGTCGGCGATGCGCAACCGGCGATCCGGGTGGGGCGCGGCGCGCGACATTTCCAGCGCCAGTTCGACCACCGTTTCGGTGTCGGGCCGCGGCACCAGCGTCGCGGCGGAGAGTTGCAGCGGCAGTCCCCAGAATTCTTTAGCTCCGAGAATGCGTGCGACCGGCTCGCCCTGGAGGCGGCGGCGCGCAAAATCCTCAAGACGCACGGCTTCAGCGGCGGTGACAAGCCGGTTCGCGGCCGCGATCACCCCGGTGAGATCGAGAGCGAGTGCCGCGCCGACCAGAATCCGCGCGTCGAGTTCGGCCGAATCGATTGCGTGCGTCCGAAACCGCGCTGTCAGCGCGCGCCGCGCGGTCTCGACGGTTTGTCCGGCGAAGGGGGCGGTCACGCGGCGTGCTCGATATCGGCGAGACGCCACAACAGTTTCAGCGTCGTCCCTGCGAACGCAGGGACCCATAACCACAGGCTTTTGTTGTTGCGGGCGATATCAACCTCCACCGCCCAACTCGAGAGGTCACGGCGTATGGGTCCCTGCGTTCGCAGGGACGACAACGTGGAGATGCTCACGCCGCGGCGCCCTGGGCGGCGAGCTGCGCCGCCTGATGCTCCGTCGTCAGCGCGTCGACCAATTCGCCCAGCGCTTCGCCCGCGATCACCTGCGGAAGCTTGTAGAGGGTGAGGTTGATGCGATGATCGGTGACGCGGCCTTGCGGAAAATTGTAGGTGCGGATGCGCTCGGAACGGTCGCCGGAGCCGACCTTCTCGCGACGATCCGCCGAGCGCGCGGCGTCGATGCGCTGGCGTTCGGCGTCGTAGATGCGGGAGCGCAGGATGTTCATCGCCGAGGCGCGGTTCTTATGCTGCGAACGGCTGTCCTGCATGCTGACCACGATGCCGGTCGGAATGTGGGTGATGCGGATCGCGGATTCGGTCTTGTTGACATGCTGGCCGCCGGCGCCCTGCGAGCGCATGGTCTCGATTCGCAGATCATCGCTCTTGATCTCGACGTCGACCTCCTCGACCTCCGGCAGCACCGCCACCGTCGCCGCCGAGGTGTGAATCCGCCCCTGCGTCTCGGTGTCGGGCACGCGCTGCACCCGGTGCACGCCGGATTCGAATTTCAGTTTGGCGAAGGCGCCGCGGCCCTGCACTTCGGCGATGATTTCCTTGAAGCCGCCCATGGTGCCTTCGCTGGCGGAGATCACCTCGACCTTCCAGCCCTGCAAGGCGGCGAAGCGCTCATACATCCGGAACAGGTCGCCGGCAAACAGCGCGGCCTCGTCGCCACCGGTGCCGGCGCGGATTTCCAGCACGACGTTGCGATCGTCCATGGCATCCTTCGGCAATAGCGCCACGCGGATCTTTTGCGCCAGCTCGACGCTGCGGGTGGCAAGCGTTTCGCGTTCGGCCTCCGCCATGCCGCGCATCTCGGGCTCGGTTAGGGGATCGGCGATCAGCGCATCGATATCGGCAATCTCCGCGTTGGTGGCGCGGTAGGCTTTGACGGCGTCGATCAGCGGATTGAGCTCGGCGAGTTCGCGCGTGATCTTGACGTAATTCTCGGAGTTCACCTGGCCAAGCAACTCCGCCTCGAGCGAAGCGTGGTGCGCCAGCAGAATATCAAGTTTGGCTTCAGGGAGGATCGACATGGTCAGGTCTCGAAATTGCAAGGAGGGCGCAGCACGGACGAAGCCTCGCTACAACGACAGCCCCTCGGCCTCGGCGAATGCAGTCAGCCGCTCGCGGATCGACACGGTGCCGGACGGCGCATCGAGCAGCGGCGTCATGACAGCTTCGGCCTTCTTGGCGTCGAGGTCGAGGATCAGCGCCTTGACCGGACCGTGGGCCGTGGCCGACAGCGACAGCGAGCGATAACCCAAGGCGATCAACGCCAGCGCGCCGAGCGGCTTTGACGCCATCTCGCCGCAGAGCGAAGCGGATTTCTTCGCCGCATTCGCCTTCTGCACGATCTCGCGCAATGCCCGCAAGATCGGGGCAGAGATGGTGTCGAACCGTTCGGAGACCTTGGCATTGCCGCGATCGACCGCAAACAAGAACTGAAACAGGTCGTTGGATCCCACCGAGACGAAATCGACCTTCTTCAGCAGTTCGTCGAGCTGATAGAGCAGCGCCGGCACTTCCACCATGGTGCCGACGTCGATGCGTTCCGGCAGCGCATGGCCGTGCTGCCGCAGATAGGTCAGCTCGCGCTCGACGATCGCCTTGGCGGAATCGAATTCGGCGACTTCGGTGATCATCGGAAACATGATGCGCAGTGCGCGGCCGCCGCCGGCGCGCAGCAAGGCGCGGATCTGGCCGCGCAACAGGCCGGGCCGGTCGAGGCCGAGCCGGATCGCGCGCCAGCCGAGCGCTGGGTTTTCCTCGATCACGGTTTCCATATAGGGCAGCGCCTTGTCGCCGCCGATGTCGAGGGTGCGGAAGGTCACAGGCTTGGGGCCCGCGGCGTCGAGCACCGCGCGGTACAGCGCCAGCTGGTCGCTGGTGCGCGGCAGGCTCTGGCCGATCATGAATTGCAGCTCGGTGCGGAACAGGCCGATGCCGGCGCTGCCGGTGTCGTCGATATGCGGCAGGTCGATGACGAGACCGGCGTTGATCATCAGTTCGATGTGCTGACCGTCCTTGGTCACGCAGGGCTTGTCGCGCAGCGCCGAATATTGCGCCTGCCGTCGGGCGCGAAACCGTACCCGTTCCGCGTAGGCCGATTCGATTTCCGCCGAGGGGCGGATGTAGATCGAGCCCGAGGTGCCGTCGACGATGATGGCGTCGCCGGGATCGGCGATGCCCGGCGCGTTCGGCACTTCGCCGACCGCGGGGATTCCGAGCGCGCGCGCCACGATCGAGACGTGGGAATTGGCGGTGCCTTCCTCCAGCACCAGCCCGCGCAAGCGCTTGCGGTCGTAGTCGAGCAAGGCGGCGGGCCCCATCGCGCGCGCGATCAGGATGGCGTTGTCGGGCAGCTGTTCCCGTGAGGGCGCGTGATCCTGCCCGACCAATTGCCGCATCAGGCGATGGCCGAGGTCCTCGAGGTCATGCAGGCGGTCGCGCAGGTACGGGTCGGTGGAACGCAGCATGCGCGCGCGGGTGTCGGACTGCACGCGCTCGACCGCGGCCTCCGCGGTGAGGCCGGTGGCGACCGCCTCGTGCAGCTTGTGCGACCAGCCGTGATCGTTGGCGAACATGCGGTAGGCTTCCAGCACGTCGCGGTGCTCGCCGCCTTCGGCGACGTCGCCGCGCTCCAGCATGCGGTCGAGGTCGGCGCGCAGTTTCGCCAATGCGGTGTCGAGCCGTTTGATTTCCTTCGGCAGGTCCTCGGCAATGTAATTGGTGATGACGACGCGCGGCTCGTGCAGCACCACGTGGCCGAGCGCGATGCCGTCGGACAGGATGGCGCCGGTCTTGTGCAGCGAATGCCGCGCGGCGGGTTCGGCGCCGGGTTGGGCCAGCGCCGACAATTCGCCCGAGGCGATCATCTCCGCCAGCACCATCGCGGTGGTCTGCAGCGCCTCGACCTCTTCCTCGACATAGGTGCGCTTGGCGCGGTTCTGCACCACCAGCACGCCGAGCGTATTGCCGGCGCGCAGAATCGGGACGCCGAGGAACGAATGATAGATTTCTTCGCCGGTTTCCGGGCGGAACGAGAACGCCGGATGGCTTTGCGCGTCGCTCAGATTGAGCGGCGTCGCTTCGCTCGCGACCAGGCCGACCAGGCCCTCATGCGCGCTCAGCACGGTTAGGTGCACGGCGTCGCGGTTGAGGCCTTCGGTGGCGTAGAGCTCCAGCGTGTTGTCGACGCGCAGCACATAGGTCGAGCAGACCTCGGCCACCATGTTGGCCGCGATCAGCACCACGATCTTGTCCAATCGTTCCTGGGCGCTGACTTGCTCCGCCATGGTTTCGCGGAGCCGTCTCAGCAAGACGCGGGGGCCTCCCGACGCGCTCCGCATGGGCTAAAATCCTCCTCCGCGAAGCCAGCAGACCGGGTGGCCGGCAGCTGGCGTTAAGCTCAAGAAAAACAACAATTTTATCTATTCGGCGCTGCCGCAAACCCTGGAAACCGGCCGAATCAGGATAGCCAAAACTGTGGCACAGTTTGCGGCAGCCCACCCAGCAGGCCGTATAGCGAATTGAGGCTTGTTTTGCCAAGCAAAACGCCTGCCAGAGGCGATAACCGCTTTGCCGGCCCAATGCTGCGCACGCTAAGGGAAAATTCTTCTAAACCTGGTCGAGACCATAGAGGGTGTGCAGCGTGCGCACCGCAAGCTCGGTATAGGCGGCGTCGATCAGCACCGAAAACTTGATTTCAGAGGTGGTGATGGCGCGGATGTTGATGTTGCGCGCGGCCAGCGCCGCAAACGCTTGCGCGGCGACGCCGGCATGGCTGCGCATGCCGCTGCCGATCACCGAGACCTTTGCGACATCGGTGGCGCTGTCGAGCCTTGCATAGCCGATCCTGGCCTTGGCGCCGGTGATGGTGTCGCGGGCGCGGATATAATCGGAGGCCGGCACCGTGAAGGTGAGGTCGGTGGTGGCGCCGTCCTCCGAGACGTTCTGCACGATCATGTCGACGTTGATATTGGCTTGCGCCAGCGGGCCGAAGATCGAGGCGGCGACGCCCGGCTTGTCCTGGATCTGGCGGACGGAAATCTGGGCTTCGTCCTTGGAAAAGGCGATGCCGGTGACGACGTGGCTTTCCATGATTTCCTCCTCGCTGCAGATCAGCGTGCCCGGCGGCGTGCCGTGCGGATCGATATCCTCCGGCCGGTCGAAACTGGAACGGACGAACACCGGCATGTTGTGCACCATGCCGAGTTCCACCGAGCGGACCTGCAGCACCTTGGCGCCTTGCGAGGCCAGTTCCAGCATGTCCTCGAACGCGATCTTGTCGAGCCGCCGCGCCTTCGGAACCACGCGCGGGTCGGTGGTATAGACCCCGTCGACGTCGGTATAGATATCACAGCGGTCGGCATGAATGGCAGCCGCAATCGCCACCGCCGAGGTATCGGAACCGCCGCGCCCGAGCGTGGTGATCCGCCCGGTTTGCGGGTTGATGCCCTGGAAGCCGGCGAGCACCGCGACTTCCTTGCGCTCCCTGAAACGGTTGATCAGTTCGGTGCCGTCGATCTCGAGAATCCGCGCCGAGGCGTGGGCGTCGCTGGTCCGAATCGGGATCTGCCAGCCTTGCCAGGAGCGCGCCTGAATCCCGAGCGCCTGCAACACGATCGCGAGCAGCCCGGCGGTGACCTGCTCGCCGGAGGCGACCACGGCGTCGTATTCGCGCGCGTCATGCATTGGCGAGGCCTCACCGCACCATTCCACCAGTTCATCGGTCTTGCCGGCCATCGCCGACACCACCACGGCGACGTCATGGCCGGCATCGACCTCGCGCTTCACATGCCGCGCGACGTTGCGGATACGGTCGATATTGGCGACCGATGTGCCGCCGAATTTCATCACGAGGCGGCCCATGACGACTGGTGCGTTCCCTGCGAGGGTTAAGTAATGTGACCCGCACGCAAAACGGGAAGCGCGCGGGCCAAAAGGCGCGTATACATAGCGGCGCGGTTGGGGGCAAGCAACCGGGTTCCGGGCTATCCCAGGGGAGCGGCGCGGGACAAGGCGGCGTTAAGGTAATTGAGGCTGAACGTATGGGGCGTTATATCGACGATATCCTGCAGCCGGGCGAGAAGGTGCTGTATTCGACCAACGCGCACTGGATCTTTTATTTGCCGGCGATGGCGGCCTGGATCGTGGCCATCTTCCTGTTCTTTCTGTCGCGCCAAACCACCACCGAAGGCATCGTGCTATTGTGGCTGTCGGCCGCGGCCGTGGTGGCGATCGTGGCGCTGTACTGGACCGCGAAGGCCTGGTTCCACCGCTGGACCACCGAGACCGACGTCACCAACATGCGCGTCGTCCACAAGACCGGCTTCATCAAGCGGCGCACGTTTGAAATGAGCCTCGACAAGGTCGAGAGCGTCGACGTCAACCAGAGCATTCTCGGCCGCATCCTCAACTACGGCAGCGTCACGGTGCGCGGCGTCGGCGAGGGGGCGGAGACGATCGATACCATCGCTTCGCCGCTCGACTTCCGCAACCACATCACCGCGCGATAGGAGCGGCGCGCAACCCATGGCCATGCAGCAAAATTCTCCCGCCAGTTTTTCCGGCACTCCGGCCTCCACGGTCGACCCCGCCGAGGTCGCGAAGTTTTCAAAACTGTCGGACGAATGGTGGGACCCCCACGGCAAGATGGCGCCGCTGCACAAGATCAATCCGCTGCGGCTCGCCTATATTCGCGACGCCGCCTGCCGCAAGTTCGAGCGCAACGTCAAAAGCCTGAATTGCCTGTCCGGCCTGCGCATCCTCGATATCGGCTGCGGCGCCGGACTGTTGTGCGAGCCGTTCACCCGGCTCGGCGCCCAGGTGATCGGGGTCGATCCCTCCGCCAGCAATATCGCGGCCGCCCGGCTGCATGCCGACAAGGGGCACCTGTCGATCGACTATCGCTGCACCACGGTGGAACAGATGGACGTGCGCGAACGCTTCGACATCGTGCTGGCGATGGAAGTGATCGAGCACGTCACCGATGTCGGCGTATTCCTCAATCGCTGCGCCGCGATGCTCAAGCCCGGCGGGCTGATGGTGATCTCGACGCTGAACCGCAACTGGAAGAGCTTTGCGCTCGCCATCGTCGGCGCGGAATATGTCCTGCGCTGGCTGCCGCGCGGCACCCATCAATGGGGCAAATTCGTCACTCCCGACGAACTCGCCCATCACCTGCACAACAACAAGCTCGCCATCACCGAACAGGCCGGCGTGGTCTACAGCCCGTTCGCCGACCGCTGGAGCCTCTCCTCCGACATGGACGTCAACTACATGGTGGTGGCGGAAGGGGTGTAACTTCTGGTCGTCCCTGCGAACGCAGGGACCCATAACCACCGATGTTGGTGATGAAGGAAGGCCTTCGCCGTCGTGCCCCCAACATAGACCACGGCGTATGGGCTCCCTGCCTTCCGCAGGGACGACGTCGTGATGGCGTCTCATGCAATCCTGACAGTTGACCGCGCCCGCCCGCATCGGCACGGTGCGAACAACTTGCCAGCTTCCCCTAACCAATCCCCCGCCCATGTTCTCCATCGCCACGCTCTGGATTCCCTTCACCATCACGGCCGCGCTCGGGCAGGTGGCGCGCAACGCGATGCAGCGGCAATTGACCGCGCCGCTCGGCACCTGGGGCGCCACCAATATCCGCTTCCTGTTCGGCTTTCCGTTTTCGCTGGTTTTCTTTGCCGTGGTGATGGCCGCGACCGGAGATCGTTTGCCATGGCCGACGGCCGCGTTCTGGCCGTGGCTGCTAACCGGCGCGCTCAGCCAGATCCTCGCCACCGGGCTGATGCTGCTCGCCATGAACGACCGCTCGTTCGTGGTGACGACGGCGTATCTGAAGACCGAGGCGATCCAGACCGCGATCTTCGGTTTTGTCTTCCTCGGCGATCATCTCACGGTGCTGAAGGTGATCGCGATCCTGATCGCCACCGTCGGCGTGGTCATCACCGCGCTGCGGCCGGGCGGGGAAAAGAGCTTTGCCGAATTGAAGCCGACCATCATCGGCCTGGTCGCCGCGGCGGCATTCGCGCTGTCCGCGGTCGGTTTTCGCGGCGCGATCATCACGGTGCCGGGCGTGTCGTTCGTGACGGCGGCGTCCTACACGCTGGTGTTCGGGCTGTTCGTGCAGACGCTGGTGCTGACGATCTATCTGCTGGCGCGCGCGCCCGAGGTGCTCACGAAAATACTGGGGTTATGGAAGCCCTCGATGTTTGCCGGCTTCATGGGCGCGTTCGCCTCGCAGTTCTGGTTCCTGGCGTTTGCGCTCACCGCGGCCGCCAACGTGCGCACGCTGGCGCTGGTCGAGGTGCTGTTCGCGCAAGGCGTGGCGTATTATTCGTTCAAGCAGCCGCTGTCGGCGCGCGAGCTTTCCGGCATCGCGCTGATCGTGGTCGGCGTCGCGTTGCTGGTGGCGGTGTAGTGGTCCTCATCCTGAGGAGCGACCTCTTGGTCGCGTCTCGAAGGATGAGCTGTTGCCATCCTCATGGTTCGAGACGCGCGAAGCCGCGCTCCTCACCATGAGGGTACGAAAGTCAGTTCCTGTCCTCCGGCAGCACCGGCAGTGGTGACACCTCGACGCCCTCATCGATCAGGGCGCGCGCTTCGTCCGGCGAAGCCTCGCCGTAGATCGGGCGATGCTCGATATCGCCGTAGTGCATCTTGCGGGCTTCGTTCGGAAAACGCTCGCCGACATTGTCGGCGTTCTTCACGATATGATCGCGCAATTCCTTGAGCTTGGCGCGCAGCTCGCGCTCCTGCGCCATCAGCAGCGGTGTCGACGCCGGGGCCGCGGCCTCCGCGACAGGGGCCGGGGCCGGCGTGGGCGCAGCAATATCCCGGCCCTTCTTGCTCACGATCTGCGGGGCCATGATGGCCCGCTCGACCTTGGCCGAGCCGCAGGACGGACAGTTCACCAGCCCGCGTTTTTCCTGCTGTTCGTAGGCGGCAGAGGATTGAAACCAGCTTTCGAAGCCGTGGCCGCGCTCGCAGCGGAGCGAATACCGGATCATGCCGATCCCCGCACCAGCTGCAGATGTTCGGGGCCCGCCTTCGGATCGGCAACGCTGAAACGCCGTCCGTGCTGCAGCGACGGCACCGCCTTGCGCGCGGTCTCGACCTTGGCGGGATCGATCCTGGCCATGAAAATGCCGGGCTCGACGCCGCCTTCGGCAAGCACGGTGCCCCAGGGGTCGACGATCAGCGAATGGCCATAGGTCTCGCGCTTGTTCTCGTGCATGCCGGCTTGGGCAGCGGCGAACACGAAACACCCGGTCTCGATGGCGCGGGCGCGCAACAGCGTGTGCCAATGCGCCTCGCCGGTCTTTCGCGTGAAGGCGGAAGGCACGGTGAGAAACGCCGCGCCGCTTTCGGCGAGCGCGCGATACAGCGCGGGAAAACGCACGTCGTAGCAGATCGTCAGGCCGATACGGCCCCAGGGCAGGTCGGAGATCACGGCGGTTTCGCCCGGCTGATAGTTGGCGGATTCGCGGTAGCTCTCCCCGCCGGGCAGATCGATGTCGAACATGTGGATCTTGTCGTAGCTTGCGATCACGCCGCCATCCGGTCCGATCAGGAACGAGCGGTTGACCGCCCGCTCGGGAGACGCGCGCAACGCCAGCGAGCCGATATGGAGATGGATTTTCAGTTCCGCCGCCAGCGCCCGATAGGCTTTGAGCGAAAGGTCGTCCTCTTCAGTGGCGAGATGTTCGAACAGCGCCTTGCGGTTGACCTGCATCATGTTGCTCACCTCGGGGGTGAGCACATAGTCGGCGCCCTGGGCGGCGGCTTCGCGAACCAGCTTTGTTCCCTGCGCGAGGCTCGGTTCCGGCAACAGCCCGGTGCGCATCTGCACCATGGCGGCGGTGAAGGTGAGGTCAGCGCTCATGAATTGGCCTTTTCGCCCGCCAGCAACGAATCGAGCTTGCCCTCGCGGTCGAGCGCGTAGAGCTCCTCGCAACCGCCGACATGGATCGCGCCGATGAAAATCTGCGGAAAGGTCGTGCCTGCGCCGGCGCGATCCCACATCTGCTGACGAAGCGTCGGGTCGATGGCGACGTCGAGTTCGGTGAACGCGGCTTTTTTGCGCGTCAGCAGCGACTTGGCGGCGCCGCAATAGCCGCAGCCCGGACGGGTGTAGATTTCGATGGCTGCGGACATGTCGCGCTCGGTCAGGTGGAATTTACCCGATTATATGGGAGCTTTGTGGGTGTCCACAACCCGGGCGAACACCAGCACGTCGACTTGAGCTGCCTTGGCGCGCAACAGCGCCCGCGCGCAGGCGTCCGCCGTGGCGCCGGAGGTCAGGACATCGTCGATCAGGACCACGCGGCGGCCCTGAATGTCGGCGGCTCGCTCGGCAGCGACCTTGAACGCGCCCTGGACGTTGCTCGCCCGCTGCGACCGCGACAGCCCGATCTGTTGCTGGGTCGGCCGGACGCGCCGCAGCGCTTCCGACGTCACCTTGACGCCGCTTTGCCGCTCGATGACCCGCGCCAGCGCGCCGGACTGGTTGTAGCGCCGGCCCCACGCCCGCCGCCAGTGCAGCGGCACCGGAACCAGCACGTCGGCCTCCTCGAGCAGTTCGTGCCCGGCCCGCGCCATCCAGCGGCCCATCGCGGGGGCCAAATCAGTGCGGTCCTGGTATTTCAGCGCATGCACCAGCGTGCGCGCGACGTCGTCATAGCGCACCGCGGCGCGGGCGCGCTGGTAGGCCGGCGGATCTGATATCGCCTCCATCGACAACAGCCCCGGGCCGGGATCGTAGACAAAGGGAATGCCGAGCCTCGGGCAAAACGGCGGCGCGATGAACGACAGTTTGGCCCAGCAGTTTGCGCAGACGCCTTCGCCATGGACGGGTTCGCGGCAGGCGACGCAGAGCGTCGGCAGCGCGATATCGAGCGCCAGCCGCGCGGCATGTCGCCACGCGCCGCGGCACGCGCTGAGCGCGCCGCGCAGGTGGCGTAGAGATGGAACGGGACGGATGGTGATGCCTCGGCGTCCATGAGCGTGAGGCTAGCGTCGCGATCGCCGCCGCTCAAGCGGCGGGGTCGACTATTTTGCGGTGTCGCCCCTAACTTCTGCCGTGCCAATCTTGATCATAGGCCTGCAGAATGCGGACAAAATCGGCCATGCTCGAACGATCCCGGTTTTCGGTCATAACCGCAATCGGAGTATTGGACGCGGGCTGGCTCCTTTGCCAAACCCACCGTAGGAGATCGGCGACCTGTTCCATGGCGTATTCCTGCAGCCAACCGTGGCTGGCGGACACTAATTACAATTACCTGAGCGGCGCGCCGCTCGATCAAGAGTAAAGGCCGGCGGGCGCTACGCCACCGACCTTGCCCTGCAACTGCCGGCTCGCGGGTCCGGTTCCGTTGCTTTGCAATCCGTCGATCTGATCGGTAGCACCGAGCACTTGGTTGACGCCATTGCACACGGGTATGAACGGACCGTACTGACGTAGGCTCGGACTAGTGAATCGGGATGGAGCCGACTATCCGTTGGTTTAATCAGAGCATGCGCGCAGCGCGAGGCATCGCTGGCACGTTAGTGACGTCCGCTCTCGCAGCCAAGGCGGGCCTCGCAGTTGCGCGCACCGAAGTCGCATTTGGGATCATCCTACTCCGCGAAAGCTCGCCAAGACGTTCAGTCCGACTGCTTTGGATTATACAATTGGGGTAGACAATAGGCGCGTCTCGGCCTCAGATGATGTCTGGCTCTCAAGTGCGAGCGAAGTTTGGACAAGAACTGTACAGTGAGCCAAGACACTGTATCTCGCACTGCGCCAGCGCCTTTCGGACGCCACTCATTTGATTTTTCAAACGGTAGCGCGGGAGTAAGCCATGAAGAAAACTCAAATCACGGCGATTACGTTCGCCGCAGTTGTCCTCACCATCCTGGGCGGCATGGCCCTTGCGCAGCAGGACAAGTACGCCTTGAAAGTGCCGGGCGGGCTCGCGTTCTCTGAGTTCAGGGGATACGAAGGTTGGCAGGTTGTTGCCACCAGTCAGAGCGCCAACCTGAAGCTGGTCGCTGTGATCCTCGCTAATCCTGAGATGATCGAGGCCTACCTGGCTGGTATCCCCGGCAACGGCAAGCCTTTCCCCGACGGCGCCAAGATGGCGAAGATCCATTGGACCCCGAAAATGAACCAGTACTTCCCAGATACGGCAGTGCCGGGCACCCTGCATGACGTGGACTTCATGGTGAAGGACAGCAAGAGGTTCGCGGACAGCGGCGGATGGGGATGGGCCGTGTTCAAATATGATGCCGCGTCCGGTATGTTCACGCCCGGCACCGAGGCCGACAAGCCGCCGCAGGCGAACGATGCCAAGTGCGGGTTCGCGTGCCACACGGTTGTGCAGACAAAAGACTACATTTTCACGGAGTATGGAAAAAGGTGACGGGAGTACAGGGATTGTCGATCCGGCGCTCGTCGCCCGTCTGAACCCAAAGGTCGTTGTTCTGCGCGAACTTCGAGTTTGGGGTGCCAGAGCCGAATGCGGACCTCCCACGATGTCCGACTCGAGTCCGCAATGCGCAACAAAGCGGATATCCATCAATGTTATCGATCTATCAGTTCAGCCCCTGGCCTCACCCGCGCGCGACGCGCTGGCGAGAGCCCGGCCGGTAGGCGAGCCGGGTGTGGCCCGCGCAATAGGGCAGGCCTTCGAGCGGCGTGTTGCCGCAGAAACAGAAATCCGCGGCACCCGGCGTGCTGATCGGCCAGCGGCAGCTCTGCTCGCTCAGCTCGAGCAGTGAGCAGCAGTGTCCGTTGTGGATCGGCTCGTCGTCCGTCGCAGGCTGCGGCTCGCCGTACAATGCCCTGAGCATCTTATATTGTTGTCTCGGCACCGTTTTCGGGCGCTGTCCCTTCGCGGCACGCTTTCGAGCCGGGGGTCGGGCCTCGCCGTCGCGCGTCAGGTTGAGGCGGGAGAGTTTGCCAATGACGGCGTTGCGGCTCACCCCGATGTCGTCGGCGATCTCGCGGCAGGTCAGCCCGGCTTCAAAGCGGTTTTTCAGGCGTTCGAGGCGTTCGTCGGTCCAGGTTGGTTCATTGGCGCGCATCTTGATGGTCCCGAGTTCTAGGGCTTGCCATTGTCGCGGATCGAAAGCAGACCATCCTTGATGGCGAGCCGAATGCCTTCCTCGATCAGGGTTTTTGCGACGCCGGGAACACTGGTGCCGTGGGTGCCCTGCCTCACCAGCTTTTCGAGATAGCTGATGGTGGAGAGCGCCAACGTAATCGGAACGCGGTCGGTTTCGGCTTTTTCCGTGGCCATGCCAAAAAGCTAGCCTTTAATTGCGTGTACTGAAAAGTATCTTTTTAGACTCTATTTGGAATCATTGAATTAAAATCAGGAGGTCGGTTTTCCCAGTAATTCTCGCAACCCCGCGCGCGGGCGCCAGGAGCCGCCGGATTGCCAGAAATGGGAAGACCGGCGTACCAACCGGCATGGCCCCAAGCCCAAATACCGCGCCAAAACTGTTCGACCGTGCCTTGCTGCGGATGCGGCAGAGCCGTGCATTGAAGCAGGAGCCCGCCACGTTCCTGCTCGACCGCGTCACCGAGGACATGGAAGAACGCCTGCACGCGGTGCTGCGGGATTTTGCCGACGTCGCGGAGATCTGGACGCCGGGGACGGTGCTGCGAAAGCCGTCACGCGATCGTTTCAAGTCCGTTACCCAGATAGGTCTGGATGATTCCGAACAGGAAATTCTGCCGCTCCAGCCGGAGTCGCTTGATCTTGTCGTCTCCGGGCTCGCCTTTCAGTTCGTCAACGATCTGCCCGGCGTGCTGGCGCAGATCCGCCGCGCGCTGAAACCCGACGGGCTGTTGCTGGCGGCGATGATCGGCGGCGATACGCTGACCGAGCTGCGGCAATCCTTTGCCGCGGCGGAAGCCGAATGCGAAGGCGGGGTCTCGCCCCGCGTCGCGCCGTTCGCCGATCTGCGCGATGTCGGCAGCCTGTTGCAGCGCGCGGGCTTCGCGCTGCCGGTCACCGATGTCGATCGCATCGTGGCGCGCTACGACAGCGCGTTCGCGCTGATGGCCGATCTCAGGCGGATGGGCGCGACCAACATCCTGGTCGAGCGGCGGCGCACGCCGACCCGCCGCGCCACCATGCTGCGGATGGCGCAGATTTACGGCGAACGCTTTGCCGACGCCGACGGCCGCATCCGCGCCACCTTCGATGTGATCTGGCTGTCGGGCTGGGCGCCGCATGAGAGCCAGCAGCAGCCGCTGCAGCCGGGCTCGGCGAAAGCGAGTTTGGCGGACGCGGTGAGGAAGAGGAAGCGCGACTGATGTGTCCCGCTCATGGTGCGGAGCGTCGTCACTTGCCGGCTTACTCGAATCCATGCGGCTTCGCATGCGGCCATCCTTCGAGACGGACGCTTCGGGTCAGCCTCCTCAGGACGAGCGACTGCGTCGCACGCCGCTCACATCAACAAATCGATCAGATGCGGGATCAGCGGAATATCCGCCGGCGGCATCGGGTAGTCGCGCAGTTTGTTGGCGCGGACCCAGGCGAGTTTCTGGCCCTCGCGCGCGATCACCTCGCCGTCCCAGCGCCGGCAGATGTAGAGCGGCATCAAGCAGATGGAAATCGTCGTAAGCGTGGCTGGCAAAGGTCAGCGGCGCGAGGCAGGCTTCGCTCACGGTGATGCCGATTTCCTCGCGCAGTTCGCGGATCAAGGTCGCTTCCGGCCGCTCGCCGGGCTCGACCTTGCCGCCGGGAAATTCCCACAAGCCCGCCAGCGTCTTGCCCTGCGGCCGCTGCGCGATCAGCACGCGCTTGTCGGCGTCAACCAGCGCGCAGGCGACCACGAGGGTGAGATTCATTTTACGCCGCCCTGAAGGGGACCGCGACGCCCGCAACACTTTCGGCGTCATGCTCCGCGAATGCGGGGCATCCAGTATTACGAGGCGTAGGGGCAAGAACTCGAACGGCACGGCGTACTGGATCGTCCGCCTTCGCGGACGATGACGCTGCAAATGTGGTCCGGTCCGTGCCACTCATGGCCAATAGTTTCACGACCGGTAATCGCCGTTGATCGCGACGTATTCCTTGGTGAGGTCGCAGGTCAGCACGCGGTCGCGGCCTTTGCCGAGGCCCAGCGCGATTTTGATCTGGATCTTCGGATTCTTCATCGCGCTCGAGACTTCCGCCTCGTCATAGGACGGATCGCGCGCGCCGCGGCGGGCGACGCGGATGCCGTTGAACGAGATCGACAGCCTGTCGCGGTTGGCGGGCTCGCCGGCCTTGCCGACCGCCATCACCACGCGGCCCCAATTGGCGTCCTCGCCGGCGATCGCGGTCTTCACCAGCGGCGAATTGGCCACCGACATCGCGATTTTGCGTGCGGATTTTTTCGACATCGCGCCCTCGACGATGATCTCGACCAGCTTGCGCGCGCCTTCGCCGTCCCGCGCCACCTGCTCGGCGAGGTCGGCCAGCACGGCGCGGAAAGCCTTGGTGAAGGCTTTCAGGCGCGGATCGCTGGCGCGGCTGATTTTCGGCGCGCCATTCGCGGCAGCCGTCCCGGTGGCGAAGGCCAGCAACGTATCGGAGGTCGAGGTGTCGCCGTCGATGGTGACGGCATTGAAGGTGTCCTCGACGCCGCTCTTCAACAGCGACTGCAGCGCGCCCGCCGCGATCGGCGCGTCCGTGAACACGAACGCCAGCATGGTCGCCATATCGGGCGCGATCATGCCGGCGCCCTTGGCCATGCCGTTGATCGTCACCTTCGCCTTGCCGAGCTTCACGGTCGCTGTCGCGACCTTCGGAAAGGTGTCGGTGGTCATGATCGCCTTGGCCGCGCCGATCCACTCGCCCGGCGCGGCGTGCGCCGCCAGCGTGCCGAGCACGCCGTTGAACTTGGTGGCGTCGAGCGGTTCGCCGATCACGCCGGTGGAGGCGAGAAACACCTCATTGGGGCTGCACCCCACGGCCTTGGCGGCAATGGCAGCCGTCAGCGCCGTGGACTGTCGCCCGGTCTTGCCGGTGAAGGCATTGGCGTTGCCGGAATTCACCACCAGCGCGCGGGCAAACCCTCCCTTGGAAGATCCGCCGCTTTTCAATTTGGCGCGGCACCATTCCACCGGCGCCGACGGGCACTTCGATTGGGTGAAGACGCCGGCAACTGTCGTCCCCTTGTCCATGACCGCGAGCAACACGTCGGTGCGGCCCTGGTAGCGGATACCTGCGGCCGCGGTGGCGAGCTTCACGCCCGAAATCACGGGCATGTCGGGGACGTCGGTCGGGGCGAGCGGGGAGACGGCGGTGGACATCAGGGCTTCCGGCTTCGAGGGGAAAGGAAGCGCTCCTTATCACCTCAATCGCCCGGGCGGGAGAGGGCGTGCGACGTAATCACCACCGTGGGTCGTCCCTGCGAAAGCAGGGACCCATAATCGCCGGCGTTTGTGGTTGCGGTAGGTGTCCGCCACCCAGCCCGAACGACAGGCCAGGGGTTATGGGTCCCTGCGTGCGCAGGGACGACCGACGCGGCCTTACTTCTTCGCAGGCGCCATCTTGGAATCGGCGGGCTTGGCAGCGTCCGGCTTGGCCTCTGGCTTCGCCGCTTTCTCATCGGGCTTATCCATGCGCTCGACCTTGGCGGTCTCGCGCAGCTTCGCCACGTAATCCGCCTGCGCCTTGCGCGTCACATAGGTCTCGATCTGGCCCTTGACCTGCTCGAAATCGGGCGCCTTGCGGGCGCGCTTTTCCTCGACCTTGATGATGTGCCAGCCGAACTGCGACTTCACCGGATCGGAGATCTTGCCCGGCTCGAGCGCAAACGCGACGGTGGAGAATTCCGGCACCATCTGCTCCTTGGTGAAGAAACCGAGATCGCCGCCGTCGGACGCGCCGGGATCCTTGGATTTCTTCTTGGCGAGCTCGGCAAAATCGGCGCCCTTTTTGAGCTCTTCCGCGATCGTCTTGGCCTCGTCCTCGGTCTCGACCAGGATATGGCGGGCGTGGACTTCCTGTTCGCCGGTGATCTGCTTGGAGGCCTCCTCATAGACCTTCTTCATCGCCTCGTCGGTGGTCGCGGCCTTGCCCTCGGTCGCCAGCAGGCTGTCCATCAAGAGCCGGTTGCGCGTGAACGCCAGCCGCTTTTTGAAATCCTCGTTATTTTCGATCTTCTTGTCCTCGGCGGCCTTGGCGACGATCTTCATGTCGATCAGGAACGCCAGCACGTTGTCCTTCTTGGTCGCGGGATCCATCTGCGCCAGGCTCGGCCCCAATTCCTCCTCGGCGAGCGCGACGTCGCTTTGGCGGATTTCAGCACCGTTGACCTTGGCGAGCACCGGGTTTGCGTCTTCCGCGCGCAGCGGCGGACCGGCGAGCAGGATCACGGCGAGACAGCCCGTCACGGCGGCGGAGGCGAGGCCAAACCGCAGGCCGGTTTTCGTTTCCGGGAACCAGGAGGTCATGGAAAATCCTTATCTTCAAAGATGGGGCTGTTCGGGGCGGCGGGACACTCGCCCAATCATGGGGGCTTGGCAACGCGAAAAGTCTGTCAAAATGATGAAATCCTTGACAGGTTGGCGCGTTGACAAGCCTCTGGCGCAGCCATATCTCTGCCGAACCGGGTCGATGGCTATAGCGCGCATTTCCTTGCGCTTTTGGCTATTGAACCTCGGATTGCCGAATTCCCACTCATTGGGCGGATACTCCCCGGATCGGGGCCGGTGCCGCGACGCGTCACGATGAGTTGATAGGCAACCCGGGTGGATCATTTCATGGCTGCAACGCCGAACCGCAGAAACAGGAATTTGGCATGATCGGCGCGCTCGCCCGCAAGTTTTTCGGCTCCGCCAATGACCGGCGGATCAAGGGATATCAGCCCCGCGTCGACGCCATCAACGCCCTGGAGCCGGAGATATCAGCGCTGTCGGACGAGGCGCTGAAAGCGCGCACCGCCGAATTCCGCAAAGAACTCGCCGACGGCAAGACGCTGGACGACATTCTGGTTCCGGCCTTCGCCACCGTGCGCGAGGCGGCCACGCGCACGCTCGGCCAGCGGCATTTCGACGTGCAGCTGATCGGCGGCATGGTGCTGCACGAAGGCGACATCGCCGAGATGAAGACCGGCGAAGGCAAGACGCTGGTCGCAACGCTGGCGGTCTATCTCAACGCGCTGGCCGGCAAGGGCGTCCACGTCGTCACCGTCAACGACTACCTCGCCCGGCGCGACTCCGAATGGATGGGGCAGATCTACAACTTCCTCGGCCTCAGCGTCGGCGTCATCGTCCATGGCCTGGACGACGCCGAGCGCAAGCAAGCCTATGCGTGCGACATCACCTACGGCACCAACAACGAATACGGCTTCGACTATCTGCGCGACAACATGAAGTACCGGCTGGAGGACATGGTCCAGCGCGGCCACTTCTACGCCATCGTCGACGAGGTCGACTCCATCCTGATCGACGAGGCGCGCACGCCGCTGATCATCTCCGGGCCGCTCGACGACCGCTCGGAATTCTACAACACCATCGACACCTTCTTTCCCCAGCTCGACAAGTCCGATTACGACGTCGACGAGAAGCAGCGCACGGTGACGCTGACCGAAGCCGGCATGGAAAAGATCGAGACCCTGCTGCGCGACGCCGGCCAGCTCAAGGGCGAGTCGCTCTACGACGTCGAGAACGTCTCGGTCGTTCACCACATCAACCAGGCGCTGCGCGCGCACTCGCTGTTCCAGCGCGACAAGGACTACATCGTCCGCGACGGCGAGGTCATCATCATCGACGAGTTCACCGGCCGCATGATGCCGGGCCGGCGCTATTCCGAGGGCCTGCACCAGGCGCTGGAAGCCAAGGAGCACCAGCCGGTGCAGCCGGAAAACCAGACGCTGGCCTCGATCACGTTCCAGAATTATTTCCGGATGTACGAAAAGCTCGCCGGCATGACCGGCACCGCGGCGACCGAGGCCGACGAACTGTTCGACATCTACAAGCTCGAGGTCGTGGAAATCCCGACCAATGTGGCGGTGGCGCGCCTCGACGAGGACGACGAGGTCTATCGTACCCAGATCGAGAAATACGCCGCGATCCTGGCCGAGGTGGAGCGCGCCAATGCCCGGCTGCAGCCGGTGCTGGTCGGCACCGCCTCGATCGAAAAATCCGAGGTGCTCGCCGAATACCTGAAAAAGCACGGCTACAAGCAAATCGATTTCGGCAACGAAAACGCGATGGAGAAGCTTTACGCCGCGGCCCGCGCCGGCAAGCCTGCAAAGCTGTTCGCGGTGCTGAACGCGCGCTTCCACGAACAGGAAGCCTACATCGTCGCGGAAGCCGGCGTGCCCGGCGCGATCACGATCGCGACCAACATGGCGGGCCGCGGTACCGACATCAAGCTCGGCGGCTCGCTCGAAATGCGGATCATGCACGAGACCGCAGGGATCACCGACGAGGCCGAGAAGGCCGCGAAGATCGAGCGCATCAAGGCCGACGTCGAACGCTTTCGCGAGATCGTGCTGAAGGCGGAAGATGCAATCGAGGTCGAGCCGGCCAAGGGTGCGAAGTCGGCGAAGACCGTGGCCAGGCCCGGCGGGCTCTACATCATCGGCTCCGAACGCCACGAATCGCGGCGCATCGACAACCAGCTGCGCGGCCGCTCCGGACGCCAGGGCGATCCCGGGCGCTCGAAATTCTTTCTGTCGCTGGAAGACGATCTGATGCGGATCTTCGGGTCCGACCGGCTCGATACCATGCTGACGCGGCTTGGCCTCAAGGAGGGCGAGGCCATCATCCATCCCTGGATCAACAAGGCGCTGGAAAAGGCGCAGCAGAAGGTCGAGGCCCGCAACTTCGACATCCGCAAGAATCTGCTGAAATTCGACAACGTCCAGAACGACCAGCGCAAGGTGATCTTCGACCAGCGCGTCGAGCTGATGAAGGACCAAAGCGTCGCCGAGACGGTGGCCGATATGCGCCGCGCCTTCGTCGAGGACGTCGTCACCAAGCACGTGCCCGAACATGCCTATGCCGAGCAGTGGCACGTCGCCGAGCTCAAGGAAGAGCTCAAGCGCGTGCTCGACATCGACCTGCCGGTCGACGAATGGGCCAGGGAAGAGGGTATCGCCGACGAGGAATTGCTGTCGCGCATCGAGAGCCGCGTCGATGAGCACATGGCGGCCAAGGTGGGGCAGTGGGGCCCCGACGTGATGCGTTACGTCGAGAAGACCATCCTGCTGCAGACGCTGGACCATCTGTGGCGCGAGCATCTGATCATGCTCGATCATCTGCGGCAGGTGATCGGCCTGCGCGGTTACGGCCAGCGCGATCCGCTGCAGGAATACAAGTCGGAAGCGTTCAGCCTGTTCGAGGCGATGATCGCGCACTTGCGCGAGGCGGTGACGGCGCAGCTGATGCGCGTCGAAATCGTGCCGCCGGAAGACCAGCAGCCGGTATTGCCGGCCATGGAAGCGCACAAGTTCGATCCCAATACCGGCGAGGACGAACTGGCGTTCGCCAGCGCCTCGCTGGTGCCCGCGGCCACCGCCGACCGCGATCCGAAGAATCCGGCGAGCTGGGGCAAGGTCGGCCGCAACGAAGACTGTCCCTGCGGCTCCGGCAAGAAGTACAAGCACTGCCACGGCAGGTATGCGTGAGCGGCGTCTGACGACGCGCTGACGTCATCGCCGACGTCATCATCCGCGAACGCGGATGATCCAGTACTCCGCGCCGTCTCGGCTCTTTCCTAAGCGCCTCGGAATACTGGATGCCCGCCTTCGCGGGCATGACGGCGCGATTCTGAAGTGATCTGGCTTACTTCAGCCCCGAGAAGCGGCTCTCGAACGAATTCGCCTGCACGATCGGCTGCGAGCCGGCGACCACGCCAGGCGACGCAGCCGCCGCAGCTGCAGGGCGGCGGCCGGCGGGGCGTCGGAGAGCGACGGTTTCAATGGCGGATGGGCGGAGGCCTGTTTGGTCTCCGGCGCCTTCGGGGCCGTGGCGGCGGTCTTCGGCGCCGGCTCGTTGCGCTTGGCCTCGATCACCTTCGGTTTTGCCGGGATCGGCTGCGCGCTCGCGGTGGTATCTGCGGCGCCGCCAAAGCCGATCTTGCGGGCGAGGTTGCTAAAGAACCCGTCGGATTGCGCGTTCGGCGCCGCGGATGCCACCCGCGTCGCAGGAGCGGGTGCCGGAGCCGCGGCGCCATCGAGGCCACCAACGGCTCTTGCGGGGAAGTGACCGGCCCGCGCGGCGGATTGACCGTCGAGGGAATGGTGCCGGGCGCGCGGGAAAGGGCGAGCAGCGACAGGCCCTGGCCTTCGCCGCCTTCCGACAGTCCGGTGCTGCCGTCGGGCAGTTTCGAGGCGAACACCCGGTTCATGCCGCCGTCGATGCCGGTGTTGATGCGGGCGACCGGCGTTCCCCGCGAAATCAGTTTGGCGGTCTCGGCCTGGTCTTCCTGCTGTTTCTCGCGCACGGCGTCGGCGACTTCATCCGGGATGACATAGGCCGGGCATTTGGCTGATGCGTCGAACACCGGATCCCGCTTGGCATCCGCAGGCTTCGCCGCGTCGAACACGTATTTCTTTTCGCAGAAATCGACCTTCGGCTCCTGCCGCGTCACCTCGAAATGATCGTAGCCTTCCTTGATCATCTTCCAGAACGGCATGTTCGGGTTGTTGCGATGTTTCGCCATGTTGAGCGGCGTCATCCGGAACGGATAGGCCTGCAGCTGGAAGGCGCGCTGGCCGCCGAAGAAGGATTCCCGCCCCAGCGAATAGATTTCGGCGATCTGTTCGTCGGTCATGGCGTAGCAGCCGCGCGACGAGCAGTCGCCATGCACCATCAGCTGCGAGCCGGTATGGCCCAGCGCCCTGTCGTAGGCGTTGGGGTAGCCGGTGTTGAATGAAAGATAATAGGCCGACTGCGGATTCATCTGCGCCGGCGAGATGGAATAGAAGCCCTCCGGGGCCTGGCGGTCGCCCTCGCGGACCTTTGGTCCGAGGTCTCCGGACCAGCGGCAAATCGGATAGGTCTTTCAGCAGCGCGAAGCGGCCGGAGCGATCCTGCTTCCAGACCTCGAGCTCGGCTTCCTGCTTGAACAGCCGCACCAGCATCGGCGATTGCAGGTCCATGTCCTTGGCGGTCATGTCGGCGACGAGTTTTGCCGGAACGGGCTGGTTGGCCTTGGCGTTATTGGCGAGCGAGATTTCGTCGCTGTTGCAGCCGGCCAGCAGCACACCCGCCGCGAGCGCGACTGACGTGATGAGCGCGCGTGCCAGCGAGCGACAAATCAATGCAAAGCTCCACACCCACCGGGCAATTTTCGCACCCCAATCATAGCGTTCATGCCCTGAAGCCATTGACTAAAATACTACCCTTCGGGCCCCGCGCTCGCAAGCCGATCAAGCCGTCGCGGCGGGTTCCAGCCTAGGCATGGTCAATAGACGTTAAATATCGGTGTCTGGGCCTAATTGGGGCCGAAATGGCGGATTTTTGCAAAGGCCGGGGGATTAAGGCTTTTAGGCGGCCATTTTAGCCGTTTTTTCCGCAAGAACGCAGGTTCAGCCCAGCTTCCTGCCGATATCGAGGAATTTCTGGCGCCGCTGCTTGCGGATCATGTCGGCATCGAGATTGCGCAGATCGTTGAGGGCTTGCGCGATGGCATCGCCGGTGGTCGCGATCATGGCGGCGGGATCGCGATGCGCGCCGCCGGCCGGCTCCCTCAGAATCGAATCGATCACGCCAAAGCGCAGCATGTCCTGCGCCGTGATTTTCATTGAGGTGGCGGCCTCCTGGGCCTTGGTGCCGTCGCGCCACAGGATCGAGGACGCCGCCTCCGGCGAGATCACGCTGTAGATGGCGTGCTCGAACATCAGCACGCGGTTGGCGGTGGTGATCGCGATGGCGCCGCCCGACATGCCTTCGCCGGTGATGATCGCGACATTGGCCACCCCGAGCGACAGGCAGGCGTCGGTGGAGCGCGCAATCGCTTCGGCCTGCCCGCGCTCCTCCGCGCCGATGCCGGGATAGGCGCCGGCGGAATCGACGATCGACAGCACGGGAATGCCAAATCGATCCGCCATCTCCATCAGCCGGACCGCCTTGCGATAGCCCTCCGGCCGCGCCATGCCGAAATTATGCTTGATGCGGGATTCGGTGGTGGCGCCCTTTTCCTGGCCGATCACGCAGATGCTCTCGCCGCGGAAGCGGCCGAACCCGCCCATCAGCGCTTCGTCCTCGCCGAACTTGCGGTCGCCCGCCAGCGGCGTGAATTCCGATATCAGCGCGTTGACGAAATCGGTCAGATGCGGGCGCTGCGGATGGCGCGCCACCAGCGTTTTTTGCCACGGCGTCAGGTTGGCGTAGAGATCGCTCAGCGCCTCCGCGGTCTTGTCCTCGATCCGCGAAATCTCGTCGCCGATGTCGCTGCCGGTCGCCGCCAGCGCGCGCAATTCATCGACCTTGGCTTCGAGTTCGGCGACGGGCTTTTCGAAATCGAGATAAGAGCGCATGTGATCCGGCATCAAATCAATATAGATAAGAACGCGCTTTGAGGCGACGCGAATTCCGCTCCACGTCAATAAAGCACGCCGCTTCAATTATTTAGCGCGCATTCCGACGCGGCATGAGCCCGTTTTGCCGATTGCACGCTAAGGAGGTGGCGGGCGGGAAATGGCTCTTTCCGTCGCGAAGCCGCCGAAGTCAAGGCGATGTCCTACTTCTCCGCCAGCGGATGCAGGTCGCGCACCAGGCTCTTCAGCCGCTCTTCAACCACATGGGTGTAGATCTGCGTGGTCGAGATATCGGTGTGGCCGAGCAGGGTCTGCACGATGCGCAGATCGGCGCCGTTGTGCAGCAAATGGCTGGCGAACGCATGACGCAACACATGCGGAGAGACCAGCCGCGGCGCCAGTCCGGCTGATCGCCGCCAGCTCCTTCAGGTCGCGCGCGAAATGCTGCCGCGTCAAATGTCCGCTCTCGCCGAACGAGGGAAACAGCCATTTCGAACTTGCTGCGTTTTTCTTGCTATCCGGCTTGAGCGCTTCGATCGCGGCGAGGTAGTCGGTCATCGCCTGCCGCGATGCCTGGTTCAGCGGCACCAGCCGTTCCTTGTCGCCCTTGCCGCGCACCACGATCATGGCGGCGTCGCGCCGCGAGGCCGAAAGCGGCAGCGCCACCAGTTCCGATACCCGCAAGCCGGTGGCATAGAGCACTTCGAGCAGGCAATATAATCGCATCGCGCGAAGCCGCTGCAGCGGCGAGGCTTCCGGGATTTCGGTCAGCGCCTTGGCGCGCGTCAGCAGACGGTCGACATCTGATATCGACAGCACCTTCGGCAGGCCGCGGCCGCGCTTCGGCCCGGACAGGATCGCCGCCGGATCGTCGCTGCGAATCCGCTCGTTCATCAGGAAGCGAAACAAATGCCGTATCGCCGACAACCGCCGCGCCACGCTCGAGGACTTGAAGCCGCGCGCATCGAGATCGGCGAGGTAGTCCCGCAGCGCTTGGGTTTCGGCACTGACAAAGCCCTGGCGGCTGCGCGCCAGAAATTCGGAGAAATCCGTCAGATCGCGGCGATAGGCATCGAGCGTGTTGGGCCCTGCGCCCTGTTCCGCCGCGAGCATGTCGAGGAACAGATTTGTCAGTCTGGCATCTGAGGTCTTGCTGGAACGCATTGGCCTTCGACGTCTCCGCGATAACGGCTGCGCTTCCAGCGCTGCGCGCCGACCTCTCCCGATGGGAGAGGTAAGGCCGCGTCCGCCGCTCGCATCCGCGAATCAGACTCTAGCGCCTATTTCTTGAGGAACCTGTCTGCCGGAATGGTGACGGTCATTTCCCGCGGCTTCGGGTTGACGAAATTCGCCAGCGCGAAGATCACGCCATAGACGATCCCGCCGATCACGGCGACCACCGTCAGAAAGCGGAACAGGCTGGGCATGTCGGAGCCTTACGCGGCGAATTAGCCATTGAAATCATAGGGGATGGCCGGGTTTGACGCCACGACTACCAACATGTTCGCCCCTTCCTTGCAAGAGTCTCTGGCAACGGTATCGGCGGGGGTAGTATAGGTGGCTCAGGGAAGGTCAGCCCGTGAAACACGCCATGCTTCCGACCGAACAACCGCCTGAACAGGTCGCCCAGGCTCTGGAGCGGGGCGGGCGTTTGCTGTGGGTTGAGGCTCAGCGCCATGCGACCGCTTGATAATCGGATGACGGGTTCAATCGATGTCTGAGACAGCCTCACCGGCCGGCGCCAGCGCATCCCAGGACGCCGAGATATCGGCGGCGCTGGGAGCGCGTTCGATCGTGCTGGTGGGCATGATGGGCGCCGGCAAATCCACCATCGGACGGCGGCTGTCGGCGCGGCTGCGGCTGCCGTTCCTCGATGCCGATATGGAGATCGAGGCGGCGGCGGGCATGTCGATACCGGACATTTTCGAAACCCATGGCGAGCCGCATTTCCGGGATGGCGAGGCGCGGGTGATCGCGCGGCTGCTCGACAGCGGTCCGGCGGTTATCGCCACCGGCGGCGGCGCCTTCCTGCGCGAGGAGACCCGCAGCCGGATCGGCAGCAAGGCGGTTTCGATCTGGCTCAAGGCGGATGCCGATATCATTATGAAGCGCGTGAAGCGCCGTGCCGACCGTCCGCTGCTGCAGACCGCCGATCCCGCCGCCACCGTCGGACGCCTGATTAGCGAGCGCGAGCCGGTCTATCAGCACGCCGATCTGACGATCTGGTCGCGCGACGTGCCGCACGAAAAAATCGTCGACGAATGCATCGACGCCCTGCACGCGCTTCTGTGCGGCGACGGCAACGCAGGCGCAGCATCATGACCGCGCCCTTGAAACATTCCGATTCCGTCACCGTCGATGTCGCGCTCGGCGAGCGCGCCTATGACATCGTCATCGGCCGCAACATCCTGCAATCGCTGGGCGCCCGTATCGCCGCGCTGCGGCCCGGCGCGCGCACCGCCATCGTGACCGACCGCAATGTCGCCAAGCATTGGCTGGAAAAAACCGAGGCCTCATTGTCGGAGGCCGGCATTGCCACATCGCGCATCATTGTCGAGGAAGGCGAGGGCTCGAAAACCTATGCCGGGCTCGAACAGGTCAGCGAGGCGCTGATATCAGCGAAAATCGAGCGCAACGATCTGGTGATAGCCCTCGGCGGCGGCGTGGTCGGCGATCTCGCCGGCTTTGCGGCCGCGATCCTGCGCCGCGGCGTCGATTTCGTGCAGGTGCCGACCTCGCTGTTGGCCCAGGTCGATTCCTCCGTCGGCGGCAAGACCGGGATCAATTCGCCGCAGGGCAAAAATCTTCTCGGCGCGTTTCACCAGCCCGTTCTGGTGGTCGCGGACACCGCGGTGCTCGACACGTTGTCGCCGCGCCAGTTCCGCGCCGGCTATGCCGAAGTCGCCAAATACGGCGTGCTCGGCGACGAGGCGTTTTTCGCCTGGCTGGAGACCAATCACGCCGATATCTTCGCCGGCGGCACGGCGCGCGAGCACGCCATCGCCACCTCCTGCCGCGCCAAGGCTGCGATCGTGGCGCGCGACGAGCGCGAGACCGGCGAGCGCGCGCTGCTCAATCTCGGCCATACCTTCGGCCATGCGCTGGAGGCTGCGACCGGCTTTTCCGACCGGCTGTTCCATGGCGAGGGCGTTGCCGTCGGCATGGTGCTGGCGGCGGAATTCTCCGCGCAACTCGGGATGATTGCCGAATCCGACGCGATGCGCGTCAAACATCACCTTGCCGAGGTCGGTCTGCCGACCCATTTGCAGGACATCGCGGGATTTGCCCAGGAAGGGCTGGCGGACGCCGACGCGCTGATGACGCTGATGGCGCAGGACAAGAAGGTCAAACGCGGCCGGCTCACCTTCATCCTGCTAGGCGCCGTCGGCCGCGCCGTGATCGCTCCCGACGTCGAGCCTTCGCTGGTTCGCGATTTTCTGAAGGCGAGGCTGGCGCGCAAGACCTAAGAGGAGCCGGAGGCCGCGTTAGCGCAAAGTGAAACCGCTTTTTTTCGAAAAAGATCATGCTCCAACCAGAGATGAAGTGAAACTCACGCCATGGACTGGCTTACATTCTCCATCGTCATTGCCTTGCTGCTGGTCTCCGCGTTCTTCTCCGCGAGCGAGACCGCGCTGACCGGCGCCTCGCGCGCCAGCATGCTGCGGCTGTCGAAGCAGGGCAATCGTGATGCCGCCGTGGTTTCCAGCCTGTTCGCGATGCGGGAGCGGATGATCGGCGCGCTGCTGCTCGGCAACAACATCGCCAATATCGGCGCCTCGGCATTGGCGACCGGAATCTTCACGGCCTGGTTCGGCGAAGTCGGCGTGCTCTACGCCACCGGCGTGATGACGGTGCTGGTCGTGATCTTCGCCGAGGTGCTGCCGAAGACCATTGCCATCAATGCGCCGGACCGGGTGTCGCTTCTGGTGGCGCGCCCGATGAAGGTGATGGTGTACGTGCTGGGACCGCTGCTGACCGTGATCGAGGCGATCGTCCGGCTGCTGATGAAAGCGCTGGGCATCAAGATCGGCGCCAACCAGCCGATCCTGTCGCCGACCGAGCGGCTGCGCGGCGCCGTCGATCTTCTTCATCACGAAGGCAAGGTCGAAAAGCTGGACCGCGACATGTTCGGCGGGCTGTTGGATCTGCGCGAGCTTGAGGTTTCCGACGTGATGGTTCATCGCACCGAAATGGTGATGATCAATGCCGACCTGCCGCCGGAAGATCTGGTGCGCGAGGTGCTGGCCACCGAATACACCCGGATTCCGCTGTGGCGCGACAAGCCCGAAAACATCATCGGCGTGCTGCACGCCAAGGATCTGTTGCGCGCGATCCGCGCCGCCGAAGGCGATACATCGAAGATCGACGTCTCCACCATCGCGCTGCCGCCGTGGTTCGTGCCGGAAATGCGGCCCGTATCCGAACAGCTCAAGGCGTTCCGCCGCCGCAAGACCCACTTCGCGCTGGTGGTCGACGAATACGGCGAAGTCGAGGGCATGGTGACGCTGGAGGACATTCTGGAAGAGATCGTCGGCGATATTTCCGACGAGCATGACGTGGTGGTGGCCGGCGTTCGCGCCCAGCCCGACGGCTCGGTGGTGGTCGACGGCTCGGTGCCGATCCGCGATCTCAACCGCGCGATGGACTGGCATCTGCCCGATGAAGAGGCGACCACCGTCGCCGGCCTCGTGATCCACGAGGCCCGCTCGATCCCGGAGCGCGGCCAGAGTTTCACCTTCCACGGTTTCCGCTTCCGCGTGCTGCGCCGCGAGCGCAACCGCATCACCGCGCTGCGGATCGTGGCGGTGCCGCGCGAGGCCGAGGTCGAGGAGAAAAAGCCGAGGCGGGCGGGGACGTCGTTTTAGTTTTAGCGCACGTAATCCAGCGCCTCGGCGAGCAATTGTTCGGTTGATCTTGCCGACGTGTCCAGCGTGAGCCGGGCGTCGGCCCATGCCTCATACTCCGCGCGTCGTTCCAGTACCCGAGCCCAGGTGATCTCAGGCATGCCGTCGATCTTGCGAACCCGTGCTTCGATGCGCCGGCGGTGCGCCGCCTCGTCCGCGCAGACGCATTCGATGATCCTCAGCTCAGCCCGATATTTCGCGGCAAGGTTTCGCCAGGCCGCGCGCGGGGCTTCGACCGGATTCACGGCGTCGGCGATGACGGAATGCCCGAGCCGCAGGTGTTCGTCGGCCAATGCTATCGCGACGTCATAGGCCGCGATGCCGGTTTGGGCTTTGGCGAGCCCGCCGCGCCACATCGCCGCCTCGATCGGGTCGATCGAGAAAACCGGCACCGATAAGCTACGGGAAAGACCTTCCGCCAGCGTGCTTTTGCCGGAACCGGGAAGCCCGGACAGAACGATCAGCTTTAGCGCAGTCATTGGCCCCCGCTGATATTCCGATACGGCAGGGCCTATCCCGTGCCGCCCGCTTCCCCCGGCGCCTGCGCTTTGATCGCCAGCGCGTGCACCGAGCCTGCGAGTTCCGCCGCCAGCGTCTCATTAATCATGCGGTGGCGCTCGACCCGGCTCTTCCCCTGGAACACCGGCGACACAATATAGAGCCTGAAATGCGTCTCGCCGCCCGGCCTGTGGCCGGCATGGCCCTCATGCAGATGTGATTCGTCTGTGACGTCGAGGCTTTCCGGCGCGAAAGCTTCGCGCAACTTGTTTGTGATAATGTCCCTGGTGCTCATGACGGCGGCAATACGTCCATGACCGCCGCTTCGTCAATGGCGCATCAGGAGTGAGGGTTTCGCAATGTCAAGACTTGAAGCTTTTCGCATTGCGTTGTCATAGTCAGCCATGCCGATTGATTCATCAAAATTCTTCGACTCCATCCGCATCAAGCCCAACAAGCTGAGTGCGAAGCAGCAGGCGCAGGCGCGCGAAGAATCCGCCATGTGCGAATGGCCGGACTGCAAGAACAAGGGGCCGCACCGCGCGCCCAAGGGCCGGGCCAATGACAAGGAATACTGGCACTTCTGTCTCAATCACGTCCGCGAATACAACCAGTCCTACAATTTCTTCTCCGGCATGAATCCGGACGCGGTTGCGCGTTACCAGAAGGATGCGCTGACCGGCCATCGTCCGACCTGGAAGATGGGCGCCAATACCAGCGCCAAGCGGGGCAAGGGCAGCGCCGAGGCCGACCTGGAAGGCGCGTCCGATCCGTTCAGCATGTTCAGCGAACTCAACGGCCGCGGCCGCTGGCGGCCGGGTCCAGGCGGGGCCGCCGGCGAGACCAAGGTCGAAACCCGGAAAATATTCAACGCCGAGCGCAAGGCGCTGCAGGTGATGGGGCTCGGCTCCGACGCAACGCTGGAAACCGTCAAGGCGAAATACAAGGCGCTGGTGAAGCAGCACCATCCCGACGCCAATGGCGGCGACCGCTCCACCGAAGATCGCCTGATCGAAATCATCAAAGCGTATAATTATCTTAAAACCGTGGTGCGCGGCGCGAGTTGACCTGGCGACACCTGATCCCCAGGAGCGGCCGCAAGGCCGCGTCTCGAAGGATGGGCCACGGGCCTCATGGTTCGAGACGCGCGAAGACGCGCTCCTCACCATGAGGAGCGACGCCGTCAAACCCTGGTCTCACTCCGGCATCGGGCCGATATAGGCCGAACTCGGCCGTATCAGCCGGCCGCCCCGCTGCTGCTCGCGGGCGTGCGCGGTCCATCCCGCGGCGCGGGCGACCGCGAAGATCGGCGTAAAAGCCTGCCGCGGGATCTTCAGGGCATCGAGCAGGATCGCGGTGAAGAATTCCACATTGGTGTCGAGCGGACGGTCCGGTTTTTCCCGCCGTAACGCCGCGCGGATATAGGCCTCGACTTCGCCCGCGAACGGCAGATCGGTGCCGCCACCGGCGAGACGCTCGATGGCGCCCTTCAACACATCGGCGCGCGGATCGCGGACGCGATAGATACGGTGGCCGAAACCCATCAGCCGTTCGCCGCGTGCCAGCGCGCTGTCGACCCACGGCTTGATGCGCTCGCGGGTGCCGATGGCATCGAGCATTTCCAGCACCGGCTCCGGGGCGCCGCCGTGCAGCGGCCCGGTCAGCGCGCAATAGCCCGCGGTCACCGCCGCGAACAGGTCGGCCTGCGTCGAAGCCACGACGCGGGTGGTGAACGTCGATGCATTCATGCCGTGATCGCACACGGTCACGAAATAGGCGTCGAGCGCCGCCACCTCGCGCGCGTCGGGCTTGCGGTTGAGCATCATCGACAGCGTATCGGCGGCGTGGCTGGCGGTCGGATCGGGCGCGACGGGGTCGCCGCCTTTCACGCGCTGCACCAGCGCGCCGGCGATCACCGGAAACGCGCCGACAATCGTGGCCTCATGCGGCAATCCCGGTTCGGCGCGCAATCCGGCGATGGCGGCCCGGAAACCGTCGACGATCGACAGGCCGCGCGTAATTCCCATCAGCTCCGGGAGCCGGGCAAAGGCGCGCTCGCGGGCCGCGCCGAGGGCGGCGCGCACGGTTGCTTCGCCGACCGGCTGGCCGGTCCCACCGCTCCACAACCGCGCAGTCACCCCCTCGAAGCCGGTCTTGCGCACGAGGTCGCCGACGCGCTCGCCGGCGATGATCAGTTCGCCGCGCTCCCCATCGACATGGCTGAGCACGGTTTCGGCGGCGGGAACGCCGTCCAGCCCGATCGGGCTTTTGGAAAGCTGCATGTTCATGGTCGGTCTCCTTTTGAGGCCCTAGAAGATCGACCCTCTCGACAGATTGATCAATCTTGATTATGTAAATCAATATGAAAAAATCCTCGGCGCTTTACCTGTCCGCCCGCGAGGCCTCTGCCGAACTGGCGATCTCGCCCGCCACGCTCTACGCCTATGTCAGCCGCGGATTGATCCGCTCGGAGCCTTCGTCGGATTCGCGAAGCCGTCGCTATCGGGCGGAGGACGTCCGCGGCCTCAAGGAACGGCGCACGCCCTCGCTGGAGCCGCGCGGCCTCAGAAGTTTCGACGCCGATCTGCCGGTGATGGATTCGGCGATCGCGACCATCACCGAGGACGGCCCGATCTACCGCGGCGTGAACTGCATCGAGCTTGCGGAAGCGGACACGCTCGAACACGCCGCGACGTTGCTGTGGGATGTGACCGGCGTCGATCCGTTTGCCGCCGACAATTGCCCGCATGTGTCGGACGAAATGCGCGCGGTCGCGGACGCCGCGCGTCACGCCGCGCCGATCGATCGCACCATCGCGGTGCTGGCGCTGGCGGCAAGCGCCGATCCGCGGGCCTTCACCCGCGCCGCCGACGGGCGCGCGATGGTCGGCGGCCGCATCCTGCGTCTGGTGGTCGCAACCATGCTGAACAGGACATCCTCGGAGAAACCGCTTCATCTGCAGATCGCCAAGGCATGGGCGCCGGACCACAAGCACGCCGCCGATTTGATCCGCCGCGCGCTGGTGCTGCTCGCCGAACATGAACTGAACGCCTCGGCCTTTACCGTGCGCTGCGCGGCATCGACGGGATTGAATCTTTTTGATTCGTGATTGCCGGCCTGGTGGCGCTGAAAGGCCCAAAGCACGGCGGTGCCGGAGTTTTGGCGGCCCAACTCGTCAAGACGCTGGTCGATCGCGACGTCGCTCCGGTGATCCGCGAGCGCGTTGCGCTGGGCGAGCGTTTCGCGGGCTTCGGTCACGGCGTCTACAAGCACGGCGATCCGCGCGCCCACGCCTTGCTGGAAGCTTTGGCGCACGCCGGCGCGGCGGAGAAACTCACGAGGGAAATTCCCGAGCGGATCGCGGAGGCGACCGGCGAATTCGTCAATATCGACTACGCGCTCGCGGTGCTGATCCATACGCTGGGCCTGCCGCCGGGCAACGAACTGGTACTGTTTGCCATGGCGCGCACGGTTGGATGGATTGCGCATGCGAGCGAACAGTTGCGGCATGGCGGCCTGATTCGTCCCCGCGCGCGCTATATCGGCCCGGTACCCGGGCGCAGTCCGGCGTCATGATTGCCTCAGGGCGCGCGTGCGCTGAGCTCTAAAGCCTTGCTCAGACCGTTTTCCGAATCCACAATGTTGAAATCAGCCGGTCTTCCTTCGAACCCGCTCCGTCGCCGGCTCGATCACGCCCCCGCCATGCCGGCGGCGGATCGTCCAGACCGCCAGCGCGACAATCAACGCGCAGCCGAGCACCGACAGTATCCAGTAATGCTTGCCGATCCCGGTATGATGCGAAATCCCGGCGTATTGGTGCAGCGCGGATACTGCCAGCACGCCCGGCAGCACATGCGCCGGCGCCCACAGCAGGATTGCCAGGATGTTGACGCTGTAAAAGCGCAGCGGCGGCATGCCGAGCGAGCCCGCCGTGATCGGCACGAAGGCGCGGATCGGCGGCACGAAGCGCGCGAAAAACACCGCCAGCGCGCCCCAGCGGCGAAAGAAGGCTTCGCTCTGCGCCACCACGCGGGGATAGCTGGTCAGCGGCCATGAGCTGAGGATTTCGCGCTGCGCCTTATGTCCGATCCAGAACGCCGATCCGTCGCCGAGCCATGCGCCGGCGACAGCAGCCGCCAGCACCCATTCAAGCTTCAGCTCGCCGCCGGGTATCAGCGCGCTCAGCGCAAGGATGATGGTCGAGCCGGGAATCACCGAGCCCACGACCGGAACCGCCTCCAGCAACGCGGCGAGGAATAGCGTGAGATAGGCAAGCCACGCATGTTCCGAGACGAACGCAATCAAGGGATCGATGAAAGAGGTCACAAAATTCCTGTGCTGGCATGGCTGCCCGGTTCGGGCGCAGACCTGACATAACTAGTGACCAAGGCGGGAAAGTGCCATCAAGCCCCGCTCCCGAGCCCGTTGCCAAATCGAACAGGCGAAAGTGCGGCGTGATTCGCAGGGCAGCCTTCCAAAAACCGGGGCCAGCACCTATCTTGATGATAACGCAACGGAACTTTGATTGGGCCGCGGGCTTCTGCCAGCCGTTGCTCTCTGATAGGTTCCGGCCTGCACCCATCCGCAGCCATACCGCAAATCTGGTTTCGGGAGCGTCCGAGACCTCGGAGGATTGATGACGACCGCCGCCATGACCAAAGTGCAGGAGCCCGCCGGTTTGCCCGACATGAAGGTGTCGGTGCGGCAGGTATTCGGTATCGACAGCGACCTCGAGGTGCCGGCCTATTCCGAGGTCGATCCGCATGTGCCCGACATCGATTCGGATTACCGCTTCGACCGCGCCACCACGCTCGCCATTCTCGCCGGGTTTGCCAAAAATCGCCGCGTCATGGTCACGGGCTATCACGGCACCGGCAAGTCGACCCATATCGAGCAGGTCGCAGCCAGGCTGAACTGGCCGTGCGTGCGCGTCAATCTCGACAGCCACATCAGCCGTATCGATCTGGTCGGCAAGGATTCCATCGTCATCAGGGACGGCAAGCAGGTCACCGAATTCCGCGACGGCATTCTGCCCTGGGCCCTGCAGCACAATATCGCGCTGGTGTTCGACGAATACGACGCCGGCCGTCCCGACGTGATGTTCGTGATCCAGCGCGTGCTGGAAGTCTCCGGCCGCCTGACGCTGCTCGACCAGAACAAGGTGATCAAGCCGCATCCGGCGTTCCGGCTGTTCTCGACCGCCAATACGGTCGGGCTCGGCGATACTTCCGGCCTCTATCACGGCACCCAGCAGATCAACCAGGGCCAGATGGACCGCTGGTCGATCGTCACCACGCTGAACTATCTGGCGCATGACGAGGAAGTCGAGATCGTGCTCGCGAAAGCGCATCACTACCGCAACCAGGAGGGCCGCGACATCGTCAACAAGATGGTGCGGCTGGCCGACCTTACCCGCAACGCCTTCGCCAACGGCGATCTGTCGACGGTGATGAGCCCGCGCACCGTGATCACCTGGGCGGAGAATGCCGAGATTTTCTCCGACATCGGCTTTGCATTCCGCGTCACCTTCCTCAACAAGTGCGACGAGCTGGAACGGCCGCTGGTGGCTGAATTCTATCAGCGCTGCTTCAACGCCGAGCTCGCGGAATCCTCGGTCAACGTGGCGATGAGCTGATGCGATGCCGGCCATTTCCATCGAGCGCACGATTGGAAAGACCAAGCGTGCGGTCCTTGGCGGATTGATTCGCTATAACGGCGAAAAGATGGGGAAGCAAAAATATCGCCGCTTCGCCGTCTCGCTGCGTGACGATGGGGCAATCGTCGGCGGAATTGTTGGTGAGGTCTGGATGACCGTGCTGTTCATCCAGTTCTTCTGGATCGAGGAGCGGTTTCGTGGAAAGGGGCACGGGACGGCACTGATCGAGTCGATCGAAGAGGAGGCCCGGCGGTTTGGGGCGGTACGATCCTATCTCGACACCATGAGCGTCCAGGCTCCGGGCTTCTACCGGGCATGCGGGTATGAAGCGTTCGGTGCAATTGACGGCTATCCCGGCGGCGTGACGCGTCACTGGTTTACAAAGGCGCTGTAAGGACTCGCAATGACGACGTCGAATACCAAATTCCGCACCGGATCGAAGGAAGCGCCGACCGAGCCGTTCAAGCGCGCGGTCACCGCCTGCCTGCGCGCGATCGCGAAGGCGCCGGAGCTTGAAGTGACGTTCGCCGCCGAGCGCCCCGGTCTCGCGCCGGGCAAGGCGCGGCTGCCGGAGCCGGCGCGCAAGATGACCCGGCGCGATGCGGCGATCGTGCGCGGCCACGCCGATTCGATCGCGCTGAAACTCGCCTGTCACGATCCGAAAGTTCACCGCAAGCTGATGCCGGGCAATCCGCAGGCGCGCGGGGTGTTCGAGGCGGTCGAGCAGGCCCGCGTCGAGGCGCTCGGCTCGCGGCGGATGGCGGGGGTTGCGAAAAATCTCACCGCGATGCTCGACGATCATTTCCATCGCGGCAAGTTCGACGAGATCACCGATCGCGCCGACGCGCCGCTGTCGGACGCGCTGGCGATGCTGGTGCGCGAACGCCTGACCGGGCTGGCGCCGCCCGCGGCCGCCCGCAAGATGGTCGATTTGTGGCGTCCGCTGCTGGAAGACAAGATCGGCACGCGGCTCGACCGGCTCGATCGCCTTGCCGAAGATCAGGCGAGATTCGGCGACGCGGTGCATGATCTGTTGTCCGCGCTCGAACTCGGCGACGACCGCAACGCCGAGTCCGACGACGACGAGAACCAGGACGACAACCGCGACGGCGAGAACGACCAGTCCGGCGCGGAGGGCTCGCCCGACAGCGACGCGGCGCAGGAAATGAGCGCCGACCAGGCGCAGGCGTCGACCGACGAGATGTCGGAAAGCGCGATGGAAAGCGCGCAGGCCTCCACCAGCGACACCTTCGACGACGGCGAACTCGGCGACGACGAGACGCCGGGCGAAGCGACGCGGCCGAATTCGCGCGGCGCCAACGAGCCGCGCGGGCCGGAATATCACGCCTTCGCGCCGAAATTCGACGAGGTGATCGCGGCCGAAGATCTCTGCGATCACGACGAGCTGGAACGGCTGCGCAGCTATCTCGACAAGCAGCTCGCGCATCTGCAGGGCATCGTGGCGCGGCTGGCCAACCGCCTGCAGCGCCGGTTGATGGCGCAGCAGAACCGCGCCTGGGAGTTCGATCTCGAGGAGGGCGTGCTCGACCCGGCGCGGCTGTCGCGCGTGGTCACCGATCCCTATCATCCCTTGTCGTTCATGAGCGAAAAGGAAGCGACCTTCCGCGACACCGTGGTGACCTTGCTGCTGGACAATTCCGGCTCGATGCGCGGGCGCCCGATTACGGTGGCCGCGACCTGTGCGGATATTCTGGCGCGCACGCTGGAGCGCTGCGGCGTCAAGGTGGAAATCCTGGGCTTCACCACGCGGGCGTGGAAGGGCGGGCAATCGCGCGAGGCGTGGCTTGCCGCCGGCAAGCCGCCCAATCCCGGACGGCTGAACGATCTGCGCCACATCATCTACAAATCCGCCGACGCGCCGTGGCGGCGGGCGCGAAAGAATTTGGGGTTGATGATGCGCGAGGGCCTGCTCAAGGAAAACATCGACGGCGAGGCGCTGGACTGGGCGCACAAGCGGCTGTTGGGCCGCGCCGAGCAGCGCAAGATCCTGATGATGATTTCCGATGGCGCGCCGGTCGATGACTCCACGCTGTCGGTCAATCCCGGCAATTATCTGGAGCGCCATCTGCGCCACATCATCGAGGAAATCGAGACCCGCTCGCCGGTCGAACTGATCGCGATCGGCATCGGTCACGACGTCACGCGCTATTATCGCCGCGCCGTCACCATCGTCGACGCCGAGGAACTCGGCGGCGCCATCACCGAAAAGCTCGCCGAGTTGTTCAGCGAGACCCATGGCGCTGTGCCCGCCAGGACCGGCCACCGCCGCCGATTGCACTCGTAACGTAATGAGATGACCCATCGCGGCGGCGATTACCTCATCCTGAGGAGCGGCGCCTTCGCCGCGTCTCGAAGGATGAGGATATGCCAGGGCCTCATGGTTCGAGACGGCGCAAGTGCGCCTCCTCACCATGAGGAGTGAAACACACCTTACCCGCCGCCGCTTCCTGGAATCGACGGCGGCGGGGCTTTCGACGATCGCGATGGCTGACATCGCGCGGGCGCAACTGGCAACGCAGTCGCCCCCCAAGCGCGGCACTCGCGACGAATTCTCGGTCACCACGCCGGTCTCGATCGAGGTCAACGCCCGGCCGCTTGCCTCATTCGACACCCGCGACCGCTCCCATGTGCGCTTCGGTTCGCTGGAATATCGCAGCGGGCTGATCCTGACCTCGCGGTTTCGCGGCTTCGGCGGGCTGTCGGGATTGCGGCTCGATGCCAAGGGCGAGCGCTTCATTGCCATCAGCGACGTGGGAAGCTGGTTCACCGGCCGCATCGTCTATCGGGGACGCGAGATGACCGGGCTTGACGACGTCGAGGCCGCACCGATGCTGGGGCCCGACGGCCGGCCGATCACCGCGCGCGGCTGGTTCGATTCGGAATCGATCGCGCTCGACGGTCCCCTGGTTTACATCGGCCTCGAACGCGTCAACCAGGTGCTTCGTTTCGATTTCAGCAAGGGTTTTACCCGCTCGCGCGGCGAGGTGGTGGCGCTGCCGCCGGCGGCGCGCAAGCTGCCTTACAACAGGGGGCTGGAAGCGCTGGTGATGGTGCCGAAGGGCTTGCCGCTTGCCGGCACGCTGATCGCGATTTCCGAGCGCGGCCTCGATGCCGACGGCAACCTGATCGCGTTTCTGATCGGTGGCCCTTCGCCCGGCCAGTTCAGCGTTCGCCGCACCGATAATTTCGATGTCAGCGACGCGGTGCTGCTGCGCTCGGGCGATCTCTTGCTGCTGGAGCGCAAGGTTTCGTGGCTCGAAGGCATCGGCATCCGGATCCGGCGCATCGCGCTCAAATCGGTGGCGCCGGGCGCCGTGGTCGATGGCCCTTCGATCTTCGATGCAGATCTGGGCCACGAGATCGACAACATGGAGGGGATCGATGCCCACGTCACGGAGGAGGGCGACACCGTGCTGACCATGGTCTCCGACGACAATTTCTCGATGATCCAGCGCACGCTGTTGCTGCAATTCACGCTGGTGGAGTGAATACGCTGCGCCGATCCAACTTGTTGTCATACTCCGCGAAAGCGGGGTATCCAGTACTCCGCAGCTTATCGATTCCATCCCAACCGCTCTGGGATACTGGATCACCCGCTTTCGCGGGTGATGACGGGTGTAAGTGTGGTACGGCGCGGGTTGAGGAAAGCGTCTCGCCTCGCTAGATAGAGGCACGAGTTCCTTCCTCCCAGCCCGGACATCCCCCATGAGTGCCCTGTTTTCTCCGATCAAACTGCGCGGCCTCGCGCTTCCCAACCGCATCATGGTGGCGCCGATGTGCCAGTACTCCGCCGTGAACGGCGCGGCCAATGACTGGCACTTCACGCACATCAACACGCTGGCGCTGTCGGGTGCGGCGATGTTCTGCATCGAGGCAACCCATGTGGAAGCCATCGGCCGCATCACGCCGGGGTGCCTCGGGCTCTATAACGAGGCCACGGAAGCCGCGCTGAAGCCGATCCTGGCCTCGGTGCGCAAGCATTGCAAAACCGCTGTTGCGATGCAGCTCGCCCATGCCGGCCGCAAGGGGTCCAGCCATGTGCCGTGGGACGGCGGACAGCAGATTCCGCTCACCGAAGGCGGTTGGCAGACCGAGGGTCCTTCCGCCGTGCCGCACAAGGAGGGCGAGGCGCCGCCGCGCGCGCTCGACGCGCCGGGTTTGGCGCGCGTGCGCGATGCCTTCGTTGCGGCGGCGAAGCGCGCCGAGCGGCTCGGCATCGACGCCCTCGAGCTGCACTCGGCCCACGGCTATCTGCTGCATCAGTTCCTGTCGCCGATCGCCAACAAGCGCACCGACCAGTACGGCGGAAGCTTGCAAAATCGCATGCGCTATCCGCTGGAAGTGTTCGACGCGGTGCGCGCGGCGTTTCCGGAACATAAGCCTGTCGGCATCAAGGTTTCCTCGACCGACTGGGTCGACGGCGGCTGGGACCTCGCGCAGACCATCGAATACGCCAGCGAGCTGAAGAAGCGCGGCGTCGACTGGATCGACGCCTCCTCCGGCGGGGTGTCGCCGCTGCAGAAAATTCCGCTCGGTCCCGGCTACCAGGTGCCGTTCGCGCAAGCCATCAAGGAAGCCACCGGCGTCACCACCATGGCGGTCGGCCTCATCACCGAGGCGAAGCAGGCGGAAGAGATCGTCGCGTCGGGGAAGGCCGACATGGTCGCGCTGGCGCGCGCCATGCTCTACGACCCGCGCTGGGGCTGGCACGCGGCCGCCGAACTCGGCGGCGAGGTCGCAGCGCCGCCGCAATACTGGCGCTCGCAACCCTCGACGCAGAAGGCGCTGTTCGGCGCGACCACGTTCGGCGCGCGGTGAGGCGCACGCTCGCTCCTTCGTCATGGCCCCTCACATGCCGAACACGGCGACGGCGCGGATCGGCGATGCCGTGCCGTCGCGCCACTTCATCGGCAGGCCGATGAAGGTGAAGGGGCCCTGGCCGAGCAGCGCTTCCAGATTGCACAGGCTCTCGATGTGGGTGATGTTGAGTTCACCGCACGCCTTGTGAACGAGCAAGTTCACCTTGCCATCGGGCCCGGGCCGCATCGAGTCGATGCCGAAATGCACGACGCCTTGCTGCGCCAGCCATTCGGTCGCCGCGACATTGACGCCGCAATTGTCGCTCTGCATATTCCTTGCGCGGAAAGGTGCGCGCGTGGTGGCCGGTGCACAGCAGAACGGTGCCGCGCTTCGGCACGGTTACGCCGGCTTGCTTCACCGCGGCTTCCAGATCGGCGGGCGCGATCTCGGCGCGCGGCGCGATGTGGCGCAGATCGAGGCAGACGCCCGGCACGATGCAGTTCTCCAGCGGGTACTCATTGATCGGCTGGCCGCCTCTGTTGAAGTGCCGCGGCGCGTCGATGTGGGTGCCGGCGTGGTCGGGCATCGAGATGAACATCGAGGAAAGCCCGTGCACGTTGCCGGATTCGGCGAACGATTCCTCGTGGGTCTTCCAGACGCCGTGGATGACGGGCGGATGGCCCGGATAGCTCGGCGTGCGATGGTAGAGCTCACGGCTGAGATCGACGATCTTCACGATGGGTCTCCGCTGATGCGCAACGTTGATTTCCGTTTTCCACCGGCTTGATGTTGGCTTTGGCGACAAATGTCAAACCGCGGGCAGCGACGGGAAATCAATTCGCAAGGCTGAAGGCGAGCGCAACCGCGCCCACCACAATGAGGCTGACGGCCCAAATCGTGTCCAGATTGAACCAGCTCCGCGCCAGGAATTTGAGGCCGAGATAGCGATAGACCAGCCACGCCGAGCATCCGCCGGCAACGATCATCGCGGCGGAGTGAACAACCGAGACCAGCAGCGCGAGAGCGAGATTGGCATTGATCAAGGTCGCTGCCGCCGCGTGGCCGGCGTCGAAGTCAGAGGCCTGGCACAGCCCGAGATAGATCGGCACCAGCATCAATCCGGCGCCATGGGCGATCGCCACCGCGAAGGACCAAAGCGCCAATTGCGTCGGCGGAATCCGGGCCAGCGCCCGCGGATGGCGCCGATGCAGCAGCCGGAAGACACCGAATCCGATCACCAGCAGGCCGGCACCGAGCTGGATCTGGCGCTGCCATTCGACCAGCATCAACAACAGCGCGAAGGGCAGAATGACCAACAGCGTGGCCAACAGGTGGCCTAGCCATAGCGGAAACAGCGCCGCCAGCAGCGCGCGCGAGCTCCTTTCCATCAGCCCGGCCGAAACCGCGAGCGGCCACCCCATCCCCGGATTGATCCCGTGATAGAGGCCACTCGCGACGACGGCCAGCCAGAGTCCGGCAGGTGTCCAATCGGCTGCGCTCAAACTCAAGCCGACGGATAGCAGAACGAATCGGTCGAGCAGTCGCCGCCGTCGAGCCGGATTTGATGCGCGCGGTAGCCGTCGGGGAAACTCACCCAGTAGTCTTTTGCCAGTTCGAGGCCGCCGCCCGGGCTTGCGTTGGCCATGACCTCGGCGCCCGGAATCCCGGCGGGATAGAACTGGTTATCCCAGGTCGAGTACAGCGAGTTGGTCCAGTACACGCGTTTGCCGTCGCGGCTGATCTCCACCATCTGCGGACCGCCCGCGTATGGCTTGCCGTTCGGATGCGGCGCGCGGCGAACGATGCCGCCGATGCGCACCGAGCCCGCAAGTTTCGGCTTCCTCGGCTCGCTGACATCGTATTGACGCATCTCGCCGGTGCCCCAACACGCGACGTAGAGAAACTTGTCGTCCATCGACAGGTCGATGTCGGTCACCAGCGGCGGCACCGCGCCAAAGCCCTGCAGCAGCGGCGGCAGCTGCTCCTTGGGCGCCGGCTCGGCAGGGATGGTCGCGGTCTTCTCGATGTGGAACTTGCCGCCCTCGCGCCACCAGGTCCAGATCGAACCTTCGAGGTTGGTGGTGTCGACGACGACGCCGAGGAAACCGTACTCGCGAACGGGATCGTGCGCGGGGCGCACTTCCAGCGCCATTTGATGATTGGCGCCGAGGTCGATGGTCTGGACGTTTCGCCGCGCCCGAAGATCCCAGAAGTGGATCCGATGGCCATATTTGTTCGAGAGCAGGTCCTCCGGCACGATGCCGTTCTCGAACTGCGGCGGCAACCCCCACTCGCTCGTCACCATGTAATCGCGTGGCAGGTTCCACCAGAAGTCATAGTGCAGCGTCTGCGGACCGCGATCGATCTCCCACCGTCCCAGCACATCGAATGTCTCGCAGTCCATGATGAAGACGCCGGGCGGCCCGTCGGTGCCATCCTTGCCGCCGCCGCCAAGCGTGCTGACGTAAATGCCTTCCGGCCCGCAATGCACCGTGTGCGGCCGGGAATAGCCGGTCTTCTTGAAGATTTCCTCGGGCTCGATGATCTTGTGAATCTTCGCCTGGGCGGGATCGGGTTTTGTGTCCACGATATAGATGCGGGAGGACCGGATGCCGGGGATGATGAGGTAGCGCCGCTCGAGGAAGGCGTGCCCGGCGAGCGGCGACAACGCCGACGAGCAGGCGTTCCAGCCGAAATGGTGAAACTCGTCGCCCTTGTTGGGCATCGCACGGTGTGGACGACCTGACTATAGGTGGGCGATCCAGGCTTTACGTCGATCACGGCAAGCGCGTCGGGTTTCGAGAAGTCCGGGCTCAGCAGCAAGGTGTAGGCGAAGTTTTCCGGCGGCGCTTCGCTCGCCAGCTTCGGCGATGCATAGAATGTGGGGTCGGGTCTGATCGTCATTGTACTGCCTCCCTGTTTGAGTGGACGTGCAGCAACATGGCTCAGAGGGATTGCGTGGCCGGCTTGTGAAATTCCTTTTGCGCGTGATGCCGGCCCGGTTCCTCGAAAGCATGTTACAGCACGATGCCATCAGGGGAAAAGCCTGATGCAGGGTCTGGCTGCCGATGAATTTCCAGTTGGATCTCGGTGTGGTCAGGCCTGCGGCAGAAAGACGCGGTCCTGCGTTGCATCTGGGCAGGTCGAATTTGCGGGGCGCGAAGGATGGGGAAGGCGCATTCCAAAATGCGGGAAATCCTTAACGGTCGGCTGGAGTCTCAAGAGAGAACCGCAACCAGTTTAATTCTACTTGATCGTGACAGTAATTTTCTCTGAAACGACCGGAGGGTTGAACGGATAGTGTTCGGCGTCGCCCAGCACGAGTTGAAGTGTATGTTTGCCGGGTGGAAGTTCGATACGCGCCTCGGTTTGGCCCGCTCCAAAATGAAGATGTGACTTGTCCTGTGGAATCGGTTCGTTGGGATCGAGGGGGTCATTGACATCAACCAGCAAATGGTGATGGCCGCTGTTTTTGAAATTATCGCCCGCATGAGTTACGCCCATGTTGCGCAGACCGAAGCGGCACCAAAATCCGCCTTTGATCGTGGTGCCGTTCTGCGGCCACACGAAATAGAGAAGGGCGTCCTTTGGCGCGGGCTTTCCTTGAGGATATGCGGCAAATGACGGACAAGTCAGGACTACGGACAGCACGATCAGCCGGGCAATCTTCATGACGCATCCTCTTTTGACGCTCTTAAATCAAGGGGACAGTGCGACGCGGAATCCGTGGGTCGGATATCGCACATTGGTGTCGTAACTGTCGCGGTTTGATGGCCGGGCATACCGCGCATCATTCTTCCAGGAACCGGATCGAATGACGTGTGAGGCGCATTCGCTCTCGACCCATGCTGAACCGTCCGCCGGAGCGCCCTGGTAGTTTTTGTGCCAGCAATCCTCTACCCACTGATCGACGCCGCCGCCCATATCGTACAGTCCAAACGGATTTGGCTTGGAGCTGCCGACCTTGGTCGGTTGTTCGGTGGCGGCGATGTCAGTGCAATTCTTGCAATTGGCCATACCGGATTGAAACTGATCGCCCCACCAGTACTTTGTCTGCGTACCTCCGCGCGCTGCATATTCCCATTCAGCCTCGGTTGGGAGTCGATACGCCTTTCGAGTGGCTTCCGCGAGCCACGCGACATATTGCTTGGCATCGCTCCAGCTTACATTCGTGATCGGCGCGTCATCTTTTCCGCTCGCCGCGAACCCGCATGCTTTTGCGGCGGCGCATTCATTCCATTCCCGTACCGAAACAGGGAATTTGCTGATAGCGAAAGGCTTGATCGTTACCTGATGAACCGGCTTTTCCGAAATTTCCTCATTGCCACCCATCGCGAATTGTCCGCCCCGAAGCGCGCTCATTTCGGGCTCTCGGACCGACGAAGCCGGCTGCGTCTTCGGCGAGGTCGCAGGCGCGACGGGAGACGCGGACTGCGGTAGCGGCGCTGCTTGTTTCGCTGCGGCAGGGGGTTGAGGCTGGGGCGCCGCTTGTTGCTGAGCTGGCGCCGGCGCAGGAGCGGGCTGAGGTTGCGGCGCCGTTTGCTTCACGGCGGGCGCCGGCAATGTCGGCGCCTTCGGCTGTTCTGCCGGAGGCGAAACGGAGGTTGACGCCTGATCCCCCACTTTGCCATGCGGTTGCAAAAGCATGTACCAGAGCACGCCGCCGGCAATGATCAGTAGCGTAAGGCTCAGCAAAAAAATGAGAACGTTCTCGCGTCGCTTCCGGGTTCTGTGAAACGCGGCCGGATCCGGAAGCACGCGGTAAACTCGCACCGGATCGGTGATGTTCTTGACTTTGCGATCTCCGAGCGACTCATATCCGCAAACCAGTTTGTGCTTTATCTGCTCGTAAATGCCGCCTGAGATGTAAACCTGGCCCGGATCGGCGATACCCTCAAGACGCGAAGCAATATTGACGCCATCACCGTAAACGTCGTCCACTTCGACGATAACATCGCCAAGATTGACGCCAATCCGATATTCGATCCAATGATGCGTCGGCAGCGATGCGTTGCGACCAACCAGATTTTGCTGGATGACGATGCTGCACCGGACGGCTTCGAGGGGACTGTCGAAAATTGCGATAAAGCCGTCCCCGGTGGTTTTGACGAGTTTGCCGTGGTGTTCGATGATACTGGGCTCTATGAGGTCGCGCTCGATCCGCTTGACGCGATTGTGCGTTCCTTCCTCATCGATTTGCATCAGGCGGCTGTAGCCTGCGATATCGCCCGCGACAATCGCAGCAAGACGACGCGGTGACGGCTCGCGCTGCGGCTCGCCACTTCTGCCCGATTTGAAGTCGCGAATTTCGGCCATGGCCCAGTTGGTTTCCTTGAACTGCAAACTACAGCGTTAGGCACACAACTTCTGTCCAGGCTCAAAGGGTATCATATCGCCGGATTGCGGCAAGTCATTCGAAGTGCATGTGAAGTGCATGTAGTGTCTGACAATGTCATCTCTCCGGCTGTCGAAGGGCTCACCAGCACCCCAATTGCGTCTCAAAACAATTGCCTGGCGCGACCGAAAGCCGCGGCCAGGCCTGCTCAAGCCGGCCGAATTGCCTGACGCTACTGCGATACAGGCCGCGCAGCTCTTGCTCGATGGCCGACGCTCTTGTAACGCGAGAGCCCCACCAGATTTGTGATATGACACGCCAGCGCCGGCGCCGGCGGAGAAATAGCGGAGGGACGTTGCGTGGCGTGGCGCGTGATCGTTGCTGTTGTCTTTTGTGTTTTCATCGGCGGGGAGGCCATGGCCTTCGACATTGAAGCCCATCGCGGCGGACGCGCGCTGCTTCCGGAAAACACATTGCCGGCGTTTGCCAACGCGCTCTCGATGGGGGTGGACACGCTGGAGCTGGATATCGGGGTCACCCGCGACGGCGCGATCGTCGTCTCGCACGAGCGTGGCCTCAACCCCGACCTCGCCCGCAGCGCCGACGGCGTCTACGTCGCGCCGCCGGGCATTCCCTTCGTGCAGATGCTGCTTGAAGACGTCAGGAAATACGACGTCGGGCAGATCAGACCCGGCAGCACCTACGCGGCGCAATTTCCGGACCAGCTGAAGCTGCCGGGAACGCCGATCCCGACGCTCCGCGAAGTCATCGACCTCGTGCGCAAGTCGGGCGACCGCCATGTGCGTCTCAATATCGAAACCAAGATCGACCCCAACCATCCCGACGAGTCGCCGGACCCGCAACGCTTCGTCACGCTGCTGCTCGATCTTCTTGGTCAGGAGAAATTCAGCGACCGCGTCATGGTTCAGTCCTTTGACTGGCGCACCTTGCAGCTGGTGCAGAAACTCGCCCCCGCGATCCCGACGGTCTATCTGACCTTGCAGCGGGGCAAAGCGCCGACGGTGTTTCTGGACAAGGCCTCGAACTGGACCGCGGGCTTCAATCCGGCCGAGCACCAAAACTCGCTGCCGCGCACCATCAAGGCCGCCGGCGGCGCGATCTGGTCGCCGTATTTCGGCGACGTCAATCCGGCGCTGATATCCGAAGCCCGCAGCCTTGGACTCAAGGTCGTGGTCTGGACCGTGAACAAGCCCGAAGACATCGCGCGCATGCTCGACATCGGCGTCGACGGCATCATCTCGGATCATCCGGACCTGTTGCGCAAGATCGCCGGCGAGAAGGGCGTGGCGCTGCCGGCGGGATCGCCGGTGAAGCCGTAGCGATTCGGCGCGCTGAATCATGATTGCCAATTCGTCGTCCACATGGTTCGAGACGCCGCGGCGCAGCCACGCTCCCTCACCGCTCGTGCGGCGTGTCAAGGCGTGATCGTAGCAGCAAGCGCCATTGCACGCGTCTCGACGCATCGACAGCTCACCGCGCATGGGACCCTGCGTCCGCGCGGCGCATTGCTCGGTGCGGTGCATTCACCCCTTCTTCGCCATCTGCGCCACCGCGCCCATCGCCGCGATATAGCCGTAAGGTCCGAGGCCGCAGATCACGGCGGTGGCGGCGGAGGAAATCTTCGAATGCCGGTGCAGCTCGTCGCGGGCGTGGATATTGGAAATGTGCACTTCCACGACCGGCCCCTCGAACGCCTTGATCGCATCGATGATCGCGATCGAGGTGAAGGAATAGGCCGCCGGATTGATGATGATGGCGTCCGCGCTCTGCCGCGCCGACTGGATCCAGTCGACCAGCTCGCCCTCGTGGTTCGACTGGTGAAACGCAAGCTCGAGCCCGAGCTGCTTTGGCGTGCGCTTCGCAGTTCTCCCTGACCTGCGCCAGCGTCGTCGTGCCGTAGATATGCGGCTCCCGCACGCCGAGCAGATTGAGGTTGGGACCGTTCAGGATCATCAGGCGTTTCATGGGGGTTCCTCTCGGGTTGGCGTTTTTGGGATGCGGTGACGGCGTCGGCAGCGCGTCGGGAGCGTAGCCCGGATGCAGCGAAGCGCAATCGCTCAACGCCGTCATACTCCGCGAAAGCGGGGTATCCAGTATGCCGCGGCCTCTCGATTCCATCACAACCCCCTGGAATACTGGATCATCCGCCTTCGCGGATGATGACGGTGGAGGGCGTGGCGCGTTCAACCGGCTACGATGCTCTTGAAGCACAGGACGCCTCCCTACATTTGTGATATGACAGCGCGCGCCCAAATCGTCTTGAAGCGCGCAGTGCAAGAAATGGAGCGGTGATGTCCAGACCCGTCATTTTCACGATTTCCGCAGCCTGGGATCAGGAGGCGTCGGTCTGGAGCGGCCACTGCGACGATATTCCGGCCGCCGCCGATGCGCCGACGCTCGACGAACTGCTGGAAAAGATTTCCGCGATGGCGCTCGATTTATTGCCGGACAATCATCCCGATATTGCTCCGGAATCGCTGTTCCTGCAGATCACCGCGTAGCCGAATTCGATGGACCCCGAGACCCGCATGACCATCGCCGATCTGGTTTAGCGCGGAATGGTCGCGACCTGATGAACGCGCAGTCGACCGGGCTTGCCGCGGTGTGGGACAGTCCGGAAGATAAAGTCTGGGATGATGTTTGAACGCGGCTCCTACGCGCACCTCGAAGGATGACGACACCCTATGCGACGCGCATCGATTGATGTAATGAACGCTAAGGTAGCGTGCCATACCGACTCCAAGACGTAGGTCCAAACTCCCCATTGACCGATAAGCTCATCCAAATCGTCGAACGTTATTTCTCGCGGCTGCGAGACGAGCATGGCCTTGGTGCGGGCACGGATGAACGTTCGTATTACCCGGCCCTCGCTGAATTGCTGAATGCCCTCGGACACGAATTGAAGCCGAAGATTCTTTGTTTATCCGACCTCGCAAACACTGGTGCGGGTCATCCGGACTTCGGTCTTTACGCAGCCAATCAGGTGCAGAAGGGCGAGCCGCGCAAGGGGCAGCCACCTGAGCGTGGCGTAATCGAAATGAAGGGCGTCAACGAAGAGACGTGGTTTACCGCTGAATCGAGGCAGGTTAGCAAATACTTCGGTGCCTACCAACTGGTAGTCGTTTCGAATCTCCGAGCGTTCCTGATTGTCGGCGAGGGACCAACCGGCGAGGCGACGAAACTCGAAGGCTTCCAGTTGGCATCGACTGCGAAAGCGTTTTGGGAGATGGTCGCGACGCCAAGGAAATCGGCGGAGCACGTAGGCGCCGCTTTTGGCGAATACCTGAAGCGCGCCTTGACACAATCGGTCGCGTTGCGCGAGCCAAAGGACGTCGCTTGGTTCATCGCATCCTATGCGCGCGACGCGTTGCAACGTGTCGAAAGTGCCGGCGACCTTCCGGCCCTGTCCAATGTGCGCGCATCCCTCGAACAGGCTCTCGGGGTTACGTTCGATGCCGAAAAAGGCGAACACTTTTTCCGATCTACGCTCGTTCAAACGCTCTTTTATGGGGTGTTCTCCGCTTGGGTGCTGTGGGCTCGTGAGATGCCGCGCCCATCTCCGAAATTTCAATGGCGGTTGGCAGCATGGCATCTGACCGTTCCATTTATCCGCACATTATTCGATCAGATTGCGAGCCCTACACATTTGCAACCGCTGCGCCTCATCGAGGTACTTGATTGGACGGCTGCTACGCTGAACAGGGTCAAGGAAGAAGAGTTCTTCAAGAAGTTCAACGACGCCGACGCGGTGCAGTTCTTTTACGAACCATTCCTTGAAGCCTTTGATCCTGAACTGCGCAAGGAACTTGGAGTTTGGTACACCCCGAACGAAGTCGTGACTTATATGGTTGCGCGGGTCGATAAGGCACTGCGCGAAGACTTGAAGATCGAAGACGGACTCGCCTCTGATCGTGTTTATATTCTCGACCCATGCTGCGGCACCGGCACGTTTCTTGCCGCGGTGCTAAAACGGATCGAGGCTAGCTACGAGGCCAAAGGCTTCGGAGCGCTCAAGGGCCAGATGGTCAAGAAGGCGGCGCTGTCGCGCGTGTTCGGGTTCGAGATCATGCCGGCGCCTTTCGTCGTCGCGCACCTTCAGGTCGGCCTGACCCTGCGCGGGATGGGCGCGGCGCTTGACAGCAACACCGAACGCGCTGGCGTCTTTCTCACTAACTCCCTGACGGGATGGGAGCCTCACGTTAACAAGCCTCTGCCGATTACCGAGCTTGAGGAGGAGCGCTCACGCGCCGACAAAGTCAAACAGGACGCGCCGATTCTCGTGGTGATCGGAAATCCGCCCTATAACGGTTTCGCGGGCGTCAATGAAGGTAAGGAAGAGCGCGCTCTCACCGACGCCTACAAGAACCCCAAGAGAGTGCGGCGACCTGAAGGTCAGGGACTGAACGATCTTTATGTTCGCTTCTTCCGCATGGCAGAGAGGCGGATCGTCCAAAAACTTACAATCGAGAAGAGGGACCTCCTAAGCAACGACGTGCAATTCCACTACGAAGATGGCGGCAGCGGAATTGTCTGCTTCATCTCGAATTATTCTTGGCTGGACGGGCTTTCGTTCACGGCAATGCGCGAACGCTATCTAGAAGCGTACGACGCGATCCGGATCGATTGCCTGAACGGCGACAAATACAAGACCGGCAAAACGACGCCGGAGGGGCTACCCGACCCCTCGATCTTCTCGACCGAGCACAACCGCGAGGGCATTCAAATCGGCACCGCTATTGCAACGCTAATTCGCAAGGAGGAGCACACCTCTCTGGCAGCGGTACAGTTCCGCCATCTATGGGGCACGCAGAAGCGGCAGGATTTGCTCGAAACCGCGGAGACGAGTCCAGCGACGCTATACGAACCTATCTCACCGGCGCTGGAGTTAGGGCTACCCTTTGTCAGGACGCTTGTAGGTGCCGGATATTTTGATTGGATTTCGCTGCCGCATCTTTTTCCGACATCGTTTCCCGGCGTAAAGACCAGCCGCGATGAATTTCTCGTCGACATCGACCGCGAGGCGTTGAAACAGCGCATCGTAGAATATTTTGACCCAAAAATTAGCAATGAGGATATTCGCGCTCGCTATCAGCAAGTGATGGCTGTCTCGGATCGCTTTGACCCGATCACCACGCGAGCTACGCTGGTGAAGCGCGGAGCCAAGACCGAAAATATTGTCCGGTACGCTTACCGTCCCTTTGATGTTCGCTGGCTCTATTGGGAACCGGAAACAAAACTCCTTGATGAGAAGCGTACCGAGTACTGGGAACATCTGATCAAAGGAAACTTGTTCATCGAAGCGCGCGAGAAGGAGCCGAAAGACGATTTCAACCGCGGAACGACTGTCTCGGGACTTGCAGACAATTTTGGAAATGGCCTGTCAACGTTTTTTCCGCGAGCTCTTAATGAAGGAAGCGGCTCGCACGTGCGATCTAACTTAACGAAGCAGCTACTAGAGTATGTCGCCAAGATCGACTTGAAACCTGAAGCCATCTTCAGCCATGTGATTTCGATCCTACATGCTCCATCCTACCGCTCGGAGAACCTTGGCGCGCTTCGCATGGATTGGCCACGCGTCCCCATTCCCGCACAGATCCCTCTTAAACACTCGGCTGCCCTGGGCGAAACATTGGCGATGTTCCTGGACCCGGGAGCGCTTGCGAACGGAGTTTCAACAGGAACGCTCCGTCCAGGTTTTCGCGTGCTAGCCGTTCCCACTAGGCGCGGCGGCAAGCCACTTGAGGCCTCGGACCTCTCGCTCACCGCTGGGTGGGGATCAACGCAGAATGCCGGCGGTGGCGCTATCGTTATGCCCGGGCGGGGTTTCACCGTTACGCGTGATTATACGACGTTTGAGCGCAACGCATTCGAAGTCGACGCACAAACGCAGCATATGACGAATGAAGAATTGTTCGCGCTCCTCGGTGCGCGCACATTGGACGTTTATCTCAATGCCGACACCTATTGGTCTAATGTCCCCGAAAAGGTTTGGGATTATGCGCTCGGCGGCTATCAGGTCATCAAGAAGTGGTTGAGCTATCGTGAGCAGGGCGTTCTTGGCCGCGGGCTCATGCCCGAAGAGGCGACCTACGTTTCAGAGATGGTTCGCCGTATCGCCGCGATCCTGATGATGGGACCGGCACTCGACGCCAACTATCGCGCTTGCGCCGCCAACGCCCAGACCTACGAAGCGCTCGGCCTTTCACGCGAGGCCGTCCGCGAGCGCAAAGGAGCCAAGATATTGAAGCGCGGCTCCTCGCAGAAGCACACCCCGGCTACGAGGCAAAATCGGCAAGTCGAGAAGGCTCGCGGCAAGCGAAAGAAAAAGCCAGTTCCTCCATGATTGCGCCCCCAAAACAAAAACAGCCGGGTCTTTCGACCCGGCCATCCAAAACTCTCAAGCGCTAAACCCGCTTCGCCGCGAACCCTCAGCCCGCCTTCTTCTCCGGCGCGGCCGCGGCCGTCTTCTTCTCGATCGCGCGCTTTAGTTCCAGCGCGCGGGGCGAGAGCACGTCGGCCTTGGCCTTGATCAGGAACGCATCGAGGCCGCCGCGGTGATCGACTGATTTGATCGCGTTGGTGGAGACCCGCAGCCGCACGTTCCGCCCCAGCGCGTCGGAAATGAAGGTGACGTTGCACAGGTTCGGCAGGAACCGGCGCTTGGTCTTGATATTGGAGTGGCTCACCTTGTGGCCCACCTGCGGGCCCTTGGCCGTCAGTTCGCAGCGCCGCGACATCTCACAAAATCCTCTGCCAGCCCCGGGCTTTTCGTCCCTCGGGGGGTGCAAAATTACGTCCATCTTGGGAACGGCGGACGTATAGGGGCAGCGCGGCGGGGCGTCAAGGTTTTGCGAGCGCCCGAAAACCCCCGGAAACGCCGGTTTCGAAGGGCGTTCCGCGCGCTTCGAGCCATCATATAAACGGCGTATTCGCCGCCGACATCATGGTTCCACGCCCATCCCCGCGTTTTGCGCGGATTTGCTTAAAGGGCCGCGCAATACGCGTTGTTTGCCGGATATTTTTGCTTAGATGACACTTCTCAGGCGCGCACTCAAGGACCGTCCCTTCGTGACCACGCATAGCATGATTTCGCCCCGGCCGGTGGCGCTGCGGGTGGTGGGCGGCCTGTTCGCCGCTGCTTTCATGCTGCTGGCCGCGCCGCACCCGGCCTCGGCGCAGGGCAAGCTGGAAGCGCATTACGAGGCGACGCTGGCCGGCATTCCCGTCGGCAGGGGCGCCTGGACCATCGAGATCGCGGACGATCAGTTTACCGCCTCCGCCTTCGGCGGCACCGCGGGATTGTTGAAGGCGTTCGCCGGCGGCAGCGGCACCGGCGCCTCCCAGGGCCGCATCGTTAACGGCGCGCTGGTGCCGACCAATTATTCCGCCACCACCACGACCTCGAAAAAATCCGAAGCCATCCGCATGGTTTTGACCAACGGCAACATCAGGGAATACGCGATCGAGCCGGAGCCGCCGGTCGATCCGGACCGCATTCCCGTCACCGACGCGCATCGCCGCGGCGTCTACGATCCGATGACCGGATCGATGCTGCGGGTGCCCGGCACTGCAGATCCGCTCAGCCCCGACGCCTGCCGCACGGGAGCTGCGATCTTCGATGGCCGCATGCGCTACGATCTCAAGCTCGACTACAAGCGCATGGAAACCGTGAAGGCCGAGAAGGGCTATCATGGCCCGGCGCTGGTGTGCTCGATCTATTTCACGCCGGTCGCCGGCTACATCCCCGACCGCCCCGTGATCAAATATCTCGCCGCCCAGCGCAACATCGAGATCGCGTTCGTGCCGGTGGCGGGAACCCGCATCCTGGTGCCGTTCCGGCTGGTGATCCCGACGCCGTTCGGCACCGCCATGCTGGAAGCCACCCAGTTCATCACCCAGGCCACGCCCCCGCGCGTGGCGAAGACGCAATGATACGCAAACGATCGTCTGATGAGTTTCACAAGTCGTCCGCTGCGATCGCAGGGTCCCATCACCCCTGGCGTCCAGAGTGCGAGAGAGCGCTCTGCGTCGGAGTGGCCGGGTCAACGGGCAGAGACCTCGCCGTATGGCTACCCTGCGTCCGCAGGACGCCTCCCCCGCAGAGCTGGTGCCGGAATGAGCGAACGACCGCTGAATCTCTGTTGACTCTCTCCGACTTCTGATTCGACTCCGCCGCTCGCACCAATCTTAAGGTTTTCGCCCTCGAACCGTCCCTTGTGAGACCGCGCCAAACTTGATCTAGTGCCGCACATGAGCGCTCCACGCGAGATGTTGCGGTGAACGAAGCCGGAGTGCATGCGAGTCACCGATTCGGGCGCGATTCGTTCCGGACTCGTTCCAGAGCTTAAACCGCGACCTCGATGCGTCGCATTGTGAAACAGAATCGTGAAATGGCGCAGCTGCAGCCTCGTCATTGCGAGCAACGGTCGCGAAAACGCGCGTGAGCCGCACTTCATTGCGGAAGATGACGCGTCAAACGCCCAGCGACGCAGAAAACTCCTTAAAAACATGGCCTTTTATTCTTCAGCCCCCACGTTCTCCAACGAACGGGCTCCCGGCGCCGGCGTTACCGCGGTGCTCGGGCCGACCAACACCGGCAAGACCCATCTCGCGATCGAGCGGATGCTGGCGCATTCCTCCGGCGTGATCGGGCTGCCGCTGCGGCTACTGGCGCGCGAGGTCTACAACAAGATCGCCGATCGCGCCGGCGTGGATTCGGTGGCGCTGATCACCGGCGAAGAAAAGATAAAACCGCCGAAGGCGCGGTTCTGGGTCTCCACCGTGGAGGCGATGCCGCAGGGATCTCGACGTGTCGTTTCTCGCGGTCGATGAAATCCAGATCGCGGCCGATCTGGAACGCGGCCACGTCTTCACCGACCGCATCCTGCATCGGCGCGGCCGCGACGAGACGCTGTTGCTCGGCGCCGCCACCATGCGCCCGATCATCGAGCGGCTGTTGCCCGGCGCCTCTATCGTCACACGGCCGCGGCTGTCGCAGCTGGAATTCGCCGGCGACCGCAAGATCACCCGGCAGCCGCGGCGCACCGCGATCGTCGCGTTCTCGGCCGACGAGGTCTATGCGATCGCCGAGTTGATCCGCCGCCAGCATGGCGGCGCCGCCGTGGTGCTGGGCTCGCTCAGCCCGCGCACCCGCAACGCGCAGGTGGCGATGTTCCAAAGCGGCGACGTCGATTATCTGGTGGCGACCGACGCGGTCGGGATGGGGCTCAACCTCGACGTCGATCACGTCGCGTTTGCCTCCGACCGCAAATATGACGGCTATCAATTCCGCCGGCTCAATCCGTCCGAATTCGCGCAGATCGCGGGACGTGCCGGGCGCGCCACCCGCGACGGCACCTTCGGCACCACGGGGCGCTGCGCGCCGTTCGAGCCGGAACTGGTCAACGCGCTGCAGAATCATACCTTCGACAGCGTCAAGGTGTTGCAATGGCGCAATTCGAAGCTGGATTTCTCTTCGCTCGGCGCGCTGCAGGTGTCGCTGGCGCTGACGCCCTCCCACGACGCGCTGACCCGCGCCCCGATCGCCGAAGACCTGCGCGTGCTCGATCACGCCGCGCGCGACGCCGATGTGCGCGAGATGGCGCATGGCGCGGCCGCGGTGGAGCGGCTGTGGGACGCCTGCCAGATCCCGGATTACCGCAAGATCGCACCGGCCGCGCATGCCGAGCTGGTGACCACCTTGTTCGATTTCCTGATGCGGAAGGGGCGGATTCCCGACGCCTGGTTTGCCGCCCAGGTCGAGCAGGCCGATCGCGCCGACGGCGATATCGACACGCTATCGGGCCGGATCGCGCAGATCCGGACCTGGACCTTTGTCGCCAATCGCCCGGACTGGCTGGCCGATCCCGAGCATTGGCAGGGAATCACCCGCGAAGTTGAAAATAAATTGTCCGATGCGCTGCATGAACGGCTCACGGAGCGTTTCGTTGATCGTCGTACCAGTGTATTGATGCGCCGGCTGCGGGAGAACACCGTTTTGAATACCGAAATCGGCAAGACCGGCGAAGTGACCGTGGAAGGCCATGTGATCGGCCGGCTCGACGGATTCACCTTTGCGCCCGAGGCGGCGGACGCCGGCTCCGACGCCAAGGCCTTGCAGGCGACCGCGCTAAAAGCGCTGGCCGGCGAGATCGACGCCCGCGCCGAGAAATTATCCGCCGCCCCCGACGATCAGTTCGTGCTGACGTCGGACGGCACCATCCGCTGGACCGGCGATGCGGTGGCAAAGCTGGTCGCCGCCGACGATGCGCTGCATCCGCGGCTGCGCATCATTTCCGACGAGCGCCTGACCGGCGCGCCGCGCGAGGCGGTCGAGCGGCGGCTCGAGCTGTGGCTGAAGACGCATATCGAGAAGCTGTTGGGGCCGCTGTTCGATCTCGCCAAGGCCGAGGACGTCACGGGAATCGCGCGCGGCATCGCGTTCCAGCTGATCGAGGCGCTGGGCGTGCTGGAGCGTTCGAAGATCGCGGCCGAGATGAAGGATCTCGATCAGCCGTCGCGGGCGAGCTTGCGCAAATACGGCGTGCGCTTCGGCGCCTATCACATCTATCTTCCGGCGCTGTTAAAGCCGGCGGCGCGGGCGCTGGCCTCGCTGTTGTGGGCCGAGAAGCAAAGCAATGTCGACATGTCGGCGCTGTCGGGGGCGCAGCATCTCGCAGGAAGCGGCCGCACCTCGTTTCCGGTCGACAAGCTGCTCGATCGCGACGCCTACCGCGTGCTCGGCTATCGGCAATGCGGCGAACGCGCGGTGCGGGTCGATATCCTGGAGCGTCTCGCCGATCTCATCCGCCCCGCTTTGTCATGGCGCGAGACCTCGCCTGGCGCAAAGCCTGCCGGCGCGTTCGACGGCCGCGGCTTTGTGGTGACGCAGGCGATGACCTCGCTGACGGGCTCGGCCGGCGAAGACTTCGCCTCGATCCTGCGCGCGCTCGGCTATCGCATGGAGCGCCGCCCGCCGCCGCCGCCGAAACCGGCCGTGGTCGAAGCACCGCCCGTGGAAACCGCGCCGGCCGACGCCGCGCCATCGGAGATTTCGTCCCCGGAGGCGGTGTCGCCGGAAAGCGCAGCTGCCGACACCGTCGGGCCGGAGCCTGTCGTGGCGGCCGAAACAGCCGACATCGCTGAAGTCCCCAACGATATGCCGCAGGCGAGCGAAGCGATCGCGGCACCGTCGGCGACGCTGCTTCCCGAGGTCGCGTTCTCGCCGGCTTCGAATGACAACGAGCCCGCAGCGGCAGACACCAACTGCCGCCGAGGTTGTGCCGGAACCGGCGGCTCCGATAGCAGCAGAAGCCGCGGAAGCCCCGCCGGATCAGGTTGCCGCTGACGCGACGGCAGAGGCCGCCGCTGAAGCAACGGCGGAGACTGTTGCAGCAGGCGATGCTGCACCGGCGGAAGCGGTCGATGCCGCCGCAGCAACGCCCGATGCCGTCGATGCCGCCGCCGCCGCGCCCGATGCGGTCGTCGCCGCGCCCGAGGCGATCGCGGTTCCGGAACTGATCGAAGTCTGGCGGCCCGGCGGCCGGTCGGAAGAGCGCCGGCCGCGGCATGATCGCAACCGTCATCGCCATCAGGACCGTGCCGTAGAAGGTGCCGCGCCCGCCGCCGCTGCTGCCGGCGAAGCAGGCGAGGCCGGCGACGTCGCAAAGCGCGAGCGGCACCGGCGCGGACGGCGCGACCGCGGCAATGAATTCCGCAAACCCCGCACCGATGCGCCGACGGAGGCCGCTACCGCTTCTGCTACCGACGGTGCGCCGGCGCGCGAGCCGCGCGAGGACAAGGGTCGTCCACCCCGCGAGCGCTTTGAGGGCAAGGGCAGGGACAAGGGCAAATTTGGCGGTGGGCGCGACAAGGGCGGCCGCGACAAGGGCGGACGTGACAAGCGCCCCGACAGCGGGCCGTCGCACCGGCAGTTTGCGACATCAGCACCGCCGCGCGAGCGCGAGCGTCCGATCGACCCCAATTCGCCGTTTGCCAAACTGGCTGCTCTCAAGGAGCAGCTCACCGCCAACCGCAAGGATCGCTAAAGCGTTTTCAGTGGTGTTGCTTGGAGCGCCAGCGTCTCGATAAATGGTTGTGGCATGCGCGGGTGGTGAAGGCCCGCACCAGCGCGGCCGCGCTGGTCGAGGCCGGCCATGTCCGCATCAACGGCGTGCGCGAAAAGGCGCCGGGACACTCCGTCAAGGCCGGCGATGTGCTGACGATCGGGCTCGATCGCAGCGTGCGTGTTCTCAAGGTCGTCGGATTTTCGGAGCGGCGGGGCGATGCGTCCGCCGCCCGCGTGCTGTACGACGATTTGCAGGAACGCCAAGAGTAACTATCTGTATTGAAGCGAATTCGGCTTGGCGCAGGACCGCCTGAAAACGCCTGCTGGGACGTTCTGCTTCACTTGCGGCTGCGGAGTTCCTGCGCTACGCAAACCACACAAAATTGACCCGTTTCGGAGTTTTGGATGACTTACGTCGTCACGGAAGCCTGCATCAAATGCAAATATACCGATTGCGTTGAAGTCTGCCCGGTGGACTGCTTCTACGAGGGCGACAACATGCTGGTCATCCATCCCGACGAATGCATCGATTGCGGCGTGTGCGAACCTGAATGCCCGGCCGACGCCATCAAGCCCGACACCGAGCCCGGTCTGGAAAAATGGCTGGAGGTGAATACCGAATACGCCAAGACTTGGCCGAACATCACCCAGAAGAAGGAATCCCCGCCCGACGCCAAGGATTTCGAGGGCATGGAAGGCAAGTTCGAGAAATTTTTTTCTCCGGCGCCCGGGACCGGCGACTGAAGGGAATGCTGGTTTCTACTTAACCCTAATGCCGCGGATATGGCCGAAACGGCCGCCTGAACCGCCGCTATGTGGCGTAAATCATTGATTTTTGCGGAAAATGTGCTATATTGGGCACATTATTAGCCGAACCCGTCAGCCCGCGAATGGCCCCTATGGGTTCCCGTGAAATCATCGAACAGGGGCGTGGCAGTTCCGCGCGCAGGCTGTGTCACAGAAAACGCGTAAAAAGAGTGTTTCCAAGGGCTCTAAAAAAGCCGCTGCGGCCAGCCGCAGTGCAACCAAAGGCCGTGCCCGGACTTCCCCCAGGGATACCCGGAAGGTCACCAAGGCCTCGGCTGCAAAATCCTCAAAAAACAAAAGAAGCGCAATGCCAAACAAGACTGCAAAAACTGCCGCGAAAGCGACCGGTTCGAAGGCCACTGCTTCGAAGGTTGCTTCCAAGACTGCCCCGAAAGCTGCCCCCAAGACTTTGGTGACCAAGACTTCGGTAACCAAGGCTGCGGTGACCAAGGCTGCGGCCAAGCCCGCCGCGAAGCCGGTCGCCGTGGCGCCGCGGGTCGAGGAGCCGAAGAAGGTTCTGACCCAGCGCCAGGGCTTCAAGACCAACGAATTCGTGGTTTATCCCGCCCACGGCGTGGGCCAGATTCTGGCCATCGAAGAGCAGGAGATCGCCGGCGCCCGGCTTGAGCTGTTCGTGATCAATTTCATGAAGGACAAGATGACGCTGCGGGTGCCGACCGCGAAGGTCGCCAATGTCGGCATGCGCAAGCTGTCGGAACCGGCGCTGGTCAAGCGCGCGCTGGAAACCCTGAAGGGCCGCGCCCGCGTCAAGCGCACGATGTGGTCGCGCCGGGCCCAGGAATATGAAGCCAAGATCAATTCCGGAGATATCGTCGCGATCGCCGAAGTGGTGCGCGATCTCTATCGCTCGGAATCGCAGCCCGAGCAGTCCTACAGCGAACGCCAGCTCTATGAGGCGGCGCTCGATCGTCTGTCCCGCGAAATCGCCGTCGTGCAACATGTGACGGAAACCGAGGCGGTGAAGGAAATCGAAGGCCAGCTCGCCAAGAGCCCGCGCCGCGGCGCCAAGGCCGAGACCGAAGTCGAAGCCGACGGTGAAGCGGATGCCGACGCCGATGGCGACGATGCCACTGTGGCGGACGAAGCGGCGTAAGCGGTTTTCGCTAGTCGAAACAATCAAAGCCCGGTCGAGAGACCGGGCTTTTTGCTGTTCGTGATGGCGTGAAGTTTACATTCATAAGTCGTCCCCGCGAACGCGGGAACCGATACGCCGTGTCCTCTCAGTGGGACGCTGGAGCAGACGCCTTCTATAATCATCAACGCCGGTGGCTATGGGTCCCGGCGCGCGCGGAGCCTGTCATCGGGCGCGCATTCGCGCGACCCGTTGGCTTGGCCGGGACGACGATATCGCGTCAATCCACCACGATCTTGACGCGATCGCGCACCTTGACCTGGGCATGGGCGTCGATCCCGTTCAGGATGCGGAAGCGCTCGGCGGGGCGGTCGACGCCGGCCATGCGGTGCGACAGCGATTCCACGGTGTCGCCGGGTTGCACGGTAATGACCTTGATGCGCAGCGGCCGCGCGGCCTGGATCTCCTCCAGCGTCAGGCGGCGGAACGAATTCACCGTTTCGCGCGCGTTGCGGTCGCTCTCGGTGGTCTTTTGCCGGGCGGCGAAAATGAAGCGGTAGACGTCGCTGCCGAAACGCAGCGCATAGACCCGGAATTGCCACTGGTCGCCATGCGCGCTGGCGGATGCCGCCGGGAAGCCGTTGATGGTCAGATCCTCGGTCGAGGCCTTGTCGACGCCTTCCATCCAGCCGGAATTGAGATACTCGCCGAGGCTCTGTTCCGCCGGCACCCGCACCACATCGAAGCGCATCGCCTGGGTGCCGCCCTCGCGCACGCCGATCACGGCCTGGGCGGTATTGTCCAGCGTGAAGGTCTCGGGCGCTGCGAAGGTGAAGCCGAGCTTGGGATGCAGGAAGCGCCGGCCGCGAACGAATCCCTCGCTCGGATCCTCGCCATAGACGATGTTGTCGATGGCCGCGAGATAGGTTTCGCGATCGCGATCGCCGCCCTCCGGCGAGGTGTATTGGCGGGCCGAGTTCTGCGCGTTCTGCACCCGCTCCGGCGTTGCCGGGTGTGACGACAGAAAATCCTGCGCGCGCGGATCGAGCGAGGTCTTTCCTGCCTTCAGTTCGGCATTGCGCTCCATCGAGGTGAGGAAACGCGCCGCGCCGTAGGGATCGAAATGGGCGCGCGCCGAAATGCCGACGCCGATACCGTCGGCCTCGAATTCCTGGGCGCGTGAAAAGCTTGCCATCGTCAGCTTGGTCTTGGCGAGCGCAAGCGCGGTCAAATCGGGATCGTTGCTCATGTCGGTCACGACGCGGGTGACGACGGCGGCCTGGCGGGCCTGGTCCTCGCGGATCGATGCGTGCTTTGCCAGCACATGCGCCATCTCGTGTGATAGCACCGAGGACAATTCCGAGGTGTCGCTCGCCAGCGCGATCAGGCCGCGCGTCACGTAAAGCTGGCCGGTCGGCAGCGCGAACGCATTCACCGCGCCCGAATTGAGGATCGTCACCTTGTAGGGCTGATCGGGACGATCGGATGCCGCGACCAGCCGGTCGACCGTCTTGCCGATCAGGGCTTCCAGCTTCGGATCGTCGTAGGCGCCGCCATAGGAGGAGAGAATTCGCTCATGCTCGCGCTCGGCGGCGGGCGTCTGTGCGACCGAGCGCGCCGGTTTTGTCGGGCTCGCCGTCGGGGACGAGGTCTGAAACCGGCCGATATCGCCGCAGGCGGCAAGGGCAAAAGCTGCGCACAACAGGGCGGGCGCAGCCCAAAGGCGGCGGCTCATCCCGATCTCGCGCCGTCCCGCAAACCCTGCCACTGCAGCTACCCGTATTTTCCCAGCGAGCTAATTCCCACCAAGCAACTCAATCTGCCCCACCCGGAGCACTTCGATGCGCGGCCCACCCCGCGCCTCGACCCAGCCGCGGATACGAATCCGTCGATTCTCGAGGGACTTAACGGCAATTCCGGCAGCCTCGAGCGCCGGAACCACGCGCCTTGAAATAGTCACAGCAAAGTCCCGTGTCCAGTTCCGTCCGAAATTCAGGTAAGTCGTGGCCCCGGCCTGCCGGACCGACAACACCTTGCCCTCGACCACGGTAAAACGCCCGATCCCGGCCAAAATATCGCCCGGACTTTCCGCGTTTTTTATGGCGGCGGGACCGGCCCAGGTTCCCTGTTTTGCCTGCCGCGCGGCAGCCTCCGCGGCAGTCAGGACCAACGCGCAATCCTTGTTGGTCACGGTCGCCGAGACCAGCGCCTCGCCCTGCGCCAGCAATAGACCCTGCACCGGGGTTTCGGAGCCACCGACAAACACGAAGGCGGGCTGACGGCCGTAACGGTCGGGCGTGTCGTCTTCGCCCGATAAGGTCACGTCGCGCCCCGCAATGATCGCCGATAGCGCCGCTGTGCGGCTGGCTTTTTCGGCCGCAACCGGCTCGATGCCGGCGAGGCGGACCTCGCGGCCATCAGCCAGGCGAAACGTTCGCGCATCGAGAATCTCGGCGACGCGGCCCTCGCCTTGCGGTTCGAAGGCGCATCCCGCCGCGTGCGCCGGACTGGCTGCTCCAGCAACAAACATGAGGCCGCACGGCAACACCGCGCCAAAAAATCTGCCGCACTGTCCTGCCGTTCTTATGACCGATTTCATCGCGCTGCTCTGTGTCCGGATATCCGGTTGACTTCCAGTATGTTGGCGACAATCTCCTGCATCCGGTCTGCACAGAACAACCGCCAGCCGCCCTTTGACTTCGGCCTGATCCCAAGTTTAAGTAGCACCGTGTCTCTATCGGGGGCTAGATGATGAAGCGGGAGTGCCTGACTTTTGCGAGCATCGGCTCTGAGGCGTTCCCGTACGCGAGAGCGGCAGCGAGCCCCGCATGAACTCATATTTCCGGCGGCAGCTTGCGGATTACGTCGAATATCACCGTGATCCCTGGAATTGCGCGATGCACGTAATTGGCATCGTATTTTTGTTCCTCGCCGCGGTTCTCCCCCTCAGTTCGTGGTCCGTCGCCGCATTTGGTGCGCAAACCAGCGCGGCAACCATCGCGGTTGTGCCCGTGCTGATCTACTGGTTCGTGCTCGACGCTGCCCTTGGAACCGCGATCCTTGGCGCCGCTGTCTTGTTGCTTTCAGCCGCGGCGATGATCGTGAATTATACGACTTCTGCCGGTATGTGGTCGATCACGGCCGTGTTGATCGTCATCGGCGTCGCGTCGCAAATTGTCGGGCACCAGGTGTTCGAACGTCGACAGCCGGCGCTGATGGATAATCCTTCTCATCTGCTGCTCGGACCGATGTTTGTGATGGCGAAGCTGTTCATCGCGCTTGGCTTTCGGCACGATCTTGCCGTTGTTATCCAACAAGTTCCACAAACAGCGCCGCGCAACTCGTCGCTATACGCCGAGAAACGTCAGGCCGAGCCGCGCCCACACGCATGACACGGGTACTTGTCACTGGCGGAAGCGGCTTCATCGGACAGCACCTGGTTTCGGCGCTGGTCGCGCGCGATCGACAGGTGCGGGTTCTCGATCTTAAGCCGCCGACCCACGCCTTGCCGGAAGTGCAGTATGTCAAAGGTTCGGTACTCGATCCTGATCTGGTGGATGATGCCCTGGACGGCGTCGATCAGGTTTATCACCTTGCAGGCCTGCCCGGTATGTGGATGCCGCGCAAAGGCGACTTTCACACCGTCAACTACCGCGGCACAGAGGTAGTCATTGCGGCTGCGCGCCGACGCGGCATTGCACGGTTCCTGCACTGCTCGACCGAATCCATTCTTTTCCGCTCCTCTCCATCAGAAGATACAGTTGCAGATGATGCTCTGCTGCCGGCCGACGACATGCCGGGTCCATATACGCGCTCGAAGATGCTGGCGGAACGGCTCGCAATGCAGGCTGCGGCATCCGGTTTTCCGGTGGTAGTTGGCTGCCCCACAATGCCCATCGGGCCTCATGACCACAATCTCACGCCGCCAACGGCGATGCTCCGGCACTTTCTTGGCGGACGGCTTCAATTGTATCTTGATTTCATCGTGAACCTCGTCGATGTGCGCGACGTCGCAGCAGGTCTGATCCTTGTCATGCAACGCGGGCAGGTCGGACATCGCTACATTCTCGGCGGTGAAAGTATCCCGTTGAAGAAGGTTCTTGGGCTCGTGGCTGCGATGAGCGGCCGCCGCGTTCCGCTCATTCCAATTCCCGGCCGTCTAGCGGAAGCGGCCGCTACGATGTTGGAGTTCATCGCCGATCACGTGACGCGGCGACCTCCCTCCGGCACCGCCGAAGGTGTTCGAATTGCGTTGCGGGCGACGGCGTTATCGATCGAAAAAGCGCAGCGCGAACTGGGCTATGAACCGCAGCCTGTTGAGCCCGCGTTGCGGGAGGCCATCGCTTGTCTGCTTGGTGCCAGCGCCAATCACCATGGATTTAGTCCAGCCCTCAACCCTGCGTTTCGACCGTCTCAGACGAGTCGCGGCTATGGCATTTGACGTAACCGCATAATATTATTCGCAGCATGCTTCACGATCCCGGCCAAATGCTCGCTTTCGTCTGGAGTGGATGGACCGCCACCTGGCCCAGCCAGTTACTGGCGCTGATCTGGATTGCATGGCTCATCAGTTGGGTCGTGGCGTCATTCTGGTCCGGTCGAACGCAAAAACACGTGATGACCTGGGACTCGCGGGCCTACCGCATTCCCATTCTCGCAGGCGCCATTCTATTTACGCCCTGGACCGCGCAGGTGTTGGGAGAGAAACCGCTCTGGCAATTTGGCAACGGCGGCACCTACGTGCTTGCGGCCCTGACCCTGGCGGGGATCTCGTTCACGTGGTGGGCGCGAATTCATCTCGGACGTTTTTGGTCGAACGCGATCACGCGCAAGGAAGGCCATCGGGTCATTGACACCGGTCCGTACGGGCTTGTGCGCCACCCGATCTATACCGGGCTGATCGCAGGAATGCTGGCAACGGGTATTGCGGTGGGAACAGTGACGGCGATGCTCGGCGCGGTGCTGATCTCCCTGGGCATGTGGCAGAAGGCCCGCATGGAGGAAGGCTTCCTCACCAATGAGCTCGGCGCGGACGCCTATGGACCTTACTGCCGGCGCGTTCCAATGCTCGTTCCGTTTTTGCCGCCCCGCTAACCAGGCCGTGAACCCATCAATCTGCGGGGCGGACAGCTTGCGAGAGTCCGCTATGCCCCGATAGCGACCAAATTCCGCTGCGCAGCGAAATGACGCGATGTGCCAACACCGGCGCGCGGTGCAGCAAAGGGTCTCGATAATCAATCGGTTCTCACCTCAGAACATTGGTTTGAACCGGATAATCCTGTACGTTCGGCCCGTACGATGGGTAACCTAGGCGTGTACCGTCGGTGTTTAGGTCCGAATGAACAAGGACGCCCCAAGAGAATTAGCTCACGACGATGGCAAGGAGGTTCCTGCCCTAATTGCGAGCATACCGGCCAGCGCGCAACAGCGCAGGGCTGCGTTTGGCATTGTTATTCTCTTATCGGTCGTGTTCGCTATAGTTTTACCGTTCGCGCATATTCGCGTCGCACGTCTCGACGTTTTTATTCCGGTTGTCCAATCCATAATTTTCGTTGCCGATCTCATCACGGCGGTTCTTCTGTTTGCTCAGTATTCGATCCAACCCCAGAGGGCCCTTCTCGCTCTCGCAAGCGGATATATAGTCAGCGGCCTGTTCGCGTTTTTGCAAACGCTCGACTTTCCGGGTGCCTATAGCGCGACCGGTCTTCTCGGCGGCGGACTGAGCGGTGCCGCGTGGCTCTTTTCTTTCTGGCACATATTGTTCCCCCTCGCTGTTATTACCTATGTGCTCTTGAAGGACGGGAATGAAACCGCCAGCCAGCTCGTAACGCCTGATCCGGGCCGAGCTATCGCTATCACCGTCGCTTGCGTACTCACGGTGACCGCTGCACTGACGTGGCTCGGCACCGCCGGCGCAGAATATTTGCCAAGTCTGTTCGTCGATCAAACAAGAAGGACCTCCTTTCTTCAATACTTGGCCGGAGCGATGTGGCTAATCAACGCCGTAGCACTCGTGCTGCTGTTGGCGCGTATGCGGACTATCCTCGATGTATGGCTTGTCGTGACGCTCTTTGTGTCGTTACCTGACCTCTCATTGTCGTTCTTCTATGACGTCGTCCGCTACTCTGTCGGCTGGTACACGGCGCGCAGCTATGCCCTGATCGCCAGTTGCATGGTACTGATTGTACTGCTCGTGGAAACGACGATGCTCTATACGCGACTTGCCAGCGCGATGATCTTGCAGCGGCGCGAGCGTGTCCATCGGCTCTTGAGCGTGGACGAAGCGACAGCGGCAATAGCACATGAAATCAAACAGCCGCTGGGTGCAATGTCACTAAACTGCGACACAGCGTTGGAGTGTCTCAAGGCGACGCCCCTTGACCTCGAAGAGTTACGTTCCTGTCTAACGGACGTGAAGAATGACAACAAGCGCGCGAACGAAATAGTTGCAGCTATTCGCGGGCTGTTTAAAACGACCGCCCGTCAAAAGACGATGGTTGAAATCAATCGTCTTGTTCGGGAAGTGCTGAGGATGGTTGAGAACGACCTGAATGTTCACGGAGTAATTGTTTCAACCGAATTTCAAGAAGACGTTCCGCAAATAATGGCCGACCCGATCCAGCTACAGCAAGTGATCTTGAATTTAGTCAAGAACGCGATTGACGCAATCGCAATTGGTCCCACAACCGTGCAGGCTATTCGACTGATAACGACCTATAACGGAAACTCGGTCGTCTCGCTTTATGTCCAAGACTCCGGACCCGGCATCACTACCGAAAATGAAACCCAACTATTTGATCCGTTTTTTACGACGAAACCTTCCGGAATGGGATTGGGACTTTCCATTTCTCGGAGGATCATCGAGGATCACGGCGGTAATCTTCGGCTCGCCGAAACAAGTTCAAAAGGCTGTAGTTTTGAAATCGCTCTGCCGGTATAGCAACCGGCGACAGTGTGACAATTCGCTGATGCGAGGAGCAGGTAACTTTAGTGACAGGCAGCGCGCCTACGAGAGGCCGCCGATGCTCGCTTGAGCGGCTCGATCAGGGACTTCGCCGAGAACGGCTTTTCGAGATACGCGAGGCATCCAGATTGAAGCGCAGCCGTGCGAACGGCAGGGGTGTCGTTCGCAGTCATGTAGATAACCGGCACGTCAATCCCAGCGACTTTTAGACCACGCCGCAACTCGATGCCTGATCCATCGTTCAGGTTGACGTCCAAAATGATGCAGGACACCCTTTCGTAATCGTTGTGGCCCTTGAAAGCCTCAGCAGACGCGAACAGGTTGGTGTCGTACCCATGCTGTTTCAGCACGCGCGCTACCGCGCTCAACATTGCGAGATCATCATCCACGACAATTACGAACTCTCGATTAGACAAAAATAAAAATCCCTGACATGTTCGGCGACGCCGCTTGGAGGTGCGCTAGTCGTTGGGAACAACAATCGAGCTGGTCCAGCGTTCCTCTATGAGTGGATTGCGCGGCACGCATACCACGCGGGCACCAAAGTGACGAGCGAGCGGATTGTCGAAGTACGCCAAAAAGTTGTTTTGCGTTGCCAATAAAGCCTGTGAATTTCGTTGCTAGATCATGTCCGCTTCTCTAATCGGCCGTTTGGGGTCAAGCGCTTTCAGACCATCCACCACCACAGTGTCGATGTCGCTCGCGGGCTCGTGCTTCTCTTCGGAATCGGCACCCAGGCCCTTCCATCATGGGATTCGAAGACGAGGCGGAACAATTTTTGGGGCGGACGGTTCTTCAACAAGATCAAGCAATGTCGGCGTGTCGCGACCCGGTACGACAAACTCGCGGCCAACTATCTGGCCTTCATCAAGCTCGCATCAATCCGCATTTGGTCACGCGCCAATGAGTCCACGGCCTAATGCCGTTTCGGCACGCTGTGGGTTACCGCCCTCGGCGGCGACGGCGCGGAAATCGCGACGAACGGTACGAGATGGCGTGGAAGGATCACGCGCTGGCCAACCGCCAGCGGTGCATTGTCTGACAACTGATTGATCTGGGTCAGCGACCACAGCGGCACGTGGTGAAGCGCCGCAAGCGTTTGCAACGTATCGCCCGAACGGGCCAACAGCGGCGTGCCGCTGTCCCACAGCTCGACCGGAGCATAGGGGGGAACGACATAGCGAAGCGGTACCGCCTCGCCTTCGGCTTTGGCGGGTGTCGTGGCGAGCTGCACAACCGCGGTGACCAATTGTTCCTGGATGGAATCCATCTTATCGATATTGATGTGTGTGATCTCATCGTGCTCCGAGAGATCGAAGCTTGCGTAGTGGCCCTGATAACCTTGATTCGCCACCACATCGCCGCCACCCAACACGCTGTTCGAAAGGAAAATGTTGATATAGCGCTCGACATTGAGCGGCACCTTCGGACTTGCGTGAGCCGGATCGACTGTGACGACCAGGCTTACCGGGATGCCTTCGTCCTGGAGCATCTCGGCGAACTTCAGGGCACAAAGCCCGCCCATCGAGTGGCCGATGAGGATGATCGGGGCCGGATCGTCGCGGTAATCGCGAATGGCCTGCTCGGCAATAAGCCGGCAAATCGTGAACTCGTAGACATCAGCCTTGATGCCGGCCTGTTCGAGGCGTGTGGTCAGACGATCCATCCCGCGCGAAAAGATCGGACCGAGCGCGCCACGGAACAGGTAGGCGCGCCCCCGCGGCTGCGTCGCAAACTCCCTGGCCTCCGGCGCTGCGACCGCCGCGGCCGTTCCAGCGGCGGCATCACTCGATGTAGCGATCGGGCCCGCCAGCGCCGGATCCAAACTGGTCGAGAAGATGCAGGCCGAAAGCATCGCCCCGATCACAATGGTTGCAACCCGCGTCGGCTTGATCATGCGCTTTCCGCTTGCACCGTTCGGCCTACAGGCACGCCGGGCCATAGATGCTAGTGGATGAATACCACTGCGCCAACAGGCTTATTGCGGGGGAATTTGGCAGAATTTGCGGCGCTCCTTGCGCAGCGCGACCGAACGGGAGCTTAATTACGTGCGGTCGCGGCGCTTGCCGGCCTGAACCGTGCCTCACCGCGCTTGCTACAGGCTGCCGCGGCTTCTGTGACGCAGACGGCGTTGTCGACCGGTTGAACACGACAGCGTCGACGGCGCTGATCACCTTCTGCTGCATGATCTCGCTCTTGTCGATCGTGAGGTGCCCCATACCTATTTTCCCGACGTCGACATTCTCCAGCGCGCCCTGGAATTGCCTGGTTTTCTCGACAGGCGTACCGGCTCCGTCGGCAACGTAGAAGTTGATATAGCGCCCGACGCGGCCTGTCAGGCTGGTGCGAAACACCAAATCCAGGCCGATCGCCAATTTAACGGGGGCACCCAGTTGATCAAGGCGCGCCACCATATCGGGCAGCGCTGTCGCGCCAGAGGAGTGCCCGACCAGAATGATGGTTCGCACCCGCCCACTCCTGTATTCGGCCGCGGCTTCGTCTGCGAGTGACGCCCAGGAGAGGTAGTTGGCGACAGTGACGGGAATGCCCTGCTGCTGCAGCTTGGCCGCGATTTCATCCAAGCCCAGGGAGAAGATGTTGAGCACGCCACGGAGCAGATAAACGTGTGCGACCGATGCTCCCGATGCGGGCGCCGTCACCGCGTTCGCCGTGCCGGCGCCGATCGGAAGCATCAGCAGCAGGAGCGCTGTCGCCGTCGCTTGCAGGCGACGCAACGATGGCCGGCATAGCAACGAAAGTCCGTCGACAAATCTCCTGTAGCCGCCATCTGGCTTCATTGGTCCTCCTCGAAGGCGTCCCGGCTGTTGCGCCGGCCGACCGTAGCCCTCGCATGCTCGCATCTGCAACAAGAGCACCGTGAGCCCGGCAATTTTGTCCGTGCGACGTGTCCGCGCTGCAACACCAATTCCGAAATTCTCCAGTGTTTTTCGCTGAATACGGGGTTAGAAGGAAGCTTACGAGCTTTCGCCGCCGCGAGCTCGTTTTCAGGCGAGCGCCCAGGCTCCAGTATGATTGCACCGACCAATCCTGCAACGCGCAGCCCTTTTTCTCTTGCCAATCAGGAACCGTCCAAACATGGCTCTTGCGATCGGAAATTGTTTTGACGAAGGGGAAGTCGATGGAACTCAACGGCATCGCGCATGTTTTTCTGACTGCGTCGAATTTCGAACGCTCCCGCGAGTTCTATCGCAAACTGCTGCCGTTTCTTGGGTTGAAGCCGGTCATCGACACCGAGACGACTTATTACTGCGTCGGCGGACGCACCGCGCTCGGGATCAGCGCGCCGGCGCCCGAGCATGCAGGAGCCGCGTTCGAGCAAAAGCGCGTCGGCCTGCACCATCTATGTTTTCGCGCCCGAGAGCGCGCCGACGTCGATGAACTGCACGGCTTTTTGTGTTCGCTCGACGCGAAGATCATTCGTGCCCCGCGCGAAGACCAATGGGCGCCCGGCTATTACTCGCTGCTGTTCGAGGATCCGGACGGCATAAGGCTGGAGCTCAACCACGTTCCGGGGAAGGGGCTGTTGGCATGAGCGGGTTTGCTGATTCGAGCGCGCCGCCGATCATTCCGCTTTGCGGAAAATGCGTCGATTGCAAAGGGGCCGCATGACTGCCGCGTCCGGCTCGCGCCTTGCCGCTGCGCAAGCGTTACGGCATGATCGCGCAACAGAAATAAAGGCTGCAAAACAATGCGGCATGTCGACAGGGAGGTTTCAAATGAAACGAGCTCTTTCCGGCGTTCTCGCAGCGCTGCTATCGGTTACGGCCACTGCGGCATGTGCGCAAAGCAAGCCTCCGCTCAAGCTCGGGGGCATCCTCGATATGTCCGGGCTCTACGCCGACATCACCGGACCCGGCAGCGAGACCGCCGCGAAGATGGCGGCGGAAGATTTCGGCGGTGAGGTGCTGGGCCGCAAGATCGAGATCGTCGCCGCCGACCATCTCAACAAGGCCGATCTTGCCGCCAACATCGCCCGCGACATGTTCGACAATCAGGGCGTGGAGATGCTGTTCGACGTGGCGGCTTCGGCCACCGCGCTTGCCGCGCTCGAAATCTCGAAGGCGCGCGGCAAGATCAACATGTTCAATGGTCCGGGATCGATCCGCCTCAGTAACGAGGCCTGCGGCCCCTACACCGTGCATTACGTGTTCGACACCTTCGCCCAGGCCAACGTCACCGGTCTCGCGGCCGTGAAGTCGGGTCTGGACAGCTGGTTCTTCCTGACCGCGGACTACGCGTTCGGCCAGGATCTGGAAAAGGACACCACCAATGTGGTGCTGAAGTCGGGCGGCAAGGTGCTGGGCAGCGTGCGGCACCCGCTCAACACCTCGGACTTCTCGTCCTATCTGCTGCAGGCGCAAAGCTCGAAGGCCAAGGTGATCGGGCTTGCGAACGCGGGTGGCGACACCATCAACGCCATCAAGCAGGCGGCGGAGTTCGGGCTGACCAAGAGCGGCCAGAAGCTCTCGCCCCTGTTGGCGTTCATCACCGATATCGATAGCGTCGGCCTTGAAACCGCGCAGGGCTTGCTGCTTGCCGAAGCGTTCTACTGGGACCTCAACGATGAAACGCGCGCGTTTTCCAAGCGCTTCCAGGAGCGGATGAAGCGGATGCCATCCGCGGTGCAGGCCGGCACCTATTCGTCGGTCACGCATTATCTGAAAGCCGTGAAGGCCGCAGGGACGACCGATGCAGCCGCCGTCATCAAGGTCATGAAGGACACGCCGATCAACGACATGTTCGCCAGGAACGGGCGGATCCGCGAAGACGGCCGCATGGTGCACGACATGTATCTGTTCGAAGTCAAGAAGCCGTCGGAATCCAAGGGCCGCTGGGATGACTACAAGCTGCTGGCGACCATCCCCGGCAATGAGGCGTTTCAGTCGCTCGAACTGTCGCGCTGCCCGCTGGTGAAGAAATAATCGCTACTATCGTCATTGCGAGGAGCGCAGCGACGAAGCAATCCATCTTTCCCATGGGTTGACTATGGATTGCTTCGCTTCGCTCGCAATGACGAGCAACAACAAAGGCAACACCTCATGAACAACGAAATCGTCCTGCAAAGCCTCGATCAGGGGCTGCTCACCATCACCATGAACCGTCCCGATCGGCGCAACGCGCTCAATCCGGACATGACGCGGGGGCTGGTCGAAGCGGCGCGGCGCGCGGCCGAGGACCATGAGGTCCGCGCCGTCCTGCTCAAGGGCGCGGGCGGCACCTTCTGCGTCGGCGGCGACGTGAAATCGATGGCGGAGGGGCGGGCGCCGTTGCCGTTCGAAGCCAAAATGGCGAATCTTCGCCGCGGCATGGAGGTCTCGCGCATTCTGCACGAGATGCCGAAGCCGGTGGTGGCCCAGGTCGACGGCGCGGCCGCCGGCGCCGGGCTTTCGATCGCGCTGGCCTGCGATCTCCGCGTCGCCTCTGCCTCGGTCAAGATCACCACCGCCTTTGCCAAGGTCGGGCTGTCCGGCGACTACGGCGGCACCTATTTCCTGACCCATCTGCTCGGCAGCGCGAAAGCGCGCGAGCTTTATCTGACCTCGCCGGTGCTGTCGGCGCAGGAAGCGCTCGCGCTCGGCATCGTGACCCGCGTCGTTCCCGACGCCGAGGTCGAAGCGGCGGCGCATGAGCTGGCGATGTCGCTGGCGCAGGGACCCTCGGTGACGCTGGGCTACATCAAGCGCAACATCAACAACGCCGAGCACCTGTCGCTGGAAGCCTGTTTCGATGCGGAAGCGATCCATCACTCGCGCTCGGGCGAAACCGCCGATCACAAGGAAGCCGCCAAGGCCTTCGTCGAAAAGCGCAAACCCGTCTTTCAGGGTCATTGAGATGACTGGTTACATGAGGCTGCGGCAGATCTGCCTGGTGGCGCCGCATCTCGAGCCCGTCATCAGCGATATCGCCGGCATCATGGGGTTGCGCGTCTGCTATCGCGACGGCAACGTCGCCAAATATGGCCTGGTAAACGCGCTGCTGCCGGTCGATACCATCCTCCTGGAAGTGGTCGCCCCGTTTCAACAGGGCACCGCCGCGGGGCGCTTTCTCGACAAGACCGGCGGCCGCGGCGGCTATATGGCGATCTTTTGCTGCGACGACCCCGACCAGCGCGGGGCGCACGCCAGGCAAATGGGCGTGCGCGTCGCCAATGTCATCGATCATGCGCCCTATCACGGCGTGCAGCTGCATCCGCGCGATTGCCGCGCCGCGTTCATCGAATTCAATCACACCGACGGCAGCGACGATATTTTAGGCCCCTATCCGCCGGCCGGGCCGGACTGGCAGCAATCGATCCGCAAGGACGTGACGCAGGCGTTGATCGGCGTGGAGATGCAAAGTCCGGAGCCGCAGGCGCTTGCGGAGCACTGGGGCAAGATCATCGGAATTCCCGTGCGCAAAAGCAAAACCGGCGAGCCCGAACTGGCGCTGCCCAATTGCAGTTTTACCTTCGTCAAGGGCGCAAGCGATCTCATGGGCGGCCTGACGCTTCAGGGTTGGTAACGTCGCTAAAGTGCTCGCTGCTGCCGAGGCAAAAGGCCACGCCGTATCCGGCGATTGCTTTGCACTCGGCGGCGTCACGTTCCGCCTCGCGGCGTGAGCATCGCCACCGCTGAGCTCGTCATGCCCGGGCTAGTCCCGGGCATCCACGTCTTAACGAGCGTTGCGGCAATAAAGACGTGGATGGCCGGGACAACTGGCGCGCAGACGCGCTTCGCGCTTTTGCCCGCCATGACGAACAAACGAATCTGGACAAATAAAAGGACCGCGCTGGATGCCGCATCCGCTCGACTCGTTCTTCTCGCCCGACAGTATCGCGCTGATCGGCGCATCGCGCGATCTGGAGAAGATTCCGGGCCGGCTGTTGTCGATGCTGCGCAAGAACGAATTTCCGGGGCGCATCTATCCGATCAATCCCAATTACGGCGATATCGACGGCCTGAAATGCTATTCCACGATCGCCGAGGTCGGGCAGCCGATCGATCTCGCCATCGTCATCATTCCGGCGCGCGCGGTGCTCGGCGCGCTCGAGCAATGCGCCGCCGCCGGCGTCAGGAACGCGGTCATCATCTCCTCGGGATTTGCCGAGGAGGGCGGCGACAGCGCCGCCATGCAGGATGGCATCGCTGAGCTTGCCAAAAAGACCGGCATGCGGATTTCCGGTCCCAATGCGGAAGGATTTTACAGCGAAGCCCAGCGCGTCGCCGCCACCTTCAGCCCGACCGTCGACGTCAAGCCCGACGCGCCCCGGCTGATCGCGACCAAACGGCGGATCGGCATCGTCGCGCAAAGCGGCGGCATCGGGTTTGCGATCTACCACCGCGCCAGGGCGTTAGGGATAGCGCTCAGCTACGTCATCAGCACCGGCAACGAATCCGATCTCGGCGCCGGCGAATTTTTCGAATATATGGTGCAGGATGCCTCGACCGACGTGATCCTGTTGTTCATCGAGGGCATTCGCGACGTCGAGAAATTTCTCGCCGCCGCTCGTCGCGCCGCCGAAACCGGCAAGCCGGTCATCGTCACAAAAGTCGGCCGTTCCGGCGCCGGCGAGCGCGCCGCGGCCTCGCATACCGCCAGCATGGCGGGCTGGTCCGCAGCCTATGACGCGGTCTTTGCGAAATACGGGTTTATCATCTCCAACGATCTCGACGAAGCTGTCACCATCGCGGCTGTCCTCACGACCAATCCGATGCCCAAGGGCGACCGTGTGGCGGTGCTCACGGTATCGGGCGGCGCCGGCATTTGGGGCGCGGACACGGTTTCGATGCAGGGCCTGCAGGTGCCGGAACTGTCAGCGCCGATCCAGGCAGAAATCAGCGCGCTGCTTCCCTCCTATGGCGCGACCCGCAACCCGATCGATGTCACCGCGCAAGGCGTCCACAGCGGCGGCTTGCAGAAGAGCATCGATCTGCTCGACGTCTCCGACGAGGTCGACGCCATTCTGGTGGTGCTGTCACTATCAAGCGACACAAGGATGCCGTTCAAGCAGGCGGAACTGAAGCCCGTGCTATCCGCGCAGAACAAGCCGATCGTGTTTTATTCCTACACGTTGCCATCCGATTTCGCCCGCAGCGAACTCGCGGCGTCGGGCGCCGTGGTGCTGTCGGGGTTGACGCATGTCGGCGTTGCCATGCGCCAGATGGTTGAGCGCGCGAGATTCAGGCTGGCGCCGCCGGTCGCCACAGCGGCGTCACCGCCGCGCGATCTCTCCGCGCATCTGAAGTCGGCTGTTCTCTCCGAGTCCGACAGCAAAGCGCTGCTGCGCGAGGCCGGCCTTGCCCTGCCTGACGAAGTGCTGGTGACGGAAAAGAGCGCGCTGGATCATGCCATTGCGCGCGTCGGCTTTCCCCTGGTGATGAAGATCCAGTCCCGCGACATCCCGCACAAGAGCGAAGTCGGCGGCGTCCGCGTCAATATCGCGACCAAGGGCGAGGTGTTTTTGGCCTACGAGGCGCTGCTCGGAAACGCGCGCCGGCATCGGCCCGATGCTGCCATTCAGGGCGTCCTCGTCGGCCCGATGGCAAAAAAGGGCGTCGAGATCATCATCGGCACCATGCAGGATGCAACGTTCGGTCCGATGGTCATGGTCGGATTTGGTGGCATCACTACCGAATTATTTCGGGACGTGATCTATCGGCCCGCGCCGGTCAGTGCGGCCGAGGCCACAGCCATGCTGGCCGAGCTCAAGGCCGCGCCATTGCTCAGCGGTTTCCGGGGCGCGGCGAAGGCCGATATTGCGGCGCTGTCAAAGCTGATCGCGCAAGTCTCCACGCTCGCCGCTGATTTTCGCAACCAGATTTCCGAAATCGAGATCAATCCGGTGCTGGTGCATGCGGAGGGTCAGGGCGTCACCATCGTCGATGCGCTGGTGGTGCGGAAGAGCGGGTAGATTGACGAGCTCCCTGCGAACGCAGGGACCCATAACCACCGGCGCTATTGGTGAAAGAAGGTGTCTGGCGCCAGTGCGCAACGATCAACGGACACGGCGTATGGGTCCCCGGCGTTGCGCGCGGGACGTCTCCCTATGGGAGAGCAGTGTAAGACCTCACCGCCCCCTGAAATTCGCGACGCGGCGCTCGGCGGTGGCCTTGACGCCTTCCTTGAAATCCTCGGTCGCGCGCAGCTTGTTCTGTTCGGTTAGTTCGTGGTTGGTGGCGGCCAGCACGCGGTCGGCGAGGCCGGCGCGCATGGTGGCGCGGGTCGAGAGCAGGCCGAGCGGCGAGCACTCGGCAATCTCTTGCGCGAGCTTCATGGCAGCCGATCGCACCTGGTCCTGCGGCACGCATTCGTTGGCAAGGCCCATCCGGTACGCCTCTTCGCCGGTCACCCGGCGGCTGGTGTAGAAAATCAGTTCGGCATTGTTCTTTCCGACCAGTTCGGGAAGCGTCGCCGTCAGCCCAAAACCCGGATGGAATCCGAGTTTTGTAAAGTTGGCGGCGAAGCGCGCCTCGGGGCAGGTGACGCGAAAATCCGCCGCGACCGCCAGGCCGAGCCCGCCGCCGATGGCGGCGCCATGCACCGCCGCGACGATCGGCTTCTTGTTGCGGAAGATCCGCACCGCCTGGACATAGAGATGGTTGATCGGAAGGTTCGAGGCCGGATCGGTCCTGGCGCGCTCCTCGGCCTCCTGCCGCGCCGGGTCGCCGAAATTGGCGCCGGCGCAGAAGGCCTTGCCTTGCGCGGCCAGCACCGATGCGCGGATTTCAATATCGCGATCGAATTCCTCCAGCGCATCCGCAATCTGGTTGATCAGCGAGACGTCGAAGAAATTCAGCGGCGGCCGCCGGATTTCGATGGTGCCGACGTGGCCGGTTTTCTCGACGCCGATATCTGTGTATTTGCTCATGGTGTTGTCTCCGATAAATGAAAATCTTGCCACGGTGTCGGCGCGCCCCCTCTCCCATCGGGAGAGGGTTGGGGTGAGGGGGTACGGTCTATCGTTAGGCCGTAACCCCTCACCCGGATCGCCTTGCGATCCGACCTCTCCCAAAGGGAGAGGTGAAAAGAAAGCTCGCTTAGCGCAGCCCAAGCCCGCGCGCGATGATGCCGCGCAGCACTTCGGTGGTGCCGCCTTGAATGGTCAGCTTGGGCGCGGTCTTGATGGCGAATGACAGCTGATTTTCCAGGGTCTCGTGGTTGCTTGCGTCGGCATCGACGAAGGCCGCGAGATCGCGCACCCGGTGCGGCAGTTGCTGCTCCCACACCGTGCCGATGTCCTTGACGATGGAAGCCTCCACCACCGGCTCCTTTCCGGCCTGCAGCATGCCCGCGACCGACACCGACATCCGCCGCATGGTGTGAAGCTGCGCCACCAGCCGCCCGATGCCTTCGGCGCTGCGGGTATCCGGCTTCGATCCGACCGCGCGAACCAGTTCGGTCAGCACATAATAGGTTTCCAGGAAGCGTTCCGGGCCTGAGCGCTCATAGGCGAGTTCACTGGTCGCCTGCTTCCAGGCACCGTCGATTTCGCCCAGCACATGATCGTCGGGCATGAAGGCGTCGGTGAACACCACTTCGTTGAACTCGAACTGGCCGGTGATCTGGCCGATCGGGTTGACCTTGATGCCCGGCGTTTTCATGTCGACCAGGAACTGCGTCAGGCCGTGGCGGCGGTTTTCCTTGGTCGATGGCGAGGTGCGGAAAATCGCGATCATGTAGTCGGCGACGTGCGCGGATGACGTCCAGATCTTGGTGCCGTTGATCAAAAAGCCGCCGTCGGTCTTGGTCGCCTTGGTTTTGGCGGCGAACAGGTCGGAGCCTGAATTCGGCTCGCTCATGCCGATCGCAAAACAAACCTCGCCGCGGCAGATGCGCGGCAGGATGTCCATCTTGACGTGCTCGGGCGCGTATTTCAGCAGCACCGGGCCGCTCTGCCGGTCGGCGACGAAGAAGCGGCGCGTCGGCGCGTTGGCGACACGCATTTCCTCGGTCACCACATAGCGCTCGAGGAAAGTTCGTTCGTGACCGCCATATTTCTTCGGCCAGGTCATGCCGAGCCAGCCGCGCTCGCCGACCCGGCGGGAAAATTCCGGCGCGTCGCTGTCTTCGCGGTTGGGCTTGTGCGGATCGAAGGTGCCGGCGGCGATTTCGTCGGCAAGGAAGGCGCGCACTTCCTGGCGCAGCTTTACGCATTCGGGCGGCAGGCGGATCGGATCGAAACGGAGGGCTGCGGTCATTTTAAATCTCGTCCCGGATGCAGATGTGCCTTTGAGAGTGAGAGTCTGGACCTCGCGGCAGCGGAAATGCGCTCCCTCTCCCACCCAACTCGGGTTTACCCGAGTTGGGCATCTCAAATTGTCGAAGTCGGATATATCCGACTTCGATGGGAGAGGGTTGGGGTGAGGGGGTACGGTCTCTCGTTAGGCTGTAACCCCTCACCCGGATCGCATCTGGCGATGCGATCCGACCTCTCCCTATGGGAGAGGTGAAGGAAACGGCATGCTCCGACTTGTTCATAGACATACTCTACCGTGACGCCACCAGCGGCCACAATTCGTCGGCGCCGCGCGCGGCGACCATCTTGCCGAGCTCCACCGCCCAGTGGCTCTCGGAGCCGAAATCGTCGCGCCAGGCCAGCGCGCGCAGGGTGTAGCGATGCAGGATGTGCTCGATGGTAAAGCCGATCGCGCCGTGGACCTGATGCGCGATCGCGCCACCCTTTTCGGCGGCTTCGGAACAGCGGATTTTCGCCGACGCCGCTTCGAGAAACACCGCGTCGTCGAATGATGTGCTGTTGGCGATGGTGTCCGCAGCCGAGGTTGCTGCCGCCAGCGCCGCCGCCGACTCGCCGGCGAGTTTTGCCAGATTGTGCTGCACCGCCTGGAATTTCGAGATTTTCTTCTCGAACGCGACGCGCTCGTTGGAGTAGCGCACGCTGATATCGAGCATCGACTCCAGCGCGCCGGCAATCTGCAGGCTTCGCGCCACCCCGCCCATCAGCATCAGCGTATTCTGATCAAAACCTTTCGGTGCCGGCTTGATCGCGATCGGCGCGACGTTGGTCAGCGTGACCGTGTCGCTGGCGTCGCTGGCCAGATTAACGCCGGCCTCGATCCGGCAGGCGCCTGCCTCGACCAGCGCAATCGAAAGGCCGCCCGCGCCGCTTGCGAGCACGGCGATATATCTGGCGGCCTTGGCGAAGGGAACGCCGCGCGCGCGGCCGGACAGGGTACCGTCGGCGTTGAGCGTGATGCGGTCTTTGGGCCCAGCGGGCGCGACCGTCATCATGCCTTCCGGCGATTTGATCCTGGCCTGCGCCAGCAGCCAGCCCGCCAGCATGGTCTCGGCGAGCGGCACCGCGATCGCGAAACGCCCGGCCGCGCTCAACACGCTAAAACCTTCGGCCAGGCTGGCGCCCGAGCCGTCGCAATCCTCCGGCACCCATGACAACGGCAGGCCGGCCTCGGTCAGCGCCTGCCACAGCGGCGCTTTCCAGGCCCCGTTCTTGTCGCGGTTGATGGTTTGCGCGTCGGCGAGATCCGCAAAAATCTTCTCCGCGGTCTCGGCGACGATGTTCTCACTCTCCGCCACAGCGTTCCCCGTTTGAATTGGCACTTCTCGCCCCGCTGTTCCGCCGGACATGGATTGCCGTCTTTTCTTGCACCGCATGATGAGGAAAAGCCACCGCCCTGACAAGCGCTGATGTCCGCAAGCGCCCCCTGCAGGGGCGACATGAGGGAAGGCGCGCCGCTGAATTAATTCCGCGCAACGGAGTTTTGCCGATTTGCAGGCATTTTGCTGCACGATATGGTAGATCGCGCATCACAGCGGGTTAGCCAAAATCAATCAGGGGAAATGTTCGATGTCGAAGGATGGTTTGTGCGCGATTGTCACGGGTTCGGCGTCCGGTCTGGGGGCTGCAACCGCAGCCATTCTGGCCAAAGGCGGCGCGCGCATCGTCGTCAACTATTCCTCCAGCCAGAAGGAAGCCGAACAGACCGCCGATCTCTGCCGCGCCGCGGGCGGCGAAGTGGTGGTGGTGCAGGGCGATGTGTCCCGCGACGAGGATTGCAGGAAGATCGTCGCGGCCGCAGAACCCTGGGGGCGTCTCGACGCGCTGATCAACAATGCCGGCACCACCAAGCACATGCCGCACGGCAATCTGGACGGATTGTCGGCGGAGGATTTTCAGCGGCTGTTCGGCGTCAACACCATCGGCCCGTTCCAGATGATCAGGGCGGCGCGAAGCTTGCTGGAAGCGGGCGCCAAGGCGGCGGGCCGCGCCTCCGCGGTCGTCAACGTGTCGTCGGTCGCAGGCATCAGCGGCGTCGGCTCTTCGATCGCGTATGCCGCGAGCAAGGGTGCGCTGAACACCATCACCTATTCGCTGGCGCGCGCGCTGGCGCCGCTGATCCGCGTCAATACCGTGTGTCCCGGCTATATCGACACGCCCTGGTTCACCAAGGGCCGCGGCGAGGACGCTGCCAAGCAGGTACGCGATAGCGTAATCGCGAAAGTGCCGCTCAAGGTCGCTTCCTCGGCGGACGATGTCGCGGCGCTGGTGTGTTTTCTCGCCACCTCGCAATCAGCCAACATGACCGGCGAACTGGTGCGAATGGACGCCGGGTCGCATCTGATTGCGTGAGAAAGTAGGGTGGGCAAAGGCGCGTCTGCGCCGTGCCCACCATTTGTCTATCGAACGTGACGTTGGTCCCATCGGTGGGCACGCTTACGCTTTGCCCACCCTACGGCTTCGTCGCTTTGCTTCTCCGTCCGCCGGCTTCTACCTGTTGCCCGGATCGGAAATCACGTGGTTCGCCACCAGCCGGTGCCAGATGAACAGCACCACCAGCGCGCCGATGGTCGCGGTGATGAAGCCCGCGCCCTGATCCGGCCCGTAATGGCCGATGGCCTGGCCGACAAAGGTCGCGAGAAACGCGCCGGCAATGCCGAGCACGGTGGTGAGGATGAAGCCGCTCGGATTGTTCGGGCCCGGCGAAAGCAGCCGCGCGATAATTCCCGCAACGAAGCCGACGATGATGACCCAGAGAATGCCGCTCATGCCTGTGGTCCTTTCATAAAAAAGCCGAGTTTAAAAAAGCTGGCGCTTGCGAAGCCGGCCGAAATCAAATCCGGCCCGATAGCTCGCTTTCGGTCGGCAGCCGTCCGTCCGGCGTCAAATGGTCGATCACCTCGGGCAAATGCCGGCTGAGACCCGAGAGCAATTCGTCGCGCGACAGGCCGCTTTGCGCGGAAAGCGCATCGATCTGATCGGCGCCCAAAGCGCTGGCAAGGTCGTTCGGCGAAATCGGCTTGTTCGGTCCCGGACCGACCCATGAATTGGCGACCTCGCCTTGGCCGTTCTGCTGGAATTGCCTGAGCAGATCGCCGAGCCCGCCGCTGATCACGCTTCCCGCGGCGCCGCCTGCGAGCAGGCCGCCCAGTCCGCCCTTCAGCAGATCGCCGAGGCCTCCACCCATTCCGCCGCCGGGCACGCTATTGCCTGATGATGGCGCCGGAGCCGGAGTTGCGCCGGGCTGGCTGCCACCGAGATGTTTGACGGCCTTGTAAGCCAGCAGGGCAAGGATCGCCATGGTGATCGGCGACATGCCGCCGCCAGATTGCGCGCTCGGATTGCTCGGGCCGCGCGGGCCCTGCTGCATCCCGTTGAGTACATCGAGTAAACCCATGGTTCGCTCCTGTCGGGTGCCTGCCCGACAACAAGGATAGTAGCGCGCTATGACGGTAACAAGGCAAGCCGGCCGTCGGTGATCTTCACCTCTCCCCGCAAGAGCGGGGCGAGGGGGAAGAGACCGCGCATCGATAGGCATCGAACGCAAAAGTCTGCTATCGAATTCCCCGAGCGAGGGCAGTCGGGATGATTTCGGACAGACCGATCGGCGTGGCAGGCGCCGGCAGCATCGGCTGCTTTGTCGGCGGCATGGTTGCGGCCGCCGGCCGGCGCGTCGCGTTGCTGGCACGCCCGCGCGTGATCGAGGAAATCGAAGGCAACGGGCTGCGGCTGACCAGTTTTGAGGGTTTGGAGCGGACCATCGCATCAAACAGACTGACGCTGTCCGACGATCCCTCGATTTTTGGCGATGCCGGCGTGGTGCTGGTGACGGTCAAAAGCGCGGACACTGCCGAAGTGGCCGATATTGATCGCCAGGCATGCTCCCGCCGACGCCGTCATCGTCAGCCTGCAGAACGGCGTCGGCAATTTGTCGCTCTTGCGCCAACGATTGCCGGGGCGGCGCGTGCTGGGGGGAATGGTGCCGTTCAATGTGATCGCGCTCGGCGAGGGACGATTTCATCGCGCCACCTCCGGCGATATCGTCGTCGAACAGGACGACGGCGGCACCGCAGACAAGCTTTCGGTGCCGGGGCTGAAGATGCGCCCGACTAGAGATATCGCCGGCGTGCAATGGGGCAAGCTGCTGGTCAATCTCAACAACGCGCTCAACGCGCTGGCCGATCTGCCGCTGCGCCAGCAGCTCGCGCAGCGCGCCTGGCGGATGCTGTTCGCGGACCAGATCGCGGAGGGGCTGGCGGCGATCAGGGCGGAGGGCATCAGGCCGATCTCATCGACGCCGGTCCCGGTGAGCTGGACGCCGCATCTGCTGCGGCTGCCCGACGCCTTGTTCAACATGATCCTGGGGCGGACCATGAAGATCGATCCCGAGGCACGCTCGTCGATGTGGGAGGACCTGCAGCGCGGCCGCCGCACCGAGATCGATTATCTGCAGGGCGTCATCACCGCCATCGCCGACCGGCGCGGGCTCGAGGTGCCGCTGTCACGCCGCATCGTTGCGCTGATCAAGAGCGCGGAAGCCGCAGGCAAAGGCTCGCCAAAGCTGACACCGGAGCAGATCCGGCCGTAATCATTGTTTGGGTACCGTTGCCTTGAAAAGGCGATGATCAGAAGCGAATTTCAGTCAAGCGGCTATGCTCGACCGCGCCGGGAGCAATGACATGAAACGAATTTACAGAGGCCTTGCCATTGCCACCGCGCTGGCTCTCGGCGGCTGGGCTTCGCTTGCGAACGCCGCGCCGCCGACGGTGACGCCATCGCCGGGATATGACGCGAGATTGCAGGAGCAGCGCGCGGCGCAGTCATATCATGAACCGGTGGTGCGCACTCCCAGAGCGGCGTCCCGGCGCCACACCAAACGGGGCCACGGCGGCGCGTATTGATGATGCTGGTCATGCCGACGCAATTTCGAATCAAGCTGTTTCTGCTCGCGCTCTGGCTCAGCCCGACTTTTGCCGTAACCGCCACGGCAGCCGATTATGCCGGCGCAATCAGTGCCTATCGCCGGGCGCATGGTTTGTCTGCGGTAAGGTCGGACAGCCGTCTTGGCGCGGTGGCGCTGAAACAGGCGCGCGCGATGGCCGCAACCGGCACCGTCAGCCACAGCGCCGGTGGCTACTTCGCGGCGCGTGTGGCTTCGTTGCGCAAATCGAGGGCCGCGGAAAATATCGGCGCGGGATTTTTAAGCTTCTCGGAGATGCTGAAGCAGTGGGAGGAAAGTAGCGGCCATCGCGGGAATCTGCTGATGGCGGGTGCGCGCCGCGTCGGCGTCGCCTTCGTCGACAATCCGAAGTCGCCTTACCGGAAATTCTGGGCGATGGTGATTACGGATTGACGGCATATAAATCTGCGTCGTCCCGGCGAACGCCGGGACCCATACGCCGTGTCCTGTCGATCGGGCACTGGAGCAGACGACTTCTTTCAGCACAAACGCCGGTGGTTATGGGTCCCGGCGTTCGCCGGGACGACGTTAGCTTCGCTTGGCCTTGCCCTGGGAAGCGCCGAACAGCTTCTTCAGATCCTTGATGCTTTCCGAAAGCCGCGGCCAGTCGCAGGAGAACGAACCCGGCGTGCAATTCGCAGTCTTCGCGCGCGACCGCAAATCGCTCGCGGCGGCCGCGGGCTTGTTGGGCGCCGCCACCGGCAGCGGCACCTTTTCAACCCTCAAGGAGGTCTGCTGCACCTGCTGCTGCTTCGCCGTGAACGCCGCCGCGATGGTGCTTTGCCGCTCGCGGTCGAGAAACTCGGTATATTGCTGGTCGATGTGCTTCTGTTCTTCCGGCGTCGGGTTCGGGCCCGCGATATCGAAACTCCGGTTCTGCATGAAATCGAAATAGCTGTAGCCGCCGCCCGGCTTGCGGCGTCCGGCGAATTTGGCGTTGCATTCGGTCAACGCCGCCCTCCGCGCTTCCGTGGTCGCCGCCTTCTCCGCGACGTCGGCGCATTCCTCGAAATCGGCCGGTGCGCGCGACCACCACTGCGCCTGTGCGCGCAAAGGCTGCAGCACGACGCAACCGGCGATCGCGGCAATCAGCCATACGCATGGGCGTGACACGATCACGGACTATTTTCCTTAAAGCGGTTCCCCGCGACATAATTGCTGCGAATTGTCGCCATTATTGGGCGGCATTGGGCGGCTTGTCACCCCCGGACCGGACCTTTCGCGGGCATTCGGTACGGGGCTTGCTTCGGGCCTGTGGGGTCACATCCGTGAGCACGAAGCCCCTCACGCCGCTCCGCTATGGAGTTCGGGAGCGGCGAGCCCGTGGTTTGCGTGAGCAACCCGAATACCCTAGAGATTGAATCTGTCATGCGGCGGGTGCGCCACGGCGCATCGGCCGCATGACACGCCGCGAGCGGATCGCGAACTCGCCGGATTCCGAAAAGGCAGCCGAAAATGCTTCTGGTATTTTTTCGTCATGGCAGTGTTGCTGCACTGCTGGTGGGAGCGGTGGTTGAAACGCTGGCCTGGCTGTTTGGTGTCGTCGCACTGGAGCCCACCCTGATATTGCTTGGCGCGCTGCTGTTCTATCTGAGCGAATATGGCATGCACCGTTTCGCCTTTCACTCGCCGCCGCTTTCATGGCCGCCTGCGCGCAGGCTGCAGCACCGCCTGCATTACGACCACCATGTCGAGCCGAACAGACTTGATCTTTTGTTTCTGCCGATCTGGTTTCTGGTGCCGAACCTCGCCTTCGCGGCCGCGCTGTTTGCGCTCGTGTTCGGGACACAGGCCGCGGCCTCCGCGCTGCTCGGGATGATGCTGGCGATCCTGCATTATGAATGGGTGCATTACGTCGCGCATATTCCCTACCAGCCGCGAACGCGGCTGGGCCGCTGGATCAAGCAATATCACCTGCGCCATCATTTCATCAGCGAGAAACACTGGTTCGGCGTCAGCAATCCCGCGCTTGACGGCGTGTTCGGTACGCTGCGCGGACCCGACGCCGCCGAAAAAAGTCCGACGACCCGCAATCTCCATTCCTGAGGCAAGGCCGCCCGGCGGGGTGTTTTGCCCTGACCGCAGGTGCCGAACATCCAGAGTTTGGTTCAACTCGTGCTCGTGACCAGTGACGGCGCCGCCCGCAACAGAGCCTGTGAAGAAATACTGCCCTCATCCTGAGGAGCTTGCGAAGCAAGCGTCTCGAAGGATGGACACAACGCCTGGACTCGCGGCCATCCTTCGAGACGCGCGCAAGGGCGCTCTCCTCCAGCGACAACGGCGAAGCCGTTGCGCAGGGATGAGGAGGGAGATTTGTTTCACAACCGCAACCGCAGTCTAGCCCGCGGTAAAAAAATGCCCGAGCTGTTGTTTCACATAAGCGGCGCCCTGCCGAACGTTGACAATTTCCGGCGGCGGCTGCTTTTCGTTGCCTGTAATGCTCTGGACGTGACTCTCCACGGTCATCCGGACCATCGGCGCGGTGGCGGCCCCCGCGGGAACAACGGCGCCGGCGGGAAGATTTGCCGCCAACTTCACCAATGCGGCTTGCATGTCGGTGAGCGGCCTGGCTTGAGCGCTTGCGACGAGGGTCGGACTTGCTGCAAAAGGCAACGCGTCAATTTTTGCCGGGCCGAGATTGGTGGGGGCCGGCAAGGTCAATGCACTGCTCACATCAGGCGCCGCGGCATCTCTGGCCGTCAAGGCAGGCCCTAGCTGGGGGAATCTGCGGCGCAGTGTGGAAATGATCGACGTGTGATCGAACGGAACCGCGCCCGGCGGCCGCAACACCGTGCCCTGGGGTATGTAGGGCGATATCAGTACCGCCGGTACGCGGACGCCGTACCTGTCAAAATTGAACGGTTGCGAGGCTTGAGCGCTGGGCGGCTCAGCCTTTGGCGGCGGCACGTGATCGTAGCAGCCTCCATGCTCGTCGTAGGTAACGATCAGCAGTGTTTTGGTCCACTGCGGTCCGGCCCGCAGGCAATTGTAGACGTCGGCAATCAACTGCTCGCCCATCGTGACGTTGTGAGGCGGATGCTGATCGTTGGGCATCGTCCAGTCGGCGAAATATCTCGGTTCGATAAAGCAGTATGCCGGCAAAGTGCCGGCCTGAGCGTCGGCCCGGAATTGCTGAAAGAAATGGAAGTGACCCGCCAGCAGCCACAGTTGTGACAGGGCTTGCGACTGCGCGATGTCATGAAAATAAATCTTCCAATCATTGATGCTGGCCAGTTCGAAACGATTGAAAATCGTGGTCATGGTGTAAGGAAAATGAGTTGGAGAATTGTTCTGATATCCATTTGCCGTCGCCGTATGCGCGAAGAACCGATTGGGCCAGGTTTGACATGGCGCGGATGCGAACCAGCGGTCGCACACGGCAAACTGACGCGCCAATTGGCTGATAACGGGGACCTGGTCCGGCTGGAAATAGTGCATGACGCTTTTTGCGGCGTACGCCGCGGGCGGCGAGCCGGGTTGCGCAAGATAGTTGCGAACGAAGCCATCCATGGCTGGAATTGTGCCGGCCGCCGGGGCGTTCGGCTGACCGAACAGCTGCGTATTGATGTCGGTCCAAAGCTCGCCTGGGTCGGGATCCGGGATCACCATGGAAACCGGATCGGTGCCCGGCTGATTCCAGACGGAGATCTTGTTGCCTGCCGCATCGACGTTGAATTCGGCACCCGTCAGTCCGTCGAACTGCGGAGAGGGCGCATATAGCTTGCCCAACATGCAATCGAAAGAACGGTTTTCGAGCATCAAGACGACGATGTGTTCGATCTGATTCAGCACGGCAAATCTCTCCCTACAGGCGATTGGCGGATAACGATCAGGATAAGGTCTGTTCCGGTTTGAAGCCGGTGCCGCGAACATTCTTGAATTTTGGAAGCAGTTCCAAAGACATTTTTGCCTCCGTCAATGCAAGCCGGGCCGCGATCTGGATTTTCGCGTTAAAGTTTAGCGGGAGTCAAATACCGGTGCAACGGTTGAGTGGATTCCTGGCCGACGTCAACGCACGCTGTGACGATCGGCAGGAGCTTTGCTTCATTTCTTTTTTCGGCGTCCGGGTGCTCCTCGTTGCGATGATGGAAACGACATCGCGGCGGTGCTATATCGGGATATGGCAGATGGTCAGGTCGTACTGGTGACAACTGAACCGTTAGGGGGCGGTTCGCCCGTCCGCTCGGTCTACTTCGTCGCCGAACAGGATCCGGAGGCGGCCAAGGCAATTATCGATGCCATGACCGCTCCGAACGAGAAAGTCGAAGCGTGGGGCCGGCTTCCGGAGGCAGCGGTCAAGGCGCTCGGATTAAAACGCGGCGACTTCACGCACGGCTGATTACATCGGGGACCGCAAAGGCCGCGCGAAACTAAGCTCGTGGCCGTCGGGGTCAGTGAGGTGGAAGAAGCGCTCGCCCCACTCGGCATCGCGTGGTGAAGTGGTTGGCTGGTATCCGGCCGCGAGCGCGCGCTGGTGAAGTGCATCGACATCGCTGACATAGAAGATGACGCGGCCCCACCACGACCAGCGCCGCTCGGCAGGCTGGGCGATGAGGTTGAGATAGCTCGTCCCCGCTCGAAAGCTGGTGAAGGACGACCCTTCGCCGCCATACAGGGCCTCAAATCCCAGCGCCCGGTAGAACCGGACCGCGCGTGGCATCTCGTGGGTGCCCAGTGTGACGGCGCTGACAGCCTCGATCATGGACCGAACTCTCCTGTTTCATTTCTCCGCGCCGCCGGCGCCGCGACCCCGCCGGTGAGGCCATTCAACGATAATGCCCTACCCGATGGGATCAACCTCGACCTTGGCCGGATCGCGCTTACGCATTTCAACCCTGCCGCAGGGGGTGGCGAGCGAAGCCCGGTCCTGCTAAGAAGCCGCAGTCCGTCGGCGCTTCCCGCGCCGGTGCGCTCGGTCCCGTAGCTCAGCTGGATAGAGCGACGGTTTCCTAAACCGTAGGTCGCATGTTCGAGTCATGCCGGGATCGCCAGATTTCTTGAAGCGCGGATTTTAGCTCCTCGCGCCCATGAACCTCTGCAGCGCTGCGAAATGTCGCAATGTGCCATGAACGGAAGTCGCGGGGTTACTCGATCACCTCACGCGCCTCGCGGCTAAAGCGCCGCGATGCATTACTCGGAAGATGCACCTTTCAGTCGCAGTCCTTCTTCGGTCTGGCTCGTCATCACTGCCCGCAGGACCGCAAAAATGACAGCGGTCGAAATTTGGCTCCAGCCAGAGTAGGACCTGCTTCGGCGTTGGCCTGTCGATTCCCCCGGCGGTGATGCGTCTGGTGGTCGGATGGTATCCGCGCGGCTTCAATAGAACACAAGAGACCGCGCCCAGGTTCCATAGATTGGCAGCCTACGTCGCAGGTCTGAAGACACGATTCGAAAGGCCATTGCATGAACCGTCCAAGCAACGCAGCTTCGGGTATTCCTATTACACCGCAGGCGGCGTTTTCCGCATCGGAGCGTCGCTCTCCTCAAGCAGGATCCGCTCGGCGGCGCCGTCGAGATCGTCGTACTGCCCGCTTTTGAGCGACCACATGAAGGCCGCAAGTGCGGTAAGGCCGATGCCGAGCGCGATCGGTATCAGATAAAAGAAGTCGTTCATTCGGCGGCCTCCATTGCGGTCTTGGCCGAAAGCTGCGCGTCCGCACCGACGCGTGGCGCGATCTTTCGCCGGCCCTTGAGGCGAAGCGCGTTGGCGACGACCAGCATGGATGATGCAGACATCGTCACGGCGGCGACCAGCGGCGTTACATAACCCATGATTGCGACGGGAACCGCGACAACGTTGTAGGCGATCGCAAGAGCGAAGTTTTGTCGAACGAGCCGTCTGGCATTCCGTGCGACGGAGATCGCTTGAGGTACTGCGGACAAGCTCTCGCGCAAGAACACCAGATCAGCTGCGTTACGTCCGATGTCCGCCGCTGAAGCCGGCGCCATTGATGCATGCGCGGCTACCAACGCCGGCGTATCGTTCAAGCCGTCCCCGACCATGAGGACCTTTCGGCCTGAGGCTTCAAGCGCTGCGATGTGCGCGATCTTTCCGGTAGGCAATACGGCAGCGAAGTAAGGAATGCCGAGTTGCCGTGCGATCAGCGCTACCGCGGCTTCACGATCACCGGAAACCATCTGGACCAGAATGCCGGCGTTCGTTAGTTCGGTGACCGTCGTCGATGCATTCGCTCGCAGAAGATCCTCGAAACGAAACTCGGCCAGGCGGCCTCCGTCTTTGGAAAGCACGACGGACCCGTCATCCGACATCCGCCCGGCGTCGGCCAGACCAGCAAGTGCCCATTCGGGCCGGCCGAGCCGGTAAGAGATCACACCGGAGCGCGCCTCAAGACCGAATCCGGGGTGCTCGGAAACCTCATCGAATGCAACGCGAGACGGCGGAAGATCGGCGGCGGCTTCGACGAGCGCGCGCGAATAAGGGTGACGGGAATGGGAAGCCAGTGCGGCCGCAATCCCGATTGCCTCCTGGTCCATGCTACCCGACCCGATCAGCCGCGGACGGCCCAGCGTCAGCGTTCCGGTCTTGTCGAACACGACCGTGTCGACTTCGGCAAGGCGCTCAAGAGCACCGCCGTCCTTCAGCATGATGCCGCTCTCGAACAGCCGCCTGGCCGCGACGACCTGCACCATCGGTACCGCAAGACCGAGCGCGCAAGGACAAGTGATGATCAGAACCGCAATGGCGATCGTCAGCGCGCGATGGAGGTCACCGGTTGCAAGGAGCCAACCGACAAGCGCGGACAATGCCGAGAGATGGACGATCGGCGCATACAGGCTCGCGGCACGATCGGCGATACGGCGGTATGCCGAGCGGCCTTGCTCGGCGGCCTCCATCATCCGCACCATCTCGCCCAGGAACGAGTTGTCCGGTGTCGCCGTCGCGACGATGGTCAGCGGCCCCGTCAGATTCAACGTGCCTGCCCGCAGCAAGGAGCCGACGATCGCTGGTATCGGTGTCTGCTCTCCGGACACCAGCGAGGCGTCCAGCTCGGACATCCCCTTGGTCACGGTTGCATCGACCGGCACACGTTCGCCTGCCGCCAGCATGATGGTCATACCGGTCTGGATCTCGTTCACCGGAAGATAAACCTGCGTTCCGTCTGCCTGTAGCACGCGTGCGCCACGCGCCGCGAGTTGCGCGAGTCCCTTCACCGCCAATCGGGCCCGTTCGCGCATCATGTAATCGAGCGTGCGCCCGATCAGCAAAAAGAACAGCAGCGAGATTGAGGCGTCGAAATAGGCGTACGACCCATGCTGCGTGGTATCGTAAAGACTCATGCCGAATGCGAGCAATACACCGATCGAGATCGGTACATCCATATTGGTGCGCCGATGCCGCAGGGCATGCCATGCCGAACGGAAAAAGATCCGGCCGGAATATGCCAGCGCGGGCAGCGCGATGATGGCCGAAAGCCAGTGAAACAGATCGCGAGTCTCGGATTCGGCGCCCGACCAGATCGAGACGGAAAGCAACATGATGTTGCTGGCGGCAAACCCCGCGACCGCAAGCGCGCGTATCAATCCCGACAGCTCGCCGTGCCCGTTTTCCGACTCGATGTCGGACAAATGGGCCTCGAAGCCGGCCCGTTTCAGCGTTTCGATAAAGGGCGGCGGGACGCTGTCAGCGCGCCACCGGACGGTTGCGCGCTTGGAGGAAAGGTTGACCCGCGCGCTCTCCACGCCGGAAAGCCCACCGAGCGCCGTCTCGATCGTTCGCATGCACCCGCCGCAGCGAACTTCAGGCACCGAAAGATCGGTCTGGCGCACGCCGTCGGCTACGATGCGGCTTGCCAGCAGCACTTCCTCGCCGGCTGCGCGTGCATCCGGCAGTAGCGCCACCAGCTCCGCTACCGAACCGCAACATCCCATTGGAGAGACTCCAAACGTCGCGTGTCGAAACTCAGGACCGCATGGTCCGATAGGCGTGCCAGCTTCCGTGTCCAAGCACCGGGAAAACGACAATCATTCCCAGAAGGCCCGTTACGATGCCGACAAAAATCAACGCTAGCATGATCGCCGCCCAGGTCAGCATGAGCGGAAGATTGTTCCACACCAGCGCCATGCTGGTGCCCATGGCGGTCAACGCATCGGTGCGCTCGCTAAGCAGCATCGGGATGGAAAAGGCGCTAATGGCGAATGCGAAAGCCGCAAATAGGCCGCCCACCGCGCTGCCGACCGCCAGCATCGCCCAGCCGATCTCCGTTGTGAACAGCATCGGGACGATGCGGTCGAGGCCGGGAAACGGGCGCAGGCCGAAAAACAGCGCATAGAGGATGACCGCCGCGCGCATCCACAGCAGCGTCAGCAGAAAAAGCAGCACGCCAGCGAACAGAATCTGACCGCCTGATTCCGGCTTGACAAAGATCATCTGCCGCAGGCTGACGGGTTTGCCTTCCTCAATGCGCCGGCTCTTTTCGTAAAGTCCGATTCCAATCACCGGCCCAGCCACCATGAAGCCCGCAAGCGCGGGAAACAGGATATAGTCGAGGTGCAGGGCAAACAGGCCGACGACGGTGACGACCGACACCAGAGATACAAGCACCCCGTAACTGATGCTGGCCGCCGGATGGATCTTGAAATCGCGCCAGCCGGCCGAAAGCCAGCCGAAGGCCGCCGCGGGAGAAATGCTTCGCTTCCATGTCTGTTCTCGCGGCACAGGCGGAACAACGTCCGGTATCGACGTCATCGTCGGTCTCCCTGCAATGTCATCGCGGTGTGCATGACGACCTTGCCGCGCTGAACTTACCGTCCTTTTGAGCGCTATCGCCCTGGCGAACGTGCGCAACGCATTCCGGTTGCGATATGACCGCCATATAGACCAAGTGCGAATTGGCGATCAGCACCAGCAGCAACCCGGCCCCGATCATGGCCCAAAGGAGCGGTTTCGTCTTGAATCGCCTCATCGCTGTGCCAGTGCTGCTCATCGTTCCCCCCGGCGAAGGTCGAACAGATAGAGCGCGAGAATCTTGCGGTCGAGCGGCGAAAGTCTTCCCTCCCAACTTGGCATCTGGCCTTGTCGGCCGCCCCACACCGTCGTGTAGATTGACTCAGTGTCGCCGCCGTAGATCCAGAATCGATCGGTCAAATCCGGCCCACCGAGATCGGTTTTGCCTTTGGCATCCTCGCCGTGACAGACGACGCAATTGGCAGCGAAGACAGCTTTACCGGCATCGATTTTCGCCGCAGGCACATCTTTTGCGACAGCCGGATCGGAAATGCTGCGCACATAATTCACGACGTTTTCGAGTTCGTCCTTCTTGAGCGTCTGATCGCGCCCGAACGCCATCATTTGCGACGTCCTGGTCTGCGGATGCGCGGAGTTGATGCCGACCCGGATGGTTTCGGCGATGCTTTCGGGATCGCCGCCCCAAAGCCAAGACGCCGTCGTCAGGTTCGGAAATCCGTGGCCGCCCTGGGCATTCGATCCATGGCACGCTGCGCAATTGTCACCGAACAGAGTGCGGCCGGTCTGCCGCACCATCTCCATCAATCGGGGATCGGCCTGGATTTCCTTGAAGCTCCCGGCTTCGATACGCTTGGTCCAGACGCCGCGTTCGAGAGCCGCTTGCTTCAGACTATCAGTGACGACATTGCGCTGATCGATGCCGAGCAGGCCCTTGGTGTAGGTCACACCGAGCGGCCACGCCGGCATCAGCACCCAGTAGACGACGGCGAACAACGCCGTCACGATCAAAAAGAAATAGACCGGCCGTGGCACCGGCGTGTTCAATTCCTTGATGCCGTTCCACTCATGACCGGTGGTCATATAGCCGGTGTATGGATCGCGTTCGCCTACCGCCATGGCTGATCCTTGTGCGGCTTGTCCTCATGGTCGAGAATTGATTGCGCGGCCTCATCGAACCGCTTCTTGTTCGACGGCCAGAACGCATAGACCAGCACGCCGATCGAGAGCGCGATCAGATAAAACAGTCCGAACGACTTCGAAAACCAGACCATGAAGTCGTTGTCCATATTCACCCTCCCGCCGCGGCGACCGGCTTATGCGCAGCGTCAGTCAGCTTGCCGAGAATCTGCAGGTAAGCGACCAAGGCATCGAGTTCGGTGAGCTGGCCCGGCTTGCCGTCGAAGGCCCTTACATTTGTCGCCGCGCCATATCGCTTGGTGACGCCTTCTGCGTAAGGCGTATCAGGCGCCGCCTGACCGTAGGCATCCCACGTCGCATTGGCGATCATGTCGTCGGTATAGGGTACGCCGACCTTGCGTAGTGCGGCGAGATGCGCGCCGAGGTCGTCGCTCCGCAACTCGGTGCGCCCGAGCCATGAATAATGCGGCATTACTGATTCAGGAACCACGTCGCGGGGATTGTTGAGATGCCGCACGTGCCATTCGTCCGAATACTTGTTGCCCATGCGCGCCAGGTCGGGACCGGTTCGCTTCGATCCCCAGAGCATCGGATGATCGTATTTGGATTCGACGGCGAGCGAATACGGGCCGTAGCGTTCAACCTCGTCACGCAACGTCCGGATCATCTGCGAATGGCAGGCGTAGCAGCCTTCGCGGATGTAGATGTTGCGGCCCGCGATCTCGAGCGGCGTGTAAACCCGCATGTTCGGCGCGTCCTCAACGGTCTGATGGATTGTGAATAGCGGTATGATCTCGACCGCACCGCCGATACTGGCGACGCCGATGATGGCAAGCAGTAAACCGATGGTCTTGCGCTCGATCTGGTAATGCAGGTTGAACATGCGCTCACTCCGCCGGTTGAGGCGCGGTAACGCCTGCGAACGCGGGGACGGGACGATCGGCAAGTCGTTGGTCGGCCGGCTGATCGGCCGTCCGTATGGTCATCCAGATGTTGTAGCAGGCGACCAGCGCGCCGATCAGGAACAACAGGCCGCCGACAGCGCGAGCGATATAATAGGGATGCATCGCAACTACGGTTTCGACGAAGGAATAGGCGAGCGTTCCGCTTTCATTGTAAGTCCGCCACATCAGCCCCTGGATGATGCCGGAATTCCACATCGCAAAAACGTAGATTACCGTTCCAGCGATTGCGAGCCAGAAGTGCACTTCCACCAGCCTGCCGGAATACATCCGTTCGCGCTTCCAAAGCCACGGCACTGATGCATAGATCGCGCCGAATGTGATCATTGCGACCCAGCCGAGCGCGCCAACGTGCACGTGGCCGACGGTCCAGTCCGTATAGTGCGACAGCGAGTTCACGGTGCGAATGGCCATAAACGAGCCTTCGAAAGTGACCAGACCGTAAAACACCGCCGCGACCATCATGAAGCGTAGGGTCGCGTCGTCGCGAACCTTGTGCCAGGCGCCGTTCAGCGTGAGCAGGGCGTTGCCGGCGGAGGCCCATGACGGCACCAGCAGCATCACCGAGAACGTCATGCCGAGCGTCTGCACCCACTGCGGCAGCGCCGTGTAGTGCAGATGATGCGAGCCCGCCCACATGTACATGAAGGTGATGCCCCAGAAGCTGATGATCGACAGCCGATAGGAGAAGATCGGGCGGCCGGCGCGGACCGGCAGGTAATAATACATCATGCCGAGGAAACCGGCGGTCAGGAAGAACGCGACGGCGTTATGTCCATACCACCACTGCGTCATCGCATCCTGCACGCCGGAAAAGGCCGAATAGCTCTTGGCGTGCCCGAGCGATACCGGCACCGCCAAGTTGTTGACGATGTGGAGAATCGCCACGACCAGAATGAAGGCCATGTAGTACCAGTTCGACACATAGATATGCGGCTCCTTGCGGCGGGCCAGCGTGCGCAAATAGATAATGAAGTAGGTAACCCAGACGATCACCAGCCAGATATCCGCGTACCATTCCGGTTCGGCGTATTCCTTCGACTGCGTGACGCCCATCAGATAACCGGTTGCGGCGATGACGCAGAACAGATTGTATCCCAGCAGCACAAACCACGGGCTCAACTGATCGGGCAACCGCGCACGCGAGGTTCGCTGCAGGACATAGAACGAGGTTGCGATCAGGGCGTTGCCGCCGAAGCCGAAAATCACACCGGAGGTGTGCACCGGACGGAGGCGTCCGAAGCTCGACCAGGCGGCATCAAACGTCAGGTCCGGATAGGCGAGTTGCCACGCGATCCAGTTGCCGACAAAAAGTCCCGCAACGACCCAGACCATCGCAAGGATAACGCCCATCCGGCTGGGATCGTCGAAGTAATGATCGAGACGATCATCGCTAGGCTCTGGCTCGTAGTAGCCGGAGATGACGCCGAACGTTCCCAGAATGCCTGCGAGCAGCACGATGGCGCCATGAATGCCTAGCGGATCGCCACTCCCGGCGGCGGCCATCGCAAATCCGCACACGGACACCACCAGTAGAATTATTAGCGCAAGCTGCCGTTCGTTTTTTGTGAGTTGGGCGATCATCGGTCGTAGCTCTTTCCAAAGAACGGGACGCCGGCAACTTAGGCAACCATGATGCCCTGACCTGACGGAGGTCTCGGGCTAACAGGCGCAGACGACTCCATCGCCGCAATCCATCGAGACAGGGTTTTCTGGGTCCTGTGGTTCATCAAGAGCAAACCAGAAGGCGAAAAAGAGCGCAAGGAGAGCCGCCCTAAATGTCTTCAGGGAAAAAACAGATACGTTGAGGACCTGAGTATCCAACGAGTCCGCCCGACAGTTCAAAGGGCATCCCCGAGAGGGGGTCAAGAGAGCAAGACAGGACGCAAGCTTTCGCTTAATGTTTGAGGAAGCTTGGGGGCTTGTCTATGCAAAAACGGAACCTACGATCAGATTATAAGGGCCGTCCTGGTCCAGGCGCCTAGGCGCGACGTCGGTCCGTTTTTGCATAGTCAGGCGCATTCGCCACGGTAATCTTTCGGTCCAGCGAGGCGTGAGCGCCACCCTCCATCAAAACGACGACCTGATACCGGGGAGGACGTAATGGGCGACAAACCGTTCCTGGGACTGGTTGTGCCCTTCGTCCCGGCCGTCGGCTGGATTCGTGCTTACAAGGCAAAGGAATTCCCCAGGGACCTTGTCGCCGGCCTGTCGCTTGCGGCGTTTGTAATTCCGGAATCGCTGGTGCGATTGGACGACCTCCGCCAGTTGCGTTTTTCATCTCGTGGCGAGTTTCGCATTTCGTTGGTCGCACTCTTCGGCGTACTATTTTTGGGGTTGCTCAACGGCCTTCTGTTGGCCGCGGCCGGGTCGCTGATCATGGTCATTGCGCACGCATCGCGCCCGCCCGTCGTCGTCCTTGGGCGCGAGCCGAGTGCGGGACATTTTGTGAACCGAGCCAGGTACCCTGAAGCCACCGAAGCACCGGGCGCGCTCGTGATACGTAGCGCGGGCGCGTGGTTCTACTTCAATGCGGACCATATCCGCCGCCAGGTCTTCGATCTGTTGGATCAGGCACCGTCGGGGATCAAGACGGTTGTCATTGATTTCTCACTCGTGCCGGCCGTCGACGTCACCGCAGGGGGAGTGTTGCGCGGGCTGGCGCGGTCCCTCAAAGCTCGCGACATCGCGATTGTGCTTGCGAGGCTGCGTGATGACGTTCGAGAAAACCTGACCGCTGTTGGGGCCGAACAGGATCTTGGTCCAATCCCCGCTCACCGCACGATCGAGGATTGCCTGCGCCACGGGGCTGGGTCGTCGATACCGATGAAGAGCCTGGGATAGCGAATGTACCGCATGCAGGACACCGTCCTGCTCCTCAAGCAAAGGAGTTAGTCATGTCACAGTCAAAGATCCAACAGCGTAGCTCGGATTCCGCACAAGAGCTTGGAGACGAGACCTTCATGTCGGCTAATGAGTTGCGCAACTACATGAAGCAGACCGAGATGGCCAAGGCGTCGAAAGACATCGGTTCCTCAACCGACAAGGCGCGCGAGGAGCTCATCAAGTCGTTGTTGCAACCAGTCATAGTCACGCCCGAAAAGATTGCCGAGGTAAAGAGGCGGGTGCTCGGCCAACTCAGGACCGCTGCAGGAAAAGGCGACAAAGAAGTTTTGATCATGCGTTTCCCGAATGCGTTGTGCACGGATAAAGGGCGCGCGCTCAATAATCTGGAAAAAGAATGGCCGAGCACCTTGATTGGGAGGCCTCTTCAGGCCTTCGAGTTCTGGCGCGACCACCTGCAGCCCCAGGGCTACGGCCTGAAGGCAATGATCGTGGATTGGCCGCAGGGCATGCCGGGAGATATCGGCTTTTTCCTTACTTGGGGCGACGCGAAGCGCTGACAGCCGGTGGGGGAGACTGAAGTATGAACCAGGTAGCTAACAAGAATCGCAAGAGCGAAAAGACCAACGTTGCGGGACTCAAGCGCAAGGAATACGAGCAGAAGTTGCGCAAGCTGCACGTTGAGCTCGTCAAGCTTCAGGAATGGGTGAAGCGCGAGGGCAAGAAGATATGCGTGGTCTTCGAGGGACGAGATGGCGCCGGCAAAGGTGGTGTCATCAAGGCCATGACCGAAAGAGTCAGCCCGCGCGTTTTCCGCGTCGTTGCCATGGCCGCCCCGACGGAACGCGAGAAGTCGCAAATGTATGTTCAGCGATACTTGCCGCATCTTCCTTCCGGGGGGGAGATCGTGATCTTCGACCGCAGTTGGTACAATCGCGCCGGGGTCGAACGGGTCATGGGCTTTTGCACGGAGGATCAGGCCAAGGTTTTCCTGAGAGTGGTCCCTTCGGTTGAAAAGGCCATGGTCGAATCGGGAGTTGTACTTCTCAAATACTGGCTCGAGGTGAGTCCGGAGGAGCAAACTAACCGGCTCACCGCGCGGATCGACGACAAGCGAAAGATCTGGAAGCTGTCCCAGATGGACCTGGATTCCTATACGCGATGGGATGATTACACGCGAGCTCGCGACGACATGTTCCAGGCGACCGACACCGCGTGGGCGCCATGGTTTATCGCTCGATCCGACAACAAGAGGCAGGCGCGACTCAATATCATCGCGCACCTGCTCTCAAGTATTCCGTACAAGAAAGTGCCCCGAGGGAATGTCAAGTTGCCGAAACGCAACGTTGCTCGCAGCAAGCCGCTTCACGATTCTCTGAGAATCGTTCCGGAGGCAGAGTTATGAACGCGCGTCGCGCACGACGAAAAAGAGCTGGCGCTGCGGAGGGTTAGGATAGAGAATCCGAGCGGATGCCTTCACCGAGCTTTTCTTCGTCCGCTTCGATCTCGCGGGCTTTTTGGTGAACAACCGCTGAAGAAATACCTGGGGTAGACCAAGCGATCTCGGCGATTTGCAGACCAGGTTCCGTATCCCGGCATCTTTGTGAGGCGGAATTTTCAACATCCCCGGCAGATGCCGCGCAGGCTTTTGTAAACCGCATCGTCTTCCCGTCGCATTTCCTGCAGCGTTTCCATCGTCGTTGTGTCGCCGGCCGGCTCGGGCTTGCGCTTCGCGGCGAGCGCCGTGGCCTGACGCGTGATAACATGCCTCCCGATCGCCCTTGGCCTGGATGAACCGGCATTGCTCCACCGCCGCCAGAGCCGGAGCGCTGCCGATCATGAGGCCAAGCATGACGGATAAGAGGAAATTCAACGTCGTCGATCCCTTGCCGTGCCGCTTGTTCAAGCTGGCATGTTGCATGTCAGGCTGAATGCGCAACGCCATAGGTCTTGTCGCGCAGCCGCCGCATCCCGGCCAGCCACCGGTCGATGCCGGAGGCTTTGCGCTGCATGTATTCATGAACTTTCGGATGCGACAATATCAGGAAGCGCTCGGCTTCCATCGCCTCGATGACGATACGGGCCACCTCGGCAGGAAGCATGACGCCGTCGACCCGCGCGGCGCTCGGGCCTGATGTCGTCATGCCCGTCTGCACCGACTGCGGACAAAGCACGGAAACCCGGATGCCGCGGTCGCCATATCGAATGGCGAGATGCTCCGCCAGCGCCACCGCGGCATGTTTGGTAACGCCATACGGCATCGAGTTCAGCGACGCCAACAGCCCCGCCGCCGACGCCGTGTTCAGCAGATAGCCGGACCCGCGCGCCAGCATGCCCGGCACCAGCGCGCGCGCCGCGAACACGTGGCTCATGACATGCACCCGCCAGCTCACGTCCCAGTCGGCATCGTCGGCGGTTTCCTGTCCCTTGCGGGAGAGACCGGCGTTGGAGAAGAACACGTCGACCGGCCCGAACCGCTGCTCGGCCGCGGCGACGAGCGACTTGATCTCGGCTTCCTGCGCCACATCAGCGGTGACGGCCAGTCCGTCGATATCGGCTGCGACGCTTGCCAGCCGGTCGCGGGAGTTTTTGAGGTCGGCGACAACGACGCCGCGCGCGCCGGCCTGCGCATAGGCGCGCGCTACCGCCTCGCCAATGCCGCTCGCCGCTCCGGTGACGACGCAGATTTTGTCTTTGACGTGCATGTTCAGCATCCCGTTTTGATATTCTAGTGGTATTTTCGTCATTGCGAGGAGCAAAGCGACGAAGCAATCCAGAACTTCGGTGCTCGCGCTCTGGATTGCTTCGCTACGCTCGCAATGACGGTCTCAAGATCCCTTCTGGCATTCACCCCTCGTACAGCCCCTTGTCCCGCGCCTGACGGATCGCCAGTCCCGCCAGCAGATCGAGCATCGGCGTCGACAGGCCTGCGGCCCGCGCAAACGCCGCGGGCGCCCGCACCAGCGCATCGATTTCCATCGGGCGGCCGAGTTCGTAGTCCTGCAACAACGAAGGCTTGTGATTGGGTGCCGGCCCGCTTCTCGTGGTGCGTTTGACGTCGGGAAAACAGCTTTGACCGATGCTGTTGGCTTCATCGAGCAGGCGCGGCACCACATCGCGCAATGCCAGGTCGTCCCTGACGGCTCTGGCGGTTTGCCCGGTAATCAGACACAGCACCGACATCGACATGTTGGTCAAAAGCTTGGACCAGATCGTCTCCCTGATCCGCAGCGCAGGCGGCGAGCTGATCGAAGCTTCATTGAGCACGGCTCTCAAGCGTTCGATCCGCTCGCTCCGGCGGTCATCGCATTCCCCGACCAGCAGCATGTTCCTGTCAGGAGAAAGATTTGCGACAATTCCTGGCTCGACGACCTCGTTCGACGAAAAGATCACGCCGCCGATGATCCGATCCTTACGAGACGGCGGCGCGCAACCGGCCGCCGGGATCGAGAAAGCCGAGGTCCGGCGGCGGCGGATGATCGGGGGCAAGCCCGATATCGTACCACCAGGGAATGCCGTTCTGGGCAAACACCACAGCCGTATCGTCGCCGAGCAGCGGCGGCAGGCCCGCGACCAGACTGCTCAGCCCGTTGGCTTTCAGCGTGCTGATGACGAACATCCTGCGGACCAAGCGCCGCCGGGTCGTCGGATGCTCTAACTCTTGCCGAAAACTCGGCGTCGCCGACGCGAAGCGTCAGGCCTCGTGCCTTCGTAGCCTCGAGATGCGGCCCGCGCATCACGCAGGACACATCATGCCCTGATAGCGCAAGCCGCACCGCAAAATGGCTGCCGACGGCGCCCGCGCCGAAGATGCATATCCGCATGGGGGTGGGGTCCTGTTAGGAGGCTGGGCGACTGAGAGCCTGGAGCGAGTTTGGATTGAAACGACACATCATCTTTCCCCCTGAGGAGCGGCGTCTTCGCCGCGTCTCGAAGGATGAGGAGAGTGGCTTCATGGTTCGAGACGGCGCAAGAGCGCCTCCTCACCATGAGGGCAAGACCCTAGTTTCCACAGACTGGCCCCGCAGCGCAACCGGGCATGCGGTCACCGGGCCGCGGGGCTGCTTCGCGCGGGGCGGGACGACCTTGCCGCTCCAGCTGAATTGCCGCATTCTGTTTGCAGACCCGTTGCTCCCGGGACATGCCAGGAAAAAATACAAGCGAGATCGCGGAGGATTAACGATGATTACCGCTATTGTCCGTTTCAAGCTGCCTGCAACCATCGACGCCGCGAAAGCGGCTGAACTGTTCCAGGGCTCGGCGCCGAAGTACCAGGGCCTCGCGGGCCTCATTCGCAAGTATTACCTGTTCGACGCGGAAAGCCGGACCGGTGGCGGCTGCTATCTGTGGGAGAGCCGCGAGGCCGCCGAGCGCGTCTACATAGCGGACCATAGCGTGGTCGAATACAAGGGCGCGCGCACCGGCATGATAACGACGCGTGGCTATCGCGACATTAGGACTGGTCTCTTGGCCAGTTGCCAATGCTGTGGTCCGCGCGTTCAACGAGCAGACGGAAGTTGGTCGGTCAGCTGGCTGGCGAAAACGACGCCTGCCGGACTGACCGGGATCCCGGCAACACGCAAGCTTTCCGCCGTCCATGTGTTGCAGGTGTAGGTCGCACTGTAGGTCCCTGTAGCGACATAGAAGACGCTCCCAGGATCAGGGCCGGCCGCAAGGCGGCGCGGCGTCCCATCGGCCGACTTTTCGATGGCCGCCCACAAATAAGTCGACAGCCGATCGGCCCCCGCCTCTGACAAGCCGACCTCGAACACCTGTGCACCGGCCCTCGAGACCTGCGGCGGGCTGTACAGCGGGGTCACCAGAAGGACCGCCGGGCCTGGCAACAGCGCACTCAGGGCATCGCCGAAAGTGGGGGCGCGCGCCATGTAGTAGTTGCGTTCACCCCAGCCGAACGACACGTACTGGGAGCCCGGAAAGTCGGGCGCAAGCGTCCTCAAGGGACCCTGCATGGCAGGAGCTGGGAGTGCGATCCCGGTGTGCCAGCCGGCAGCGATCAAATACAGGATGACGCCGTCACCCGACGGTTCCCGATATGTCGGCGACGGCTTCGTGCCGCACCCGACCAGGGTCGGCACCGTGACCGCGAGACAGGCCCTCACAAGCACGCGGCGCGTTACAGCATGAGGCGGTGCCTCGCACGACATCGCATCGGCACTCGCTTGAGTGGTGGATCCGGCCTTCCGCCTACTCCACCGCCCGCCGCAACCTGGCCCAGCGCATCGACCGCTTCCTGAGGGAGCAACTCGCGAAACCGCCCCCTGACCATACCGGAAGCCCGTCAAGCCTCGCGACCCTGATCTGATCGAGATGGAGCGGACGCCCGAGCTGTGGGTGCGACGGAAGAAGGTAGCCTTAGGTTGATGTCCACTTGGTCTCCGGAAGCGGACATCCCGGTGCACCGAAGCGATGTCGGTTTTGGGCCACGAGCAGACATGGCCAGACTGTTCAATCAGTTCGTCGGCATCCGGTTTGCAGCGGCTGACCACGTTGGCCACCAAGATCGCGGCGAGAAGCTGTGTGGTCATCCCGGCATTCCTGCTTTTCGCAGTCCGTCCAAGTACAAATCTCGCATCCATTGATACCGGAAATTAGGCCGCCGCATTGTCGAGATCGAGCTTGTTGGACTCAGCATCAACATATGCTGTAGCGCTTCGTGTGCTTCATCGAGGCGGCTCGCATGTGCAAGAGCGGCTATTTTCATTCTCCATGCCGCCAGATTTTTGGGCATTCTTGGAAGAGCACGGTTTCCGTAATTGATCGCACCATCGAAGTTGCGCTGAAAGAAATAGGCTTGCGACATTCCTTGCAGCACACGGCCGACGGAGGTCCGAACGGAGCCATGCGAAGGCCCGCCTCTAGGTGACCAAGCGCCTTCTCGAACTCACCGTTCCACACAAAAGTCCAACCCACGGCAGCACACACTTCATCCGAGTTCGGGTGCAACGCGATAGCCCTGTTAGCAAATTCAACAGCCTGATCGAGGTCGATCGCCGTTCCATAAAACGCAAGGTAAGCGCTGGCCATTGCATGGGCGAGACCATTCTCGGGGCCAACTCGTGCAGCCATCAATGCCGTTTGCCGCAATTCTGCAGCCGCCTCCGGGCCGACGCGCCAACCAGCTGCGGCCTGAAGTGCGAACACATCTGCCAATAGGGCCCACGCGTCCGAATAGTGAGGATCGAGTTCAATGGCCCGGCGCAGTAGCACCTCTGCAGCCTGCAGGTCCTCTTTCTTGTCACTGCCGAGGTCAGTGCGCGCACGAAGGCAAAGATCGTATGCATTTAGGTCTTGCGTCGGCACATTATGTTTTCGCGCGATCTCTGCAGAGCGGAGGCTCGGCTCGACCGCAGATACTACGCTCTGGGTCACCTCGTCCTGCAGGGCAAAGATGTCGGCTATCTCGCGGTCAAATCGTTCAGCCCAGACATGAGCGCCACTGATTGCATCGATTAGCTGCCCTGTAATCCGCACTCGGCCGCCCGCTTTTCGCACGCTGCCTTCGAGCACGTATCGCACGCCAAGTTCACGGCCAACCTGCTTTATGTCGACTGTCTTGCCTTTGTAGGTGAAGCTCGAATTACGCGCGATTACGAACAACGATTTATGGCGGGACAGCTCAGTGATGATGTCTTCGACGACACCATCCGCAAAGTACTCCTGCTCGGGATCGCCGCTGATATTGGCGAACGGAAGCACAGCAATGGACGGCTTGTCGGGTAGCGCGAGCGGCAGATGAGTGGGCTGGGGAGTTCCAGCGATCGAAGGCGCTTCTGTCGCTGGCGCTGAGACCTTCCAATCAGTCGGGTCCCATTGCACTTCAAATGCTTTGACTGCCCGCTCGATGTTCTTGAGGGCGAGATTGCCGAGATCGTTGAAACCTGCTTTCAGCTTGCTCGCCACGGCATCGTGCATGTTGCCCGAGATCACGATGCCTCCGGCCGGTGCTTCCGCTTCCAGCCTCGCGGCGACGTTCACACCGTCGCCATAGAGATCGTCGCCATCAACGATCAGGTCGCCGAGATGCAGCCCAATTCGGAACACGATGGCGGTATCGACGGTCTGCTCTTTGTTGGCTTCGGCCATGGCCTGCTGGAACTCGATGGCGGCACTCAGCGCCTCTACCGCGCTTGCAAACTCGATAATGGCGCCATCCCCGGTGAGCTTGACGATCCGGCCGCCGCAGCGGGCAAGGATCGGGCTCAGGCGTTGCTCGCGGACCCTTCGCAGTCGCGCAACGGTGCCGCTTTCATCGCGCCCCATTAGGCGCGCATAGCCAACCACGTCAGCTGCCAGAATGGCCGCGAGTTTGCGCTGTTCCCTTGCCAAGCGTCTCCTCCGGGTCCTCGATCATCCTACGGCAATCTCAAAGAAAGCATCAAATGTTGAGGTCCAGGGCGAAGAGGACGCTGTGCGAAGCGTTTGATGTCGGCCGTGGGTCAATCGCGTCGGGTTCTGATGTCCGCGGTATGTCCGGTCTACCCCCAGGAACCGACATCCTTGGGGTCCGGCGGCAGGTCTCATATGTGGAACGGCCCCTGAGGCAAGTGCTTTTTAAAACGATGGCGCAACGGGAGCGGTGCGGTCATATGTCCGGCCTGTTTGTGCGGTCAAAGACCGCTGGCCTCGATGAAGTCCGAGATACGAGTGGCTGATCAAAAGGGCGCGCTGTGAGCGCATTGAGACCTCCGGCCTGTCTCGCCTCGGGATTTCGTCCCATTGGAATCATCGTCTGTCGTTGCACCTGCCTCTGTCAGCTCCCGCGTGGGTCTATTGGAAGGGCATATCGATCAAGCCGTCGCTATCTGGTTCCTTGCGCCATTCTCTTGGTATGTACCGCCCCTGGCGAGGAGCACCCAGATGATGCGTGCCATCTTGTTGGCGAGCGCGACGGCGACGATCTTATAGGGCCGCCGCGCCAGGAGAGCGGTGATCCACCTGGAAGCCTTGGGGTTGCCCCGCGCATGCCCCAGCACCGCGGTCGCACCGACCACCAGGAGCGAGCGCAACACGGGATTGCCCATCTTCGATATGCGCCCCAACCGCTCCTTGCCGCCGCTGGAATGCGGTTTCGGCGTCAAGCCTAGCCAGGCCGCGAAGTGCCGGCCGGACTTGAAGCCGCCGGGATCGGGGACAAGCGCCCTGACGGAAGCAGCGATGATGGCGCCAACACCGGGGATGGTGACCAACCGCCGGGCATCATCATCACGCCTGACGGTCGCGACGATTGCCTGCTCGAGTTTCTCGATCTGCGCCTTCAACGCGTCTATCTGGCTGGCGATTTCCATTAAGGCATGACGGGCAGCCTTCGGAAGACGCAGATCCGTCTTGTCGCGCACGATCGAGATCAGTCCCACAACCTTTGTTGTGTCGGTGGCGGCAATGATGCCGAACTCCGACAGGTGGCCGCGCAGCGCATTGATCACCTGCGTGCGCTGGTTGACCAGAAGGGCCCGGGTCTTGAGCACGACGGCGGCAGCCTGCTGATCAGCGGATTTTACCGGCACGAAGCGCATGGTCTTACGGGTCACCGCCTCGCTGATCGCTTCGGCATCAGCCGCGTCGGTCTTGCCGCGCTTCACGAACGGCTTCACGTAGACCGGCGGGATCAGGCGCACGTCGTGTCCCAGCGCTCTGATCTCGCGCGCCCAGTAATGCGCGCTGCCGCAAGCTTCCAGTCCGACCAGACAGCCTGGTGTCTTTTCGAAAAACCGCAGCACTTCGGCTCGCCTAAGCTTGCGGTTGAAGATCGGACTGCCATCTGCGGCGGCGGCATGAACCTGGAAAACCTGCTTGGCCAGGTCCAGACCGATGGTGGCAATCTGTTTCATGGAACGGCTCCGTTTGTGTGGGCATGTCCAAACGGACACGCCGTGGCACTCAGATGCCGGAAGTGGCGGGGCCGTTCCACCACATCAAACGGGCCATGAACCGTCGTGCCGAGAGCTGGTAGCCAAGGCTTACTCTGCGCTTGATCAGGTGCACCGCGGGAAGAAAATATGAGCCGCAGCAGCGCTAGCATCGCTGGTCCCGAGGCGAACTCAGTACAAATCCAACTCTTGTACTGAGTGCGCCCCTATAGGAGCGCTCCTTCAGCTGGAGAGGGCCTTTCGTAAGGAACGTAGAAGCGCTTCGGCATCGTTGATCTTAGATATGAGGTCAGGGATCGCCCTTGAGTTCTTCTAGCGCAGTCCAAGGAACGTCCCTCATCGCCTCAATGGCGGCTCCCAAATCACTCGCTAAACCGGACTTGGCCTTCTTCTCTGCAGGCGCCAGGCGCAATTGAGCTGACTCCAAATCGCCCTCGTCCTTAAGAAAATGAGCACGGGCTACGGGATCAGGAAGGATAGCGCGCAGCTTGCGCAAGTCTTTTGAGTTTGTGATCCGCCGCTCATTGACCTTCTTCGCCACCGCATCAACGACGCTTGGAACGAGCAGCTTCTTGCTGATACCCATCAACTCTCGAGCCCATGTAATCGCGGCGCTCGGGTCGCGGAGACTGGTAAATTTTCCGGATATCTCGAAGATATCGACCAGCTTATCGAGTTCACGAACGCTGATACCAAAGAATATTGGCCGCGCTCACGCGACCCATTAGTGTCACGAGCCGATAGGCTACCATCTCCTTTTCCTTGGCGTCCCATTCCTTCCGCTGGCGGTGAATGTAAATCCAAACCCGCAGCCGCTCTTCTTCCGCTAGCGTTCGATCCGTGATTTCAACGGGCACCTGCCGGTATTGCTCTCGACCCTGCTCGACAAGGATACGGGAATTGGTCCATCGCCGATCGCCGTCGATGATCCGAAAACTTCCCGGGAACATCGGGATGCGGCTCTACAAGGAGCGGCTCGAACAGGCCTTCGTTGGCTTCGATTTGTCGTTGTAGCTCCTCATCTTCTTTGGGACCCAGACGGGGCTGATTGTCATTGGGAACGATGTCGTACAAGTCCACCTTCCTTTGGTAGGTGCGCAGGATCGTCCGATCTAGCCGGCGCTCCTGCATTCCAACAACGTTGGGTCGGTCAGTGGTGCTTACTCTACTCATCGCCTTGCTCCGGGACTGCGGCAGTCCCAATGATGGTGTTGATCTCGTGCCCGATTTCAGCATTGACCTTCTGAATGGATGCCACCAGTTGACCCTGATCCTTCCACATCTTGTCGTGAGCCTTCTTCTCCTTTACCTGCAAGGCGAGCAGGGCATCCGTGTGCGTATCGAAACGACCGAATAGTTCGGTGCACCGCTCCGAGGTGATGAAGCCGTAAAGCGCTGCCGTCTTCTGCGTGCGTTCTTGATTGCTCAGGCGCAGCACATGCCCTTGGACGATCTGTTTCCGCAGCAAGTGCACAACGGCAACAACCCGAGCGGGGTTAGCCACAACTACACCATCTCGTACATCCAGATGCCGGACTCCTTGGGGGAATTTGTGCACAGACAACACGGCGTGCTCCGCTTTCTCTGCCATCTGGTCCTGAGCGAGCTTGGTCACGAATTCGGTGCGCCACTGCTTGTGGTTCTTCGAGTTGTAGATGATTTTGCCGCATTCTTTGCCATTGTGGACGACGATGTGGCGGATATCCGCGCCAGGCGCTCCTTTGTGGATGCGCTCGATCTTGTCGTCATCGAAAGCTTCCTGAAGCGCTTCGAACAGATCGATCTCTGCACCCTCTCCAAGATCCTCCGCCGTCTTTTTCTCAAGCGCTCGCTGAAGCTCGGTCACCTTGTCAGCGAGCTTTTGGTTGGCTTCAAATGCTGCGGACTTCTCGGCATTGACCGCGGCGTCCTTGTCTTTCTCCAAGGCCTCTCGCTGCTCCTGCAGGCGCGTGTCCAAGCTCGCGCTGAGTGTACGGACTTGCCCCTCAAGCTCCGCCTTGGTTTCGGCGGCGGCTTGTTCGACTGCGGTCTTTCCCGCTTCCGTCGCCTCGAGTTGCTCCTGTAGTGCGGCTTCCGCCTCTTGATGAGCGCGCGCGGCGCCTTCGATCTTTTCCTGTGCGGCGGCGTCGGCTGCGCGCTTCGCCTCGGCGCGGACTTCGGCTTCGCGGTCTGCCGCTTCTTGCTTTGCCTGCTTTATCGCCTCAGCGCCCTCGGTCCGCGCCTGCTCAAGCTGCCCCTTTAGGGCGTCCCGGCTCTGCTCCGCGGCAGTCGTCGCCTGCGCCGCCTGGGCAAGCTGCGTCTGGAAGTTAGTCTGGAGGCTCGCCGCGGCCCGCTCCGCCGCCGCGAGCTTCTCGCTAGCTGCGGCTTCCGCCAGGCGCTTCGCTTCGGTTGCGGCCGTCTCTACCCTCGCCGTAGCAGCGCTCTTCTCCTTCTCGAGTGCTGCCGCGGCGTCGAGGCGGGCCTGGTCGAGGGCGGCCTTTGCTTTCGTGGCTGCTTCGGCTTGGGCGCGCTCGAAGCTGCTTTGGAGCTGGGCCGTGATCTCGGCGGTCCGCTCCTGCTCCTTCGCCTCGATGCGCTTCTTTACCTCTTCAAGCTTGGCGTTGGGGATCGGCTGCTCGCAGGTGGGGCACACCTCGCCCTGGGCATGGAGATGATCGAACGCGATTTCAGAACCCGGGACTTCGCGCAGGGGCGCAGGAGACGATGGCATCCTTGAACTCCTCTCAATTATAGGTCCCATTTTCTCCTATTTACTCCCAATGTCAAGCTTGGTATCTGGATGCTGCCGGCGCAACCGCGTTCAGGCAGGTCAAACGAGGAGTTCAAGATGGCAAAACCACTGAAGCCGGGTACCCCGGCACCCAAATCTGGGATCTACGAGCAGGTCGGGCCCCGCGGCGGCCAATCGGGGGAGCAGGCGGATTCGACCCGCGGCAAGCCCCTGCCCCCCACGCACGGTCCCAGCCAAGGCTGGCGTCTGGTGCAGCCGGCCAAGCACAAGGGAGGACGGTAGCACCGTGATCCGTCGGCGCTCGGCAAGACCGGGCGTCGACGACCAGCGAGCGATTGGACATCGATCATGGCCGTCGCCCCTTTCTACCCGGAGAAGCTCGCGGAGTGTCGCTAGATGGTCTCGCTCACAAGCCAAAAGGACTTCCGTGCCGTACAGCGCCTTCCATTCTGCTACCTATGCAGCGAAGTATTTAAGCGAGGCGACGAAACTGATCGGGATCATGTCCCACCGGATGCAGCATTCGGCGCAGAGCAAAAAGAGCCGTTGCTGCTGCCAACTCACGTTCCCTGCAATAAGCGGCATGGGCCTAACGATGAGAAGATGGCCCAGTTCCTTGGGCTGCTTAGAGGTTATATCCCCTCTA
>CAVXHU010000029.1:0-64401 GCA_963761395.1 uncultured Alphaproteobacteria bacterium
ACGCTAGGATTTGCAAAACAGGGAGAGCGTCCATGGAGGATATCGCGGCCCGGCGCGCAGCCGAAGCGCTGCTTGCCGAACACAAGGCCAACCTGCGCTTCAAGCCGCTCGGCCCACTGGAGGCGCCCACCACGATCTCGGACGCCTACGATATCCAGCAGAAATACGTGGCGCTGCTCCAGAGCGAACACGGCGACGCCGTGGGCTACAAGGTCGGGCTTACGTCGGCCCCGATGCAGGCGTTTTGCGGAATTGACCATCCCATCGCAGGCGTCGTGCTCGCAAGCCGCCTGCATCGATCGGGAGCGACCGTCCGGCGTTCGGATTTCGGGCGACTGGGCCTGGAATTTGAAATCGCCGTCCGCATCACATCGGACGTCCCGGTCGCGGGCATGCCGTGTACCGCCGAGATGATCGCGCCTCACATCGACGGGGTTTGCGCCGCCATCGAACTGGTCGACGATCGAAGCGCCGATTATGCCAACCTCGATGTTCTTTCGCTGGTTGCCGACAATTCCTGGAACGGCGGCATCGTGCTGTCGGAATTTGCAGCGAAATGGCCCGATCTGGAGAGCGTGCCGGGGCGCGCAACCAAAGACCGTGTTGCGATCGGCGAAGGGCACGGACGCGACATCCTCGGCCATCCCTTCAACTCGGTCGCGTGGCTGGCCACGCAACTGGCTTCACGGGGCGTCGGGCTGAAAGCCGGTCAAGTCGTGATGACCGGAAGCGTCATGAAGACCGTATTTCCGGAGCAAGACGCAAACTACCGGTTTGACCTCGACCAAATCGGCTTTGTCGAGGTGTTCATCAAGTCGTAATGGGATCAGTACTTCGCGACGACGGGACCGCCAAAACGGTAGTTCACCCGGACGGTTCCGATGTCCACGTCCTGACGGATATTGTCGCTGCGCGTGACTGCAATGGCCGATGCCGGGAACACAACATTGGGGTTGCCCATGAACAGGTGGTCGTATTCGACGGCAGCGGACCAGTTCGGCGCAAAGCCGATTTCAATTCCCGTGCCCACGGCGCCGCCCCAACGGGTGTCGCTCGCCTGATTGAACTCGATACCCGTTGCGGTGAAGAAGCTGCTGTACTTGTTGTCGGTGACCGCAGCGCCGCCCTTCACATAGAGGAGAATGTTGTTCCAGGCGTAGCCAACCTGACCGGTGAAGAGGCCGATGGCACCGACCTTGGTCCGATTGGTGTAGGGAATCAGCGCCGTCAAGCTCGCACTCGATCCCGTCAGGTTAGCCCAATCACCCTGGGCTTCCACGCCGAACACCCAATTGGCGGTCTGCCAACGATAACCAATCTGGCCGCCGGCCAGGCCGCCCGTCGCGTTGTGACAGCCCTCCGAATTCGGGAAAACCGCACTGCCTGCAACGTTGGTGATGGTGAGGCACTCGTGGCTCGATGCGCCGCCGCCGTTGAGACCAATGTAAAAGCCACTCCAGTCGTACACGGGAGCGACGATAGCGGGCGCCTTGGTATAGGTCCGGGCAGGAAGGTCGGCGCCAGATGCCGCGCCGACAAATCCAGCAATCGAAAGTAGTCCAGCCCCGACGATGGCGAAACGATTCATTTCCGGTCCTCAAAAATGATCAACAAGCGTCGTTCATTACCTTTCACATAACAACGTTTACGCGAAAGTCACATCCACGTCTCGCGCAACTATTCCGGAAAGGTGTTGCCGAAATATCGCGCAATGGATCTCCATTGTTCGGGGTTAAACGGGCGCGACGCGGATGGTGCCCCGGATGTCTCGACCAGCTCCGTGGCACGGCCGTCACAATGCGTTCGGAGCCCGGCAACACAATCCAGCAGGTGGCCTCCGTCAAGTCTTGAGGTAGCGCCAGACTGCAGGGCCGCTGCTTTAGTGGCCGGTGGAGTGTCGGTTCATTTGCTCCAAAAGCGCGCGCATGGCATCGAACTGCGTGCCGAAGCCTTTCCAATCTCCGGACTTCAATCGCTCCACTGCCTGATTGTAGCGATCAAGCGCCTCCCGTGCCTGACTTGCCGCTTGGCCTGTCACGGGCATCTCCTCCGTCGTGCCTGAGACTGCCGGCCCGGCACCGGGTTCTATGAACAGCGCCGACAACGCCTCGGCGAGCGTCTCCTTCATCACCACATGTTCACCGTAGGCTGCGATCACGCGCTTCAGCTCCGGCAGGTGTCCTTGCTCCGCTCGCAAATAGAGCGGCGATACATAAAGGATCGAGTTCTCGATCGGGATCACCAGCAGGTTCGCACCGCGTATCACCCGCGAGCCCATCTGGTTCCACAGCGTGATTTGTTGGGATATCTCGGTACTCTGATTGATCCGGGCTTCGATCTGGAATGGTCCATAGACCAGCTTCTCCTTGGGAAACTCGTAGACGATCAGCTTGCCGTAGTCGGGTGCATCACAACGCGCAGCGAGCCACGCGATCATGTTGTCGCGGCGGCTCGGCGCCATGGGAACCATGAGGAAGAACTCGGCCTGCGGCTCACCGGGCAGCCGCATGATGATGTAATACGGGGCCATCGTGGCAATGCCGCCGCCGCCCGGCTGGCGCGGGAACTGCCAGAGATCCTCGCGGTTATAGAAAACGTCGGCGGCCTCCATGTGGTAGGTCTGATAGAGCCGCGCCTGAATCAGGAACAGGTCCTCCGGATAGCGAATGTGCCTCTGCAAGTCCGCCGGCATAGCCGCGAACGGCTTGAACAAGGTCGGAAAGATGCGCCGGTAGGTCGCAGCGACCGGGTCGCCGGTGTCCATCAGGTAAAAGTCGACGGTTCCGTTATAGGCATCGACGATGACCTTCACTGAATTGCGAATGTAGTTGAGATCGAGGTCTTGCGCCGGCTGGGCCGAGGGGAAATAGGAACTCACCGTATAGGCGTCCTGCATCCACAGCATCCGCCCATTGCTGATGACCAGATAAGGATCGTGATCGAGCCTGAGGAACGGAGCGATGGTTCGCACCCGTTCCTGGATATTGCGGCGGATCATGATCCGGCTGTCGGCGGTGACGTAGCTTGAGAGAAGCAGGTTCGGGTCGTTGAAGTAATAAGCAAACAGGCCTCTCCACACCATCGCTCCTATCGGAACGCCACCCGTGCCGTCATAGGCCGCGTAGACATTGTCTTTCCCCTTCGGATAGTCGAACTCAGGTGTGCTCCCCCTGACGATGACGTAGCTGTCGGGCTCTTCGCCGTAGTAGATGCGCGGTTCATGGATCTGGGGGCCCCCGTCCGCAACAGGAGGAATGTCGCGCAAATAGAAGAATGGCAGCCCTTCGGTGCTCTTGCGAGTGACCGGGCTCATCACCGCGCCGTTGCCGTGCGTAAACAGCACGTGGCGGTTGACCCATGTCTGGGCATTCGGCGGCAGCAGGGAGGGCCGCAGTTCGCGAGCCGAGAGCATTACGCTCTGGTAGGAGCCATCGAGCCAGTAGCGATCGACATCGAGATCATGGAATTTGTAGTAAGTGCGGATCTCTTGCAGCTGCGCGTAGGTGTCCGACAAGGGCAGCCAGTCCCACAGCCTGATATTCTCGATGGTCGCCTTGTTGGCCTCGAGCGTCTTGAAGGTGAGCTTCTGTTCGGCAGCAAACGGCTTGGCTGCGATCTGATCGAGATTGTATGCCTGCCGGGTGAGCGCGATGTTGCGTTCGATGTAGGGCTTCTCCAGCTGCAACTCGCTTGGTTTGACGAACACCTGCCGGAACAACACGGGAGCTACGCCGGACAGCACGAAAGAGCCGATGACGACAAGCATGACCGCGGCGGCAGGAAGCCGGTAGGTCCTCACCCGGAGGTTTGCCAACGCAGCAAACGCCGCAATGATCGACAGCCCGATCATTAGCCACAGGCCCGGTAGCCCCACATGTATATCGGTGTAGCTTGCGCCGACGACGACGCCGTTGTCGCCATAGAGCAGCAGATAACGGTCGAGACCGTAGGACCAGGCCTTGACGATGAAGAGGAGACCGAGCAACGCCGAGCCGTGAGCAATTGCTGTCGGCGACATCGATCGGCGATGAATGTCGTATTCGATGTCGCCGTGCACCCGGTAGATCGCCCCGGCGAAAAGCGCGCTCAGAACGAGTGTGAGCAGCATCCAGTTCTTGATGAGGATATAGGCCGGCAGCACGAAGAGATAGAAACCAATGTCCTTGTTGAAGAGCGGGTCGTCTGCACCATAGGGGACGTGATAGAAAAGCTGCAGGAAGACACCCCAATTGCCGACTTCTGTCGCGGCAACCAGCAGCGCGAGCAAACCTGCACCGCCCGCGATAACCCGGGACCATGGCAGCCGATCGCGCATGAGCGCCAACAGATCGGGCGGCGGCACATTGCCGGCAAGATTCCACGCGAAGGCCGAGACAGATTGCGTCGGCTGCCGTCGGGCAAAACGCGCCGCGAGCCATCCATTCAACCAAAGGATGACGGCAGTTGCCGTCCAGACCGCAAAAAGGACAACGGCTTTAGCGCCGATTGTTGTCCAAAAAACCTGCAGATAACCGATCGAGGAAAACCACAACCAGTCAACCAGGACGTCGCTCGCGAGCCAGAGCAGGATCAGGCAAATCCCGATGACGACGGCCGCAATGATGAACCCGACCACGGCGGTTTGCCTTGGTGCCTTCCGTTCGGGTCCGGTAATCCCGATCGTCATGGTTTGATCATAGCGGAAATGAAGGACGCCTGCCGCTTGATTCGTGATCGGGATTGCGCGTCAAGGCGGGGGACGCGGGTGTTCGAAGCTCCGACGCCGGGACCGCGGAGCGAGCGAGCCAGAACGCGGCTCTTCCCGGCATGACCCCAACGGACGGTTCGTGCGCACGTTGGAACGCCAGCGCGTATTTCTATGGCATCCGTGCCGTCATGGGTTCGCAGTTTTGTTCGAAGTGGTGGCAATTTGGCGCGCCCGAAGAGATTTCGAACTCCTGACCCCTAAATTCGTAGTCTAGTGCTCTATCCAGCTGAGCTACGGGCGCGTTTTTCGCGCGCATCTTGGGCTAACAGCCGATGCCGCATGCATCGCGAAGACATTTTCGGAAGGTCTCGAAAGCGCGCCTTAGCTACCCGCTCCGGCCTGGCTTGGCAAGGTCCGGGAAAGGCGGCGTCTGATGCCAATTGCACATCTGAGGGCACGCGTCAGCGTGAACCCGGAATCTCGTGCAATTACCTCTGGATTCCGGGTTCGCTCGCGCTGCTCGCGCCCCGGAATGACGAAAGCAGGCGGCGCCTGACGGCTCTTACGCCCGCGCCCGCTCGTTGCGTACGCTCAAGAGTTCCACCGGCCGGTCCGGAATGGCGATCCGGAAGGTGGCGCCGATGGTGCCTTCCACCAGATGGATGTCGCCGCCATGGGCGCGGACCAGTTCGGCGGCGATCGCGAGCCCGAGCCCGCTGCCGCCGGGCCGGCCGGTTGACTGGAACGCCTCGAACAGATGCTCGCGGGCCTTTGCGGTGACGCCGGGGCCGGTGTCGGAAACCTCGACGATCGCCACCGCGCCTTCGCGGCGTCCGGTGATGCGAATCTGCTGGGTGGCGGCGTCGCTGCGGGGCCGGTTTTCGAGCGCCTGCGCCGCGTTGCGCACGAGATTGAGCAGGACGCGAAACAGCTGATCGGGATCGGCGTCGATGCTGAGCCCGCGCTCGATCGCGCTGATCCAGGTGATGGACGCGTCCGATGCCAGCCCTGCGGTTTCGCGGACCTCGGCGACCACAGGCTCGATCGGGATCATGCGGCGATCGGGGGCGGCTTCTTGGGCGCGGCCATAGGACAGCGTCGACTGGCAGAACGCGATGGCGCGCTCCAGCGAGCGCATCAGTTTCGGCGCAAAGCGCTGCACCCGCGGATCGGGCACGCTGGCGAGCTGGTCCGAAAGCAGCTGCGAGGACGCCAGCAGGTTACGCAGATCGTGGTTGATCTTGGAGACCGCAAGGCCAAGCGCGGCGAGCCGGCTCTTCTGATGCAGCATCGACACCAGGTCGCGCTGCATGTCGGACAATTCGCGCTCGGCAACGCCGATTTCGTCGCCGCGCTGGCTGGGCACGATGATCCGCGCCGAGCTTTCGGGATTCTCGTGAAAACCGACCAGGCTCGCGGTCAGACGCCGCATCGGCCGCACGAACAGATAATGCAGCGCAAGATAGACCAGCGCCGCCGTGAGCACCGCGATCACCAGCGAGACCAGCAGCAGATTGCGGGAGAACCGGTACATCGCCTCGCGCAGCGGCGCCTCGTCGATCACCACCTCGATGAATTGCGCGCCGCCGCGCCCCGGGCCGATCACGCGGATCGCCTGGTTGCCGCTTTCCAGCATGATCTCGAAGGAATCGACGATCGCCGACCACACCGTCATCGATCGGATGTCGACATCGTGATCGATCGCCGACGGCAAGCCGGCGCTGGCCAGTAGCCGGCGCTGCTGCCCCATCTTGATGGCAACCGCGCGCGCGCCGATGGAGGTCAGGATCTGCCGCGCCAGCGAATCCGGAACCATGCCCGACGGGGCGGCGTCCAGCACCAGCGCCGCGGTGTTCGCCGCCGCCAGCCGGTCGTTCAGCCGATTCATCCGGAAATTGGCGATCGCGGGCACATAGATCAGCACTTCCGCGATCATGACCAGCGGAATGGTGAGCAGCAGCAGCTTGCCGGACAGGCCAAGCCGGCGCGACGGCTTGGGCCGCGGCAGTTCGGATGTCGGCTGTTCGTCGGTCTCGGACACGATATCTGCCTTCGATGCCCGGCGCATGATCCGCCAGAGTGAGGGCGGTTTGGCGACAAGATCATGCGCCAAGCTAAATATTTAGAGCGCTATCGGACGCAAAACCGGTTCCCACTTTTGCCGATTGCGCTCTGTCTTGAAGATGCGTGTTGCTCCGGAACCGGTCAAATTACGGATCGCTAATGTCTTCGATAGTATCTGCCGGTTCAGGATCAAGTGCGCGCGGTGGCGAACCACCATCCTCACCCTGAAAAACACCGCGAAACCCGGTATATTCGCGCAAATTACGCCGTTTCGAGAGACCCGAGATGCGGCACCCCGCAACATTGACGAAAACGGGGCGCTCCCGTATAAGCCGCGCCAATTGTCCGCGATGACCCGGTCCGACCGGGGGCGGCTCATTTGGGCCGGAAATGGCCCGCTTTGGGCCGGCCAGCATCACCGGACTTATCTCATTATCAGGCAAATTGCCCGGTCAGCGGAGAACGACGCGTGAAGCGGACTTATCAACCCAGCAAACTGGTGCGCAAGCGCCGTCACGGCTTCCGCGCCCGCCTTGCGACGGCCGGCGGCCGCAAGGTCCTCGCCGCGCGCCGCGCCCGGGGCCGCAAGCGTCTGAGCGCCTGAGCCGGGCTTCCCGGAGATTCCATCATGGATCGGTTAAGGCAGCGGGCGGACTTCCTCGCCGTTGCCAATGGCGCGCGGGCTGCCAGCGCTGCCTTCGTGGTGCAGAGCCGCCGCCGCGACGATGACGGCCCGATCCGGGTCGGCTTCACCGTTACCAAAAAGAACGGCACCGCCACCGAGCGCAATCGCATCCGGCGCAGGCTTCGCGAATTGGTGAAGCGGCTGGACGCCATATCAATGCGACCGCACAGTGATTATGTGCTAGTCGGCCGTCGGGCCGCACTCACCTGCGACTTTGCGACCATGCTCGACGATCTCCGCTCGGCGCTGCATCGCCTCGACCGGCAGTCCATAAGACCATCTAAAGCGAGACCGCCTAAAGCGTTTTCCAGCGAAGTGGATACCGGTTCGCGTCAAGAAAACGCGTCAAACAAAGACCATAGCGCAAGCCGCAAACCGAATTGAATGACGAGACCATAAACGATGACCGATAATCGCAACACCATCCTCGCCGTCATTCTGTCCGGCCTCGTGCTGATCGGCTGGCAATATTTCTTCAACATTCCGCAGATGGAGAAGCAGCGCGCCGCGCAGCAGGCCCAGAGCGAGATGGTGAAGCCCGCGCCGCAGGCGACCCCGGGTACCACCACCCCGCAGACCGGCGCCGCGCCGGCGCCCGCTGCCAACGCGCCCGCGACAAATCAGCCCGCCTCGGCGGCGCCCGTCAGCCGCGATACCGCCATTGCCGCAGCACCGCGCGTCAAGATCGACACCCCGCGGCTCTCGGGGAGCATTTCGCTGAAAGGCGCCCGCATCGACGATCTGTCGCTGGTGCAGTTCCGCGAGACCGTCGATCCGTCATCGCCGGCGATCGTGCTGTACTCGCCCTCGGGCACGGCCAACCCTTATTATGCCGAATTCGGCTGGGTTCCGGCCAGCGGCTCGACGGTGCGGGTTCCCGACCGAGACACGCTGTGGCAGCAGGAAGGCTCGGGCAGCCTGACGCCGAACAGCCCGGTGACGCTGAAATATGACAATGGCGAGGGTTTGACCTTCCACCGCACCATTGCGATCGACGACCGCTACCTGTTCACCATCAAGGACGACGTTACCAATATCGGCAATGCGCCGGTCACGCTTTATCCGTTCGCGCTGATCTCCCGCCACGGCACCCCGCCGGTCGCGGGCTACTACATCCTGCACGAAGGTCTGATCGGCTATCTCGGCGATCAGGGCCTGCAGGAGAAGAGCTACAAAGCCGTTACTGACGCTCCGGTTTTGAGTAATGGGGGGCATGGGTTCGAGTATAATGTAACGAACGGCTGGCTCGGAATTACAGACAAGTATTGGGCCTCGGCCCTATTGCCTGACACGTCGACGCATCTGAACAAGGCCCGATTTCTCTCTGAAGTAGGTGGCACAGTTCGCTATCAGGCCGATTACCTGCAGGATCCGCAGACCATCGCGATCGGCGGCACCGGCACCGCCGATGCCCGGCTGTTCGCCGGCGCCAAGGAAGCCAGCGTCGTCGGCATCAATTTTCCGCTGGCGGGTCTCGGCGGCTACAACAAGCAGCTCGGACTCAACCACTTCGATCTTCTGATCGACTGGGGCTGGTTCTATTTCATCACCAAGCCGATGTTCCTGGCGCTGGACTGGTTCTATCACCTGGTCGGCAATTTCGGCATCGCCATCCTCTTGGTGACGGTACTGGTGAAGCTGTTGTTCTTCCCGCTTGCCAACAAGTCCTACGCGTCGATGGCGAAGATGAAATCGGTGCAGCCGCAACTGGCCGCGCTGAAGGAACGCTATCCAGACGACAAGGTGAAGCAGCAGCAGGAGATGATGGAAATCTACAAGAAGGAGAAGATCAACCCGATCGCCGGCTGTCTTCCCGTCGCGTTGCAGATTCCGGTGTTCTTCTCGCTCTACAAGGTGCTGTTCGTCACCATCGAAATGCGGCATGCGCCGTTTTACGGCTGGATCAAGGATCTGTCGGCGCCCGATCCGACCAACCTGTTCAACCTGTTCGGCCTGCTGCACTTCGATCCGACCACGGTCCCGCTGTTCGGACACTACCTCGCGCTCGGCGTATGGCCGATCATCATGGGCATCACGATGTGGTTCCAGATGAAGCTCAATCCGACGCCGCCGGATCCGACCCAGAAGATGATCTTCGACTGGATGCCGCTGATCTTCACCTTCATGCTGGCGGGGTTCCCGGCGGGTCTGGTGATCTACTGGGCGTGGAACAATACGCTGTCGGTGATGCAGCAGAGCTTCATCATGCGCCGCAATGGCGTGAAGGTTGAGCTGTTCGACAATCTCCGGGCCACGTTCGCCTCGAAGAAGGCGACGTAGACGCTCTCCTGGTTGAGCAGATCCACACACTTCCTCATCCGCGAGCGCAGCGGCACTCTCAGGCCGCGTCTCGAAGGATGGGCCACGGGCCTCATGGTTCGAGACGCTTCAAGAGCTCCTCGCACCATGACGAACGTGCAACCGGAACGCCTTCGCATGACCACCGACATCGATGCGACCTGATCGAACAAGGGCGAAAACTGTTCGCCGGCGACTGGCAGTTCTTCTGGGCCTCGCCCTCGATCGAAACCCTGCCGCCGATGGCGGGCATGGAAGTCGCATTTGCCGGCCGCTCCAATGTCGGCAAATCCAGCCTGATCAACGCGCTGACCGGCCGCAACGCGCTGGCGCGGACTTCGCACACACCCGGCCGTACCCAGGAATTGATCTTCTTCGAAGGCCCCGACCATGCCGGCTTGCGGCTGGTCGATATGCCCGGTTACGGTTACGCCTCCGCGCCGAAGGCCAAGGTCGCGTCATGGACCGCGCTGATCCACAAATTCCTGCAGGGCCGCAGCAATCTGGCGCGGGTCTATGTGCTGATCGACGCCCGGCATGGCCTCAAGGAGGTCGATCTCGGCGTGCTGAAGACGCTCGACCAATCAGCCGTCAGCTATCAGGTCGTCCTCACCAAGGTCGATCAGGTGAAGCCTCAAGAGCTCGAGCAACGCCTTGCCGCCACCATGGCCGCCCTGACAAAACATCCCGCCGCCTTTCCGGAAGTTTTGCTGACGTCCTCGCGCACCGGCACCGGGATGCCGGAGCTGCGCGCCGCCATGGTGCGTCTGCTGGGAGAGCGCAGCTGATGATGGCATCTCGCCTTTTCCGCATTCTGGTCATTCTGGCCGGTGTCATGGGCGCCGACGGCATTGTTCTGGCGGCGGCTTCCGCGCACCAACCGGACGCGGCGCGGCTGGCCGCGGCGTCATCGATGCTGCTGTTTCACGCGACCGCGGTGCTCGCGGTCGTGGCGCTGGCCGAGCGCGGCGTCATTGATGTCCGGATCGGGATCGCGGCCGCATTTGGCTTTGTCGTCGCGGCAGCTTTGTTCGCCGGCGACCTGACGCTGCGCCAATATGCCGGCCACAGCCTGTTTCCGATGGCCGCGCCGACCGGCGGCACGCTCCTGATCGTGAGCTGGCTATCGCTCGCGGTGGCGGCGGCTTGGCCGCGGCGGGTGTGAGAAATCTTCACCTCTCCCCGTTCTTACGGGGAGAGGTCGCGAGCCGTCAGGCGAGCGGGTGAGGGGCTCTTTTCAAATTGAAGCGACTGTACCCCCTCACCCGACTTCGAGCTTCGCTCGAAATCGACCTCTCCCCGCAAGCGGGGAGAGGTAAACAGCGCCGGCGGCACTTTGCGCCGCGCCCGCCAATCAGATAGAAACCGCCCCACCCCAGAGACCAAGAGACCCGCTTCATGACCGACGCGCCATATATCAGTCCGCTCGATCAGGCCCGCATCCTGTCCGAGGCGCTGCCGCACATGCAGCAGTATGACGAGGAAACCATCGTCATCAAATATGGCGGCCATGCCATGGGCGCGGAAAACCTTGCGAAAGCCTTCGCGCGCGACATCGTCCTTTTGGAACAGACCGCCATCAATCCGGTGGTGGTGCATGGCGGCGGACCGCAGATCGCGACCATGCTGAAGCGGCTCGGCATTGAATCGGAATTCGCCGCCGGCCTGCGCATCACCGACGCCGCGACCATCGAGATCGTCGAAATGGTGCTGGCGGGTTCGATCAACAAGGCGCTGGTCGGCTACATCAACGAAGCCGGCGGCAAGGCGGTCGGCCTGTGCGGCAAGGACGGCAACATGGTGACGGCGTCGAAGGTGACGCGCGCCATGGTCGATCCGGATTCAAACATCGAAAAGGTGGTCGATCTCGGTTTCGTCGGCGAACCCGAGAAGGTCGATCTGACGCTGTTGAACCAGCTGATCGGCCATGAACTGATCCCGGTGCTGGCGCCGCTGGCGACCTCGAAGACCGGACAGACTTTCAACGTCAACGCCGACACCTTTGCCGGCGCGGTCGCGGGCGCGTTGAAGGCGAAGCGGCTATTGCTGTTGACCGACGTGCCCGGCGTGCTGGACAAGTCGAAGAAGCTTATTCCGGAACTGTCGGTGAAGGACGCGCGCAAGCTGATCGCCGACGGCACCATTTCCGGCGGCATGATCCCGAAGGTCGAAACCTGCATCTACGCGCTCGAACAGGGCGTGCAGGGCGTCGTCATCATCGACGGCAAGATCCAGCACGCGGTTTTGCTCGAATTGTTCACCAATCAAGGCACCGGCACGCTGATCCACAAGTGATGACCCGAGCGGCCACGCAAATGAGAGCCGTCATGGCCGGATTGGCATCTTCTCTTGTCGTTGCCATCGCGCTTGCTCGCGAGCGCCGTCCCGGCCCATGCCGACCTAAAACTCTGCAATCGCATGAGCTATGTGGTCGAGGTCGCCATCGGCATCGACGACAAGGCCGCCACCGCGACGCGCGGCTGGTTTCGCATCGATCCCGCGGCGTGTCGCGTTCTCGTTCAGGGCACGCTGACCGCCGACCGTATCCTGCTCAACGCCCGCGCGCTCGGCGTCTACGGCTCATCGCCGATCCCGCAGAGCGGCGGCGACACGCTTTGCATCGCGCCCGACAACTTTGTCATTGCCGCGGCGCGCCAGTGCCGCGCGGGGCAAACCCCGGCGCCCTTTACCCAGATCAATCCGACGCAGACCGACGACGGCAATCTGGTGGCGTATCTGGCCGAGGACAGCGAATATGATGACGAACAGGCACGGCTTGCCGGCATTCAGCGGCTGCTGGTGGTCGCGGGCTACGACGCCGCCCCGATCGATGGCGTCGACGGTCCGAAGACGCAAGGTGCCTTGGCGGCGTTCCTGAAAAACCGCGGGCTGACGCCGGATATCGTGCAGGCGCCGAACTTTTTCACCACCATGATCGAGGCGGTGCAGTCGCCGTCTTCCACCGGGCTGACCTGGTGCAACGACACCCCGCACAAGATCATGGCGGCCGTTGCGACCGACGATGGCAAGGCCGTGACCAGCCGCGGCTGGTATCGCATCGATCCCGGCAAATGCCTGCATCCCGACGTGGTCGGCCAGCCCAGGCAGATTTTCAGTTTTGCCGAAGCCGTCGATGCCGAAAACCGCGCCGTCAAGTTCAAGGACCGGCCGCTGAACTGGGGTGGCGCGAAAGAGCTTTGCACGCGCGAGAGCAAGTTCGAGATCAACGAACAGAGCGACTGCGGCACCCGCGGCCTCGCTGTCACCGGCTTTGCCGCCGTCGACATGTCGGGCGGCGGCAAGACGCTGCGCTTTGCGATGCCGTGATGAAGCGTTTGAATTTTTGCGGACAAGGGTCTTTGCGTCATCATCCGCGAAAGCGGATGATCCAGGTACTCCGAGGCGTCAAACTAGACCCTCGGCGGCGCGGCGTACTGGATACCCCGCCTGCGCGGGGTATGACAGAGGAGCAACAATGAAAAACACGCCCCGCCCCTTCACCGGCATCGACACCTGGGTGTTCGATCTCGACAACACGCTGTATCCGCATCACGTCAATCTGTGGCATCAGGTCGATGCACGGATCGGCGAGTTCGTCAGCGCCTGGCTCAAAGTACCCGCGGAAGAAGCACGCCGGATCCAGAAGGACTATTACCGCCGCTATGGCACCACCATGCGCGGCATGATGACCGAGCATGGCGTGCACGCCGACGACTTTCTCGCCTATGTGCACCAGATCGATCATTCGCCGCTGCAGCCCAATCCCGCGATGGGCGCGGCGATCGCAAAACTGCCCGGGCGCAAGCTGATCCTGACCAACGGCTCGACCGACCATGCCGACAAGGTTTTGCAGCGGCTCGGCCTGGCTACGCACTTCGAGGCGGTGTTCGACATCATCGCCGCCGAGCTGGAGCCGAAGCCGGCGCCGCAGACCTATCAGAAATTCCTTGAGGCTTCACGGGGTCAATCCCGAGACCTCGGCGATGTTCGAGGATCTGGCGCGCAACCTCGTGGTGCCGCACCAGCTCGGCATGACCACGGTGCTGGTGGTGCCCGACGGCACCAAGCAAGTCGTGCGCGAGGACTGGGAGCTGGAAGGCCGCGATGCCGCTCACGTCGATCATGTCACCGATGATCTGACCGGGTTTTTGGAGAAGCTGGCCTAAGACAGCGCCGCCACCTCCAGCCGTCATGCCCCGCGAAAGCGGGGCATCCAGTACTCCGCGACCTCCGAGATAGTACTCTCGCATCACGGAATACTGGATCACCCGCTTTCGCGGGTGATGACAAATCAATTACGTGCCAGTGTGTTCTTGACTCTCCCTGCTCAAATCCCGACAAAGCCCCTCGCCTGCCCCGATAAAATCGTCCAAGGAAATCTCGATGTCTCTGTCCTCCCTCGAATCCACCATCAACACCGCGTTCGATGCGCGCGACGGCATCTCGACCGCGACCAAGGGCGAAGTCCGTGACGCCGTGGACCATGCGCTCGATTTGCTCGACAAGGGCGAGGCGCGGGTTGCCGAGCGCGAAACGAGCGGCAAGTGGAAGGTCAATCAGTGGCTGAAGAAGGCGGTGCTGCTGTCGTTTCGTCTCAACGACATGAGCGCGATTTCCGGCGGTCCCGGAAAAGCGTCGTGGTGGGACAAGGTGCCCTCGAAATTCGAGGGCTGGGGCGAGAACCGCTTTCGCGACGCCGGCTTTCGCGCGGTGCCGGGCGCCATCGTCCGCCGCTCGGCCTTTATCGCCAAGAATGTCGTGCTGATGCCGTCCTTCGTCAATCTCGGCGCCTATGTCGATGAATCAACCATGATCGATACCTGGTCCACGGTCGGCTCCTGCGCGCAGATCGGCAAGCGCGTGCACATTTCCGGCGGCGTCGGCATCGGCGGCGTGCTGGAGCCGCTGCAGGCCGAACCCGTCATCGTCGAGGACGATTGCTTTATCGGCGCGCGCTCGGAAGTCGCCGAAGGCGTCATCGTGCGCAAGGGCGCGGTGCTGGCGATGGGCGTGTTCCTCGGCGCCTCCACCAAGATCGTCGACCGCGATACCGGCGAAACCTTTATCGGCGAGGTCCCGGAATACGCCGTGGTGGTGCCGGGGATGTTGCCGGCCAGGCCCCTGAAGAACGGCCAGCCCGGCCCCTCCACCGCCTGCGCCGTCATCGTCAAGCGCGTCGACGAGCGCACCCGCGCCAAGACCAGCATCAACGAATTGTTGCGGGATTGAAACTTGGCAAGCGATGACTGACGCCCTCTCCATTGCCCGCGATCTCCTGCGCTGCCCCTCGGTAACCCCGGCCGATGCCGGCGCGCTTGGCGTGCTCGAAAATATCCTGAAAGCTGCCGGCTTCGAGGTGCATCGCGTCACCTTCGGCGAGCCCGGCACCGCCGATATCGAGAACCTCTATGCCCGCATCGGCAACAGTGCGCCCCACATCACCTTTGCCGGACATACCGACGTGGTGCCGCCGGGCGATGAGAGCGCATGGACCCATGGCGCGTTCTCGGGTGACGTAAAGGATGGTTTTTTGTACGGGCGCGGCGCCGTCGACATGAAGGGCGGGATTGCCTGCAGCGTCGCGGCGGTGCTCGACTATCTCGCCGCCCATGGCGGCAAGCCCCGCGAAGATGGCAAAGGCTCGATCTCGTTTCTGATCACCGGCGACGAGGAAGACATTTCCGTCAACGGCACCATCAAACTGCTGCAATGGGCAGCAGTTCGCGGCGAGAAATTCGACCACTGCGTGCTCGGCGAGCCCAGCAACGTCGAGGTACTGGGGGATTGCATCAAGGTCGGTCGCCGCGGCTCGCAATCGGGCACGCTTTATGTCGACGGCGTCCAGGGCCATGTCGCCTATCCGCATCGCGCAGCGAATCCGGTGCCGGATATTTCGAGGTTGATCGTGGCGCTGAGCGACGAGCCGCTCGATCACGGCAGCGCGCAATTCCAGGCCTCGAACCTCGAATTCACTTCCGTCGATGTCGGCAACACCGCCAGCAACGTGATCCCCGGCCAGGCGCGCGCGAAATTCAATATCCGCTTCAACGATCACCACACGCAAGAATCGCTGCGGACCCTGGTCGAACAGCGCCTGGAGAAGGCAGCGGGAAACCGGATTCGCGCGCGGATCGTATGGGAGCCGTCCAACTCCAACGTGTTCGTGACAAAACCCGGCGCCTTCACCGATCTCGCGGTCGCGGCGATCGAGCAGGTCACCGGCCGCCGGCCGGAATTGAGCACCTCCGGCGGCACCTCGGATGCGCGCTTTATCGCGAGCTACTGTCCGGTGATCGAGTTCGGCCTGGTCGGCCAGACCATGCACCAGATCGACGAGCGCACGCCGGTGTCCGATCTGGAGAAGCTGACCAAAATCTATCGCGGCGTGCTGGATCGGTATTTCGGGTGAGGTATCCTTCGTGGCCGGTGTTCTTCTCCCTCGCCCCGCTCTTGCGGGGAGAGGGTCGGGGTGAGGGGCTCTTTTTTCTCGGTGGACGGTACCCCCTCACCCGCCGCGCGAAGAGCGCGGCGACCTCTCCCCGCAAGCGGGGGCGAGGTTAAGGAAGCCCGGCCATGACGGTCTTTGAAAGCTATCACTCAATACTCCACCCGCACCAGATAGAGCCCGTCGGGCGGCGCGACCGGGCCGCAGGCGGCGCGGTTGCGTGCGGCTAACGCTGCGGCAAGATCGTCGGCGCTCCAGCGGCCCTCGCCGACCCAGACCAGCGAACCCACCATCGAGCGCACCTGGCTGTGCAGGAACGAGCGCGCCGAGGTTACGATGTTGACGGCGTCGCCGTCTCTGACGACGTCGAGCTGGTCGAGGGTTTTCTCCGGCGATTTCGCCTGGCATTCGGTGTCGCGAAAGGTGGTGAAGTCGTGCTTGCCGATTAGCCGCTGCGCGGCGACGTGCATTGCATCGGTATCGAGCGGTCTCGGCAGCCGCCAGGCATGGCCGATGTCGAGCGCGAGATTGGCGCGGCGATTGGCGATGCGATAGAGATAATGCCGCTTTTTCGCTGAAAATCGCGCCTCGAATGTGTCCGGCACGATTTCCGCGGACAGCACCCCGATCGGATGCGGCCGCAGATGCGCATTCAGGCCGTCGCGCAAGCGGCCCGGCACAAAATGCTTGGCAATATCGCAATGCGCGACCTGCCCCAGCGCATGCACTCCGGCGTCGGTGCGGCCCGCGCCGTGCACGCGAACATGCTCGCCGCAGATCGCCTTGATCGCGGTTTCCAGCGCGCCCTGTACCGAGGCGCCGTTGTCCTGAATCTGCCAGCCGCAGAACGGCGCGCCGTCATATTCGATTGTCAGTTTGTAGCGGGGCATGTCGGTGTAATGATCTGTTTGGTTGTCATTGCCGGGCATAGCCGTCCGAAGGACGGCGTCGCTTCCGCTCGCCTATGCCCGGCAATCCATCATCTTCGTAAGACTCTTGTGAAGATAGATGGATACGCGGGTCAAGCCCGCGTATGACGAGTTGGGTGGGTATGACGATATTATGCAAGCCGCGCCGGCGGCTTCAGCGGCGTGCCGCGCAAAAATTCCTCCGCCTTCATCGGCTGCCTGCCGGCGCGCTGCAGTTCGAGAATCCGCAATGCGCCTTCTTTGCAGGCGACCGTCAAGCGATCGTCGAGCACTTCGCCCGCTGCGCCTGAGCCATCGGCTATCTCACAGCGCAGGATCTTGACGCGAACCTGCTCGCCTTCGCTTGCCATCTCGCACCATGCGCCGGGAAATGGCGACAGCCCATGAATATGGCGCAGCACCGCGCGCGCGGGCTTGTTCCAATCGATCCGCGCCTCGGCTTTTTCGATTTTGGTCGCGTAGCTCACGCCTTCGTCGCTTTGCCTGGTGAGCTGCAGCTTGCCGCGTTCCAGCGCGCCCATCGCGCGCACCATCAGATCGGCCCCGAGCGGCGCCAGCGCGTCGTGCAAATCAGCCGCGGTCATCGCATCCGTAATCGCCATGCGTTCGGCCATCGCCACGTCGCCGGTATCGAGCCCGGCATCCATTTTCATCACCATCACGCCGGTCTCGGTATCGCCGGCCATGATGGCGCGGTTGATCGGCGCCGCACCGCGCCAGCGCGGCAGCAGCGAGGCGTGCAGGTTGAAGCAGCCGAGCTTAGGCGTGTCGAGAATGATTTTCGGCAGGATTAGACCGTAAGCGACAACGACAGCGGCGTCGGCGTCGTGGGAGCGAAATATTGCTTCGGCTTCCGGCGTCTTCAGCGTCGCCGGCGTCAGCACGGGAATGCCCAGCCGCCGCGCCTGCTGTTCGACCGGCGTGGGCTGCAGCTTCATGCCGCGCCCGGCGGGCTTGGCCGCGCGGGTGTAGACCGCCGCGATCTCGTGGCCATGGGCCACCAGCTCCAGCAGCGTCGGCACCGCGAAATCCGGCGTGCCCATGAAGATCAAGCGGAGCGGCATGGCGTGGAAACTTCCTTTGAACCAGACATCAAGCTAGACGAGGCGTCATCCTGAGGTGCGAGCCCGACGGTGCACTTGCACCGTCTGCTTCGGCGAGCCTCGAAGGATGGCACAGGAAAGAATATCGGCTTCGTCTGCCGTCGCCCTTCGAGGCTCGGCGCCGAGAGGCGCCTTCGCACCTCAGGGTGACGGCACTTCGATTTCGAAAAGCCGAACCTACTCCGTCGCGCGCTTGGCGGCCTTGGCAAATTTCTTCAGCACGCGGTCGCGCTTCAGCTTCGACAAATAATCCACAAACAGCACGCCGTTGAGATGATCGATCTCGTGCTGGATGCAGGTGGCGAACAGGCCCTCGGCGTCTTCCTCGTGCACCTTGCCGTCGAGGTCGGTGAAGCGCAGGCGCACCTGCGCCGGCCGCTCCACTTCCTCGTAATATTCCGGGATCGACAGGCAGCCTTCCTCGTAAACCGACGTTTCCTCCGACGAAGACAGAATTTCCGGATTGATGAAGACGCGGGGCCGCGGCTTGCTCTCGCCGTCTTCGTCCCGTTTGGCGAGATCCATCGTGATCAGCCGCAGCGGCTGGGCGACCTGGATCGCCGCAAGCCCGATCCCGGGCGCGGCGTACATGGTCTCGAGCATGTCGTCGGCGAGCCGGCGCACCTCCGCCGTGACTTTCTCGACAGGTCTGGAGACGAGCCGCAGCTGCTTGTCCGGCAGGATGATAATTTCTCTGATGGCCATGGCGGGCGATTTAAGCTGCTGATTTGCCGGGGTCAATGCGCCGCGGCCGGCTGTTAACGCGTCCTTAACCACGAATCTTGGGCAAGCGTTAACCCCGAAAATTAATCTTCGATTCACCATAAATGTTCCCTCTTCGTTCGCGTCGGCGAGCGAATCGGCTACAAGGGCTCACATGAACGAGATCCTTTTCATCATCGGCGACCTGCCGGTTCGCACTGGTGCGGCGCTGATCGGTTTCGGTGCGCTGGCGCTGACCTTGCTCTTGATCATTGCCATCGTGATAGCGCGATCCGGCCGCCGCGGCGCGGAACTGGCTGTCGCGCAGGCCATTCGCGCCGACGAACTTGAAGAACGCTTGAGCGAAATGCTGCGCGCCCAGAGCGAGGCCACCGGCCGCGTCGATGCGATGGGACAGGCGCTCGCCGGCCGCCAGGCCGACATGGCGCGTGCCGTCAACGAGCGGCTCGATTCGGTGACCCATCGCGTCGGCCAGTCGATGGAACAGACCACCCGCAACACCATGGACTCATTGCGGGTGCTGCACGAGCGGCTCGGCATCATCGACAATGCGCATAAAAACCTCACCGACCTGACCTCGCAGGTGACGACGCTGCGCGACGTGCTCGCCAACAAGCAATCGCGCGGCGCGTTCGGACAGGCGCGGATGGAGGCGATCGTCCAGGACGGCATGCCGAAAGGTTCTTACGAATTCCAGTACACGCTCTCGTCAGGCAAGCGGCCGGATTGCGTGGTGTTCCTGCCCGATCAGCGGCCGCTCTGCATCGACGCGAAATTTCCGCTGGAGGCGATGACCGCGCTGCATGACGCGCGCACCGACGAGGAGAAAAAATTCGCAACGCAGCGGCTTCGCAATGACGTGATGAAGCATGTCAGCGACATCGCCGAAAAGTACCTGATCACCGGCGAGACCCAGGATACCGCGCTGATGTTTGTGCCCTCGGAATCGGTCTATGCCGAAATCCACGACGGTTTTGACGACGTGATCCAGAAGGCCTATCGCGCCCGCGTGGTGCTGGTGTCGCCGTCGCTGTTGATGCTGGCGATCCAGGTGATGCAGCAGATCCTGAAAGACGCGCGGATGCGCGACGCCGCCGACCAGATCCGCACCGAAGTGCTCAACCTCGGCGACGATCTCGGGCGCTTGCGCGATCGCGTGCTGAAGCTGCAGAAACATTTCAGCGACGCCAACGAGGATATCAGGCAGGTCCTGATTTCCGCCGACAAGATCGAAAAGCGCGCCGGGCGGATCGAGGAACTGGATTTTTCGAAGGACCCGGCGCCCGCGGAAATCCCGCGCATCGTCAAGCCAGCCGCGCCCGAACTATTTCCGCTGCCGCGCAAGCTGCAGGCGGGAGAGTAGGACAGCCGCCGTAGGATGGCTTGAGCGCAGCGAAACCCATCGCCATGGTGGGTTTCGCTTCGCTCTACCCACCCTACGATTTCTGACATACCGGGTCGCCCGGTCAAGCCGGGCGATGACATTCGGCGAATCTGCTAGCACTGCGGCATGACCGCGCGCCTGACAGCCTGCCCGGAACCTCCATCGCCCCCACCCCCCGCGCCTCCTGGCGCGAGGGGCTGGCGGTGTATCTGCAGCGGCGGGTGCTGATCGTTTTGCTGCTCGGCTTTTCCTCCGGGCTGCCGCTGGCGCTGTCGGGCTCGACGCTGCTGGTGTGGATGCGGAGACCGGCGTCGATCTCGGCACCATCGGCCTGTTCGCGCTGGTCGGCACGCCCTACACGCTGAAAGTTTTCTGGGCGCCGCTGGTCGATGCGCTGCATTGCCGTTCTTCACGCGCCAATTCGGCCGCCGGCGCGGCTGGCTGGTGTTCTCGCAATTGCTGCTGATCGTCGCGATCCTGCTGCTGGCGCTGACCGACCCGGCGCGCTCGCCGCTGTTCGTGGCGCTGGGCGCGCTATGTGGTCGCGGCGATGTCGTCGACCCAGGACATCGTGGTCGATGCGTTTCGCGTCGAGAGCCTGCCCGAGAGCGAGCAGGCCGCCGGCATGGCGTCCTATGTCGCGGCCTATCGCATCGGCATGCTGGTCTCGACCGCGGGCGCGCTGTTCATGGTCAGCGCGTTCGAGAGCACCGGTATCGCGCGCTCCCAGGCATGGATGTGGGGCTATGTGGCGATGGCTGCGTTAGTGCTGATCGGCACCGCCACGGCGCTGTCCGCCACCGAGCCCGAGCAATCGGCGCGCGCGGAGGCCGCGACGCGCACGGAGACCGCATTCGCGCGCGTGATCCATGCCGCGATCGGCGCGTTCTCGGAATTTCTCGCGCGCAGGGATGCTCTCGCGGCGCTCGCTTTCGTCGTGCTCTATAAATTCACCGACGCGTTTTCCGGCACCATGACCGCGCCATTCGTGATCGACCTCGGCTTTTCCCGCAACGACTATGCCGCCATCGTCAAGGGCGTCGGCCTCGCCGCGACCTTGATCGGCGGTTTTGCCGGCGGATTCGTGGCGCGGCGCTATTCGCTCCCACGTCAGCCTGTGGATCGGCGGCGTGCTGCAGGCGGTCGCCAATCTGTCGTTCTCCTGGCTGGCGCTGGTCGGCCTCAACCAATGGGCGCTGGCATTTGCGATCACCGCGGAAAACTTCACCAGCGCCATCGGCACCGTGATCTTCGTCGCCTATCTGTCGGCACTGTGCAAAAACCCGCTGCACACCGCGACCCAATACGCGCTGCTCACCGCGCTTGCCGCGGTCGGGCGCACCTATTTGTCCGCGGGCGCGGGTTACGTGGCGAAGGCGACCGGCTGGCCGCTGTTCTTCGCGATCTGCGTCGTGGTCGCGGTGCCGAGCCTGATCCTGCTGGCATGGCTGCAGCGGCGCGGGCATTTCGAGACGCTGGAGCCGGTGAAGGTTTAGACTGCAAACACCGCGTCCACAAACTCAGTCGTCACCACCCGCGAAAGCGGGTGGCCCAGTATTCCAGAGCCGTTCGTTAATACAACAGACGTCACGGCGTACTGGATCGCCCGGTCAAGCCGGGCGACGACGGCATTCTTGTGGATGACAGCGTCGCTTTTAATGGCGGCAACTCAATGCTTCGTCACCACGCTCCATTTCGAGACCACGGCTTCGCTCATCTGTCCCGCCTCCTGCGCGCAGGCGACTTCGTCGACCTTCAGCGAGACCTGCTTGCCGATAAAACCCTTCAACTGCGCGGCTTGCGCGTCGTTGTTGGTGACGATCTGAAATGTCTCCGGCCCGGTCACGAGATTGCAAAGCCCGTTCGGCGGCGGCAGCCGGTGCGGTTCGCTGACCAGCTGAAAGGTGTTGACGCGCTTGCCCTTGGCGCGGCTGCGCAGGGCATTGAGTTGCCCGGTCAGGACATCGCCGTTCCGGATCGCCTGCTGCGCCTGCGCGTCGAACGCGGCCGCAACAAGGATTGTCAGAACAGCCGCAGCCAGCGCGGATAATTTACCGAAGTCGCTTCTCGTCATGTGTCCTCTGATTCCCATTTTCAAAACAACGTGCGCTGCCGCATGGCCGCGGACAGCGTGCCTTCATCGAGATAGTCGAGCTCGCCGCCGACCGGCACGCCGTGGGCGAGCCGTGTCACCTTGACACCCGCCTCCTGCAACAGGTCGGTGATGTAGTGCGCGGTGGTCTGGCCGTCGACGGTGGCATTCAACGCCAGGATGATTTCGCTCACCCGCGGATCATGCGCGCGCGCCACCAGCGCCTCGATGGTCAGATCCTGCGGGCCGACGCCATCGAGCGGCGACAGCGTCGCCCCCAGCACATGATAGAATCCATTGGTCGCATGCGCCCGCTCCAGCGCCCACAAATCGGCGACGTCGGCGACCACGACGATGATCGCAGGATCGCGCCGCGGGTCGGTGCACACCGTGCAGGGATTTTGAGTGTCGATATTGCCGCAGGTCTTGCAGACCTGGATCTTGTCGATCGCCACCTGCAGCGCGGCGGAGAGCGGCGTCATCAGCGCCTCGCGCTTCTTGATCAGATGCAGCGCCGCGCGCCGCGCCGAGCGCGGGCCGAGCCCCGGCAGCCGCGCCAGCAGCTGGATCAGGCGTTCGATTTCGGGACCGGCAACGGCAGTGGGCATGTCAGCCGAGGCCCAACCCCGGCGGCAGTCCGAGGCCGCCGGTCAGGGTCTGCATCTTCTCCTGCATTGCGGCTTCCGCCTTGCGCCGCGCGTCGTTATGCGCGGTGACCAGAAGATCCTCGAGGATTTCGCGCTCCTCCGGCTTTATCAGCGACGGGTCGATCTTCACTGCCTTCACTTCCATCTTGGCGGTCATGCGAACCGTCACAAGACCGCCGCCCGAGATGCCCTCGACCTCGACGCGGCCGAGTTCGTCCTGCATCTCCTGCATCTTCGATTGCAGTTGCGCCGCCTGTTTCATCATGCCGAGAAAATCAGCCATCAGCCGTTCCTTTGATTGCTATTGCTCGTCGCTGTCGGAGTTCTCGGCAGGGTCTTCACCGCTAGCATCGGATTCCGGCAGCTCGGGGGCAAGCTTGCGCACCTCGACGACCCTGGCGCCGGGAAATCGCGCCAGCACCTCCTTCACCCTAGGGTCGGATTCGGCGGCGCGCTCGCGCTGATTGCGCTCGACCTCGTTTTGCGAACGCAGCGTCGGTTGTCCGGCTTCGTTGGACACGATCACGGTCCAGCGCCGCCCGGTCCATTGCTCCAGCTTGCGCGACAGATCGTTGATCAGCGTCCGCGCCGCGCTGCGCTCCAGCGCAAGCTCAAGCCGGCCGTCTTCGATGCGGATCAGACGAACGTCGGCTTCGAGCGCGGCTTTTGTCAGCAGGTCGCGTTTCTCGCCGGCGAGCGCCACCAGCTCCGGAAAGCTCGAAATCTTCGCCGCGGGCGCGGGCTGCGCATCGGATACCGGCGCCATCATCTGCGGGCGCGGCGATGCTTCGGCGCCGGAGCGCGGCGCGGCGGCCGCCCGCGCGGGTGACGACGGCATCGAAGAAACGCCAGGTGCCGGCGCAGCCCGCGACGGCGCCGCGCTGCCGGCGATCGCGGGCGATGCGCCGCCATTCTGCTCGATCATCCTGATCGCCTCATCCGGCGTCGGCATGTCCGCGACATAGGCGATGCGCACCAGCACCATTTCCGCCGCGGCCGCCGGCCGCGTTGCGGCTTGCGCCTCGGTGATGCCCTTGAGCAGCATCTGCCACATCCGCGACAGCACCCGCATCGACAATTTTGCAGCGAAGTCGCGCCCGCGCAGCCGCTCGGTTTCGCCAAATGCGACATTATCCGCCGTCGCCGGAACGATCTTGACGCGGGTGACGAAATTGACGAATTCGGCGAGATCGGACAGCACCACGATCGGATCGGCGCCGGTGTCGTACTGCTCGCGAAATTCCCTGAATGCGCCGGCGATGTCGCCGCGAACAAGCGAATCAAACAGATCGATCACCCGGGTGCGGTCGGCAAGGCCGAGCATCTGCCGCACGGCGTCGGCGCGGACCACGCCCGCGGCATGCGCGATCGCCTGATCGAACAGCGACAGCGAATCGCGCACCGAGCCTTCCGCCGCACGGGCGATGATGCCGAGCGCCTCCGGCTCTGCTTCAACGCCTTCCCTGGTCGCGATATTGGCAAGGTGCCCCATCAGCAAATCGGCCTCGACCCGGCGTAAGTCAAAACGCTGGCAGCGCGACAGCACCGTCACCGGCACTTTTCGAATTTCGGTGGTGGCGAACACGAATTTGGCGTGCTCCGGCGGCTCCTCCAGCGTCTTCAGGAAGGCGTTGAACGCCGCGGTCGAGAGCATGTGCACTTCGTCGATGATGTAGACCTTGTAGCGCGCGCTGGCCGGCGCATAGCGCACGCTGTCGTTGATCTGGCGCACGTCATCGACGCCGGTATGGGACGCGGCGTCCATTTCCAGCACGTCCATGTGCCGGCTTTCCATGATCGCCTGGCAATGCACGCCCGGCACCGGCATATGGATGGTCGGTCCCTTCACCGAGCCGTCCGGCATTTCGTAATTCAGCGCGCGGGCCAGAATCCGCGCCGTGGTGGTTTTGCCGACGCCGCGCACGCCGGTCAGGATCCAGGCTTGCGGGATCCTGCCGGTTTCGAACGCATTCGAAACGGTGCGGACCATGGCATCCTGGCCGATCAGATCGTCGAAGCTGGAGGGGCGGTATTTGCGCGCCAGCACACGATAATGCTTGCCGGCCTGGGGCGGGCCGCCGAGGTCGAAGCCGCCTTGATGGGTGCTTTCGGAATCGTTGGGGGGCATTACGGGAGCGCCAGCGTCGGTCATCGATCGATCCGCAATTGATTGTCTCTCGAAGCCGGCTTGCGGAACTCAACTTGCGCGTATTTTGATCGCAAAACCCGGTACCTACTTTTGCGGAATACGCGCCGGAGCAGAATCCGGCGCAGGACGGTTCACCGCTTTTGCGCGATTCGCTCGAAAAAACAGGTAGGAGACTGACGAGCGACCCGATCCGGACCTCGTTAGGGCTGCTTCCTTCCGGACCTGACCCGGTTGGCGAGTGGCTCGTCCACCGCCAATCTCCCGGCCCTTATTTGGGGCCAAAACCTCCGGAAAGCAAGCGTGGCGTCGGCCGTCATACCCCGCGAAAGCGGGGTATCCAATAAACCCGGAGCCATCGATAAATAGACCGGTTACGGAATACTGGATCATCCGCTTTCGCGGATGATGACGCCTTGATATGACATTGCGAGCGGTGTCCATTTCAGGCCACTTCAGACCGAAGCCGTCGAGAAAACGATGGACGCACCTGGAACTCACATGCCCTCCGATTCTCCCGCCTGGTCGCTGCATTCACGGCTCAAAAAGGACACCATCGACATCGGCGACCTGCCGCTGTGCCGCGTGCTCGTCATCAAGGATGCGCATTATCCATGGCTGCTGCTGGTGCCGCGCCGGCACGAGGCCGTCGAGATTATCGACCTCGACGAGGTCGAGCAGGCGCAGTTGATGACCGAGATCAGCCGCGTCGCCCGCGCCCTGAAAGAGATCACCAAATGCGACAAGCTCAATATCGCAGCGCTCGGTAATCTGGTGCCGCAACTGCATGTGCATGTCATCGCGCGGCGCGCAAGCGACGTCGCCTGGCCGCGGCCGGTGTGGGGGGTGATGCCGCCGCTCGCGCACGATGCCGAGGAAGTCCAGAATTTCATCAGCGCGCTTCGCCGCAAGATTTGGCTTGGTTGAACTCATGACAGCATTCGATTGGTTTCCACTGGGGCGGCCGGCCTTTATCAGCAACATTCTCGATCGCGCCGCGCATCTGCGCAGCGACGATGCGAAACTGCTGGCGCTGGAAGGCCACCGCGATGCCCGCGCCTATGTGGTGTATCGCGACTCGCTGGTGGTGAAGCAGGAGGGGCAAGGGCCCCGCGCGCTCTTGAGCGTCGATGAAGCACTGCAATTCGGCGCCAATCCCGGCACGATCTTCTTAGGTCTGCGCGACGGCGCGGCGGTGTTCGGCATGGGCATCTCGGCAGCCGCGGTGGAGAAACTGCTGCCCCGTAACGATGTCGCTGTCACCGAACTGCGCGGCATGGCGATGCAGGGCGTGGTGCCGCCCGACCAGCTCTCGGCGATTGCGATGGCGAAATCGATGGTGAGCTGGCATCAGCGCCACGGCTACTGCGCCAATTGCGGAACCCGCACCGCGATGAAGGAGGGCGGCTGGAAACGCGAGTGTCCCAGTTGCAAGGCCGAGCATTTTCCGCGCACCGATCCGGTCGTGATCATGCTGGTGACCTCAGGCGACAAGTGCCTGCTGGGACGGCAGAAGCAATTTCCCCCCGGCATGTGGTCGTGCCTTGCGGGGTTCGTCGAAGCCGCCGAAACCATCGAGGACGCGGTCCGGCGCGAGATTTTCGAGGAATCCGGAATTCACTGCACCGACGTGAATTATTACATGACGCAGCCCTGGCCCTATCCGTCATCCCTGATGATCGGATGCACCGCGCGCGCCACCAGCGAGGAGATCGTTGTCGATCGCGCGGAACTGGAAGACGCGCGCTGGTTCGACCGCGCCGAGGCAACGCTGATGCTGAAACGGGAACATCCCGATGGCCTTGCGGGGCCGCACCCGTTTGCCATTGCCCATCATTTAGTCGGCCGCTGGCTGCAGACAGACCCCGGCCCGCGCGCATAGCTGGAACCCCCATTATGACTTGTCGATTAGCAGCAAATATCCGATTCCGCTGGAGGGCAGGACGGACGTGATGGACGAGCCGATGAACTTTTACGCTGCTGCCGCGCCGAAAATTCCGCCGCGCATTCTCTGCATCGGCATGCCGGTGCGCGACCTGACGTTTCGTATCCAGGAATTGCCGGAGCGCGGCTTCAAGGTGAATGCCAGCCATTTCGACGAAATCTGCGGCGGCAACGCGCTTAACGGGGCGATCGGTATCGTCCGCCTTGGCGGCCGTGCCTCGATCTGCGGCCCGATGGGCGACGCCCGCGAAACCTCCAGCCGCTATATTTTCGACAAGCTCGCGCATGAAGGCATCGAGACCAAGCATATCGTGCGCATGCCGGGCCTGGTGACGCCGATCTCCAACATCATGATCGACCCCAGCGGCGAGCGCACCATCGTGACGTTCCGCGATCCTGAATTGTGGAAAGTGCACCTGCCCGATGCCGACGAATTGCTCGAGGACTGCAGCGCCATCCTGACCGAGAACCGCTGCGCGGAATTCTGCACCGAGCTCTGTGCCGAGGCGCGCCGCCGCGGCATTCCTGTCGTCGTCGATGTCGACCGCACCATGTCGATGCGCGAAGGGCTGCTCACCGCGTCGTCGCATCTGGTGTTTTCCAGCGAGGCGCTGCAATCCACCGCCGGCGTCGCCGACGACGGCGCGGCGCTCAAAAAGATTGCGAAGCTAACGTCGTCGTTTTTGGCGGGCACGCAGGGGGCGCAAGGCACGCTCTGGCTCGACGAAGACCAGAACCTGCAGCAGACGCCGGCCTTCCCGGTACATACCGTGGACACGCTGGGTGCCGGCGACGTGTTCCACGGCGCGTTCGCCCTGGCGATTACCGAAAACCAGGACATTCCGAGCGCGCTGCGGTTCGCCTCCGCCGCGGCGGCGCTAAAATGCACCCGTTTCGGGGGCGCCTTCGCCGCCCCGCAACGTGCTGAAGTTGAAGAACTTTTGAGCCATGGCCAACCCGCCGGTGCGGCTCAGGGCAACCGATAATGGCTTGTCATAGAAGAATTTTCTATATATGAGGATGATCTGCCTCGTAAATGGAACAAAGTTCTTCTCATGACCGACCTAGCCATTCAAATCCACGAGTCCAACCGCCGCCTCGACGCCATCGACCGCAAGATTCTGACGGTGCTTCAGGAAGATGCCTCGCTATCCGTCGCCGAGATCGGCGACCGGGTGGGACTGTCGTCGACGCCGTGCTGGAAGCGAATCCAGCGGCTGGAGGCCGACGGGGTAATCCTGCGCCGGGTCGCGCTGGTCGACCAGAACAAGATCGGGCTCGGTATTTCGGTTTTCGTCTCGGTCGAGAGCGCCGACCATTCCGAGGCCTGGCTTCGCAAGTTCGCCGACGCCGTCAGCGCGATGCCCGAGGTGATGGAGTTCTATCGGATGGCGGGCGACGTCGACTACATGCTGCGCGTGGTGGTCGCGGACATGCAGAGCTACGACGTGTTCTACAAAAAACTGATCGGCGCGGTGCCGCTGAAGAATGTCACCTCGCGCTTCGCGATGGAGAAGATCAAATCGGTCACCGCATTGCCGGTGCCGGCGGCGTAGGAAAAGTATTCGCACAGTCCATCGGCTCATACAGTCGTCATACGCGGGCTTGACCCGCGTATCCATCAGTCTTCACAAAGCGCTTTTTTCGAAACGGATGGATTGCCGGGTCAAGCCCGGCAATGACGAGTTGCGCCCTCAAATCTTCTGATTGTATTCGCCGACCTCGGGGTGGGTGCGCAGCACCGAATCCATCGCCTCGAACATGTCGCGCATCCGCGCCTCGCTGACCGGGCTCTCGACCACGACAACCAGTTCCGGCTTGTTGGACGATGCCCGCACCAGACCCCAGCTGCCATCCTCGACCGTGACGCGCACGCCGTTGACGGTAACGAGATCGCGGATCTTTTGTCCGGCGACCTTCTCAGCCCTGTTCTGCATCGCCTCGAAATGCTTCACCACTTGCGCGACGATGCCGTATTTGGCCTCGTCGGCGCAATGCGGCGACATGGTCGGCGACGACCAGGTTTTCGGCAGCGCGTTCTTCAAATCCGCCATCGACTTGCCGGGCGCGCGATCGAGCATCTCGCAGATGGCGATCGCCGAGATCAGGCCGTCGTCATAGCCGCGGCCGAGCGGCGCGTTGAAGAAGAAGTGGCCGGATTTCTCGAACCCCGCCAGCGCGCCCAATTCGTTGGTGCGGCGCTTCATGTAGGAGTGGCCGGTCTTCCAGTAGGTGGTTTTGGCGCCCTGCTTTTGCAGCACCGGATCGGTGACGAACAGCCCGGTCGATTTGACGTCGACCACGAACTGCGCGTTGTTGTGGATCGCCGACATATCGCGCGCCAGCATGACCCCGACCTTGTCGGCGAAAATCTCTTCCCCGGTATTGTCGACCACGCCGCAGCGGTCGCCGTCGCCGTCGAAGCCCAGGCCGACATCGGCCTTGTGCTCCAGCACCGCGTCGCGGATGGCGTGCAGCATTTCCATGTCTTCGGGATTGGGATTGTATTTCGGGAAGGTGTAGTCGAGTTCGGTATCGAGCGGCACCACCTCGCAGCCGATCGCCTCCATCACGTCAGGCGCGAAGGCACCCGCGGTGCCGTTGCCGCAGGCGACCACGACTTTCAGCTTGCGCTTCAGCTTCGGGCGTTTGGTGAGGTCGGCGATGTAGCGCGCCGGGAAATTCTCGTGAAATTGATACGAACCGCCCACCCTGTTGTTGAAGTCGGCATGGAGCACGATCTCTTTCAAGCGGCTCATCTCGTCGGGGCCGAAGGTAAGCGGCCGGTTGGCGCCCATCTTGACGCCGGTCCAGCCATTGTCGTTATGCGACGCCGTCACCATCGCGACGCAGGGCACGTCGAGATCGAATTGCGCGAAATACGCCATCGGCGTCATGCACAGGCCGATGTCGTGAACCTTGCAGCCCGCGGCCTGCAGCCCCGAAATCAGCGCGTATTTGATCGAGGCCGAATAGCCGCGAAAATCATGCCCGGTAACGATTTCCTGCCTGGCGCCGAGTTCTGCGATCAGCGCGCCAAGCCCCATGCCCAGCGCCTGAATGCCCATCAGGTTGATTTCCTTGCCGAACAGCCAGCGGGCGTCGTATTCGCGAAAGCCGGTCGCCTTCACCATCGGCTCGGATTCATAGGCATAGGTATTCGGAACCAGCACGGATTTCGGCTTCGGAAACATTAGAGATGGCCTCGTCGTGAAACGCTGAAGGGAAAGGCACCGCAGCCATAGCGAATGCGCAGGCCGCGCGGAAGGCGGGACGGCGCTCTTGTGGCGATTAATTGCGGCGGATTGGCAGCGAAGGAGCCTTACTGCTCCAGCACCATCTTGCCGTTGGCGTATTCGAAGCGCTTCAGCTTCGACAAAAACGACAGGCCGAGCAGGTTTTCCGACAGCGCCTCGTCCGGCAGCACCATGGCATCGACGTCGCGCACCACAAGTCCGCCGATATCGACCATGGCAAGTCGCGTCCGCGCCGCCTTGATGGTGCCGTTGGCGGTCGTGACGGTCGCGTTGTAGTCGCCGCGGGACGGACGCAGACCGAACAGCGCGGCGGAAGTTTCATTGAGCGCGATCATCGATGCGCCGGTATCGACCATGAAGCCGATGCGCTGGCCATCGATGCGCCCCTCGGTCTGGAAATGGCCGCGGGCGTCGCGCGGGATGCTGAGGCTGCGAAGGCCGCTCTGCCCGACCGTCTCGACGGCGGCAGCTTTTCGGGTGGTGGTGGCGAGCGCTGATGTCGCCGTCATCCGGTCCGCCATCTGCGCCATGATGGTGCCGAGGCCGACCATGAACGCGGCAAAAATCATTATGTTACGCATCACGCCAACCTCGGTCAGAGGACCCCAGATATCACCACGTCCGCCGCAAGACCGCGACTAACGGCAGCGGCGAAGGCTGCCATTTTGCCGAAAAGGATGAGCGAAGTGTTAACGGAAGCTCGGCAGCGCCGGAGGTTCGGCGGCCATTCACTCGCTATCGATGCCTCGAGGCCGTGGAGACCAGCGGCTGTTCTCGCTGAAAATATCGCGCGAAATCGCCAACCGAGGCCACCACCACGGAACAGCCGGCGTCGATCAGCGATGACCTCGCATGACCTCCCGTCAGCGTTCCCCACGCGGTTGCGCCGGCGCTCCGCGCCGCCTGGGCGTCGAATGGAGTGTCGCCGATCATGGTGGCTGACACGGCCGGCGTGCCGCCGAGATGATGCAGCGCCAGTTCCACCAGGGCCGGATCGGGCTTTCCTCTCGAGACCTCGTCGCCGCAAGCGATCGCGTCGATCAGATCGTCGACGTTCATCAGGCTGCGATAGTGTTTCAATTCGTCGCTTTGACAATCGGTGGCGAGTGCAATGCGCCCACCGTGCGACTTGACCGCGGTGAACACCGCGCGCACGCCCGGAAACGCCCGCACCCGCGGCAGATAGACCGTGCGATAATATTCGCCTTGCGCGGTCAGGATTTTCTTTCGTGCCTGCTTGTCGAGGCTGGGCACGAGCGTCGCCAGCATCTCGTCGCCATCCATTCCCGACAAGCGCTGCAATTGGGCGGTTGGCACCGGGACGCCAAAGGCAACCAGCGTCTCCCTCCAGCATTGCAGGGTATCCGCCACGCAATCGATCAGGGTGCCTTCAACGTCAAAAATATATGCAGCGCTCATTGCATGTCCCTCGCCAGCGGGTTTCGGACATGGGAACGCGCGGCGCGCCAAAGAGTTCACACCAGCGACACATTGCAGTTTGCGAGATCTAGGTTCCCCGCGGCTTGACGCGCCGGGTCGGCATGGCGCTCGCCGGATCCTCCGGCCAGGGATGCCGCGGATAACGCCCGCGCAGATCGGAACGCACCGCCGCATAACTGCCGCGCCAAAAACCCGGCAGGTCGCGCGTCACCTGCACCGGCCGGTGCGCCGGCGACAATAACTCCAGCACCAGCGGCACCGCGCCTTTGGCGACCGACGGATGGGTGTTGAGCCCGAACAATTCCTGCAGTCTCACCGCAATCGTCGGCCCCTGCTCGGCCTCGTAGTCGATCGCGAGCATGGTGCCGGTCGGCGCCTCGAAATGCGTCGGCGCTTCGCGCTCCAGCCGAGCCCGCAATTCCCAGGGTAACAGCGTCATCAGCGCATCCGACAAATCGCCGGCCGAAAACTCCTTCAGCGACGTCTTGTCGTAGAGCGCCGGCACCAGCCATGCCTCGCGTTGCGCCGCGAGCGCGTCATCGGACAGATCGGGCCAGGGTTCTCCCTCGGCCTGCGCGCAAAAACCTCACGCGATCGCGCCATTGCTTCAGGGGTTTCGACCACGGCAATTTGTCGAGGCCGCAGGCGATCAGCCCATCGGCCAGCACCCGCGCGGTCTCCGCCGAGGGTTTTAGCGCCAGCGGTGCTTCCGACAGCGTGATCGCGTGCAGGGTCCGCTTGCGCCGCGCCCGCAACGCAAGCGCGCTTCGATCGAACGAAATCTCGTCCGTGGTCTCGATTTGATCGGCAAAGCGCAGCTCGATGTCGGCTTGCGCGATCGGCGCCGCCAGCAGAATGCGCCCGTTGGCGGCGGTGCCGGTCAGTTCGGCGACCGCGATATAGGGCGCGCGCGCCAGCGCGGAAGTCTGCTCCACCGCGGCGCCGCGCCCGTTGGCCAGCACGAAGCTGCCATTGCCGCGATTGCGCGCGAGCCGATCGGGAAAGGCAAACGCCAGCATCACGCCGGTGGAGGGTAACTCTTCTCGAGAAAAAAGCGCGGTCGCGCTAGCAGACCGATCGGCGCTTGTACCGCTCGCAGCCCTTTCACCCGCGGCCACCTGCGAGGCCCAGCGCTGCGCCAGGCTGCGCGCGCTGCCGGCGCGCGGCGAGCGGTCGCGGCGGAATTGATCGAGCCTGGCATCGAGATCGACGCTGTCGCCGCCGAGCCCGCGCTCGGTGAGCACCGCGGCAATTTCCGCGGCCTCGCGCGCCCGCGCCCAGCCGATGCGAATCCACGATCATCCGCGCCAGCCGCGGCGGCAGCGCCAGGGCGCGCAGGCTTTTGCCCTCCGCCGTGATCCTGCCATCGGGATCGAGCGCGCCGAGTTCGAGCAGCAGACTTCGCGCCTCCTTCAGCGCGGGCGCCGGCGGTGAGTCGAGAAACGCCAGCGCGGAGGGATCGCTGACGCCCCATTGCGCGAGGTCGAGCACCAGCGAGGAGAGATCGGCGCTGAGAATTTCGGGCTGGGTAAAGGGCGCAAGCGACGCGGTCTGCGGTTCGTCCCACAGCCGGTAGCACACGCCCGGCTCGGTCCGCCCGGCGCGGCCGCGACGCTGATCGACCGCGGCGCGCGAGGCGCGCACGGTTTCCAGCCGCGTTAGCCCGATGTCGGGCTCGTAGCGCGGCACCCGCGCCACGCCGGAGTCGACGACAATGCGGACGCCCTCGATGGTCAGCGAGGTTTCCGCAATCGATGTCGCCAGCACGACCTTGCGGCTGCCCTTCGGGGCCGGCGCGATGGCGCGGTCCTGCACGGCAGCGTCCAGCGCACCGAACAGCGGCACGATTTCGATGGACGCGTCGTGGACCCGCTCGCTGAGAAGATTTTGCGTGCGGCGAATTTCCGCGGCGCCCGGCAGAAATGCCAGCACCGAGCCAGGGTCGGCGCGCAGCGCCATCGCGATCGCGTCCGCCATCTGCCGCTCCAGCGGCGCATCCGCTTTTCTGCCGAGATAGCGCGTCTCGACCGGAAAGGCGCGGCCTTCGCTCGCAATCACTGGCGCCTCGCCGAGCAGCTTTGCCACCCGCGCGCCGTCGAGCGTCGCCGACATCACGAGGATGCGCAGATCCTCGCGCAAGCCGACCTGCGCATCGCGCGCCAGCGCCAGGCCAAGATCGGCATCGAGCGAACGCTCGTGAAACTCGTCGAACAGCACCGCGGCGACGCCGGATAATTCCGGATCGTCGAGAATCTGCCGCGAGAAAATGCCCTCGGTGACGACCTCGATCCGCGTCATCAGCGACACTTTTGAGCCGAACCGGACGCGGTAGCCGACGGTCTCGCCGACGCGCTCGCCCAACGTCTGCGCCATGCGCTCGGCGCTGGCGCGGGCCGCGATCCGGCGCGGCTCCAGCACGATGATTTTCTTAGTTCTCGCCCACGGCTCATCGAGCAGCGCCAGCGGCACCCGCGTGGTCTTGCCGGCGCCGGGTGGCGCCACCAGCACGGCAGCGTTGTGGCCCGCGAGCGTGCGCGCCAGCTCGTCCAGCACGGCGTCGATCGGAAGAGGTGTATCGAAGCTGCGCACGAGTTTATCCGGTGTCGCTTGCTGACTCCGTCATCCCCGCTCTTGCGGGGCAGAGAGCTGGCGTGAGTGGGCACTATCCGCGAATTCCGACGCCTCAACGGCATCCCACGCAAATGCCTGGACTTCAAGACGCCCGCCGAAGCATTCGCAAAACTCGAATCACGATGCACTCCAACGTGACCTCATCCCCGCAAGCGGGGCGAGGTTTGCAACGCAGAAGACATCACTTCCGCGGCTCGGACGCGCGGCCGACGCTTTCGTAGATAAAGCCGAGCGCCGCCATCTCCTCCGGGCGATAGATGTTGCGCAGATCGACCACGACGGGCTGCGCCAGTTCGCGCTTCAGCCGCTCCAGATCGAGCGTGCGGTATTGCACCCACTCGGTCACCACCACCATCGCGTCCGCGCCGCGCACGCAGGCGTAAGGATCGTCGCAATATTCGATGTCGGGCAATTCGCGGCGCGCCTGCGCCATGCCGACCGGATCGTGGGCGCGCACTTTCGCGCCCATGTCGAGAAGGCCCGGTCACCAGCGGGATCGACGGCGCCTCGCGCATGTCGTCGGTGTCGGGCTTGAAGGTAAGACCGAGCACGGCGATGGTCTTGCCGCGCAGGCTGCCACCGGCCGCGCTTGCGACCTTGCGCGCCATCGCGCGCTTGCGGTTGTCGTTGACCGCCAGCACCGCCTCGACGATCCGAACGGCACGTCATGATCGAGCGCAATCTTCACCAGCGCGCGGGTATCCTTCGGGAAGCACGAGCCCCCAAAACCCGGCCCGGCATGCAGGAATTTCGAGCCGATGCGATTGTCGAGCCCGATGCCGCGCGCGACTTCCTGCACGTCGGCGCCGACCTTTTCGGCAAGATCGGCGATCTCGTTGATGAAGGTGATCTTGGTGGCGAGGAAGGCGTTGGCCGCGTATTTGATCAACTCCGCGGTGCGTCGTGCCGTAAACATCAGCGGCGCCTGGTTGAGCGACAGCGGGCGGTAGATATCGCCGAGCACCTTGCGTGCGCGTTCGTCCGAGGTGCCGATCACGATGCGGTCGGGAAACTTGAAGTCGCGGATCGCGGCGCCCTCGCGCAGGAATTCCGGATTGGACGCCACCACCACGTCGGCCGACGGATTGGTTTCATGAATCAAGCGCTCGACTTCGTCGCCGGTGCCGACCGGCACGGTCGATTTGGTGACGACCACGGTGAAGCCGGCAAGCGCTGCTGCGATCTCGCGCGCGGCGCTGTGAACATAACTCAGGTCGGCGTGGCCGTCGCCGCGCCGCGACGGCGTGCCGACCGCAATGAACACCGCATCGGCCTCGGCGACCGGCGCCGCAAGATCGGTGGCAAAATCCAGACGCCCGGCCTTTACATTGGACGCGACCAGCGCATCCAGGCCGGGCTCGAAAATCGGGATTTCGCCGCGGCGCAAGGCGTCGATCTTGTCGCCGTCCTTGTCCACGCAGGTGACCTGGTGGCCGAAATCCGCAAAACAGGCGCCGGATACCAGCCCCACATAACCCGTGCCAATCATGGCAATGCGCATCTAACAAGCCTATCGATAATGGTCCAGCCGATTTTGTGAGCGCGTCTTAGCGCATGATCCGCCAAAGTGTAAGCGGTTTGGCGAAGAGATCATGCGCACATTCAAATGCCGCAGGCGACATTGCAGGCGGCGGAGTAGTTGGGACATCTTTCCGCAGAACAAGTCGTCATCGCCCGGCTTGACCGGGCGAACCAGTATTCCGTGCCGCCTGCGATTAATCCGGACGTTCCGGAATACTGGATGCCCCGCCTTCGCGGGGCATGACGGCAGGTATGAGGCAGCGCCAAAAATCGCACATCAAAGGCTGTCAATCGCCGCAAAAATCCCTAAGTTGCGGCCATGCCGAAAACATCCGAAAAAGCCGCTCCCAAACCCGTTGCCGTCAAAGCCCCCGTCAAAGGCGACCATGTCTTTCTGGTCGACGGTTCCTCCTATATTTTCCGCGCCTATCACGCGCTGCCGCCCTTGAACCGCAAATCCGACGGGCTGCAGGTCAATGCCGTGCTCGGCTTCTGCAACATGCTGTGGAAGCTGTTGCGCGAGATGCCGCCGGACAACCGGCCGACCCATCTGGCCATCATCTTCGACAAGTCGGAAGTCACCTTCCGCAACAAGCTTTATCCCGATTACAAGGCGCACCGGCCGCCGGCGCCGGACGACCTGATCCCGCAATTTTCGCTGATCCGCGAGGCCGTCCGCGCCTTCGACCTGCCCTGCCTCGAGCAGGCCGGGTTCGAGGCCGACGATCTGATCGCGACCTATGTGCGGCTGGCCTGCGAGCGCGGCGCCACCGCGACCATCGTTTCCTCCGACAAGGACCTGATGCAGCTGGTGACCGACTGCGTCACCATGTACGACACCATGAAGGACCGCCGCATCGGCATTGCCGAAGTGATCGAGAAGTTCGGCGTGCCGCCGGAGAAGGTGGTCGAGGTGCAGGCGCTGGCGGGGGATTCGACCGACAACGTGCCGGGCGTTCCCGGAATCGGCGTCAAGACCGCCGCGCAACTGATCGTCGAATATGGCGATCTGGAGACGCTGCTGTTGCGCGCCGGCGAGATCAAGCAGCCCAAGCGCCGCGAGGCGCTGATCGAGAATGCCGAGAAGGCGCGGATCTCGCGGCAGCTGGTGCTGCTCGACGACAAGGTCAAGCTGGACGTGCCGCTCGACGAACTCGCGGTGCAGGAGCCCGATGCGCGCAAGCTGATCGCGTTTTTGAAGGCGATGGAATTTTCCAGCCTCACCCGCCGCGTCGCCGAGTATGCCCAGATCGATCCGGCGGATATCGAGCCGGATGCCGGGACGAAGAGTGGTGGCGGCTTCGGGGACGCAGCTCGCGGAGCGCATCTTCCTTACCTCTCCCGCTTGCGGGGGAGGTCGGATCGCGCAGCGATCGGGGTGGGGACTTATTCGAGGAAAGCGCCCCCACCCCGCCCCCCGATCAAGTCGGGGGCAGGCTCTCCCCCGCAAGCGGGAGAGGGAGCACGCCGCGTGCGGGGCAAGGCCGCGGCAAACCTGACTCTCCGCCCCTCACCCCGATCTCGCTCGCCGAAGCGCGCGCCGAGGCCGCGCGCAAGACGAGGTTCGATCGCAGCAAGTACCAAACCGTGCGCAGCCTCGAAGAGCTCAGCGACTGGATCGCGCGGGTGCACGATGTCGGCCATGTCGCCATCGACGCCAAGGCGTCTTCGATCGATCCGATGCAGGCGGAAATGTGCGGCATCGCGCTTTCGCTCGCGCCCAACGACGCCTGCTACATCCCGCTCGGCCACAAACAGTCCGGCGATGGCGCCGGCCTGTTCGCCGCCGGCCTCGCGCCCGACCAGATCGAGGCCAGCGACGCGCTGGAGGCGCTGCGGCCGCTGCTGGAATCGGCAGGGATTCTCAAGATCGGCTTCAACATCAAGTTCAACGCCGTGATGTTCGCGCAACATGGTGTCGTCATCCGCAACCACGACGACGCGCAGCTGATGTCGTATGCGCTCGACGCCGGGCGCAACGCGCACGGGCTCGATGCGCTGGCCGAACGCTGGCTCGGCCACGCCACCATGAGCTATGGCGAATTGACCGGCAGCGGCAAAGGCAAGCTCACCTTCGATCAGGTCGCGATCGACAGGGCGACGGCGTACTCGGCCGAGGATGCCGATGTGATCTTGCGGTTATGGCGGGTGCTGAAACCGCGCCTGGTCGCCGAGCGCATGACCGCCGTTTACGAGACGCTGGAGCGGCCGCTGATCTCAGTGCTGGCGCGCATGGAACGGCGCGGCATCTCGATCGACCGCCAGGTGCTGTCGCGTCTGTCCGGCGAGTTCGCCCAGACCGCCGCGCGGGTCGAAGCCGAGATTCAGGAGATCGCGGGCGAGCCGATCAATGTCGGCAGCCCGAAACAAATCGGCGACATCATCTTCGGCAAGATGGGAATTCCCGGCGGCAGCAAGACCAAGACCGGCGCGTGGTCGACGTCGGCGCAGATCCTCGACGAGCTCGCCGAGCAGGGCCACGCGTTTCCGAAGAAGATCCTGGAATGGCGGCAGGTGTCGAAACTGAAATCGACCTATACCGACGCGCTGCCGACCTACGTGCATCCGCAGACCCACCGCGTCCACACCACCTATGCGCTGGCCGCGACCACCACCGGGCGGCTGTCGTCGAACGAACCGAACCTGCAGAACATCCCGGTCCGCACCGAAGACGGCCGGAAAATCCGCCGCGCCTTCATTGCCTCGCCGGGCCACAAGCTGGTGTCGGCGGATTATTCGCAGATCGAGTTGCGGCTGTTGGCGGAGATCGCCGACATTCCGGTGCTGAAGCAGGCGTTCCGCGACGGGCTCGACATCCACGCCATGACGGCATCGGAAATGTTCGGCGTGCCGGTCAAGGACATGCCGGGCGAGGTGCGGCGCCGCGCCAAGGCGATCAATTTCGGCATCATCTACGGCATCTCGGCATTTGGGCTGGCCAACCAGCTCGGCATCGCGCGGGAAGAAGCCTCCGCCTACATCAAGAAATACTTTGAGCGCTTTCCGGGCATCCGCGCCTATATGGACGAGACCCGGGATTTCTGCCGGGCGCATGGCTATGTCGAGACCCTGTTCGGCAGGAAGTGTCACTACCCCGACATCAAGGCCTCCAACGCCTCGGTCCGCTCCTTCAACGAGCGCGCCGCGATCAATGCGCGGCTGCAGGGCACCGCCGCCGACATCATCCGCCGCGCCATGATCCGGATGGAAGATGCGCTGGCGGAGAAGAAACTCTCGGCGCAGATGCTGTTACAAGTTCATGACGAGCTGATCTTCGAGGTGCCCGACGACGAGGTCGCCGCGACCTTGCCGGTGGTGCAGCACACCATGCAGGACGCGCCCTTCCCGGCGGTGCTGCTCTCGGTGCCGCTGCATGTCGACGCCCGGGCGGCGGACAATTGGGACGAGGCGCATTGAGTTGTTAAAGCGCGGCCTCTCTTCACCTCGCCCCGCTCTTTGCGGGGAGAGGTCGGATTTCGAGCAAAGCTCGAAATCCGGGTGAGGGGCGAGGCACGGCCCATCGTCATCTTCGCAATTCGCGGGACGAAGAGGCCCCTCACCCCAACCCTCTAAGAGCGAGCTTCGCTCGTCTCGACCCGGCAAGAGCGGGGCGACGGAGAACAAAGGAGCGGGAGCAGGGACGAAGAAACTCAATCCAGCTTCGCCTCCATGCCGCGCTGGACGCCGGGGCGCGCCATCAGCGCGTTGTACCAGCGTTCGACATGGGGAAAATCTGACAGCGCCACCTTGTGGCGGGGGTGCCGCCACGCCCAGCCGAGGATCGCGAAGTCGGCGACCGACAATGCGCCGGCGACGAATTCGTGGGTAGCAAGGCGGCGATCCAGCACGCCGTAGAGCCGGCGCGTCTCCGCCATGAAGCGTTTCAGGCCATAGGCGCGGTCGGTTTCGTTCTCCAGCGCAATGAAGTGATGCACCTGCCCCGGCATCGGCCCAAAGCCTCCCATCTGCCACATCAGCCATTCATACACGGGGATGCGCTCGATCAGCGGCGCGGGCAGGAACTTGCCGGTCTTCTCGCCGAGATAGAGCAGGATCGCGCCGGACTCGAACACGCTGACGCGCTTGCCGCCCGGGCCGTCGGGATCGACGATCGCGGGAATCTTGTTGTTGGGGCTGAGGCAAGGAAATCAGGCGCCATCTGTTCGCCCTTGGTGATGTTGATGGGGAATACCTTGTACGGCAGCCCCATCTCCTCCAGCGCGACTGAGATCTTGCGGCCGTTCGGCGTGTTCCAGGTGTGAAGTTCGATGGTCATTTCTGTCATACCCCCGCGAAAGCGGAGTATCCAGTACCCCGGAACCTGAGAGGCTTACAACCGACCTTTCCGCGGGTCGCCCCCGCGCACGTGTTTGGTCCCGGCGCGCGCGGAGCCTGTCATCGGGCGCGCATTCGCGCGACCCGTTGGCATGGCCGGGACAACGCGGCATTTTGTGACTGTTGACGGCGCGATATCGGCTCTGGAATGTGCGCCCGTCCGCCGATAGATTGCGCCCGCCTTTAGCCCCGAGAAAAAAACTTGTCCAAATCAGCCTCCCGCGCCCGCCTCGCCGAGATCATCCGCAAGCGCTCGTTCGGACGCGGCGAAATCACGCTGGCCTCGGGCCGCAAGAGCGATTTCTATTTCAACCTCAAGCCGACCATGCTCGATCCCGAAGGCGCCAGTTTGCTCGCGGAACTGACGTTCGAGGCGCTGAAGGACGACGGCCTCGATTATGTCGGCGGACTGGAAATGGGCGCGGTGCCGCTGGCGGGTGCGATCGCGCAGCTGTCCTGGCTCAAGGGCCATCCGATCGCGGCGTTCTTCGTGCGCAAGAAGCCGAAGGAGCATGGCGCCAGGCTCGCGGTCGAGGGATTGGCGAACGGCGAGAGCCTGCAAGGCAAGCGCGTGGTGATCGTCGAGGACGTCACCACCACCGGCGGCTCGGCGCTGAAGGCGGTGGAAGCGGTGCGCGACGCCGGCGGCGAGATCGCGCTGGTGTTCACCATGGTGGACCGCGAGGAAGGCGCCAGCGAAACCTTCGCGCAGGCCGGGCTGGAATTTCGTTCGCTCTACAAGGCCGCCGAATTTTTGAAGGATTGATGCACCGCGTTTCCCGGCCGCTGCTCGTGATCGCGAGCGTCGACGTTTTGAGTCGAAGTCTTCGCCGTCATGCCCGGCCATAGCAGTCTGCCTTGCGCAGACTGCGTAAACTTATCTGCGATGCCGGGCATCCACGTCTTTCTTCGCCGAGCCCGCGCAAGCAAGACGTGGATGGCCGGGTCAAGCCCGGCCATGACGAGGGAAAAGCGCCGTTCCAAACCAACAAGCATTTCTTTTCCGCGATCCGGCGCTTGCTCATAGCTCGTTTACCATCCCGCACTAATGTGAATCCGGGGTGAGGCACGGCTCGTCTCAAGCGGTTTTGTTGCGTCGGGTGGAGTAAGCGTTGCGTACAGAGTTGCCTTTTTTGCGCATGCGGCGCCGCGTGATGCTTGTTGCCGCCACAGCGCTTGCGGGCTCGGTTGTGCTGGCGCCGCGCCCGGCGTCCGCCGAGGGCCTGTTCGATTTCTTCTTCGGTGGCGCCCAGAAACAGCAACAGCACCAGGCTCCCTCGCTAGCGAATTTCTTCGCCGATCCGTTCGGCCTCAACCAGCAGCCCGCACCGACGGCGCCGCGCCCTGTGGCATCCGGCTCCGGACCCGCGTTTTGCGTGCGCAGTTGCGACGGCAAGTACTTCCCGCTGGCGCGCGGCAACGCCACGCCGGTGCAGATGTGCCAGGCGTTTTGTCCCGCGAGCGCCACAAAAGTCTTCTTCGGCAGCACCATCGACGGCGCGTCGTCGGCGACTGGCGAGCGCTATGCCGAGAGCGAAAACGCCTACGTCTATCGCAAGGCGCTGCGCGCCGACTGCACCTGCAATGGCCGCGACCCCGCAGGGTTGGCCCCGATCGATTTGACGCTCGACACTTCGCTGCGTCCCGGCGACGTGATCGCCACCACCAACGGGCTGGTGGCCTATTCCGGCGTTCGGGTCGGCGCCAGCCAAACCGCGGAATTCACCCCGGTTGCTTCCTATCCGGGCCTGACCGCCGACGTCCGCGCGCGGCTCGGCGAGATGAAGGTGGCGCCGGCAGCTGCGGAAATGCTCGCCCGTGAAACGCCGCTGCCTGAGGCGAGCCGCGAGGTCGCGCTGCCCGTGACCTCGGTACCGAAGACGATTTCGGCGAGGGCGAAGCGGGCGGAAGTGAATTAAGCTCACCGCGACCTGAAATCGTCATTGCGAGCGAAGCGAAGCAATCCATACCAGCCAAAGAAAGGCTGGATTGCTTCGTCGCTTTGCTCCTCGCAATGACGGCCGACGTGGCTGATCTCACCGCCCGACGATGACGCCGATCACGTTCGGCGCCGACAGATATTTTTCCTCGATGGCAGCGCGCGCCGCGGCGCGGTTTTCCGGCGTCAGCAGGCCTCGCTTCTCGGCTAGTATCATCCAGCAATAGCCCCACCAGTCCGTCAGCATGCCCTGATCGTCGACGAGGTCGTAGCCCTGCTCGGCGGCGAAGATCCGCGCATGCGCTTCATCGAGCGAATCGAGCCAGGCGTGATCTTCACCGGAAAACAAATCGTCGCTGAAATCGTCCGTGGTGTAGCCCCACACCGACAGGCAGACGGCGTTGAACTCGCGGTCGATCTGGTCGTCGTCGACCGGGCGGCGGCGGGAGGCCTGATGCAGCCGCGACAGCGAGCGGGCGAAGTCGGCAATGCGGGTGAGCGCGAAGGAATCGAAGGCGATGGTGGACATGTAGTCCTCAAAATCTCGGATAGACCATAGATGTTGTGTCGGCAGCGCGCCGAATCACTATGATATATCAAAGACTTGCTAAAGTGTTCTTAATTTGTTCCAGTCGGTGTACCGACCAGACGAAATAGGACCCCGAGGGATCGAGCCAATGGACAGGAAGCAAGCGGCTAAGATTCAAAGGCACATGCTGGATGCGGCCAAGGCAATCAATCGGGCGAGCGAGATCATATTCGCCCTCGATGAAGAAGAAGATCGAGAGGTGCTCGCCACACCTCTTCTAGAGATCATTCAAGCGCTGCACTTCAAACTGTTGCACGCGGTGTATAGCCGCTACCCGGACTTGCGACCGCCTGAACCCGATCGATCCATGATCGATACGGTCCGGCGGTGGGAAGACATTGTTCTTCCGGGATCTGTCTCGGAGACTCACCTCAATTCGGCCATCTTTTCTGCCCTGACTTCGCGATGGCAGAAGACCGCGGTGGTTCTCACCAGGGCGTTGGAGCGCTGCAAAACGCTGGGCCTCCCAGTCGATCTCCAAGTGCTTGGCGCACGCATTCAGGCATTGGCTGAAGCCGGCCGCCTCGAAGGCGCGGGCGATCTTCGCAAATGGCGCTACAGCGAGTTGCGGCTGAGCGTTGAAGAACCGCGCAAGGTTTGAAACCTCACATCGCCGAGAGCAGCTTGTCGCCGCAATAATTGGCGTAGAATTTTCCGCCGCACTGGCGGCGGATCGCGGCGCAGCGCGCGGCGGGCGAAGCGTTGGCGGGAACGCTGAACGAGCAGCTCAGGCCGTCGGCGCTGCGGCCGGACTTGCCGGCGGCAAAGGCGGCGCTGGTGGCGCTGATGCAGAACACCAGCAGGGCGGCGGCGGCAATCTCGATCGTCAATCTCATGGCCGGGTCCTTCCCTCGCTTGATCGCGACATCGTGTGTTTTGTGCACTTAACTATATCACTAAAACGCCGCGTGTGGACGGCGGCAAATCGGCCCGGTCCTTGCATAAAGACCATGCATGCATTGCACAAACGAGGCCCCCGGCGGGTTTCGATTCCGGCATAAGACGCGTATCATTCGTCGAGACTCAAAGCTCTGTCAGGATTTGAAGGTTTGCCAGATCCATCTTTGCCAGCGAATTATCCGGCGCTCAATCAGCCCATTGATGAATTGGCGCTGGCCGAGATCAAGAGCGCGATCCTGACCAAGCTGCGGCTTGCGATCGGCAAGGACGCCGGCATGGCCACGCGCCATGACTGGTACAAGGCCGCGGCGCTGGCGCTGCGCGACCGCATCGTGCACCGCTGGCTTACGGCCGAAAAGAAGAGCTACGACGCCGGCGCCAAGCGGGTCTATTACCTCAGCCTGGAATTTTTGATCGGCCGGCTGTTCACCGATGCGCTGAACAATATGGGGCTGCTGCCGGTGTTCGAGGCCGCACTCGGCGATCTCGGCGTCGATCTTGCGGATTTGCGCAAATGCGAGCCGGATGCGGCGCTGGGCAATGGCGGTCTGGGACGGCTTGCGGCCTGCTTCATGGAGAGCATGGCGACGCTCGCCATTCCCGCCATCGGCTACGGCATCCGTTACGATTTCGGCCTGTTCCGCCAGATCATCGCGCAGGGCTGGCAGCAGGAATATCCCGACGAATGGCTGGGCTTCGGCAACCCCTGGGAATTCCAGCGGCCGGAAGTGGTCTACCACGTGCATTTCGGCGGCAGCGTCGAACAGGCCGAAGCGAACGGACGCGACCTCGCGATCTGGCAACCGGCGGAAACCGTGCAAGCCGTCGCCTACGACACCCCGATCGTGGGCTGGCGCGGCCAGCACGTCAACGCGCTGCGGCTGTGGTCGGCGCGCTCGCCCGACCCGCTCAAGCTCGACGTGTTCAACAGCGGCGATTATCTCGGCGCCAGCGCCGAGGAGGCGCGCGCGGAATCGATCTGCAAGTTCCTCTATCCGAACGACGAGAGCCCGGCCGGCCGCGAGCTGCGGCTGCGTCAGGAATATTTCTTCGTCTCGGCCTCGCTGCAGGATCTGATCCAGCGTCATCTCGCGTCCGACGGACAGCTGCGCGGTCTGGCGTCCAAGGCCGCGGTGCAGCTCAACGACACCCATCCCAGTCTCGCCGTCACCGAGCTGATGCGCATCCTGGTCGATCTTCACAATTTCCGCTGGGACGAGGCGTGGAAGATCACGGTGGCGACGCTGTCCTACACCAACCATACGCTGCTGCCGGAAGCGCTCGAGACCTGGCCGCTCGAACTGTTCGAACGTCTATTGCCGCGCCATCTGGAGATCATCTACCGCATCAATGTCGCGCATCTCGCGCTTGCGGATGCGCGCTGCCCCGGTGACGTCGATTTCCGCGCCTCGGTGTCGCTGATCGACGAGAAGTCCGGCCGCAGGGTGCGGATGGGACAATTGGCGTTCGTCGGATCGCACCGCATCAACGGCGTCTCGGCGATGCATTCCGAACTGATGAAGGAGACCGTGTTCCACGATCTCAATCATCTCTATCCGGCCCGCATCACCAACAAGACCAACGGCATCACCTTCCGCCGCTGGCTGATGCTGGCCAACCCGAAGCTGACCGATCTGTTGCGGCAGGCCTGCGGCGAAGCCGTGCTCGATGATCCCAGCCAGCTTGCGCTTCTCGAGACCCGCGCCAGCGACAATGCGTTCCAGCAGCAATTCCGTAGCGTCAAGCACCACAACAAGATCGCGCTGGCGCGGCTGATCGGCGAACGTCTCAATGTCCACGTCGATCCCAGTGCGCTGTTCGACGTCCAGATCAAGCGCATCCACGAATACAAGCGGCAGCTGCTCAACATCCTTGAAACCGTCGCGCTGTATCAGGCGATCAGGGACGAGCCGCAGCGCGACTGGGTGCCGCGCGTGAAAATCTTCGCCGGCAAGGCGGCGGCGAGCTATCGCTACGCCAAACTGATCATCAAGCTGATCAACGACGTCGCCGAAGTCGTCAACAACGATCCGGTGATCGCCGGACGCCTGAAGGTCGCATTTCTCGCCGACTACAATGTCAGCCTTGCGGAACTGATCATTCCCGCCGCCGACCTCTCCGAACAGATTTCGACCGCGGGCATGGAAGCCTCCGGCACCGGCAACATGAAGCTCGCGCTCAACGGCGCGCTGACCATCGGCACGCTCGATGGCGCCAATCTCGAAATCCGCGATCACGTCGGCCCCGAAAACATCGCGATCTTCGGCATGGAGGCGCTGGATGTGGTGGTGCGGCGCAAGCAGGGGCTGGATGCGACCGACGTCATCAGGCGCTCGCCGCGCCTTGCGCGCGCCATCAGCGCGATCGAGAGCGGCGAGTTCTCGCCCGATGATCCCACCCGGTTCGAAGTCGATCGCGCACGCGCTGCGCCATCTCGACCACTACATGGTGAGCGCCGATTTCGATGCCTATTATGCGGCCCAGCGCGGCATCGACGCGCGCTGGCAGGTGGTCCCGGCATGGACGCGGGCCAGCATCCTCAACGTCGCGCGGATGCCGTGGTTCTCCTCCGACCGCACCATCCGCGAATATGCCCAGGATATCTGGAACGTGCCGGTGCGCGGGACTTCGCCACGCGGATTGCAGGAGTCGGGCGTGCAGCGCGGGGCGACGCGCTGAAATCCGGACAACCATTACTCCCCACGTCATTGAATTCACCGGTGGTAGCCGGGATACTGCGCGGCAAAGTAACAACGTCGCAATGACCGGTGATGCACCCGTTACGTTCCGAGAGACTCTCATGCTGACCACATTTCTTTTCCGCGATCCGGCGCTTGCTCATAGCTCGTTTACCATCCCGCACTAATGTGAATCCGGGCTGAGGCACGCCTCGTCTCAAGCGGTTTTGTTGCGTCGGGTGGAGTAAGCGTTGCGTACAGAGTTGCCTTTTTTGCGCATGCGGCGCCGCGTGATGCTTGTTGCCGCCACAGCGCTTGCGGGCTCGGTTGTGCTGGCGCCGCGCCCGGCGTCCGCCGAGGGCCTGTTCGATTTCTTCTTCGGCGGCGCCCAGAAACAGCAACAGCACCAGGCTCCCTCGCTAGCGAATTTCTTCGCCGATCCGTTCGGCCTCAACCAGCAGCCCGCACCGACGGCGCCGCGCGCGGTGGCATCCGGCTCCGGACCCGCGTTTTGCGTGCGCAGCTGCGACGGCAAGTACTTCCCGCTGGCGCGTGGCAACGCCACGCCGGTGCAGATGTGCCAGGCGTTTTGTCCCGCGAGCGCCACAAGAGTCTTCTTCGGCAGCACCATCGACGGCGCGTCGTCGGCGACTGGCGAGCGCTATGCCGAGAGCGAAAACGCCTACGTCTATCGCAAGGCGCTGCGCGCCGACTGCACCTGCAATGGCCGCGACCCCGCAGGCCTGGCGCCGATCGATTTGACGCTCGACACTTCGCTGCGTCCCGGCGACGTGATCGCCACCACCAACGGGCTGGTGGCCTATTCCGGCGTCAGGGTCGGCGCCGGCCAAACCGCGGAATTCACCCCGGTTGCTTCCTATCCGGGCCTGACCGCCGACGTCCGCGCGCGGCTCGGCGAGATGAAGGTGGCGCCGGTAGCCGCGGAAATGCTCGCCCGTGAAACGCCGCTGCCTGAGGCGAGCCGCGAGGTCGCGCTGCCCGTGACCTCGGTGCCGAAGACGATTTCGGCGAGGGCGAAGCGGGCGGAAGTGAATTAAGCTCACCGCGACCTGAAATCGTCATTGCGAGCGAAGCGAAGCAATCCATACCAGCCAAAGAAAGGCTGGATTGCTTCGTCGCTTTGCTCCTCGCAATGACGGCCGACGTGGCTGATCTCACCGCCCGACGATGACGCCGATCACGTTCGGCGCCGACAGATATTTTTCCTCGATTTGAGCGCGCGCCGCGGCGCGGTTTTCCGGCGTCAGCAGGCCGCGCTTCTCGGCTAGTATCATCCAGCAATAGCCCCACCAGTCCGTCAGCATGCCCTGATCGTCGACGAGGTCGTAGCCCTGCTCGGCGGCGAAGATGCGCGCATGCGCTTCATCGAGCGAATCGAGCCAGGCGTGATCTTCACCGGAAAACAAATCGTCGCTGAAATCGTCCGTGGTGTAGCCCCACACCGACAGGCAGACGGCGTTGAACTCGCGGTCGATCTGGTCGTCATCGACGGGGCGGCGGCGGGAGGCCTGATGCAGCCGCGACAGCGAGCGGGCGAAGTCGGCGATGCGGGTGAGCGCGAAGGAATCGAAGGCGATGGTGGACATGTAGTCCTCAAAATCTCGGATAGACCATAGATGTTGTGTCGGCAGTGCGCCGAATCACTATGATATATCAAAGACTTGCTAAAGTGTTCTTAATTTGTTCCAGTCGGTGTACCGACCAGACGAAATAGGACCCCGAGGGATCGAGCCAATGGACAGGAAGCAAGCGGCCAAGATTCAAAGGCACATGCTGGATGCGGCCAAGGCAATCAATCGGGCGAGCGAGATCATATTCGCCCTCGATGAAGAAGAAGATCGAGAGGTGCTCGCCAAACCTCTTCTAGAGATCATTCAAGCGCTGCACTTCAAACTGTTGCACGCGGTGTATAGCCGCTACCCGGACTTGCGACCGCCTGATCCCGATCGATCCATGATCGATACGGTCCGGCGGTGGGAAGACATTGTTCTTCCGGGATCTGTCTCGGAGACTCACCTCGATTCGGCCATCTTTTCTGCCCTGACTTCGCGATGGCAGAAAACCGCGGTGGTTCTCACCAGGGCGTTGGAGCGCTGCAAAACGCTGGGCCTCCCAGTCGATCTCCAAGTGCTTGGCGCACGCATTGAGGCATTGGCTGAAGCCGGCCGCCTCGAAGGCGCGGGCGATCTTCGCAAATGGCGCTACAGCGAGTTGCGGCTGAGCGTTGAAGAACCGCGCAAGGTTTGAAACCTCACATCGCCGAGAGCAGCTTGTCGCCGCAATAATTGGCGTAGAATTTTCCGCCGCACTGGCGGCGGATCGCGGCGCAGCGCGCGGCGGGCGAAGCGTTGGCGGGAACGCTGAACGAGCAGCTCAGGCCGTCGGCGCTGCGGCCGGACTTGCCGGCGGCAAAGGCGGCGCTGGTGGCGCTGATGCAGAACACCAGCAGGGCGGCGGCGGCAATCTCGATCGTCAATCTCATGGCCGGGTCCTTCCCTCGCTTGATCGCGACATCGTGTGTTTTGTGCACTTCACTGTATCACTAAAACGCCGCGTGTGGACGGCGGCAAATCGGCCCGGTCCTTGCATAAAGACCATGCATGCATTGCACAAACGAGGCCCCCGGCGGGTTTCGATTCCGGCATAAGACGCGTATCATTCGTCGAGACTCAAAGCTCTGTCAGGATTTGAAGGTTTGCCAGATCCATCTTTGCCAGCGAATTATCCGGCGCTCAATCAGCCCATTGATGAATTGGCGCTGGCCGAGATCAAGAGCGCGATCCTGACCAAGCTGCGGCTTGCGATCGGCAAGGACGCCGGCATGGCCACGCGCCATGACTGGTACAAGGCCGCGGCGCTGGCGCTGCGCGACCGCATCGTGCACCGCTGGCTTACGGCCGAAAAGAAGAGCTACGACGCCGGCGCCAAGCGGGTCTATTACCTCAGCCTGGAATTTTTGATCGGCCGGCTGTTCACCGATGCGCTGAACAATATGGGGCTGCTGCCGGTGTTCGAGGCCGCACTCGGCGATCTCGGCGTCGATCTTGCGGATTTGCGCAAATGCGAGCCGGATGCGGCGCTGGGCAATGGCGGTCTGGGACGGCTTGCGGCCTGCTTCATGGAGAGCATGGCGACGCTTGCCATTCCCGCCATCGGCTACGGCATCCGTTACGATTTCGGCCTGTTCCGCCAGATCATCGCGCAGGGCTGGCAGCAGGAATATCCCGACGAATGGCTGGGCTTCGGCAACCCCTGGGAATTCCAGCGGCCGGAAGTGGTCTACCACGTGCATTTCGGCGGCAGCGTCGAACAGGCCGAAGCGAACGGACGCGACCTCGCGATCTGGCAACCGGCGGAAACCGTGCAAGCCGTCGCCTACGACACCCCGATCGTGGGCTGGCGCGGCCAGCACGTCAACGCGCTGCGGCTGTGGTCGGCGCGCTCGCCCGACCCGCTCAAGCTCGACGTGTTCAACAGCGGCGATTATCTCGGCGCCAGCGCCGAGGAGGCGCGCGCGGAATCGATCTGCAAGTTCCTCTATCCGAACGACGAGAGCCCGGCCGGCCGCGAGCTGCGGCTGCGTCAGGAATATTTCTTCGTCTCGGCCTCGCTGCAGGATCTGATCCAGCGTCATCTCGCGTCCGACGGACAGTTGCGCGGTCTGGCGTCCAAGGCCGCGGTGCAGCTCAACGACACCCATCCCAGTCTCGCCGTCACCGAGCTGATGCGCATCCTGGTCGATCTTCACAATTTCCGCTGGGACGAGGCGTGGAAGATCACGGTGGCGACGCTGTCCTACACCAACCATACGCTGCTGCCGGAAGCGCTCGAGACCTGGCCGGTCGAACTGTTCGAACGTCTATTGCCGCGCCATCTGGAGATCATCTACCGCATCAATGTCGCGCATCTCGCGCTTGCGGATGCGCGCTGCCCCGGTGACGTCGATTTCCGCGCCTCGGTGTCGCTGATCGACGAGAAGTCCGGCCGCAGGGTGCGGATGGGACAGTTGGCGTTCGTCGGATCGCACCGCATCAACGGCGTCTCGGCGATGCATTCCGAACTGATGAAGGAGACCGTGTTCCACGATCTCAATCATCTCTATCCGGCCCGCATCACCAACAAGACCAACGGCATCACCTTCCGCCGCTGGCTGATGCTGGCCAACCCGAAGCTGACCGATCTGTTGCGGCAGGCCTGCGGCGAAGCCGTGCTCGATGATCCCAGCCAGCTTGCGCTTCTCGAGGCCCGCGCCAGCGACAATGCGTTCCAGCAGCAATTCCGTAGCGTCAAGCACCACAACAAGATCGCGCTGGCGCGGCTGATCGGCGAACGTCTCAATGTCCACGTCGATCCCAGTGCGCTGTTCGACGTCCAGATCAAGCGCATCCACGAATACAAGCGGCAGCTGCTCAACATCCTTGAAACCGTCGCGCTGTATCAGGCGATCAGGGACGAGCCGCAGCGCGACTGGGTGCCGCGCGTGAAAATCTTCGCCGGCAAGGCGGCGGCGAGCTATCGCTACGCCAAACTGATCATCAAGCTGATCAACGACGTCGCCGAAGTCGTCAACAACGATCCGGTGATCGCCGGACGCCTGAAGGTCGCATTTCTCGCCGACTACAATGTCAGCCTTGCGGAAGTGATCATTCCCGCCGCCGACCTCTCCGAACAGATTTCGACCGCGGGCATGGAAGCCTCCGGCACCGGCAACATGAAGCTCGCGCTCAACGGCGCGCTGACCATCGGCACGCTCGACGGCGCCAATCTCGAAATCCGCGATCACGTCGGCCCCGAAAACATCGCGATCTTCGGCATGGAGGCGCTGGATGTGGTGGTGCGGCGCAAGCAGGGGCTGGATGCGACCGACGTCATCAGGCGCTCGCCGCGCCTTGCGCGCGCCATCAGCGCGATCGAGAGCGGCGAGTTCTCGCCCGATGATCCCACCCGGTTCGAGTCGATCGCGCACGCGCTGCGCCATCTCGACCACTACATGGTGAGCGCTGATTTCGACGCCTATTATGCGGCCCAGCGCGGCATCGACGCGCGCTGGCAGGTGGTCCCGGCATGGACGCGGGCCAGCATCCTCAACGTCGCGCGGATGCCGTGGTTCTCCTCCGACCGCACCATCCGCGAATATGCCCAGGATATCTGGAACGTGCCGGTGCGCGGGACTTCGCCGCGCGGATTGCAGGAGTCGGGCGTGCAGCGCGGGGCGACCCGCTGAATCCGGACAACCATTACTCCCCACGTCATTGAATTCACCCGCGGTAGCCGGGATACTGCGCGGCAAAGTAACAACGTCGCAATGACCGGTGATGCACCCGTTACGTTCCGAGGACTCTCATGCTGACCAAGGCCCCGCACCTTTTCGACGACGCCACCCGCGTTAGCGCCGGTGACAGCCGCTGGCAGGGGCGGACCAGCGACGATTACTGGGCTTTCGTCGGCCCGTTCGGCGGAGCCACCGCCGCCACCATCCTGCGGGCGCTGATCGATCATCCGCAACGATCAGGCGATCCGCTGGCGCTGACCGTCAATTTTTGCGCGCCGATCGCGCAAGGTGCGTTCGATCTCGACGTTCGCCTGGTCAAGGCCAACAGGTCGACGCAGCATTGGTCGGTTGAGCTGACGCAAGGCGGCACTGAGGTTGCGACGCTTGCCACCGCCGTCTTTGCCGAACGCCGTCCGTCGTGGTCGCACCAGCAGGCCGAATTTCCGCAAGCTCCACCGTTCGAAGCGACCCGGCCCTATTCAAAAAGCAACCTCACGATGTCGTGGGTGCAGCAATATGATTTTCGCTTCGTTGAAGGCGAACCACGATTCGCCGGCGCGCCTTATCCGGCGCCGGCAAGCGCATTCTCCAAGATGTGGATTGGCGACCGCGTTCCCCGCAAAATCGACGTGCTGTCGCTGATGTCGATGTCCGACGCGTTCTTCGGCCGCATCTTTCATGTCCGCAACGAGATGTTGCCGTTTGGCACGGTGTCGCTGACCACCTATTTTCATGCCGACGCCGACGATCTCGCAGCCGAGGACATCCGCCAGGTTCTCTCTGTCGCAGACGCCAAAATCTTTCACAAGAGCTACGGCGACCAGACCGGCGAGCTTTGGTCACCGCAGGGCCGCCTGCTCGCGACCACGCATCAGATTGCGTATTTCAAGGCGTGAGAAAAGGCGACGCGCTTGCGCCGACCCGTCGACCGCCTCCGTGCAAATACCAGTCGTCATGCGCCGGGCTTAGTCCCGGGCATCGCACGTCTTATAACTCGAGCCACATCGGCATGAAGAAAGACGCGGCATGGCCGGGCCAAGCCCGGCCATGACGGAGTGATCCTGCGGCTCACTCCGCGGCGAGCTTCACTTCCGGCGCGGCGGCGCGGACGTCGGCGTCGACCTGGGCTTCGAATTTCGCAAAGTTCTTCTGGAACATGCCGACCAGCGCGCGCGCGGTCTTGTCGAACTCGGCCTTGTCGGCCCAGGTCTTGATGGGGTCGAGGATATGCGGCTCGACGCCGGGCAGCGAGGTCGGCACCGCGAATCCGAAATACTTGTCGGTGCGGAAATCGGCATTGCGCAGCGAGCCGTTCAGCGCAGCCGTCAACAGCGCCCGCGTCACCTTGATCGGCATGCGGCGGCCGGTGCCGTATTTGCCGCCGGTCCAGCCGGTGTTGACCAGCCAGCAATCGACGTTGTGTTTTGCAATGAGGTCGCGCAAGAGATTGCCGTACACGGAGGGATCGCGCGGCAGGAACGGCGAGCCGAAGCAGGTCGAGAATTCCGGCTGCGGCTCCTTGCCGAGGCCGCGCTCGGTGCCCGCCACCTTCGCGGTGTAGCCGGACAGGAAGTGATACATCGCCTGCGCCGGCGTCAGTTTGGCGATCGGCGGCATCACGCCGAACGCATCCGCCGCCAGCATCACCAGGTTTTTCGGATGCGGCGCGCGGCCGGTGCGCGAAGCGTTGGGGATGAAATCGAGCGGATAGGCGGAGCGGGTGTTTTCGGTCTTCGAGCCATCGTCGAAATCCGGCTCGCGGGTGTTTTCGTCGAGCACCACGTTTTCCAGCACCGCGCCGAAACGCTTGCTGGCGGCGTAAATCTCGGGCTCGGCTTCCTGCGACAGCTTGATGCATTTGGCGTAGCAGCCGCCCTCGAAATTGAAGACGCCGTCCGCACCCCAGCCGTGCTCGTCGTCGCCGATCAGCGTGCGTTTCGGGTCGGCCGAGAGCGTGGTCTTGCCGGTGCCGGACAGGCCGAAGAAGATCGCGGTGTCGCCGTCGGGCCCGACATTGGCCGAGCAATGCATCGCCATCACGCCCTTTTCGGGCAGATAATAATTCAGCGTGGTGAACACCGACTTCTTCATCTCGCCGGCATAATAAGACCCGCCGATCAGGACGATCTTGCGGGCGAAATCGATCGCGACCACGTTCTCCGAACGCACGCCGTGGCGTTTGGGATCGGCCTTGAAGCTCGGCAGGTCGATCATGGTCAGCTCAGGGACGAAGTCCGCGAGTTCTGACATCTCGGGGCGAATCAACAGCGTGCGGATGAACAGCGAGTGCCAGGCGAGTTCGGTATAGACGCGGGTCTTGATCCGCAGGCTCGGATCGGCGCCGCCATAAAGATCCTGCGCGAACAGCGTCATGCCTTCGGCATGCTTGAGAAAGTCGGCGTAAAGCGCCGCGAACTGTTCCGACGTGATCGACTGGTTGCCGGCCCACCACATGTTCTTGTCGGTCAAGGCGTCACGAACGGTGAATTTGTCCTTCGGGCTGCGGCCGGTGAACACGCCGGTTTCCGCGCACAAAGCGCCGTCCGATGTAAGGACGGCTTCGCCGGCAGCCAGGGAGTGCGCATAGAGTTGCGGCGCGCCGAAATTCCAGTTCACGCCCTTGAGTTTTTTTAAGCCGAATTTGTCGGCGCCGAAGGCACCGTTATGCACGCCCGTCTCTTGCACGGAAGACTCCTCCTCGAACCCGCGTATCTCCAGCGCGAATGTCGCCAGACGCGCGTCTGTCGCGGTGACCGCAACAACATAGCCTTCCGGCCTCGGTCCGGCGACCTAATACTGATGAACGCCGGGCTTGCCAAGCCGATCCCTCACTATTTGGTTTATTCCAAGGCAGCGATTGAAGCAGCTTAAATGTTTGCCGCAGCGCGGGCTTGATCGGCAAATTCCTTCAGCATCTGCCGCAATGCGGCAGGCGTGACAATGCGCCGCGGAAAATCCAGCCGCAGCGTGGTCGTGCCGGCCTGCATGTCGATTCCGTCCGGATCGCAGCCGGTGCAGCGCCAGTCCGCAGCCTCTGCGCCCAGCAGCCTGGTTGCATAGAGGTTCATGGCGTCGCGATGATCGGCATTCATGTGATCGATGGCGCCCTGTTCGGCCTCCAGCAGCGCCCCGGCATCGGAAATATCGGTCAAAAACTGCTCCGGTTTGAGGTCCACGATTCGCCCAAAACCCGCCACCAAATGGGCCCCGCTCGGCCGGATCCGGAAAAAGGAAAAATCCTTAAAATTTACAAAGGTTTCCGCGGACGGATGGGCGTTGAGGTAGCGCCGGCGCAGGATCCCCCGGTCCTCGGGGCTGGCCTCCTCGGCCCGGCCCGCCAGCATGATCCGCGATCCCTCCAGCGGGTCGCCCTCGGCGCGCTCGTCCAGCATCAGCGAAACCCTGGAATCGCCGAGGATGTTGATTGTGTGCAGCGCCAGACGCGAAATCAGCAGGATCGGCGAGCCGTCGGGGTGGCTCGCGACATTGACCAGCGAGCAATAGGGATCGCCGCTGCCGGCCATCAGGGTCGCCAAAGCCCCCTGCCGGCTGCGCCGCAGCAGCGATCGGGCTAGCCCGTTTGCGTCGAAGTCAGAGGTGGGTTGCATCGATGATACCAGCATATCCCATTGCAATAAGGGCCTTTTTTCGGTTAAACTGCCGTCTGTACACGCTTCGGACCCGCGGGTCCGGTCAGGCGTCTCGGGAACCCGGTCACACTTCAGCCCAGCTTGCATTGCTCGTTGACCGGGCTCAAAGCCCACTTAAGCGGCGCATCGCTGGATTGCTCGCCGTTCTAGCCACTCCGTTTCTGAAAGCAGGCTCATGCCCACAATCGCCTTGGTCGACGACGACCGCAACATTCTCACATCCGTCTCGATCGCGCTCGAAGCCGAAGGCTATCGCATCATGACCTACACGGATGGCGCATCGGCGCTTGACGGCTTCCGCACCAGCCCGCCGGACCTTGCGATCCTCGACATCAAGATGCCGCGCATGGACGGCATGGAGACGCTGCGGCGGCTGCGCCAGAAGTCCGATCTGCCGGTGATCTTTCTCACCTCCAAGGATGAGGAAATCGACGAATTGTTCGGCCTTAAAATGGGCGCCGACGATTTCATCCGCAAGCCGTTCTCGCAGCGCCTCCTGGTCGAGCGCGTCAAAGCCGTGCTGCGCCGCGCGGCGCCGAAGGACCCGACCGCCGTGCCGAAGGAGACCGATGCCAAGGCGCTGGACCGCGGCCTCTTACGCATGGACCCGGAGCGTCATACCTGCACCTGGAAGAACGAGCCGGTGACGTTGACGGTGACGGAATTTCTGATCCTGCAGGCGCTGGCGACGCGCCCCGGCGTGGTGAAAAGCCGCAATGCCTTGATGGATGCCGCCTATGACGATCAGGTCTATGTCGACGATCGCACCATCGACAGCCACATCAAACGGCTGCGCAAGAAGTTCAAGGTCGTCGACGACGATTTCGAGATGATCGAAACCCTGTACGGCGTGGGCTACCGCTTCAAGGAAACCTGATTTGCGGGCCTTTGAGTTGCGGTTTGTTAACTGACGCCGCCGCCCGTCTGGGGTAAGATGCGAAGGCGACGCGCATCTTCTAGAGACGCAATCGAAACAACCGGCAGTTCTGGCCATTGCTTGATCGAACCCAGCCCGATCCAAACCTGAATGCCGAGGGCGCATCGCCGGCCCTCGCCCTCGACGACGTTGCCATCGAGAAGCCGCCCGCGCAGGGCTGGCAGCGGCCGCTCGGCTGGCTGCGCCGTGCCGGGCAGTTCTTCTTCGCGCTCAGCTTCTCCAGCCTCACCCGCCGCATCGTTTCCTTGAACCTCGCAGGCCTCGTCGCCTTGGTGGCGAGCATTCTTTACCTCTCGCAATTCCGCGCCGGCCTGATCGACGCACGGGCGCAAAGCCTCATGGTGTCGGCTGAGATCATCGCCGGTGCGATCGCAGCGTCCGCGACGGTGGAAACCAACGCCATCACCATCGATCCCGATCGGCTGCTCGACCTCAAGCCCGGCGAAAGCTACGGGGGTCCGGACGAATATTCCGGGCTCGATTTTCCGATCAATCCGGAACGGGTCGCACCGGTGCTGCGGCAGCTGATCTCGCCGACCAAGACCCGCGCCCGCATTTACGATCCCAATGGCGGGCTGATCCTCGACAGCCGCAATCTCAGCGACGTGCTCCGCTTCGAACTGCCGCCGCCATCCTCTCCGGGCATCGCCGAGCGAACGATGATCGCGGTTCGCACCTGGCTCAATCGCGGCGACCTTCCGCTCTATCGCGAACTTGGACCGGAGAACGGCAACGGCTACCAGGAAGTCGCGGACTCACTGAAGGGCCAGAAGCGCAGCATGGTGCGGGTCAACCAGCGCGGCGAGGTGATCGTCTCGGTCGCCGTGCCGGTCCAGCGATTTCACGCTCGCGCGATCAATGGCGCCTTGATGCTCTCGACCCAGGGCGACGACATCGACCAGATGGTAACCGCCGAGCGGCTTGCGATCTTGAAGGTCGGCGGCGTCGCTTCGGCTGTCATGATTGTATTGTCATTGCTGCTGGCGAGCACCATCGCTGGACCCGTGCGCCGGCTCGCCGACAGCGCCGAGCGGGTCCGGCGCCGCATCCGCACCCGCGTCGAGATTCCCGATTTCACCCGCCGCCGTGACGAAATCGGACATCTCTCCGGCGCGCTTCGCGACATGACGGATGCACTCTATAATCGGATCGAGGCGATCGAGATGTTCGCCGCCGACGTCGCCCATGAATTGAAGAACCCGCTGACGTCGCTGCGGTCCGCGGTCGAAACACTGCCGTTGGCGCGGAGCGAGAACAGCCGCTCGCGGCTGCTGGCGGTGATCGAGCATGACGTCAAGCGGCTCGATCGGCTGATTTCCGATATTTCCGATGCGAGCCGGCTCGATGCCGAGCTGCAGCGGCAGGATATGACGTCCGTCGATCTTCGTCGCCTGCTTACTGCCCTGACGACCGTCGCGAACGAAACCCGGCGGAGCAACAACGTCGTCGTTGAGGTCCGCTTCGAGGGCAGAACTTTCAACGATACTTTCTCGGTGCCGGGTCACGATTCGAGGCTGGGACAGGTGATCTCGAATCTGCTCTCCAACGCCCAGTCGTTTTCCGAAGCCGGCAGCAAGGTACGCATCGTATGCCGCCGCGTGAAATCGGAAATCGAGATCGTCATCGATGACGATGGGCCGGGGATTCGCGAGGATGCGCTGGAGCGAATCTTCGAGCGCTTCTACACCGACCGGCCGCATCAGGGGTTCGGGCAGAACTCCGGACTGGGGCTGTCGATCTCGAAACAGATCATCGAGGCGCATGGCGGACGCATCTGGGCGGAGAATCGCGCAGCTCGCCCCGGCGCCGATGGCGAGGCCACGATTGCGGGGGCGCGCTTTGTGGTCAGGCTGCCCGCGCCATGACTGACGGCGCAAGCGTCCACGCTTCCGCAGTGCTGGTGGGAAATCGTGCGGTGCTGATCCGCGGGCCATCAGGTGCCGGCAAATCGCGACTGGCGTTCGATCTCATCCTTGCCGGGCGCTCGGGGCAGATACCCGCCGCGGTGCTGGTCGGCGATGACCGTGTCCATCTTGACGCCAGCACGGGGCAGCTTGTGGTCCGCCCAGCGCCCGGAGTGGCCGGCCTGATCGAAATTCGCGGGCTCGGCATTCGCCGCTGCGACTTCGCTGCGGAGGCCATTGTCGGCCTGGTCGTCGATCTGTCCGCTGCGGACGCCGAGCGCCTGCCCCCGCCGGAAGCGCTCCTTGCCCGCATATCTGGTATCAAAATACCGCGAATTCCCGTCGAAGCGGGCTTTGCGGCCCTCCCATTGGTTGTCGCTGCCCTGACCATGACCGCGAGTTCATTTTCCGCCCAGCCCTCGGCCGATTGTTCGAAGGGAATTGGTAACCATATTGGACCCAGTATCGCGACCGAATAGACCGGCGCACGCTCCCCCTCTCTACCCCTAATTTCCGGGAGAATCGCGAAGGTCCCCTCTTGCGCAGGGGCTCTGGATGGTCAAAGTGGCGCGTTCGTGCGGTGCACCAAAAGCACCCGCGAGGAGTTTCCGATGATTGGTCTAGTACTTGTGACCCATGGGCGCCTTGCCGACGAGTTCAAGGCGGCGCTGGAACATGTCATGGGTCCGCAAAAGCAAATCGAAGCCGTCACGATCGGAGCCGAGGACGACTCTGATCTGTGTCGAAGCGACATCATTGAAGCGGTCAACCGCGTCGACAGCGGCGATGGCGTCGCCATCCTCACCGACATGTTCGGCGGCACCCCCTCCAATCTCGCGATCTCCTGCATGAGCCGCCCGAAGGTGGAGGTGCTCGCCGGGATCAATCTTCCGATGCTGGTCAAGCTTGCCAAGGTTCGCGAAGAGCGGTCGCTTCCCGACGCCATCGCCATGGCCCAGGAAGCCGGCCGCAAATACGTCACCATCGCAAGCCGGGTTCTCGCCGGCAAATGAGCGACGATGCCGCGTCGCCCGAAAACGATGTCGGGCCAAGTATCCCGTCGGGCGCGGTGTCTCGCGAGCTTCCCATCATCAACAAACGCGGTCTTCACGCGCGCGCCTCGGCGAAATTCGTTCAGATGGTCGAGCGCTTCAATGCCGAAGTCTGGGTGACCCGCGGCAGCGAGACTGTCGGCGGCAACTCGATCATGGGGCTGATGATGCTGTCGGCGGCGCCGGGCACATCCATCATCGTCTCCGCGATCGGTCCCGAGGCGCAAGCCGCCATCGACGCGATCACCGAACTGGTCGCCAGCAAGTTCAACGAAGAAGGCACGTGATTGGGCGTGTTCCGGGATAGTCCAAAATCTCAGATGCGCAATTGCACATTTGAGGTTCGCGCTTCGCGCGCCCGGAATGACGCTGGACCTCTGACTATGGCCCGCTATTTCGCGGGCGGCACGATGTAGACCTTCCAGCTGATCGCCGGACCCGGATGCCCGTGGAAGAAGCGCTGCGTCGTGATCGCAAGACGCTCGGCATTATTGCCATTGGCTGTCATCCAGGCGTCGCAGACCGGCAGCCGCCCGTCCGTCGTATCGCAGATGCCGATGAAGCCGAGCCGCTTGGCCTCCTCGAGCGAGGTCAATCCTGACGACCAGATCTCGCCCGGCGTGAACGGCGCCGGATGATCCGGACTGTAGAACGTCATGGGCTCGCCGACCTCCGTGGTGCCGGCGACCACGGCCCATCGTGAATTGAAACGCGTATGCCAGGCCTGGGTCAGTTCGCGGGCAAGATCGGAACGCGCGCCGTAGGTCGCGGCGCCGTTCGGATTAACCGCCATCTCCCGGGCGGCGATGTAGGGCGAGGCGACAAGCGCTGCGAGTGTGACGACGAGCCAGATCGCGGCAATATGAAACAACGCCATCCCTTGCAGGCGCAGCGAGGGAATCGCAACCAGCGCCAGCGGGGTCAAAAAGAACAGCGAAATTCCCCAATCGGTCTTCATGTAGACCGTGAAAATCAGGCCGCCGAGCGGAGGGCCGATCGCGACCACGATCTGGATAATCCAGATATTGAGCGCCTGCGATACGTTCACGCCCGGATTGGCGCCGCGGCACCATGGGCGCGTCAATAATGCCAGTGGATGCCGCACCGAACGTTGCCCACCATCGCGGCCTCCACGCCAAGGCCATCGCCGCCAGCACCACCGGAGCGGCGAGCAGCGCGAGATTGTGGCCGATGTAGCCGAGCACAAGCTGGATGTTCTGCGCGCGGCTCGACAGCCCATAGACGTCGCCGGCATAGGTCAGCGGCACGAAGTCGACTTCTCTCAGCCATATCAGATGTGGAATCATGGCAACGACGAGCGTGGCGATCGCGACCCACGGCGCCGGCGAGCGCAGGAACAGCAAACGATCGGGATGAATGAGCGCGGCGAGCCCGACCGCGCCGATCATGGTCAGCACCCAGTATTTCGTCATCAGCGCCAGCGCGCCGGCCAGCCCAAGCCACAGGCCGGCGCGCACATTGCGCTTCTCGAACGCATGCAGATAGGCCAGCACCAGAAGCGGCAGCGTGACCAGCTGCAGCAGATCCGGATTGTACTTGAACCCCTTGAAATTGAAGATCGGATAGAGCGCGAGCATCACCACGACGAAAAACGCGCGGCGGCGATCGACCACGCGCAAGCTGATCAGCCACGAGATCACCAGCCCGCAGCCGAGCGTCGTCATCGCCAGCGCGTAGGTGGCCCAGTCGGCGACCGGAAAGATCTTGAACCAGAGTCCTGCGACCCACCCGGCGAGCGGCGGATGCTTGCCATAGCCGAACTGGAATTTCTGGCCCCAGGCGAAGGCTTCCGCGACATCCATGTGGACGTCCTGCGCCGCCTTGAGATTGATCAGGATGAAGGTCCACAGCACGGCATGCGCGACGGCGAAGCCGATCACCAGCCACAGGCTGGTCTTGCGGTCCGATGCCGACGCCACCAGCCACGCCGCCAGTCGCCGGATCGATAGCCTGTGGCGCGCACGCGAAGCCGCGGGCAAAGATGATGCAGTTGACATGGCCTCTGGGTACCGCGTTTCGGCGAAAAGTGGAATCAGCTTGGCGTGAAGAAGCCCGTCAAACCGGCGCAATATGGTTGCCGCCCCAGAGCGCGAATGCTATCCCGCGCCCATGACATCCATCCCTATTTCCAACATTCGCAACTTCGCCATTGTTGCGCATATCGACCATGGCAAATCGACGCTGGCCGACCGTCTGATCCAGACCACCGGGGGCTTGCAGGCGCGCGAGATGAAGGAACAGGTGCTCGATTCCATGGATATCGAGCGCGAGCGCGGCATCACCATCAAGGCGCAGACCGTGCGGCTGACCTATCCAGCCAAGGACGGCAAGACCTACATCCTCAACCTGATCGACACCCCCGGGCATGTCGACTTCGCCTATGAGGTTTCACGGTCGCTCGCCGCTTGCGAAGGTTCCCTGCTCGTCGTCGATGCCAGCCAGGGCGTCGAGGCGCAGACGCTCGCCAATGTCTACCATGCGCTCGACGCCGGCCACGAGATCGTGCCGGTGCTGAACAAGATCGACCTGCCGGCGGCGGAACCGGACCAGGTCAAGCAGCAGATCGAGGACGTGATCGGCATCGACGCCTCGGACGCGGTGATGATCTCGGCGAAGACCGGTCTCGGCATCGACGAGGTGCTGGAAGCGATCGTTCACCGGCTGCCGGCGCCGAAGGGCGACCGCGATGCCTCGCTGAAGGCGCTGCTGGTCGACAGCTGGTACGACGTCTATCTCGGCGTCGTGGTGCTGGTGCGGATCGTCGACGGCGTGATGAAAAAGGGCCAGCGCATCCGGATGATGGGCACCAACGCCGCCTACGACGTCGAGCGCGTCGGCTTCTTCACGCCGAAGATGACGCAGTTCGACGAGCTCGGCCCCGGCGAGATCGGCTTCATCACCGCTGCGATCAAGGAAGTGGCCGACACCCGCGTCGGCGACACCATCACCGACGACCGCAAGCCGGTGACCGACATGCTGCCGGGTTTCAAGCCGGCGATCCCCGTGGTGTTCTGCGGCCTGTTTCCGGTCGATGCCAACGATTTCGAAAGCTTGCGCGCGGCGATGGGCAAGCTGCGCCTCAACGACGCCAGCTTCTCGTTCGAGATGGAAACCTCGGCTGCGCTGGGCTTTGGTTTCCGCTGCGGCTTCCTCGGGCTGTTGCATCTGGAAATCATTCAGGAGCGGCTGCATCGTGAGTTCGATCTCAATTTGATCGCGACCGCGCCGTCGGTGATCTACAAGATGCACTTGACCGACGGGCAGGTGATCGAGATTCACAATCCGATCGACATGCCCGACGTGGTCAAGATCGCCGAGATCGAGGAACCCTGGATCGAGGCGACCATTCTCACGCCCGACGAATATCTCGGCAGCGTCTTGAAACTGTGCCAGGACCGCCGCGGCGCGCAGAAGGAGCTCACTTACGTCGGCAACCGCGCGATGGTGAAATACGAGCTGCCGCTCAATGAGGTGGTGTTTGATTTCTACGACCGCCTGAAGTCGGTCTCGAAGGGCTATGCCTCGTTCGACTATCATCTCACCGACTACAAGCCGGCCGACCTCGTCAAGATGCAGATTCTCGTCAACAACGAGCCGGTGGATGCGCTGTCGATGCTGGTGCACCGTCAGCGCGCGGAGGGCCGCGGCCGCGCCATGGTCGAGAAGATGAAGGAATTGATCCCGCCGCACATGTTCCAGATTCCGATCCAGGCGGCGATCGGCGGCAAGGTGATCGCGCGCGAAACCGTGCGCGCGCTGCGCAAGGACGTGACGGCAAAGTGCTACGGCGGCGACATCACCCGCAAACGAAAACTTCTGGAGAAGCAGAAGGAAGGCAAGAAGAAGATGCGGCAGTTCGGCAAGGTCGACATTCCGCAGGAGGCTTTTATCGCCGCGCTGAAGGTGGATAGCTGAGCCGGATCGTTCGCAGGCGACGAGAGCTAACCAAGCCGATGAAGAAGCCCGTTAGCCTCACCGCACACGCCCCGGATCAGATTGCGGGATCGGCGTATCGATCCTAAATGGATTGGGGAGACTCTTCTCGATCAAGACTGGACCGAGGTGGACCTTGGGGACCCGGTCGTTGAACGCAGATTTCGCGCCATTCCTCAGTTCGGCGGACACGTTTTTCGCGTGGCATGTGTCGAGACAAATTTGAGCATTCGCGTTATATGCGCAATGTTTGATCGGAACGCGAGGCGAAAGCCATGACCGATATAACTTACGATGCCGAAGCCGACGCCGTGTACATCATCGTCGGGCGCGGTAAGGTCGAACGGACGGAAGAGGCCGGCCCGTTCATTTACGATGTCGATGCCGAAGGCCACATCCTCGGCATCGAGATCCTGTCTGCAAGCAAGGTTCTGGCACCCGGAGACTGGAAAAAAGCAAGCCCACCGGGGGAAGCTCGCGTCAGCGCGGCCCAATAGCGGATTGGATCCCACTCCCTGCGACTCAGACACGTCTCTTGCGATTCCGGTGTTTGGAGCCATCGTAAATATCGCAGCACTAGCCGGGCCTCCGCATTGAATTTCCGCGCGTAACATGTTACGTTCCTCCCATGGCCACGACCCCGAAAAAGGCAAAGCCCCGCACCCCCCAGCAGCGCATGGCTTCGCGCCGCGAGCGGCTGCGCGCGCAGGGGCTGCGGCCGGTGCAGCATTGGGTGCCGGATTTGCGCGATCCCAAGGTGCTGGCGGAGATCCGCCGGCAGGCGAAGCTGATGGCGCAGCATCCGGAGAACGATGCGATCGATGCGTGGATTGAGGCGGCTTATGATTGGAGCGACTGGAAGTGAAGCGCGGCGATGTCGTGCTGGTGGTGGTCCCAAGCGAGCTGGGGCGACCAAGACCCGGGGTGGTCGTACAAGCCGAGGAGTTCAACGAAGAGCTATCGACGGTCTTCATCTGTCCCGTTTCGTCAGACCTTCAGGAGAGGTTGCCGCTCAGGCCGATGATCGAAGCCAACCCGTCAAACGGCCTTCGCCTTCGCTCGCAGATTATGACGGACAAAATGGTCGCGCTCCGCCATGAACGGGTTCGGCGCGTCATCGGCCATATTGATGCGGAAACATCCGAACAGCTCGATCGCGCGCTCCTCGTCGTGC
>CAVXHU010000030.1:0-26770 GCA_963761395.1 uncultured Alphaproteobacteria bacterium
GGCGCGCGATATCGGCGCCGAACCGGGAACGACGGCGCGTTCGCGCATGCAGCTGCGCCTCGTCGCTTTCTAACCAGGATGCGGTCACCAAATGGCCGCAACGGCTGAAAATTTGCGCAGCTTCGTGATACGCGAAACCGGAACGCACGACGCTTCGAGCGGTTTTTAGGGATGTTACGCTGAACCGAAGGTGTAACGGGCAGATGGTTTCGACGAGGAGTAACTCATGCGAAAATATGTCATGCCAATCCTTGCAGTCGCAGTGCTGGGGTTAGCGACCCCCGCCACGGCCTATGAGGCGGGCGACCTGGTTTCGATGCACGCAGCATTGCAAATTGCCACCGGTCTGGGTGTTACAACCGTATCCCACACTCAATTTCTCGGCGATGAATGGGAAATCGAAGGGCGGGATAGGTCAGGCCGATATATCGAGGTTTATGTCGACGCCAATACCGGTGACGTGCGGGGTGTCAACCGGTAATCGCGCCGGATGAATCTCGAACGGCTGACGCAAAGATAGTCGTCTGGTCTGCATGTTTCGATTGGCAAGCCCGCTCGCGGATTGCGAGCGGGCGGCCGATCGCGCTGTGGCCACTTTACCGCCGTTGGGATTTTTGCCACATGTCCTGATCCCGGCGCCTGCAAGGCCAGGCGGGTTGAAGGGATCGTCGGATCTTGAGGCTTGATCCCCAACATGGCTGATTTCCACGGCGTCTTTCCCTATCTGGTCTCGCCTGTCGATGCGTCGGGGCAAATCCGCGCCGACGTACTCGGCCGTCTCTGCGACGATCTCATCAAATCCGGCGTGCATGGGCTGACGCCGCTCGGCTCGACCGGCGAGTTCGCCTATCTCAACAACGCGCAGCGCACGGCGGTGGTGCAGACCACGATCGAAGCCGCCAAGGGGCGCGTGCCTGTTGTCGCCGGCGTGGTCTCGACTGTGACGGCAGACGCCGTCGCACAGGCGAAGGCCTATCAAAAGCTCGGCGCCGACGGCATTCTCGCCATCCTGGAAGCGTATTTCCCGCTCGGCGATGCGCAGGTCGAAGCCTATTTTCGCGCCATCGCGGATGCGGTCGATATTCCCGTCGTGATCTACACCAATCCGCAGTTTCAGCGATCCGATCTGTCGCTGGATGTGATCGCGCGGCTCGCCGCTCATCCGCGCATTCAATATATCAAGGACGCCTCGACCAACACCGGGCGGCTGTTGTCGATCATGAACCGCTGCGGCGACGCTATCGCAGTGTTCGCGGCATCCGCGCATATCCCGGCCGCGGTGATGCTGATCGGCGGGGTCGGATGGATGGCGGGACCCGCCTGCATCATTCCGCGGCAAAGCGTCGAACTCTACAATCTCTGCAAGGCCGCGCGCTGGGACGATGCGCTGAAGCTGCAGCGCAAGCTGTGGCGCATCAACGAAGCGTTCGCGCGCTATAACCTCGCGGCCTGCATCAAGGCCGGCCTCGCGATCCAGGGCTACGAGGTCGGCGATCCCGTCCCGCCGCAGGCCGCACTCACGGCGGACGAGCGCAAGGCGGTCGAGGCGGTGTTGCGGGAGATGGGGTGAGCTCGTCATTCCGGGGCGCGTCGAAGACGCGAACCCGGAATCGTCGCAATCGCATCATCCGGGCTACGCGCCGACCTTCCCTGGGCGCGGTCAGACTGCAACTCGCAGCGCCGCGGAATGACGATGTACAGCTTACCAGCCGCATCGTTCTGATACCTTGCGAACCGATTCAACGGGAGAGAATTCGATGCGCAGATTATGGACCGTGCTGGCGGCGCTGGCGACCTTGAGCCTCACCAATTGCGGCTACAACGCGATCCAGACCAATGACGAGCAGGTCAAGTCGGGCTGGTCCGAGGTCGTCAACCAGTACCAGCGCCGCGCCGATCTGGTGCCCAACCTCGTCAATTCGGTGAAGGGTTTTGCGCAGCAGGAAAAGGATGTGCTGCTGGGCGTGACCAATGCGCGGGCCAAGGTCGGCAGCATTCAGGCGACGCCGGAGGTTCTCAACGACCCCGCCGCATTCCAGAAGTTTCAGGCGGCGCAAGGCGAACTCAGCAATGCGCTGTCGCGGTTGCTGGTCGTGACCGAGAACTATCCGCAGCTCAAATCGGACGCGCTGTTTCGCGACCTGATGGCGCAGCTGGAAGGCACCGAAAACCGCATCACGGTGGCGCGCAACCGCTACATCAAGGCGGTGCAGGACTACAACGTCACGATCCGCTCGTTCCCGAGCAACCTGACGGCGATCGCGTTCGGATACAAGGAGAAGCCGAATTTCTCGGTCGAGAACGAAAAGGAAATCTCGACCGCGCCGAAGGTGGATTTCAATCCGACGCCGGCACCCGCAAAGTAGTCCGACAACCCCGTGCTTCCGATTCCGAAGCCCGCATGAGAGGTTGCCGCGAATGCTTGCGAACGTCGGAATCGGAGCTGGATTGACCGCCGCGATGAACGCTGCAAGAGCCTGCATTCTGGCGCTGCTGTTGTGCTGGGCATTCGCAGCCTTTGCCGACGTCGCGGTGCCGCCGCTGTCAGGGCGGGTGGTCGACCAGACCCGGACGCTCCCAGAGCGGCGACATTGCCGCGCTGACGCAAACCTTGCGGGATTTCGAAGCGAGGAAGGGCAGCCAGGTCGCGGTATTGATCGTGCCGACCACGGCGCCTGAAACCATCGAGCAATTTTCGATCCGGGTTGCGGAAGCCTGGAAGGTCGGGCGCAAGAAGGTCGACGACGGCGCGATCCTCGTCGTCGCCAAGGACGACCGCAAGCTTCGCATTGAAGTCGGCTATGGCCTTGAGGGCGCGCTCAACGACGTCACCGCCAAACGCATCATCGATGAAATCATCACGCCGAAATTCAGGAGCGGGGATTTTGCCGGCGGGATTTCCGCAGGCGTCGACCGGATCATCCGGGTGATCGACGGTGAGACATTGCCGGCGGCAGCGCCGGCGCCGCGGCAAGGTTCCGGCTTGCTGAGCCATATCGATCCGCTCAATCCCTTCGTCCTCTTCGGGATCTTCGTCATCGGCGCCATCCTGCGGACCACGCTGGGCAGGCTGATCGGCTCGGTTGCGACCGGCGGCGTGGTCGGAGTGCTGGCATGGCTTATCGCCGGGTCGCTGGCGGCGTCGATCATCGCGGCGGTCATTGCCTTCATCTTCACCTTGTTCGGTGAGAGCATCGCGTCGTCGAACGGCGGCCATGGCAACTGGTCCGGCAGCGGAGGCGGTTCATATTCCGGGAGCAGTTCGAGCGACAGCGGCGGGTTCAGCGGCGGTGGCGGCAGTTTTGGCGGCGGCGGCGCGTCAGGGAGCTGGTAGATATGGGCATCAGGCGCATCGGCAGACATCTTCTCGAGCACCGCTGGCGGGTGCGGCGGATTTTTCCGCCTGACGTGCTGGCCGCGATCGAGCAAGCGATCAAGACCGGCGAGGCCACGCATTCCGGCCAGGTCCGCTTCGTCGTCGAAGGCGCGCTGGACGGCGCGCCGCTGTTCCGCAATCAGTCGGCGCGGGAACGCGCGCTGGATATTTTTTCGCACCTGCGCATCTGGGACACCGCCCACAACAATGGCGTGCTGATCTATCTGCTGCTGGCCGACCGCAACGTCGAGATTATCGCCGATCGCGGCATCGATGCGAAGGTCGGCGCCGCGGGCTGGGAAAAAATCTGCAAGGCCATGGAGAGCGATTTCAAGGCGGGGAATTTCAAGGGCGGCGTCATCAAGGGCATCGAGGCGGTCTCGCGGCAACTGGCGGCGCATTTTCCGACGCATGGGGCGGGGCGCAATGAACTGCCGGATGCGCCGGTGGTGATGTAGAGACTCGGCTTCTTAGTGACCGTCATTCCGGGGCGCGCGTGAAACGAGCGAACCCGGAATCTCGAGATTCCCCGATGTGCAATTGCACATCTGAGGTTCGATGCTTCGCATCGCCCGGAATGACGGTGACCTACGCCTTCACCGAAGGCCGCTGGCCGACGCGCGCGAACCAGGCTGATATGTTGGTGTTGGCGGCATCCAGCGGCTGGCCGACCTGATTGCCGAAATCGATCCAGCAATAGAGCAGGATGTCGGCCAGCGTGAAGCGCGTGCCGCACAGAAATTCCTTGCCCGCCATCTGCCCGTTGAGCCATTGCAGGCGGTTCGCCGCGATCATTTTGAGGCCGGGCGAGGCTTCCGGCGCGCAGGGGATCCGGTTCTGGAAGAATTTCAGCGCTTCGCCGAAGCGATAGCCGTTGGCCAGCGGCTCGCAGATGTTGAGATCGACGCGCCGGGTCCACATCCTGCACTCGGCGCGCTGCTCTGCGGTGCTTCCAATCATCGGCGGTTTCGGATTTTTCTCTTCGAGATATTCGCAGATCGCGGTGATCTCCGACAGATAGCTGCCGTCATCGAGTTCAAGCGTCGGCATCTGGCCATGCGGATTGCGCTTCAGGTGCTCGGCTTGCCGATTTTCGCCGCCGCGCAGATCGACGGTCTGCTTGGGCATTTCGATGCCCTTCTCCGCCATGAACATGCGGACGATGCGCGGATTTGGCCCGACCGAGTCGTAAAGCTTCATTGTTGTTTCCCCCGATTTTCATTTCAGCATCCTTGTTGATGCGTTTGAGCAGACCGCACGCCCATCTGTCAAACGGCCGAAACCGGTCCGGATGAGTTCCTAAAATTTTCGTAAGCCGGCGGCTGGTAACGATTTCGCAAGCAATCAAAGTTACCAAATGGTCAACCTTTTTTGGAGATTTTGAACGTGAGCGAACAAAAGGCCGAGCAGACCAGCGGTGAGCCCGGTTCCCTCCATGCGGGGCCGACCGTTCACCATTCCTCGAAGGCGCCGAGCGCGCCGGTGGCTTCGGCGCAAGAATCGGTAAAAGAAAGTTCCGATGTCGGTTCTCCGACGCTGGTCCCCGAGCAGGGCGGCGCCGGCGAAACAGCAGAGGCCGACGCGCCCAAGGCCGATGCTCCCAAGCCCGATGCCCCCAAGGCAGACGCGCCGCGCAACCCCGGCAAGGTCATGATCATGTCATCCGGCGACCGCGCCTGGGGCAGCAACGCCGACACTGGTCCGGAACCCGAGGCCGCGTCGAGTTCCGGCATGTTCGGCAAGCGCCGGCTTTCCGCGCTGGCGGCCGTGGCAGTGCTGGCAACGGTGGCAGGCGCGCTTGGCGGCGCGCTGGCGACCGCGGGTTTCACGCGTTTTCTCGGTGATGATGGCGCGATAGCGGGAAAGCGCACGCTCGAAGCCTCTGTGGCGCGGATCGACGCCGACATCGCCAACCTCAAGGTCAGCGCCGAACATACGGCCAAGATGGGGATGAGCCAGTTCAACAAGACCAGCGACCGCCTCGACAAGGTCGAAAGAGCGCAACTTGAGCCGGCCATCAAACTCGCCAAGCTCGGCGAGGCCGTGGAGAAGCTCCGCGCCACGCCGCCGGTTGCGCCGGCAGCGGCTGTCGCGCCGCAGGCTGCCGCGGTGCCCGTCGCTGCAGCGGCAGGAGCGGCGAACGAAGCAACGGCCTCGATCGCGCCTTCAACGGCGGCAGCGCCTGCAGATCAGCCAAAGCTCGAGGTGGCCAGGCTGCCGACGGTGGAAGGCTGGATGCTGCGTGGCGTCGCCAACGGCGTTGCCTTGATCGAAGGGCGGCGGGGAATCTTTGAGGTGTATGCCGGCGATCTGGTGCCCGGTGCTGGCCGGGTCGACGCGATCCGGCGCCAGGACGGCCGCTGGGTGGTCGTGACCAGCAAAGGCCTGATCGTCGGACGCTAGGACCTTCTTGTTTGAGCATGATCTCCGGGCAAACGCTTCGCGTTTGTCCCGAGGGAAAACCGGTTCCCACTTTTCCGGATCATGCTCGCTCGCTTCACCGCGACGTGAAGCGATGGTCTTGCCGCATCCGGATTGACCCGAGACAGACTGTCCGCTTTTCGGCTAATTTCCTGACTAGAAGAAGACGCCGCAAGAGCCTTGAATGAATCTGCTCCGCGCGGTGTTCGTCAGGAGATGGGCCGCACGTTGCGATTTTCTTGTCGATCATCTTCGTCCTGCTCTGCAGCGCTTTGCCTGTGCGCCATGCGCAAAGCGCAGCGCGCTGGAGCGTGGGACGGCGATCACCGATCCCCTGGCTTTGCGCGAGCTCGATCGCGGCAGGTTTGGCCTCGGCCGCGTCCTGCTGCCGGCGAGATCGGCCGATGCACCGCTCGACAACAGTCAGTTGTTCGCCCTGCCGTCGCTGGCTCCCGTCCGCAAGGCGCTCGACGACGAGTTCGAGCGATACATCGTCAGGCATAAAGCCGATCTTCCCAACGAAACCATCGGCGTCGGAAGTTCTTACGACTTTCAGCTGTTCGATCGTGCGCTGCTTTATTCCCCTGATTCACGCTTCGTGCTGGCGGGCATCGTCAACCGGATGGACCGCGCTTATCTCGCTGAAGCGAATTGCGGCGAGATCCGGCTGATCTACCGCCTGACGCGGACTGATATGCCCGAGACGGGCGATGCTGCCGTCTCGCCGCGGCTGCCGATGACGCTGAACATCGTGCTGAAGGCCAGGGGCGATGATGCGGTCGACGGCAAGCTTAAGGCCATCACATGCCCGGAGATCGCGCGTCGCTGGCTCGCTGCCGCCGATTCGCCGCTTACCGGCGCCGAGCTTGCGGCCAAATTGACGGCGAAGGATGGCGCGCTCGATCTGATCGGGCCTGAAAACATCGACCGCATCGAAACCAATCTTCAAATCGCGCACGCACCGAAGTCGGCGGTGCGCGATTTCCGCACCGACTATCTCCTGAAGGTGTTTCATTACGACGCGCAGGCTCGGCTGTTCGAGGAAGCGCCGCTCGAGAACCAGATCGATCGCGAGCGGATTTTGGCGGATGCAAAGCTCAAGCGCGAGTTCAGGGCGTGGTTGCTCGATCCCGCGCATTTCAGAGAACTGGATCGCGGCACGATTTTGATACCGCAGGAATTCCTTGCCACCGGCGCGATTGCGGCGACCCCGGTCGGATTTGCGCCGTCGAACCTGCAGCCGGCCTTCGGCCTCGTGCAGGGCGATGGCGCTGGCGCTGATCCCGTATTCAGGGAAAGCGACGTCGTCGCGGCGCTGAAGAAGGCAACCGAAGGCGGCACCGCGCTGCAAAACATCCGCTCGCTTGCAGGCTTTGAGCGCCGGCTCAACGACATGACCTGTTCGGGATGCCATCAAACCCGCGGCATCGGCGGCTTTCATTTCCCCGGCGTCGACTGGATGGCGGCCAAGCCTTCCAATTCGACGGTGGTGCCGGCGTCGCCGCATTTCTTCGGCGACCAGATCCGCCGCCGCGATATTCTCACCGCCATGCGCGACGGCAGGTCCCCGGATTACTCGCGCGGGTTTTCCAGCCGCCCGCAATTGCGCGGCAGCACCGAACTCGCCGGCACCGAATATGACGACGGCTGGGGCGCGCATTGTTACCTGCAGCGCCCAAACGCCGCCGACAACGACCGGAGTTTCAAGTCGTGGACCTGCGCCGAGGGGCTGGCGTGCCAGGTCGCAGGCCAAGCCTCGCGAATGGGAATGTGTTTCGTGAAAAGCCGCTAGACCATGATGAGTTTAGATTGAGCCGTAACGACAGAACTCCCTCTCCCGTTGGGAGAGGTCTGGGGTGAGGGGTTACGGTCTCTCTTCAGAGCAGAGCCCCTCACCCGATCTAGCTTCGCAAATCGACCTCTCCCCGCGCGGGGAGAGGTGAACCAACATCCCGGCAGCTTCAACCTAATCACATCACACACTGGGCTAGAACGTCGGTTGCAACCGCGCCCAAAGGCGACGCCAGGGAAGCGGGGCAAATAGCAGCGCGACCGCAAGCAAGACGAGGCTCAGGCTCCATCGAATACGCTCCCGCGCGCGTGCGCGTACTTCGCCCATCACGAATTGCTCGCCCTTGCGCATTTCGGCGTAGGATTTCAGGAACGAGGAAATCCGCTGCACCGCAGGCTCATCCAGGGCTTCACCTTGGGTGCGGCGTCGCCGTTCCAGCTCAATCAATTGCTCCGCGGCCAAACGGTGACGTTCGCCATATTCGCTGGCATCTTGATAGGCGGCCGCCTCGGCCTGCGTAAGATACAGATTGCGCAACGAGGGAGCCGCGAATTCAAGCATGTCCAGTAGCGGCTGATCGGCGCGCGGCGCGACAGCCAGTTGGATTGCCGAGCCGGCGATCACCGCTGCGAGGCCCCAGCGGGCGGCGACGACCGCGATGTGAAGCGCAATGAAGCGATCACCGCGAAACAAGGGATAGACCAGCCCCGCAAGCGCCAGCGCAGCGCCGAAGGCACACACCATGGCGGCGCCGGTCGGCAGATCGAAGGCAAACGACGCGGCAAACCCCACCGCGCTGGTCAATGTGCCGGAGATCCACCCGATCGCAAGTTGTCTCGGCAGCGATGAAGCAAACATGACGCCAATGGTGGCGGGGATGATAAGGAACGAAAATACCAGCAGCACGCCGGCGAGTGCGACCGAACTGGTCACGACGATGCCAAGGGTCGAATAAAACACGAATTCCCAGAACAGCGAACCAGATCGCGTCAACCTGTGGCGCAAGAGAAAATGCACCAGCGCCACCGCCAGGTAGAGCGGAACGATGACGGCGGCTTCGTTGAGGCCGCTGGTCAGGATATTCCCGGTCAAGATCTGCTTGAGATGCTCGGCACCCTGCGGGGCCCGGTCGATCAGCAGGATCGAAGCTGCCGCCGCTACGACATAGATGACCCCGATCAGCGCCTCCTGCGGCACGCGTGTTGCCCAGGCCCGCGTGAACGCCAGCAACACAGCCGCCAGCAACGTGAAGGTGAGTGAGTAGCCGTAGGTCGCGAGGCCTTGCGCGGAATGGCCGAGCATGAAGGCAACGGTTGCGCCGAGCGCCGCGATCTGCGCCAGCGCGAGGTCGACGAATATGACATTGCGGCTGAGTACCTGGATCCCGAAATACGTGTGGATGCCGACAAGACACACCGCCACCAGAAAGGACGGCCACAGAAATCCAAGCGCCTCGGTCATCTTGCGACTGCTGCGCCAACGAGCGCCGCGACATTGGTTTCAAACAAGGAGAGGTAATCGCCAGTATTGGGCAGCGCGCCGACGGAGGCCGCCAGTACCGTCACCGACGCCCCGGTCTTGGCCGCTACAAAGGCAAGGTCCCGTTCCGGCTCGTGCGGTTCCCGCACGACAATGCGCACGCCTCGCGTCCGCATCGTCTGAATGATGCCAGCCAGGTGCGATGGGCTAGGCGGCACGCCCGGCTTGATCTCGAGGAAATCCGCAAAATCCAGCCGAAAGCGGCGGGCGAAATAGGGCCAGCTATTGTGATAGGCGATCAGCGGCATGCTCTTGAGCGGCGCCAATCTGGCTTCCCATTCGGTCAGTTTCTGGACGAGGCGCGCGAGAAACGCCTGCCTGTTGGCTTCGTACCTCTTGGTGTTGGCGGGGTCGATACGCGTCAATCCTTCGAGGATGTTGGCGGTGATGAACTCGGCGTTCTTGGGATCAAGCCAATAATGCGGATTGCCGCTGCCATGCGCGTGACCATCGCCGGGTCCAACGGTGACGCCACGCACCTCCAGCGGTGCGATTCCGAACGACGCATCGACATAGCCGGGGCCGCCCCGCTTGATATCGCTGGTGGCGGATGCCTGGAGCAAGCGGTCGAACCAGAGGTCGTAATCGAGCCCGACGCGCACGACGAGCCGCGCATTCTTCAACCCCAGCACATCCTGCGGTTTCGGTTGATACTCCTCGGCGTCGAGATTGGCCGGTACCAGGCTGACCGCATCGATGAAGTCGCCGCCTACCGCCTCGGCCAGGCTGCGCAGATCGGTCGTCGTGGTAACGACGTGAATAAGGTCTTGCGCCCGCGCCGGTGAAGACTGCGCCAGAGCCAAACCGCTGGCGAAGCCCAGAGTGACAAGGAGCGGGTGCAGCCACATCGCTATGAACCGGCGAAGGACCGTCTGTGGTGGCCCCTGGTATTCACGTTACTGTTTGACCCAGATGCTCTTGGGCATCAGGCAGTGAACGTTCTTCTCGGTGTCGGAGATGGCGCCGATCCGGCAGTCCATCGCTACGCTGGCCAGTCCGTAGGCGTCGAGACGGGCAACCTTCTTGTCGGTCTCAAGCATCTTGATCATGCCCATCGCGGCGTTGTCCATCGCCTTGTTCAGATCGGCGTCCTTGGCGTAGGACACCAGATACTTCGGCGTCTCCTTGGTTGGACGTTCCAGGTCTTCCGCGTCGCGCGCATTTTTCGGATTGAGGCAATGGATGCCCTTTTTGACGTTGACCACTTGAGAGACCCGGCAATCCGAGACCGTGGGCATCAATTTTTCGGCTTGCTCGGCGGAAACGCCGCGCAACTCGGCGAGCAACTTGACCGTCTGTGCCTTGGCCTGCGCCCAGGCCTTGTTCAGATCCTGGTCGAAGCCCATGCTGATCCAGGACTTCTTGGTCTCGATACGCGGGAAATCGAGCGGCTTGCCCTTGATGACTTCCACGGTGATGTTGAATTCCTTGTAGGCCGTTTCGAGCGCCGTGAGATTCACTTCGCCATTGCCCTGGCCGGCGTGGGAATCCCCGGTCCATAACAAAGCGCCCGGCACATGCACCGGCACGTAAAGCGAGGAGCCAGCAACGAAGTCGCGGATATCCATGTTGCCGGCAAACTCTCCGGGCGGCACGCTGCTATAGCGTCCCGGTTCCTTGCGCGCGACGGCGAGCGTACCGGGGAACGGCTTAAGCGGAATCACGACGCCGGGAAGGAACTCGGTCGTCATCTTGTCAAGATCGAGATAGACATACTTGACTTGGCCATCCGCATAGAGTGTCGGGAATTCGCCGAACATGCCGGGAACGTTGAAGTTGGTGGCGTAGGCGCGGGGCACGATCTTGTTGAGCGTCACCTTCAGCACATCGCCCGGCTGCGCACCCTCGATATAGATGGGCCCCGTCAGCGTGTGCGGTCCACGACCGGGAAAATCCGTCCGCGTCTTTTTGATCTGTTCAATGGTCGTGCCTGGAACCACCTGGTTGTGGCTGTGCATCATGGTTTCGAGGACGACGGTGTCGCCGGAATTTACCCGAAGCACCGGTGGCTGGGCATTATCGAACCAGCCCCATTGGGTGGTGTCGAGCGTCGCCGGCAGGAGGTGCATCCTCTTGCCATTTGGCAAATTCACGACGCGGAGCCGGGAATCGGCAGGCCCGACTCCGGGATAACCGGGTGTGGTGATCGTTGCGGTTGGCGGGAATTGCGGTGCAGCAGCGGGAGCAGGCGCAGGCGGTGGAGATGTTTGCGCCAGCGCTGTTGCGCCGAGAATCAAGGCCCCGCCGGCGCCGAGTGCAATGCGAGACAGCAGAGTTGATGAATTCATGTTTTCCCCCTGATCTAATATTTTCTAATTATTGCCGTAAAGTATAGGCCGCTTGAGCTCGTCTCGGCAATCCACCGCGCGCAGTTTTGCGCTCACTCCGCCATGCGTGCCCGATATCTCCAGAAACAGACCCTTTCCAGGAAACTCAAAGGGGCATGTGCGCCCGCGAAAACAGGGGTAAATCTCTCATGGCGAGGCCTCCTCGCGCCGCCATTGAATTAACGAATCAGAGCATCTGCGAAGAACTTAATGAGTTCTGGGCCTCGATTGACAGTGGTCTTACTCATCGTGTTTCATCGCGGCCAATCGCCTGAGCGCGCGCCGGAAGGAAACATGGACGACATCATCATCGTCGGGGCCGGCATCGGCGGGTTGACGCTCGGGCTTGCGCTGCACGCGGCCGGGATTCCCTGCCGGATATTTGAGTCGGCCGCCGAGATCAGGCCGATTGGCGTCGGCATCAATCTGCTCCCGCATGCCACCAAGGAGCTTGCCGCGCTCGGACTCGAGCAGCCGCTGGCGCGGGTGGCGATCGCCACAGCGGATGCGACCTTTTTCAATCGTTTCGGCCAGTTGATCTATCAGGAGCCGCTGGGCCGCGCGGCGGGCTACGAGCATCCCCAGTTCTCGATCCATCGCGGCGATCTGCAGATGGTGCTGCTCGATGCATTCCGCGCGCGCGCGGGAGCCGACCGGCTAACCACCAACCATCACTGCGTCGGCGTCGAACAGGATGCGGCCGGCGTCATCGTCAGTTTCTCTGACGGGCCGGGAGGCGGCAATCGCAGCACCGTTCGCGGCCGTGCCGCGATCGCCTGCGACGGCATCAACTCCGCGATCCGCAAGCAGTTTTTCCCGGACGAAGGCGAACCGCGCTATTCCGGCGTCAACATGTGGCGCGGCGTGACGCGATGGAGGCCGATACTGTCGGGCGCCAGCATGGTGCGGGCGGGCTGGCTGTCGCACGGCAAGATGGTGATCTATCCGATCCGTCATGCCTCCGGCGCGGACGGGTTGCAGCTCATCAACTGGGTGGCCGAAATCGAAACCCCGGTCTATCGCAAGCGCGACTGGAACCGGCCCGGTTCAATCGAGGATTTCATCGGCGCGTTCGCCGACTGGCATTTCGACTGGCTCGATGTGCCGGCATTCATTCGCGCCGCCGACAACGTGCTGGAGTTTCCGATGGTCGATCAGGACCCGCTGCCGCGCTGGAGCTTTGGGCGGGTGACATTATCAGGCGACGCCGCCCACCCGATGGTGCCGCGCGGCTCCAACGGCGCCGGCCAGGCGATTCTGGATGCGCGGGCGCTTGTCTCGGCGCTGCTCGAAAACGGCGACCCGGCCGCCGCGTTCGCCGCCTATGAGAAACAGCGCCTGGAGGCGACCACGCGCATCGTTCTGACCAACCGCAGCAATCCGCCCGACGCGATCCTGCGCGAGGTGTTTCAGCGCACCAACGATCGGCCGTTCGAATCGATCGATGACGTCATCAGCCGCGACGAGCTTGTCGCATTGTCCGAAGGCTACAAGCGGATCGCTGGCTATTCGAAGGATGCATTGCGCGGGTGAATTTGTGCCGCCTTTCGGCGGAAATTCGCGCTAGGTTATCGAGTCAATATGAGCGGTCGGAAAGAGCCGCGATCTGTTTCTTCAGGGGGAGGGCGACGATGGCGGTTTCTCAGGCTCAAGGCGGTGGCAGTTCTTCAGTCGATGTCGCTGACTTCATCGACCAGCAGCCGGTCGGCGGATTTCAGCTCAAATTGCTGCTGACCTGCGCGGCGGTGCTGTTTCTCGACGGTTTTGATACCCAGGCGATCGGCTATGTCGCGCCGGCGCTGGCGAAGGAATGGGGCCTGACCAAGGGCGCGCTCGGCCCGGTGTTCTGTGCGGGGCTGTTCGGGCTGATGATCGGCGCGCTGCTGTTCGGCCCGCTGGCGGACCGTATCGGGCGCAAGAAGATCATCATTTTCTCCACGCTTGCGTTCGGCCTCGGCGCGCTCGTCACCGCGTTCGTCCAGGACGTCAACACGCTGCTCGCGATCAGGTTTCTGACCGGGCTCGGTCTCGGCGGTGCGATGCCGAATGCCATTGCCATGACGTCCGAGTTCAATCCGCGGCGCCGGCGCGCCACCATGGTGATGATCATGTTCTGCGGGTTCTCGGTCGGCGCGGCACTCGGCGGCCTGCTCGCGGCGGCACTGATTCCGCAATTCGGCTGGCGTTCGGTGTTTGTGGTCGGCGGCGTTGCGCCTTTGCTGCTGGTTCCGATCCTGGCGCTGCGGCTGCCGGAATCCGTGCGGTTCCTCGCGCTCACGGGCAGCGCAAATGCGCGCGTCGCGCAATTGCTCGGATTGATCAGCCCGAAGGCCGCATTCGCGCCGGCAACGCAGTTCGTCATTCATGAACCCGGACTGGCCGGAATTCCGGTGCTGCATCTTTTCAAGAGCGGCCGAACCCTGGTCACGCTGTTGCTGTGGGTGGTGTTCTTCATGAGCCTGCTCGACCTCTACTTCCTGTCGAACTGGCTGCCCACGGTGCTCAATGACCTCGGCGCGTCGGTATCGTCGGCGGCGGCGATCGGATCGATGCTGCAGGTCGGCGGCGTGGTCGGCACCTTCGCGCTCGGCAGCATCATCGACCGGTTTTCGTTTCGCGCGCTGGCGCTGGTGTATTTCATCGCCGTTTTCGCGGTCGGCGCGATCGGCCAGCTCGGCCACTCCGTGGTTTTCGTCACCATGGCGATCTTCGCTGCCGGGTTTTGCATTGTCGGCGGCCAGATCGCCGCCAACGCACTGGCCGCGGGGTTCTATCCGACATCGGTCAGGGCCACCGGCGTTGGCTGGGCGCTCGGGATCGGCCGGGTCGGCTCGATCGTCGGGCCTCTGATCGGCGGCGCGCTGCTGACTGCCAAATGGAGCACGGCCTCGGTATTCGCCGCGGCCGCGCTCGCCGCCTTGTGCGCGGCAATTGCCGCGTTTTCCCTGAGCCGGCTTGCGGGCATGGGAGGAAGCGGCAAGGCAGCCGCCGATCAGGCTCCACTTGAGGCCGGCCTGCGTCCGTCGACGACGGCTGGAGCCTAGGCTGGATTAGGCAGGCCGGAAGCGGGAGGGCAGGCGATGAGCGACGCGGACAAGGACAACAAGGCGCGCAATCGCGAGATCGCCCGGAATGAAGCCGAACGGCAGACCGTTGGCGACATCCGCGTCAGCGCCTGGGCGATCGCGGCCGCCGTGATCATCGGTCTCGCCGCCGTCGGCTGGGTGCTGATCCACAACAACTAGGGCAGTTTGTGAATATATCTCCAGCCTCATCCTGAGGAGCGCGCTCTTGCGCGCGTCTCGAAGGATGGCCGCGAGTCCCTGCGTTGCGTCCATCCTTCGAGACGCTTGCTTCGCAAGCTCCTCAGGATGAGGTCAGCATCCTTCGCAGGCTCTGGGGAGTGGCGTCTTCACCGCGTCTCGAAGGATGGAAGCCATATCGCAGCCTCATGATTCGAGACGGCGCAAGTGCGCCTCCTCACCATGAGGAGTGCCACTCACGCCACCGCGCCTGACGCCCGCAATTGCCGGATCGACGCCTCGTCGTAGCCCGCCTCGCGCAAGATTTCATCGCTGTGCTCGCCGATGCCGGGCGGATGCCGCGGCGGGACTTTTTGGCTGCCGTCGATCCAGATCGGGCTGTTGACGGTGAGCATGGTGTCGCCCTCAAACGGCACCAGCACTTCGTTCTCGATCATCTGCCGGTCATTGGGAATATCGTCGAGGATGCCGACCACGCCGAACACCAGGCCGTTGCCGTCGAGTATCTTGCGCCATTCGGCGAGGTCTTTTGCGGCAAAAATCTCGTCGAAGATCTTGATCAATTCCAGCGAGCGCGCGTGGCGGCCGGCCCTGGTGGCAAACCTGGCATCGGTGATCAAATCCTCCCGCCCCAGGCAGCGCGCAAGCGTCGGCCATTGCCGGTCCTCGTTGAGCAGCGAGAGGATCAGCCAGCGGCCGTCGCGGCACTGGTAGTGGTTGGTCACCGCGTTCAGCGCGCGCTCGCGCGGACGCCGCTCCTGGAATTTCGCGTCGCATAATTTGGCCTGGGCGAGGATGCCGTTGGCCCAGATGCCGTTGGCCATCAGGTTCGAGCTCACATGCGAACCCTTGCCGGTGCGCTCGCGCTTGTAGAGCGCGGTGACAACAGCGCCATACAGCGCCATCGCGCAGGGGTGGTCGCCCATGCCGGCGACCGAGCGCGCCGGCGTGGTTTTCTCATCCGCGCGCACCAGATCCATCAGGCCCGAGCGTGCCCAATAGGCATTGCTGTCGAAACCGGGCTTGTTGGCTTCTTCGCCTTTCTCGCCGTAGCCGGTGAACGAGGCATAGATCAGGCGCTCATTGAGCGGCGCAAGCTCGGCATAGGTCATCCCGAGCCGGCCGCGCACCGCGGGCGGAAAATTCGTGATGAAGACGTCGGCCTCGGCAACCAGGCGATACAACACCGCCTGTCCTTCCGGCTTGGAGAGGTCGAGCGCGAGGCTTCTCTTGTTGCGGGACTCCAGCATCCACGCGAAATTGTGCGGACTGTGGGGATATCCCGGCAAATTCGGCAGGCTGCGGTAGGGATCGCCCGACCCGGGCGGCTCGATCTTGATCACCTTGGCGCCGAAATCCGACAGCACGGTTGCGGCCGCCGGCGCTGCGATGAAGCTTGCGCAGTCCAGAACCTTGAGGCCTTCGAAGATGCCGTCTTCCATGGTGAGCTCGCTCCCGTGACGTTTGTTGGTTTATTCCGCGGTGTGGAATTACTTTGCATCGCGATGCGTGGTATCGCGGGTATTTGACCGATGTTGACGGCGCGATGCAACGGGAGATTCTATCCCGTCCCCCTTGCGAGCGAGAGTGGCGTCGCCGCGAAGGCCGGCTCGGGTGGCGGCTCTCCGCAAAGGCATGTTCGCGCACTCCCGTGCGCTACCAGTCACCTCGATCGCTTCGCTCGCGATTGCCGCTCCCCACAAGGGGGAGGGATAACGAACTCTACTCCCTATCCGACATCAGTGCCGCATTCCCGCCGGCGGCTGACGTGTTGATGGTCACGGTCTGTTCGGTCGCAAATCGCGCAAGATAATGCGGCCCGCCGGCCTTGGGACCTGTGCCCGACAGTCCATGGCCGCCGAACGGCTGCACGCCGACCACCGCACCGATCATGTTGCGGTTGACATAGACGTTGCCGACGGAAAGCCGGTCGATCACGGCCTCGACGGTGTCGTCGATACGCGAGTGAATGCCGAGTGTCAGCCCGTAGCCGGTACGTTCGATCGAGCGCAGCACGGGTCGAGCTGGTCGGCCGGGTAGCGCACCACATGCAGGATGGGGCCGAACACTTCCTCGGTCAGCTGATCGGCATCCGACAATTCGAAAATATGCGGCGCGACGTAATTGCCGCCGGGAGCGACGCCCGCAAAATGCACGCGCGCCTCTTTCTTCATCCGCGCGATATGGGTCTCGAGCCGCTGCTTCGCATCAGCGTCGATCACCGGTCCGATCTGCGTGGCGAGGTCGCGCGGGTCGCCGATCCCCAATTCGCGTGCCGCGCCCGATATCATCTCGATCATGCGGTCGGCGACATCGTCCTGGACGAACAGCAACCGTAACGCCGAGCAGCGCTGGCCGGCGGAGCGAAACGCCGACGTCACGACGTCGTCGGCGACCTGCTCCGGCAGCGCGGTCGCATCGGCAATCATCGCATTGATGCCGCCGGTCTCCGCGATCAGCGGCACGATCGGGCCGTCCTTGGCGGCCAGCGTGCGGTTGATCGATCGCGCGACCTCGGTCGAGCCGGTGAAGACGACGCCGGCGATATCGGCATGCGCGACCAGCGCCGCGCCGATATTGCCGTCGCCGGGCAGCAGATGCAGCGCCGGCGCCGGCACGCCGGCCTCATGCAGCAATCGGATGGCCTCCGCCGCGATCAACGGCGTTTGTTCGGCGGGTTTTGCCACCACCGCATTGCCGGCCATCAGCGCCGCCGTCACTTGGCCTGTGAAGATCGCCAGCGGAAAATTCCACGGCGATATCGCGACGAACACGCCGCGGCCGCGCAGCTGGAGCATATTGCTCTCGCCGGTCGGCCCCGGCATGGTTTCGCCCTCGCCGAACAGCTTGCGGCCTTGTGCGGCGTAGTAGCGGCAGAAATCAACGGCTTCGCGGACTTCCGACACCGCGTCGTCGAGCGTCTTGCCGCCCTCGCGCTGCAACAGCGCGATGAAATGCGCGCGCCGTTGCTCCAGCAGGTCTGCGGCCGTGCTCCAGGATTTCCGCGCGCCTCTCGGCTGGCGTCCTGCTCCAGGTCAAGAATCCCTCGCGCGCGGCGGCGACGGCCTCGTTCGCGTGCTCCGGCGTCGCATCGGTGACGCTTCCGATAATTGTTGTCTGGTCGATCGGGCTGACGACCTGTCGCGCGGCGCCTGCTCTTGTTTGGCCGTTGATCAGAGGCGCTGCCGCAACATCAGCGGTTTCCGCCGCGATCGCGGCAAGCAGTCCGCTCAGGCCGTGCGCTCGCCGAATTCGATGCCATCAGAATTCTGCCGTTGCGGTCGGTAGAGATCGCGGGGAGTGCGGATGTTCGGATGCCGTGCGTTGGCGGCGGTGCCGATGATATCGGCGGGCCGCCGCAGCAGCGTTGCGACCGGCACGGTATCGTCGGCGGCAACCGCCACGAATGAGGAATTGGCGCCATTCTCCAGCAGGCGCCGCACCAGATAGGCCAGCAGATCGCGATGACTGCCGACCGGCGCATAGGTCCGATAGGCCAACGCCCGGCGATCCCGGCTCAGTTGCGCGTACAGCGCCTCGCCCATGCCGTGCAGGCGCTGAAACTCGAATCCGCTTTCGTCTTCGGCAAGCTCGAGGACGGTCGCGACCGTCAGCGCATTGTGGGTTGCGAATTGCGGGAAGAGGCGGGGCCGCAGCGCCAGTAGTCTTTTGCGCGCAGGCAATGTAGTTGAGGTCGGTCATCGCCTTGCGGGTAAACACCGGATAGTCGTCAAGGCCGCGCTCCTGCGCCCGTTTGATCTCGCTGTCCCAGTAGGCGCCTTTGACAAGCCGCACCATCATCCGCCGGCCCAGTCTTTTCGCGAGCTCGTCGGTGTAGCCGATCACGGCTTCGGCGCGCTTTTGGTAGGCCTGGATCGCAAGCCCGAAGCCGTCCCAGCCTTTGAGCGAGGCATCACTGAGCGCGGCCGCGATCACGTCGAGCGACAGTTCCAGCCGGTCCGCTTCCTCGGCATCGACCGTGAAATTCAGATCATAGGCCTTGGCCCGGCGCGCGAGATCGATCAGCCGCGGAACCAGTTCCGTCATCACCCGCCGATGGCTGAGCGCCTCGAAGCGCGGATGCAGCGCGGAGAGTTTCACGGAGATGCCGGGCCGGTCGGGGAGGGGGTTGTTACCGGCGGTGCGGCCGATGGCTTCGATGGCGCTGGCGTAGGAATTGAAATAGCGCTCCGCATCGGCGGCGGTGCGCGCGCCTTCGCCGAGCATGTCGAAGGAATAGCGCGCCGTTCCCGCTGCATGCGGTCCCGCCCGTGCGAGCGCGGATTCGATGGTCTCGCCAAGCACGAAGTGGCTGCCCATCAGCCGCATCGCCTGCCTCGTGGCGGCGCGCACTGCCGGAACGCCGAGCCGCTTGGCGAGCCGCCCGATCGTGCCGTCAGGGGTTTCGCCGGGTTGAATCACGCGCGCCGACATCCCCAGCGCCCATGCCGACGCATTGACCAGGAACGCGCTGGATTTCGTCTCGTGGTGCACGAAGTCGCCCTGGCCGAGCTTGTCCTCGATGAACTGGTCGGCGGTGCGCGCGTCCGGCACGCGCAGCAGGGCTTCCGCGAGCACCATCAGCGCGAGGCCCTCTTTGGTGGAGAGCGCGAACTCGCGAAGCATGTCCTCGACGCCGCCGAGCCGGTCGTCGCTGGCTCTGATCGCATCGATCAGGCGCGTCGCCGTGCGATCGATCCGCGCGTCCTGCGCCGCGCTCAAGCCTGCGGCTTCGAGGAGCCGTGCCGCAATGACGCCATCGTCCGGCGCATAGTTCGCCGTGAATGGCGGAAAGAGTGAGGGATCGGAGTTCATGGCACGCTTCAGGTTCCGGTGCGCTATCATGCCGCCGGTCTTGGCATCGCGAAACCGCTGCGATAGTTTTCGCGAGATTTTTTTGGCTCGAAATATGGCGACCGATGGGGCTGACGGACAGGCGTGAACGATCTGGCGGGCGCGGCAAAATCTTGGCGTTTTGCGGTTTTGCCACGGCCCTGTCGGGATTGATCCCGATGGCCGCTCCGATGCCGGCGCGCGCGGTCGAATTGAGCGCGCCGGTCGCGGCGCTGTACAGCACGGTGTCGATTTTCCCGCCCTCGGCGAAATCCATGACGGTTTGCTACGGTTTCGTCTGCAGGCGCCGCGAGGTGCTCGATTTCACCCCCGGCGACCGCAACGCCCTGACGCAGATCCTGGCGGCAGGCCGCGCATCGGCTGCGGCCGAACGGGCGGCGGTGCAGAAAGCCGTCGTCTGGTTCGATCGCCGCATGGGGCCGGTGATCGGGACCAACAAACGCGTCGCCAAGGCCGACTTCCGCTACTTCGACGACAAGCACAATTACGACTGCTGGGACACCACCCGCAACACCACCAGCCTGCTGCTGGTGCTGCAGCAATGGGGCCTGCTCAGATATCATGTGGTGGGCGACCCGCATTATCGCGGCAATGCGCTGGTGTTGCAGACGCCGCACAACACGGCCGTGCTGGTCGAGCGCGCGACCAAGGTCGAATGGGTCGTCGACATGTGGCCGCGCGGCTATTTGCAGCCACCGGATGTCATGACGGTCGGAAAATGGGTCACGGAGGATTGAACCCAGCGCGTTCCACGCCGGTTCGAATGCGTGCAAGAACGCGTGCAAGAGTGGTGCCCACTCCTGCCGAATGCACTCAGTCTTTTTTTGTTGAGATTTTCTCGGAAGCCCCACTCCCGGATTGCGTCCGAGAGTGCGCTGTTACTGACCGCGCGCTTAGCGTCAAACCTTGAGGTTTTCGGCCGAAGTCTTGCCGCGATTGGCAACCTCTTCGTATTCGACCGTCTGTCCTTCGTTGAGCGAGGAAAGACCAGCTTTCTCGACCGCCGAAATATGAACGAAAACGTCCTTGCCGCCACTTGAAGGCTGGATGAACCCAAAACCCTTGGTCGCGTTGAACCACTTCACAGTACCTTTAGCCATCACGTCGTCTCCGCAGGATCAAAAAATAATAACGAACCGCCGGTCCCCGCAAAACCGGGCATGCCCGACGGGCGCACGATACGCGGTATGGGGCACGCTTGATAGCTTAAACGACATCGGGATTTGCGCGGAAAACGCCATTATCGCAGCGCATTTGCCCTTTTTGCCTATTTCGCGATCATTTGAGGTGGCGAAACGATGGCAACCGCGGCCGGTTCCAATTTATTCCCAATTTATTTAAAGGGGGAAGCACCGGCGTCCCCCGTCACGCCGATGCGCGCCGGGTTTCCGCCAGGACACGAATTTCAGTAGGTCGCGGCGAGATAGTCGACGATCTTGCCGACGTCGGCATCCTCGATCGGCGCGCCATAGACCTTGATCATCTTCGTCACTTCGGCCTGCCAGAAGTCCTTCTTCAGCCCGCGCGGCTGGGTATTGATGTAGTCGGCGGAGTGACAGGCCGTGCAATTGTTCTGCACCACATCGAGATTGGGTCCCGGCTTGAACGCAGCGGTCTCGTCCGGGAGCGTGTAGGTAACCGGAGCCGCGTTTACCGAACCGAGAGCCAGGCCTGCGATGGCGGCAGCAGCGAGCAGCAGCGAACGTGTCATGACTGGTCTCCTCATGCCGCGGTGACGCGAACGGTTTCGACGACGTTGCGCATATAGCCCGCCGGATTCCATAACGGCTCGTTCGGCTGCGTGTCGCCGGCATTGTTGGTCGCGCGAACCTTGAGCTCATGGCTGCCTGCCGCGAGCTTGACCGGCAGCTTCCATTCGCGGAACGAATATTTTCCGAGGTCCTTGCCGAGTTTGGCCGGGGTCCAGGTCTTTCCGCCGTCGAGCGAGACCGCGACTTCCTTGATGCCCTTGCCGCCGTCGAAAGCTATTCCCTTCAGCGTCGTTGCGCCCGGCTTCAGTTTCGCGCCATCGGCCACATTGGTGATGAAGGAGCGGACATTGTAGCGGTTGATCGGGATCGTCGCCTTGGGCGCGGTGCCCGGCTCGACGCATGCGCAGGGCGTGTCCGGAATCCGATAGGCTGACTTCATCCAGAAACCGTCGAAGACGTTGTCGATGACAGTGATTTCGTTCAGGTGTTTCACCCAATAGGTGCCGTAATAACCGGGCACGACCAGACGAAGCGGAAAGCCGTTGAGGATCGGCAAGTACTCGCCGTTCATGCCGTAGGCCAGCATCACCTCGCCGTCGCGCGCGTGGTCGATATCGAGCGCCTTGACGAAATCCGGCGTCTTGTCGCTGACCGGTCCGTCCATTCCGTTGAAGGTGACCTGCTTCGCGCCCTGCTGCACGCCGGCCTTGTCGAGCACGGTCTTCAGCGGCACGCCGCGCCAGCGCGCATTGCCCATCGCGCCATTGCCCAATTGGCCGCCGGCAACCCGGGGATTGGAAAATCCGCGGCTGTTGCCCGAGCATTGGTTGACGGCAACCAGTTCGACCGCGGGAAGCGCCCTTATTTCCTTCAGCGATAGCTTGAGGGGACGATCGACCTTGCCCTTGATCTCGAGGGTGAATTTATCCGGATCGATCTCGAGCGGCACATCCGCCAGATGATAGCGGACGAAAAAAGCATTGTTCGGCGTAATCGCGCCATTCGTTGAAGACGGAAAATGGCGTCTCGAGTTGCGGCGGCCGGCTGGTTTGGCCGATCATCGGCCGCTTCTGCGGATATTTCACCAGCGGCCGTTCGCCGTTGTCGAAGGGCAGCGTCACCGTGTCGAGCGCGAACGCCCTCGACGAACCGAAACCCGTTGCAAGCGCCGCCATTCCAGCGCGCTTCATGATCTCTCGTCTGTCGAGCATGGCGCCTTCTCCGAAGCTTGTCTGTCCAGGCTGATCGCCATTGGACTCAGTGGCGCGATAGTCGCATCGGCAACCGCCAAGTCAACTCGTGCTTTCGCAGTGTAGGTCAACGGCTTGCGATGTAACAATCCCGCGAGCCCATTTGAACGCGTCGAACCGGACGGCAAGAACGAGAAACCCCGGCCGCTATCGCGGCGACCGGGGCTTTTCGAATTGAGAGAACCGGGTTTCGGATCAATATTCGCAGACGTTGATGGTGCGCAGGCGATAGCCGAACGGCGTCGGCACGCGGCGCGTCACATAGCATCCGTCGTCGCCATAGCCGCCACCGATGAAGCCGATGCCGAAGCCGTGGCCGAAGTGGTGATGATGATAGCCCCAGCCGCCACCCCATCCACCGCCCCACGGGCCCGCGGAAGCGGCGGTGGGAGCCAGCGCCATCGCGCCGAGGGAAGCTGCGGCAACAAGTCCAAGAGTAAGTTTACGTAACATGGTCGTTCTCCTCAAAGTGAGCGCACGCGGCGCGGGTTGATCGTTTCAGTCTTGCCCATCGCACATCAGTCGCATCCTCGCGGAGCGGGGTTCGAGAAATCGTGGCTTATGGTTCGAAGACAATTTTCTGAACGAATGTTCAGGTGCGGGAAACATCACATATCGGAGTGGCGCGCTGTTAAGCCGCGACGGCATCCACGTCGTTAACCAGCGCCGATAACGTCTTCGCGTCGGTGACGGAGCGGACCATCATCGGCTCAGTGCGGCCGCGGATCGCGACTTCCTGCTGCGGCAAACTATCGGCCGGCAGGCCCGCGGTGATGCGGACTTCCTCCGAAACGATCGCTTCGCATGCGAGGGTCTTGGTCATGTCCTGCAGCCTTGCCGCGACATTGACCGCGTCTCCGAGCGCGGTGAACACCATGTGGTCGCGGTAGCCGATGTCGCCGATGATGACTTCGCCGCCATGAATGCCGATGCCGAACTGGATCGGCTCACGCAGGTCATGCTTGAGAAATTGATTCAACTCCTCGACATTGGCGGCAATCATGGCCGCCGCCCTGAGCGCCTGGCGGCAGGCGGTTTGCGGGCCGGTGGCGAGCCCGAACAGCGCCAATTCTCCGTCGCCGACGAACTGGTTCGGTTGACCGCCGCATTCGGTCACCGCCTGCGACACCGCGCCCAAAAAGCGGTTGACGATGAAGACCGTGTCGAACGGCAACCGCTTTTCCGCAAGCCTGGTCGAGCCCCGCATGTCCACGAACATGCTGACGAGATAGCGCTCCTCACCGATGCGGGAGGGACTTGAGGTCCGCAGGCTGGCTGCGGTGATCTGCGGCAGGAATATCTGGAAGAACGAAAGATCGCTCTCGGGCCTGAGCTGGCAGGCAAGCCGGATCGCCGGATCGGCGCCGGCGCCGACGCGGTTGAGCACGAACGCCTCGCGCTGGGACGGCTCCGGCAGCGAGCTGCAATCTCCGATCACGCGGATGCGGCAGGTGGAGCAGCGGGCGCGGCCGCCGCACACGCTCGCATGCGGGACGTTATTGCGCAGGCTCGCCTCGAGCACGCTCAGGCCCTTGGGCACCCGCACCGTCCTGCCATTGCCATAGGACAGGGTGATCATGCCGCCGCGGCGCTCGTTGAGGGTGCGCACGCCCCTTGCCAGCAACACCAATCCCAGCAGGCCGAGATAGCCGATCAGGAAATAATCCTCGATGCGGTCCAGTACGGCCTGTTGGGCGGCCGTGCCGACCAGGCGCGGCGAGAGATTCTCCGCCCTCCATTCGGCGCTGTCGCTGTCAAGGACGCTTCGTCCGCCCTGATAGAGGCCCAGCATGGCCAGCGTCGGAACCAGCACCGCCGCCGCAAGCAGAAATGGCGCCGCGCGCTGGTAGAACGCTTTCATCCGGAGCCAGAAATAAAGCCCGATGCAGCCATGGACCCAGGCGATGGTCATGACCGCGAGCATCAGCCACATCTTGTACGGCCACACCACCAGGTACGCAAAAAGCACCTGCGGATAGAGCTTTTCGTGTCCGAAAAGAGTATGGCCGAGCCGCACGCCGGCAAGGTGGGTGAAGATGAGCGCCGGAATGCTCAAGCCGAGCACGAGCTGGAGCGGCTCGATCGCCTTCCAGCGAAATTGCCGGCGCTGGTAGAGCGCCCAGATCCCGAGACCGGCGTGGACCAGCGCCGCGGTATAAAACGCGATTGCGACCGGGAGAAATTGCCAGAACGCCACGTGGTAGTAGACACCGCTGGCAAGGGCATCCATCGAGATATTGCCGAGCGCGTGGTTGAGAAAATGGCTGACCAGATAGGCAAACAGCACCAGCCCGCAGGCGAGGCGGATCTGCCGGACGCCGATGCCGCGGATGAATCTTTCGATCCTTTCCTGAGAAAGCAAGGCCATGCGGTCCAGTCGAATGCTCATCAACAATAGACCTGTCATAGCAGAGTTTAATTCCGTCCGCGACGAGTCGTCCCGGCGAACGCCGAGACCCATACCGCGAGGTGCTGCTTTTGGGCACCCCGGGCTGACACCTTCTGCAACAAGCAAACCCTGTGGCTATGGGTCCCGCTTTCGCCGGGACGACCAATTGAGGCTGTCTCACGTTGACACCTCATGGGGAGTCGGGGAGAAAGCACCGTGACGATTGCCCCGCCCGATAGAAGCCAAGCGAAACCGGACAGTGCTGCCTTTCGGCAATGGCTTGCCGTTGCCGCCTTGATCGCCGCGCTGACGGCGCTGCGGGTGATTTACGCAAGCCAGATCGATCTGCGTACCGATGAGGCCTATTACTGGACCTGGTCGAAGGAGAACGTGCTTTCCTTCCTCGATCATCCGCCGATGATTGCCTGGTTCATCCGCTTCGGCACCGCGATCTTCGGCGACACCAATCTCGGCGTCAGGTTTGCCGGCATCGTTGCGATGCTGGTCACGCAACTGCTGCTCGCCGATATCGTCCGGCGCGTGACGCATGACGTCCGCGCGGTGGTGCTTGCCGTGCTGATGCCGGAAGCGGCCATTTATTACGGGCTACTGATGGCCAAGGTCTCGCCCGACGTGGCGTTGATCCCGTTTGCGGTCGCGATGGTGTGGGCGCTGATCCGGCTCAACGAGAGCGGCGATGCGCGCTGGTGGCTCGCCGCCGGCGTGTTCGCAGGGCTGGCGCTGCTGTCGAAATTTACCGCCGTGATGCTGGTTCCGGCGGTAGCGGCCTTCATGCTGGTGCCGGACTGGCGCCGGCGCTGGCTGCTCAGCCCGTATCCGTGGGTGGCGGCGCTGATCGCGGTCTTTTTGTTCCTGCCGGTGTTGATCTGGAATGCCGGGCATGACTGGGCGTCGTTCAGATTCCAGTTCGTGCGTGCCACCGCGACCCATGAATTGTCGTTGCGCACCGTCGGCGATTTCTTCGGCCTGCAGTTCGGGCTGGTCGGCTTCATCCTGCTGCCGGTGGTTCTGTCGGGCGTGGGGTTGACGGCGTGGCGGGGATACCGCCGAGGCGACGCCGTGGCCATTCTGCTTTCGACCGCCGTGATCGTTCCCTTCGGCTATTTTTTCTGGAAATCCTTGACGCTGCGGATCGGCGATACCTGGCCGATGTTCATGTGGCCGATCGGATTTGCCGCAGCCGCCATCAACATCGCGTTGCTGCCGCGGGAAGGTTTTCCCGCATGGATGATCAGATCGACGATCTCATGGGCCAAAGCTGCGATTGCCTCCGGCATCGTCATCGTGGTTGTGGTGTTTCTCTATTATGTCGTCAGCCCCTGGAATTTCATCGGCAAGGCCGATCCGGTCGGCGGCGAGGCGGGTTACCAAGAGGTCGTGGATCGGGCGCAGGCCGAGTTGCAGAAGACCGGCGCGACCTGGATCGCAACCACGGACTACCGGACCTACGCCATGCTGCGCTGGTATTTCAAGGACCGCGTGCCGGTGATCCAGATCAACGAGCGCGGGCGGTTTTTGGGCTTTCGCGATCCCGGCATGAGTTTGGTCCGAGGCCACACCGGGCTCTATGTCGGACGCGAGCCCGACAATGCCAGTCCGCTGTGGGCGTCCACGACAGCTATCAGAGAGCCGCTCGAGCGGGTGGAGCGAAGCTGGCGCGGGATAGTGATGGATACCTACGCGCTGGAAAAACTGACCGGCTGGACGCCGGAGCTTTCCCCGCCGCCGGATTCGCCGCTGTATCGCTGGCGCGTATTGGCGGGCGATGTTCAGCCGCCATGGCACGGCTACACCTTGCTGATGGCATCGACGGCGCGCTGATGGCG
>CAVXHU010000031.1:0-236945 GCA_963761395.1 uncultured Alphaproteobacteria bacterium
TCAAAAGTTCCGCGAGAAGCTCGCCGAGGTCGAGATCGAGCTGAAGGCGCTCGAACTCACCCAGCTTCGCGTCGTCGCCGACGAAGGCAAGCACGGCAAGGGCAAGCCTAATCCGGCGTCCTCGGTGTTGAAGATCAAGGGTTCGGAAATCCAGCAGGCCACCACCGAACTTCTGATGGAAGTGATCGGCCCGTTCGCAGCGCCCTACGACGAGCACGGCGACGACGGCAGCAACGAAGCGATGGACTGGACTGCGCAGATCGCGCCGAGCTATTTCAACAACCGCAAGGTCTCGATCTACGGCGGCTCCAACGAGATCCAGCGCAACATCATCACCAAGGCCGTGCTGGGGTTGTGAGCGGCGGCGGGGCGCAATAACAACAGGTGGTCGTCCCCCGCGAAGGCGGGGGACCCAGTACGCCGCGGCGGTCGTGGTTACGAAAAGCGCTCGCGATTACTGGATCCCCGCTTTCGCGGGGATGACAATTGAAAACGCGTGGGATGGGTTGAGCGAGCGATACCCATCATCAACAAACGGAAACCGTGCGATAGGTTTCGCAAGCGCTCACCCCATCCTACAGAGTCGTTCGAGGAGCAGGGTTCAGAGGACAAAAGTGACTGGCGAGGAGAGAGTAAGAAAACATGGATTTTGATTTGTCCGAGGAGCAGCGGCTTCTCAAGGAAAGCGTCGACGGCCTGTTGGGCTCATCCTACGATTTCGATCAACGCAAGAAATATGCGGCGGAGAAGGGCGGCTGGAGCAAGAGCCTCTGGAACAAGCTCGCCGAGCAGGGCCTGCTCGGGCTGCCGTTCTCCGAGGACGACGGCGGTTTTGGCGCCGGCGCGGTCGAAACCATGATCGTGATGGAGGCGCTCGGCAAGGCGCTGGTGCTGGAGCCTTATCTGGCAACCGTGGTGATCGGCGGCGGATTTCTGCGCCGCGGCGGTTCGGCCGAACAGAAGGCGGCGCACATTCCCGGCATCATCGACGGCAGCAAGACCTTTGCGTTTGCGCAGCTCGAGAAGAATTCGCGCTACGATCTGCAGGACGTCTCGACCTCGGCCAAGAAAAAAGCATCCGGCTGGGTGATCGACGGCGAGAAGTTCGTCGTGCTCAACGGCGAGAGCGCCGACATGCTGATCGTGACCGCGCGCACCAAAGGCGGCCAGCGCGACGCCAATGGCATCGGCGTGTTCCTGGTGCCCGGCAACGCCAGGGGCGTTGCCAAAAAAGGCTATCCGACCCAGGACGGCCTGCATGCCGCCGACATCACGTTTACCGGCGTCGAGGTCGGGGCGGATGCCGCGATCGGCGATCCCGAGAACGCGTTGCCGCTGATCGAGCGCGTGGTCGACGACGCCCGCACCGCGATGTGCGCCGAGGCCGTCGGCATCATGGATGAATCGCTGAAAACCACCGTCGAATATCTGAAGACCCGCACCCAGTTCGGCGTGCCGATCGGCAGCTTCCAGACCCTGCAGCACCGCGCCGCCGACATGTTCGTCGCGGTCGAGCAGGCCCGCAGCATGTCGATGTTCGCGACCATGGCTTCCGATTTCGACGACGCCAAGGAGCGCTCAACCGCGGTGGCGGCGGCGAAAGTGCAGATCGGCAAGTCGGGAAAGTTCGTCGGCCAGCAGTCGATCCAGCTGCATGGCGGCATCGGCATGACGCAGGAGGCCAGGATCGGCCACTACTTCAAGCGGCTGACCATGATCGAGAACAGCTTTGGCGACACCGACTATCATCTGCGCCGCGTCACCAACAGCGGCGGGCTGGTTTAGGAATCTTCGTCATTGCCGGGCTTGACCCGGCCATCCATCGCTTTTCAAAAGATGGATGCGCGGGTCAAGCCCGCGCATGACGGACGGAATTTAGGGAGACCACAGTGAAATCCACCCCGTTCGATCTCACCGGCAAAGTCGCCGTCATCACCGGCTCCAGCCGCGGCATCGGCCGCTCCTCGGCCGAATTGCTGGCAAAGCTCGGCGCCAAGGTCGTCGTCTCCAGCCGCAAGGCGGAGGCCTGCGAAGAAGCGGCGGCGGGCATCCGCAAAGCCGGCGGCGAGGCCCACGTCATCCCCTGCAACATCTCGCGCCGCGCCGAAGTCGAGGCGCTGATCGCGGGCTCAGTGAAACACTACGGCAAGATCGACATCCTGGTCTGCAATGCCGCGGTCAATCCCTATTACGGCCCGCTGCTCGACATCACGGACGAGGCCTTCGACAAGATCATGGGCTCCAACGTCAAGAGCAACATCTGGCTGTGTTCGCTGGCGATCCCGGCCATGGCCGAGCGCGGCAATGGTTCGGTGGTCATCATCTCCTCGATCGGCGGCTTGCGCGGCTCGACCGTGATCGGCGCCTACGGGATTTCCAAGGCGGCGGATTTTGCATTATGCCGCAGCCTCGCCGGCGAATGGGGCCCGAGGGGCGTGCGCGTCAATTGCGTGGCGCCGGGCCTGGTCAAAACCGATTTCGCCCGCGCGCTGTGGGAAGACGAGGAACGGTTGAAGCGCCGCTGCGCCACCACGCCGCTGCGGCGGATCGGCGAGCCCGACGAGATCGCCGGCGCGGTCGCCTATCTCGGCTCCGACGCCTCGAGCTTCATGACCGGCCAGACCATCGTCGTCGACGGCGGCGTCACCACCGCGTCGGCGTGATTGCTTCTCCCTCGCCCCGCTCTTCGCGGGGTCGAGACGAGCGAAGCTCGCTCTTAGAGGGTTGGGGTGAGGGGCTGCTTCTGCAAATTCCGAAGTCGATATTTGCGGCGGCTTCCCCCTCACCCGAAATTCGCGCTGCGCTCGAATTTCGACCTCTCCCCGCAAGCGGGGCGAGGTAAGGAAGGCGGGACGACATCGGAGTGATATTGACGAACCATCCCCAATCCGCTTGCCTTGCCGCAACCGCGTCACGACAAACATCCGGGAAGCAACGCCAGGAAAAACATCATGTCCCATGTGCTGGCCATCGATCAGGGCACCACATCCTCGCGCGCCATCGTGTTTCGCAGATCCTGACAACTCATCTCGATCGCGGCGACCGCGCAGCAGGAATTCCCGCAGCATTTTCCGGCGTCGGGCTGGGTCGAGCACGAGCCGGAGGACATCTGGACTTCGACCATCGCCACCTGCCGCGAGGCGCTGAAGAAAGCGAACGTCTCCGCCAAGGACATCGCCGCCATCGGGATCACCAACCAGCGCGAGACCACCGTGGTGTGGGACCGCGTCACCGGCAAGGCGGTGCACCGCGCCATCGTCTGGCAGGACCGCCGCACCGCCGACATCTGCGCCAGATTAAAGAATGAAGGCCACGAGCCCGCGATCTCGGCGAAGACCGGCCTGATCATCGATCCCTATTTCTCCGGCACCAAGGTGGCCTGGATCCTCGACCATGTGCCCGGCGCGCGCGCCCGCGCCGAGCGTGGCGAGCTGATGTTCGGCACCGTCGATTGTTATCTGCTGTGGCGGCTCACCGGCGGCAAGGTGCACGCGTCAGACGCCACCAACGCCTCGCGCACGCTGTTGTTCAACATCCACCCGGGGAGTGGGACGACGAGTTGCTGAAAATCCTGCGGGTGCCGCGCTCGATGCTCCCGGAGGTGAAGGACTCTTCCGCCAATTTCGGCGAAAGCCGGCCCGAGCTGTTCGACGGCGCGATTGCGATATCAGGCATCGCCGGCGACCAGCAGGCCGCCACCATTGGACAAGCCTGTTTCTCGCCCGGCATGATCAAGTCGACCTACGGCACCGGCTGTTTTGCCCTGCTCAACACCGGCACCACGCCGGTGGCCTCGAAGAACAAGCTCTTGACCACCATCGCCTATCAGCTCAAGGGCCAGCGCACCTACGCGCTGGAGGGCTCGATCTTCGTCGCGGGCTCGGCGGTGCAGTGGCTGCGCGACGGGCTTGGCATCATCAAGAACGCCGCCGAGACCGGCCCGCTCGCCGACCAATCCGACTCCACGCAATCGGTCTATCTGGTGCCGGCCTTCGTCGGCCTCGGCGCGCCCCACTGGAATCCGCGCGTGCGCGGCGCGCTGTTCGGGCTGACCCGCAACACCGGCCCCGCCGAACTCGCGCATGCCGCGCTCGAAAGCGTCTGCTACCAGACGTTTGACCTGTGGGCGGCGATGCGCGCCGACTGGCCGGAGGCGAAGGCCGCGAACATCGTGCTGCGCGTCGACGGCGGCATGACCGCCTCCGACTGGACCATGCAGCGCCTCGCCGATTTGCTCGACGCGCCGGTCGATCGCCCGATGATCCAGGAAACCACAGCGCTCGGCGCCGCCTATCTCGCGGGGCTGGCCGCCGGCGTCTATCCCGAGCCTTCAAAGTTTGCCGACAACTGGCGGCTGGAGCATCGCTTCAAGCCGGCGATGAGCGCGGCCACGCGCGAGCGCAAGCTTGCGGGCTGGGCGCGGGCGGTGAAGGGGCTGTTGGCGAGCGATGAGGGGGAGGGGTAGTTTTTCAATCGTCATCACCGGGCTTGTCCCGGTGATCCACGTCATTACTGATCTTTGTCAGCGAAACGAAGACGTGGATGGCCGGGTACTCCGCTCGCGGAGCACGACGTCCATGAGACGGCAGTCTGTCCATTCGATCTTCGAGAAGGCGCACCGAACCCCATGATCCTGATCGGCCAATACAACTCCCCCTTCGTCCGCCGCGTCGCGATCGCGCTGCGGCTTTATGGGCTGCCGTTCGAGCACCGGCCGTGGTCGACCTTTGGCGAGGGCGACAAGATCGCGCCGTATAATCCGCTGCGGCGGGTGCCGACGCTGGTGCTCGATGATGGCGAGGCGCTGATCGAGAGCACGGCGATCCTGGATTATCTTGATGAGTTGGCGGGCGCGCAAGACGCCATGATCGCCGAGAATGGGCTGGAGAGGCGGCGCGACTTGCGCATCTGCGCGCTGGCGACCGGGCTCGGCGACAAGGCGGTTAGCCTGCTCTACGAGCGCGTGCTGCGGAAGGATCAGCAGTCGAAGATCTGGGTCGAGCGCTGCGAGGCGCAGATATCAGGCGTGCTCGAGGTGCTGGAAAAGGAGCGCGCCGCGATCGCAACGCCGTATTGGTTCGGCGAGCGTATCGGCCACGCCGACATCGCGGTCGCCTGCGTGCTGCGCTTCACCGGCGAGGCGCATCCCGCGCTGTTCAACGCCGCGCGCTATCCGGCGCTGTCAGCGCACGCCGCGCGCTGCGAGGCGCTGCCGCCGTTCCGGGAGATCGTGCAGCCGTTGAGCCCGCCGAGCGGAGATTGAGCGGGGTCGCTCTTCCTTATCCCTCCCCCTTGTGGGGAGGGTGGCTCGCTGAGAGCGAAGCGAGCAGCGAGACGGGTGGGGGGTGCTGCAGCAAGGGGATTATTCGCGTACTGCCGTGCGCTACCCCCACCCGGCGCTTCGCGCCACCCTCCCACAAGGGGGAGGGATTCAGATGGTGCTGCGCTGCTACCCCGCCCTTGCCGCCTTCTTGCGATAGGCCAGATGCACCGCGCAGTTGCAGCCCTGCGGATGCGAGGCCAGTTCATTGGCGGCGACATCGTTGGCGGGCACAGCGGATGCCGGCGCCAGCGTCGGCATCGCTTCTTTGACGCGGCGATCCTGCGCGGATTGGTCCTGCGCCGGGATGTAATTCAAGACCGGCGCCAGCCAGCGCTCGGCTTCCGCCACGCTCCAGCCTTTGCGCGCGGCGTAGTCCTCGACCTGGTCGCGCTCGATCTTGCCGACGCCGAAGTAAAAACTTTCGGGATGGCTGAAATAAAGCCCGGATACCGACGAGCCCGGCCACATCGCGTAGTTTTCCGTGAGCTTCACGCCGGCGGTGTTCTCCGCATCGAGCAAGGAAAACAGCGTCGCCTTCTCGGTGTGATCGGGCTGCGCGGGATAGCCGGGCGCGGGACGGATGCCCTTGTATTGTTCGAGGATCAGTTGATCCGGCGTCAGCGTCTCGTCCGGCGCGTAGCCCCAAAATTCCCGGCGCACGCGGGCGTGCAGCCGCTCGGCAAAGGCTTCCGCCAGACGATCCGCCAGCGCCTTGCACAGGATCGAGGAGTAATCGTCGTTGGCGTTCTTGAAGCGGTCGGCGACCACGTCCTCGCCGATCCCCGCGGTGACCACGAACGCGCCGATATAATCCGGCACGCCCGATGCGACCGGCGCGATGAAATCCGACAGCGCCGCATTGAAGCGGCCTTCGCGCTTCTCCAGCTGCTGGCGCAGCGTGTGGAAGGTAGCGATCTTCTCGCGTGCGGCTGTCGTCGGCATAGACCGCGATGTCGTCGCCTTCGGCATTGGCCGGCCAGAAGCCGATGGTCGCCTGCGCCTTGAACCAGTTTTCCCTCACGATGAGATCGAGCATCTTGCGGGCATCGTCGTAGAGCGAGCGCGCGACCTCGCCCACTTTGGGATCGTCGAGAATGGCGGGGAAACGCCCGGTCAGCTCCCAGGTCTGGAAGAACGGCGTCCAGTCGATGTAGGAGGCCAACTCGGCGAGATCGTAATCGGCAAAACTCTTGATGCCGAGATACGCCGGCTTCTTCGGCGGCGTCTTGGCAAAATCGATCGCAACCGCGTTGGCGCGGGCATCCGCCAGCTTCAGCCGCTTCTTGTCGGCCTGCGCGCGGAAATGCGCCGCGGAAATCTTGGCGTAATCGGCGCGCACCTCGGCGGCATAGGCCTCGCGCCGCTCGGGCGAGAGCAGCGACGAGGCCACGCCGACGGCGCGGCTGGCGTCGTTGACATGCACCACCGGCCCGCCGCGATAATTCGGGTCGATCTTGACGGCGGTATGGACGCGGCTGGTGGTGGCGCCGCCGATCAACAGCGGCACCTTCATGCCCTGGCGCTCCAGCTCGGCGGCGAGATAACTCATCTCATCGAGCGAGGGCGTGATCAGGCCGGAGAGCCCGATGATGTCGGCGCCTTCGCTCCTGGCGGTCTCGATGATCTTGGCCGCCGGCACCATGACGCCGAGATCGATCACCTCGAAATTATTACATTGCAGCACGATGCCGACGATGTTCTTGCCGATGTCGTGCACGTCGCCCTTGACGGTGGCCATCACGATCTTGCCGGCGGAACTGCGGCCGTCTCCGGCGATGCCGTTGGCGAGGTTGCGCGCCTTCTCCTCTTCCATGAACGGCATCAGATAGGCGACCGCCTGCTTCATGACGCGGGCGGATTTCACCACCTGCGGCAAAAACATCTTGCCGTCGCCAAAGAGGTCGCCGACGATGTTCATGCCGGCCATCAGCGGGCCTTCGATGACGTTGAGCGGACGCTCCGCGACCTTGCGGGCGTCCTCGGTATCGACCTCGATATATTCGGTGATGCCGTGCACCAGCGCGTGGGATCAGCCGCTTGTCGACCGGCCATTCGCGCCAGGCGAGGTCCTGCTCCCTGGTCTGCTTCTCCTTGCCGCGGAATTTCTCGGCCAATTGCCAGCAGCCGCTCGGACGCGCCGGGATCGCGGTTGAGGATGACGTCTTCGCAGGTCTGGCGCAGTTCGGGATCGATGTCGTCATAGACGATCATCTGCCCGGCATTGACGATGCCCATGTCCATGCCGGCCTTGATGGCGTGATACAGGAACACCGAATGCATGGCCTCGCGCACCGGCTCGTTGCCGCGGAACGAGAACGACAGGTTCGAGACGCCGCCGGAAATATGCGCGTGCGGCAGGTTCTGGCGGATCCAGCGCGTCGCCTCGATGAAATCGACGCCGTAATTGTTGTGCTCCTCGAGCCCGGTCGCGATCGCGAAAATATTGGGATCGAAGATGATGTCTTCCGGGGGGAAGTCGAGCTGGTTGACCAGGATGTCGTAGGCGCGCTTGCAGATTTCGGTCTTGCGCGCGAACGTATCGGCCTGGCCGACTTCGTCGAACGCCATCACCACCACGGCGGCGCCATGACGCCGCGCGATGGTCGCCTCGTGGATGAATTTCTCCTCGCCTTCCTTCATCGAGATCGAATTCACCACCGGCTTGCCCTGAACGCATTTCAGGCCGGCTTCGATCACCTTGAATTTCGAGGAATCCACCATCACAGGCACGCGGGCGATATCCGGCTCGGCGGCGACGAGGTTGAGGAACGTCACCATCGCCGCTTCGGAATCCAGCAGCCCCTCGTCCATGTTGACGTCGATGATCTGGGCGCCGTTCTCGACCTGGTCGCGCGCCACCTGCAAGGCGGCGGTGTAGTCGCCCGCGGTGACCAATTTGCGGAATCGCGCCGAGCCCGTGACGTTGGTGCGCTCGCCGATATTGACGAAGGGGATCGCCGGCGTCAGTTCGAACGGCTCCAGGCCGGAGAGCCGCAGCCGCGGTTCGATCACGGGAATCGCGCGCGGCTTGTGCGGCGCGACCGCGGCCGCAATCGCCGCGATATGGTCGGGCGTGGTGCCGCAGCAGCCGCCGACGACGTTGACGAGGCCACTGGCCGCGAACTCGCCGATCAGGCGCGCCATATATTCCGGGCTTTCGTCGTACTGGCCGAATTCGTTGGGCAATCCGGCGTTCGGATAGGCGCACACCAGCGCGTCGGCGACGCGGCCGATATCGGCGATATGGGCGCGCAGGTCCTCGGCGCCAAGCGCGCAGTTGAAGCCGATCGTGATCGGCCTGGCGTGGCGTACCGAATTCCAGAACGCTTCGGGCAATTGCCCGGACAGCAGCCGGCCGGATTTGTCGGTGATGGTGCCCGAGATCATCACGGGCACGTCGATGCCGCGGGCCTCGCAGATTTCGGAGATGGCGTAGAGCGCCGCCTTGGCGTTGAGCGTATCGAAGATGGTCTCGACCAGCAGCAGGTCGGCGCCGCCGTCCAGCAGTCCGTTGATCTGCTCGCCGTAAGCGGTGCGCAGATCGTCGAAGGTGACGGCGCGGAAGCCGGGGCTCGACACATCGGGCGAGATCGATGCGGTGCGGTTGGTCGGGCCGATCGCGCCGGCGACAAAGCGCGGCTTGCCGTCTTCGGCGGTGACCCGCTCGGCCGCAGCGCGCGCCAGCTTGGCGCCCTCGAGATTCAGCTCATAGGCGATACCCGAGAGATCGTAATCGGCCTGCGCGATCGAGGTCGAGGAGAACGTGTTGGTGGCGACGATGTCGGCGCCGGCGCGCAAATAATCGGCGTGAATGTCCTCGATCGCTTTCGGCTGGGTCAGGATCAACAGATCGTTGTTGCCCCGGAGGTCGCGATGGAAATCCTTAAATCGCGCGCCGCGAAACGCGGCTTCGTCGTATTGCAGCCCCTGAATCATGGTGCCCATGGCGCCGTCGAGCACCAGAATGCGCTCCCGGGCGAGAGCGAGTAGCGCGGTTCGTTTGGGAGAAACAGGCACTGTCATGGGGTCACGCGGCTTTCTGGGCGCCATTGGGGCGAATACCCAGCAAATGGCTGATGGCGAACACGAGATCCGCGCGGTTCATGGTGTAGAAGTGAAAGGTATCGACGCCGTGTTTTGCCAATTTTTGCACCTGGCCGGCGGCGACGGTGGCCGCCACCAGCTTGCGGGTCTCGGCATCGTCGTCGAGCCCTTCGAACTTTTCAGCGAGCCAGTCCGGCACGCTGGTGCCGGCGCGCGTGACAAAATTGCGGGCCTGCTTGAAATTGTGCATCGGCATGATGCCGGGCACGATCGGAATGTCGATGCCGCGCGCCCTGACACGGTCGAGATAGCGAAAGTAAAGGTCGTTGTCGAAGAACACCTGGGTGATGGCGCGGGTCGCGCCGGCGTCGACCTTGGCCTTGAGAAAATCGATGTCGGCATCGAAGTCGCGGCTCTCGGGGTGCTTCTCGGGATAGGCGGAGACGGAAATTTCGATGTCGCCATGTTGCCGCTTGATGCCGGCAACCAGATCCGCCGAACTGCGATAGCCATCCGGATGCGTGGTGTAGGCGGTGCCAATGCCGCCCGGCGGATCGCCGCGAAGTGCGACGATATGGCGGACGCCGACATCGTGGTAGCGGCCGACGATCTCGTCGATCTCGCCGCGCGCAGCACCGACGCAGGTCAGATGCGCGGCCGGCAGCAACTCGGTTTCAGCCAGAATGCGGGTGATGGTGGAATGGGTGCGCTCCCGCGTCGATCCGCCGGCGCCATAGGTCACCGAGACGAAATTGGGCGCCAGCGGCGCCAGACGCTTGATGGTCTCCCACAGGCTGCGCTCCATCTCCTCGGTCTTCGGCGGGAAGAACTCGAAGGAGATCGCCGGGGTTTTGAGCGCGCGGTGCCCATCTGATGGCGTAACCTCGGTCATGACACCACACACTCCACTTACGGCTTCACAAACGCCGGGCTTAGCGACAGGCGGCTAAAATAGGCCAAATGGGGCGGCCCAAATAGCCCATCGGTTGTGGGAAATTGCCCAATATCTCCGTAAAAATCTATAATATATGCCTTGTTATTTAATAGGTGGGCAAGTCTTTGGAAGGCGGTATTCATGGCCATAAAGCCAAGAAGTAAGCATTTTGGTGGGATTTTCCAGAGGAATTGCGGCTGGCATTCCTGGAAATCGAAATGTGGGCAGAACGTGATTTTTTGCCAGAGAGTATACCGTGTCCCACTTATTGTAGCCGGATGGTCATCGCCGATGGCCGCCGGCGCCTGCCTGATCTGCGCGGGGGAGGCCTTTGTGGGCCTCAAATAGCGCACTAGTTTGTCGCCATGATTCCGCTCTCGATCCTCGACCTCTCCGTCGTCACCACCGGCACCAAACCCGCCGCGGCGCTGCGCAACAGCATCGATCTGGCGCGCCACGCCGACGCGCTGGGCTACGTCCGCTACTGGCTGGCCGAGCATCACAATCTTGCTTCGGTGGCGAGCCCCGCGCCCGACATCATGATCGGGCAGATCGCCGCGGTGACGAGCCGTATCCGGGTCGGCTCCGGCGGCGTGATGCTGCCGAACCATGCGCCGCTGATGGTCGCGGAGCGCTTCAAGATGCTGGAAGCGCTGTTTCCCGGCCGCATCGATCTCGGGCTTGGCCGCGCGCCGGGCACCGATGGCGCCACGGCCTACGCGCTGCGCAGCCGGCTCGATCGCCGCGAGGGCGACGACTTTCTCGAGCGGCTGCATGAATTGACGTTGTGGGAAACCCGCGATTTTCCGCCCAATCATCCCTTCAACAATGTGGTGGCGATGCCGGACGACACCCCGCTGCCGCCGATCTGGCTGCTCGGCTCCAGCGATTACAGTTCAGAGCTCGCCGCCCAAGTCGGCATGGGCTTTGCGTTTGCGCATCATTTTGCGTCGTATGACGCGGTCGAGGCGCTCTTGAACTACCGCACGCGCTTCAAGCCATCGGGCTGGCGCTCAACGCCGCACGGCATTCTCGCGGTCGCCGTGGTCGCCGCCGAGACCGACGCGGAAGCCGAGCGGCTGGCATCGTCGATGGATCTCAACCGCCTGCGCCGCGACCGTGGCCAGTACCTGCCGCTGCCGAGCGTCGAGGAAGCGCTGGCCTACCCTTACACGGACGCGGAGCGTGCCTCGATCGCGCGCAATCGCTCGCGGCTGTTCGTCGGCAGCCCGGCGACTGTCATGGCGAAGCTGCAGCCGATGATCACGGCAAGCCAGGCGGATGAACTGATGATCATCACCGCCGTGTACGATCACGACGCGCGCAAACGTTCCTACAGCCTGCTGGCGGATGCGTTTGGGTTGGGCAACAAAGCTGCGGCGTAGGCGAGACCAATGGCTGATCGCATCTCTGGGCATCAGCGGTTCATTCTCTCCCGTCGAACGGCGCTCGCAGGGCTCGCTGCGACCTGTGCCGCTGGCCTTGCCGGACCCATTGCCGAGAGCCAAGCGGCAGAAAATAGCCCCGGCCCGGTGTTTTCGCCGTCAGGCCCCAATGCCGAATTCTACGGCGCGGCGGAGAATTATCCGGTCAGGGATCCCTCGCTCGGTTTCGTGCCCGGCAACCCGCTCACGCCAAAATATCGCGTCGGCGCCTTCAGCCACTATGCTGAATTGTTTCCGACGCGCCTGGTCAAACACGCCGCGACCCCATGGCAATTCAAGCGCGCGCCGGCCGAAATGACCGAACCGTTTCGCGGGCGCGTGACCGACTATCTGTCGCGCCATCCCGTCACGGGGCTCCTGATTGCCAAAGACGATCAAATCCTGTTCGAGCATTATCAATATGGCCGGACCGATCGCGATCTCTTGATTTCGCAGTCGATGGTCAAGTCGATCACGGGGCTGTTGATCGGGATCGCCATCGCCGACGGCGCGATCAAATCGGTCGACGATACCGCGGAGACCTATGTGCCCGGTCTGAAGGGCACCGAATATGGCGCCACGCCGCTCCGCGCGTTGCTGCATATGTCCTCGGGCGTGGATTTCGGCGAGGAGAGGGACGAAGGGCGCGATCTCGACCGGCTGTGGATCGACATGGTGCGGGGGACCGGATCCAAAGGCACGATTGCCAGCATCACGCAATTCAATCGGCGGATCGCGCCGCCGGGAACGCGGTTTTATTACGCCAGCGTTGAGCCCGACGTGCTCGGCCTCGTGCTCCGTTACGCCGTCAATAAATCGGCGTCCGACTATCTCCGTGAGAAAGTCTGGGAGCCGATCGGCGCGGAGGCCGACGCCCAATGGCTGATCGATGCGGAGGGCTTTGAGGTGGCCCACCACGGCTTCAATGCCGTGCTGCGCGACTATGCGCGGCTTGGGCGCCTGCTCGTTCATGACGGCGCGTGGGAAGGAAAGCAGATCATTCCGGCGCAATGGATGATCGACGCCACGACGGTGCGGCCGTCCGACACCTATCTCGCTCCGGGCAAAGCCATGCCCACATTCGGCTACGGCTATCTGCTGTGGCTGCTTCCAGGAACCCGACGCCAGTTCGCGTGCGTCGGCGACCTCGGCCAGCGCATCTGCGTCGATCCGGCCTCGAAGCTTGTGATGGTTCAGACGGCCCTTGAGAACAATCCCGAGGTCTGGCGGCTGTGGTCGGCCGTGGTCGAGCAATTCGGGTGAGAAGTTGCGGGGCGCGTCAACGTCGTCATCCCTGCGTAACGGCTTCGCCGTTATCGCTGGAGGTGCGAGCCCCTTCGGCTAGCCTCGAAGGATGCAGGCCCCGGTGTATGCGACCATCCTTCCCTTCGAGACGCCGCGCAAGAGCGCGGCTCCTCTGGATGACGGCGCGGTACGCGGCGGCGTCTGAAAGATAGCTACTCCGCCTTCTCGCTGAACGTGGCCCGGAATGGATGGCCGGGATAGACCCCCACAATCCTGAATTCGCGCGAGAAGAATTTCAGTTCCTCCAGCGCAAAGGCGAGGTTCTTGTCCTCGGGATGGCCATCGACGTCGGCGTAGAATTGGGTGGCGAAGAAATTGCCGTCGATCATGTAGCTCTCGAGCTTGGTCATGTTGACGCCGTTGGTGGCGAAGCCGCCCATCGCCTTGTAGAGCGCGGCGGGAAGGTTGCGCACCCGGAAAACAAACGTGGTGACCAGCGGCCCCGATCCCTGTTTGGCCCAGTTCGCCTCGCGCGCCAGCACCACAAAGCGCGTGGTGTTGTGGGTCTCGTCCTCGACGTCCTCGGCCAGGATATCGAGGCCGTAGATATCAGCCGCGAGCTTTGAGGCAATCGCCGCATAGCTCTTGTCGCCGCGCTCGGCGACGATGCGCGCCGACCCTGCGGTATCGGCTGAGACGATCGGCTTGATGCCGAGCTTGCGGATGATGCGGCGGCATTGCCCGAGCGCATGGACGTGGCTTTCGACGGTCTTGATGCCGGCAAGCTTGGCGCCGCGCGGCGCCATCAACTGGTGATGGATCGGCAAAAACCATTCGCCGACGATGAACAGGCCGGATTGCGGCAACAGATGATGGATGTCGGCGACGCGGCCGGCGACCGAGTTTTCGATCGGGATCATGCCCAGATCCGCCTCGCCCGAGCTGATCGCGGCGAGCGCGTCCTCGAAGGTCGGGCAGGCCAACGGGTTCCGCGTCGGGATAGGCTTCGGCGATGGCGAGGTGGGAATTCGCGCCTTGCTCGCCCTGGAATGCAATTTTCATGGTTTTGGTCATGGCGCCTTGTATCAGCCGCTCAGGCTTTTGCCAGAGCGTTTTCGAGCGAAGTGGATACCGGTTCGCGTGAAGAAAACGCGTCAAAACAAAAAGACAAAGCCGCGTTCCGATTCAATCGGAACGGGGCTTTAGGATCCGGCGAGCAGTTTCGAGATCGGCCGGCGTATCGACGCCGCGCGGCACGGTGTCGACGATGGTGACGTCGATCCGCATTCCGGCCTCGAGCGCCCGGAGTTGCTCGAGTTTCTCCTGCTGCTCCAGCACTGAGGGGGGCAGCGAAACGAAGCGCTCCAGCGCCTGGCGGCGATAGGCATAGAGGCCGACATGATGGTAGCGCGGCCCGTCGCCCCAGGGGGCCGTGGCGCGCGTAAAGTATAGAGCGCGAAACCGCCGTGCGCTTACCGGAGAGCCGACCATCTTCACCACATTCGGATTGGTGCTCTCCTCCTCGGTATGGATTTCGGCGGCAAGCGTTGCGATATCGACCGCGGGGTCGGCAAGGGGGGAGAGCACGCTGCGGATATTGTCCGGCAGGATGGTCGGAAAGTCGCCCTGCAGATTGACGACGATTTCGGTCTCGCCCCCGGGGTCGAGCTTGCCGAGCGCCTCGTAAATCCGGTCCGACCCGGAGGGATGATCGGAGCGCGTCATGACGGCCTCCCCGCCATGGGACGTCACCGCGGCCGCGATCTCCGGCGTGTCGGTGGCAACCGCCACGCGGCCGATTTTTGCGGCCTCGGCCCGGCGCAGCACATGGACGATCATCGGCAGGCCGGCAATATCCAGCAGCGGCTTGCCGGGCAGGCGGGTCGCGGCCATGCGGGCGGGAATCAGCACCAAAGTGCGGGTTTCGGTCATGAGCAGTGAGGTCTGGACCCGGTTGATAACAAGCCGGAAATGATGGGGATTGGTCGAAAGTTGGCGCATTTATACGGGTTGCCAGAGCACGGGCAAACCGATATCTCAACGTGGCTCGGGGTGCGGTGCGAAAGCCTGATTCCTGATGCATCCGCGGCCGCTTCTCGCCGGCCTGAAGTCGACATTTCCGGCCTGGAGCCTGATCCAAAATGGACTCCTTCGAACTCAATAAAATTCTCGGTGCAATTCTGGGCACCTGCCTCGTTCTGCTGGTGACGAGCTTCACCGCCGGCGCGCTTTTCGCCCCCGTGATGCCGGAAAAGCCGGGTTACGAAATCGCGGCGAAGGAAGAGGCCCATGGCGGCGGCAAGGAAGCCGCGCCCGCGCCCTCCGAGCCGATCGAGAAGCTGTTGCAGACCGCTTCCGTCGAGAAGGGCGCCGCCGCAGCCAAAAAATGCGCCGCCTGCCACACCTTCGAGAAAGGCGGCCCCAACCGCGTCGGCCCGAATCTTTACGGCATCGTCGGCGACCATAGGGGCGAGGGACGCGGATTCAATTTCTCCGCCGCCATGAAGGCCAAAGGCGGCACCTGGACCGACGACGACCTCAACAAGTTCATCGCCAATCCCAAGGGCTTTGTTCCGGGCACCGCGATGGGTTTTGCCGGTATCCCGAAGGACAGCGAACGCGCCGACGTGATCGCCTATCTGCACACGCTTTCGGATAAGCCGGTTCCGCTGCCCACGGCGACAAAATAGCGGCCGGCATCCTCGTATGGACGCTCGACGGCCGGGCCTATCGCCTGGCCGTTTTTCATTGGACGGCTCGCGCGGTTGTTATCGGGACCTTTCGCCGCACCGGCCCCGTTCCCAGGCTGGCATCATGAGGAAAAAGCAACATAATCTGTCGAACCGTTGCCTTATATTGCGTCCTTAATTGGCGGCTCTGCTAACTACAGGGAATGTTTCATTTGGCAATTACCCGACGACATCTTCTGCAAAGCGGCGCCTTCGCCGCAATCGCCCCGGCCCTTGGAGCCGCGGCAGGCGTTCCCGCGGTTGATCCGGCCAACGCGCAATCCTCCGGCGAACCGGTCTGGCGGCACGCGCTGTCGCTGTTCGGCGACGTCAAATATCCGGCCGACTTCAAGCGCTTCGATTACGTCAATCCGGATGCGCCCAAGGGCGGCGTCGCCCGCATGATTTCGATCGGCACCTTCGACAATTTCAACATCGCCGTTGCCGGCATCAAAGGCTCGATCGCGCCCGCCGCTACCCTGATTTACGAAACGCTGATGACGCGATCGCAGGATGAGGTCGGCACGGAATATGGATTGCTCGCTGAGGCGGCGTCGCATCCGGACGATTTTGCCTGGGTGATCTATCGTCTTCGCAAGGAGGCCCGCTGGCACGATGGCAAGCCGGTAACGCCGGACGACGTGATTTTCTCGATCGATGTGCTGAAGAAGCACAGTCCGATGTACGGCTCCTATTATCGTCACGTCGTGAAAACCGAAAAGGCCGGCGAACGCGACATCAAGTTCACCTTCGACGCTCCCGGGAATCGCGAACTGCCGACCATCGTCGGCGAGTTGCCGGTGTTGCCGAAGCATTTCTGGGAAGGCACCGACAGCGAAGGCCGCAAGCGCGACATCTCCGCAACGACGCTGGAGAAGCCGCTGGGCTCCGGTCCCTATCGCATCAAGGAGTTTGTCGCCGGCCGCTCGGTCAGGCTGGAGCGGGTGAAGGATTATTGGGGCGCGAACTTGCCGGTACAGATCGGCCAGAACAATTTCGACGAAATGCGCTTCGAATTCTTCCGCGACAATCTGGTCGCGCTGGAAGCCTTCAAGGCCGATCAGGCGGACTGGATCACCGAGAATTCGGCGAAGCAATGGGCGACGGCCTATGATTTTCCGGCGATCGCGGAAAAGCGCGTGGTCAAGGAAGAATTCCCGATCAACGATTCCGGCCGGATGCAGGGCTTCGTTCTCAATCTGCGCCGCGATCAGTTCAAGGACGCACGGCTGCGCCGGGCGTTCAACTATGCCTACGATTTCGAGGAGATGAACAAGCAGCTGTTCTATGGGCAGTACAAGCGCATCAACAGCTACTTCGAGGGAACGGAGCTTGCCTCGTCGGGCCTGCCGGAAGGGCAGGAGCTGGCAGATTCTCGAGACGGTGCGCGACAAGGTACCCGCCGAAGTCTTCACGACGCCCTATCAACAATCCGGTCGGCGGCAATCCGGAAGCGGTGCGCGCCAATTTGCGGGAGAGCGCGCGGCTTCTGAAAGAAGCCGGCTTCGAGGTGCGCGAGCGCAAGCTCGTCGATGCCGCGGGCAAGCCGGTCACCGTCGAAATTCTGGTTCAGGACCCTTCCGCCGAGCGGATCGCGCTGTTCTACAAGCCGTCGCTGGAACGCATCGGCGTGACGACCTCGATCCGCATCGTCGATGATGCGCAGTATCAAAACCGACTGCGCAGCTTCGATTTCGATATCATCATCGACCTCTGGGGAGAGTCGCTGTCGCCCGGCAACGAGCAGCGGGAATTCTGGGGATCGCAGACCGCGGATCAGCCCGGCTCGAAAAACACCATCGGCATCAAGAATCCTGCTGTTGATGCGCTGATCGACAAGGTGATCTTCGCCAAGGATCGCGCCAGACCTGGTGGCCGCGACCAAGGCGCTCGATCGCGTGCTGCTGTGGAATTTCTACGTCGTGCCGCAATTCACCTATGGCTTTTCGCGCTATGCGCGCTGGGACCGCTTCAGCCATGCTGAGCCGCTGCCGAAATACGGTCGTTCCGGTCTGCCGTCACTGTGGTGGTTCGACGCCGACAAGGCCGCCCGGATCGGCAAGCGATCTTGAGGGATTTTCCGCGCATGGCGCAGTTTTCACGCCGGCATGTGCTCGGTCTCGGGATTGGCGCGTTGAGCGTTCCGTGGCTGCGGCCTGCGATGGCGGCCGATGCCGGCACCGAGGCGCATGGAATGTCGGTGTTCGGCGATCTGAAATATCCGGCCGACTTTCATCATTTTGACTACGTAAACGTCGCCGCGCCGAAAGGGGGAATGTTTTCACTCATCCCGTCGGTTCGCGCCAATAACCAGTCGTACCAGACCTTCAATTCGTTCAACGCCTATATCCTGAAGGGCGAAGGCGCACAGGGCATGGACATGACGTTCGCGCCGCTGATGGCGCGCGCCAACGACGAACCCGACGCGATGTATGGCCTGGTCGCCAAATCGGTGCGGATTTCGCCCGATAAATTGACCTATCGTTTTACGCTGCGGCCGGAGGCCAGGTTTCACGACGGCTCGAAACTGACCGCGCACGACGCCGCCTTTTCGCTGACCACGCTGAAGACCAAGGGGCACCCGCTGATTTTGCAGCAGATGCGTGACATGGTGAAGGCGGAAGCGCCCGACGACGCGACGCTGATCGTCACCTTCGCCGAGAAGCGCGCACGCGACGTGCCGCTCTATGTCGTGAGCCTGCCGATTTTCTCGAAAACCTATTACGCGACGCGGCCGTTCGATGAATCGACGCTCGATATCCCGCTGGGATCGGGGCCGTACAAGGTGGGGAAGTTCGAAGTCAATCGCTACGTCGAATTCGAGCGGGTCAAAGACTGGTGGGGCGCCGACCTTCCGGTTTCGCGCGGCAGTTATAATTTCGATAACGTGCGTTACGAATTCTATCGCGATCGCGACGTCGCGTTCGAGGGGTTTACCGCCAAGAGCTATCTGTTCCGCGAGGAGTTCACGGCACGGGTATGGGCGACGCGCTATGATTTCCCGGCGGTGAAGGACGGCCGCGTCAAACGCGAAACATTGCCCGACGAAACGCCGTCGGGCGCGCAGGGCTGGTTCATCAATACCCGCCGCGAGAAATTCAAAGATCCACGCGTGCGCGAAGCGCTGATCCAGGCGTTCGATTTCGAATGGACCAACAAGACCATCATGTACGGCGCCTATGCGCGCACCCATTCGCCGTTCCAGAATTCGGACATGATGGTGACCGGGCCGCCGTCGCCGGAAGAGCTCAAGCTGCTTGAGCCGTTCCGCGGCCAGGTGCCGGACGAGGTGTTCGGCACTGCCGTTCGTGCCGCCGGTGTCGGACGGGTCGGGACAGGACCGGACGCTGCTGCGCAAGGCCTCGCAACTGTTGCTGGATGCCGGACTCGTCATCAAGGACGGCAAGCGGCTATTGCCGAATGGCGAGGTTTTCAAGATCGAGTTTCTGGTCGACGAGCCGTCGATTCAGCCGCACCATGCGCCCTATATCAAGAACCTCGGCACGCTCGGGATCGAGGCTACCTTGCGGATCGTCGATCCCGTGCAATACCGCGCCCGGGTGGAAGATTTCGATTTCGACATGACCATCGAGCGCTTCAGCATGTCGGCGACGCCGGGCGATGGCATGCGTCCGTTCTTTACCTCGCAGGCGGCCGCCACCAAGGGGTCGTACAACCTCGCGGGCATCGCCAATCCGGCGATCGACGCGCTGATCGAAAAGATCATCGGCGCCGACAACCGCGCCGATCTGACGGTCGCGTGCCGCGCTTTCGATCGGGTGTTTCGCGCCGGCCGCTACTGGGTGCCGCAATGGTATCGCACCAGCCACCCGATCGCCTATTGGGACCTGTTCGGACACCCCGAAAAGCCGCCGCGCTACGCGCAAGGCGTCGGCGCGCCGGAAAACTGGTGGTTCGAGGCGAACAAGGCCGCGAAGCTCGAGCAGGCGAAATAGCCCATGAGCGCCTACATCGCCCGCCGCATTCTTCTGATGCTCCCCACGCTGTTGGGGATTTTGTTCGTGTCGTTTGTCGTGGTGCAGTTTGCGCCGGGCGGACCGGTGGAGCGCGTGATCGCGCAGCTTAGCGGCGCCGACACCGGCGGCACCTCCAGGATTTCGGGCGGCGGCGGCGATTTCGGCGCGCGCGGCCAGGTTGGCGCATCCTCCGATGCCGTCGGATCGAAGTACCGCGGCGCGCAGGGGCTGGATCCCGATTTCGTCAAGAGCCTGGAAAAGCAGTTCGGCTTCGACAAGCCGGCGCCGGAACGCTTCGCGCTGATGCTGTGGAATTTCGCGCGGTTCGATTTCGGCAAGAGCTATTTTCGCGATGTCAGCGTGCTGCAATTGATCAAGGAGAAACTGCCGGTCTCGATGTCGCTCGGGATCTGGATGACGCTGCTGACCTATCTGATCTCGATCCCGCTCGGTATTCGCAAGGCGGTGATGGACGGCTCCAGGTTCGATACCTGGACCTCGGCGGTGATCATCGTCGGATTTGCGATACCGGGATTTCTGTTTGCGATCCTCCTGATCATCCTGTTCGCCGGCGGCTCGTTCTTCAATTTCTTTCCGCTGCGCGGCCTCACTTCGGACGGCTGGTCGCAATTTCCCTGGTACTGGAAAATCCTCGATTATTTCTGGCACATCACGCTGCCGCTGATCTCGATGGCGCTCGGGGCCTTCGCCACCATGACGCTGCTGACCAAAAATTCGTTCCTCGACGAAATCCGCAAGCAATATGTCATGACCGCGCGCGCCAAGGGCTGCAGCGAGCGGCAGGTGCTCTACAATCACATCTTCCGCAACGCCATGCTGATCGTCATCGCCGGCTTCCCGGGCGCGTTCATTCACGCCTTCTTCTCGGGCTCGTTGTTGATCGAAACCATCTTTTCGCTCGATGGGCTGGGTTTGCTCGGCTTCGAGAGCGTGCTGAACCGCGATTATCCGGTGGTGTTCGGAACCCTGTTCATCTTCTCGCTGGTTGGTCTCGTCGTCAATCTGATCTCCGACCTCGCTTACATGTGGATCGATCCGCGGATCGATTTCGAGGCGCGGGAGGTCTGATGACAATCATCGCGCCGCCGCCGATCGAAACCACCGCGCAGTCGCCGCTCGGCGAAATCGTGCCGATGACGCGCCGCCCGTTCGGCCCGTCACCGCTCAATCGACGGCGCTGGCTAAATTTCAAGTCGAACCGCCGGGGTTACTGGTCGTTCTGGATTTTCCTGATCCTGTTCTTTGTTTCGCTGTTCGCCGAGCTGATCGCCAACGATCGTCCCTTCCTCATCAAGTTCGACGGCCATCTGTATTGGCCGGCGTTCGTCAGTTATTCCGAGACCACCTTCGGCGGAGACTTCGAAACCGCCGCCGACTATCGCGATCCTTACTTGCAGAAGCTGATCGCGGACAAGGGCGGCACGATCGTCTGGCCGCTGATCCGCTATTCCTTCGATACGCACAATCTCGATCTGCCGACGCCGGCGCCGTCGAAGCCGACCTGGATGCTGACGGAAGCCCAGTGCAAGGAGGTGGTGCAGAAGAAGGGCCTGAAGAGCTGCCGCGACCTCGAATACAACTGGCTCGGCACCGACGACCAGGGCCGCGACGTGGTCGCGCGCCTGATCTACGGCTTTCGCATCTCGGTGCTGTTCGGCCTCAGCCTGACCATCATCTCGTCGATCATCGGTGTCGCCGCCGGTGGCGTGCAGGGCTATTTCGGCGGCTGGATCGATTTGGGGTTCCAGCGCTTCATCGAGGTCTGGAGCGCCATTCCCTCGCTGTATCTGCTGCTGATCCTGTCGTCGGTCTTGGTGCCCGGCTTCTTCGTCCTGCTCGGCATTCTCCTGCTGTTCTCCTGGGTCTCGCTGGTCGGTTTGGTGCGCGCGGAATTTTTGCGCGGGCGCAACTTCGAATACATCATGGCGGCGCGGGCGCTCGGCGTGTCCAATGCCGTGATCATGTTCCGGCATCTGCTGCCGAACGCCATGGTCGCGACCATGACGTTCCTGCCGTTCATCGTGTCTTCGTCGGTGATGACGCTGACCGCGCTCGATTTTCTCGGCTTCGGATTGCCGCCGGGCTCGCCGTCGCTTGGCGAATTGCTGTCGCAGGGCAAGGCCAATGTGCAGGCGCCGTGGCTCGGCTTCACCGGATTTTTCGCCGTCGCCATCATGCTGTCGCTCCTGATTTTCATCGGCGAAGCCGTGCGCGACGCGTTCGATCCGCGCAAGACGTTTCGGTAAGGCCCCGCATGGACGCCATCAACCAGCCCCTGCTCGATATCCGCGATTTGTCGGTGGCGTTTCATCAGCCCAGCGGCATTTCGGTCGCGGTCGATCATATTTCCTTTGAGATCAAGCGCGGCGAGTGCGTGGCGCTGGTCGGAGAATCAGGCTCGGGAAAATCGGTCAGCGCGTTGTCGATCCTGAAGCTATTGCCGTATCCGACCGCTTCCCATCCCTCCGGCAGCATTCAGTTCAAGGGACGCGAATTGCTCGATTTGTCGGAGCGCGAGATTCGCGGCATTCGCGGCAACGACATTTCGATCATCTTCCAGGAACCGATGACGTCGCTCAATCCGCTGCATACGATTGAGTCCCAGATCGGTGAAATCCTGCAGCTTCACAGCGGAATTGGCGGCGCGAAGGCGCGGGTGCGGACGCTCGAACTGCTCACCCAGGTCGGCATTCCCGAACCGGAAACGCGGCTGGCGAGCTATCCGCATCAATTATCCGGCGGCCAGCGCCAGCGCGTCATGATCGCGATGGCGCTCGCCAACGAGCCTGATCTGCTTGATCGCGGACGAGCCGACCACGGCGCTCGATGTCACCGTGCAGGCGCAGATTCTAACCTTGCTGGCGGAGATTCGGGCGCGGCTCGGCATGAGTCTTTTGTTCATCACCCACGATCTCGGCATCGTTCGCCGCATTGCCGACGTGGTCTGCGTCATGAATGGCGGCAAGATCGTCGAGCAGGGACCGGTGGAGCAGGTCTTCACCGCGCCAAAACACCCCTACACCCGCGCATTGCTTGCGGCCGAGCCAAAGCCCGACCCGGCGCCGCCCCGCCCCGAATCTCCGGAAGTGATGTCGGCCGACGATTTGAAAGTCTGGTTCCCGGTCAAGCGCGGTTTGCTGCGCAGGACGGTCGGACATATCAAGGCGGTCGATGGCGTCAGTATCTCGGTGCGCAAGGGCGAGACGCTCGGCGTCGTCGGCGAATCCGGTTCCGGCAAGACCACGCTCGGGCTGGCGCTGCTGCGGCTGATCTCGTCCGACGGGCCGATCGTGTTTTTGGGCAGCAATATCCAGGGCCTGCGTTTCAAGGCGATGCGGCCGTTCCGCCGCGACATGCAGATCGTGTTTCAGGATCCGTTCGGCGCGCTGAGCCCGCGCATGTCGGTCGGCGATATCGTGGCCGAAGGCCTCAGCGTGCATCAGCCCGCGCTTTCGCAAGCCGAGCGCGAGACGCGCGTGATCAAGGCGCTCAGGGATGTCGGCATGGATCCGGCGACGCGGTTTCGCTATCCGCATGAATTCTCCGGCGGCCAGCGCCAGCGCATCAGCATTGCCCGCGCCGTGGTGCTGGAGCCGAATTTCGTCGTGCTGGACGAGCCGACCAGCGCGCTCGACATGCTGTTCCAGGCGCAGATGGTCGATCTGTTGCGCGAACTGCAGCGCAAGCGCGACCTGACCTACATGTTCATTTCGCATGATTTGCGCGTGGTCGCTTCGCTCGCGAGCCATCTGATCGTGATGCGTCACGGCAAGGTGGTGGAGGAGGGGCCGGCCTCGGAACTGTTCAAAAATCCGAAGACCGACTACACGCGCGCACTGTTCGCTGCCGCGTTCCGGCTGGAGACCGCGCCGGGCGGTGCGGTGGCCGACTAAAAGCTTTCAAGTCAGCCGCTTGATGGCCGTGATCTCGCTGCCGGCGGCCTTGATGCGCGCGATGGCGTCTTTGGTGTTCTCGATTACGGTCGCCATGTGATGCGCATTGGCGTGAACGATGGTGCCGGCATCCCGCACGATCGCCACATGGCCTATCCAGAAAATCAGGTCGCCGCGCTGCAATTTTTCAGGTTCTGCCGGATCCAATGCCCTGCCCAGGCCGTCCTGCTGCATGTCGCTGTCGCGCGGGCAGCCGGTGCCGGCGGCGTTCAATGAGACCTGGACCAGGCCGGAGCAATCGATCCCAAAACTGCTCTTGCCGCCCCACAGATACGGCGTGCCCACGAAGCGTTCGGCGACCGCGACGAAATCCTCGGCATGGCGCTCGATGCTGCCGACATGCTGAAGCGGCAGATACCAGCCCTCGCGCGTCACCGCGAATGGCCCCTCTTCGCGCACCACATTTATCATGGCCCCCATGACGAGCGTATCGACCGGCGGCAGTTTGATCGAGGGACCGGGAAACGCGAATGTCCTGATGGCAATGATCTTGTGCGTCGGCGGTGCGGCAGGCTTTGCCAGCGCGCGAATCCGGAAGCCAGCCGACATAGCCGTCGCTGTTCAATTGACCCCACGCAAAACCTTCGCCATTGCGGTCATAGATGGTGACGCGCTCGCCCTTCAGCGCCTGCGTCAACAGCATGGCCTCGGAGGAGGGCGCTTCGCGCATCGGCGCGAGCGCCTCGACGATCTCGAATTCTTCGCCTTCGACAAAACGCGCCGCCTCGACCTTGCCCTCGAGATATTTCGCGGCGAGGTCGGGCCGCGCCGGCGTCAGGCGCGGATCATCCATAGCGTTCCCCGAGCAATTTGTAGATCGCGCGCGCGGCCTGGCATTCGCCGCCCTCCGGCCGCGCCGGCTTCGCCGACGGCGTCCAGCCGTAGATATCGAGATGCAGCCAGCTTTTCGCGTCCTCGACGAAACGCTGCAGGAACAGCGCGCAGGTGATGGAGCCGGCAAACGTGCCCGACGGCGCGTTGTTGACGTTGGCGACCTTCGAATCGAGCCAGGCATCGTAGGGTGGCCACAGCGGCAATCGCCACAACGGATCGTTCTCCTCTTTGGCACAGCGCGCGACGTCGAGCGCCAGCGTCTCATCATTTGTGTAAAAGGGCGGTAAATCCGGACCCAGCGCCACCCGCGCCGCACCGGTCAGGGTCCCCATATCGATCAGCAGATCGGGTTTCTCCTCATCAGCGAGCGCAAGGGCGTCGGCCAGCACCAGCCGGCCTTCGGCGTCGGTATTGCCGATTTCCACGTTGAGCCCCTTGCGCGAGGGGAAGATATCGAGCGGGCGGAAGGCGTTGCCGGCGACCGCGTTCTCGACCGCGGGAATCAAGACCCTCAAGCGAACCTTGAGCTTTGCATCCATCACCATCAGCGCCAGTGCCAGCACGTTGGCGGCCCCGCCCATATCCTTCTTCATGATCAGCATGCCGCCGGACGGCTTCAGATCCAGCCCGCCGGTATCGAAGCAGACGCCCTTGCCGACCAGCGTCACCTTGGGGTGAGCGGGATCGCCCCAGGTCAAATCGATCAGCCGCGGGGCGCGCGACGACGCCATCCCCACCGCATGAATCAGCGGAAAGTTCTGCCGCGTCAGGTCGTCGCCGACGATGCAGTTGAAATTTGCGCCGAAGCGTTTTGCCAGATGCTGCGCCGCCTGTGCCAGTTCTTCCGGTCCCATGTCGTTCGCCGGCGTATTGATGAGATCACGGGCAAGCGTAGCTGCTTCGGCGATGCGCGTGATATCGGCGACATCGACGCCATCCGACGGTACCAGCCTGACGTCGGGCGTATCCGCCTTGCGATAGCGGCTGAAGCGATAAGAGCCGAGCGCAAAGGCAAGCGCGGCGAGACGCGCATCGTGCGGCGCATTGGCGAAGCGATAGACGCCCGGCGGCAGCAGGCCCGGCAAAAGGCCGGGTCTGAACAGGTCGCGGGATTTGCTGGCTTCCTCCTCCAGGCCGAACACGACCTGCGCGATCCGTCCGTCCGCGGCAGGCAAAGCGAGATACGCCCCGGGCTTGGCCGCAAAGCCATTGGCCAGCGCGAACTGCCGGGCCTGCGCCGGAAGGCCGGCGCAGATCGCGTCCCAATTCGCCTTGGTCGCAAACGTAATGGGAATGGCTGATGTGGCAGGCGCGGTCTCGAACACTGAAGGCATGCTTATCTCGGGCTTCTATTGAAACGGGGCGGGGCGGAGAAAGGTCAATTGATGACGTTGCAGGCTTTTTGCGCATGAAATGGCTTACTGTGTCAAACCAGTCTGAACGGCATCATTCGATCATTTTTCGATGGTGGCATTTGAGCGCTCTTCCGGCGTGGCGGCGACGTTGAGTTGAATTGACGCGAAAGCGTGACTTGTACCTACGCTGTTGATAATAAACCTTGCCTGTGCGTGACGCAGGCGACGGAGCGGGAGAACCCCATTGGCCCACAACCGAACCAGCCTTCGCAATATCCTGACGCGCAGTTTGGCTGTGGTGGCTATGCTCTGCATTTATGGGTTCAGCTTGATCGGCGCATCGGCGCTGTTATTGGGAGCGTCCAGCACATCTGCCCTTGCCCGTGGCGGTGGTGGAGGCCGTGGTGGCGGTTTCCGCGGTGGCGGTGGCTTCCGTGGCGGCGGTTTTCGCGGCGCGGGAGTTGGGCTTGGTTTGGGCCTGGGCCTTTATCCGTATTACGGCGGATATTATCCCTACTACGGCGACGCAGGCGTTTGCTATGCGGTTCGGCAGCGCGTCATGACGCGCTACGGTTGGCGAATACGCCGCGTCTCGGTCTGCGAATGATTGCGACACCACCCGGCCCCCGCGCGCCCGCGCTGAGGTCTTTTCTTTGCCGTCGGCTGAGCGATGCAGTGTCCGGTTTGGTCGCGCCTCGCTATCGGCCGCAGTTCCATACATTTCCGATCGGCGTCTGAGTCCAGCATGGGCCGAACCCACCGCCGTTCCAACGCCCTCGATAAAAGCCCGGGCCACCATACCAATAGACTGGCCCGCGACTCCGCGCCCGTTCCCATTCGATCCGCTCGGGTGAACGGTAGCCAGGCAAGAAGCCATACCCGTGCCAGTGACGCGCCACCTGCCGCTTTCCGTGCAGCGGCGCAGCAAATGTTGCGGTGGCGGACAAGAGCAAAGCCGCGATCGCGATCGGTGCGAAGAGATTTCGTAGCATCGAGGGCGTCCCTCACATTCAAGCTGTCCCAGCGCATGCACTACACGGAGTCTGGGGATAGTGATAGGCTGCGCAGGTCTAGGAATCCGGGGAGGGTCTGACGGCCAGGAAGGGTTTGGACGGCCGGCACCGAGATACGACTGGCCGGGTTGATACCTCGCTCCGCGACTCCGGTCTTCCAGGGTCAGAAGTCATTTTCTGTGAACGGGGAATGCGATGGACGTTTTGTGGGACATTGTTGTTTCTGTCGGTCGCGCGATCGAGCAGGTATTCATCTACGTCGAAAGTCATCACTGGGTTTTCGGATTTCTCGCAGGCGGGTACATCTTTTACCTTCACGACAGAGGTCTTCACGCCAGATTTGATGCGCTGGACAAGCGAATAGATGAAATCAGGAAACGTCTCGCCGTTGAATATTGACGGGTTCGCCTGCGACCAATCGCGTTCGGCGACCCCGTGTACGAGCCCGGCCAATTCCCGCACGGGCCGGCGCTCGCGCCCGCGCCTTCATTGAAGCCGATGGGCTGCCGCGCAGGCGGGCATTAACCAGCCGTTAGGGTTAACAGTCTATTGCTGGCGCATTCGGCTCGATCAATTCGCCTGATATCGTGAGTTAAAGCGCCATGCGTCAGCAGTCCAGTCTTGCCCGGCTTCTTGCGTCCGCGGCCGTGACGGCGACTTTGGCCGCGGGCCTCGGCGGCTGCCAGACCATGTCCGATATTACGGGATCGATCACGTCAAAGGCCGAGACCAGCCCCGGCGCCGATCCGCGAAGCTCGGTGGAAGTCTACGGCGAGCGCTACCGCAATAATCCGAAGGATGTCGAGACCGCGCTGGCTTATGGTCAGGCGCTGCGTGCCACCGGGCAGCGCGCCCAGGCCGTCGCCGTGCTCGAACAGGCCACCATCGCCCATCCAGGCAACAAGGCGCTGCTCGCCGATTATGGCCGGGCGCTTGCCGATAACGGCAATTTCCAGCAGGCGTTCGACGTTCTCTCCCGCGCCCATTCGCCCGATAATCCGGACTGGCGACTTCTTTCGGTGCAGGGAACCGCGCTCGATCAGCTTGGCCGGCATGACGAGGCGCGCCGCTATTACGCCAGCGCTTTGAAGATCGCGCCCGAGGAACCGTCGGTGCTCTCCAATCTCGGCCTCTCCTATGTTCTTTCCAAGGATCTGCCGAAGGCGGAAGAGACCCTTCGCCGGGCCTACGCCAGTACCCGAGCCGACGCGCGGGTGCGGCAGAATCTGGGTCTGGTGGTTGGCCTGCAGGGCCGCTTTGCCGAGGCCGAAAGCATCGTAAAGGCCGATCTGCCGCCGGACGAGGCGGCCGCAAATGTCGCCTATCTGAAACAGATACTGAGCCGCAAGGACAATGCGCGCGCCGGCGCCGGAACGATGCCGGTGGCGTCGCTCAACCGTCCCGACTGATCGCTTCAATCAAATCAAAGTCGTCAACCCCGCGAAAGCGGGAATCAGTAATCGCCGGTGGTTACTGGATCGCCCGGTCGAGCCAGCCGATGACCGCATCAAATGGCGGGGCCAGCGGCCGCGCAGGCAGGCTCATTGCATCGCCGCGACCTTGATGCCGGTCGGCCCCAGGATGACGACAAACAGCACCGGCAGGAAGAACAGGATCATCGGCACCGTCAGTTTCGGCGGCAACGCCGCGGCCTTCTTCTCGGCCTCGGTCATGCGCATGTCGCGGTTTTCCTGCGCCATGACGCGCAAGCTCTGGCCGAGCGGCGTTCCGTAGCGCTCCGACTGCTGCAAGGCGAGACAAACCGATTTCACGCCCTCGAGCCCGGTGCGCTTCGCCAGATTTTCGTAGGCAACCTTGCGATCCTGCAAATAAGACAGCTCGGCCGTGGTCAGCGTGAACTCCTCCGACAGCGCCACCGACTGGGTGACGATTTCGGTGCTGACCTTGCGGAACGCGGTTTCGATCGACATGCCGGATTCGATGCAGATCAGCAGCAGATCAAGCGCATCGGGAAACGCGCGCTTGATCGAGAGCTGGCGCTTCGAGATCGCGTTTTTCAAAAACAGCATCGGCGCCTGCAATCCGAGGTAAGCGGCGCCGATGCACATGCCGATCTTCACCGGCATCGACTTCTCCATGTGCGAGATCACGAAAACGTACAGCACCGCCGCCACAAACATCACGATCGGCGTCAGCAGCCGGAAGAACAGGAATGTGACGTAGGGCGCCTGCCCGCGATAGCCGGCCATGACGAGCTTTTCGCGCGCGGCCTCCTGGGCCAGCCACTTACCGAGATTGAAGTCTTCCACCACCCTGGAGACGAGTTGTTTCGGCGTCTGACGCAGCGACACCTTTTCGGTCTTGGAGAGCCGGTCGCGCTCGCGTTGCCGGATACGCTCGCGTTCGCTCGCAACCGCCTTCATGCGCTTCGCCAGGCCTTCGCCGGCAAACAACGGCATAATCAGCGTGTACGCGGTCGCGCTGGCGGCGATGGCGGCGAGCAGCATGGTCATGAACCGTGCGTCGTGGATCTTGTCGATCAGAAATTGGATCATACTGCACCGTCAGAAGTCGAAGTTGATCATTCTCTTCATCACGAAGATGCCGATAGACATCCAGATCACGCAGCCAACGAGCATCAGTTGACCGGTCGGATGAGTCCACAGCAGCGAGATATAGTCGGGGGTCGAGAGGTAAACGAGCAGCATCACGATGGGCGGCAGCGAGCCGATGATGCCCGCGGACGCCTTGGCTTCCATCGACATGGCCTGAATTTTCTCTGCCATTTTCTTGCGATCGCGCAGCACCTTGGACAGGTTGCCCAAAGCCTCCGACAGGTTGCCGCCGGATTTTTGCTGAATCGCGATGACGATCCCGAAGAAGTTCGCCTCCGGCACCGGCATCCGCTCGTACAGCCGCGTGCAGGCTTCGCCAAGCGGCATGCCGATCGCCTGGGTTTCGATGATGGCCAGGAACTCGCTCTTGAGCGGCTCCGGCGAATCGGCCGCGACAACCTTGATCGACTCAAACAGCGGCAGGCCCGCTTTGATGCCGCGAACAATCACGTCAACGGCGTCCGGCAGCGCGCGAAGAAAGGCCTTTTCCCGGCGTTTCTTGAGAAAGTTCAAGGTCCAGCGCGGCAGACCGAAGCCGGCGGCGAATGCCAGGCCGACTGCGCCAATCAATCCGCCTCCGAACAGCATCGTCATCGCAAAGCACACGGCGGCGAGAATGCCGGAGATGATCATGAATTTCTGAGTGGACCAGTTCAGGCCGGCCTGCGTCAGACGGCTGCTCAGCGGGATCCTTTTCTCCTTCTTGCGGCGCGCCTCGAGATCCTTCAGCGTTCCTTCGACCTGTTCGCGGCGCGAGCGCTGGGTTTTATCGACCTGACGGGCGGCCGGCTCCGGCGTCGCGATGGCGGCGCGGCGATGCTCGGCCTTCTTCTCTCCCGACAATAGAGGATAGACAAAGACCCATGCCAGACCGCCGATGGTGGTAGCCGCGAGAAAGGCCAGGGAAAGCGCTTGTATATTCATGGCCCGCTCCTCAAACCTCCACGATGACTTCGGCGGCGTCAAGCGCAGCAGCGAGCCGCTTCTCTTCGCCGTAATATCGCGCGCGATCCCAAAAGCGCGGCCGTCCGATGCCGGTCGAGCGATGCCGGCCGATGATTTGCCCGTTGGCGTCCTCGCCGACGATGTCGTAGAGGAACAGGTCCTGGGTAATGATGGTATCGCCTTCCATCCCCATCACCTCGGTGATGTGGGTGATGCGGCGCGAGCCGTCGCGCAGACGGGCGGCCTGGATGACGACGTCGATCGAGGCGCAGATCATCTCGCGAATGGTTCGCGAGGGCAGCGAAAATCCGCCCATCGTGATCATCGATTCGCAGCGCGACAGCGCCTCGCGGGGATTGTTGGCGTGCAGCGTTCCCATCGATCCGTCGTGGCCGGTATTCATGGCTTGCAGCAGGTCGAATGCCTCCGGGCCGCGGACTTCGCCGACGATGATGCGCTCGGGGCGCATACGAAGGCAGTTTCGGACCAGTTCGCGCATCGTGACCTGACCCTCGCCCTCGATGTTGGGCGGGCGGGTTTCCAGGCGCACCACATGCGGCTGCTGCAGTTGAAGTTCTGCGGCGTCTTCGCAGGTAATGATGCGTTCGTCGTCTTCGATATACTGCGTCAGGCAGTTCAGCAGGGTGGTCTTGCCGGAGCCGGTGCCGCCGGAGATCAGAACATTGGCGCGGCAGCGCCCGATGATCTGCAGAATCTCCGCGCCTTCGGGCGTGATCGCTCCGAATTTGACCAGCTGATCCAGGGTCAGCTTGTCCTTCTTGAACTTGCGGATCGTTAGCGCGGGGCCATCGATCGCCAGCGGCGGCACGATGGCGTTGACGCGTGAGCCGTCGGCAAGGCGCGCGTCGCAGATCGGCGAGGATTCGTCGACCCGCCGGCCGACCTGGCTGACGATGCGCTGGCAGATATTCAAGAGCTGCTGGTTGTCGCGGAAACGGATTCCGGTGCGCTGGATGCGGCCCGCGACTTCAATGAACACCGTTCCGGCGCCGTTGACCATGATGTCGGAGATGTCGTCGCGCGACAGCAGCGGCTCAAGCGGACCGTAGCCGAGAACGTCGTTGCAGATATCGTCGAGCAGCTCCTCCTGCTCGGCAATCGACATCACGATGTTCTTGATCGCGATGATCTCGTTGACGATATCGCGAATTTCCTCGCGCGCCGACTCGCCGTCGAGTTTGGCGAGCTGGGCAAGGTCGATCGCTTCGATCAGGGCGCCGAAGATCGTCGCCTTGACCTGATAATAGGTGTCCGACCGCCGCGCTTCGATGGCCGGCGCCGGCAGCGCCGGTTTGGCCGGCGAGAGCGGCGGCGAAGAAACCATGGGCGGAGAGGGGTTGCGCGAAACGGCTGGCGCCGCGCCGGAAGCTGGTTCCAGCGCGCTGGCGGCAGGATTCGTCGCCCGCGAATCGTTTTCTGTTCCGCTACGCTTACCAAACACGACGGCACTCCACGCGGGTGGCTTACTTTGCCCGCAGCTTATCGATCAGGGGTGACAGGAACGAACCCCGCGGCTTTTTGGTCTCGCCGCGGCCTGTCAGCCGTTGCGCGATCTGCAGAAACATCTCGGTGCTGCGATGACTGGCGGAGATTTCCGCAATCATCTGGCCATTGTTGGCCGCCGAGCCGAACATTTGCGGGTCGAACGGAATGGCCGCGATCGGCTGGCTCTCGATGGCCTTGGCGAATTCGCTGGCGTTGATTTCCGGCCGCTTCGGCACACCGACTTGATTGAGACAATACAGCGGCGTCCGGTCGTTTGGCCGCGATGCCTTCAGCAGGTCGAATATATTTTTGGTGTTGCGCAGGTTGGCGAGGTCGGGCGCCGCGACGATCAGAATGTCGTCCGCGCCCACCAAAGCGCGCTTGGTCCAGCCCGACCATTGGTGGGGAACGTCGAGCACGATGCATGGCATCGTCGTGCGAAGCGTATCGAAGATCGAATCGAAGGCTTCGACGCCAAAGTCGTAGACCCGCTCCAGCGTCGCCGGCGCCGCCAGCAGGCTGAGGTGGTCGGTGCATTTCGACAGCAGGCGGTCAATGAATGCCGTATCGACACGATCGGGTGAGAATACCGCGTCGGCGATGCCTTGCGGAGGGTCTTGATTGTAATCGAGACCGGCGGTGCCGAACGCGAGATCGAGATCGGCGACGACGGAATCCAGCGCGAGGTCGCGCGCGATCGCCCAGGCGACGTTGTGGGCGATAGTAGATGCGCCGACGCCGCCCTTTGCCCCGACGATCGCGATGATCCGGCCGACGGCCTTTGCCTCCGGCGCCGAGAACAGACCGCAAATCGAGCGCACCACGTCGAGGGCGTTGACCGGCGCAATCACGTAGTCGCTGACGCCGCGGCGTACCAGTTCGCGATAAAGCATGACATCGTTGACACGACCGATCACAACAACGCGGGTTCCGGAATCGCACACGGTTGCGAGTTGATCGAGGCCGGTAAGGATATCGCTGCGGCCTTCGGTTTCCAGGATGATCACGTTCGGAGTTGGTGCCGTGCGATAGGCCTCGACGGCGGCGGCCATGCCGCCCATTTGAATCTTGAGATGGGCCTTGCCGAGGCGGCGGTCTTCGCCCGCCGATTGCACGGCGGCTGCGGTTTCCACCGTCTCGCAAAAGGCTTGCACAGAAACGCGCGGCGCCGGCGCAATGTGATCGTCCACCGGCGGCTGTGTGACGTCCGGCTGCTCTTCGGGATTTTGACGGGCGTAGTTGATCATTTGCCTGTATCGCTGAGCTTGGCCTTGTCGGCGTCGGGATAAGTGGTCGTGGTCGGGGCACCCTTGCGATACTTCTCGAAGGCTGCCGTGCGCCGTGGCGTGTATGGGGGCGTTTCGGACCGTGGTTGCACGAGGTCCTCCGGATTGTCGATCATCGCCGCCATGTTGCGCTGGTAGGCGCAACCGAAATTGTAATACGACTTGTTCTCGGAATAACTCTTGTTCTTGATCGAGGGTCCGAGATCCTCGGGCCACAGCCCGCAAGGACCGGCCACGGCGGAGATTTTCGGATAGTTCAGCCGGATCGTTGCCATCAGGCGCGGGTCTTGCGGATGATAATGGCGGACGACAATCCCGCGCGGGGGCACGCCGGCGGCCGCGAGCAGCGCCTGAATTTCCCGGAACGAATCCGCGGCCGCACGCGCGTTCGGTGTGTCGACCGGCAGATCGGCGCTGATCGCGCCGGTTCCCTCACGCAGCCAGGTTTGCGCCAGCCCGATCACATCGGCGCGCTGTGCAGCGGAAAGACCGCCCCGCGCATGACCGACGAAAATCACGACAGACCGGTCGGCTTCCTGAATTGCGATCGGGTGACGTTGGCGATAATCGTCGGGAACGCTCGCCGTCAACACTTCGTCGGTATGCGTGCAAGCTCCCAGCGCGAAGGCGAGACCGACAAGCGCTCCCGCCATGCGGACGGCGCGCTTGCGATCGAGGGGTATCTGGGCTGTCATCGTTTGTGTCCTCGTCCCGCCTCAGTCGGTAATAAAGCCATAGGTGCCGCGATAATTCCGGGCCGGCCCGACGCGGCCCGGAACCCCGTAGATGCGATTGATGCTGCCCAGCAGATCGGCTTGCGGATCCGACGCATTTGCAAATCCGTCATCCGGGCGCGACAGATCCTTCTGCGCAACCGCCCGAACGATGTAAGGCGTCACCAGCACCATCAGCTCGGTCTGGTTGTTGAGGAAATCGCGGCTGCGGAACAGCGTTCCGAGAACCGGCAATTGCGCCAGGCCGGGGAAACCGTTGATCGCCTGCTTGGTCTGCTCCTGGATCAGGCCCGCCATCGCCATCGCGCCGCCCGAGGGAATTTCCAGCGTCGTTTCGGCGCGGCGGGTCTTGATCGAGGGGACCGTAGTTCCGCTAATGGTGATCGAATTGTCGAGCGAGATCTCGGATACCTCTGTCATCACGCGCAGGCTGATCCGGCCTTCGGTGAGCACGACCGGCGTGAAATTGAGCGAGATGCCGAACTTCTTGAAGCTGATTGAAGGCGAGCAGGGGCCGCTTCCGCCGCCCTGCGCCGATTGGCAAGTCACGCCGGTTGGAAACGGAAACTCGCCTCCCGCAATGAACGTCGCTGACTCGCCCGAAATGGCCGTCAGATTCGGTTCAGCCAGCGTTCGTACGACGCCCGCGCTTTCCATCGCACGCAATGTGGCCTTGACCGATGGAGTAGCGCCGAATGCTGCCGTCAAGTTGTTGGCAGGCGTCAGACCATTGGCGGTGAAGGGGTTGGTGTTACTGAAATTCACGACCGTGGTGCCGTAGGCCAGATTGGCGTTGAGGTCGATGCCCAGCTGCTTGATGATGTTGCGTTGAACCTCGGCAACCGTCACCTTCAACATCACCTGATCGCGGCCCCGCACCACGATTGAGTTGACGACTTTTTCGACCCCACCCACCAGCCGCGCGGCCAGATCGCCCGCCTGCTGCGCCTCGATCGGGCTAGCTGCCGAACCCGACAGCATCACGCCGTCGCCGAGGCCTTCGATCTGGATGTCGGCATTCGGCAGCGACTGCCTCAGGGCGGCGCGCACGCCGTTGAGATCGCGTTTAACGGCGATGTCGTAAGCAGCAATCTGCTGGCCCGCGGAATCGAAGAATACGATGTTGGTCTGACCGACCGCCGCGCCGATGATATAGGCGCGCTGCGCGGAACGAACGACGGCGGTCGCAATCTTCGGATCGGCGACCAGTACATCCTTGATATCGCGCGGCAAATCGATCACGACGGACTTGCCGATGCCGAGCGCGAGGAAGCGCGCATTCATCTGCCCATCGGCGACAACCGGCGCCGCAGCGCGATAATCGCTCGCCACCACGGGCGTCAAAACCGGATTAAGTATCAACGCCGCGACGGCCGAAAACGACAGGGCGCGGACTATCAAATTCCGCATCACCGGCTGATTTCCCCTGCATTCCATATCCGGCGTCCTTTCCGTCACTTCTGTCTCGTCATCTGGGCTGAGACGCCGTAGTGAATCACATTGGCGCTGTCGCCACGCTCGGGACCCTGATCGTTGGACCTCGGGGCCTGCAGTTGTGCGACCGGCTCAGTCGGCAGAGGCTTGTTGTCAGACCTACCGGCAAAACATGCGGCAATGCCGCCTGCACCGACAGCGATGGCCAGGACGACAATGCGTGCGGTATTCATACACTTCACTTTCCACATAACGCCGCGACGCTCCCGCCGCCGTGATGGGAGTTGACCAGCTATTCGTCAAAGCATGGTTAATAAGGCGTATCTAAATCGCCTTAACGCCGGGTTTACTCGGAGCGTTTTCGAGCGAAGTGGATACCGGTTCGCGTACAGAAAACGCGTCAAAACAGAAGACTGGAGCCTCGGTTCTGATCGAATCAGAACCGATCAGGCTCCAGGCGCGATCAGCGAATGGCGAAGTGGCTCAGGTCGACCGCCTTGATCCAATCCGTCTCGGGGTAAATCATGAGTGCGCCGATCGCGAGTGCGATGCCGTAGGGAATCCCGCTGTCCTTGGCGTGCAGCTTGAGCAGCCAGGCCTGGCCGGCGAACGGGTAGGGAAGCGGCCATTGCCGGAACTGGAGCAGCAACAGCGTCAAGGCACCGCCGAACAGTGAGGCATAGAGCAGATAGTTCAGCAAATGGCCAAAGCCGAACCAGAGCGCCGCTGCGGCTGCGACCTTGGCATCTCCGCCGCCGACCCAACCCATGGCAAAGCAGGCAAAAGCCACCGCGAGGATGGCGGCGCCCGCCCCCAGATGCGACAGGATATCGTAAAGTCCCATGCCGCTCAGGAGGGCAAGGGCCAGGAAGCCCGCCGCCAGCGCCAGCGACACCCGATTCGAGATCGTCATGGTGAAGAGGTCGCTTGCGGCCGCGAACGCCATCAGGGCCGGAAACAGCAGAAGGCGGGCGATGTCGAGGATCATGAGGTTATACAGCCCGTGCTGCTGACGCGAGGTCGGAGCATCGCCCGAGTCTAGCGGTCAGAAATGAACAATCGGGAAACGGTCAGGCCTATCACCAGATGCTGGCAACCCGGCAGGCGAGAGCGAGAAGCGCCAGCACCAGCGCGAGACAGACCAGTTCCACGGCCGCATTGTCCAGGCTGCCGGCCGGCAAGGACGCCTTGCTTGCCGCAACAGGGGCGGCCGCGGGTTTACGCATATTCACGCCATCCAGATCGGAAACGACAAAGGCCCCGGATTTCCGGGGCCTTTGATGCCAGCCCGTAACAGTCGCTTATTTCAGCGAGTTGTTGATCGAGGTGAACTTGGCGTTCAGGTTGGTACCGAGGCCGTTGACCACAGCGATGATCGCGAGCGAAATGCCGGCGGCAATCAGGCCGTATTCGATGGCGGTGGCGCCGGACTCATCCTGCACGAAACGCGCAATCAGGTTCTTCATAGGTGACTCCATGTGTACACGTTGCTGTTCGAACTACGTTTGGTCTCGCCGGCGTTCTCAGCACCGTGACCATGGCGTCACCCTAAGGTCGGACAAATTGCGGCGCGGTTAATTCGGTTGCTCAAACACCGCTGGAACCGGCTGTTCTTAAGCAGAGTAAATTTGGAATTAAGGCCTTCGCTACAATGCGATATTGGTTTCGATTGCTTTTATTATAGAGACGGCGCGAGGACGCCGGCGGCGTCAGATTCACGGCTCCTTAAGCACGAAGGGATACCCCTGAGCACCTGACCAACGAGGCCGCCATGTCGAATTTACCCCTCGAAGTCGTCGAGATGCTCGGCCAGACGATCGCCAAGGTGGTGCCGATCACGATTGCGGTGGCTCTGGTGTTCTCGGTGCTGACCCATTTCTGGGCCTGCAATCCCGGCAAGCCGTGGTGGCGCAAGCGCGAACTCATCACCGACATCTGCTACTGGTTCTTCGTTCCCTTGTTCGGCCGCGTATTGCGGATCGGACTGCTGGTGCTCGGCGCCGGCGTGATCTTTAAAATTCATGACGCCGATGAGCTCATTGCCTTTTACGACAACGGCCACGGGCCTTTGTCCGAACTGCCGCTGTGGCTCCAGGCGGTGTTGTTCCTGGTCCTGTCGGACTTCATGCTGTATTGGCTGCACCGGTTGTTTCACGGCGGCGGGTTCTGGAAATATCACGCCATCCATCATTCGTCCGAAGATGTGGACTGGATTTCGGCGGCGCGCTTCCACCCCGTGAATCTTGTTCTGGGAACCATAGGGGTCGACGTCATATTGCTGTTGGCAGGCATCTCGCCGAACGTCATGCTCTGGGTCGGGCCCTTCAACACCTTCCATTCGGCGTTCGTTCACGCCAATCTGAGCTGGGCGCTTGGCCCGTTCAAATACGTGCTCGCAACGCCGGTCTTCCACCGCTGGCATCACACCTCGCTTGAAGAGGGCGGCAATACCAATTTTGCCGGGACGTTTCCGGTCTGGGATATCCTTTTTGGAACTTTCCGGATGCCGGAAGACAGGCTGCCCGACAATTACGGCGTGGACGATCAGGCAATACCTTCCGAGATTGGCGGGCAATTGGCCTACCCGTTTCGGCAATAGAGGTACGGGGTTCGCCCTGCAGGGTCTCCGTTTGCAGTTCGTTCATCTATTAACGTCAGATTAGCCGGGCGAATTGTACGCTGGATTGTTATGCCCGGCGCCCGATCTGCCGCGTGCCCCGCCGGTTTAAAAGGGCTGGGCGTTGTGTAATGCGTAGAGAGTAAAAGCGTATGAAGACCGCGCGTATTGTCGTTCTGGCCATCGCTATATCCGCCGGCGGGGTCGCTGCCTATCTTGCCAGCGGTTCCGACCCCAGGCCTCTTGCGCCCGATGCAACGGCACAACTGAAAACCGTAGACGTTCTTATTGCGAAATCCGACATTGGCCTTGGCCAGTCGGTCACCGGAGACGATGTCCAGTGGCAGACATGGCCGGCGACAACGGCGAGCGCAAGTTTCATTCGCCGCAATGAACGCCCGGACGCCACCAAGGAGATTGTTGGCTCGATCGCACGCTCGCCGTTTATTGCGGGCGAGCCGATCCGCGAGCCGAAGCTGGTGAAGGCGACCGGGTCTGGCTTCATGGCCGCTATCCTGCCGACCGGCATGCGGGCGGTTTCCACGGAGGTTTCCCCCGAAACCGGAGCAGGCGGATTTATTCTCCCGAACGACCGGGTCGACGTCATTCTTTCCAAGCGCGAGAAAAATCCCGAACGCAACTCACCCGATATTGTCAATTCGCAAGTCATCCTGGGCAATATTCGCGTTCTCGCTATCGATCAGACAATCGAGGAAAAGAACGGTCAGAAGGTGGTGGTTGGCAAGACCGCGACGCTGGAATTGAAGCCCAGGCAGTCGGAGGCCCTCGCTCGCGCACGCCAGAGCGGCACGCTGTCGCTGGCGTTGCGGAGCCTCACCGATGCCAATGAGCCGCTCACTACTCCGCGCGAAGAAGGGTCGAGCGAAAACATCGTCAATATGTTTCGGGGTGACGAGCGAGAGACGTACAGTTGCAAGCCGCTCTGCAGGAGGGTCACCATTGGCGCCGATGGGACCTAAACCGGCATTTTTGTCGCGACATATTGGTTTTAGTTGATAACGCGACGTGGCCTATACGCGGCCGCGTCAGTCAGCCTGCGTTATTATCCGACACCCACTACACCCAACTGTCCGCAGCTCTGACGGCAGGTGTGTCCAATCATCATCGCAGTCGCCATTCCGATAAAATAAAAAGGCCGCGCAAATAGCGCGGCCCTTTATTTTATTCAGGCGGAATTCCTCGGCGCTAGCCGCAGAAATCGCTCAGCCGGCGGCGCGCAGATTGTCGGCCGAAGACTTGCCAGAGCGACGATCTGCGACGATCTCGTAGCTGATCTTCTGGCCTTCACGCAGCGTTCCAAGCCCGGCACGCTCGACGGCGCTGATGTGCACGAACACGTCGTTGCCGCCATCATCCGGCTGAATGAAGCCGAAGCCCTTGGTCGCGTTAAACCACTTCACGGTTCCCATGCTCACGGGGGTAGTCCCTTCTCAAGATAGATATAGTCGAAGCCCACTTTCGATGGGCTGGTGAGATCGAATTTTTGGAAGGGTCGTCAGCGTCTAAACCGGCTGTACCGGTGGATAGCTAATGTCGTCCGGCCGAAAATCGATTGGTCTATATTATGCGAAGCCAGCCCCCAAAACAATCCTGAGGTGCGATTTTTTGGTTCCATCGGGGTTTCGCAAGCTCAAGGGCCGTCACCGCGCACCGACGCGATCTTGTCCATGCGCGACTTCGTCGCAGGCTGCCGAGCGGTGCTTACCTGCGGCGGAATTGGCCGCGCGGCGGTGCCCCACGCGGGGCTCCGCCACCCGGGCGCTCGTCCTTGTGACGGAAGATGAGCCGGCCTTTTTCCAGATCATAGGGCGACATTTCGATCGTCACCCGATCGCCCGCCAGCGTCTTGATCCGGTTCTTTTTCATCTTGCCGGCGGTGTAGGCCACGATCTCGTGCCCGGCATCGAGCTGCACGCGATAACGTGCATCGGGGAGGATTTCGGTGACCAGTCCTTCGAACTGGATCAGCTCTTCTTTAGCCATGGTTATCTCCAGATCGATCGACGGCTAGCGTGGTCGTTGGGTGCGGTTGGGTCGGGTATTCGGACGGCTTTCGCGATGCAAGAAAGCGACGCCTTGCATCCCTTCAGCCTTGCCTCCGCCATGCGCCGGACGCGGCTCCTGCCGGTTGGCCTCGTGCCGGTTGGTTTGCGGAACACCACTATTACCACCGGGACGGCGGTGACGGCGAGGGCCTTTCGAACCAGGCGCGGCTTCATGGCCCCTGGCAGGGTGCACGCGCGGTCCGGATCGCGCACCCCGGTGCTGCGAGGGCGCCGGCGCGGCGTCGCGATGACCCGGCGTGCGGCGGTCTTCTCTGGGTAACGTGATGCGGATCAGCTTTTCGATATCGCGCAGAAACGCCATTTCTTCCCCCGCGCAAAGCGAGATCGCGACGCCGTCCGCGCCGGCACGCGCGGTGCGGCCGATGCGATGGACATAGGTCTCGGGCACGTTGGGAAGATCGAAGTTCACCACATGACTGATGCCGTCGACGTCGATGCCGCGGGCGGCAATGTCGGTGGCGACCAGGGTGCGGATCTCGCCGGAGCGGAATGCCGCCAGCACCCGCTCGCGGTGATTCTGCGACTTGTTGCCGTGAATGGCGTCCGCGGTGATGCCGGCCCTGGCGAGGCCCTTCACCACCTTGTCCGCGCCATGCTTGGTTCGGGTAAAGATCAGCGCGCGATCGACCGGCTCCTGCTTCAAAAGCTGCGCCAGCAGGGCTGGCTTGGCCGAATGGTCGACCTGAATGATGCGCTGGGTGACGCGCTCGACCGTCGAGGCGATCGGCGTCACGGCGACGCGCGCCGGATCGCGCAGCATCTGATCGGCGAGTTCGGCGATATCCTTTGGCATCGTCGCCGAGAAGAACAGCGTCTGCCGCTTGACCGGCATTTTGGCGACGATTTTCCGGATGTCGTTGATGAAGCCCATGTCCAGCATGCGGTCGGCCTCGTCGAGCACGAGGAACTCGACCTGTCCGAGCTTCAAGCCGTTGCTTTGCACGAGATCGAGCAGGCGGCCGGGCGTGGCTACCATGACTTCGACGCCTTGCATGATCGAGCGGACCTGTCGTCCCATCGGGACGCCGCCGATCGCCAGCGCTGACGTCAGGCGCATGTGCCGGCCATAGGCGTTGAAGCTTTCGAGAATCTGTCCCGACAATTCACGCGTCGGGCTGAGCACGAGCACGCGGCAGGTTTTGGGCTGCGGCTTGATGCGATGCTCCAGAATGCGATGCAGGATGGGAAGGGCGAAGGCTGCGGTCTTGCCGGTGCCGGTCTGGGCGATGCCGACGACGTCACGGCCGGTGAGGGCGATGGGGATGGTTTGAGCCTGGATCGGGGTGGGCGTGAGATAATTCTCTTCTTTGAGCGCACGCGAGATGGGATCGGCGAGGCCGAAATCCTGAAAGGAGGTCAAAAGGTGGGTTCTTTCCATTATAAAAGGCAGGCGCCCGGCGGTTTCAGCCAGGAGCGCGCGAGGGGTGTCAGAGACACCCGCGTGTTTGGGGCGTCGGTTTTGGTTAGCTGAAGGGGCAAGCCAGAAACCGTTGGACGGGCTCAGAACACGCGGCTCGCAATGACCCGGTGATTCCCTGGGTCGTGCCGCTGATATGGAACACGAACGCGGCGCTTTCAAGGTGAATCGTGAAATCAAGCCTGAACGCGGTTAAGGGTCGGCGCAAACGGCTCTTTTTCGCTCGATCCAGGCGCTTAAGTCTCGCTGCAATGCAAAAGAAGCTCATGCCGCAAATTTAGCCAGCCAGCCATATTTGCCTATTAATTAAACAGTTTGCCGCTCAAGCATACATTTTTTCGGTCCAAAAATTGGGCAACAGCGGCGTGGTTCCGGCGCTCCACGCCAGATTCTTCAATGAAGTCATCCGGTTACCTCCATTGCATACCGTGGCATGGTTCTTGCGATTCCGTTAACGCAGGCGGCCGTGGGGCCGTTCGCAGCGTTTAACGCCTGCGTCAGGGAGATATTACCTCATGCTTACTCAATTAACTCACGATAGAGCGACGCCTCTCAGCCGCCGTCGTTGGCTGGCGGCGACCGCCGGGCTGGTTCTGGGCCTGGCCGCGTTTACATCCGCCAAAGCGGCGGACGACACCATCAAGGTCGGCGTTCTTCACTCGCTCTCCGGCACCATGGCCATCAGCGAAACCACGCTGAAGGATACCATCCTCTTTCTGATCGACGAGCAGAACAAGAAGGGCGGCGTTCTCGGCAAGAAGCTCGAGGCTGTGGTCGTCGACCCCGCGTCGAACTGGCCGCTGTTTGCGGAAAAAGCCCGTGAACTGATCACCAAGGACAAGGTCGCCGTGGTGTTCGGCTGCTGGACCTCGGTGTCGCGCAAATCCGTGCTGCCGGTGTTCAAGGAATTGAACTCGATCCTGTTCTATCCCGTGCAGTACGAGGGCGAGGAGAGCGAGCGCAACGTATTCTACACCGGGGCGGCGCCGAACCAGCAGGCGATCCCCGCCGTCGACTACCTCATGAAGGACGAAAAGGTGAAGCGCTGGGTGCTGGCCGGCACCGACTACGTTTATCCGCGCACCACCAACAAGATCCTCGAAGCCTACTTGAAGTCGAAAGGCGTCAAGCAGGAAGACATCATGATCAACTACACGCCGTTCGGTCATAGCGATTGGCAGACGATCGTGGCCGACATCAAGAAGTTCGGCTCGACCGGCAAGAAGACGGCGGTGGTCTCGACCATCAACGGCGACGCCAACGTTCCGTTCTACAAGGAACTCGGCAACCAGGGCATCAAGGCGACCGACATTCCGGTTGTCGCGTTCTCGGTCGGTGAAGAAGAACTCGCCGGCATCGACACCAAGCCGCTGGTCGGTCATCTCGCGGCCTGGAACTACTTCCAGTCGATCAAGACGCCCGAGAACGAGAAGTTCATCAAGGCGTGGCAGGCCTACACCAAGAACCCGAAGCGCGTGACCAACGATCCGATGGAGGCACACGTCATCGGCTTCGACATGTGGGTCAAGGCGGTCGAGAAGGCGAAGTCGGTCGACGCCGACAAGGTGATCGACGCGCTGCCCGGCATCGAAGCCAAGAACCTGACCGGCGGCACCTCGAAGATGCTTCCGAACCATCACATCACCAAGCCGGTGTTCATTGGCGAAATCAAAGGCAATGGCCAGTTCGACGTGGTATGGAAGACCCCGGGCCTGGTTGCCGGCGATGCATGGTCGAAGGAGCTTGAAGGCTCCAGGGACCTGATCGGCGACTGGGTTGGCAAGAAGTGCGGCAACTACAACATCAAGACCAACAAATGCGGCGGTCAGGGCTCCTGAGTAATTCCTGAGTCCATACAAACCAGGGGAGGCGGCGATAGCCGCCGCCTTCCTTCCTCTGCCGGGGTCGTCCAGTGCTCACCAACGTTCTTAGAAGCTTCCATGCGCTCCTATTCGCAATATTGCTGATTTTCGCAACCGCGCTGCCGGCGCTGGCGGGCCCGTTCGAAGACGCGGTCGCCAAATTCGCAAACGACGAGTTTTCCGATACCGAAGAAGCCATAGGCGTGCTCGCGACCGGTGGCAATCCGCTCGCCTACACCATCATCAGCGCGCTCCAGGACGGCCGGTTGATGGCCGATCCCGACACCAAAAAAGTTTACGTCACCCAGCCCGACGGCAAGATGATCGACGCCGCGACGGGCGCGCCGGTTGCCAGCATTCCCGATAGCGCCAGCGCCGTGCGGCTCAATAACCGCCTGCGCCGCACCGTCGAGGCTGCGCTCGGTGGCCTGACCTTGCTGTCGCCCGACCCCGCCAAGCGAATCCAGGCCGCGCAATCGGTTTTCAAGACCCATGACGAGACCATGCTGCCGGTGATCGACGGCGCGCTGCAGAAGGAGACCAACAAGGGCGCGAAGCTGGCATTTACCGAAGCGCGCGCGGCGATCCTGCTGTTCAAGCAAGACGCCACCGATGCCGAAAAGCTGGAGGCCATCGCCACCATCAAGGCGCGCGGCGATCAGGAAGCCCTGGCGCTGCTGACCGGGTTGACCGGAGACCAGCCGCCGGCGATCGCGCGCGCCGCGGCCAATGCCACGTCGGCGATCCAGAGCAATCTCGCGCTGTGGTCCATGGTGCAGAATGCCTGGTACGGCCTGTCGCTCGGCTCGGTTCTGCTGCTGGCGGCAATCGGTCTGGCCATCACCTTCGGGGTGATGGGCGTCATCAACATGGCCCACGGCGAGATGGTCATGATCGGGGCCTATGTCACCTTCGTGGTCCAGGAGATCATCCGCACCAGTTATCCCGGGCTGTTCGACTATTCGCTGCTGATGGCCGTGCCGTTGGCCTTTATCGTTGCCGGCGCGACCGGTGTCCTGATCGAGCGCAGTATCATCCGCTTTCTCTACGGCCGCCCGCTGGAGACGCTGCTGGCGACGTGGGGCCTGTCGCTGGTGTTGCAGCAGGCCGTGCGCACCATGTTCGGTCCCACCAACCGCGAGGTCGGTAGTCCCTCCTGGATGAGCGGCGCGTTCGAGATCGGACAGATCACCATCACCTACAACCGGCTATGGATTCTTTGCTTCACGCTGGCGGTGTTCGCCATCCTCCTGGCTATGCTGCGCTATACCAGCCTCGGGCTTGAGATGCGCGCGGTTACGCAAAACCGCAGAATGGCGGCATCGATGGGGATCGCAACCTCGCGCGTGGATGCGCTGACGTTCGGGCTCGGCTCGGGCATCGCCGGCATTGCCGGCGTGGCGCTATCGCAGATCGACAATGTCAGCCCCAATCTCGGCCAGAGCTATATCATCGACTCCTTCATGGTGGTGGTGTTCGGCGGCGTCGGTAATCTCTGGGGCACGCTGGTTGGCGCCTTCACGCTCGGCATCGCCAACAAATTCCTGGAACCGGTCGCAGGCGCCGTGCTCGGCAAGATCGCCATTCTGGTCCTCATCATTCTGTTCATTCAGAAACGCCCGCGCGGCCTGTTTGCGCTCAAGGGGCGAGCGGTGGAAGCATGATACCGCACGTGCTCACGCGCTCGCTGGATCGCAGCGCGACCGTGTTTCTGATCGTGGTTGCGGCCGTGGGCGTCCTGATCCCGCTGTCGAACCTGCTGCTGCCGGCAGGCTCGGTGCTTCAGGTGCCGACCTATCTGGTGGCGCTGTTCGGAAAATACGTCTGCTACGCCCTGCTGGCGCTCGCCATCGATCTGATCTGGGGCTATTGCGGCATTCTCTCGCTCGGCCATGGCGCCTTCTTTGCGCTCGGTGGCTATGCGATGGGCATGTATCTGATGCGCCAGATCGGCAGCCGCGGCGTCTACGGCAATCCCGTGCTGCCCGACTTCATGGTGTTTTTGAACTATCCGAAGGCTGCCATGGTACTGGAACGGCTTCGACATGTTCTGGTTCGCCGCCCTGATGGTCGTTCTCGTTCCGGGTCTGCTGGCTTTCTGCTTCGGCTGGCTGGCGTTTCGCTCGCGCGTTACCGGCGTCTATCTCTCGATCATCACGCAAGCCATGACCTATGCGCTGTTGCTGGGATTCTTCCGCAACGATTTTGGCTTCGGCGGCAATAACGGCCTCACCGATTTCAAGGATATTCTCGGCTTCAACGTCCAGGCCGATGGCACCCGCGCCGCGCTGTTCGCGCTGAGCTGTCTGGCGCTGATCGTTGGATTCCTGATCTGCCGCGCGGTGGTGACGTCGAAGCTCGGCAAGGTGCTGATCGCGGTCCGCGACGCCGAATCCCGCACGCGGTTTCTCGGCTACCGCGTCGAATCCTACAAGCTGTTCGTATTCACGCTCTCGGCTTGCATGGCCGGCGTCGCCGGCGCGCTCTATGTGCCACAGGTCGGCATCATCAATCCCGGCGAATTCGCGCCGGGAAATTCCATCGAAGCCGTGATCTGGGTCGCCGTCGGCGGCCGCGGCACGCTGATCGGCGCGGCGCTGGGCGCGGTCGTCGTCAATTACGCAAAAACCGTATTCACCTCGGGTCCGCTGGCGCCGTACTGGCTGTTCATGCTGGGCGCGCTGTTCATCCTGGTGACGCTGCTGTTGCCGAGAGGGATTATCGGCACCTTCAATGCCTGGTGGGAGCCGTGGAAGTCGCAACGCGTCACGGCAAATGCGGCAAGCGCTGCGCGCGAAGACGGCGTCAGCGAACCTGATATGGCGGAGTGAGCGGATGAATATCATGGACACCCGGGCCACTTCCGCGCTGCTCTATCTCGACGGCGTGCACGTCTCGTTCGACGGCTTTCACGCCATCAACAATCTGTCGCTGACGCTCGCTCCCGGCGAGATGCGCGCGGTCATCGGCCCCAACGGCGCCGGCAAGACCACGATGATGGACATCATCACCGGCAAGACCAAGCCGGACGAAGGCGAGGTGTTGTTCGACGGCGTCACCGACCTGACCCGGCTCGACGAAACCAGGATCGCCGAACTCGGGATCGGCCGGAAATTCCAGAAGCCGACGGTATTCGAGAGCCAGACCATCGAAGACAATCTGCTGCTGGCGCTCAATGTCGATCATCGCGTCAGAGGCACGCTGTTCTGGCGGGAGACCAAAGCCGAATCCGAACGCATCGAGCGGGTGCTGGAAACCATTCGCCTGACCGACGCGCGTGACCGCCTGGCGGGGAGCCTGTCGCACGGCCAGAAGCAATGGCTCGAGATCGGCATGCTGCTGGCGCAGGATCCGAAATTGCTGCTGGTCGACGAGCCGGTTGCCGGCATGACCGACGTCGAGACCCATCAGACCGCCGAACTCCTGAAGGAAATCAATCGCGAGAAAACGATCATGGTCGTCGAACATGACATGACCTTCGTCCGCGAGCTCGGCGTCAAGGTGACCTGCCTGCACGAAGGTTCCGTGCTGGCGGAGGGAACCATCGATCAGGTTTCGTCGAACGAGCGGGTGATCGAAGTGTATCTGGGAAGGTAGCGAATGGCGAGTAGCGAACAGAACCAAGGTGCAGAAACGATGAGTGCAAGAATCCCAACCATTCGCCATTCGCCATTCGCCATTCGCGCGACCGGAGGTCGCCCATGCTGAAGGTCGAAAACATCAACCTCTATTACGGCGCGGCCCAGGCGCTGCGCGGCGTCTCGATCTCGGCCGAACCGGGCAAGGTGACGTGCGTGCTCGGCCGCAACGGCGTCGGCAAGACCAGCCTGCTGCGCGCCATGGTCGGCCAATATCCGATCGCCAGCGGCTCGATCACCTTCGACGGCGTCGATATCTCCGGTCTCAAGCCCTATGAGCGGGCGCGCCGCGGCATCGGTCTCGTGCCGCAGGGCCGCGAGATTTTTCCGCTGCTGACGGTGGAGGAAAATCTCAAGACCGGCTTTGGACCGCTCAAGCGCGACGACCGCTACATTCCCGACGACGTGTTCTCGCTGTTTCCGGTGCTGCAAACCATGCTCGGCCGCCGCGGCGGCGATCTGTCCGGTGGCCAGCAGCAGCAACTCGCGATCGGACGGGCGCTGGTGATGCGGCCAAAACTGCTGTTGCTCGACGAGCCGACCGAGGGCATTCAGCCCTCGATCATCAAGGACATCGCGCGCGCGATCTCGTATCTTCGCAGACCTCGGCAACATCGCGATCGTGCTGGTCGAACAATATCTCGACTTTGCCTGCGAGCTCGGCGACAATTTCGCCGTCATGGACCGGGGCGCGGTGAAATATGCCTGCGACCGCAGTCGCCTCGATCCCGGCGAAATCAGTCGCCAGATGGCGCTATAACAAGGCTACGCGACGCGACCGGCGAAGGTCGCGCGCCCTTTTTGGGAAGATTTGGGGGCGGATGCGGACCGATACCACCAGCGCGACTTCGGCGATTTTCGCGGCCAACCGTGCCCGGGGCTCGGTTGCGTTCGACGTGCATCTGCTCGAGGGCGTCACCCGCCGCCGCCATCTGCATGAATCCGGCTCGCTGCGCGTCCGCTTCCCGTCGCCCGAAGCGGAGGGCCTGTCGGCGGTTTTCGTGAACACCGCAGGGGGCGTCGCCGGCGGCGATCGTTTCGACATCGAGATCGCCACCGGGGAGGGATCACGCCTGGCGGTGACGACGGCGGCTGCGGAAAAAGTCTACCGGGCGCAGGGGCCGGCCGCGCAGTTCAATATTGCCTTGAAGGCCGCTGACGGTTCGCACCTCGCCTGGCTGCCGCAGGAGACCATCTTGTTCGACCGGGCGCGGGTGTTGCGGCGGATCGATATCGATCTTGCCGAGAGCGCCTCGCTGCTGTTCTGCGAAATCGTGGTGTTCGGCCGCTCCGCGATGGGGGAGCGGATGCTGCATGGCGAATTCGTCGACCGCTGGCGAATGCGGCGCGGCGGCAGGCTGGTGTTCGCGGAAACCGTTCGCCTCGACGGCGACATCGGCGAAAAGCTCGGCAAACCCGCGATCGCAAAAGGCGGCGTGGCCATCGGCACGGCGTTGATCGTGCCGGGCGATCAGGCTCTGGTGGAGCGGATTCGCGAGGTGTCGAAATCGTTCGGCGGCGAGGTCGGCATCTCCTCGTGGAATGGGTTTGCAATGGCCCGCTTCTGTGCCCAAGATGCGGCCAGGCTGCGCGGCGATATGATGGCGGTGCTCGGCCGCGCCAGCGCTGTGGCGCTGCCACGGCTGTGGCTCAACTAGAGCATGATCCCGAAAAGTGGGTACCGGTTTTCGGATAAGATCATGCTCCAACAAAAGAATCTTCCAATCATTCGAGTGCTCGCATGAATCTGTCTCCCCGCGAAAAGGACAAGCTTCTGATCTCAATGGCGGCGATGGTGGCGCGACGGCGGCTGGAGCGCGGCGTCAAGCTCAACCATCCCGAAGCTATCGCCATCATTTCCGATTTCATCGTCGAGGGCGCGCGCGATGGCCGCACCGTGGCCGATCTGATGCAGGCCGGCGCCCAGGTGCTGACCCGCGCCCAGGTGATGCCGGGCATTGCGGAAATGATCCACGACATTCAGGTGGAAGCCACGTTTCCCGACGGCACCAAGCTCGTCACCGTGCATGAGCCGATAAGGTAGGAGTGCTGCCATGATCCCCGGCGAACTATTCATCAAGGACGGCGAGATCGAGCTCAATGCCGGCCGCAAGACGGTGACGCTGTCAGTCGCCAATTCAGGCGATCGTCCGATCCAGGTCGGCTCGCACTATCATTTCTTCGAGACCAATCCGGCGCTGAAATTCGACCGCAGACGCGCCCGCGGCATGCGGCTCGATATCGCGGCGGGCACCGCGGTGCGGTTCGAGCCGGGGCAAACCCGCGACGTGCAGCTCGTGGCGCTCGCCGGCAAGCGCGTCGTCTACGGCTTCCGCGGCGAGGTGATGGGGAAGCTGTGAAGCAATGCTCGAAGGCTTGCGTCTTGTCTCTGAAGCTGCCGATCTCGCGGCGCGCCGTCATAGCGGCATGCAGCGGAAGGGACGCGGCAATGAGCCGTATATCAATCACCTCGCCGAAGTCGCGAACCTGCTTTCGATCGCGACCGAAGGCGCGGATGCCGAACTCGTGGCGGCCGGCTGGCTGCATGACACTATCGAAGACACCGAAACCACGCATCGCGAGCTGGCCGAGAAATTCGGCGAGCGTGCCGCAGCGTTTGTTGTCGAAGTGACCGACGATATGACCTTGCCGAAGGACGAGCGCCGGCGAAGGCAGGTCGTCGAGGCGCCCAGGAAATCGCCCGGAGCAAAGCTGATCAAGATTGCCGACAAGATCAGCAATATCCGCGCGCGTATCCTGCCCCGGCCGAACCAGGACGAGCGCGATGATTTGATCGATTACCTCGCCTGGGCCGAGAAAGTCGTTCAGGGATGCCGCGGTATCAACGCGGTGCTTGATCGGACATTTGACGAAACCGTTGATGTAGCAAGGAGCTCGCTGTGAGCACAAAGATCAAACGTTCCGTCTATGCCGACATGTTCGGGCCCACCACCGGCGATCGGGTGCGGCTGGCCGACACCGATCTCATCATCGAGGTCGAGAAGGATTTCACCGTCTACGGCGAGGAGGTGAAATTCGGCGGCGGCAAGGTGATCCGTGACGGCATGGGCCAATCCCAGGTCACCAACAAGCAGGGCGCGGCCGATACCGTCATCACCAATGCGCTGATCGTCGATCATTGGGGGATCGTGAAGGCCGACGTCGCCATCAAGGAAGGCTATATCAGCGCCATCGGCAAGGCCGGCAATCCCGACATCCAGCCCGGCGTGACCATCGTCATCGGTCCCGGCACCGACGTCATCGCGGGCGAGGGCAAAATCCTCACCGCCGGGGGATTCGACAGCCACATCCATTTCATCTGCCCGCAGCAGATCGAGCACGCCTTGATGTCCGGCGTCACCTCGATGCTGGGCGGCGGCACCGGCCCGTCGCACGGCACTTTTGCCACGACCTGCACGCCCGGCCCCTGGCACATGGCGCGGATGATCCAGTCGTTCGATGCGTTTCCGGTCAATCTGGGCATTTCGGGCAAGGGCAACGCATCGCGCCCGGCTTCCCTGGTGGAGATGATCAACGCCGGCGCCTGTGCGCTCAAGCTGCACGAGGATTGGGGCACCACGCCTGCGGCGATCGACAACTGTCTTTCGGTTGCCGATGATCACGATATCCAGGTGATGATCCATTCCGACACGCTGAACGAGTCCGGCTTCGTCGAGGATACCGTCAAGGCCTTCAAGGGCCGTACCATCCACGCCTTCCACACCGAAGGCGCCGGCGGCGGCCATGCGCCGGACATCATCAAAATCGCCGGCCTGAAAAACGTGCTGCCTTCCTCGACCAATCCGACGCGGCCGTTCACCCGCAACACCATCGACGAGCATCTGGACATGCTGATGGTGTGCCACCATCTCGATCCCTCGATCGCCGAGGATCTCGCTTTCGCCGAAAGCCGCATCCGCAAGGAGACCATTGCGGCGGAGGACATCCTGCACGATCTGGGCGCGCTTTCGATGATGTCGTCGGATTCGCAAGCCATGGGCCGGCTCGGCGAAGTCATCATCCGGACCTGGCAGACCGCCGACAAGATGAAGAAGCAGCGCGGGCAGCTCTGCCGAGGACAAGGGCAACAACGATAATTTCCGCGTCAAGCGCTACATCGCCAAATACACCATCAACCCCGCGATCGCCCATGGCGTCTCGAAACTGATCGGCTCGGTGGAAAAGGGCAAGCTGGCGGATCTGGTGCTGTGGTCGCCGGCCTTCTTCGGCGTCAAGCCAGATTGCATCATCAAGGGCGGCTCCATCGTCGCAGCGCCAATGGGCGATCCCAACGCATCGATCCCGACGCCGCAGCCCGTGCACTACCAGCCGATGTTTGCGGCTTTCGGCAAATCGCTGACCGCCTCGTCGGTGGTGTTTTCCTCGAAGGCGGCGGTGTCTTCGGGGCTGGCGAAGAAGCTTGGCATCGACAAGAAGCTTTATGCGGTGGAAAATACCCGTGGCGGCATCTCCAAGAAGAGCATGATCCACAACGGCGCCACGCCCAGGATCGAGGTCGATCCCGAAACCTATGAGGTGCGCGCCGACGGCGAACTCCTGACCTGCGCGCCCGCCGAAGTGCTGCCCATGGCGCAGCGCTATTTCATGTTCTAAGCTCTCTCCCGGCACCTCAAGCCAGAACAAATCCCGGGAGGATTTCGTGATTTACGTCGTCGCCACACTGACCGTGAAGCCTGAAACGCGCGCCGAATTCATCGCGGCCGCGACGGCCTGCATCACGGAAACCCGTAAAGAACCCGGCAATATCGCCTATGACCTGCATGAAAGCGTCACCGATCCCGCCAAAATGGTGTTCGTCGAGCAATGGGAAAACGCCGAGGCGCTGGTGCCGCATCGCAGCGCCGAACACATGAAGGCCTTCGGCCGCATCGCCGTGAAATGCTTCTCGGCGCCGCCAAAGATCGAGATCATCACGCCCGAAAAGGTTGACGTCCGCTAATCAAGAAAACAACCGGGAGACCAATCCATGATCTATGTCGTCGCCACCTCTCAGGTGAAGCCGGAATCGCGGGACGCCTTCATCAAGGGCGCCAGGGAATGCATCACGGCCACCCGGAAGGAGAAAGGCTGCATCGCCTATGAAAGCCATACCAGCATCAACGACCCCAATCTTTTCGTGGTGGTCGAGCGCTGGGAAACCCGCGAGGACCTCAATGCGCATGGCCGGGCGCCGCATATGAAGACCTGGCGCGAATATTCGGCGCCGCTGAAGGTGTCGCCGACCGTGATCGAGATCATCAGCGACGGCAAGGTCGAGAAGCTGTGAGCATTTTTATATGATCCGCGCGACGCAGGTCAGGGCGCAGCATCGCTGGACGCAGGCGCCGGCCGATACCGTCGTGCTCGATTTCGACGGTCGTCACCGGCGACGGATGGCGATGACGGGCACGCGCGGGCTGGAGTTTCTGCTCGACCTGGAAAACGCAACCGTGCTGCGCGGGGGCGACGCCCTGGTGCTCGACGATAACAGGTTGATCGAGGTGGTCGCGGCGCCGGAGCCACTCGCCGAGATTCGCGGCAGCGACCCGCAGCATCTGGTCCGGGTCGCCTGGCATCTCGGCAACCGCCATCTGCCGACACAGATCATGCCTAAGGGCCTGCGTATCCGGCGCGATCATGTCATCGAGGCGATGGTGAAAGGGCTCGGCGCCCGCGTGATCGAGATCGAAGCGCCGTTCGATCCCGAAGGCGGCGCCTATGCCGGCGGCGGCCACGTCCCGGAAAGCGATCCGCACCAGCACACGGTGCATGATCATTCATCGCACGATCATGGCGACCACCGTCATCACCATGACGAACACCGCCATGACGAGCATTGCGATCATGACCATCCTGACGGCCATTCCCATGCTCATGACCACAAGTAAGGCGCCGGCCCGGCCGCGGCGGCGCGCGGTGGTGCGGACCGGCGCGATCAAGCAAGTCCCGGCGCAGCCGATCGCCGGTCAGGACGGGATGACAGAAAGCGAGGCGGCGGCGCTGTACCGGCTGATGACCTGGCTGTCGCCGTCTTTTCCGGTCGGGGCGTTCTCCTATTCCAGCGGCATCGAATGGGCGGTCGAAGCCGGCGATATCGGGGATGCCGCATCCTTGCGCGATTGGCTTGCCTCGATGCTCGCCGATGGACCAGGGTTTTGCGACGGCGTGTTTCTGGCCCACGCGCACCGCGCCGCGTCGTCACGGGACGATACGGGACTGCGAGATATCGCCGAGCTTGCGGCTGCCTTCGTGCCCTCGCGCGAACGCCAGCTCGAGACCTCGGCGCAGGGCCGCGCGTTTATCGATATCGCGCGCGCGGCATGGAATTGCGACGGCCTCGACCAAATGATTTCGCATTGCGACGGAACAATCGTTTATCCCGTCGCGGTCGGACTGGTCAGCGCCGCGCATGCGATCCCTCTCGCGCCCACGATGCACGCTTTCCTTCACGCGCTGACGTCGAACTGGATATCCGCCGGCGCGCGGCTCGTTCCTCTGGGGCAAACCGATAGCCAGCGTGTGCTGGCGTTACTTGAGCCGACGGTAGTTTCGACCGCGAAACGGGCCTTGACGGCATCGCCCGACGATCTCGGCAGCGCCACCTTTCGCGCCGACCTCGCCGGCATGCGGCACGAAACGCAGTACACGAGGCTGTTTCGGTCATGATGACGCTCGCTATTCCCTTCGTCGTCCCCGCGAAAGCGGGGACCCATACTCCGCGTCCTCTCGGTTTGGCACGGTGGCAGAGGCCTTTTGTCATCACGAGCGCCGGTGGTTATGGGTCCCTGCGTTCGCAGGGACGACATCATCGTTCGTCGGGACGACACAACAACGGAAAGAGCAGTTGATATGTCGAGTTCTCACGGCCCGCTTCGCATCGGCATCGGTGGTCCCGTCGGATCGGGAAAAACCGCGTTGATGGATCTGCTGTGCAAGGCGATGCGGCAGCGTTACGAGATCGCCGCGATCACCAACGACATCTACACCAAATGGGATGCGGAATTTCTGGTGCGCTCGGGCTCGCTGACGCCGGATCGCATCGCCGGCGTCGAGACCGGCGGCTGCCCGCACACCGCGATACGCGAGGACGCCTCGATGAATCTCGCCGCGGTCGCCGACATGCGCGCGAAATTTCCTGATCTCGATATGGTCTTGATCGAATCCGGCGGCGACAATCTCGCCGCCACTTTCTCGCCTGAACTCGCCGACCTCACGATCTACGTGATCGACGTCGCCGCAGGCGACAAGATTCCCTCGAAGGGGGGCCCTGGCATCACCCGATCGGACCTTCTCGTCATCAACAAGATCGACCTCGCGCCGCATGTCGGCGCATCGCTGGAGAAAATGGACATCGACGCCAGGCGGATGCGCGGCGAACGGCCGTTTGTGATGACCAATCTCAGGAAAAGCGAAGGCCTCGACCGCATTATCAGCTTTATCGAGGCCAAGGGTGGTCTCGGCCCGCCGGTGCAAGCCAAGGTGAGCTGAACGCATTCGTTAACGCTTTTGGGCCCACAAGCTCCGGCGTTGACACTTTTGGCCGCGAGCCCGAATCGCGGGCGGCGTCAAAAACCTTCGCATTGGTCGGAACAAAATCCGTTTGCTGTCATTGGTGTTCTCCGGTCCTTGCCAAGACAGACCCTCATGGCACGCCTCGTCGCCAACCATAGTTGCGTACCGATGATCGCTCCTCCATTATGTCAGACGGTTGGCTTTCATTCTGTTTCGGCTTGTTGCCGCCCCGGCGGACATCAGATGCTTCTTTTAATTCTTCGCCAACTCCTCATTTCCGAGTAAGCGAGTGGTTCGGCTGGGTTTCATCATCGGGTTTATCGCGCTTATCGGGGTTTTTCTCTCCGGTCTTGCGGCCTATCGCGTTCACGATCAGGAGCTGACGGTCGACGGAATCGCGCTGGCGCGCGCGATGGATGTTCATGCCAGCCTGGTTCAGGACCGGCTGACCGAGCGAGAGCTGCTCGCCCGCGTCGCATCCGGCCTGTTTCGTGCACCCTCCGTGGTCAAGGCCAGCATGCTGCAGCCGCTGCGGTCTTCGATCTATGCCTTCAAGACCGATTTCGTTGTCGCGAGCTGGGTCGCGCGGCTGCAGCCAAATGAGCTGGAAGCGGCACGCAACGAACTGGCGATCGCAGGATTTTCCAATCCGACGATCCGAAGTTTCGATGATAAGCCGCTGGATACGCGATCTCTCGAACGGCCGATCGATGTGTTGATGGACGTCGAACCCCGCAATGCAGAGACGATGGCTTTTCCGGGTCGTTCCCTCGATCAGCATCCGATTCTGGGACCGATGCTGGCGCAGGCGATGGCCGAGGGAAAGCCGGTGGCGTCCGACCCGACGTCGCTGTTGCGCCCGGACGGTCCGATCGGCCTCGTTCTTGCCGCGCCAGTCCCGCAGGAGGGCGTGCCATCGCCGGCGGGCTTCGTGACATTTTCCTATGAATTGGCGTCGCTGATGCTGGCGAATGACGATCTCTCGCTGTTCGCGGTGGTGCTGAAAGACCCGCGTAACCCCGGTCGCGAGTACATTGCCGATCATCAGGGCAAGGTCACATCGAGGACGGTATCACCGGAGGGGCCGGCACCCTCGATGACGAGAACGGTGACGTTCGGAAACCGCGACTGGTCGCTCGGTTATTACGCCAAGACCAACGCGGCGGCACGCGCCCAGCAGACGGCCTTTGTCGTGGCTGCCATGGGGCTTGCGCTGACCGGTATCGTCTGTGGGCTGTTCGGATATGTCGCCTACAATAATTTACGGCTCAGCCGTGAAATCCAGGTGCGGATCGGCTTCGAACGCCGGCTGACCGCGGTCATCGACGAACTCAACCACCGGGTCAAGAACATCCTCGCGGTGATCCAGTCGATCGTGACGCGCACGCTGCGCCATGGTTCCGACGTCGATGTCGCCCGCGAACTGCTGATCGGCCGGATCCACGCCATGTCGAACGTGGTTTCGCTGTTGAGCGAAAGCCAGTGGCAGGGCGTGAAACTGAAAGGGCTGTTCGAGGCGCGCGCCATACCCCACGCCGAGCGCATCGCGGTGAGCGGTCCCGATATCGCCGTGAGCGCGCGCGCCGCGCAGAGCCTTTCGCTGCTGTTCTTCGAGCTGGCGTCGCATTCCGACGAAGGGCTCTCGCTGGTCGGCAAGCACCCCCACATCGTCGCGCATTGGGAGGTGAGCGGAGAAGGCTCCGACACCACGTTTCATTTTCGCTGGGAAGAATTCAACACCAGCGCGGCGACACGGAGGGAAGACAGCGATTTCGGCGTAATCCTGCTCGACCGCGTCGCACCGGAGGCGCTTGGCGGCATATCGAAGCGATATTTTACCGAAGTGAGTTATGTGTACGAACTCACCGCTCCGATGGAGACCGTCGTCGACATGACGGAGAGGGACCGGACCGAGCAGTTTTCGGCGCCCCTGAAGCCGCTCCGTTAGCCGCCTCCGGTCCGGAACAAAACTTCCCTGCGCGATTTGAATCAAAGTTCAACTCGGTCGATGCGGGAGCGCGTTTAATGGGACGTTACTTGCTGTTGTGGCTGCTCGGTGTGCCGCTTCCAATTCTTGTGCTGATCTACGCATTCGGCGGTCTGCACTAGGTTTGTAGGGTGGGCTGAGCCAACGGGTCGCGCGAACGCGCGCCCGATGATAAACTCCGCGAGCCCACCATAGCTGGGGCAAGAAAAAAGTTGGTGGGCACGGCGCAAGTGCGCCTTTGCCCACCCTGCCGAATACCCCGCAAAAAAAGCGGCCACAATCTGTGGCCGCTTTTTTATCGAGGGCGCTGACGCGCGAACTAGCCGCCACTGCCGCCGATTACCGCACGCACCGTTTCATCGGGGCCGAAATCCTCGGCGCCATCGACGTAGAGCAGGGCGCTGAGTTTCGATCGCGCCCGGTTGACGCGGCTCTTGATGGTGCCGACCGCGCAGCCGCAGATCGCCGCGGCGTCCTCATAGGAGAAGCCGGACGCGCCGACCAGGATCAGCGCTTCGCGCTGGTCCTGGGGAAGTTTGTCGAGCGCGGCGCGGAATTCCTCGAACTCGAGATGCGCGTTTTGCGCCGGTTGGGTTTTCAGCGTCTTGGCATAACTGCCGTCGGCGTCCTCCACCTCCCGCCGCCGCTTGCGGTAGTCCGAGCGGAACAGGTTACGCAGGATGGTGAACAGCCAGGCCGGCAGGTTCGAGCCGGGCTGGAATGAATCGATATTGGCGAGCGCGCGCAGCAAGGTCTCCTGGACCAGATCGTCGGCGCGATCGCCGTTGCCGCTGAGCGAGATCGCGAACGCGCGCAGGCTAGGAACCGACGCCAAGATGTCGTCGCGAAGCGAGTCTGTGAGAGGCATTAGTCCCTCCCCTCGTTTTTGATTGCCGGATCGCCCGTACCTTCCACTTGGGCATCAGGCCGGGGTACATCAAGCTTTCGGATCAGCTCTGCGAACCGGTCCGGTACCCCCTGCCGCACGACATCGTCGTACATGGCGCGGAGCTGGTGGCCAATTCTGGACTGAATCTCGGCGTTCAGGCCGCCCTGCTTGCCCGGTGCCACATTCTTGCTGGCTTGAGACTTTACATCTTTCATGACCTGTTCCACGCTTCCCCGAGAGTTAAGCCCCTGTAACTCCAAGAATTATTGCCAATTATGAAGCTCTGCGACCGCGGTCTGTGAGGAGGCTAATTCAAAGTCAGCCGGAAAGTTCCCGAAACCCAGGGAACTTTTATGGGGCTGGGACGTAGTCAGGCACATCAGGGGGAACCTGGGTCACCCCATTGGTATTTTGACCCCTAAAGAATGGTGGAATGGGGATGTCCCGATCACAGCTCGTTGCTGAACATCTACCGTTGTTGCGGCGCTATGCCCGTGCGTTGACGGGAAACCAGGCGTCGGGTGACGCATATGTCGGAGCCATGCTTGAAGCCTTGCTTCAGGATCCGTCCCTGCTCGATGAGCAGCACGGACCCCGCGCCGGGCTGTTTCGGCTGTTTACCCAGATCTGGAATTCGGTCGCGCTCAACGACAATGCCGAGGTCGCAATCCTGCCGATGCCGCCGGAGCGACGGCTTTCAAATATTACCCCATTGCCGCGCCAGGCCTTCCTGCTGCTGTCGCTGGAAGGCTTCTCCGAGGAGGAGGTGGCGTTCATTCTCGGCACCGACGTTGCCGAGACCCGCAAGCTCGCCGATGCGGCGGGGCGGGAAATGGCGGCGGAAATCGCCACCGACGTGCTGATCATCGAGGACGAGACTTTCATCGCGATGGATCTCGAAAGCCTGGTGAGGAATCTGGGTCACAACGTGATCGGCGTTGCCCGCACCCATTCCGACGCCGTTGCGCTGGCGAAGAACAAAAAGCCTGGTCTGATCCTCGCGGACATCCAGCTTGCCGACGGCAGTTCCGGTCTCGACGCCGTCAACGAACTGTTGCGGGTGTTCGAGGTCCCGGTGGTGTTTATCACCGCCTATCCCGAACGCTTCCTGACCGGCGAGCGCCCCGAACCGGCGTTCCTGATCTCGAAGCCATTCCAGCCGGCGATGGTTTCGGCGGTGGCCAGCCAGGCGCTGTTCTTCCAGCGCAATTCGCGCAACCGTGCACCGCGGGCGGCGGCTTCCTGACCCGGGGCGCCATTCAATCCGGATTTCACAGAAATAACCCCGGCGCGCTTGACGGCGCGCCGACGCCTTTGCGCGCGGCATTTGCACGCGATTCGCGCGCGTGGCGCGTGCGCTCTGCTCGCGTAGCGATCTACTTCTTGCAGGTGGTCAAAGGATTTGGATGGACCTTGAAATACCGGCGGCTACGAATACCCGGTGTTCCCGTGCGATCGTTTCGCTCTCGGTCGCCATCGAGGCATGGAACGCCCATCTCGCCCGGGTTCCGTCGTCGGCGACTATCAGCCACCTCAAAGTCTCAAAGTAGCGGCTTGATGAACTGAAAAACGTGAAGTCGCTAGGCGGCTTGCCTAGTCATGCTGCCTACGCTTTCGGGAGGGGCCGCGCTTATCCGCTAACTAACTGAAGTCTTTTGCATAAAAAGCAGGGCGCGGCTGGCATCACCACAGCCGCGCCCCACATCGCCGGTCAATGGGGCAGGGGGGATAACCGGCTGCCGGTATTACGCAGAGCCCCCCGGAGTCGTTCCCGGCCTCCAAAATATTTTTTAACACGGTTAAGTGATAACCGGCTCCCTGAACCCGCGCCGTTCCGTTCGCGTTGTGTCCCTGATCGCCATGGGGCGAGGGACGGGCAAAATGTCACAGCTATCCAGAGGAATCTTCGCTGCGATCGCCGTTTCGCTCACGTGCGGCGCCGTCCAGTTTGCGTCCGGCCGCGATTTTACCCGAGGCCCGCAGGATACCGCCGCACGACCGCCATCAACATCACTATCAATCGCGCCGCCAAAGCCGATCGTGCGGCCCGCGTGGCAGCATCGGCAGCGCCGACACAGACGATTTCGCTCCGGCTCGACGCGCTTTCAGATACCTCGGTTCTTGTCCGGGTGCCGGCCGCCAAGCAGGCTGGGCAGGAGGCCCGCAACGGCCCTCCAGGGCCGCCCGCGCCTTCGCCGCCCGCTGTGACGAAGCCCGGGGATCGCAAGATGACGGTGGCATGCGAGCCGGTTGTCAGCGTATTGACCGAAGTCGCCAAGCTGCTTCAGCCTGGCCGCTGCGTCACCTAAATCTCCAAAGACCTGAAAATCATTCCGCCGGCGCTTCATCGTGGGAGCTATTGCGGCTTGCCAGCAATCCCAATGCCAATCCACCCACGGCCAGGATCGGGATCAATTTCTTGACGCCGATCGCGCGGATCACCTGGATGCCCGCCGCAACCAGCATGGGATCGGCAAGCGCGGTCTGCACGGCGGATTTCGCGGTCTCCGCCGCGCGGTCCGCGCGCGCCTTGACCTGATTTTTGCGCACCATGTAGCAGCCGGCCGCGATCAGCGTGACGACAAAGAATATGCCGGCGCCGGTCAGGCAGGCTTCGACCAGCCCATATTTCTGAAGCACGACGACGAACGCGGCGGCGCAAAGAAACGATGTCGTGATGAACAAGCCCAGAGCCGCCGCCGTCGCCAGGGATGTCAACCGCAGAGCCGTGCCGGTGGAGTCCTTGAAATCATCGATCACGCGCTGAAACATCTGAAAGCCCTGTTCAAAATAATCCTGACAAATGGACTGACGGCGCATCCGCGCCGCCATTGGAGTTAACGAATAGATTCAATCGAGGCGGCCATCGTCAGCCCGCCGCCTGCGTTACCGGCGCCATGTCACGCCGATCAGGAAGCCGAGACCGAGGGCCAAGCCCACGGTCGCAAGCGGGCGCTGGGTAATGACGTCTTCCAGCGTTTCCTCGATCGAATGCGCCGCGTCCTGGGCGGCGTCCATGACGGCGCTGCCGCGCTCCGATGCATCCTCCATCGCCGAATCGACGTTGGCGCGGGCCTGCTTGTAGCCGCGGTGCGCCTGCTTCTTGGCGGTGCCGGCGAATGAGTTGAGCGCGTCGGTGATCTGGTCGGTCAGGGCGGAGATATCGTTTTTCACGGCTGCTACATCCTTCTCGAGGCGTTCATAGGTCGCTTTATCCGTCAGATTTCTCATTCCGATTTCGCCATTCGTACTGGACATCAAAAGCTCCCGGAAACTGTGCCGAGGTTACGTACAGCACAAACGCTTCGCTTTGCAGGAAGTTCCCCAAAACGAACCCAATGAGAAGCCCGATCAGTCCGGCGGCAGTTGCGGCGAATCCACCGGCAGCAGATGGTCTTTGAGAATGAGGGCCACGATCAGAAGCGGCGACGACAGAAAGCCGCCCATCGGTCCCCATAGCCATGTCCAGAACGCCAAAGCGATGAAGACCGCGAGCGCATTCAGCTGGAGCCGGCGGCCGATGATGGTCGGTGTGACAAAATGACCTTCAAGGAAAGTAAGCCCGACAAAAGCCAGTGGAGCCATCAGGCCCGCGCTTATTGTCGAGAACGCGATCATGCCGACCAGCGTCAGGATCACGAACATCGCGACCGGGCCGATAATTGGAAAGAAGTTCAAGGTCGCGGCCAGCGCTCCAAGGCCGGCTGCATTGGGCATCCCCGTGAGCGCGCAGATGATGCCGGTGGCGACGCCGACGCCGAGATTGATCATCGTCACGGTGAGCAGATAACCGCCAAGATGCTCTTCAATTTCGTTCAGAATCCGCAGCGTTCGCAGCCGCGAAGCATGATCGGCGAAGGTCATGATCAAGGCGCGGCGCAGGTCTTTCCAGCTGGCGATGAACAAGACCAGCGTCGCAAAGAACAGCAGAAACTCGGTAAAGGTCGGCGACAGGAATTCGATCGTCGGCTGGACCCAGTCGAATTTTGGCATCTGAAACGGCGCGGTGGAGAAGACGTCGGATCCGCCCAGCATGCCCTGGAGCTCCTGCCACAGCGCCAGCGGCCGATCGAATACGTGCAATTTGTCCTTGAGCTGCGATCCCAGCTCCGGCAGCCGCGTGCTCCATTCCATCAAGGGCGAGGCGATCAAGCCGACGATGAATGCGACGGCGGCGCCAACCGCGGAGACGACCAGCACCGCCGATACCGCACGGGGAATTCGATGCCGCTCGAGAAAGCCGGCGGCCGGCGACAGCATGGTGCCGACCACGAATGCCGTCACGACCGGCAGAAAGAATGCTTTCGCGGCGTAGAGAACGGCGACAACACAGATGATCAGGAGTGCGACCAGCGCAAAGGCGACCACCTCTGCGCGGCGAATGACCGGCGGCAGTTCGCTCCTGCTGTCGGGCAACGGCGTACCCACCGGTTCGTCGGGAGGCGGACGCTCACTGGGAAGGCCACGCACAATTGGTTCTCCCCACGCAAGGGCGCGTTTGACCGGAGTCGCGAAGTTGCGCCTTGCGAACCGAACTCCTCGCACCAATCTGCGCGACGCGAGAAAGTTCCATCGCGAAAACGTGAGAGACGGCCCGGTTGACAGGATAGGTTTCGTTTCGCCTCGCGATGGAACTGCATCGCCTCGGTCGCGTTTGTTGAGGAGAGCATCGACGCGATGCACATCAATGGGGCGTCTCATGACACAGGTATTTCATGCAGATCGCGGGCAATCGCCGCGCGTGACCAATGCGCTGATCTTCGCCGGGGTTTTGCTGTTCGCGCCGGCAATTTTCTCTCAACAAGCGAGCGCGCAGCTGCTCGGCTACGCACCAGCACCACAAAGTGCATTTCCGTCAGAAGGCATGACGCTTGCGCCAGATGAAGGCGACGCCGGCGCGATTCCCGAGCGGCTGCGGCGAACGACCGTCTCCATCGATACCCGCGAAGCACCCGGCACCATCGTGATCGATACCGGCAACACGGCGCTCTATTACGTGCTTGGCCAGGGCCGGGCTATTCGTTACGGCGTCGGCGTCGGCCGCGAAGGCTTCACCTGGTCCGGCGTGCAGACCATCAGCCGCAAGGCGGAATGGCCGGATTGGTTTCCGCCGGCGGAAATGATCGCGCGCCAGCCTTATCTGCCGCGTTTCGTCGCAGGCGGCCCCGGCAATCCGCTTGGCGCGCGCGCCATGTATCTCGGCTCCAGCCAATATCGCATTCACGGCACCAACGATCCTTCGACGATCGGCAAGTTCGTGTCCAGCGGCTGCATCCGCCTGACCAATGAAGACGTCGCCGACCTGTTCAGCCGCGTCGATGTCGGCACCAGGGTCGTGGTGCTGCCGAAGAATTCCCCGCACCTGGAAGCAAAGGGAACGATCACCGTTCGCCCGACAGCAGCGCAGCCGCGTCCGCTTGTGACGCTGACCTCGGGCCGTCAGGCGATGAACCTTTCGACATCGTCGCTGTACTGAGGGGCGCAACCTCGTCCCGGAGGCGAACATGTTCAGGAGACCAGTCAGGCAGGCAGCGTTGGGTGCGGCAGTAGCCTTGGGCGCGCTGGCCTTGATACCCGCCGCGCAAGCCGAAGACTTTCTCTCCGCATTGTTCGGCGCCTTCGGAGGCGGCAGGTCGCGTGCTCCTTTGATTTCGCTGCCGTTTGCAGGCGAGGGCAATCCTTTCGCTCCGCCAAACGAAGCGCGTTCGCGCGCCGGCTATTCAGGCGGCGGCCAGGCCTATTGCGTGCGCACATGCGACGGGCGCTATTTTCCGATATCGGCATCTGACAACCAAAGCCGGGCCGCGTCGTGCAGCAGTTTTTGCCCGGCGAGCGAGACCAAGGTGGTCTACGGCAGCAATATCGACAATGCCGCTACCGAGAACGGAAAGCCTTATTCCGAATTGCCGAATGCGTTTCGCTATCGCAACGAACTGGTCGCGGGATGCACATGCAACGGCAAGGACCAGATCGGTCTCGCGCCCGTTAAAATCGAGAACGATCCAACGCTGCGCAAGGGTGACATCGTGGCCGGTGCCGACGGGCTGATGGTCGCCGGCCGCGGCGCCGATAAGCGCGGCGCGTCGTTGAATTTCTCGCCTGCCTCGGAGCGGTTGCGCGCGCGCTATCACCGCGTGCCGGTGGTGGCCGCGGAGTAACGCGCCGCGCCGAAATAGCCGCGGCCTTGCGTCCGCGGACCCCGGGCGCCGCAGTTCCCTGCCGGGAACCCGGGAGCTCATGGTGCGTTAGCACACCACCGTCGCTTCTCAGGACATTTTAGGAAAATCCAGATGCTTATGGGTGCGCTGATTACGTTTCTCGTCGTTATCCTTATTCTCTATCTGATCAACCTGTTGCCGATCGATGGCCGCGCCAAACAAATCGCGCGCGTCGTCGTGATCATCCTCGGCGTGATTTCGCTGCTGAAATACATCGCAGTATTTTAGGAGTTTGGGCGGAAATGCTGTTTATCGTGTTGCGAGGAACGGCCAAACTCCGAGGTTGCGGAACGAACCCTCAGAAAAAAGCCCCGGCAGATGCCGGGGCTTTTCCACTGTCTAGACGGCGCTGATTTTACTTCAGCGTCTTGAACCAGTCATCGACGTCTTTGTGAATTTGATCCTTGGCGAAGCCGTAGCGCTGCTGCAGCTTGCCTTCGAGCTGTTCGCGGCGGCCCTCGATCACGTTGAGATCGTCGTCGGTGAGTTTGCCCCACTTTTCCTTGGCCTTCCCCTTGAACTGCTTCCAGTTGCCTTCAACCCGGTTCCAATCCATCGTCATCTCCCTTTTTCCTTTGAGTTGAGATGGGCTTTAAACCAGCGGGCAATTCAAACGTTCCGGCAGGAACTGCGGCATCGTGACGTCGAGACGCCGCGCCCTAAAACGATCAGCCGGCCGCCTTGGCTTCCCTGCGCCGCGCCGTCAGGATGAATTCGGTGTAGCCGTTCGGCTGCTCGCGTCCTTTGAAGATGAGATCGCAGGCCGCCTTGAAAGCGACGCCGTCGAAGCCGGGCGCCATCGGCCGGTAGAGCGGATCGCCCTTATTCTGTCCGTCGACCACGACTGCCATCCGCTTGAGCGACTCCATCACCTGGTCTTTGGTGACGACGCCCTGATGCAGCCAGTTCGCCAGATGCTGGCTCGAGATCCGCAGCGTGGCGCGGTCTTCCATCAGGCCGACGTCATGGATGTCGGGCACTTTGGAGCAGCCGACCCCCTGATCGATCCAGCGCACCACATAGCCGAGGATGCCCTGGCAATTGTTGTCGAGTTCCTGCTTCACATCGTCAGGCGCCCAGTTCGATTGCGATACCGGAATGGTGAGGATGTCCGACAGCTTGGCGCGCGGGCCGGCCATGGCCAATTCCTGCTGGCGCGCCTGCACGTTGACCTGATGATAATGCAGCGCATGCAGGGTCGCGGCGGTCGGCGAAGGCACCCAGGCGGTCGTTGCGCCGGCTTGCGGATGCGCGATCTTCTGCGCCAGCATGTCCGCCATCTTGTCGGGCGCGGCCCACATGCCCTTGCCGATCTGGGCATGACCGGGCAGGCCATCGATAAGTCCGACATCGACGTTCCAGTCTTCATAGGCCTTGATCCAGGGCTGGGCCTTCATGTCGTTCTTGCGGATCATCGGCCCCGCTTCCATCGAGGTGTGGATCTCGTCGCCGGTACGGTCGAGGAAGCCGGTGTTGATGAACATGATGCGCCGCAGGGCATTCTGGATGCAGGCCTTGAGGTTGACGGTGGTGCGGCGCTCCTCGTCCATGATGCCGACCTTCATGGTGTTTTCAGGCAACGACAACATCTTCTCGACGCGGCTGAGCAGTTCGCAGGTCAGCGCGACCTCGTCGGGGCCGTGCATCTTCGGCTTCACGATGTAAACCGAGCCGGTACGGCTGTTGCGCGCTTTTGACAAACCCCTGAGATCGTGGATCGCGAGCAGGCCGGCGACGGCGGCATCGAGTATGCCTTCCGGAATTTCAGCGCCGGCACTGTCGAGCACCGCGTCGGTGAACATGTGGTGGCCGACATTGCGCATCAACAGCAGGCTGCGGCCATGCAGCTTGAGCTGCTTGCCGTCCGGTGTCTTGTAGACGCGGTCGGGGTTGAGCGCGCGCTTCAGCGTCTTGCCGCCTTTTTCGAAATCAGCGGACAACGTGCCGTTCATCAGGCCGAGCGTATTGCGGTAGATCAGCACCTTGTCTTCGGCATCGACCGCCGCGACGCTGTCCTCCATGTCCAGGATGGTGCTGACCGCCGATTCCAGGATCAGGTCGGCGACGCCGGCCGGATCGTCCTTGCCGATCATATGACTGCGATCGATCCTGATCTCGATATGCATGCCATTGTTGACCAGCAGGATCGCGCTCGGGGCGGCGGAATCGCCCCGGTAGCCGGCGAACTGCGCGTTCGATTTCAGCGCGGTGGCATTGCCGCTCTTCAGTTTGACCGCGAGTTGTCCGGCGATGACGTTGTAGGAGGTCACATCGGTGTGGCTTCCGGTCGCCAGCGGCACGGCGGAATCCAGAAAGGCTTTCGCTTTCGCAACCACCTTGGCGCCGCGGGCCTTGTTGAAGCCCCTGCCGCTTTCGCTCGTCTCGTGCGGTATCGCGTCGGTGCCATAAAATGCATCGTACAGGCTGCCCCAGCGCGCGTTGGCCGCGTTGAGCGCGTAGCGCGCGTTGGTGAGGGGGACGACCAGCTGCGGTCCGCAAATTTTTCCGATCTCTTCGTCGACATTGGCGGTTTCGACCTTTTGGGTCGGCGGCTCCGGCAGCAGATAGCCGATCTCCCTGAGAAACGCCGTATACGCATTCATGTCGAGCGGCTTGCCCTTGTTGGCACGATGCCAGCCGTCGATTTTCGCCTGCAACCTGTCGCGCACCGCGAGCAGCTCGCGAATCCTTGGACCGAGATCGCGAATGATCGCCGCGAGCCCGGCCCAGAACGCGTCGGGGGAAATTCCGGTTTTAGGGGTGGCTTCGTTGGCGATGAAATCGAACAAAACGGGAGCGATTTTCAATCCGTGGGCATCGATACAATTCATGATCGGTTTTTTCTCACGAGAGACAGCGGCTACGCGCAATTTTCAGGGCAAACGGCAAGGGACGCCGCAAAGGGCGGAATTCGGGGCCCTTTTAGCGCCAAAGCCGGGGCCATGAGAAGGCCCTTGGCGCCGCCGGATTGCCCATAACAAGGGCGTGAAAAGCTCAGATAAAGCTCAGATATTGGCGGCGAGATCGACCAGTTCGTCGAACAGGATGCCTGATCTCGCCAGCATCCGCTCGATCTCGTCGGTTGCATCGGGAACGGAGCGCGCCGAGGTGTCGATCGTCAATTCGCTTGATGTGGGCGGCTGGTAATCGTTGCCGATGCCGGTGAATGCATGCAGCGCACCGGCGCGCGCCTTGGCATAATGGCCCTTGGGATCGCGGCTCTCGCAGACTTCGGCAGGCGTCGCGACATAGACTTCACGGAACGCCGTGTCGGCGATGCGGCGCGCCGCGGCGCGATCGTCTGCCGAGGGCGAGACCGCCGCGACGATTGCGATGTGCCCGTTGCGCGCGAGATGCATGGCGACTTCGGCCAGCCGGCGAATGTTTTCGGTGCGATCGGCAGCGGAAAAGCCAAGATCGCCATTGAGGCCGGCGCGCAAGGTATCGCCGTCCAGCAGCACCGGCGAACCGCCATTGCTGAACAGCCTGCGCTCCAGCGCGCGCGCCAGCGTCGATTTTCCGGAGCCCGGCAGTCCCGTCAGCCAGACCACCGCGCCGTTGTGACGATAGCGCGCCGAGCGTTCGTCGGGCCGCAACGCGGATTCCACCGGCACGATATCGACGGGAATGGCGCGTTGCCCGGCATCGACCGACAGCACCAGCCCGCCGCCGGCAATGCGGCCGTTGACCTCGATCACCAGGCGTCCGGTGCGCGGATTGTCGGTATAGGGATCGGCGGCCAGCGGATGCGCCAGCGCAATGTCGATCTCGCCGACGTGATTGCGCGCGATTGACCTGGTCTCCACGCTCGACAGTTCGCCGGGATCGACGGCCTTCTCGATCGCGACCACGCTGGCGCGGGTTTCCCGCGTCCCGAGCCGGACCAGGATAGAGGCGCCTGTTGTCAGTGCCTTGTCGTGCAGCCAGAAAATGCGCGCGCGAATTCGGCGGGTATCGCGCGGGCTATCGCCGACATGGGCGATGACGTCGCCACGTTCGATGAACAGTTCGCGGTCGAGCGTAATGCCGACGGATCGTCCGGCGGTTTGCGCGCCCTTGACTGGAGTAGCCGGCCAACCCTCGACGCTCCGGATCCTGGCGATCTTGCCCGCGGGCATGATGACGATCTCGTCTCCGGCGCGCAGGCTGCCGGATTCGATGCGCCCCGCGACGATGCGGCGGTCGTCGAATTTGTAGATCGCCTGCACCGGCAGCCGCAGCGCAAGCCGTTCCAGCGGCCGGGCAGGTTCGAGCGCATCGAGCGCCCCGACCACGGTTGGCCCGTCATACCATTGGATTTTCGGCGTGCGCCCGGTCACGCCGTCGCCGTCGCGCGCTGAAATCGGGATCACCGCCGTCGGCGTGAGGCCAAGACCGATCAGATGCGCGGAAATCTCGTCGCTGATCTCCTTGAAGCGCGCCGCGCTGAAATCGACGCGGTCCATCTTGTTGACGACAACAGCGACCTGTTTGATGCCGAGAAGATGCAGCAGATAGCCGTGGCGCCGCGTCTGGTCGCGCACGCCCTCCAGCGCGTCGATGATCAGCAGCGCGCCGTCCGCCTGCGAAGCGCCGGTGATCATGTTGCGCAAGAATTCGGCGTGGCCGGGCGCGTCGATCAGCACCACGTCACGCGACCTCGTGCGAAAGCGAATCTGCGTGGTGTCGATGGTGATGCCCTGGTCGCGCTCGGTCTGCAGCGCATCCAGCAGGAACGACCATTCGAACGGCATGCCCCGCCGCGCGCTGACGGCTTTGAGCATTTCGAGCTTGCCTTCGGGCAGGCTGCCGGTCTCGTGCAGCAGACGCCCGACCAATGTCGACTTGCCGTGATCGACATGGCCGACGATGACGATGCGCACCTGCGGACGCGTGGTGCCGTTGGGCGTCGCCGATATCGCGGTGGGGACGATCATGTTCATCTGATCACTCAACTCAATACCGTCAGAGATAGCCGGCGACACGCAGCCGCTCGAAGGCGTCCTCGGTTTCGTGGTCCAGCGCGCGCCCGGAACGTTCCGGCACTTTGGTGCCGTCGAGCTCGATCAGGATTTCCTCGATGCTGGCGGCATTCGAAGTCACCGGATTGGTGATGTCCTGATCGCCCAGCGAGCGATAACGCTTGCCGTCTTTCGCGAGATAAAGCGGAATGATCGGGATGTTTTCCCGCTTGGTGTAGGCCCAGATGTCGGCTTCGGTCCAATGCAGGATGGGGTGAATGCGCAAATGCGCGCCCGGCGGCGGCGAAGCGTTGAACTGGTCCCAGAATTCCGGCGGCTGATCGCGCACGTCCCATCCGCCTTCGGTGCCGCGCGGCGAGAACACCCGTTCCTTGGCGCGGGTGGCTTCCTCGTCGCGGCGAATGCCGGCGATCAATCCGTCGAAGCCATGTTTGGCGAGCGCGAGCTTCAGTCCCTCGGTCTTGCGCGCGGCGGATCGCGCGGCCGGCGGCAAGGTCGGGTCGATCGTCTCCAGCGGCGGGCAGGGCTCGATCTTGAGATCGAGCTCCCATTCCTTGCCGTAGCGATCGCGAAACGCATACATCTCCGCAAATTTCTTGCCGGTATCGACGTGCAAAGCGGGGAACGGCACGCGGCCGAAAAAGGCCTTCCGCGCCAGCCAGATCATCACGTTGGAATCCTTGCCGAGCGACCACAACAGCGCCAGCTTCTTCAGCCGCGCGAACGCTTCCCGGAAAATGTAGATGCTCTGCGCCTCGAGCGCGTCGAGGTGATCCATGGCGGGTGCATGGAAACGCGGATCGGCCAAAATTTGCTGGACCGGAATCCCCTCGGTCGTATCAGCGCGACGCAACCGCGCTCTGGCGGAATCCTTGTCGAGAAGATGCATCTCTGGCCCTTGGCCTTTGCAGGCGAAAATTCTATAGTTGCACTGCAATAGAGAAGAAATAATTTTCTCTTTGCGGGCATTGAACGAGACATATATAGAAAATAATTCCAGTCAACCCCGCAAGTTGGGGAAGCGAGTGTCGCATGCGATTCCTGCCGGTATTTCTCGATCTGCAAGCCGGTCCCGTGCTTCTGGTTGGAGCGGGCGACCTGGCGCGGGCGAAATTGCGCCTGCTGGCAGCGGCGGGCGCGCGTATCAGCTGGTACGCAACCGACGGCCATCATGATGTGAGCGGCCTGGAGGCCGCCGACATGGCGCGGATTGAGCTTGTGACAGGCGATCCGTTGGCTGCCGATCTCAGCGGAGTGATTGCGATCCTGTGCGCGGGCGCGGGCGACGTCGGGACCGCGATGTCGGTGCGGGCGAAGGCGGTCGGCCTGCCCGTGAACGTGATGGATGACCTCGCGCATTCGACCTTTATTTTTCCGGCGATCGTCGATCGCGGCGAGGTGGTGGTTGCCGTCGGCACTGGCGGAGCCTCGCCGGTGGTGGCGCGCCGCGTGCGCGAACGCATCGAAGCTATGCTGCCGGCACGGATCGGCGATCTCGCCAGCTTTATCGGCCGCTGGCGCAAGACGATCCATGGCCGCATTCCCGAATTTCCGCTGCGCCGCCGTTTCTGGGAACGCGTGGTCGACGGCCCGATCGGTGCGCTGGTTCTTGCCGGGCGCGGGGACGAAGCGGAAGCGGCGCTGAAAGATATTCGCGATCCCACCGCCTTTGCCGGCGCGTTGGCGTCAGGCCGGGCGGAGGGCAGGGTGACACTGGTCGGCGCCGGTCCGGGCGATCCGGACCTCCTCACCATCAAGGCGTTGCGCGCGCTGCAGGACGCCGACATTGTTTTTTACGATGAACTGGTCTCGTCCGAAATTCTCGATCGCGCGCGCCGCGATGCCTCGCGCGTGCCGGTGGGCCGCCGCGTCGGAAAGCCCGGCATCGGCCAGCACGCGATCAACAAATTGCTGATCGAGGCGGCGAAGTCGGGGCAGCGCGCGGTGCGCCTCAAGGGCGGCGATCCCTTCGTGTTCGGCCGCGGCGGCGAGGAAGTCGAAGCGTTGCGTGAGGCCGGCGTCGCCTATTCGGTGGTGCCGGGAATTACCGCGGGCCTTGGCGCCGCCGCGCAATTTGAGGTGCCGCTCACCTTCCGGCACGAGGCGCTGCGCATCACCTTCCTCACCGCCCACAAGGCCAGCGACGCCGAGAGCGTCGACTGGTCTGTTCTGACCGACGAGAAGATGACGGTGGTGGTCTACATGGGCATGACCGCGGCGCCATCGGTCCGCGCCGGCCTGCTGGCCGCCGGACGCTCGCCGCAAACCCCGGTCGGCGTGTTCGCACGCGTGACGCGGCCGGATGCGCAAGCCGTTGTCGGAACGCTCGATGAATTGCCCGCGCTGATCCAGGAGATCGACGGCGGTCCCGCCATTCTCATTATCGGCGACGTGGTCGCGCACTCCGCGCCATGGCGTCATCAGAACCTCAATCATGTGATCTCCAAACTGCTGGAAGCTGCCGAATGACCTCTCCGCTCGAACAGAAAAAAATCAGAATCACCGGGCCGTCGATGGTGACCGCCAATCGCACCTGGGACGGTGTGGTGATCTACCGCACCGCCCGGCAAGGCTGGTCGGCGGACTTGGCCGACGCCGCGATTGTACGCACGTCCGATGAGGCCCGGGCGCTGCTTACCGAATCGATTGCCGACGACGTCGGCGCGGTCGGCGCCTATATCGCGCCGGTCGAAATCAAGGACTCCGGCAAGATCAAGCCCGGCAATCTGCGCGAACATATCCGGTTCCAGGGCGTCACCATCGACCTCCCGGTTCCGGCATAAGGCCAATCTATCATGTACGCATATGACGAACTCGACCGCACGCTCATCAACGAACGTGTCTCCGAATTTCGCGATCAGGTGAAGCGCCGGCTCTCCGGCGAGCTTACCGAGGACGAATTCAAGATGTTGCGGTTGCAGAACGGCGTCTATCTGCAGCTGCACGCCTATATGTTTCGCGTGGCAATTCCCTACGGAACGCTGTCGTCGAAGCAATTGCGGCGGCTGGCGCATGTCGCGCGGCGTTACGACCGCGGCTACGGGCACTTCACCACGCGGCAGAACATCCAGTTCAACTGGATCAAGCTCGCCGAATTGCCGGACGCGCTGGCCGATCTCGCCGACGTCGGCATTCACGCCATGCAGACCTCAGGCAACAACACCCGCAACGTCACGTCGGATCAATGGGCCGGTGTGGCGCCCGGCGAGATCGAGGATCCCCGTATCTGGTCCGAGCTGTTGCGGCAGTACACGACGCTGCATCCGGAATTCTCGTTCCTGCCGCGCAAGTTCAAATTCGCCATCACCGCCTCCGAGCACGATCGCGCCGCGATCAAGGTGCATGACATCGGCCTGCGCCTGCACAGGAACGCGGCTGGCGAAACCGGCTTCGAGGTGCTGGTCGGCGGCGGGCTCGGCCGCACACCCTTCATCGGCAAAACGATAAAACCGTTCGTGCACGGCCACGATCTTCTGAGCTACGTCGAGTCGATTCTGCGGGTCTACAACCAGTACGGCCGCCGCGACAATATCTACAAGGCGCGCATCAAGATCCTGGTGCACGAACTCGGCATCGAGAAGTTCGCGCAGGAAGTCGAGGAGGAGTGGCTGCAGATGCGCGACAGCGCGCTGGCCATCGACGATTTCGTCATCGAGGACCTCCGTTCGCGCTTCAGCTATCCGGCCTACGAAAAACTGCCGCATATGCCGGAGGAATTGAAGAAGGCCGCGCACGACCCGCATTTCGAGGCCTGGCGGAAGAACTCGGTTTTCCCTCACAAGGTGCCGGGCTATGCGATCGTGACGCTGTCGCTCAAGCCGGTGGGCGGCCCGCCCGGCGATGCCACCGCCGACCAGATGGACGCCATCGCCGATCTCGCCGACAAATATTCCTTCGGCGAAATTCGCGTCGGTCACGAGCAGAATCTCGCGCTGCCCCACGTCGCCAGGCGCGACCTGCCGGTGCTGTGGAAAGCGCTCGACAAGATCGGTGTCGCGACGCCGAACGTCAACCTGGTGTCCGACATCATTGCCTGCCCGGGGCTGGACTATTGCTCGCTTGCCAATGCGCGTTCGATCCCGATCGCGCAGGAGTTGACCCGGCGCTTCGCCAACCACGAGACCGCCAATCTGATCGGGCGGCTGCACATCAATATCTCCGGCTGCATCAATGCCTGCGGCCACCATCACGTCGGCCATATCGGCATTCTCGGCGTCGAGAAGAACGGCGAGGAGTTTTATCAGATCACGATCGGCGGCCGTGCCGACGAAAAGGCCGAGGTCGGAACGTTGATCGGCCCCGCGGTGCCCTACGGTGAAGTCGCCGACGTGGTCGAGGATATTGTCGAAGCCTATCTCGCGCTGCGCGCCCGTCCCGACGAGCTTTTCATCGATACCGTGAAGCGGCTTGGCGTCGAACCCTTCAGGGAGCGGGTCTATGCCACTCGTTAAGCACGGAAAGGTCGCAACCGACACGTTCGTCCATTTGGCGGACGATGCCGAGATTCCGGGCGACGGCGCCATCCTGATTTCGGCGGCGCGATTTCTCGAAGATGCGGAAGGGCGGTCGGGCCGCGTCGGACGGACCGGCGTGATCTGGCCGAACAACCGCGACGTCGACGATCTCGTGCCCTATCTCGACCGGCTGGCGGTGGTCGCCCTGGTATTTCCGACCTTCCGCGACGGCCGTGCCTATAGCCAGGCACGGTTGCTGCGGGAACGCCATGGTTTCAAGGGCGAGCTGCGCGCCACCGGCCAGGTGCTGCGCGACCAGTTCGTATTCATGCTGCGCGCCGGCTTCGACGCCTTCGAAGTGAAAAAGGACAGCGACGCGGAAGCGTTCGCCACGACGGTGAAGCACTATTCGGTGTTTTATCAACCGACCGGCGATGGCCGGGTCACGGCGCTGCACCGGCGGATGCAGCTGCGTCATTCGGAAAGTGCCGGCCAATGAATGCTCTTGCACATCAGGTGGGACCCGAGCGGACAGCAGCGGATTTGCCGTCGGCCGAAGCGCTCGATCGCACGCTACGTAACGCATCGCCGGCGGAGGTGATCGCAACCGCCTTGCAGACCGTCGGCCGCGAGCATCTCGCCGTGGTCTCTTCGTTCGGCACCGAATCGGCTGCGCTGCTCAAGGTGGTGGCCGACGTCGATCCCGCGATCCCCGTGATCTTTCTCGATACCGGTTGGCTGTTCGAGGAGACGCTTGCCTATCGCGACACCCTGATCGCGACCTTGGGGCTGCGCGACGTCCGTTCGATCAAACCGCTCGAGGAGACGCTGTCGCGCGAGGATCCGGAGCGCGAATTGTGGTTCTCCGATCCCGATGCATGCTGCCGGATCCGGAAGGTCGAGCCTCTAAAGCGGGCACTGGCGCCGTTCAGCGCCTGGATCAACGGGCGCAAGCGCTTTCAGGGCGGCCTGCGCGCCGCGATTGCTGTGGTCGAGGATGACGGCGTCAGATTGAAATTCAATCCATTCGCAAACATCTCGCGCGAACAGATCGAGGCGATCTACGCGCTCGCAAAACTGCCGCCGCACCCGCTCGCGGCATCGGGTTATCTGTCGGTCGGGTGCATGCCCTGCACCAGCCGGACCTCGCCCGATGAGGATGCGCGGGCCGGCCGCTGGCGCGGCAGAGCCAAGACGGAATGCGGCATCCATACGGTCAAGACTTCATAGGACAATGACGCTGCCGCGTCGCAAACAATGAAATGCGGTTTCGTTGACTTGGAGCTGTTTCGTCCCGAGTTATGTCGCGTGCCTTGAATGACAATGCTGTCGTCAGGCCGAATGGAGATTGAGATGGTTCGCCGTATTCTGCCCATCCTCGCGGGACTGCTGTGGGCAAGTTCGGCGTTTGCCGCCGACGTGACGCTGCTCAACGCGTCGTACGATCCGACCCGCGAACTCTATGCGGATTTCAACAAGGCATTCGCGGCCGCCTATCAAAAGGAAACCGGCAAGAGCGTCGAGATCAAGCAGTCGCATGGCGGCTCCGGTTCGCAGGCGCGCGCCGTGATCGACGGCCTGCAGGCCGATGTGGTCACGCTGGCGCTCGCCTATGATGTCGATGCCATCGCCGCCAAAGGTTTGATTCCGGCGGACTGGCAGAAGCGCCTGCCGCTGAATGCATCTCCCTACACCTCGACGATCGTGTTTCTGGTGCGCAAGGGTAATCCCAAGGGCATCAAGGATTGGGACGATTTGATCAAATCCGGCGTCAGCGTCATCACGCCGAATCCGAAAACCTCCGGCGGCGCGCGCTGGAATTACCTGGCCGCCTGGGGTTACGCGCTGAAAAAATACGGCTCCGCCGACAAGGCGAAGCAATTCGTCGGCGACCTCTACAAGAACGTGCCGGTGCTGGACACGGGTGCGCGCGGCTCGACCGTCACCTTCGTCGAGCGCGGCGTGGGCGACGTGCTGCTGGCCTGGGAGAATGAGGCATTCCTTGCCCAGCGGGAATTCGGCAAGGACAAGTTCGAGATCGTGTCGCCGCCGCTGTCCATCCTCGCGGAGCCCCCGCTCTCCGTCGTCGATGCGGTCGCCGCCAGGAAAGGCACGCGGGAGGTTGCCGAGGCTTACCTGAAGTACTGGTATACCAGGGAAGGACAGGAAATTGCCGCACGCAACTCCTATCGTCCGCGCGATCCCGAGATCGCCCGGGAATACCAGGCGTCATTCGCGAAGGTCGAATTGTTCACGATCGACGACGTTTTCGGCGGCTGGACCAAGGCGCAGAAGGAACACTTCGGCGAAGGCGGCGTTTTCGACCAGATTTACAAGAACTGATCTGGCCGAGCCGCAGCAGGGGACATTGTGAGCGCAGCGCCGGGACGACGCAGTACATTGCCGGGGTTTGGTCTTACCATGGGACTGACGCTGACGTGGCTCTCCGTCATCATCCTGATCCCGCTCGCCGGCCTGTTCCTCAAGACATCAGAACTGAGCCCCGATCAATTCTGGGGCATCCTCACCAGCCGCCGCACCCTCAACGCGCTGAGGATTTCGTTCGGCCTCGCCTTTGCCGCCGCGTCAGTCAATCTGGTGATGGGAATGATCATTGTCTGGGCGCTGGTGCGATACCGCTTTCCGGGCCGCCGCATATTCGACGCCATCGTCGATATTCCGTTTGCGCTGCCCACCGCGGTGGCCGGTGTCGCACTGACCTCGCTGTTTGCGCAAAAGGGCTGGCTCGGCGCGCCGCTTGCCGAACTCGGCATCAAGGTGGCGTTCACGCCGGTTGGAATTTTTGTCGCGATGATTTTCATCGGCATCCCGTTCGTGGTGCGAACGGTTCAGCCGGTGCTGATCGACCTTGACGCCGAAATCGAGGAAGCCGCCGCCAGCCTCGGCGCCAACCGCTGGCATACGGTTTCCAAGGTGATCCTGCCGAGCCTGACCCCGGCGATGCTGACCGGATTTGCGCTGGCGTTCGCGCGCGCGGTCGGCGAGTACGGCTCCGTCATCTTCATTGCCGGCAATTTGCCGAATGTGTCTGAAATCGCGCCGCTGCTGATCGTGATCCGGCTCTCGGAATTTCGTTATGCCGATGCCACGGCGATTGCCGTGGTCATGCTGGTGGCGTCATTCCTGGTCATCTTCGCGGTCAATCGGATCCAGCGCTGGGCGCAAACCCGCATTCCCGCGCATTAGAGATTGATCCATGAATTTGGAGATGCCGCGACAACGAGTCTGGTTGACCTCTCCCATGGGGAGAGGTCGGATCGCTTTAGCGATCCGGGTGAGGGAGTACGGTCTGACGGGAGACCGTACCCCCTCACCCCAACCCTCTCCCACCGAAGTCGGATATATCCGACTTCGGCAAATTAAGATGCCCAACTCGGGTAAACCCGAGTTGGCTGGGAGAGGGAGTGCACTGCCGCCGCTGAGACGATGCAGATGAGCGCGCCACAATTTTCCTTGAGTTCGGCACGGGACGATCTGCGCACCGAGCCAAGACTTATTCGCGTCGTCATCATTACGATTGCCGTGATCTTCCTTACCGTCTTCGTCGTGCTGCCGCTTGTCGTCGTGTTCGCGCAGGCATTTTCCAAGGGGGTCGGCGCGTATTTCTCCGCGCTTTCCGATCCGGAAGCGCTGTCGGCGATCAGGCTGACGCTGTGCGTGGCGGCGATTTCCGTCAGCCTCAATCTGGTGTTCGGGGTGGTCGCGGCCTGGGCAATTGCCAAATTCGAGTTTCGCGGCAAGACCTTCCTGATCTCGCTGATCGATCTGCCGTTCTCGGTCAGCCCGGTGATTTCGGGCCTTGTCTTCGTGCTGCTGTTCGGCGCGCAGGGTTATTGGGGGCCATGGCTGCAAAGCCATAATGTCCATGTGCTGTTCGCGGTCCCCGGTATTGCGCTGGCGACTATTTTCGTGACGTTTCCGTTCGTCGCGCGCGCGCTGATTCCGCTGATGCAGGAGCAGGGGACGCTGGAGGAGGAGGCCGCGATCTCGCTCGGCGCGTCGGGCTTGCAAACCTTCTTCCGCGTCACCTTGCCGAACATCAAATGGGGTGTGCTCTACGGCGTCTTGCTGTGCAACGCGCGCGCGATGGGCGAATTCGGCGCGGTGTCGGTGGTCTCGGGGCATATTCGCGGCGAGACCAACACCATGCCGCTATTGGTTGAAATCCTCTACAATGAATATCAATTCGTATCGTCGTTCGCGATCGCATCGCTGCTGGCGATGCTGGCCTTGATCACCCTGGTGGCGAAAACGGTTCTCGAGCGGCATCTGGACGAAGGGCAACATCCGCGTGGCGATTGAAGTCAAAAATATCGTGAAGAAGTTCGGCGCATTTGCCGCGCTCGACGACGTCGATCTGAAGGTCGCCAACGGCGAGTTGCTGGCGCTGCTCGGGCCGTCGGGCTCGGGCAAGACCACGCTGTTGCGGATCATCGCGGGCCTTGATTGGCCTGACGCCGGCGAGGTTTCGTTCGACGGCGAAAATGCACTCGCCCACGGCGCCAGCGAGCGCCATGTCGGATTCGTGTTCCAGCACTACGCGCTGTTCCGCCACATGACCGTGTTCGAAAATGTCGCGTTCGGCCTGCGGGTGCAGCCGCGCGCGGTTCGCAAGGACGAAGCGGGCATCCGCGCGCGGGTCAAGGAATTGCTGGATCTGGTGCAGCTCGACTGGCTTTCCAATCGTTATCCGAGCCAGTTGTCCGGCGGCCAGCGCCAGCGCATTGCGCTCGCCCGCGCATTGGCGATCGAACCGCGCATCTTGCTGCTCGACGAGCCCTTCGGTGCGCTCGACGCCAAGGTGCGCAAGGAACTGCGGCAATGGTTGCGCTCGCTGCATTCCGAAATCCACGTCACCTCGATCTTCGTCACCCACGATCAGGAAGAAGCGCTCGAAGTCGCAAACCGGGTGGTGGTGATGGACAAGGGCCGCATCGAGCAGGTCGGCACGCCCGGCGAGGTCTATGACAATCCCGCAACCGCCTTCGTGCACGGTTTCATCGGCGAATCGATCGTGCTGCCGGTGGAGGTTTGCGGCAGCTGCGTGCGGCTCGCCGGCAAGGCGCTGAATATCGCCGCGGACGGCGCGCCGCCCGGCGCATCGAAATTGTTTGTCCGCCGCCATGACATGCAGGTCGGACCGGCCGGCAGCGGCGCGCTGGAGGGCGCGGTGCGGCGTGTCCGGACCTTCGGACCGATCCAGCGGGCCGAAGTTGCCTTGTCCGAGGACGGCGGTGCCACGGTGATCGAGATCGACGCGCCCCGCGACCGCGAGCTTCAGACCGGCGATATCGTCGGATTGCAGCCCCGGCGCTACCGGATTTTCGCCGCGCGGGAGTAGCTGGTTGTCATTCCGGGGCGCGCGCAAGCGCGAACCCGGAATCTCCCGCCAATCATCGCTGGATTCCGGGTTCGAGGCTTCGCCTCGCCCCGGAATGACGGCTGAATTTAGACTGCCGTTCACCATTCAGCCACGGTTGGTATGCAACAACCACCATCAATTTTGGGGGAACTCGAATCATGCGCGCCGCGGTCGCGATTATTGGGCTTTTGGCGCTGGGCGGCTGCGCGGGGGATGTCCCCACGCTCGAACAGCCATCGATGTATTTCAGCATGGCCAACCCCGGCGCCAAGCTGGATTTCCAGGCTGCGGCCTCGATGATCTCGCTCTACCGGCAGAACAACGGTCTTGGCGGCGTAGTGGTCGATCCCGAACTCATGAACCTCGCGGAAACGCAGTCGCTGGCGATGGCCAGCCACAACAAGCTCGACCACGATGTCAAGGCGCCGCTGGCGAAACGCCTGAATGCGTCGGGATATCCCGCGACGCTGGCGGTGGAAAATGTGTCTGCCGGATATCACACCCTGGCGGAAGCGTTTTCGGGCTGGCGCAACTCGCCCCCGCACCGGGCCAATATGCTGAAAAATGGTGTCACAAAATTAGGCATTGCGGCGAGCTATGCCCCAAATACCAAATACAAGGTGTTCTGGACGCTCATTCTTGCATCATCGGACCCGCGATAAACCCGGCGTGATCGCCGTTGTCAGCCTCGCTGATTGACGCCGTCGCCAACTGACGCCACGGTGCAATCGCTTTTGACATTTGATCGACGCTCATGACGGAAACCCCAAATCCAGCCCCAGCAAGCACGCCTGCAAAGGCGCAGCGCGTGCTTGTTCTGCAGGGCGGCGGTGCGCTCGGTTCCTATCAGGCCGGCGCCTATCAGGCGCTGTGTCACCATGATTTCGAGCCGGAATGGATTGCCGGCATTTCGATCGGTGCCGTCAATGCCGCGATCATTGCCGGCAACCCGCGCGAAAAGCGGGTCGAGCGCCTGAAGGAATTCTGGGAGATGGTTTCGTCTCCGGTGCCATGGAATCCCGTCACCTCTGGAGACCGCGGACGTTCCCTTTTCAACGAGACCAGCGCCGCCTTGATCGCGACGTTCGGCGTTCCCGGTTTCTTCACGCCGCGCCTTCCGCCGGCGCCGTTGTGGCCGCCGGGCAGTCCGCAATCGCAGAGCTATTACGATACCGCGCCGCTTCGCAGGACGCTGGAGCGGCTGGTCGATTTCGACCGCATCAACGATTTGACGACGCGGCTCAGCGTCGGCGCGGTGAGCGTGACGACCGGCAACTTCAAATATTTCGATAATTTCGAGTTCAGGAAGCAGCGCAAGAAGATCGGGCCGGAACATATCATGGCGTCCGGCGCGTTGCCGCCGGGCTTCCCGTCCATCGAGATTGAAGGCGAACATTTCTGGGACGGCGGCATCGCCTCCAACACGCCGCTCGATTATGTGCTGGATGCGGAGATCGACAATGACCTCCTGATCTTCCAGATCGACCTGTTCAGCGCGCGCGGCCCCCTGCCGGTTTCGCTTCTCGAGGCCGCGGAGCGCGAGAAAGACATCCGCTTTTCCAGCCGCACCCGCATGAACACCGACAAGAACAGGGAGGTCCACAACGCCCGCAAGGCGCTGCGCGACCTGATGGGCAAGCTGCCCGATGATCTCAAGAACGATCCGTCGGTCGAAATTCTCTGCAAAGCCGCCAAGGAAAATACGGTCACGGTGGTGCACCTGATCTACCGCAGCAAGAACTACGAATCGTCTTCCAAGGATTATGATTTTTCACACGTCGGCATGGTCGAGCATTGGGGCGCGGGCGAGCGCGACGTTCATCTGTCGATGCGTCACAAGGATTGGCTCGAGCGGCCGCAATCCGGCGAAACCATGGTGACCTACGATCTCACGGGGGACGGCACCGAAACCCCCGACGGCAAACAGGAGTAACTGAAATGGGTACGTTGACAGGCAAAACCGCTGTTGTGACCGGCTCGACCAGCGGCATCGGATTGGCGTATGCGCGCGCCTTTGCAGGCGCCGGCGCCAACATCGTGCTCAACGGCATGGGTGCGCCCGCCGACATCGAGAAGGAGCGGTCCCGCATCGAGGCGGATTTCAAGGTCAAGGCGGTTCATTCGCCGGCCGACATGACGAAACCCGCAGAAATCGCGGATATGATTGCGTTGGGAGAGAAGACGTTCGGCTCGGTGGACGTCCTCGTCAACAATGCCGGCATTCAGTTCGTGTCGCCGATCGAGGAGTTCCCGATCGACAAATGGGACGCCATCATCGCGATCAACCTGTCATCGGCCTTTCACGGCATCCGCGCCGCCGTGCCCGGCATGAAGAAGCGCGGCTGGGGCCGCATCATCAATACCGCCTCGGCGCATTCGCTGGTGGCCTCGCCGTTCAAGGCGGCCTATGTGTCGGCCAAGCACGGCATTGCCGGCCTCACCAAGACCGTGGCGCTGGAGCTTGCGACCTTCAAGATCACCTGCAACTGCATCAGCCCGGGCTATGTCTGGACGCCGCTGGTCGAGAAGCAGATTCCCGACACCATGAAGGCGCGCAACTTGACCAAGGAGCAGGTCATCCACGACGTGCTGCTGGCGGCGCAGCCGACCAAGGAATTTGTCACTTCGGAGCAGGTCGCGGCACTGGCGTTGTTTCTGTGCGGCGACGACGCCGCGCAAATCACCGGCGCCAATCTCTCGATCGACGGCGGCTGGACCGCGGAGTGAAGCCGTCATGCCCCGCGAAAGCGGGTGTGAAATAAATTCCGACTCATCCCTGCGCAACGGCTTCGCCGTTGTCGCTGGAGGAGCGCGCCCTTGCGCGCGTCTCGAAGGATGGCCGCGAGTCCAGGCGTTGTGTCCATCCTTCGAGACGCTTGCTTCGCAAGCTCCTCAGGATGAGGACAGTATTTCTTCACAGGCTCGAAAAGCGGGGCATCCAGTACGCCGTGAGGTTGGCGCAAACGCGTGCCCCGAATGACGGAGAGCCCTAATCCAAATTGATATTGAATTCGTAGGAGCGCTCGCCGCCAACCAGCGTCAATTTGAGCGCGGCACCTTCGGGATCCGCGCCCGGAGGCAGGCCGTCAAGCGCGAAGGCGAAGCGCTTGACCCCGGGCGGGCTGTGTTCGAGCAGTTTCGGAACCGGCAGCGCCCAGTCCGGGGTTGGCCCTTCGACAAACAGGCTGACCTCCCTGGCGTCGGGGCTGACCACGTCGACCAGCACCGCGGATTTGCCGTCGCGCTTGACGTCGCGGATCGTCAGCGGGTTGGGGTCGCCGATATTGGCCGGCTTGGGCACGGTATCGAGGGCCGCGAACAGCGTACTGTCTTCGGTGCTCGCCACGCTGGCGATGGCGAGCTCGGCATTGGCTTGCACGGGAATGCAGAGTTTCTCGCAGACCGCGTAGTTGATATCGGCGCGAAGCGTCACCGGCTTGTCGACACTTTTCGCGACAATCCGCAGCGGCAGCACGACCTGGTTGTGATAACCCATCGAGTGCCCCCCGGCACCGTCGTCAAACTTGGTCGGGGCCGGCCACAGCACGGTGACGGCTTCGATATTTTCCGATTTGGAGAAGTCGAAGCGCGGCGGCACGCCGGAATCCCCGGGGTTCCGCCAGTAGGTTTTCCATCCCGGCTCAAGCTGAAAGGCGATGCCGCCCAGCAGCACCGCGCCGCTGCGCGATCCCGCCAGCAGCCGGACTGCGGAGTGTCCGTCCCGCTGCCACGGCGAGGCATCCTGGGCGCAGGCCTCGATTGCCATGGATGAGGCAAATATAGTTGCGGCAAAGCCGAGCACGGCACGCATGGGAATTGTGACGATCATGGGACGTCTTTATAGCCAAGCGAGACTGCAAACCATTGAATTGCTTGTGATCTGATCCTGAGGCGGGAAGAAGCTTGATTGACAGAAGCGCCACCCGATATCAGGATGTGTACCAACATGAGAGTCCTTTGCGGATGGACCCTGAAGGCAAAAAACCGAGGATTGTTCGCCGCAAGGCCGCCGGCGTCGGCGACAATTCGTCCAATCGCGGTTATCTCGACGGTCAGTTGCTGATCGCGATGCCGGTCATGGGCGATCCGCGCTTCGAGCGTTCGGTGATTTATCTCTGCGCGCATTCGTCGGAAGGCGCCATGGGCATCATCGTCAATCGCCCGGCGGGCAGTATCGACTTTCCCGAATTGCTGGTGCAGCTCGACATCATCAAGAAGGCCGACCAGATCAAGCTGCCGGAAAACGCCGAGACCATGAAAGTGCTGAAGGGCGGCCCGGTCGAAACCGGCCGCGGGTTCGTGCTGCATTCCAGCGATTTCTTTATCAAGGATGCGACGCTTAAGATCGACGATGGAATTTGCCTGACCGCAACCGTCGATATCCTCAAGGCGATCGCGAACGGCGCCGGGCCGAAGCACGCCATTCTCGCGCTCGGTTATGCCGGCTGGGCGCCGGGACAGCTGGAAACCGAAATCCAGGATAATGGCTGGCTGCATTGCGACGCCGATCCGGATCTGATTTTCGGCGGCGACATCGAGGAAAAATACCTCCGCGCGCTGCGCAAGATCGGGATCGATCCGGGCATGCTGTCGAACGAAGCCGGACACGCGTGATTCGTCATTGCCGGGCTTGACCCGGCAATCCATCTTCTTCGAGTAGCTCATTTTGCGAAGTTTGATGGATACGCGGGTCAAGCCCGCGTATGACAGATGAATGTGTGACGCGTCGTTGCGCCAACCCTACTCCGCCGCCTGCTGCGCGACCGTCGGCTGAGTGCCGGCTACCGTGGCGCGGCGCATGTCGCGCGGCTGCGACTGGTCGTAGCGGCGGACGCGGTGCATGGTCTGGCGGTTGTCCCACATCACGAGGTCATGCAGCGTCCATTTGTGGACGTAGACGAATTCCCGCTGCGTGGCGTGTTCGTTGAGATCGCGCAGCAATACCCGCGCCTCCGGCACCGTCATGCCGACGATGCCGCCGGCATGTGACGACAGATACAGCGACTTGCGGCCATGCACCGGATGGGTGCGCACCAGCCGCTGCAGCACCGGTTTGAACAGCTGCTTTTCTTCCTCGGTATAATCGAGAAAGCCGAGCGAGCCGCGCGAATACATCAGCGAGTGCTCGCAGATCATGTCCTCGATCTCGGCCCTGGTCTCGTCGTCGAGCGCGTCGTAGGCCGCGCGCATGTCGGCGAATTCGGTGTTGCCGCCCTTGGGGTTCACCACGCGCGCCGACAGCAGCGAGAACTTCGCCGGAATCGGGCGGAACGAGCTGTCGGAATGCCACAGGCAGTTGCCGAGGTTGAACAGATGAACGCGGCTGTCGCGCGGTAGCGGCTTGCCGTCCTTGCCGAGGTTGGAGACGTCGTTGAGGCCGGTAGAGAGCCGCGAGTCCTGCGGCTTGACGATATTGCCGCCGCGCGGATTTTCCCGTTCGCCAAAATTCAGCGCGAACGCCATCTGCTGGTCGTCGGTGATGTCCTGATTTCGGAACAGCAGCACCGCGTATTTATCCATGCCGGCTTCGATATCGGCGGCCTCTTGCGGCGTTAGCGGCTTTCGCAGATCGACGCCGGAGACTTCGCCGAAAAAATGCGGGTGAAGCTGCCGGATCGAGACAGTCATGGCGTTTCTCCTGATCGAGGCGAGCGGTTGCTCCGCTCCATTTGTGTGAAAAAACTACTCCCTGATCGTGCGATGTCAACGCTTCGCGGTGCATGCCTGTCTTCAGGCATTCCGCGCCATCAGGCCGCCGTCGACCGGGATGATCGCGCCGGTCAGGAACGAGGCCGCCGGCAGGCACAGGCTCAGCGTCATATGTGCGACCTCCTCGGGATCGCCGTAGCGGCCGAGCGCGGTCCTGCGTTTGGCATAAACAGCCTTGTGCTCGTCCTTGATCCGCGCCGTCATGCCCGTTGTGATCGGTCCCGGACAGATGCAGTTCACGGTGATGCCGTCGCGGCCGAGTTCCACCGCGAGCGAACGCGTCAATCCCACCACGCCCGCCTTCGCTGCCGAATACGGACTGTGCAACGCGGTGGCGCCAAGCGCTTCGGTGGAGGCGATATTGACGATCCGCGGACATTTCGATTTGCGCAAGTGCGGCAGTGCGGCGCGGATCATGCGCTGATGGGCGGTGAGCAGAACCGCCAGGCTCTTGTCCCAGGCCGCCTCGTAGCCGTCGCCATCGATCGGGGTCGCGACCGAAATACCGGCATTGTTGATGACGATATCGAGCCCGCCGAAATGCGCGGCGATATCGTTGACGACAGCATCGATGTCGTCGCGGTTTGCAACATCCAGCGTCCAGGCCTTCGCGGTTCCGCCTTTTGCCGCGATCTCGCCGGCAACGGCCTGTGCCCCCTCGGCGGCAGTGTCTGTGACCGCGACCCTGGCGCCCTCAGTCGCGAACACCTGCGCGGTAGCGCGGCCCATGCCGCTGGCTGCGCCGGTGACGAGAACGGTCAGCCCGGCAACCGATCGGCTAAGCTGTTTGAAATCGGCCATCGAATGCTCGCTGAAGATGATGTGGTGAGATTGACAAGGCTGGCACCGATCCCCAGAGAGGTCAAACCACGTGAAGGAGGATTGCGGGCGATGAACGAACTGGATTTCAGCGGCAAGCAGGTTCTGGTGGTGGGCGGCTCCAGCGGCATCGGCAACGGCATCGCGCAGGCGTTCCGGGCCAAGGGCGCGCGCGTCCATGTCTGCGGCACCCGCGCTTCCGCTGCCGATTATTCGCCGGGCGAGGGATCGCAGCTCGAGGGGCTTGATTACGCGCAGCTCGACGTCAGCGATGCACGCGCGATCGAGAAATTCCAGCCGCCGTTCGACCGGCTCGACGTGCTGGTGCTGGCGCAGGGTGCGGTGATTTACCGGCGCGGCGAATTCGAAATGGCCGGATTTCGAAAGGTGCTCGAAGTCAATCTGATCAGCCTGATGGCCTGCGCCACCCGATTTCACAGCTTGCTGCGTGCCGCCAGGGGTTCGCTGATCATCGTCAGTTCGACCGCCGCCTATCATTCGACCAAGGGCAATCCGGCCTACAACGCCTCGAAGACCGGCGCCGTCGGCTTGACCCGAACGCTTGGCGAGGCCTGGGCCGGCGATGGCATCCGCGTCAACGGCATCGCGCCCGGCCTCGTCGACACCAAGATGACCAAGGTGACGACGGCTAATCCGAAGCGGCTGGAAGGCGCGATCGAACGGATCCCGCTGAAACGGCTGGGAACGCCGGCCGATATGGCCGGCGCCGCGCTGTTTCTGGCCTCGCCGCTGGCGTCCTACATCGTCGGCCAAACCCTGGTGGTGGACGGCGGGTTGATTCTGTAAGCGCCGGAACTGTAAGGCGCCTCATCGGTTAGCTCACCGACAATCATCTCAGGGTGCGTGTTCCGCAAAAGTGAAACCGGTTTTGCGACCAGGATACGCGCGTAAATAAAAAGGAGTGATCGCGATGGACAAGGATCGAATTGCCGGCTCGGCAAAGGATTTCGCCGGTAAAGTCGAAGGCGCTGTCGGCGATGCCGCAGGCAATGCTCAAACCCAGGCCGCCGGCCGCGCCCGCGAGGCCGCAGGCACGGTGCAGAATCTGTACGGCCAGGCCAAGGACGCCGCGCGCGACGCCACGGATGCTGCCGTCGGCTACGCCAAGGACGCCTACGAGAACAGCGGCGAGACCTTCCGTGATGGTTCGCAAGCCGTGGCGAAAACCGTGCGGGATAATCCGCTCGGCGCGCTGCTGATCGCGGGCGGCATCGGCTTTGCGCTGGCGCTGCTGATGACGCGTCCGCCGCGCCGGCCACCGCCGCGGTGGCGGTATTACGGCTGAACAAACACTGCTCCTCATTCTGAGGAGCGGCCACTCGGCCGCGAAGGATGAGAAATGCCGGGAGCTCATGGTTCGAGACGCGCGAAAACGCGCTCCTCACCATGAGGATTTAGCTTACCGCCCGAAGAAGCCCGGTACCGACGCCGATCGTCCGACATTGCCCGGCGGGCGCGGCGCGGTGGGCGCACGCGGCGGCGGCTGACGCGGCGCATTTCCAAATCCGAAAAAGTCGCGCACCGAGGGCGTGCCGGATTGAATCGGACGAACCTTTTTCGGCTTCGGCGGCGTGGGCGGTGCCGCAGCTGTTCCATCAGGGGAAACGGATGCCACCGGTGCTTCGCCCTTGGCCTGCTCGCGCCCGACTTCGCGGCGCGGCCAGACAAAATCATCGGCACGGCCGGCGGGCGGCGCCAGCGGCTCGCCCTTGACCAGCGTTCGCGCCGCGAGCGCATCGACCGCGGCGGGGCGCGAGCCGGGACCGCCGAGCAATTGATCGGTGCCGACAGAGGATGCCACCAGCGGCAGGATTGGTCCGGCCAGCGGACGCGGCGCCGGCTGACCGGGCAGCGCGTTGGCGTCGGGCGTTGCCGGTTCGGTCGGCAGTGCAATCGGCGCCGAACGCGCAGCCAACAGCCGCGTGATTTCGCGCTCGACATAATGGGCGAGCTTGCGCGCGCCGGGCCTGGTGAAGTACACGCCGTCATAGGAACGCAAGCGCCGGATCTGGCCTTCGAAGTCCGGACCCTGCTGCAGGAAGCGGCCGGCTTCGTCGACAAATCCGTCCCAGACATCGACATAGGTGATGCCGGCCTTGCCGGCGGCATCGCGATACAGTGAATCCAGGAACAGCATGTCCGCCGTCGCCCTCGCGCCGCGCACCGCGGGAAGGCCGACCCACAGCACCGGCACGCCCTTGGATTTCATGACGCCGATCATCTCTTCGATTTTCTTGCTGTACAGTTCGACCCAGCGTTCCTCGCGGAACTCATAGAGGCCGTTCGGCGAGCGCGCGCTTTTTTCCGGCGCGGTGACCGGCGGCGCATCGCCATTGTCGGCGGCGTCGTTCGGGGGCAATTCGGTATCGACCGCTTTGTCCTCGGGCTTTGCGGCGGCATCGGTTGCGCCGTCCGGCTTCGCTCCGGATTTCGCATCTGCGGGCTTGGCATCCGGCTTGGCCTTGGCGTCCTTCTTGTCGCTCTTTTTGTCCGACGACTTGCCATCGGATTTATCGACCGCCGGCTCGCGCATCGCGACGCGGTCGTTGAGCCCGAGCATGATGACGATGGCGTCCGGCTTCTCGGTGGCGAGGATGCCCTTGGCCGCGGCGGCCCAGTCGGCCGGATCGCCCTTGGGCTGATATTTGATCAGGCCGGAGACGGTCTTGTGCCTGCGGATCACGCCCATGTCCGGCCGTTCGGCATAGGCGTCCTCGAGACCGTAGGCGAGCCAGTCCGCCATGCCATCGCCGAGCACCAGCACGTTGCGCTCCGGCACGGTCTCGCGCTTCTCGGGCGGCGGCGCCTTGGAATAATTCTCGACCCGCTTCGGCGCCTGCTGCTGCTGCTGGAATGGCGCGAACAGATCGCCGCCGAACCAGCCGCCGCCGAATCCACCACCGTTGCTGCGCGGCTGCTGCTGCGGCTGCTGCTGCTGTTGCGGCCGTGACCATCCGCCGAAATTGAAAAACTGCGCGGAAGCCGGTCCGGCGATCCCGACCAGCAGCGCAACCGCAACGGCCAACGCGATCAGCGGGCCGCTTTCGGTGAACAGGCGGAAAAAGGATCTTGGCTTTGGCATGCGCTCGGTCGCGATGGATCGTTTAAGCGATCACTATACTAGCGGAATCAGGCCGCAAGCGGGCAGATTTCCAGCCATAAACCGGGCATCGGCCGCCACCGTCAAGGGTGCCGTGAAAATGCGGTCTACAGGGTTGCCGGGCGGGATACCGGCTGGATTACCGCCCCCGAGCCGCTCCAGCACGTCGGAGGAGGCAAATCCGTCCGCGGGGGCCCCGATCGAGGCCTGGAAGCCGCGCAGGGCCTCCCGGGTCTGTCCGCCGAGCTGGCCGTCCGGGGTGCCGCGATAGAAACCGCGCTGGGCCAGAAGCTGCTGCAGTTCCAGCCGCTCGGCGCGCGACAACTCCCGTTCCTGCCGCGGCCAGGGCTGCACGAACGGCGCGCCGCCGCGCAAGCGGTCGGCGAAGTGGCCAATCGCCAGCGCATAGGCTTCCGCCGGATTGTATTTCATGATCACCCGGAAATTCTGCAGCATCAGGAAACCGGGCCCTTCCGCCCCGGCGGGCGCCAGCAGATAGGCCTTCTCAGCGGGATGCGGGAAGGGCTGGCCGCCGGCGCGCTTGAGGCCGAGATGCTCCCATTGCGTCATCGTCGTCGCCTTGGCGCGGTCTGCCAGCATGTAGTTGAACCCCGGCGGCACCACGACCTCATAGCCCCAGGTCTGGCCGGTCTGCCAGCCGTCCTTTTTCAGGTTGTTGGCGGTCGACGCGATCAGGTCGGCGGCGTTATCGACCACGTCGCGGCGGCCGTCGCCGTCGGCATCCACCGCGTAGCGCTTGAACGCGGTCGGCATGAATTGCGTGGGCCCGAACGCGCCGGCCCAGGAGCCGCGCATTTGTTCAGGGCGCAAATCGCCGCGGTGCAGGATTTCCAGCGCCGAGAGAAACTCGTCCTTGAAATATTTCTGGCGGCGGCCGATGCAGGCGAGCGTCGCGGTGGATTGCAGCACGCTGCGATCGCCCATCTGGGTGGAGTAATTCGATTCGATGCCCCAGATCGCCGCGATGACATAGCGGTCGACACCGTAGGCTTTTTCCACCGCATCGAACTGCGGTTGATATTGGGCGAGGATCTCGCGGCCCCTGGCGAGCCTGACATCGTTCACCAGAATGTCGAGATAATCCCAGATCGACTTGGTGAATTCCGGCTGCGAATCCATCAAATCCATGATGCGCAGATCGGGGGCAAGTCCGGCGGTGAAGCGCTGGAAGCTTTGCTGCGAGATGTTGCGGCGGGCGGCGTCGGGCCACATCGAGGCGACACAAGTATCGAAATTCGCCGCCGCCTCGCGGATCGCGCTCGCGCTCATCAGCGGATGGCCGGAGGCGCCGTCCTCGCCGCTCCATGGCAGTGGCGCGCTGCTCGCGGCGGGCGTGTCCTGCGCCTGCGCCGAGGCGCCGGGCCGCGGTGCCGACGGCGCGGTCTGGCTGCCCTTCGAAAGCGAGCCGGTGAAGAGGTTGTCGAGGAAAGTCAGCGGTCCGCCGCCGCTGGACGACTGCGCGCGCGCGTCCGCGCACGCCAGCAGCGCCGCCGCAACGATGACCGCGCCGGTTGCCCACTTCGCCAATCGTATCTTCCGCCGCATCATGCCCTACTCGCACTCGCCCTGGGATATCCCGGTTTCAGGAGGCCTCGTCGCGGTTTCCAACAGATTAACAAAGGCGAGATTTTGTTGTCGGGAATGTTACCCTCCCGCTCCAGGCCGTTCCAGGGCAGGGTGGAACGCATCACACATCCGCCTTTGTTCCCGGCTGCAAACCGGCTACCAACGTCAGGTCAACCGCACTTTCCGCACTAAAGGCACCCCGACAGCTCCATGAAAATCCGCAAAGCCGTTTTCCCGGTCGCCGGCCTCGGCACCCGCGTCCTGCCCGCCACCAAGGCGATGCCGAAGGAAATGCTGACCATCGTCGACAAGCCGCTGATCCAGTACGTGGTCGACGAGGCCAAAGAGGCCGGCATCGAGCATTTCATCTTTGTCACCGGCCGCAACAAGGGCGTGATCGAGGACCATTTCGACAGAATGTTCGAACTCGACGCTACGCTCGCCGCGCGCGGCAAGAAGGCCGAGATGGAGATTTTGGCGCGCGACCAGCCCGAAGCCGGCGCCATGAGTTTTACCCGGCAGCAGGCGCCGCTCGGCCTTGGCCACGCGGTGTGGTGCGCCCGCGACATCGTCGGTAACGAGCCGTTCGCGGTCGTGCTGCCGGACGAACTGGTGCTGAATACGCCGGGCTGCCTTGCGCAGATGATCGAGGCCGCGGGCAAGCTCGGCGACAAATCCAACCTGATCGCGGTGGAAGAAGTGCCCGCGCATCTCACCCATCAGTATGGCATCTGCGGCGTCGGCAAGCGCCACCAACACGGCAACATGTTCGAGGTCGACGGCATGGTGGAAAAGCCGGCCAAGGGTACCGCGCCGTCGAATCTTTCGATCACCGGGCGCTACATCCTGCAGCCGGAGATCTTCAAAATCCTGCAAACGCAGGAGCGCGGCGCCGGCGGCGAGATCCAGCTCACCGATGCGATGATCGGGCTTTCGAAAACGCAAGGCTTTTACGGCGTCGAGTTCGAGGGCGAGCGGCATGATTGCGGCTCGAAGGCGGGTTTCCTGCGCGCCAACATCGCCTTCGCCATGGCGCGCGCCGATTTGCGCGACGGTCTTCGCGAGGAGATGAAGAAGTATCTGGAGAAGTGAGGACGGTTTCCGCCGTCATCCCTGCGTAACGGCGAAGCCGTTCGCAGGGTCTACGCCACCAGCGAAAGCTTCGGCATGCTGGCCAGCACGGAGCGGTTGCGGCCGTCAGCCTTGGCCGCGTAAAGCGCGTTATCGGCGGCTTTCACGAGCATGGACCATTCCAGGGCCGGGGCAGGCGTCACGCTCGCGATGCCGATGCTGACGGTCGTGTCGTCGGACCATTGCTGAACCTTCAGCCGGATCGTTTCGGCCACCCGCAGCGCTTCCACGGCCGAAAGCCCCGGCAACAGCACGGCAAACTCCTCGCCGCCGTAACGCGCGGCGCAATCGCCGACCCGCCGTACCGAATCCGTAATGCAGATGGCTATACCGACCAGCATCTGATCGCCGGCCTGATGTCCGAATGTGTCGTTGTAGGCTTTGAAATGGTCGGCATCGATCATCAGCAGCGCGACCGGAGTTTTCTGGCGCGTTGCGCGGCGCCATTCGGCATCGATCGCGGCATCGAACTTGCGCCGGTTTTTCAACCCGGTGAGCGCGTCGGTTGTCGCAAGCTCCTCGAGCTTGTCCTCGGCGAGCGCGCGGCGGCCGATTTCGCGCGCCAGGAACAGCGTCACGCCGAGCACGAACGAGATCAGCCCCATCAAGATCGCGCCGATCCGGGTCGCCTCCCTGCGCCAGAGGCTGAAAATGCTGCTCCAGGGTTTTCCGACCAGGACGACAAGCGGCCGGGTACCGTCGCGCCAGACCAGCAGCCGCGGCACGCCATCCAGCGCGCCCAACCCTGAATATGATCCGCTCGGTTCCGACAGCGCCCGCATCACGCCGGGCACGTGACTGAGACTCCTGCCGATCACGTCGAGGTCGAACGGCGTGCGCATGATCACGGTGGCGTCGTGGCGCAGCACGGTGATGGTGTCCTGCGGGCCGAGATGCAGCCGGCCGAACAGGTCGTGAAAATAACTGAAGCGGATCGAGCCTGCGACCACGCCGAGAAAGCCGCCGTCAGCGCCGGTGATGCGCCGGCTGAGGACAATGGAATAAGCGCCGCGATGCAGCATCGGACGGCTGATGAACAGGCCTGCATCGGGGTTGTCGCGATGAACCTGGAAGAACTCCTCGTCGCCGCGATTCTCCTCGATCGGATCCAGCGTCGAGGCGTCGATGGTCAGTCGCCCTTCGGCGTCGAACACCTGGATCGCGCCGAAATGCTTCGCGGTCGCGGCATGGTCGAACAGAATCAGATGCCGGATCGGCTTGCTGACGTCCTTGATCTCCGGCATCAGCATGGTGCTGACGACGGCGCGCAGCGACAGGTCGTAAAGCTCGACGTTGCGGCTGATGTCGGCGTCGATACCGGATGCAAGGTTGTCCAGCGTCTGGCGCGCCAGTTCTTCCTCGCCGTGGCGCATATCGAGCATGACGCTGGCGCAGATCGCGGAGAAGCCGATCACCGTCACCACCGAGGAAGCGATCAGCAACTTTGCTGACAGCCGCCAGGGCCGGTTGGCCGTGTTCTCGCGCCGTCCAAATAGCATCGTTGGCTCCCGATCGTTCTGGATGCGCCGGGAATCGTTGCTTTCGGCTTAAGTGACGACAACGATGCGGCAATAAGTTAACGATTGGTTGCCGGGACCGCGCCAATGCCGCGGTTTCGAGTTACCCTGCCGGGTTAAGACGGAAACACCGAATCGAAACTTGATCATACTACGGCAATGCCGTAGTATGAAGTTCCGATGCAGACCGTCGTGGAAACGCCGTCTTATCTTGCCGACGCGGAGCGGCTGTTTTCGCCGGACGAGCGCATGGCCATCGTGGATCGCCTGGCCGCTGACCCCACATGTGGCGTGGTCATTCCGGGCAGCGGCGGCATTCGCAAGGTGCGGTTCGGCTTCGGCGCACGGGGCAAGAGCGGCGGCGCGCGAATTATTTATTTGTTCAGCGGAGAGAGGCTGCCCGTGTTTGTTCTGGCGGTTTTCGCCAAAAACCAGAAAGCCGACCTTTCGCCAGCCGAACGCAATGCTCTTGCCAAGGTGGTCACCGATATGATCGACAGTTACCGGAGGCAAAAATGACAAAAGCCGCATTCGACAAGATCAAGGCCGGGCTCGGCGAGGCCAAGGCCTATCTCGATGGATCCGCAAACAAGCGCGGCTACGGGATTCATGTTCCGGCGCGGGTCAACGTGAAGAAAATCCGCACGCGACTTGGCCTGTCGCAACAGAGCTTTGCGCAAACCTACGGATTCGCGCTGTCGGCCGTGCGCGATTGGGAGCAGGGCCGCCGCCAGCCGGAACGCAGCGCGCGCATCCTGCTCAAGGTCGTCGAAAAGGAGCCGGAGGCCGTCACGCGGGCCTTGGCGAAAAGCGCTTGACCGCCCGCCGAGTTCGCCCGTGAACGACTACGACGCGCTGCGCGATTATCTGAAAAAACAGAAGCTGCCGGAATTCGTGCTCAGCTTCGAGCAGATCGAGGAGATCATCGACGCGGCGCTGCCGCGCGCGGCGCATCGGGCGTCGTGGTGGGAGACGTTGCGCAGCCCGCAGGAGAAGATGCCGCAGCGCGAGGCCTGCCTCGCCGGCGGCTACATCGCGACCCGGCTGGCGGACGGCAACAGCGTGCGGTTCAAGCGGATGAAGTGAGAGTTGAGCCTCGCTCAATCAGGAGTTTTCACACAGCCTGAACTACCGAGTGAAGTTCGTTGACGAGCACGCGCATGTTCTCGCTGTAGTCGATGGGCGCCACAACGAGATGCACACCGCCTTCCCTGAAAGCAGCTTCCAGCATCGTCGAGAGTTCCGAGGCCTTGCCGACGCGGGAGCCCCTGGCGCCGTATGACTTCGCATAGGCGACGAAGTCAGGATTGCCGAAGTCGAGGCCGAAGTCGGAAAACCCGTCGACTTCCTGTTTCCATCGGATCATGCCGTAGGCGCGATCCTCGAGCACGAGCACGACGAGGTTCAGCTTGAGCCGCACGGCCGTCTCAAGCTCCTGCGAATTCATCATGAAGCCGCCGTCGCCGCAGACGGCGAGCACGCGTCGGTCCGGATGGATCAGCGACGCCGCGATTGCCGAAGGAAGACCGGCGCCCATGGTCGCCAGCGCGTTGTCGAGCAGCAGCGTATTGGCGACGCTGGTGCGATAGTTGCGGGCGAACCAGATCTTGTACATGCCGTTGTCGAGGGCGACGATGCCGTCCGGCGGCATGACCTGGCGGACGTCGTGCACGATGCGCTGAGGCGTCAGTGGAAACCGATCCTCCGTCGAACGCTCGGCGAGGCGGGCAAGAATCCCTTCCCGCAAACCCAGCAATGCCGAGGCATTGGGGAGCTTGCCTTCCAGGCGATCGGCCAGGCCTGCGAGGCTGGCGCCAACGTCTCCGACGATCTCGGCTTGGGGGAAGTATACTTGCTCCACCGTCGCCGGCGTGGCGCCGACATGGATCACCTGCGGTCCATTATGGCCCATCAGGAAAGGGGGCTTCTCGACGGTATCATGGCCGATCGAAATAATCAGGTCGGCCTGGTCGATCGCCTCGTGAACCCAATCCCGTTCCGACAGCGCGGCCGTGCCCATATAGAGACTGGAGCCCGCATTGACCGCGCCCTTCCCCATCTGGGTGTTGAAGAATGGAATCTTGCATCGCCGCACGAACGCCGACAGCGGCTCGGCGAGCTGCGGACGGCTCGCCGCAGCGCCCAGCATGACGAGAGGCCTGCTGGCGCCCACGATCATCGCTGCGGCGCGCTCGATGGCCACTGCTGGCGCAACCGGAAGCTCGACGACATGCGGGGGAATGATGTCGGCAGCGGCGGCGTCGGCCGCGATATCCTCAGGGACTTCGAGATGCACCGGGCCCGGCCGCTCCTGCTGCGCGACCCGGAAGGCGTCGCGAACCAGAGTCGGAATACTCTGCGCGGAGACGATCTGCGTCGCCATCTTGGTGAGCGGTCGCATGGTCGCGACGATGTCGACGATCTGGAAGCGCGCCTGACGGCTGCTCCGGATCGCCTTCTGTCCGGTGATCATGACCATCGGCATCGCGCCCAAATGCGCGTAGGCCGCAGCCGTCGTCAGATTGAGCGCCCCGGGACCCAGCGTCGTCAGGCAGACGCCCGCGCGTCCGGTGAGACGCCCGTAGGTGGCCGCCATGAAGCCGGCGGCCTGCTCGTGTCGCGTCAGCACGAGCTTGATCTTCGAGCGCCGCAGCAACTCCAGCACGTCGAGATTCTCCTCGCCCGGAATGGCGAAGATGTACGCGACGCCCTCGTTCTCGAGGGCGGCCACCAGCAGATCGGAGCCTTTGGTCACGCTGCCGAAACCCCGCTCGCGCCTGATTCAGCTTTCTCCGCCCGGTGCGGCAGCGTCCAGTCCGGCCGGATGAAGTGACAGGTGTAGCCGTCCGGATATTTCTCCAGATAATCCTGATGCTCGGGCTCGGCCTCCCAGAACGGTCCGGCGGGCGCCACCTCGGTGACAACCTTGCCCGGCCAAAGGCCGGAAGCATCGACATCGGCGATGGTGTCTTCCGCGATCCGCTTCTGCTCGTCGCTGGTATAGAAGATGGCCGACCGGTAGCTCGCTCCGCGGTCGTTGCCCTGGCGGTTCAACGTCGAGGGATCATGGATCTGGAAAAAGAATTCCAGCAGCTTTCGATAGCTGATGGTCTGCGGATCGAAGGTGATCTCGATGGCTTCCGCGTGATTGCCGTGGTTGCGATACGTCGCGTTTGGCACCTCGCCGCCGGTGTAGCCCACCCTGGTTGAAATCACGCCGGGATACCGGCGCAGCAGATCCTGCACACCCCAGAAGCAGCCGCCGGCAAGGACGGCTCGTTCCGCCGAAACTGTCATGTCGGTCCTCCTTCAATTCGCTGCGGGCGTCGTCCCAAAGGTCCATGAAAGACGCATAATGAGGCCGAACCATGCAGAAGTGCAAATAGCCCACGAACGTCCGCTTCCCGCCAACGGACATTACCCCGCTGCCACGCGCGGCGCACCGCGCGTCGCGGTGGGAGACGCTGCGCCAGTCCGCGGGAGAAGATGCCGCAGCGCGAGGGTTGCATCGCCGGCGGCATCGCCACAAGGCTGGCGGACGGCAAAAGCGTGCGGTTCAAGCGGATGAAGTAGGGCCGTGACACCACCTCACAACGTGCGTCGTCCCCGCGAACGCGGGGACCCATAACCCCTGACGTCTATTGTGGAGACGGGACCATCAAAAATATTATCGCTGTCCAGAACATTGACGCTTCGGCGTATGGGTCCCCGCGTTCGCGGGACGACAAACTCAGCTCGCCGCCTCGAGCCGCTCTTCCGTCAGTAGCCGCATCGCGGCGTCGGCGTCCATCGGCTCGCCGAACGCAAAGCCCTGGGCGTATTCGCAGCCCAGCTGATAAAGCTCCACCGCGTCGGAATCGGTTTCCGCGCCTTCGGCGACCACGTCCATGCCGAGATCGTGCGCCAGCGCGATGATCGATTTCAGGATCACCGGCCGGGTGCCGCGGCTGGTGGTGCGCACGAAGGACTGGTCGATCTTGATGGTGTCGAACGGGAAGCGCTGCAGATAGGCCAGCGAGGAATGGCCGGTGCCGAAATCGTCCAGCGACAATCCCGTGCCGAGTTCGCGGATGCGGGTGAGCATCTGCGCCGCATGTTCCGGGTTCTCCATGACAAGCGATTCCGTCAGCTCGAGCTTCAGCGTGCCGCGCGCCACCGAAGAGCGCGACAGCACGGTGCGGATGTCGTGGATCAAATCGTGCCGCAGCAATTGCCGCGAGGAGACGTTGACGCTGGCGAAGATCGGTTCGCGCGAACGCATCGCGCGCTGCCAGATCGCGAGCTGCCTGGCGGTCTGGTCCAGCACGAACATGCCGAGATCGACGATCAGGCCGATCTCCTCGGCGATGCTGATGAATTCCACCGGCGACATCCGCCCGAGCTTCGGATGATCCCAGCGCGCCAGCGCCTCGAAGCCGGCGATGGAGCGATCTTCCAGCCGCACGATCGGCTGGTACAGGATGGTGATCTCCTCACGCTCGATGGCGCGGCGCAATTCGGATTCCAGCGTCAGCCGGTCGGTCTTGCGCGCGCGCATCGCCGGCTTGTAGACGTCGATGCGGTCGCCGCCGATGCGCTTGGAATGATACATCGCAAGTTCGGCGTCCTTGATGATCTCCTCGGACAGTTGCGTCTGCGGATCGCTGAGTGCCAGTCCAATCGAGGCGGTCAGGAAAATCTCGCGATCGTTGAAGGCAATCGGCGCGCGGATGGTCTTGCGGATGGTCTCGGCGAAGGCGGTGATGCGAGCGGGGTCCTGTTCGGACATCAGGATCAGGCCGAACTGGTCGCCGGCGAGCCGGGCCAGCGTGTCCTGCGGTTTGAGGATCCGGGTCAGCCGCCGCGCCAGCGTCAGCAGGATCGAATCGCCGACCGCGATGCCGACGGAATCGTTGACCTGCTTGAAGCGGTCGAGATCGATCACCATCAGCGTCGGCCGCAGGTTCGGCATGGTTTTTGCGAAATTGGCGACCGCACCTAGCCGGTCGATGAACAATTTGCGGTTCGGCAGGCCGGTGAGATTGTCATGCACGGAATCGTGCAGCAGGCGTTCCTCGGCGTTCTTCATTTCGGTGACGTCGGTCAGCGTGCCCACCACGCGTGATACTTCGCCGTCGGAACCGACCACCGGACGCGCTTTCAGCGCGAACCACATGAAATGGCCGTCGGGGGTGCGCAGCCGGAAATCCTGCACCAGCCGGCCGCGGCGCTGGTCGAGCACGCTGTCCAGCGCTGCGCGGAAACGATCCTGATCGAGCGGATGCAGCACCTCGAGCCATTTCGCGGCGGGGCCCTCCAGCGTGCCGCGTTTCAAGCCCAGCAGGCTTTCGGTCTCGGGGCTGGTGAAGACCTTGTCGGCTGAGACGTCCCAGTCCCAGATCAGATCGCCCGAGCCGGTCAGCGCCAGCGCCCGGCGCTCGACGTCGGAGACTACGCCGGTGGTCGCGCCGCCGCCCGCGAAGGCGTGCTGCATTACCGTAAATCCGATCAGCATCACGATCAGCACCAGGCCGCCGAGCAGCGCGGGCCCGACGATGTCGTTGGTGACGCTTCCGGCCACCGTCATGCCGGCCGCGATGACCCAGACCACCAGCAGGAACCAGGTCGGGATCAAGAGCACCGCGCGGTCGAAGCCGTGGGTAGTGAGGTAGACGATGAGGGCGAAGCCTGCGAACGCGATCAAGACCAGCGACATCCGCGCGATGCCCGAGGCGACCGCGGGATCGAACAGCGCCAGCGCCACCAGCGAGCCGAGAAAGGCCAGCCAGCCGACGGTGATATGGGAGTAACGCACATGCCAGCGGCTGAGATTGAGATAGGCGAACAAAAACACCAGCAGCGTCGCGGCCAGGATCGCCTCTCCCGCCGCGCGCCAGACCCGCTCGGCGTTGTTCGACATGTCGAGCACCTTGCCCCAGAAGCCGAAATCGACGCCGATATAGACCAGCACCGCCCACGCCAGCGCGGCGGCGGCGGGAAACATGATGCTGCCCTTGACCACGAACAGAATGGTCAGCACCAGCGCCAGCAAGCCGGAAATGCCGATCACGATGCCCTGGTACAGCGTGAACGAGTTGACCTTGTCCTTGTAGGCGTCGGGCTCCCACAGATAGAGCTGCGGCAATTTATCGGTGCGCAATTCCGCGACAAAGGTGATGACGGCGCCGGGGTCGAGCGTGATGCGGAAAATATCCGCGGTCGCGCTCTCCTGGCGCTCGGGACGGTCGCCGGTCGATGGCGTGATGGTCGCGATGCGCGACAGTCCAAGGTCGGGCCACAACAGCCCCGACGACACGATGCGATAATGCGGTGCCACGATCAGACGATCGAGTTGGTCATCGGTGTTGTTGGCGAGCGCGAACACCACCCAGTTCTGTCCGCCTTCGCGGGCGCGGACTTCGATGCGGCGAACGATGCCATCGGTGCCCGGCGCGGTGGAGACCTGAATGCGGTCTGTGTCGCTGCGCTGATGATCGAGCACCGCGGTGAGGTCGATCGCAGGCGCGTCGCCGCGGACGCTGACGGCGTCGATGGCGCGCGCCGGGGGCGCGGCGGCAACAATCACGAGGCCCAGCGCGAGGGGCGCGAGGCACCTGATCAGACGCAATTTCAGTTCTCCGCGATCAACGACGCTTCCGGGCGAAGCAAGCCGCCCGGCGTGGCGCGATAAATGACATGAAAGCGAGGAAAATCAAAGGGTTTCCGCCTGCACTTGGCTCGCGGGCATTAAACGGCCAACACAATTTTGCCAATATGTTCACTGGTCTCCATGCGCCGATGCGCGTCAGCGGCCTTTTCCAGCGGGAAAGTGCTGTCCATCAGCGGTTTGACGCGCCCCTCGCGCAACAGCGGCATCACCTTGGCCTCGATAGCTGCGACCATCGCCGCCTTGTCCGTATTGCTACGGGGGCGCAGCGTGGAGCCGGTGTGGTGCAGCCGTTTCACCATCAGCTTGGCGAAATTAACGTTTGCCTTGGGTCCGCCGAGAAGCGCGATCTGGACCACGCGCCCCTCGATCGCGGCGGCGTCGTAATTGCGCTCGATGTAATCGCCGCCGACCATGTCGAGAATGACATTGGCGCCCGCGCCATCGGTCGCCGTCTTCACCTCAGCGACGAAGTCTTCGGTCTTGTAGTTGATCGCACGGTCGGCGCCGAGTTTGAGACAGGCTTCGGCCTTGTCCTTCGATCCGACGGTGACGATCACTTTGGAGCCAAAGGCCTTGGCGAGCTGGATCGCCATGGTGCCGATGCCGGACGAACCGCCATGGATCAATAGCGTCTCGCCCGGCTTCAGCGCGCCGCGCTCGAACACATTGTGCCAGACCGTCATCAGCGTTTCCGGAATGGCGCCGGCCTCCAGCATCGACAGCGCCGGCGGGCACCGTCATCGCCTGGGCATCCTGCGCGATTGCATATTGCGCGTAGCCGCCGCCGGCCACCAGCGACATCACCTTGTCGCCGAGCTTGTGCTTGGTTGCGCCCGGGCCGACCGCGACCACTTCGCCCGCCACTTCAAGGCCGGGCAAATCGCTGGCGCCGGGCGGCGGCGGATAGCTGCCGGATCGCTGCGCGACGTCGGGACGGTTGACGCCGGCGGCTGCGACCTTGATCAGGATTTCACCTGGCCCGGGCACAGGCACCGCGCGGGTTTCGGGCAAAAGCACCTCCGGGCCGCCGGGCTTGCTGATGCCGACGACCGTCATTTGCGCGGGCAGCTTTTCCATGATTTGTCCTTGGCTAAACGCTTCGAAATTTGAAGAGGCAATCTGATTAGCCAGCCGCGCTCCGACTGGCAACCGTTTCACTGACCGGAGGACAACCCATGGCCGTTGAGGACGACGACAAGCCGCGGAAGAAAGTCACCCACGAGATCGGGCAGGACCTGTCGTTGCTGTCGGTGGAGGAACTTGCCGAGCGCATCGCGCTGATGACTTCGGAGATCGAGCGGTTGCAAGTGGCCATGACCAAAAAGCGCGCCTCCAAGGACGCCGCCGACCGCTTTTTCAAGTCGTGATACCGACCCGGCCTTCCGTCGTCCCGGCCACGCGAGCGCAGCGAGCGCGAGCCGGGATCCATACGCCGTGACGTCTCATTTTGGCCGCGTGATAGACGCCTTCCCATAATCACGGGCGCGGTGGTTATGGCTCCCGGCGCGCGCTTTGCTTGGCCGGGACGACCCCGTGGATAGGTCCGCGCATCGTCCGCACTCGGCCAATGGCCGACATGGCAAACGAAGCGTGAAAGAAATCGCTCGTTTACGATCAATTAAGCTTTCTCACCTATGACTGGAACTGTCCTCGTTTGGACACCGAGTGGCTCCTGTCCACTCTGTTTGACGCCTCCCTGTTATCAACTTCAAAGCCGCCGGAAACGGCGGCTCTTTTTTTGGGCGTCGTTCCGTTCCTTCCCCCACCAGCTGGAAACCATAAAAAGTCTTGCGGCTGGACTCCCGGCCGCGGGCGCGCAATGATTTGTTCATCATAAGCCGGGCGCGTCTTCAAAGCCGGCAGCGTAAATAGTGGTGTGAGGCGTTAACCATGTCGGAACGTTCGCAAGGCGAAACCGCTCTCGTGCAATTCAGCGAACGGCTGACCAATTCCGCGGCGTTCGGCACCCTGTTTCGCGAAGGCATGGATCTGGTCGAGGAGACCGCCGCTTATCTCGACGGCGCCGGCCGCACCGAGGCCAAGGCACTCGACCGCTCCGTCAGCCTCACCTATGCGACCGAAAGCATGCGGCTGACCACGCGCCTGATGCAATTGGCGTCATGGCTGTTGCTGCATCGTGCGGTGAAGGAAGGCGAGATGACGCTGACCCAGGCCAATCGCGAAAAGACCAAGGTCAAGCTCAGCGCCGCCGATCCCGGCGCGAACGACATGATCGAAAAACTGCCGCAGCAATTGCAGGACCTGATCGCCCGCTCGATGACGCTGCAGACCAAAGTCCGCCGCCTCGATACCACCATCCACGCCCCGGCGGCGGAACGCGCCGCGATCGGCAATCCGCTGGTGCCGCAGCTCAATCGCCTGAAGGCGGCATTCGAGCAATAACGCTGGATCGTCGGCCGCGGGTGCGCTAGTCCGCACCCGTCGATCGTCGACCAGAATGATCCCGCCTTGCTGACCCCTTTTTCCATCTTGCTGGTGCTGTCGGCCGCGTTCCTGCACGCGAGCTGGAATGCGTTGCTGCGCGGCGGCGCGGATCGCACGCAGTCGATGCTGGTCATGAATCTCACCGTCGGCGTCATCGGCATCGCGATGATGGTATTCGCAGGCCTGCCGTCCCCGACCAGCGCGCCTTACGTGTTCGCCTCGGGTCTGATTCATCAGGTTTACAACGCGCTGTTGGTGCGGATGTATCGCAGCGGCGATCTCGGCGAAACCTATCCGGTGGCGCGCGGCTCTTCGCCGGCGCTGATTGCGCTCGGCGGCAGCCTGTTCGCCGGGGAATGGATGAACCTGCTCGGCAGCATCGGCATCGGCCTTGTCTGTGTGGGGATTTTCATGCTGGCGGCAGCGAAAGGCAGGCTGCACACGATGAATCTGCCGGCGGCGCTGGCGACCGGCGTCAGCATCGCCGCCTATACCATCGTCGATGGCATCGGCGTGCGCGCTTCCGGCAACTGGGTCGCCTACACCGGCAGCATCTTCACGTTCTTCCTCGCCTGGCCGCTCTGGTATCTGGCGCGGCGCCGGCGCGGGATCTTCGCGATATCATTGGCGGAAGCCGGCAAGGCGGCCAGCGGTGGGCTGATTTCGCTCGCGGCCTATGGCGCCATCATCTGGGCGATGCAGGCCAACGCAATGGGGGCGGTGTCGGCATTGCGCGAAACCAGCGTGGTGTTCGCAGCACTGCTCGGAGCTCTGTTCCTCAACGAGCGCCTGACCGGCTTGCGCATCGTTGCCTGCTGCATCATCGCCGCCGGTGCCGCCTGCGTCGGCTGGCGATTCTAATTGCCCAACGCAAAACGCCCCGGCGCGGACCGGGGCGTTTTTGAAATCTTGCCTCGAATGAAGGTGAGAGGACCTCACTCCTTCTTGAGGAAGCCCGAAAACTTCTTCTGGAACCGCGACACACGGCCGCCACGATCGAGCAGTTGCTGGGCGCCGCCGATCCAGGCCGGGTGCGACTTGGAGTCGATATCGAGGTTCAGCTTGTCGCCTTCCTTACCCCAGGTGGAGCGTGTCTGATATTCGGTGCCATCGGTCATCACGACCGTAATCATATGATAATTCGGGTGAATCTCGGCTTTCATGGCAGATCCTTCGGCGCGCCGGCGCCTGTCTTTAGGGTGGCTGTGGGGACGGATTTGGGCCGCTCTATAACGCAGCAAGCCCCCCAAAACAAGCCAGGTATGTTCCCGGATTGGTGTCTTCTAAGGATTTGCCTCTGGTGGCGGCGCGGCCTATCTGGGAAGGCAGCAGCGATTGGTCCAGATCTCATGAGCGCAGTGGAACGGCTTGAAGACCGGCATGGCGAAACGCCGCCGCGGCGCGATGTGGAGCCGGTCGAGGCATCCTCCATCGAAGCGCAACTGACGCTGTCGCCGGCCAAAGGCAGCGCGCGGCTGCGTCCGCTACTGGCGCTGGCGCCTTATGTGGCGCGTTACCGCGGCCGCGCGACGCTGGCATTGATCGCGCTGACCATCGCCGCGCTGACGACGCTGTTGGTGCCGGTCGCGGTGCGGCGGATGATCGACTTCGGGTTCACGCCCGAAGGCGTTGCCCTGATCAACAGCTACTTCAGCGTGATGATCGCGGTGGTCGCAGTGCTCGCCGGCGCCAGCGCGGCGCGGTTCTATCTGGTGATGACCATCGGCGAGCGCATCGTCGCGGATCTCAGGCGCGACGTGTTCGCGCACCTGATTTCGCTGTCACCGGCGTTCTTCGATTCCGCGCGCAGCGGCGAACTGATCTCGCGCCTCACCGCCGATACCACCCAGATCAAGTCCGCGGTCGGCGCGTCGGTATCGATCGCGCTGCGCAACTTCATGCTGTTCATCGGCGCGACGACGATGATGGTGATCACGAGCCCCCGGCTTTCCGGCTTCGTGCTGCTGGCAATTCCGGTGATCGTGATCCCGCTGGTGGCGTTCGGGCGCTGGGTGCGGCGGCTGTCGCGCAACGCCCAGGATACGCTGGCGGATGCGACCGCCTACGCTTCCGAACTGGTCGGCGCTATCAGAACCGTGCAGGCCTATACCAGCGAGCGGCTCGCCAATGCGCGCTTCGGCGGCGAGGTCGAGCAGGCCTATGAAGCGGCGCGCAGTTCGACCCGTGCGCGCGCGGTTCTGACCGCGATCATCATCTTCATCGTCTTTACCAGCGTCGTGGCGATCCTCTGGGTCGGCTCGCACGATGTGCTGACCGGCTCCATCAGTCCGGGCCGGCTCGGCCAGTTCGTGTTGTACGCGGCGTTCGCCGCGGCCGGTCTCGGCCAGCTCAGCGAGGTCTGGGGCGAGGTCTCGGCCGCGTCGGGCGCATCGGAACGCTTGTTCGAAATTCTGCGCGTCAAATCGCAGGTCACCGCGCCGGCGTCGCCGCGTGCTTTGCCGGTGCCGGCGCGCGGCGACGTCAGCTTCGAAAACGTCAGCTTCGCCTATCCGACGCGGCCGGACGCGCTGGCGGTCGATGGCGTTTCGCTCTCGGTGCGCGCCGGCGAGAAGGTCGCGATCGTCGGCCCGTCCGGCGCCGGCAAGAGCACGCTGTTTCACCTGCTGCTGCGGTTCTACGATCCCGCGGCAGGCGTGATCTCGTTCGACGGCGTAGCGATCCGAGCGGCCGATCCGGGCGAGGTGCGTAGGCGCATCGCGCTGGTGCCGCAGGACTCGGTAGTGTTCGCCGCGACCGCGCGCGAGAACATCCGCTTCGGCCGGCCCGACGCCGACGACGCCGAGGTCGAGCGCGCCGCGGAGCTTGCTCATGCCACCGAATTCATCCGCCGCCTGCCTGGCGGATTCGAGGCGCAGCTCGGCGAGCGTGGCGTCACGCTGTCGGGCGGCCAGCGCCAGCGTATCGCCATTGCGCGTGCGATCCTGCGCGACGCGCCGCTATTGCTGCTCGATGAAGCCACCTCGTCGCTGGATGCGGAATCCGAGACGCTGGTGCAGACCGCGCTGGAGGAATTGATGCGTCACCGCACCACGCTGGTGATCGCCCATCGCCTCGCCACGGTGTTGTCCTGCGACCGCATCATGGTGATGGACCAGGGCCGTATCGTCGAGCAGGGCACCCACGCCTCGCTGGTCGCCGCCAACGGACTCTACGCCCGGCTGGCGCGATTGCAGTTCGAAGGGGTGTGAGGCCCGCGCTCGTCATACGCGGGCTTGACCCGCGTATCCATCAATCTTCACGAAATGCATTTCGTAGCGGATGGATTGCCGGGTCAAGCCCGGCAATGACGACCTTTATAACCCCTTCCACTCCATCCGCAGCACCGGCCGGCCCGACGTCGGATTCACATCCTCGCCGGCGGGAACAAAACCGTTGCGTTCGTAGAAGCGGATGGCCCTGATGTTATCGGTGTTGACCAGCAGCGTGATGCGATCAGGCGATATCCGCTTGGCTTCACCGACCAGCGCATCACCCAGTTCCGATCCCCAGTGATCGGGCGCGACCACCAGCTGATCGAGATAGCCTGATGTGTCGATGGTCACGAACCCAACGAGAGTGCCTGCCTGTTCCGCGACCATGATCGCCGCATTCGGCACCAGCTCGCTGGCGCCAGCGCTCGCGCCACCATTTTACGCGCGCAGCGAAATCGATTGCCGGATACGCCTGCTGCCAGGTCTCAAGCCACAGCGCGATCGCCGCGTCTTCGTCATCGCTGCGATAGGGGCGGAGGTGAAAGGGAACGCTCATCAAGGCAAGGCCGTCATGCCCGGGCTTGTCCCGGGCATCCATCTATTTCGCGAGCATCTTTTTTGATGGATTGCCGGGTCAAACCCGGCAATGACGACGTATTGGATCTCCTTGAATATCACCCTCAGCGTTCCGTCAGCTTCAGCTCGATGCGGCGGTTACGCTTGTAGGCCTCTTCGGTGGTGGCGGTATCGAGCGGCTGGAATTCCGCAAAGCCGGCGGCGACCAGCCGCTGCGCCGGCACGCCGAGCGAGATCAGATACTGCACCACCGAGATCGCGCGCGCCGACGACAATTCCCAGTTCGACTTGAACACCGGGCTGTTCAAGATCGGCCGCACGTCGGTATGGCCATCGACCCGCAGCACCCAGGCGATTTCACCCGGAATCTGTTTGTCGAGGTCGATCAGCGCGGTCGCCAGCTTGTCGAGCTCGGCGCGGCCTTCGGGCAGCAGCAGCGCCTGGCCCGTGTCGAAGAACACCTCGGACTGAAAGACAAAACGGTCGCCGACGATCCTGATATCCGGCCGGTTGCCGAGGATGGCGCGCAGGCGCCCGAAGAATTCCGAACGGTAGCGCGACAGCTCCTGCACCCGCTGCGCCAGCGCGACGTTCAGGCGCTGGCCGAGATCGGCGATCCGTCCCTGCGATTCCTTGTCGCGCTTCTCCGAGGCGTCGAGCGCTTCCTCGAGCGCCGCAAGCTGGCGGCGCAAGGCGCTGATCTGCTGGTTCAGCACCTCGATCTGGGCGAGTGCGCGCGAGGTCACCTGTTTTTCGGAATCCAGCGCCTTGTTGAGTTCGCTGGCGCGGCCGGCGGCGTCATTGCCGGCGCCGGCGAGGCCTTCGTAGAGGCCCTTGACGCGATCGCGCTCGGTCTCTGCCGAGGCAAGCCCGGCCCGCACCTGCGAGAGCTGGTCGTCGAGATTGAGCTTGCCGAGTTTTTCCAGCGACAATAGATCGTTCAATTGCGCGATCTTGGCGTTGAGCTGCTCCAGCGCCTTGTCCTTGCCGGTGACCTCCTGCGACAGGAAGAACTGCACCACCAGGAACACCGACAGCAGGAACACGATCGAGAGCACCAGCGTCGACAGCGCGTCGACAAAACCCGGCCAGTAGTTGAATCCGGTTTCGTTGCGGCGTGCACGGGCAAGGGCCATTTGAATGTCTCCACTTAAAGTCTGAACTTAAAGTCTGACCCGTGAGGATTAGACCAGAATTTGCCTCGAGTTCAGGTTGACCTCTCCCGTGGGGAGAGGTCGGCGCGCAGCGCCGGGTGAGGGGTTACAGCTAAACGATAGACCGTAGCCCCTCACCCCAACCCTCTCCCAACGGGAGAGGGAGCGCGCTTCCGTTGTGTCAACGTTGCGCACCCTTTTAATTCTTCTCCGGCTGGCGCGCGATCCGCTCGAGCAGTTTCTTGATCTCGCGGTTCTGCTCGCCCTGGCCGTCGGCCCATTCGCGGATCATCTGCTGCTCGGTCCGCATATGCGCGACCAGGCCCTGAATGGCCTCGGCGAGATTGGCCATCGCCGCGGTGGTGCCGCGGCTCGCGCCGCCCTCTTCGAGGGTCGCCCGCAACCGCTCGACCGCTGCCTGAAGTTCGCCGCTGGCGCCCGAACCGGCCTCGCCGGAATATTCGCGCACGGTGGAGGCGAGCCAGTCTTCGAGGTCGGTATAGAACCGGTTCTGCGCCTGGCTCGATTGCAGATCGAGAAAGCCGAGGATCAGCGAGCCGGCAAGGCCGAACAGCGACGACGAAAACGAAATGCCCATGCCGCCGAGCGGCGCGGCCAGACCTTCTTTCAGCGTGTCGAACAGCGAGCCGGCGTCGCCGCCGACTTTCAGGCTCTCGATCACCTTGCCGACGGAACCTACGGTTTCGATCAGGCCCCAGAAGGTGCCGAGCAGACCGAGAAACACCAGCAGGCCCGTCATGTAGCGGGAAATGTCGCGGGCCTCGTCCAGCCGGGTGGCGATCGAGTCCAAGAGATGCCGCATGGTCTGCTGCGAGATCGACATCCGCCCCGATCGCTCGCCGCCGAGGATCGCCGCCATCGGCGCCAGCAGCGTGGGATGCCGGTCGATGGCGAGGCCGGGATCGGCGATGCGGAAGTTGTTGACCCAGGCGACCTCCGGATAGAGCCGGATCACCTGGCGAAACGACAGGATGGTGCCGATCAAGAGCACCGCGCCGATCAGCGCGTTGAGGCCGGGATTGGCGAAGAAGGCTGTGACGATCTGCTTGTAGAGCACGACCGTGACCAGCCCGCACAGCACCAGGAACACCAGCATCCGGAACAGGAAAATCCGTGGCGAGGACAGTTTGGTCAGTTCGATCTCCATCGCGGAGCGGGAAGGGGAGCCTGAAGGCATTGACGATGTCATCCGTTGCGAGGAGCCGATTTCGGGCACCAATATGGCACAGCGGTGCCGGGAAAAAAGGCCAGTTGCAAAACGTTTGGGGCGGGAAAAGGGAACTTCGGGGCGAAACCGGGCTTAGACGTAATGTGTATTTCATAAATCTTTGACGCCTGAGGCGGTTAACGGGTTTTTTGCCACAGAAAGGGATTGGCCGCATGAGCTTCGTATCCCGAATCATCGGCACCGCCGAGCGGGTGCCGCTGCCCGATCTGGTGATCCGGGCGGCGGTGCAGCGGTTGTGCTCGCGCACCGCGACACGGCTGGCCAGCGGCACCGCCGAAAGCGACGCCGCGTTTGCGGACGAAATGGCGGCGCGCGCCATTGCCGACTACACCGACGAGGCCAACACCCGGCATGACGAAGTGCCGGCGGCGTTCTTCGCCCTGGTGCTCGGCCCGAACCGGAAATACTCATCCTGCTTCTACAAGGAGCCGGAGTCGACGCTGCAGGAGGCCGAGGAAGAAGCGCTGCGCCAGACGGTTGCGCACGCCGATCTCGCCGACGGGCAATCGATCCTCGAACTCGGCTGCGGCTGGGGCTCGCTGTCGCTGTGGATGGCGCGGCAATTTCCAAACGCCGCGATAACGGCGGTGTCGAATTCGCAGTCGCAGCGCGAATATATCGAGCGTGAGGCCGCCGCGCGCGGATTGAAAAATCTTCGCGTGGTCACCGCTGATATGAACGTGTTCGACCCGGAGCGGCAGTTCGACCGCATCGTGTCGGTCGAAATGTTCGAGCACATCATGAACTGGCGCGAATTGATGACGCGGGTAAGATCATGGCTTGCGCCGGACGGCCGCTTCTTCATGCATATCTTCACCCATCGTTCCGGCGCCTATCTGTTCGATCGTACCGATGGCGAAGACTGGATCGCGCAGCATTTTTTCGCCGGCGGCGTGATGCCGAGCCATCATCTGATCCGGCAATATCAGGATTTGTTCGAGGTCGAGAAGGAATGGCGCTGGAGCGGCACGCATTATCAGCGCACCGCGCAGGACTGGCTCGGCAATTTCGATTCCCACCGCGACGAGATCGAGGGCATCCTTCGAGGCGTCTACGGCAGCGACACGAACTTGTGGATGCGGCGCTGGCGCTGGTTCTTCCTCGCCACATCAGGGCTGTTCGGCTACGCCGACGGCAGCGAATGGGGCGTCAGCCATTACCGGATGAAGGCGGCATCATAACCGTCGTCATTGCCCGCGGCTTGGCCGGGCATCCAGTACTCCGTGTCGCCAGAGTTCAACAGCGGTGGTGCGGAATACTGGATCATCCGCTTTCGCGGATGATGACGGCGAATTATGCCGCGCGGGTTCTCAAGAACTCGACCGAAACCGCCGCTACTTCCCCAGCGGCTTGAGAATCTTCACCAGTTCGGCGTGGACGTGTTCATTGCCGCAGACCACGTTGCCGGTCTTGAGCGGGTCGTCGTCGCCCTCGATGCCGCTGACGATGCCGCCGGCTTCGCGAACGATGATCTGCCCCGCCGCCAGGTCCCACGGCTGCAAATTGCGTTCCCAATAGCCGTCGAGGCGGCCGGAGGCGACGAAAGCCATGTCGAGCGAGGCCGCGCCGAACCGGCGCAGGCCTGCCACCCGGCTCTGGATTTCGCTCAGTTCGGCGCGCGACAGTTCGAGGTCGCCGCGTCCGATATGCGGCAGCCCGCAGGCGATCACGCATTCGCCAAGGTTGCGCCGGCCGGCGACGCGCAGCCGCTGATCGTTGAGGAAGGCGCCCTTGCCGCGCTCGGCGATGTAGAGGTCGTCATTGGCCGGATTGTAGATCAGGCCGGCGATCATGGTGCCCTCGCGCTGCAGGCCGATCGAAATCGCGAATTGCGGGATGCCGTGCAGAAAGTTCGTGGTGCCGTCGAGCGGATCGACGATCCAGGTGTGGCTCTTGTCGTCGCCTTGGCGGATGCCGCCTTCCTCGCCGATGAAGCCGTAACCCGGCCGCGCCTTGGTGAGGTCGGAGTGCAGCATCTCCTCGGCGCGCCTGTCGGCCATGGTGACGAAATTGGCGGGCCCTTTCAGCGACACCTGAAGGTTCTCGACCTCGCCGAGATCGCGCTTGAGGCTGCGGCCGGCGCGGCGCGCGGCTTTGACCATGACGTTGATGAGGGCTGAATGCAGCATGATCTCGGCTTGTCGTTGATGTTTCGACGGTGAAAGTACGCTCCCTCTCCTCATTGGGAGAGGGTTGGGGTGAGCGGTTACGGTGAGGTACGGACCCCCTCACCCGGCGGGGAGAGGTGAGACCGCAGTGGGTGCCCTGCGGTTGTGGTGACGTCAAGGCGGATCATTTGGTGCCGAGCCATTTGCGGGCGGCCGCCTCGACCTTGGCGCGATCCTCCGGACTTAAGTCCGCCAGCGCCTCATCGAGCATGGGGTCGCCCTTGCCGGCGGTTTTGGCGACAATATGCCATTTGAGGCCCTCGATCTTGTCCACCGGCGCGCCCTGTCCGGTCACCAGCACGCGTGCGAGACGGTTCTGGGCGATCGGACTGTTTTGCTTGGCGGCCTTGCGCAACAGCGCCACCGCGGCGGCTTCGTTCTTCGGCGTGCCGGTGCCGTTATAAAGCGCGATGGCGTATTCGACCTCGGCGTCGACATTGTCGGCGAGCGAGGCCGCCTGCAATAGCCGCACCGCCCTGCCGATGTCCTTCTCGACGCCGGTGCCCTCCTTGTAGAAGGTCGCGAGCGCGTATTGCGCTTCCGGATTGCCGGCGTCGGCGGCGACGCGAAACAGCTCCGCCGCGCGTTTGACGTCCTGCGGCAGCGTCTGTCCGTCGAGATAAAGCAGCGCGAGATTATACGCCGCCTTGGGATTGCCGAGCTTGGCCGAGGACGCCAGCAGTTTCGCGGCTTCCTCGTGATTGACGGGGCCGCCGCGCCCGGCGATGCGGAGCATGGCCAGTGCGAACATGGCCTCGCGGTCGCCGCCATCAGCGGCGCGCTTGTACCAGTCGGCGGCTTTCGCATAGTCGCGCTTGACGCCCATCGCATTGGCATAGAGTTCGCCGAGCATCGTCATTGCCTTCGGATCGCCGCTGTCCTGCGCGCGCTTGGTGGCGAGGTCGAATGCGGTCTTGTATTGACCGCGCTGATAGGCGCCGAACACCAGATCGACGTTGGGATCGTCAGGTACCGGGGCTGGCGTGACCGTTGCGGTCGGCGCAGCCGCAGGTGCCGCTGGTTTCGCGGCAGGAACTGCGGAATTTTTGGCAGCCGCGGGTGGTTTTGCTTTCGGCTTTGCGGCTGGCTTGCTTGCCGCCGGCGGCGTTTGCGCGCTCGGCGGCGCCAGCGAGATTTGCGCATGCGCGCTTGCCGACAACAACAGACAGCTCACCAGGATCGATATGGGACGCAGGCGCTTCATTTCCGGCGCTATCCCTGTTCGGCTTCGGCTTTTCCGGGCATGGCGGCGTAGGCTTGCCTGATCGCCTGCTCAACGTCCATCAGCGCCGCCGCCGCGCCGCGCGGATCGGCCCAGATGAAATCGCCAACCAGAACGAAATCTGCACCGGCTGCGGCGAATTCGCCAGCCTCCTCGCGCGAGGCCGCAAAGCCGACGCAGGGAGGTTCGAACAGTTCGGCCCACCATTGCAGGCGCTCGGCGATCGCCTCGACCGAAGGCCGCTGCGCCCTGTCGCGTCGGGCTCGCCGAACAGCACGTAATCCGCGCCGGCTTCGGCCGCGGTCATCGAATCGTGCCGCGTCGCAGCCCGCCGACGCCGGCGATGCGGTCCGGTTTCAGCGTCGGCAGCGCTTCCTCCATGGCTTCGATGCCGGTCAGGTGCGCTCCATCGGCGCCGGCGCGCGCGACCAGTTCGACGTGACCATCGAGCAGGAGCGCCGCGCCGCTGTCCTGGATCGCCGGCGCCAAGGCCTTGACGCGCGAGATCATGGTGCGCTGGTCGGTCGGCTTGAGCCGCACCAGCACCGCCGCGACATCGGCCCCGGCGAGCAGGCCGGGGAGGCTTGCCAGCAAGGGCGACGGATCGTCCACGACCGGCGTCGCGAGATAGAGACGCGGCACCGGGCGCGGCGGAACGGGTTTGGTGGCCAAGTCTATGCCGCCTTCTTTTCCAGATCGGCCTTCCATTGGCCTTGGCTGGCGAGCGAATTCATTCGCGCGCGGTGGCTAAACGCCCGCTGGCCCGCGGCTACGTTCTCGGCCTTGCCCGACCACGCCTTCAGCGGCGCCGCCTGCAGCGCGCGACCGTAGGAGAAGGTGAGATGCCACGGCAGGCCGCCGATCCGGTTCATGGCGTTGAGATGCGCGGTGGCGTCCTCGTCGGACTGCCCACCGGAGAGGAAGGCAATGCCGGGCACCGCCGCGGGGACGCAGTTCTTCAAGAGCCGAACCGTTTTCTCCGCGACCTCTTCGACGGAGGCCTGCTTCGGGCTTTTCTTGCCGGGGACCACCATGTTGGGTTTCAGGACCATGCCTTCCAGTGCGACGCGCTGAATCCGCAATTCCTGAAACGTCTTGTTGAGAACGCGCTGGCTCATTTCGTAACAGCGGTCGATATCATGATCGCCATCCATCAGGACTTCCGGCTCGACGATCGGAACAATCTGCGCGTCCTGGCATAATGCGGCGTAACGCCCGAGCGCGTGGGCATTGGCGCGGATCGCGGTCATGCTCGGAATTGTGTCTTTATCGATATTGATCACCGCGCGCCACTTTGCGAACCGCGCCCCCCGTTCGTAATATTTCTTCAGGCGTTCGGCGAGCTTGTCCAACCCGACGGTGATCAATTCACCCGGGCAGTTCGGCAAGGCCTGCGTGCCCTCATCGACCTTGATGCCGGGGATCGCCCCGGATTGTTCGATGATCTTCACCAGCGGCGTGCCATCCCTGGCATTTTGCCAGATGGTCTCGTCATAGAGGATGACACCGGAGATGTGCCTGGCCATCGCTTCGCTGGAGCGGAACAGCATTTCGCGATAGTCGCGGCGAGTTTCCTCGGTCGACGCGACGTTGATGGCGTCGAAGCGCTTCTTGATGGTGCCTGAGGATTCGTCGGCGGCGAGTATGCCCTTGCCCGGCGCGACCATGGCCAGAGCGACTTTGTTGAGATCGGCGAGATTCATCGGTGCCTCCTCCAGAGCACGGGATATTTGCAGGTCAATGTAGACGGTTCTCGGGCCATTCCCAAGAAAACCTGCGCGGGCGCGGGCAGGCTGGCGGCTCCGGAGTGGCTGCGTGTCACGCGACCTTCGGATCGAGTTCGCCCTTGACGTAGCGTTTCGCCATCTCGGCGGTGGTCAGCACCTTCTTGATCTTGCTGGCCTGGCCTGCGGTATTGAATTCCTGCAACCGCTGTTTGCAAAGCTTGGCCATCGCTTCCATCGCGGGTTTAAGGTATTTGCGCGGATCGAATTCTTCCGGATTGTCGTTCAGCACCTTTCGGATCTGTCCGGTCATCGCCATGCGGTTGTCGGTGTCGATGTTGATCTTGCGGACGCCGTTCTTGATGCCGCGCTGGATTTCGGAGACCGGCACGCCCCAGGTCGGCTTCATCTTGCCGCCATTGGCGTTGATGATGTCCTGCAGGTCCTGCGGCACCGAGGATGAACCATGCATCACCAGATGCATGTTCGGCAGCTTGCGGTGAATTTCCTCGATCACGTTCATGGCCAGAATGTCGCCGTCCGGCTTGCGGGTGAATTTGTAGGCGCCGTGCGAGGTGCCCATCGCGATCGCCAGCGCGTCGACCCTGGTCTCCTTGACGAACTTGACCGCCTCGTCGGGATTGGTGAGCAGCTGGTCGTGGGAGAGCTTGCCCTCGGCGCCGTGGCCGTCCTCCTTGTCGCCCATGCCGGTCTCCAGCGAACCCAGCACGCCAAGTTCACCCTCGACCGAAATGCCGCCGAGATGGGCCATGTCGGTGACCTTCCTGGTGACCCCGACATTGTAGTCCCAGTCGCCGGGCGTCTTGCCGTCGGTCTTCAGCGAGCCGTCCATCATCACCGAGGTGAAGCCGGCCTGGATCGCGGTCATGCAGGTGGCGGGCTCATTGCCGTGATCGAGGTGCACGCAGACCGGAATCTGCGGATAGATTTCGGTGACCGCGTCCATCATGTGCTTGAGCATCACGTCGTTGGCGTAGGACCGCGCGCCGCGCGAGGCCTGAATGATAACGGGCGCATCGAGGCTGGAGGCGGCGTCCATGATGGCGAGCGCCTGCTCCATGTTGTTGATGTTGAAGGCCGGCACGCCGTAGTCGTGTTCCGCCGCGTGGTCGAGCAATTGACGCAACGTGATCCGAGCCATGTGTCCTGTTCTCCGCGTTGGGGCCTTGATGCCCGATCCTAGTGTATTTTCAGAACCTCGACACCCGGCAAGGGTTTGCCTTCCATCCATTCCAGAAACGCCCCGCCCGCGGTCGAAACATAGCTGAAATCGCCGGCCACACCGGCCTGATTCAGCGCCGCCACCGTGTCGCCGCCGCCGGCGACCGAGATCAGCTTTTTCTCCCGGGTCCGCGCGGCCGTGTGCCTTGCCGCCAGCACGGTGCCGCGGTCGAATGGCGGCATCTCGAACGCGCCGAGCGGGCCGTTCCAGACCAGCGTCGCGGCGTCGTCGATCGCGGCATGAATCCGCTCGATCGACCGCGGGCCGACGTCGAGGATCATGCCGTCCGTGGGGATCGCATCGAGGCCGTAGGCGTGCGACGGCGAATGGGCCGCGAAATGAAACGCGACCACGGCGTCGACGGGCAGGATGATGGCGCAATTGGCGGCCTCGGCCTTGCCGATGATCCGCAGCGCGGTCGCCGCGAGATCCTTCTCCGCCAGCGACTTGCCGATGCCGATGCCCTGGGCGTGCAGGAAGGTATTGGCCATGCCGCCGCCGATCACCAGCGCATCGACCTTGCGGACGAGGTTTTCCAGAAGGTCGATCTTGGTGGAGACCTTGGCGCCGCCGATGATCGCGATCACCGGCCTGGTCGGCGCTTCCAGCGCCTTGCCGAGCGCCTCGAGTTCGGCCTGCATGGTACGCCCGGCATAGGCCGGCAGTTTGTGGCCGAGGCCCTCGGTGGACGCGTGCGCGCGGTGCGCTGCCGAGAACGCGTCGTTGACCCAGATGTCGCCAAGCTTGGCCAGCTCGGCGACGAACGCCGGATCGTTCTTTTCTTCTTCCTTGTGGAAACGGGTATTTTCCAGACAAAGGATGTCGCCGTTCCTCATCGCCGCAACAGCCTCTTGCGCGACTTCGCCGACGCAATCGTCAGCGAAGGCAATCGGCCGCTTGATCACCTGTGCCAGCGCTGCGGCGACGGGCTTCAGCGAGTCCTTGGGGTCGGGTCCCCTGGGCCGGCCGAAATGCGCCAGCAGGATCACCTTGCCGCCCTTGTCGGAAATTTCAGTGATGGTCGGCGCGACGCGCTCAAGCCGGGTGGCGTCGGTGACGCGGCCGTTCTCCATCGGCACGTTGAGATCGACGCGCAGCAGCACGCGCTTGCCCTTCACGTCGACGTCATCGAGGCTGCGGAACTTAGGCATGTATTCTCCGGCTCGTCACCCTGAGGCGCGAGCGGCGCAGCCGCGAGCCTCGAAGGGTGCTCGTGCGGCCATCCTTCGAGGCGCGCCCAGCGGCGCGCACCTCAGGATGACGGTAAGATAATCAGAGCAACTTCCCCATCGCCACGGCGGTATCGGCCATGCGGTTGGAGAACCCCCATTCGTTGTCGTACCAGGACATCACCCGTACCAGCGTGCCGTTCAGCACCTTGGTCTGGTCCATGTGGAAGGTGGACGAATGCGGGTCGTGGTTGAAGTCGATCGAGACGTTGGGCGCGGTGGTGTAGCCGAGAATGCCCTTCAGCTGCTGCTCGGAAGCGCGCTTCATCGCCTCGTTGATTTCCTTGGCGTCGGTCTTGCGCGAAGCGACGATCTTGAGATCGATCACCGAGACGTTCGGCACCGGCACGCGGATCGCGACGCCGTCGAGCTTGCCCTGCAGTTCCGGCAGCACCAGGCCGATCGCCTTGGCGGCACCGGTGGAGGTCGGGATCATCGACATCGCCGCCGCACGGCCGCGATAGAGATCCTTGTGCAAGGTGTCGAGCGTCGGCTGATCGCCGGTATAGGCATGGATCGTGGTCATGAAGCCGGTCTCGATGCCGACGGTATCGTTCAAGACTTTTGCGACTGGCGCGAGGCAGTTCGTCGTGCACGAACCATTGGAGACCACCAGATGATCCTTGGTCAGCTTGTCGTGGTTGACGCCGTAGACGATGGTGGCGTCGGAGTTCTCGCCGGGGGCGGAGATCAGGACACGCTTGGCGCCGGCGGTGAGGTGGGCGGAAGCCTTGTCCTTTGCGGTGAACAGACCCGTGCATTCCAGCGCGATGTCGACGCCGAGATCTTTCCAGGGCAACGCGGAGGGATCGCGGTGCGCGGTGACCTTGATCTTGCCATTGCCGAGGCTGATCGAATCGCCGACGACGGTCACGGTGCCGGGAAAGCGGCCATGCACCGAATCGAAGCGCAGCAGGTGGGCGTTGGTCTCGACCGGGCCGAGGTCGTTGATGCCGACCACCTCGATATCCCCACGGCCGGATTCGGCGATGGCTCGCAGCACATTGCGGCCGATGCGGCCAAATCCATTGATCGCGACCCGGACTGCCATTCAACTTCTCCTCAAAGGTTCGAAAATTCGGTGTTTTGCGGCCGATTTGACCGTTTCCTGGGCAGTTTCATGCGCTGAACAAACACTCGTTGCAATGCATCATAGTCCCGAACGTTCCAATAGCGCTACTTCACATTCAGGCGCTTTGACGCCGCCTCAACCACCGCCTCGGCCGTGATCCCGAAATGCTTGTAAAGCGCTTTCGCCGGCGCGCTGGCGCCGAAGCTGCTCATGCCGACGAAAATCCCGTCCGGTCCGATGATCGCATCCCAGCCGAACCGGACCGCGGCTTCGATCGCGATTTTGACCGGGGCATCGCCGACAACAGCCTTGCGCCGGTCCGCCGGTTGCGCCAGCAGCAATTCGAGCGAGGGCACCGACACCACCCGCGTCGCGATGCCTCGCCCGGCCAGCTCCTTCTGCGCGGCGACGGCGATTTCGACCTCCGAGCCCGACGCATACAGCGACACCTTGGCATCGCCTTTCGCGGCCACCAGTTCATAGCCGCCGTGGCTGCACAAATTGTCCGCATTGGCGGCCGTGCGCACCGGGGTCAGGTTCTGGCGCGACAGCGCCAGCACCGTGGGGCCGGTAGTGTTCTCGAGCGCCAGCTGCCAGCATTCCGCCGTTTCCACGGCGTCCGCGGGGCGGAACACCCGCATATTCGGCATCGCGCGCAGCGCGGCGAGGTGCTCGACCGGCTGGTGCGTGGGGCCGTCTTCGCCAAGCCCGATCGAATCATGGGTCATGACGTAGACCACCGGCACGTGCGACAGCGCCGCGATCCGCATCGAGGGCCGGGCATAGTCGGTGAAAGTCAGGAAGGTGCCGCCCGCCGGCGCAAAGCCGCCATGGGTGGAGATGCCGTTCATCGCCGCCGCCATGCCCATCTCGCGGATGCCGTAGTGGATGTAGCGGCCGCTGAAATCGTCCGGCGTCACTTCCTTCAAGCCCTTGGTGCGGGTGTTGTTGGACGGCGTCAGGTCGGCCGAGCCGAGCAGCAATTCCGGCATTTCGGCGACCAGCACCTCGAGCGCCATCTCGCTGGCCTTGCGCGTGGCGATCGTCGGCGGATCGGCGACGAGCTTGTCCTTGAGCTTGCGGATCGCCTCAGTCAGTCCTTGCGGGCGCTTTCGATCGATCACGCGCCGGATAAATTCGCTGCGCAGGGCGTCGGGCTTGGCGTCGAAACGCCTGCGCCAGTCGGCATGCGCGCTGGCGCCTTGCTTGCCGACATTGCGCCACGCCTGCAGCACGTCGTCGGGGACCTCGAACGGCCCGTAATTCCACCCCAGCGCCTTCTTGGCGCCCGCGAGTTCCTCGGCGCCGAGCGGCTCGCCATGGGCCTTCGAGGTGCCCGCCTTGGTGCGGCGCGCCGAAACCGATGGTGGTCTTGCATGCGATCAATGAAGGCCGGTCGGACGCCTGCGCCTTGGTGATCGCCGCGGCGATCGCCTTCTGATCCTGGCCGTCGATCTGCACGGCGTTCCAGCCATGGGCCTTGAAGCGCGCCACCTGGTCGACATTGTCGGTCAGCGAGATCGGACCGTCGATGGTGATGCCGTTATCGTCGTACAGGAAGATCAGCTTCGACAGTTTCAGGTGCCCGGCGAGCGCGAGCGCTTCATGGCTGACGCCTTCCATCAGGTCGCCGTCGGAACACAGCACGTAGGTATAATGGTCGACGATATCCTCGCCGAAGTCCGCGGCCAGCAGCCGCTCGGCCAATGCCATTCCGACCGACGAGGCGACGCCCTGGCCGAGCGGGCCGGTCGTGGTCTCGATCCCGGAGGTGATGAAATTCTCCGGATGTCCGGGGGTCCTGGAGCCGAGCTGGCGGAAATTCTTGATCTCGTCGAGCGTCATGTCGGCATTGCCGGTGAGATACAACAGCGCATACAGCAGCATCGAGCCGTGCCCGGCCGACAGGATGAAGCGGTCGCGGTCAGGCCAGCGCGGGTCAGCGGCGTCGAATTTCAAAAATTGCGTGAACAGCACGGTGGCGACGTCGGCGGCGCCCATCGGCAGGCCGGGATGGCCGGATTTCGCCTTTTCGACGGCATCCATCGCCAGCGCACGAATCGCATTGGCCATAACGGAATGATCGACGCGCGTCATGATGAAAATCCGCCTGAAATGAGATGCTTGGTGGCGATCCGCCGCTCGGGCGAACTACCTCGGCACAAGCCTTTGGGGGCAACGGGAAGTCAGGGCTGGATAGCATCTGTGTTCCCGGAGTCCAAGGCAGTGCAACGCAGCGCGGCCCCGAAAAGTTGCTTTGCGGTGCATAGCTTTGCAGCGGCGTTGCGCTGGGCTCGCTTGCCACGTAAATTTCGTCGTCTAAACGCTTGCCGGACCGCGGATTTTGCTGTGCGGCCGGCTCACCGAAGGTCCGCGCTGTCTGTCATGAGCGATCGTCCCGCCAAAGGTTCCGGCAATACCGAGCCAGCCTCCGTCGAAATCGACGCCGCGACGCGGCGGCTGATGGTGGCGCTCGAGGCATTGGAGAGCGCGGTCGAGCGGCGGCGCGAAGCCGACCGTGACGAGAACGAGCTGGCGATCCGAATTCAGGCGCTCGGCGCCGATCGATCGCGGCTGGCCGATGAGCTCGACGGATCGCTGGTGAAATCGCGCCGGCTGGAGCGCGCCAATCGCGAGATCGCCGAACGGCTGGATGCGGCGATCGGCACCATCCGCTCGGTACTCGATGCCGGAGAGACGTCATGAGCCACATCAACGTCACCATCAATGGCCGGCAATACCGGATGGCCTGCGAGGAGGGGCAGGAGCTGCGGCTGCTGAAACTTGCCGAGAGTTTTGAGCAGCGGATCCAGAATCTGCGCGGCAAGTTCGGCGAGATCGGCGACGCGCGCCTGACGGTGATGGCGGCGCTGACGGTGTGCGACGAATTGCTCGACGCCAGCAGTCGCATCCCCAGCCTCGAACAGGAGCTCGAGGAGCTGCGCGGCGTCCGCGTCGCGGCGGCGGATCGCGCCAGGGCGACGCAATCAGCGGTGGCCAATGCGCTGAACTCCGCCGCCGACCGCATCGAGAAGACCACGCAGGTCTTGAACCGCACCATCGGCGGCGGCGTGGCGATTGGTTGACCATCACCGGCGTTAACGCTGGCGGTTTGGCACAACCGTGGTTACATTGGTGGTGCGAAGCTGCGTCGCGCGTCAGGAGCCATATATCCCCGGGGCCTTATCGATCCTTCAGGGAACTGTCCCTGGCCAGGTCCGTGGACTTGGTCACATGGTGCCCACCTACTTTCGTAGGGAACTCCGGGATCGAGCGCTCCAACGGCCATCGCGGCTTCGCACTTTTGTTTTGTTTGCCGCTGAGTTTGTTCACGCCGTCGTATCCGCCACTGCCGTCATACCCCGCGAAAGCGGGGTATCCAGTACGCCCAGCTTCGCGGTTCGATCGCAACTGCTCTGGAATACTGGATCACCCGCCTTCGCGGGCCGGGCGATGACGACATCGGCGATGACAGCGAAATATATCGCCGCATGTCCGACATCCCTGTGAATTCATCGAAGGCTAATCTGCGCGCCGCCGCGCTCGCGGCGCGCGATGCGTTGAGCAGCGAGCATCGCGCCGCGGCGGCGCAGGCCATCGCCGATCGCGGACTGCCGATTGAAATCATGCCTGGCGCAGCCGTCGCCGGTTACTCGCCGATCCGCAGCGAGATCGACCCGACGCCCTTGCTGCGCAAGCTCGCCGCGCAGGGCGCGCGGCTGGCGCTGCCGGTGATAACAGCGGGCGATCAGCCGCTGAAATTTCGCAGCTGGGCTTTCAACGACAGACTGCGGCGCGGCCAGCTCGGCATTCTCGAGCCGCCGCCCGATGCCGCCGAACTCATTCCCGACATCCTGCTGGTTCCGTTGGCGGCGTTCGACCGCCTGGGCCACAGAATCGGCTATGGCGCCGGACACTACGACCGCACATTGGCGCAATTGCGCGAATCGAAAGCCATCACGGCGATCGGCCTCGCCTTCGCGGCGCAGGAAGTTGAAGCCGTGCCGGCGCTGCTGCACGACGTGGCGCTGGATTATGTGCTAACGGAAACCCAAATGCTCGATTTCCGGAGTTCATGACTTGCGCATTCTCTTCGTCGGTGACGTGGTCGGCAGGGCCGGGCGCACCGCCATCTCCGAACATTTGCCCGGCATGATCCGCGACTGGGCGCTCGATCTCGTCATCGTCAATGGCGAGAACTCGGCCGGCGGCTTCGGCATCACCGAGGCGATCTACCAGGAACTGATCGACGCCGGCGCCGATGCCGTGACGCTCGGCAACCATGCGTGGGATCAGCGCGAGGCGCTGGTGTTCATCGAGCGCGCCCCGCGGCTGATCCGCCCGGCGAATTTTCCAAAGGGCGCGCCGGGCCGCGGCTCGACGCTGGTCGACACCAGAAACGGCAAGCGCGCGCTGGTCATCAACGCCATCGGCCGCGTCTTCATGACGCCGTTCGACGACCCGTTCGCCGTTCTCAACCGCGAGCTGGAAGCCTGTCCGCTGCGCGCGGCGGCGGATGCCATCGTGGTCGATTTCCATTGCGAGGCGTCGAGCGAAAAGCAGGCCATCGGATTTTTCTGCGATGGCCGCGCCAGCCTCGTGGTCGGCACCCACACCCATGTGCCGACCGCCGACCATCAGATCCTTTCCGGCGGCACCGCCTATATGACCGACGCCGGCATGACCGGCGATTACGATTCGATCATCGGCATGCAGAAGGAAGAGCCGCTGCGGCGTTTCACGACAGGCATTCCCTCGGGAAGATTCGAACCGGCGTTGGGCATCGCCACGCTGAGCGGCGTCGCGGTCGAGACCGACGACGACACCGGGCTGGCGCTGCGGATCGCGCCGGTGCGGATCGGTGGACGGCTCGAGCCGACGCTGCCGGGGTTTTGGGCGAGAGCATTTTCCAGTTCGTAGGGCGGAATAGCGATAGCGTATTCCGCCAATTCAATCACCTTTCGGCGCAATACGCTGACGCTATTGCACCCTACGTGCTCGCTGGCAGCATTGTCGGAGCCGCACTAATTCCGCGCTGCGCTAGCCGCGCGGCGGCGGCAAGGCCTGACGAACGACCGGCTACACAGAAGGGCAGAACGTCACGACCGAATACCATTGGGCGGATGGTCACGCTGATCGACTGTCGGGATTGGCGGCCGAGCTGGTGCGTCGAGGGGTAAGCGTGATCGCAGCGACCGGCACGCCCGCAGCCCTCGCGGCCAAGGATGCGACCGCGACCATCCCAATCGTCTTCGAGACGGCCGGTGATCCGGTCAAGCTTGGTCTGGTGGCCAGCCTGAATAAGCCGGGTCGCAACATCACCGGCGTGACCCAGTTAAGTTCCGAGTTGGTGTCGAAACGACTAGGGCTGCTGCACGATTTGATACCCGCAGCCAGGATTATCGGTTTCCTTGTGAATCCGACCGATCCGAGAACCGAAAGTCAAGAAGTAGAAATGAAGGAGGCCGCGCACGCGCTCGGATTGCAACTCCACGTCCTCAATGCCGGCAGCGGCGATGAGATCGATACGGCGCTTGCGAGTTTGCCGGAACTGCAGGCAGAAGCGCTGGTCGTCGGCACGGGCGATTTGTTCAGCAGGCAGTCAGAACATCTCGCGGCGTTGGTAGCACAACAGGGGGTGCCCGCGATCTATCAGTATCGCGAGTACGCGGTGGCCGGTGGTCTGATCAGCTATGGAGCGAGCCTTACCAACTCCTATCGCCAGGTAGGCATCTACACTGGCCGTGTTCTCAAGGGCGAGAAGCCCGCGGACCTGCCGGTCACCAGAGCAACCAGGTTCGAGTTGGTCATCAATCTCAAGACCGCCAAGGCGCTCGGCCTCAACATCCCACCGGGCGTGCTTGCGATTGCCGACGAGGTGATCGAATGAAGCGGCGTGAGTTCATCACTCGGGGCACAGCGGACGTCGATAAAGCCGCATCAATCGATCTCAAATGATGAGTACACGCCCGAAATAAAAGTCACTCCGCCTTGATGCTCGCGGCCTTTACGATCGGCCACCATTTCTCGATCTCCGCGGTTTGATGGCTCTTCAGCGCCGTAGGTGTTTGCCGCTCGGGCGGTGGCGTTTCCGCCAACTCAATCGCCTTCGGCGCAATACGCTGACGCTATTGCGCCCTACGTGCTCGCCGGCGGCATTGTCGGAGCCGCGCTAATTCCGCGCTGCGCTAGCCGCGCGGCGGAAGCAATGGCCGGAAGAACGACCGTTCATAACGGATGAAGCAGCGCGTCTCTTTTGCGAAGGCTACCGCCTTCTGAACGTCTGGATCGGCGCCAGCGTCCTTGCGGTACTGTTCGTAAGCCGCGAGGCTCGGAAAGCTGAACATCGCCAAGGCAATGTCACTCTCTCCTTCGGATGGCAGAAAATAGCCGTGATGGATGCCGCCGAACCGTGGCATCAGGTCAAGCCACATTGCACCGTAAGCTTCGAACTCGGCAAGCTTGTCCGGACGGACCTGGTAACGCAGGAAACAAGTAATCATCCTGTGGTGCTCCAGCGCAAAGTTGAACGGGGATGATCCCTCGCTATATCTGGAGCGGTGGCCTCGCGCCATGCTAAAGCTCGCAGAACACTGCTTGCCGTGGCCTTTGATTTTGGCGCTGCCGCGGCCTATAACGCCGCGCTTTCCATCCCGATATCCCGCGGACGAATCCCGAAAGAGACCGCATGGCCGGACATTCCCAGTTCAAGAACATCATGCACCGCAAGGGCCGTCAGGATGCCCAGAAGTCGAAGCTGTTCTCCAAGCTGGCGCGGGAAATCACCGTCGCGGCCAAGATGGGCCAGCCCGATCCCTCCATGAATGCGCGGCTGCGCGCGGCGATCATCTCCGCCCGCCAGGAAAACATGTCGAGGGACTCGATCGAGCGCGCGGTGAAGAAGGCGAGCGGCTCCGAGAGCGAGAATTACGACGAGATTCGCTACGAGGGCTATGGCCCCGGCGGCGTCGCCGTGATCGTCGAGGCGCTGACCGACAACCGCAACCGCGCGGCGTCCGACATCCGGTCCTACTTCACCAAGTCCGGCGGCAATCTCGGCGAAACCGGATCGGTCGCCTTCATGTTCGATCGCACCGGTGTCATCGAATACGACGCCAGGGTTGCCTCCGACGATGCGATGCTGGAGGCGGCGATCGAGGCCGGCGCCGACGACGTGTCGTCGAGCGAGAACGGCCACGAGATTTACGCCTCGCCGGAGACCTTTCGCGACGTCGCAAAGGCGCTGGAGGCGAAATTCGGCGAAGCCCGCAAGGCGGCGCTGACCTGGAAACCGCATAACACCGTGCCGGTGGACGACGACACCGGCGAGAAGTTGTTGAAGCTGATCGACCTGTTGAACGAGCACGACGACGTGCAGAACGTCTACGCCAATTTCGAAGTCTCCGACGCGCTGGTCGCCAGGATGGGCGGGTGAGTTAGTCTTCCGGCGTCGCTCCGCCCTCCGCTGTCGTCGCCCGGCTTGACCGGGCGATCCAGTACGCCGTGAATTTTCGATTCATCACTGACGTCCCGGCGTACTGGATCACCCGCTTTCGCGGGTGATGACAGCTAAAAGAGATGGCCCTACGCTAGGCTTGAAACTCCGGCATGGGTTATAAAACCCCATGACAGCTCAGCCGATTCGCCATCCCGTCCGCATTCTTGGCATCGATCCGGGCCTGCGCCGCACCGGCTGGGGCGTGATCGAGATCGATGGCAACCGGCTTGTTTTCGTCGGCTGCGGCTCGGTGGAACCGCCGGAGGCCCTGCCGCTGGCGAGCCGCCTGCTGGCGATCCATGAAGGCCTCGCCGCCGTGCTCGGCGATTTCCGCCCGGCGGAAGCCGCGATCGAACAGACTTTCGTCAACAAGGACGGCGTCGCCACCCTGAAACTCGGGCAGGCGCGGGGCGTGGCGATGCTGGCGCCGGCGATGTTCGGGATTTCGGTCGCGGAATACGCCCCCAACCAGGTGAAGAAGACCGTGGTCGGCGCCGGCCACGCCGACAAGAACCAGATTCTGGTGATGCTGAAGATTCTATTGCCGAAGGCCGAGCCGAAATCGCCCGACGCCGCCGACGCGCTCGCGGTCGCCATCACGCATGCACATCACCGCCAGAGCGCGGCGCTGCGGCTGAAGGTGGTCGGGTTATGATCGGCAAACTGAAAGGCCTGATCGACAGCTACGGCGAGGACTATGTGATCCTCGACGTCGGCGGCGTCGGCTATCAGGTGCATTGCTCGGCGCGCACGCTGCAGGCGCTGCCCGCACCCGGCGAGGCCGCGGTGCTGTCGATCGAAACCTATGTGCGCGAGGATCAGATCAAGCTGTTCGGCTTTCGCAGCGACATCGAGCGCGAATGGTTTCGGCTGCTGCAGACCGTGCAGGGCGTCGGCGCGAAGGTGGCACTCGCCGTGCTCGGCACCTTGCCGCCATCCGATCTTGCGAATGCGATTGCGCTGCGCGACAAGGCCGCGGTGACGCGCACGCCCGGCGTCGGTCCGAAGGTCGCCGAGCGCATCGTCACCGAATTGAAGGACAAGGTGCCGGCCTTTGCCACTATCGATCCGGCGCTGGTGCATCTGTCCGGCGCGATCGACGATCACCGCGCGCCGCGCCCGGTCACCGACGCGATCTCGGCGCTGGTCAATCTCGGCTACGGTCCGCCGCAGGCAGCCGCCGCCATCGCCGGCGCCTCGCGCATCGCCGGCGAGGGGGCAGAGACCGCGCAGCTGATCAAGCTGGGGCTGAAGGAGCTGGCGAAGTGAATCGTGGCATTCTTCATATGACCGGGGCGGCCCTCTTCACCTCTCCCCGCGCGCGGGGAGAGGTCGGATCGCCTCGGCGATGCGAAGCATCGTCCGGTGCGATCCGGGTGAGGGGGACTATCCGCGAGTCTGATATGCCTCGAGCGCCTACCCCGACCCTCTGAGCGAGCTCGCTCGTCTCGACCCCGCACCGCGGGGCGAGGGAGAAGTCAACACCTCGTGCTATCCTCCCCACATGACCACGCCCTCCCGCATCGTCACGCCTGAGCGCCGCACGGATGATGTGCCCGACACCGCGCTGCGCCCGCAACTCTTGTCCGAATTCGTCGGCCAGGCGCAGGCGCGCGCCAATCTTGCGATCTTCATCGAGGCGGCGCGCAAGCGAGGCGAGGCGCTGGACCATGTGCTGTTCGTCGGCCCGCCCGGCCTCGGCAAGACCACGCTGGCGCAGATCGTGGCGCGCGAACTCGGCGTCGGCTTTCGCGCCACTTCGGGTCCGGTGATCGCCAAGGCCGGCGATCTCGCGGCATTGCTGACCAATCTCGAAGAGCGCGACGTCTTGTTCATCGACGAAATCCATCGCCTCAGCCCCGCGGTCGAGGAAGTGCTGTATCCGGCGATGGAGGATTTCCAGCTCGACCTCATCATCGGCGAGGGACCGGCGGCGCGCTCGGTCAAGATCGAACTGGCAAAGTTCACCCTGGTCGGCGCGACGACACGCGCGGGCCTGCTGACCAATCCGCTGCGCGACCGCTTCGGGATTCCGGTGCGGCTGAATTTCTACACCGAGGAAGAGCTGGAAAGGATCGTCACCCGCGGCGCCCGCGTGCTCAAGATCGGCATGACGCCTGATGGCGCCAACGAAATCGCGCGCCGCGCCCGCGGCACGCCGCGCATCGCCGGTCGGCTGTTGCGGCGGCTCAGGGATTTCGCCTCCGCGGCCGACGCCGCCTCGATCGACCGCGCCATTGCCGACAACGCGCTGAGCGCGCTCGAGGTCGATGCCGCTGGCCTCGATGCCATGGACCGGCGTTATCTCTCGACCATCGCGATGAATTACGGCGGCGGTCCGGTCGGCGTGGAGACCATGGCGGCGGCGTTGTCGGAGCCGCGCGATGCCATCGAGGACATCATCGAGCCGTTTTTGATCCAGTGCGGCTATCTGCAGCGCACGCCGCGCGGACGGTTGTTGACCTCGCATGCTTTCGCCATCTCGGCCTTGCCGAGCCCGCGCGCGATCCGGCGCAGTTCGGGTTGTTTGGCGGCGAGGACAGCGACGACTAACGTCGCGACTGCTCACTATCTGCACAAACGTTCCCCAATTTGGCTGCAATCCCTGACTAAAACGGCGATGCATCACGATTAACCATTCATGCTTTCACGCCGCCAGTTTTTGCGTTTCCTCGCCGGGCTGGGCGCTTTCAGCGCTTCAACCACGGCATACGGGTTCGGCATCGAGCCTGTGCTGCGGCTTCGCGTCGCGCGCTACAACATCCTGCCGCCGCAATGGCCGGCCGATTTCCATCTCACGATAGCCGTCGTCGCCGACCTTCATGCCTGTGATCCCTGGATGTCGCTGGAACACATTGCGGCGATCGTCGAACGCACCAATTCGCTCAATGCGGATATCATCGTCATGCTGGGCGACTACGTGGCCGGACATCGCCATGTGACGCGCTACATTCCCGGCAGCGAATGGGCGCCCGTGCTTGCCGGCCTGAAGGCCCCGCTCGGCGTCCATGCGATCCTCGGCAATCACGACTGGTGGGATGACAAAATCGTGCAACGCGAGGGGCAGGGGCCGACGATGTCGCGGCGCGCGCTCGAAGCCGTCGGCATTCCGGTTTACGAAAACGACGCAAGGCGGCTTACCAAAGGCGGTCGCGCGTTCTGGCTTGCCGGGCTCGGCGATCAGCTGGCCTATTTTCCGGCACGGCGGTTCCGGCCGGTCAAGCGTATCGGCGTCGATGACCTCACCGCGACGCTTGGGAAAGTGACCGACGACGCGCCGGTCGTTCTGCTGGCGCACGAGCCCGACGTCGCGATGCGCGTGCCGGCGCGGGTGGCGTTGCAGCTTTCGGGACATACCCATGGCGGCCAGGTGCGGTTGTTCGGCTGGTCGCCGGTGGTGCCGTCGCGCTACGGCGAAAAATTCGTCTACGGGCACGCGCGCGAGAATTGCGATGTCATCGTCTCCGGCGGCCTGGGCTGCAGCATCATGCCGTTCCGTCTCGGCGTCCCGCCGGAAATCGTGCTGGTGACATTGGGCGGGGTCCGGATGCGCCGTAGTGCCAGCGACGCATGTGACGTAGCTCGCCGTAAATATCCATGCGAGACCGGCATGGATATTTGCATCTTATGATGCTATATTTGATGCAACGGAGTTGGTCTGATGCGAACCACAATCGCCATTGACGACGAGCTGTTTGCCAAGGCGCAGGAATATACAGGACTGAAGGAGAAGTCTGCGCTCGTCCGCGAGGCGTTGAAAGCGTTGGTCGAGCGTGAAGCCGCGCGTCGATTGGCGCGGCTCGGTGGTACAGAACCCCAGCTTCGGCCTGTTCCGCGCCGGCGCTCTCGGTGATTCTTGTCGATTCCTCGATTTGGATCGAACATCTGCGGCGCGAGAGTGCCACCGTGTCATTGCTCTTGTCGGCAGGCCAGATCTTGGCGCATCCTTTCGTGATTGGCGAAGTCGCAGTCGGAAATTTGCGCAATCGCCGCCAGATATTGAATAGCTTTCGTGACCTTCCTGCCGCCATCGTGGCGTCGACGAAGAAGTTCTGGAATTCATCGATAGATATTTGCTTGCAGGTCGTGGTCTTGGTTACATCGACGTTCACTTGCTCGTGGCTGCGCGCTTGCGCGGTGCCGGTCTTTGGACGCCGACAAACGACTTGAGGCTTCGGCTGAATTCTTGTCTCTGTCAGCTAAACCGTGAACTCTGCCTTGCCAATGACCTCCCCCCTCGACGGCGCGATCCGCAACGGCCGCCATTACCTGCAGATCCGCGTCTATTACGAGGACACCGATTTTTCCGGCATCGTCTATCACGCCAATTATCTGCGTTTCATGGAGCGGGGGCGGACCAATCATCTGCGGCTGATGGGCGCCGAGCAACACGCACTGTTTGCCGAAGCGCAAGCGGAAACGCCCAGCTTCGCTTTCGTGGTGCGCTCGATGCAGATCGATTTCCTTAAACCCGCGCGCATGGATGACGTGCTCGAGGTGGTGACCTGGCCGGTCGCGGTGAAGGGCGCCTCGATCACGCTGGCGCAGGAGGTGCGGCGCGGCGAGGACGTGCTGGTCAAGGCCGAGGTGCGCGTCGCCTTCATCAGCGAGGGACGGGCGAAGCCTATACCGAAAGCGCTGCGGACTTTGATGAAGGCCGATCAAATCTAGCTGTTGGGCGGTTGGCAAATCGCCGGCAACTCACCAGGTTGAGACGATACGCTCCCGGGCCACAGCAAACCTCGAGGTCACCATGTCGCGTCCCCCGCTTCCGCCGTTTTCGAAAGAGACCGCCGCCCAGAAGGCCCGCATGGCCGAGGACGCCTGGAATTCCAGGGATCCCGAACGCGTCGCGCTGGCCTATACCGAGGACAGCCGCTGGCGCAATCGTTCCGAATTTTTCGAAGGCCGCGCCGCGATCGTGGCCTTCCTCACCCGCAAATGGAGCAGGGAACATGAGTATCGCCTGATCAAGGATCTCTGGGCGTTCGATGGCAACCGCATCGCGGTGCGGTTTCAGTACGAGTGGCACGATGATGCCGGGCAGTGGCATCGTTCCTACGGCAACGAACAATGGGAATTCGACGAACACGGCCTGATGCGCCGGCGCGAAGCCAGCATCAACGATGTTGCGATTGCTGAAGCCGACCGGCGCTTTCGCTGGGCAGCACCTGGCCCGAGACCTGCGGATATTCCGGGACTGGGTGAAAGTCCGTTTTGAGTTTTCGCGATTTGCATTCCCGCGTTGCGCGCTCCCTCCCGCCCTTGCGGGGACCCAGCGTTGGGCGCAAGGGCGGTCAGCCGCGACGCCGAGGACTTTCAATTCAAGTGCCGTGTGCGACCCCCACCCCCGACCCCTCCCCGCAAGGGGTTATGGGGCCCCGCTCGCGCAGAAACGGACCCGCGAGCGAAACCGTTCGCCTTAAGCCGCCGCCTTGTGCCGCGCGAGTTCGGCCTGGTACAGCTTGAATTCCTCGGCGACCGCTCTGGCGATGCTGGGGCGCGCGCGCAGCCGCTCGTAATAGGCTTTCACGACAGGCCATTTCGCAAGCTCGATCGGCGGCGTCGCCATGGTCCAGTTGATGACGGTGACGAGGTAGGCGTCGGCGACGCTGAAATGGTCGAGCAGGAATTCGCGGCCTTCAAGATATTTCTCGAGATAGTCGAGCCGCGACAGCCCCTTGCCGAGGATATAGGTCTTCACTTCAGGCGGCGCCTTCTTGTCGAGCACCGGCACGAACAATCCCTTGTGCAGTTCGGTGCCGATGAAGCAGAGCCATTGATGCAGCCGGCTGCGCGCCATGCCGGGGCCGGTTGCGATGCCGGCCTGCGGAAAACGATCGGCGACATATTGCAGGATCGCCGCGTTCTCGGTGAGCACGAGCCCGTCGTCGGTGCGCAGCGTCGGCACCAGGCCGAGCGGGTTGACTTGATAAAAATCCGAGCCGTCGTTCTGCACCACCTTGGTCTTGGGATCGACCTCGAGATATCTGGCCTCGGCGCCGGCTTCATAGAGCGCAATGCGGGTCGCCAGCGAGCAGGCCAGCGGCGAGAAATACAGGTCCATGGGTGCCTCCTTGGCTTTCGGTTCGACTGTTCGAACCGGGGTTGATTTTTATACTGTTTCGCATAATATAAACCGCGTCAAGGGATTTATTGCGAAATGGTACAAAAAAGTAAAAAGCCGCCGCCGGCCCCGTCAACTGCGCCTATCGCGCCAAAGCGCCGCGGGCGGCCGCGCGCCTATCAGCCGGAAATTGCGCTCGGCAAAGCGCTCGATCTGTTTCGTAAAGATGGTTTCGCCGCGACCTCGCTCGACGATCTCAGCGCCGCCACCGGCATGAACCGGCCGAGCCTCTACGGCGCGTTCGGCGACAAGCGCGAACTCTACATCAAGAGCTACCAGCGCTATCGCGCCGATGCGCGCGCGGCGATGCTTGAGATTTTCAGGGACGAACTGCCGATCCGCAAACGGCTGGAACGCATCTACGCGGTGGCGCTCGATATTTATCTGTCCGGCGAGGCCGGTCCGCGCGGCTGCTTCACGGTGATGACGGCGGCGTCGGAAGCGGTGTCCGATCCCGATATCCGCGCCATGGTGCTGGAAGGATTTTCCGAGCTCGACAAGGCCTTCGCGGCCTGCTTCCGCCTCGCCAGGGAAAAAGGCGAGCTGCCTGAAACCGCCGATCCCGTGGTGCTGGCGCAGCTGGCGTCGGCGACCATCCACACCATCGCGATCCGCGCCCGCGCGCGGGTGCCGCGCAACGAGCTGGAGGCGATCGTGAAGGGCGCGATCGACGTGATGGTGCCGTTGAAGCGCTGAGCGATTGCTCCACGTCGTCCCGGCGGAGAACGCCGGGAGCCCGATAATCACCGCGCTGATTGTCCGTGCAGAAGGCCTTACCACCGTACGCAACGACAATCCTCGGCGTATGGGTCCCGGCGTTCGCGCGCGGATCGACGAACGATGGCTAATAGCCGCGCGCGGGATCGACGACATTCTCAAGCCGCGCGCCGGCCTCGAAGCGTTCGATCTGGCGCGCGACGTATTTCGATATTTCGTCGGGATCGGTATCGGCGGCGTTGTGCGGCGTCAGGACGACCCTTGGATGCGTCCAGAACCGGCTGTCCGCCGGCAGCGGTTCATTTGCGAAGACATCCAGCGACGCGGCGCCGAGCGTGCCGTCGTCAAGGCATTGCAGAATGTCGGCTTCGTTCTGCAGCCCGCCGCGCCCGGCATTGATCAGGACCGGCGCGCCAAGCGGGCTATTCCGGTTGAGTTTTGCAAACAATTCGCGGTTCAAGATGTGCCGCGTATCCGGCGTGAGCGGCAGCAGGCAGACCAGGATATCGGTTCGCTGCAGAAACGCATCGAGTTGCGCGTTGCCGTGAAAGCAGTCGATACCATCGATCTGCCTGGGACCCCGGCTCCAGCCCGACACGCGAAAGCCGAGCCGCCCCAGCACCTCGGCCGCGTTCGACCCCAGCGTGCCGAGGCCCATGATGCCGACCGAAATTGCGCTCGCCGGCCATTGAAATTTTGGCGCCCACCGCTTCTCGCGCTGGCTGGCTCGCAGGTAAAGCTCCTGGCGATGATGCATCAGCACGTGAAGCACGACATATTCGGCCATTCGATCGGTGAGGTCGCCGACCGCCACGCGAACCAGCGGCACTTTCGGCAAGGACGCATCAGCCATCAGCGCATCGACGCCCGCGCCGAGATTGAAAATGACGCGCAGGTTCGGGAATGCCGCAAGCTCGCCGCGAGCCGGCTTCCAGACCGCGGCGTAATGGACCTCGGCGGGATCGAACGCCGCATCGGGCAACAGCAGAACCCGCCGATCCCCGCACACCTCATCGAACCGGCTCTTCCATCGTTCCGGAGACCAGTTTTCGGTCCCGCCGTGCACCAGCAGGGCGAGCGCGCCTTTGTTCATCGGATTTTTGCCTCATAGTTCGCGGAATTGCAGGTAACCTTATCGGCCCGGCCTGTCTGCGCAAAATGTTTCCGATTCCCTGTCGGCTCCGGGCATACTCGTTCGTCTTCCAATCAACAGGAACCCATCCCTCATGCTCTACGCCATCCTTTGCTATCACGACGAAGACACTGTCGGTTCCTGGACCAGGGAACAGGACGCCGCTGTGATGAAGAAACTCGCCGTCGTGCAGGATAAACTGACAAAACAGGGCCGGCTCGGGCCGGTGGCGCGGCTGTTGCCGACGACATCGGCGACCACGTTGCGCAAGGACGATCCGCCGGTTGTGCTCGACGGTCCCTATGCCGAAACCAAGGAGCAGTTGCTCGGCTTCTACCTGGTCGACTGCAACAATCTCGACGAGGCGCTCGACGTCGCGCGCGATCTCGGCGCGGCCAATCCCGGCGGCGCGTACGAAATTCGCCCCGTGGGCCTGTTTCAGCCCGGGAGCGCGGCGACGTGACCGACGCCGCCTGGATCGATGCCGCACTGACTTCGGCGCGTCCCCAGGCGGTCGGCGCGCTGTTGCGCTATTTCCGCAATCTCGACACCGCCGAGGAAGCGTTCCAGAACGCGTCCTTGCGCGCGCTGAAAAGCTGGCCGCAGAACGGGCCGCCGCGCGATCCCGCGGGCTGGCTGATCATGGTCGGGCGCAATGTCGCGATCGACGATATCAGGCGGAGCCGCAAGCAGGAGCCGCTGCCCGCGGACGAGGCGATCTCCGATCTCGACGACGCCGAGGACGCGCTGGCCGAACGGCTCGACGGCTCGCATTACCGCGACGACATTTTGCGGCTGCTGTTCATCTGCTGCCATCCCGAGCTGCCGGCGACGCAGCAGATCGCGCTGGCGCTGCGCATCGTTTCCGGATTGACGGTAAAACAGATCGCGCGCGCGTTCCTGGTCTCTGAGGCCGCGATGGAGCAGCGCATCACCCGCGCCAAAGCGCGGGTCGCCGATGCCGACGTGCCGTTCGAGACCCCGGGCGCGGTGGAGCGTACCGAGCGGCTCGCCGCAGTTGCGGCGATGATCTACCTGATTTTCAACGAGGGCTATTCCGCCAGCGGCGACACCGCGGAGATCCGCGCGCCGCTGTGCGAGGAGGCGATCCGGCTGGCGCGGCTGTTGCTGCGGCTGTTCCAGGGCGAGCCCGAGATCATGGGACTGACGGCGCTCTTGCTGTTGCAGCATGCCCGCGCGGCGGCGCGCTTCGATGCCGGGGGCGCATTGGTGCTGCTCGACGATCAGGATCGCTCGCTGTGGAATCAGAAGATGATCGCCGAGGGGCTGGCGCTGATCGACAAGGCGATGCGCCATCGTCGCAGCGGGCCCTATCAGATTCAGGCGGCGATCGCGGCCTTGCATGCCCGCGCCGCAAAGCCCGAAGACACCGACTGGACCCAGATCGATCTGCTCTATGGGGCGCTCGAGATCATGCAGCCGTCGCCGGTGGTCACGCTCAATCGCGCGGTTGCGGTATCCAAGGTGCGCGGGCCGCAGGCGGCGCTCGAGATGATCGAGCCGCTGGGTCAGCGGCTTTCGAATTATTTTCATTTCTTCGGCGTGCGCGGCGCCTTCCTGATGCAGCTCGGCCGCAACGACGAGGCCCGCGTCGCCTTCGACCGCGCCATCGCGCTGGCCAATACCTCGGCGGAAGCCGCCCACATCCGGATGCATCTCGACCGCCTGATGCGCGACAGCCAGCCGCGCGGCGTGAAGGCGGGGAAGTGAATTTGCGAACCAGAAGGAGTTGGTTGCCCCCAAAGTTCGTCATGCCCGGCCTTGTGCCGGGCATCCACGTCTTTTGACAGCATCAACAAGCAAGACGTGGATGGCCGGGCATGGGCGAGCGGAAGCGACGCCGTCCTTCGGACGGCTATGCCCGGCTATGACGATCGGGAGGCTCCGCCGGTATCAACTCGATTAAAAATCTCATCCCCCCTGTCGAATTGCGCCCACCCCGTTCGTCTTTGAATCATGCATCACCAATCCAGCGAAGGAGCCGGGCGATGAACATGCAAGACAGCAAAGCCATCGACGAAGCCATGCCCGCGATTGCGGAGGAAGCGCCGATTGCGAAACCCGCGCTCTGGCTGGGCCGCGTTCTCAGCGGCCTCGTGATTCTGTTCCTGCTGTTCGACGGCGCCATCAAGCTGGTGCCGTGGCCGGTTGTCACGGAAACGATGGACAGGATCGGCTATGGTTCGAGCGAAAATCTGGCGCGAAGCCTCGGATTCATCACCGTCGCCTGCACCGTTCTCTATGCGATCCCGCCCACCTCGATCCTCGGCGCGATCCTGCTGACCGGCTATCTCGGCGGCGCGATGGCCTCGCATGTGAGGATCGGCAGTCCGCTGTTCAGCCACATGCTGTTCGGGTTCTATCTCGGGCTGATGCTATGGGGCGGGCTCTGGTTGCGCGACAGGCGCCTGCGACCATTAATACCGTTGCTGCGCTGACCTTTCTTGCTGACAATTCACAGATACGGAGTTTTTCATGTGCACCGCGGAGTTCACAATGCTGCCGCAGGGCGATGCCACCCATGTGACAACCAACGTTACCTGGCTCATGCATGGCCCGGCGCCCTTTATGTCCAAGGTAATGCAAGTGTTCATGAACATGGACAACATGATCGGCAAGGATTTCGAAATCGGTCTCGCCAACCTCAAAAGGCTCACCGAGAAATAACCGGACATTCGAAGCATCAATCACCAAAGGAGCAAGCGATGCAGGTCAATCCCTATCTGTTCTACAACGGCAATTGCGAAGCGGCGTTCAAGTACTATGAAAAGGTACTCGGCGGCGAGATCGAGGCGATGCTGACGCACGAGGGCACGCCCGCGGCCGAGCAAACGCCGCCGGAATGGCAGAAGAAAATCATCCACGCCAAGATATCGATCGACGGCGAGGTGCTGATGGCATCCGACGCGCCTCCGGGCCACTTCCACCAGCCGCAGGGCTTTTCAGTCTCGCTGACGGTCGAGGATCCCGCAGAGGCCGAGCGCAAGTTCAAGGCGCTTTCCGAAGGCGGCAGCGTCAACATGCCGTTCGGCAAGACCTTCTGGGCCAAGGGATTCGGCATGTGCGTCGATCAGTTCGGCATTCCCTGGATGGTCAACTGCCCGATCGAAGATTGATGCGTTTGGAGCGCGATCTCAGGACAAACGGAGGCGTTTGTCCGGCAAAACCGGGTCCACCCTCGGATCAAGTCCGAGGGCCTACTTTGCTGATCAGGCTCTATCGGCACGAGGGATAGATCGCGGCGAGTTCGCGCCCGCGCAAGAGCAGCAGGCGCGATGTCAGCCCGCCGCGGTGGCGAATCCAGCCGCGCACCGCGGCGGGGTAGGCCTCCAGCACAAGTTCGGACGCTTCCGGCTCGGCGTACAGCCGGCCGCGCGGGTCGATCGAGCGCGCGCCATGAAATCCGAGGATCGCGCGGCGCGTCACGCAGATGCGGTCGCTCGGCACCATGCTCAGCACCAGCGTGCAGGCCGACAGGCACGGCCCGTCGATGACGACGCGTTCGCCGGAGGCGCGCACGCGCTCGAACAGATCGAGAAACGGGCCGACCTGTCCGCCCGGACTGGCGAGGATACGAATCTCGGCTTGCGCCGGCGGCGAGATGAGACTGCCCAGCACGGCTGCGAGGAGAATTATTCTGGCGAAAGCTGTACGCATTGCCGAACCTCCTTCGATCGGATGATAATCAACTAGGTAATGGTGAAGCGCGAGAAAAGGTTTCGGCCAAGGGTCGTCAACTTTTCTTAATTTCCCCGCGACAAGCGGAGGAAAGGGAGAAGAACTACCCGTTTCTTCGCTCGCCGCGCAGCGTCGGCAATCCGATGCCGGCGGCGTCGAAGCCGCCATCGACGGCGAGAACCTGTCCGGTGATGTAGCTGGAGCGGTCGCTGCACAGAAAGAACACGGCTTCCGCCAATTCTTCTTCGAGGCCGTAGCGGTTGAGCGGAATAGCGTCGTGATAGTCGGCACGGATTTCCGGCGTGTGAACCGCTTTCGCCATCGCGGTGTCGACCGGGCCGGGCGCGACGCCGTTGACGCGAATGCCGAGCGATGCCAGCTCGACCGCGAGTTGTTTTGTCAAATGCGCGAGGCCGGCCTTGCTGGTGCCGTAGGCCGAACGCAACGTCGAGGCGCGCACCGCCGAGATCGAGGTGATGTTGACGATCGCGCCGCCGCCATGTTCGCGCATCAGCGGCGCGGCCGCCTTGGTGCAAAGGAACGGCCCGGTCAGGTTGACCGCCAGCACCCGGCTCCAGTCGTCCTCGGAAGTCTCCAACAGCGGCGCGAACACCGCGATGCCGGCGTTGTTGACCAGCGCGTCGAGCCGGCCGAAGCGCCGCCCGATTTCGGCGAACGCGCCCGCGACCGCTTTCGCATCGGAGACGTCGCATTGCAGCGAGAGCGTATTGGCGGCATCGGCCAACGCTTCCACGCTTTGCCCCAACAATTCGCCTTCGATGTCGAGCAGCGCCACGCGCCAGCCGTCGGCGAGAAACCGTTTTGCCACGGCAAGCCCGATGCCGCGCGCGGCGCCGGTCACCAGCGCGACTTTTTGCGGGGAGGGGGTCATGGGCGGTCCGTCATTGAGTGTTTCAGCAAGCCGGTGGGTATGCCTAGTCCCTAGCACGGAAGCCAAGCGTCTGCTTTCCTAACTGGACAGCATCGGTAAAACAAAAGGGCCGAATCTCATGCAGGTCGTCGATCACAGCAGCAATCCCCGGGAAACGTGGCGGCCGGGCGTGGAAACCCGCATGCTGGTCTCGGCCAGCAACGGCGCCGCGCAATTATGCATCTTCGAACAATGGATCGCGCCCGGAACCGGCGCGCCGACCCATTCGCACCCCGTCGAGGAGGTGCTGACCGTGCGCGAGGGCGAGGCCGAGATGTGGATGGATGAGCAGCGCATCATCGTCCCGGCGGGCCAGTCGCTGATCGTGCCGGCGGGGCGCAAGCACGGTTTTCGAAATTCCGGCAACGGTCACGCTGCACATTCATGCGGTGCTGGCCTCGCCGGTTTTCGAATCCACGCCGGAGGGTGCGACGGAAGCGGTGCGAAGGTGGGGTGCAGAGTGAGTGCGCGTGTTGTTGGGTTCCGATCTCTCGATCTTGTGCCCTGCAGCCACATCTTACTTCACCACGCCGAAGACGTGGATGGCCGGGATATCTAGCGCGAAGACGCGCGGAGCCTGTCATCGGGCCGCGCTTTGCGCGGACCCGTTGGCGCTTTTGCCCGGCCATGACCTGGAGGAACCATAGCCATGAATTCTCGGCCGACGTGTCGGTTTGGCGTGGGTTCGTTCGTCGTCCCACAGATCGGCGGTTCGGCGGAGCCATCCCCCCGGAACCGCGGTTCTCGCCGGATCCAGCACGACGGAGGCACAGGACATGAATCTCTCTTATCGTTGGGTAATCGTCGCCATAGGCGCGCTGATGACCTGCGTCGGCATCGGCGCGATGTTCTCGCTGGCGGTGTACCTGGCGCCGATGTCGGCGGATACCGGCTGGTCGCGGACCGGCATATCGAGCGCGATGACGCTCGATTTCCTGGTCATGGGCGTTGCGTCTTTCGGCTGGGGAATGGCAAGCGATCGATTCGGCACCCGCATCGTCGTGCTTGCGGGCGCGGTTCTGCTCGGGCTCGGACTGGTGCTGGCAAGCCGGACAACATCGCTCATCGAATTCCAGCTTACTTACGGGGTAGTCGTCGGCCTTGCCGCCGGCAGCTTCTTTGCGCCAATGATCGCGGCGACGACGAGGTGGTTTGAGAACAACCGCAGTCTCGCCGTCTCTCTCGTCTCGGCCGGGATGGGCGTTGCGCCGATGACCATCTCGCCATTCGCACGCTGGCTGATCTCGACGTATGATTGGCGCGTTGCGATGATGACCATCGGCATCACCGCATGGGTGCTGCTGATACCAGCTGCGCTGCTGGTGCGCCGGCCATCTAAAGCGGCCAACGATGGCGCCGCTTCGGAAGCGGACGCCGTTGCCGGCCGGCCCGGCATGTCCGCGGTTCAGGCGCTACGTTCGCCGCAATTTCTGGTGCTGGCGCTCACCTTCTTCCTCTGCTGCGCGGCCCATTCCGGGCCGATTTTCCACATGGTCAGCTATGCCATGCTCTGCGGCGTGCCGGCGATGGCAGCGGTCAGCATCTACAGTGTCGAAGGCCTGGCAGGGCTGGGCGGCCGCCTCCTGCTGGGCGTGCTCGCCGACCGGCTCGGCGTCAAGCGCGTACTCGTCGCGGGCCTTTTGGTGCAGGCGCTGGCGATCGGGGGCTATCTTTTCGTCGGCCGGCTCGGCGAGTTCTATCTGCTGGCGGTGGTGTTCGGCACCGCCTATGGCGGCGTGATGCCGCTCTACGCCGTGCTGGCGCGCGAATATTTCGGTCAACATATCATGGGCACGGTGTTCGGCGCGGCGACCATGACCTCGAGCCTCGGCATGGCATTCGGCCCGTTGGCGGGGGGGTGGATATTCGACACCTTCAATGGCTATAGCTGGCTTTATATCGGCTCGTTGAGCGTCGCGCTCGGCGCGATGGCAGTGGCTCTCGCCTTTCCGCCGCTTCCATTGCGGTCGCGCGGTACCTTGCAGCCGGCGTAAGGAGATCGACATGCCCATGCAAAAAGCGGAGATCATCCGCGCCATCTTTGCCGCCTATTTGTCGAACGATCGCAAGGCCGTCGAAGACGCGCTCACCGATGATTTCCGCTTCACCAGCCCCTATGACGACGAGATCGACAAGACCACCTATTTCGCGCGCTGCTGGCGCAATTCCGACTGGATCGAGCGGCATCAGCTTGAAAGAATCTTCGTCGAAGGCGATGAGGCCTTCGTGACCTACCAATGCCTGGCCAAGGGCGGAAAGCATTTCCGCAATACCGAATTCTTCAGCTTCGAAGGCGACAAGATCAAACGCATCGATGTCTATTTCGGCGCCACCTATCAGAACGGCGCCTTCGTCAGGCAAAACGAAAACTGAGCCGGAGCCATCTGCATGTCGCTCACCCTGCATTTCCACCCCTTGGCGTCGTACTGCCACAAGGTGCTGATCGCGCTGTATGAGAACGATACGCCGTTCACGCCCAATAGCGTCGATCTCTCCAGCGAGACGCGAGCGCGCGGCGCTGCTAACACTGTGGCCGATCGGCAAGTTTCCGGTGCTCGCCGACGACGCGCGGGATCAGATCATCCCGGAGTCCACGGTCATCATCGAGTACCTCGACCGGCATTATCCGGGCAGGACGCGGTTCATGCCGGCGGACGTCGACCGCGCCTGGCAGACGCGGCTGCGTGACCGTTTCTACGATCTGTATGTGCATGAGCCGATGCAGAAGATCGTCGGCGATCGATTGCGCCCCGACGGCAAAAAGGATCCGCATGGCGTCGAGGAAGCCAGGGCGCGGTTGCGGACGTCCTATCGAATGATCGATCAGGAGATGGCAACGCGGAGCTGGGCGATGGGGGAAGCGTTCAGTCTTGCCGATTGCGCCGCCGCGCCGGCACTGTTCTATGCCAACGAGGTGATGCCGTTTGGCGAAAGCCATGCCAACGTCGCGGCGTATTTCGCCCGCCTGAAAGCGCGGCCGTCCTATGCGCGGGTCCTCAAGGAGGCCGAACCGTATTTCGCGATGTTCCCGAGATGATTGCAATTCCACCGGCAATTACCTTCGAAATAATTTCGCCTGCCATGTCGGTGCCGCAAAACCCCGTTCGTCATACTTATGAAGCCGGGGTTGCAGAAACTGCCACCCGGCGAATTGAAAGGCCAAACGGAGCGTGACGATGCGATTCATGGTGATTGTGAAGGCCGACAACAACAGCGAAGCCGGCGTGATGCCGAGCACGGAATTGCTGACGGCGATGGGCAAGTTCAACGAGGAAATGGTCAAGGCGGGCGTGATGCTGGCGGGCGAGGGCCTGCATCCGAGCTCGAAAGGCGCCCGCATCAAATATTCCGGCAAGCAACGCACCGTCACCCCAGGTCCCTTCAGCGGGACCAGCGATCTCGTCGCCGGCTTCTGGCTGATTCAGGTCAGGTCGCCGGACGAGGCGATCGAATGGATGAAGCGCGCGCCTTTCGACGGTGGCTCTGAAATTGAAATTCGGCAGGTCTTCGACGCGGAGGATTTCGGCGAGGCGCTGACGCCCGAACTGCGCGAGCAGGAAACCCGTCTTCGCGCCCAGGCGGGGAAGAAGTAGCAGGCCTCCATCGTCATTCCGGGGCAGCCCGCAGGGCTGAACCCGGAATCCCGAGATTGCAGCGCGAGCTTCCGGGTTCGCGCTTCGCGCGCCCCGGAATGACGAAAACGACCAAAAGGACACCGACCATGCAATTCATGATGCTGATGATCCCCAGGGGCTACGAGACGGCGGCGCCGGGCACGATGCCCCCTGCGGACGCGGTCGCCGCGATGATGAAATACAATCAGGCCCTGAAAGACGCCGGCGTGCTGATCGCGCTCGATGGCCTGCATCCGCCGTCGATGGGCGCGCGGGTCTCTTTCGCGGGCGGCAAGCCGGTTGTGACCGACGGTCCCTTCGCTGAGGCCAAGGAAGTGCTCGGCGGCTACTGGATGATCGACGTCAGGTCGCGGGAGGAGGCGATCGCCTGGGCCAAGCGGTGCCCGGCCTCGAATAACGAAATCATCGAAATCCGCCAGGTGCAGGAAATGTCGGATTTTCCCGCCGACGTTCAGGAGGCCGCCGCCGGACTGACCGAAATGCAAGGCAAATCGGAGCGTTAACCACCCCGCTAGTGACCTTTGCGCGCGGCTCATGTAAAAGCCTTTCACATGAGCTGGCGCAAGGAACATCGCCGCGCCGAGCGCGGCTATCATCACGGCAATCTGAAGGAGGCGCTGCTGCAGGCGGCGCTCGGGTTGATCGCGGAAAAAGGCGCGGCCGGCTTCACCTTTGCCGATGCCGCGCGGATGGCCGGCGTCAGCCCGGCGGCGCCGTACCGGCATTTTCGCGACCGCGACGAGTTGCTTTCCAGCATCGCGCAGCGCGGCTTCGAACAGTTCGAGGTGGTGCTGACCAAAGCCTGGGATGACGGGCGTCCCGACACCGTCACGGCGTTCGAGCGGGTCGGCAAGGCCTATCTCGCGTTCGCCCGCGAGGAGCCCGCGTTCTATTCGGCGATGTTCGAATCCGGGCTTCCCGTCGACCTTAATCCTACATTGCTGGCCGCAAGCGAGCGTGCCTTCGGCATCATCAGGGCCGCCGCGGAGCGCCTCGCCGCATTGGCGCCGCCCGGCACGCCGCGGCCGCCGGCGATGATGATGGCGCTGCATATCTGGTCGATGTCGCACGGCGTGGCGTCGCTGTTCGGACGCGGCGATGCGGCACGCCGCAAGCTGCCGATGTCGCCGGAGGATCTTTTGGAAGCGCAGGTGCTGATTTATCTGCGCGGTCTCGGTTTCCCGACCGACCGCCGGCCGTCGGGCCAAAAGGACCAGGCCGATCAAAAGCCGCCCCCGCTGCCGTCGGGCCCCTGGGGCAATCCAAAATAAATTCGAGCGAGCCGCTTGCACCCGGCTTGACAAAAATCCGGGATGGGTTACGTATGTAAATGTTATTTACATTCACAACGGCGTGATTGCCGTCATGGAGAGGGAAATGGCCTACACCGCAGATGTCCATCGCTGGCGCGGTCCTGCTGAAGAGCCCTATCGCCCGCATATGCTTGATTCGCCCTGGCACCCCGGCTGGATCGCCGTCACCGTACTCGGCTTCATCCTCTGGTGGCCGATCGGCCTCGCCCTTCTCTTTTTCACACTCGGGAGCAGAAAAATGGGTTGCTGGACTCATCACGACCGCTGGTCGAATAAAATGGAGCGGATGCAGTACAAGATGGAGCGGATGCGGGGTCGCATGGAGCGCCGCGGCTTCGGCTTCGGCGGATTTGGCCCGCCCTCGAGCGGCAACCGCGCCTTCGACGAATACCGCATCGAAACCTTGCGGCGTCTCGAGGAGGAGCAGACCGAATTCAAGGATTTCCTCGATCGCCTGCGCCACGCCAAGGACAAGGAAGAGTTCGACCAGTTCATGGCGCAGCACCGGCAGCGTCCGACGCCGCCCTCGGACGGTCAGCCCCAGGCATAAACTCCTAAAGCCTGAGGCAAAGCGCCCCCACCACCTGACGGCGACATCACCGCCCGTTTGCGAAAGCAGACGGGCGGTTTTGTTTTTTTGCTTATCCGCCGCCGCGGTGCATTGAAAGCTTGGTCGGAAGCGCGGCAACCTCGCCTCCGATCTCATCGTTCGCAACGCGCAAATCATAAGCCGATTGCAGATTGAGCCAGAATTGTGCGCTGGTCTGAAACCAGTGTCCGAGGCGAAGAGCTGTGTCGCCGGTGATGGCGCGTTTGCCCTGAATGATTTGCGAAATGCAATTCGGCGGCACAGCAATCTGCCGCGACAGCTCGGTCGGCGTGATCTGAAGCTCGTTCAACTCGTCGGCAAGGATTTCGCCGGGGTGAATTGCGGGGCGGGCCATGGCTCTGTTTCCACTCGGGGTGTCCAATGTGGACGATTTACGTCAAACGTACAAATGGGCCGATCGGACGGCGCGGCCGCGCCTCATTTCCGCCGCCCAAAATCCCCCTTGGTAACCGCGTATTAACCATGGTTAGCGTCTGGTTAGGGCGAAAAGACGCGCTAATAGCCCTCGTTTTGACATGTTGGCAGCGGATGCAGGCCTCGGCTTTGGACGGGCCTCCCATGCGACACAACAAGGCTTTGGCGCTGGCGCGCTTATCGTCGCGCTCTTCGCGCGGCCATGGAACCGGCAGCCATTTGCTGCCGGAGGATTTGGGACGCTTGCGTTGAGAGGATACCGCTTATGAATCCGGCCGACGTGGCTCAGTCAGCGCTGCCGCTGGTATCCAGCGACGTATCGCTGATTGCACTGTTCCTGCAGGCTCATTGGGTCGTGAAAGCGGTCATGCTGGGGCTGCTCGCCTGCTCGGTCTGGGTCTGGGCGATCGCGATCGACAAGATGTTCCTGTATGCGCGCACCAAGCGTGCGATGGATCGCTTCGAGCAGGCGTTCTGGTCCGGACAATCGATCGAGGAACTCTATCGCGCGCTCTCGGCCAAGCCGACGCAATCGATGGCCGCCTGTTTCGTCGCGGCGATGCGGGAATGGAAGCGGTCCTTCGAAAGCCAGGCGCGATCGTTCGCCGGGCTGCAGATGCGGATCGAGAAGGTCATGAACGTCTCGATCGCCCGGGAAATCGAGCGGCTGGAACGCCGGCTCCTGGTGCTGGCAACGGTCGGCTCGGCGGGCCCCTTCGTCGGCCTGTTCGGCACGGTCTGGGGCATCATGTCGAGCTTCCAGTCGATCGCCGCCTCCAAGAACACTTCCCTGGCCGTGGTGGCCCCGGGCATCGCGGAAGCGCTGTTTGCAACCGCAATCGGCCTTATCGCCGCCATTCCGGCGACTATTTTCTACAATAAGTTCACCTCCGAGGTGAACCGGCAGGCCCAGCGGCTGGAAGGGTTCGCCGATGAATTTTCAGCGATCCTGTCGCGCCAGATCGACGAGCGGGCGTAAGGGGCGGTATATTGTGAGCGGATCGTGAGCACCAGATCATGGCGATGAACATGGCCGGTTCGTCGGGCGGTGGACGCCGCGGCCGGCGTCGCGCCGTCATGGCGGAGATCAACGTCACCCCGATGGTGGACGTGATGCTGGTGTTGCTGATCATCTTCATGGTCTCGGCGCCGCTGTTGACGGTGGGCGTGCCGCTCGATCTGCCGCAGACCCAGGCCAAGAGCCTCGACCAGGACAAGAATCCGCTGACGCTTTCGGTCAATTTGAAAGGTCAGGTCTTCCTCAACGACACCGAAATCGCGCTCAACGATCTGGTGCCGAAATTGAAGGCGATCACGGATGCGCGGGGCGGGCTGGATGAGCGCATTTTTGTTCGAGGCGACAAGAAGGTCGACTACGGTACCGTCATGAAAGTGATGGGACGGCTTTCGCAAGCCGGCTTCAGGCGCGTGGCACTGGTGACGGAAGTGGATCAGGGATAACCGAGGTGAAGGTCGACAAGACACTCATTGCGTCGGTCGCACTCCACGTCCTCGTGATCGGGTGGGGACTGGTCTCCTTTTCGGCGCGTTCGCTCGAGGCGCCGCCGCCGGAGTCGATGCCGGTGGATATCATTTCAGCCGACCAGCTCTCCAAGATCACCGCAGGCATCAAGACCGGCGAAAAGGACAAGCCGAAGCCGCTGGTCGAGAAAATCGCCGATGCAAAACCGGTCGACGACACCGTCGGCAAGATCACCGAAAAGAAAGAAATCGTGACGGCCTCCGCGCCCGAGCCGCCGCCGAAGCCGGTGGAAAAGCCGGTCGAGAAGAAGCCCGAACCGCCGAAGCCGGTCGCCGAGAACAAGCCCAAGGACGAGCCGAAGCCGATCGAGAAGAAGCCCGATCCGCCCAAGCTCGATCCGATCGCGGAAGCCCTGAAATCGGAAGATACCAAGAAGCCGGTGCCGAAGCCGGAAGCCAAGGCGGCGCCGCCGCAGCCGCCGAAGCCGAAGCAGGAGCGTACCTTCGATCAATCGAAGATCGCAGCCTTGCTCGACAAGCGCGATCCGACCCGGCAGTCCATCACCGGCGCGTCGCTGAATTCGTCGGCCTCGCTCGGCACCACGCGCGGCACCGCGGCAACGTTGTCGCAGTCCGAACTTGACGCGATGCGGGCACGGCTGGCGAGCCTGTGGAACGTGCAGCCCGGCGTCGAACATCCCGAGGAACTATTCGTCACGATCCGGATCCGGCTGAACCCCGATCGCCGGCTCGCCGGTCCGCCTCAGGTCGTCTCAACCGGAAGCTCGCCGCGATATCAGGCCGCGGCGGATGCCGCGGTCCGGGCGGTTTTGCAGGGTCAGCCATTCACGATGCTGCGCGACGAGACCTACGAACAGTGGAAATACATGGACATCGATTTTGACCCCAAACAGATGTTTCACAGTTGATGTTTTCTGGAAATGAGCCAGCAATGCCCGTGACGTCGTTTTCGCTTCCTCCGTTGCGGCTGAGCCGCCGTGACGTCCTGATCGGCGGCGCGGGTGCCGCCGCGGGTTTGCTGCTGCCCTCGCTCGCGCGCGCGCAGACAAAATTGCAGGTGACCGAAGGCAACGTCGCGCCGCTGCCGATTGCGATACCGAATTTCGTGGCGGGAACGCCGGCGGACGGCGAAGTCGGCGTCGGCGTCGCCCAGGTCATCACCAATAATCTCAAGCGCAGCGGATTATTTGCGCCGATCGATCAGGCTGCCTTCATCGAGAAAATCTCCAATATCGACCTGCCGCCGCAATTCCAGAGCTGGAAGACCATCAACGCGCAGGCCCTGGTCACCGGCCGCATGACTCTGCAGCCGGACCGGCGCCTGAAGGCCGAATTCCGCTTGTGGGACGTTGCCGCGGGCCAGCAGCTCGCCGGCCAGCAATATTTCACATCGCCCGAATACTGGCGGCGGATCGCCCACATCATTTCCGACCAGATCTACGAGCGCCTGACCGGCGACAAAGGCTATTTCGACAGCCGCGTGGTGTTCGTCGACGAAACCGGAGCCAAGGAACGCCGCGTCAAGCGGCTGGCGCTGATGGATCAGGACGGCGCCAATGTTCGCTACCTGACGAGAGGCGCCGACCTGGTGCTGACGCCGCGGTTCTCGCCGTCGACCCAGGAAATCACCTATATGGAATTCGGCCAGGGCGACCCGCGCGTCTATCTGTTCAACATCGAGACCGGGCAGCGCGAGATCGTCGGCAATTTTCCCGGCATGTCGTTCTCGCCGCGCTTCTCGCCGGATGGCCAGCGCGTGATCATGAGCCTGCAGCAGGGCGGCAATTCGAACCTGTTCGTGATGGATCTGCGCTCGAAATCGACCACGCGCCTCACCGATACGCCGGCGATCGATACCTCGCCTTCCTATGCGCCCGACGGGACGCGCCTTTGTTTCGAATCCGACCGCGGCGGAAAGCCGCAGATCTATGTGATGCCGGCGGCGGGTGGACCTGCGCAACGGATATCCTTCGGGGAGGGCAGCTATTCGACCCCGGTCTGGTCGCCGCGCGGCGACTACATCGCCTTCACCAAACAGGGCGGCGGACAGTTTTCCATCGGCATCATGAAGCCCGACGGCTCAGGCGAGCGGATTCTCACCAGCGGATTCCACAATGAGGGACCGACCTTTGCGCCGAACGGCCGCGTTCTGATGTTCTTCCGCGACCCCGGCGGCAATGGCGGACCTTCGCTGTTCACCGTGGATATTTCCGGACGCAACGAACAACGGGTTCCAACCCCGGGCTTTGCGTCCGATCCGGCGTGGTCGCCCCTGCTATCCTAGGACCGGCCAGCGGCGCAGCACGGCGCCCGTGCGGGAGCCGGCAAGGCTTGCCTAGCTTGCTGATTTATCGGGCAGATTTTCGTTCCTCGGCGCGAAGAACAACGTCCCGGTAACGATGTTCCCTCAGAAAGACTTCATCTGCGAGAGGTACAACTACGGACGGAACAGGGACGCGTACAGCCAAAATGCAGCTCGCAAGTCAGAGCGGAGAGGCCGATCAGAAAATATCGCCGTCGATTTACGCGGCGCTGATCAATTCGCTCTTTCAAAATCCCGCGCCGTTATTCGCCGGCGCCGCCCTGGTTGCCATTGCGGCGGCCATGACCGCCCTGAAGACAGAAAATAATTTACTCTGGTCATCCGTTGCGCTTCTCATGGTGACCGGCGCTGTCCGCGCGCTCGATATGCACTGGTACAAGACGCGCAAATCCGTTCTGACCGCCGATGAAGCCGCGCGTTGGGAGATGCGCTATCAGATCGGGGCGATGGTCTATGCCGTTGCACTTGGAATATGGTGCTCGACCGCCCTGCTGAGCAGCGATGATGCCGTGGCTCACATGATTTGCCTCTCTGTCACCACCGGATACGTGGCAGCGGGTGCGGGCCGCACCTATGGAAGGCCGTGGATATTCCATGTGCAGATTGCACTCGCCTGCGGTCCGACTGCGATCGCGCTGGCGCTCCGCGGCACGCCCTATTACATCGGAATGGCGTGCGTCTGCGCGGTGTTCTTTATGGCACTCAAGCAGATCTCGACAAATCTGCAGAGGATTTTCGTTCAGGCGCTTGTCGCGCGCGAGCGCGAGGCGGCGCTCGCCGGTCAGTTCGATACGGCTCTGAACAACATGCCGCACGGCTTGTGCATGTTCGCGGCCGACGGGCGTCTTGCGGTCATGAATCACCGTTTCAGCGAGATGATGAACCTGTCGGATGATCTCGTGCATCACGGCGCCAACGCGCGCGATATCGTCGACGCCTGCGTCGGCGCCGGATCGATCTCGGTTGCGAGCGGCAGGATGATCCTCTCGGAAATCGAGAATTCGCAGGCGAGGGATATCATCACCACCGATCCCGATTTGGCCAGAGCCCGGTCGCTGTCCTGGACATTTCAGCCGATGGCCGGCGGCGGCGCCGTCGTGCTGCTTGAAGACATCACCGAACGGCGCACCGCGGAAGCCAGAATTACGCATTTGGCGCGCTACGACGAACTGACCGGGCTTCCCAACCGGGTCAATTTCCGCGACGAAATCGAGCGTCTTCTGGTGGTTCCGCACGATGCCGAGCAATTGTCGGCATTGCTGTTTGTCGACCTCGATCAATTCAAGCAGGTCAACGACACGCTCGGTCATCCGTGCGGCGACCAGCTGTTGTGCGCCGTCGCCGACAGGTTGCGCGCGATGCTGCGCCCGGAGGATTTCGTGGCGCGGTTCGGCGGCGACGAGTTCGTGGTGTTTCAGCAGAACATCAAATCCAACGAGGAGGCGGCCAGGCTCGCCCGGCGCATCGTCGACCATCTGAGCGAGCGCTATAAAATCGACAATCACCTGGTCGAGATCGGCGCCAGCGTCGGCATCGCGATGACGTCGCCGGGCGTCAGCGCCGATACGCTATTGAAGAACGCGGACATGGCGCTCTATCGCGCCAAGGCGGACGGCCGCGGAACCTTCTGCTTCTTCCGCGAAGAGATGGCGCAAACCGTCGAGGCGCGCCGCATCCTCGAACTGGACCTGCGCAAGGCGCTGGCCAATGAGGAATTCGAGCTGTTTTATCAGCCGCTCGTCAATCTGAAATCCGGCCGCATAGCGACCTGCGAAGCGCTGCTGCGATGGAATCATCCGGTGCGGGGCACGGTTTCGCCGATCGATATCATTCCGATCGCCGAGGACATGGGCCTGATCGTCGATCTTGGCCGCTGGATCCTGCGCAAGGCCTGCATGGAATGCATGAAATGGCCCGAAGGCGTCAGCGTCGCGGTCAATTTTTCGCCGCAGCAGTTCCACCAGCGTGAAGTACTGAGCGAGGTTCGTTACGCGCTCGAGGTCTCCGGATTGCCTGCGCACCGTCTCGAAATCGAGATCACCGAATCCTCGCTGTTGCGCAACACCCAGGTGACCCACGATGTGTTGTCCCAGCTGCGCACCATCGGTGTGCGAATTTCGCTCGACGATTTCGGCACCGGCTATTCGAGCCTGAGCTATCTGCATAATTTCCCGCTGCAGAAGGTGAAGATCGATCGATCCTTCCTGGAGGGCATCGACAGCGATCGTCCGCTGACCTTGTTGCGCGGCGTGGCGCGGCTCAGTGCCGATCTCGGCATGTCGGTGGTGGTCGAAGGCATCGAGACCAACGAGCAACTGGAACTGATCAGCGCCGACGGCACGGTGACCGAGGCGCAGGGCTATCTGTTCAGCCGGCCGGTGCCGGCGGTGCGGATACGCCAGTTGCTCAACGTATCGCACGGCCGCCGCCTGCCGGACGAGCAGTTGCTCGCGGTTGCATCACGATCGATCGCTTAAACTAACGTCGGGCAGCTGATTTCCTCGCTGCGCTGGATGGAAGCGACGTTTGAGCTGTCCCAGATTAACCCTAATGCCGCGATTCCTTTGCATCTTCATTAAGAAGCTGTTAATCCTTTTCCTGCGCGCATAGGTTGCTGGGCAGTAAGTTGTTGGGAAGTAAGGGGTATCACATGAGATCCGCGGCCGAACCAACTACTGCGGCTAGTGGACGGAATTCGGACCTGTTGGATCAAGTCGATTACCGCCTGGCTGAGACGCCGGCGGAAAAGGAGGAGATTTATAACCTCCGCTACCGGGCCTATCTGCGCGAGGGTGCGATCCGGCCCTCGGCCGACCAGCGCGTGATCGATCAATTTGAAGACGCCCCCAACGCCTGGACATTCGGCGTTTACTTTCAGGGTGAGCTTTACAGCTCAATTCGCGTGAGCGTGCTGACGTCGGAGTGGCGGATGTCCCCGTCGGTCGAACTGTTTGGCGATGTTCTTCACCCCAAGCTGGATCAGGGGCTGGTCTTCATTGATTCAACGCGTTTCGTCGCTGACCCCGACAAGGCGAGAAATTTCCCGGAGCTTCCCTATGTGACGGTTCGGCTGGGTTCGATGGCTGGCGTTCATTTCAATGCCGACTACGGATTGGCCATCGTTCGTGCCGAGCATCAGGCGTTCTATCGCCGCCTGTTTCTGCAGGAAACCTGGTGTGAGCCGCGACTGTACCCGGGACTCGTGAAGCCGGTCGGATTGATGGCAGCGCACTTACCCACGGTGCGCGAAAGGGTCTTGGCCCGTTTTCCGTTTCTGCGCTCGAGCGCCTTCGAACGGCGGATGTTGTTTGAGCGCAGCGGCCATCGTCGTTCATCTTCGCCCGATGTGACGCTGTCCCCGTTCGAGCGCGCCTCGATCGTTCCGAATTCCTGACGAATCGGTCCCGGGTCCCGTCCAGGGGTGCCCATTTTGCGGACAGGTGTTGCGCGCAAGCTTCAGATAGGTCCTAAAACGCGTCATCCCGGCCGCACCCGGCCGCTTGCCTTCACCGTCGCGCCACAATTACAAATCATTAACCATCGCGGTTGCTTTTCGCCGTTTGCTGGCATTTGATCGGGTTTGGCAACACCCCATCAAGGTTGACGGAACGTTCGCTTAACCATCGCCCTGTAGACCGGATAACAGTCGAAAAACGTGAGCGCGGAGGCTCCGGAATGAAACATCAGATGCGTATCCTCCAGGGATTGAAGCTGGCCGCGGTTCTCGCGGTGGCACTGTCGATGGGCGCCTGCGCCAACAAGAACCTCGGCGCCGACGGCGCGATGGCAAGTGCTGCGACCCCGGGCAGCCAGCAGGATTTCGTGGTCAATGTCGGCGACCGCGTGTTCTTCGAGAGCGACCAGACCGATTTGACGCCGCAGGCGATCGCGACCCTGGAGAAGCAGGCGCGCTGGCTGCAGAGCTACAACCGCTACTCCTTCACCATTGAAGGCCACGCCGACGAGCGCGGCACCCGCGAGTACAACATTGCGCTGGGTGCGCGGCGTGCCCAATCGGTTCGCACCTTCCTCGCGTCACGCGGCATCGATCCCGGCCGGATGCGGACGATCTCCTACGGCAAGGAACGCCCGGTCGCGGTCTGCAACGACATCTCGTGCTGGTCGCAGAACCGCCGTGCCGTCACCGTCCTGAACGCCAGCTCTTAAACCATTCGGTTTTTGCAAAGTTTGTCGCCGGCGCCCTCGGGCGCCGGTTTTGTTTTGCGCAGGCTTTCTCGCTCGCTATCGATGCGCGAGGCCGCTTGCGTGTTTCGAAAGGAATACTAGACCTTAGGCATGAAACGGGCGTATCGGACACCAGTCACATTTTTGGCGTACTCGCTCTCTCAATGTGTTCCGCTTTCGATGTCACGCCGATTTCGTCGTCAGGCCAAAATGTCATTCAGATTTCATGGAATTACCTGCGCCGCGGCCATGTCCGCGATGCTGGCGCTATCGCCACAGGCCTTCGCCCAAACCGATGGTCTCGACCCGGAAATGCGGATTCAGCAGCTTGAGAATCAGTTGCGGCAACTCACCGGCCAGAATGAGGAACTGCAATATCGCAACCGGCAGCTCGAAGACCGCCTGAGGTTGCTGCAGGGCGGCGCGCAGACTGCTCCCGGCGGTCAGCCCGCGCTCGTCCAGCCCAACATTGCGGCGGCCCCTCCGATGCAGCCGAATCCGCCGCTGCGGCAGCCACAGGTCCAGCCGGGGTATGACCAGCAGATTGCCGCGCCGGCGCCGATCGTGCAGGAACCACAGGGAGTGCCGCCCGGAGGCCGGCGCCGCGGCGATGCCTTCGATCCCGGCCAGAACCCGAATGCCCCGGGCGCGCCGCGCGCGCTCGGCGGCGGCCAATTGCCGATTGCCAACGAAGCGCCGATCGGCGCTCCCGGCGGCCGCGGCGCCGGCGAGCCGCTCGACCTTGCAAACACCGGCCCCAGCGTCCCCGGCGGCGCCTTGCCGCCACCGCGAAGCCCCGGCGCCAGCGCCGCCCTGACCACCTTGCCGCCGTCGGCAACCCCGAGGGACGAGTTCGATCTCGGCATCGGCTATATGCAGCGCAAGGACTATGCGCTGGCCGAAGAGACGATGCGCAACTTCGCGCAGAAATATCCGAGCGATCCCTTGATCGCCAACTCGCAATACTGGCTGGGCGAGAGCTTTTTCCAGCGCCAGCAATATCGCGACGCCGCGGAAGCCTTCCTCGGCGTGACCACCAAGTTCGATAAATCGGCGAAAGCCCCGGACGCCTTGCTGCGGCTCGGACAATCGCTGGCGGCCCTGAAGGAGAAGGAGGCCGCCTGCGCGGCGCTGGGCGAGGTGACGCGGAAATATCCCCGCGCCTCGAGCGGCGTCAAAGCGGCCGTGGACCGTGAGCAAAAGCGGGTTAAGTGCTAAAGCCGCATTGCTCGAGCCAATAAACGGGCTTCGACATCAGCCGGCGGCGCCATGTCAGACGACGATCATTCCCCGATCTCGGCACAGGATGCGAGACGCCTGTTCGCGGCCTGGAAGGCTGCGCCCGCGATCGTTCTCGCCGTCTCCGGCGGCCCCGATTCGATCGCGCTGATGTGGCTTGCGGCGCGCTGGCGCCGCGCTTTGGCCCGCGGTCCGCGCCTCATTGCCGTGACTGTCGATCACGGCTTGCGCGCCGAGGCCGCAGCCGAGGCGCGCGACGTCAAGCGCCTGGCGCGCAGCCTCGATCTGCCGCATCGCACGGTGCGCTGGACCGGCGCCAAACCGAGAACCGGATTGCCGGCCGCGGCGCGGGCAGCGCGTTACCGCCTGCTGGCGCAAGCGGCGCGGGCTCACGGCGCGACCCATATCCTCACCGCGCATACCCGCGACGATCAGGCCGAGACGCTCTTGATGCGCATGCTGCGCGGCAGCGGCATCGCCGGTCTCGCGGCGATGGCGCGAGAGTCCGAGCGCGAAGGCGTACGGCTGGCACGCCCGTTCTTGAATGTCTCGAAATCGCAGCTCATCGCGACCCTCAAGAAGGCCAAAATCGACTTCGCTGACGATCCGACCAACCGCGACACCAGTTTCACGCGCCCGCGTCTGCGCAGGTTGATGCCGGTTCTCGCCACTGAGGGCGGCGATGTCAGAAATCTGGCGCGGCTGGCGTCGCGGCTTGCGCGGGCAAATGCCGCGGTGGAGGTTCTGGTCGATGGCGCCGAGCGCTATCTCGCGCTTGGGGGTCGCGAAGCCTCGCATCCGGAATTCGGTGCCAAGGCCTTTGACGCAAAGTCTTTCGATGCAAAGACTTTCGACGCCAAGGCGTTTGCTGCAATGCCGGAGGAAATCCGGCTTCGGCTGCTGCTGCGCGCGATTGATCGGTTCGGTCATGAGGGGCCGGCTGAACTTGGCAAGGCGGAAGCCTTGTTGTCGGCATTGGACCGGGCCGCTACGGAGAAGACGGCAGGGCGCCGCATCAGGCTGAAACAGACCCTTGCCGGTGCGCTGGTCAGCCTGGTCGACGGCCGGATCCGCGTCGAGCCGGCGCCACCGCGCCGCCGGCCCACCTTGAAGCCTTAACCACCCCGGAAAACACCGGTTTTGCCGCCATTATTTGAACGGGAATTGCGCTAAGATGCGCTAAATAGTCCTGCTTGGTTCCCTTGGCAGCGACCGGAGCGGCACCTAGATTGTAATGTAGCCGAGCGAGGGTTTCCCTCGTACCTGCCCAAGGACACTACCCAAGGAATAAGGCCGCGATCCGCGCGACCACGAAGGAAGTTCGATGAACGCCAATCTGCGCAATTTCGCCCTCTGGGTAATTATTGTCCTGCTGTTGTTGGCACTGTTCACGCTCTTCCAGAATCCTGGTCAACGCGCGTCTTCGCAGGACATCTCGTTCTCGCAGCTCTTGACCGAAGTCGATCAGAATCACGTTCGCGACGTCGTGATCCAGGGACCGGAAATCCACGGCACCTTCACCAACGGCTCGAGCTTCCAGACCTATGCGCCGAACGATCCGACGCTGGTCTCGCGTCTGTATAACGGCAAGGTCTCGATCACCGCCAAGCCGCCCGGCGACAACGTGCCGTGGTTCGTGTCGCTTTTGGTCTCATGGTTGCCGTTCATCGCGCTGATCGGGGTATGGATTTTCCTGTCGCGGCAGATGCAGGGCGGCGCCGGCAAGGCGATGGGCTTTGGCAAATCGCGCGCCAAGATGCTGACGGAAGCGCATGGCCGGGTGACGTTCGAGGACGTCGCCGGCGTCGACGAGGCCAAGCAGGATCTGCAGGAGATCGTCGAATTCCTGCGCGATCCCGGCAAGTATCAGCGGCTCGGCGGACGGATTCCGCGCGGCGTATTGCTGGTCGGCCCCCCCGGCACCGGCAAGACGCTGATCGCGCGCGCGGTCGCCGGCGAAGCCAATGTGCCGTTCTTCACGATCTCGGGCTCGGACTTCGTCGAGATGTTCGTCGGCGTCGGCGCCAGCCGCGTCCGCGACATGTTCGAACAGGCCAAGAAGAACGCGCCCTGCATCATCTTCATCGACGAAATCGACGCGGTCGGCCGCCATCGCGGCGCCGGTCTCGGCGGCGGCAATGACGAGCGCGAGCAGACGCTGAACCAGTTGCTGGTCGAGATGGACGGCTTCGAGGCCAATGAAGGCGTGATCCTGATCGCGGCGACCAACCGGCCGGACGTGCTCGATCCGGCGCTGCTGCGCCCCGGCAGGTTCGACCGCCAGGTGGTGGTGCCGAATCCGGATGTCGTCGGCCGCGAACAGATCCTCAAGGTTCACGTCCGCAAGGTGCCGCTGGCGCCGGATATCAACTTGAAAACCATTGCCCGCGGCACACCCGGTTTCTCCGGCGCCGACCTGATGAACCTCGTCAACGAGGCGGCGCTGACGGCGGCGCGGCGCAACAAGCGCATGGTGACGCAGTCCGAGTTCGAAGAGGCCAAGGACAAGGTCATGATGGGCGCCGAGCGCAAGTCGCTGGTGATGACCGAAGAAGAGAAGATGCTGACCGCCTATCACGAGGGCGGCCACGCCATCGTCGGCCTCAACGTGATTGCGACCGACCCGATCCACAAGGCGACGATCATTCCGCGCGGCCGTGCGCTCGGCATGGTGATGCAATTGCCCGAGCGCGACAAGCTGTCGATGTCGCTCGAGCAGATGACTTCGCGCCTTGCCATCATGATGGGCGGTCGCGTCGCCGAAGAACTGGTGTTCGGCCGCGAGAAGGTCACCTCAGGTGCTGCGTCCGATATCGAGCAGGCGACCCGGCTGGCGCGGATGATGGTGACGCGCTGGGGCCTGTCGGAAGAACTCGGCACCGTGTCCTATGGCGAGAACCAGGACGAGGTATTCCTGGGGATGTCGGTATCGCGCACCCAGAATGCCTCGGAGGCGACGGTGCAGAAGATCGACAGCGAGATCAGGCGGCTGGTCGAAGAAGGCTACAACCAGGCGACCAGGATCCTGACCGAGAAGCGTGCCGACCTCGAAGCCCTGGCAAAGGGCCTGCTTGAGTTCGAGACCCTGACCGGCGACGAGATTCAGGATCTGCTCAAGGGCAAGAAGCCGAACCGCGAATCGGTGCTGGAGCCGACCACGCCGCGCACCTCGGCGGTGCCGCCGGCCGGCAAGCCGCGCCCGCGGCCCGATCCGGACGCCGGGCTGGAGCCACAGCCGCAGGCGTAAAGGTCTGCCATTTGGAATCGAAAACGCGGCGGCAACGCCGCGTTTTTTTATGCACGGGTGTTTTGCCTCTCATTCCATGGTGATTGCGGTTGGCGTCCATCCCGGCGTCACGGCATGTTTCCTCAAAGCTTAAGATTTCCTCAACGCTATCAGTCCTATTGATTGAACGGGCGCGCCTTGCCAAGGCGCTCGAAAGGACTTTGCATGGCCACGTCTGTATCCGCCCCGACAATCGTTCCGGAGCGCAGTGCGATTCCCGCGTCGCTCTTGAATGTGTGCTTTGTGTTTTTCGTCATCAACGTATCGTTTTTCCCGGCTGCGTTCTTCGCGCATTGGTGGATTTACGATCCGAGCGGCTTGGGAATCCCGACCGATTTCGTCAACGTCTGGGCGGCAGGCCGCCTGGTGCTGGATGGCCATCCGGCTCAAGCTTATGATTGGGATATCCAGAAGCATCTTGAAGTCGCAGAGCTCGGTAAGGACTTCGTCGGCAATTTTGCCTGGCACTACCCGCCGCCGTTTCTGTTCGTCGCAGCCTTCCTGGCGCAGTTTCCCTACGCGGTCGCTTTCGTCGGCTGGGTTTCGGTCAGCCTCATGCCCTATCTCGCGGTCATGTTCGCGATCGTCGGTCGTCCGTTCGGCTTGCTGCTGGCATTGGCCATCCCGATGGTGCTCAACAACACGCTGGTTGGACAAAATGGCTTTCTCACCGCGGCATTGATCGGCGGCACGCTTTATCTGATGCCGGCGCGGCCGGTGCTCTCCGGCATCTGTCTCGGGCTACTCAGCTACAAGCCGCAATACGGAGTGCTGTTTCCGCTGGTGCTGATCGCGGCCTCGCAATGGACAGTGTTTGTCACGGCGGCAATCGTTGCGATCGCCACGGCGACGGTGTCTTGGCTCGCCTTCGGCACCGAGAGCTGGCAGGCCTTCTTTCACTGGATGCCGATGTTTTCGCAGGCCTTCCTCACAGAAGGGCGGGCTACATGGGGCAAGATGCAAAGCATCTTCGCGCTGGTGCGTTATTTCGGCGGCACCGAACAACTGGCGTGGGTGTTCCAGTGGATCATGAGCGTGTCGGTTGCCGCTGTGCTGGCACTGATGTGGCGCAGCCGCGTCAGCTACACCTTGAAAGCCTCGGCGCTCGCCGCCGGCACGCTGCTGATCACGCCATATCTGTTCATGTACGACATGATGGTGCTGGCAATACCGGTCGCTTTCCTGGTCCGCATCGGTCTTGCGACCGGCTTTCGGCAGTATGAGCTGCCGGCGCTGGCATGCGCTCTCGTATTGATTGTGAGTTTTATCTTCTTCGTGGCGCCGGTTGGATTCGGTGCCACGCTGATCGTCGCGGCTCTGATTGCGCGCCGCGCTGGTCCCTGGTGGCGGCGCGAGCAGGCGCCATCGTTGGCGGTCGCCGCGAGCGCATAACGCCATGGCCATAAATGTCGACGCCGAGCCCTGTCTGACCGAGCGGTTTCCGGCTGTCTTCAAAGCGCTGCGATTTGCGCCATGGCTGGCCCTTGCCGCGCTATTCGTCGTCGCAGTCATTCTGAGGCATGTGCTTCCCGCGAACGCCGATGTCAGCTGGCTACTGACCGTCGCTGAACGGGTCTGGGACGGTCAGCGTCTTTATGTCGACGTCATTGAAACCAACCCGCCGATGGCGGTGCTGATCTACATCCCCGGCATTGCCATTGCTCGCGCACTCGGTTTACCCGCGGAGACCGTGACCGATGGTTTGGTCTTTGTCGCGATCTTCGCTTCACTGGCAATTGTCGCGTGCATGCTGAGAAATTCCCTGGTCCTGAACGGTTCGGCAGGCTGGCCGGTCGCATTGCTGGCGTTTGCGATCTTGACGGTCCTTCCGACCAAGATATTCGGGCAACGCGAACATATCGCGGTGGTGGAACTGCTGCCCGCGCTGGCGCTCTATGCCATCAGGATGAAGGGCCAGACGCCGCCGTTCCTGGCTATCCTCGCCGCAGGGGTTGGGGCGGGCCTCGCGCTGTTGTTCAAGCCCCATTTTGCCATCGGCATTCTTTGCGGCCTTGCAGCCCTGGCTATTTACGCGCGGTCGTGGCGCATTCTGCTCATGCCGGAAAATTTCATAGCTGCTGCAATTGCCGTCATCTACGTTCTTTGTATCATGGTATTTTATCCTGAATTTTTTTCTGTGATCGCGCCGTTGGTGCGGGATATCTATATTCGAGTCGGATCCTCTCCGATCGAGATGATCAAAACGCCGGCGATGCCGATCTGGGCCGCCGTTATGTTTGCAGCCCTCGTCCTGAAGCGAGCCGGTCGGATCGACAGCACACATCTTTTGCTGTTGGCGACATCGTTTGGCTTCATGGTGGTTTTCTTCCTGCAGCGAAAGGGCTGGCCGTATCATTCTTACCCGATGATCGCTTTCGCGATGCTTGGCCTCGGCTACGCGCTTGCTATGTCGATACCGCTCCATCGTGCGCTTGGCATATTCGCGACGGTGACGCTGGCGATTGCCTTCTTCCAATCGATTCTTTGGTTCAATTGGGCATTCGACAAGGCATTTGACGCTCGGCCACTGTGGGCGTCGATTGCGCAGCTCGGTCCGCATCCAAAAATTCTGGCGATTACCGCCGAGCCCGGGCTCGGTCATCCCCTCACGCGAGCCCTGGAGGGGACGTGGGTATCGAGGCAGCAGGGCCTGTGGGTGGCGGCTTATCTTCAAAGCATGCGGAGTGATGCCCCGCTCAGCCTGCGTCAGAATGCGGCGCTGGATGCATATGCGAGGCGAGAGCGCGCAATGCTGATTGAGGACATCAAAAAGAACGAGCCCACTGTCGTTCTGGTGGATAACTTCTCGGATAATTGGAGCATCTGGCTACGGGATAATCCGGACGTGGCGGGCTTGCTTAGGGATTATCACCTGGTGGCAACGATCAACGACATTGAGATTCGAGCCAAAGCTCATTGAGCAAGAACGCCAGTGGAGCTGACCGAACTGGCAGCGCTGACGCCGCGCAGCGCCATTGCGGCAATACCGCCGCCCGAAGCCGGATTGGAAGAAACGAAAAAGGTCAGCGTCGCTTTGATCGACAGCTACAACGCGCTCTTGCCCCAACTCGCCAAAGAAGCTCGCGCATTGTTCATTCCTTTGCCGGCCATGCCGGAACGGCACACGCTCGATGGCATCCATCTCAACGCGGCCGAGGTCTGGGACAAGGCCATGTTGCAGGGGATCGAGGCTGCGCTCTGCAAATCCACCTGAGATAACCTCGATTTGTATTGTCAGGCCGCCTGAATAGTTGTTCACTTCTTCAAAGCGATGTGTGACAAATTCGCTCAAGACACTGAAAACGCGCGCGCCGGGCCGACCGAATCGGTTCCTCGAGCGGGCGCCGGGATGAGAACGCGCCATGGTCTATCGGCGAACCAATCAGGTGGTGAAGCGGCTGGCGGCGCGGCGCAGCGCCATCCTGGCGGCGGCACGCGATGCCGCCGCGGAGGGCGGCATGGCGGCGGTGCAAATCGCGCCGGTTGCGATCCGCGCCAATGTCGCCGCCGGCACCGTCTATCGCTATTTCCCCTCCAAGGCGGACCTGATTTCCGAATTGATCGCAGACGTCTCGCGCGATGAGCTGGCCGCGATCCGCCGCGCGGCGGATGCGGCGCCCGGGCCGTCTTCGGCGCTGGCGGCGGCCGTCACCACGGTCGCCGTGCACGTATTGTCGCAGCGCAAGCTCGCCTGGGGCATCCTGGCCGAGCCGGTCGATGTCGACGTCACCGCCTCGCGGCTGGCGAGCCGCCGCGAGATCGCCGGCGAGATCGCAGCCAGGATCGAGGCTGCGGTCCGCGCCGGACATCTGCCCGCGCAGGACACCGCGCTGGCGGCGTCCGCGCTGCTTGGGGCGTTGCATGAATCGCTGGTCGGGCCATTGGCGCCGGACCATATGGACGATCCCGTAAAACTGCGCGACGCCGTTCAAACCGTGACGCTTTTGGCATTGCGCGCCGTCGGCGTGATGGACGCCCGCGCCCGCGGCCTCGTGGTGCAGGCGGTGCTGCCGGCGAAAACGCTGGTCGGAGCGTAAGAAAATCCCAACTCGGCATGGCTTCGACGCAACGAAGCGCCAATGTAACGCGTTGCGCCCGATCTTCGGCGTAACAGACGAGGGAGTCACACATGCCAACGACATCAGGATCGGCCAAATGGCAGGGCGGCATCAAGGACGGCAAGGGCGCGATCTCGACCAAAAGCGGCGCGCTGAAGGATTATCCTTACGGCTTCGCCAGCCGCTTCGAGGGCAAGCCGGGCTCGAACCCGGAGGAGTTGATCGGAGCAGCCCACGCCGCCTGTTTCACCATGGCGCTGTCGCTGATCCTCGGCGAAGCCAAGCTCGTCGCCGAGCAGATGGAGACCAAGGCCGACGTCACGCTTGAAAAGCAGGGCGATGGCTTTGCCATCACCTCCGTGCATCTCGCGTTGAATGCGAAAATCCCCGGGGCCGACAAGGCCAAATTCGCGGAACTGGCGGACAAGGCAAAGGCCGGATGCCCGGTCTCGAAGCTGTTGAATACCAAAATCACGCTGGAAGCGACGCTGCTGAGCTGAGTGGCGTTTAGATTGTCGTCGTTCCGGGGCGCGCGTAAGGGCGAACCCGGAATCTCGTGCCGCAACTTCTGGATTCCGGGTACGGACGCGCGAGGCGCGCGTACGCCCCGGAATGACGCCGGACCGGCAAAGTGCCGCTCACATATCCGCGTCGCCGTCCGGGCCGACCGAGGCGATGCGCAGCATGTTGGTGGTGCCGGGAGCGCGGAGCGGCACGCCGGCGACGATGATGACGCGCTGGCCGGCCCTGGCAAAACCGTCGCGAAAGGCGATTGAGCCGGCGCGGCTGACCATGTCGTCCAGATCCTTGGCGTCTTCCGCGACCACGCAATGCACGCCCCAGACCGCCGATAGCTTGCGCCCGGTCGCGAGGTTCGGCGTGATCGCCACCACCGGCGGTTTTGGCCGCTCGCGTGCGACCCGCAGCGCGGTCGATCCTGAACTGGTCCAGCAAATGATCGCGGACAGGTCGAGCGTCTCGGCAATTTGCCGCGCGGCGTCGGCAATGGCGTCGCCGACGGTCGGCTCCGGTTCTGCCCGCTGCGCGTTGAGCACGCCGCGATAGATCGGATCGCGCTCCACTTCCTCGCCGATGCGATTCATCGTCGAAACCGCTTCGACCGGATACTTGCCGGCAGCCGATTCTGCCGACAGCATGATGGCGTCGGCGCCCTCATAGACCGCGGTGGCCACGTCGGAGACCTCGGCGCGCGTCGGCACCGGGCTTTGGATCATCGATTCCAGCATCTGGGTCGCGATCACGACCGGCTTGCCGGCGCGACGCGCCAGCCGCGTCATCTGCTTCTGCAGGCTTGGCACCCGCTCCAGCGGCAGCTCGACCCCGAGATCGCCGCGCGCCACCATCAAGGCGTCGGACGCCTCCAGGATTTCAGGGAGCCGGTCGATCGCCTGCGGCTTTTCGATCTTGGCCATGACCGCGGCGCGGCCGCGGATTATTTTCTTGGCTTCGCTGACGTCCTCGGCGCGCTGCACGAACGACAGCGCGACCCAGTCGATTCCGGTCACCAGGGCGGCTTCAAGGTCGGCGCGGTCCTTTGGCGTCATCGCCGACACCGGCAGATCGGTGTCGGGAAGGCTGACGCCCTTGCGGTCCGACATCCTGCCGCCGATCACGACGCGGGTGACGGCGCGCTCGGGCGAGGTTTCCTCGGCGATCAGCCGCACCTTGCCGTCGTCGAGCAATAGCGCATGACCCGGCCGCAGCGCTGCCAGAATTTCCGGGTGCGGAAGCTGGACGCGGGTATTGTCGCCGGGAGCCTTGTCGGAATCGAGGACAAAGCTTTCGCCGTTGTTGAGCTGGATCGAGCCTTCGGCGAAGGACCCCAGCCGAAGCTTCGGGCCCTGAAGATCGACCAGAATGCCGATCGGCCGGCCGTAGCTACTCTCGACATTGCGGATGGTCTTGACCAGCTCGCGCATCTTGTCGTGCGAGGTATGGCTCATATTGATGCGGAAGACGTCGGCGCCGGCCTCGAACAGGCGCCGGATCATCGCGCTGTCGGAGGACGCAGGGCCAAGCGTGGCAAGGATCTTGATGCGGCGCAGTCGTCTCATGGCTTGCTTCCGGGTGCGGCGCCTGGCGGCAGACCAGACGCGCCCGGAGGCGTTCCGCGCGGCGAATTGGACATGCCGGGCGCTCCGCCCGGCGAATTGGACATGCCGGGAAGGTTGCCGGGCCCGCCGGGTCCGACCGTTCCCGGGATACCCGGCACCCGCTGCGCCGGCTGTTCACTGGTTTCGGTCAGTTGCACGGTCCAGGCGCGCTGCTCGCCGGTGTCGACCTCGAAGAAGCCGGTGCGGTCGAAACCGCGCGCCAGGCAATTCTCGGTGCCTTTGATGGTGAATTCCTTGTCGCGCGAACACATGAAGGCTTGTCCTGACCATTCGCCGCCGCGGTCGTAATCCAGCGCATAGATATAATAGAACCGTGCGACCAGCGTGCCGCGCAGCAGGGTCTCGCAGCTCCGCGAGGACACGTTCCACCAGCCCTCGGTGGTCCAGCCGTCGGCGTCCTTGTAGCCCAGCGCGATGCCGACCCGGCTCGAGGTGTTATTGCAAAGACGGAAGTCCGCCGCCGCCGGGCTGTTCCACAGGCACAGAAACGCAAGCGCCAGCGCCGGCAGCAAACCGGCGGTCATGCCAACAGGGAATGGATTGCGGCGATGGGAATCTTTTGGGATCATTCAGGAAAGCTATATCAAATCATTGATGATTTCGCGTGAGCCAGCGGGGACTGTCAACGGCCAAGCGGGCATTTTAAGGCAATGGGTAGCCGAAATCCCGCCCATTGGCGCTCTGTTTGCGCTGCGATATGGCAAAATCTGTGACAACGCCCACTTAATATCGATATCTCCTCAGGAAACGGCGAGTAACGGCCATGGCGATTGATGACAAAACCAGAATGGAACTTGAAGCGGCCGTGTTCCGGCGCCTCGTCGAGCATCTGCGCGCCCGCACCGATGTCCAGAACATCGACCTGATGAATCTCGCGGGCTTCTGCCGCAACTGCCTGTCCAACTGGCTCAAGGAGGAGGCCGACGCCAAGGGCGCTGACATGAGCAAGGACGAAAGCCGCGAGGCCGTCTACGGCATGCCCTACGAGACCTGGAAGTCGACCCATCAGGGCAAAGCCAGCCCCGAGCAGCTCGCGGCGATGAAGAAAAGCCATAGCGGCCACTGACGCTGGCGAAGGATGTAGCCCGGATGGAGCGGTTGCGTCAGCAGCGATAGCAAGGTTAGCCCATGGGCGAGCATCCTGAAGGACGCACAGCGGACCGTCTCGGTCTACAGCAGGCTGCTGAAGTTGAACCCGGTTGCCAGACAGTCGGCGTAGCCCGAGGAGCCGATTTCCTATTATGAAAGAATGAGCTTGGAGGCAAGTCGTGACCCTGAACCAAACTGATCAGGAGGCGCTCGCGCTCGCCGTCGAAACCGCGCTGCAGCGAAATTGAGCCAAGCGTCAACAGGTCGAAAGCATGCTGCAGGATCGGCCGTGGCGGGAGGTCGCCGAATTTTGCACTATTCCTGTCAAGTCGACTCGCTCAGTCTTCTGCCGCCAATAAGAAACTCATGCACCGCAGCAATTTAACGGTCTATTCGATCACCTCGTCGGCGCGCGAGAGCAGGACCGGCGTAATGGTCCAGCCAATCGAATTGGCGGTACGGACGTTGAGTGTGAATCGAAAAGCGGTGGGCTGCTCGATCGGCAGTTCGGCAGGCTTTGCACCCTTCAGGATGCGGTCGACGAAATAGGCCACGCGCCGCAGGATGTCGGCCTCGTCGACGCCAAGGGAGAACAGTGCTCCTGCTCTCGCAAAGGCCGCGAAATCCCCGATTACCGGAAGCCGCGACTGCATCGCGAGGCCAACGATCTTGTCTTCCTGGCCGGCAAAGAGCGGCTGCACGATCACCGCCTCGGCGCCCTCGCTCTTGATGCCCTCGAACACGGCACGGTCAACCATCTCCGGCGCGTCGACGACGCGAATCACCGCTTTCAGGCCCATGATCTTCGCTGCCTCGGAGGTCTCGTGAACAAATGACGAAGTCGACAACTGCTTTGCACCGAGAAAGGCGACCGCCTTGATGTCGGGCTTGATGTCGCGAACAAGCTCGAGGCGTTTGCCGGCGAGATCAGGCGAAGCGAGCGACAGTCCGGTCAGATTCGCGCCCGGGTGCGACAGGCTCGGCACAAGCCCCGTCATCAGGGGATCCGCGGAGATCGTTACGATGGGAATCGTTCGGGTCATCTCCTTGGCGATCTGGGCGACCGGGGTGACCCGCGCGATCAGGATGTCGACCGACTCATCAATCAGGGTGCGGACAACCGCTCGCGTCCGCGCCTGATTGCCGTCGGTAAAGAATGTTTCGAGGCTGATATTGTGGCCCTCGACATAGCCGAGCTGCGCGAGACCATCGCGCAAATATTTGAGTTGGTCTTCCGCGGATTGCGCCTGCCAGCTCACAAAGCCGATCCTGGCGGGCTTAGCCTGTTGCGCATGCGCGCCCGACGTCCAAGCCACCGCCGAACCGCCTAAAAGCGTGATGAACTCGCGCCGCTGCATGGTGCCCCTTGGCTCTTGAGACGGCATCTTAGCCCAGCGCGCGGTCACTGAGGTGTTTCAATTCCAAGGGCCGCGAATAATACACGGCGTGCAGCAGCGTGGCGGCTCATGGGGTTCGTCGTCCGGTATCGCGGTGTCGGGAATCATCCTAGTCAAAAACGCCGACACTGTACCTCAGGACACTGTGCTTCAGGACAACTGTCCCAAACTTGGTTCTTGAGTTTAGATGGCTGGGTACCAAACCCCAAGCGCGGTACAGCAAAGGCCCCCACCCACGGCCTCAGTCTCTCAGACTGGGGCCGTACCTTTTTGGCAGCCGTGCTGGAGACAAGGACGATCGCGCTCAAGCTGAAAGGCTGGCCGGGACACAGGCGGGACACGCTCTCAAGTCGGTCCCCAGCGCGCTCATTCACGGGGGATAGATCAGGGGAAGGACCGCCAACAGGCGAAATAGTCCGGCAATTTCAATACTGTTTCCCGGATGCCGCGAAGCGCAATCCGGGTGCGGCGTCACGTATATTCCCGGATTGCGCTTCGCTGCATCCGGGCTACGATTTTCCAATTTCCCGTTTTCTCCTGTGGGCGCGCTGTGGATGAGCGCGATGTTGCCTTGACGCAAGGCACCGCACTCTTGAGGGTCGTTTCAGGATGCGGTGCGTGGCGAAGCGTGCGGCGCTTCCGCTTTTCACCTCATTCCTCAGTTCCATTCAGGAGTACCCGATGGCCACCACTGCTGCCGCTGTCAAGGAAGCGCCCGCGACAAAATTTGCCAAAGACCAGCTCAAGGCCATCGTCGAGCGCATCGAGCGGCTGGAAGAAGAAAAGAAGACGATCTCGGACGATATCCGCGACGTCTATGCGGAGGCCAAGGGCAACGGCTTCGACGTCAAGGCGCTGCGCAGCATCGTTCGAATGCGCAAGCAGGATGCCAACGAGCGGGCCGAACAGGAGACCATCCTGGAAACCTACATGCAGGCCCTGGGAATGCTGTAGGGCGCCAGCCGGCAGTCACTTCCGGCGCGCGCAAGCTTGGGCATCAGCCCCTTATCTGTTAGACTGCTCGGTGAAGGAACCGAAGAGATGGACGTGCCTGGACCAGAGCGCAGGCTCGCAGCGGTCCTCGCCGCCGACATGGTCGGCTACAGTCGGCTGATGGAGGTCGACGAGACGGGGACACTCGCGCGTCTCAAGACCCATCGGATCGAACTCATCGATCCGGCCATCGAGAAGAACCGCGGCCGCATCATCAAAACCACCGGCGACGGCATGCTGGTCGAGTTCCACAGTGTCGCCGACGCGGTGCTGTGCGCGGCCGAGGTTCAGCGCCGGATGGCACGACGCAACGCGGATGTCTCGCCGGCGCGGTGGATACAGTTCCGCATCGGCATCAATCTGGGCGACGTGATCGTTGAGGAAAACGACATCTTCGGCGACGGCGTCAACGTGGCGGCGCGCCTCGAAATGCTCGCCGATCCCGGCGGCATCTGTGTCTCGGGAGCGGTGCGCGATCAGGTCGGCAACCGACTGGACGACGTCGCATTCGAGGATCTCGGCGACCAGAGCGTCAAGAATATCGCCCGTCCAATCCGTGTCTTTCGGGTCCGGTTCGAGTCCAGACGCAACGACCGCGCCAGAGGGCGCGAAGGACGCCGCGGCGGCGACAACGCTCGCCAAGAAGCCGTCCATCGCGGTGCTGCCGCTCGTCAACATGAGCGGCGATCCGGAGCAGGAGTTCTTCGCGGACGGCCTCACCGAGGACATCATTACGGAGCTGTCACGCTTCCGCGACCTGCTCGTCATCTCGCGCAACTCGACCTTCGTGCACAAGGGCAAGGCGGTGAAGGTGCAGGAGGTCGCGCGCGAATTTGGAGTCGAATACGTTCTCGAGGGAAGCGTGCGAAAGGCGGGTGATCGCATCCGCGTCACCGTGCAGCTGATCGACGCAGAAACCGACCGGCACATTTGGGCCGAACGCTATGACCGCGAGCTTGAGGATATCTTCGCCATCCAGGACGAGATGACCCGCGCGATCGTCGCGACGCTGCCCGGCCGGGTCGAGGCCGCCACGCATGACCGTGCGAAGCGCAAGCCGACCGACAACATGGCGGCTTATGAGTGCGTGCTGACCGCCAAGGTGCTGCACCACCGCTCGATCCGGGAGGACAACGCCGAGGCGCAGCACCTGCTCGACCGCGCCCTCGCGCTCGACCCGAACTATGCCCACGCCCACGCCTGGAAGGGATGCGTGTTGGGCCAGATGTGGACATATGGGTGGTGCGCGGATCGCGACGCTACCTTCCAGCAGGTGGCCGCGGAGCTGGAGATCGCCCTGGCGCTCGATGACAACGACAGCGACGTGCATCGAATCCTCGCGGCACTGAGCCTGAACCGCGACGAGCACGACAAGGCCGCTTACCATCAGGAACGGGCGCTCGCGCTCAACCCCAACTACGACCTTGTCGTGGTGCAGCAGGGCGAGCTTCTCACGTGGCTGGGGCGGCCGGAGGAGGGCATCGATTGGATCAAGAAGGCGATGCGCCTCAACCCGTACCACCCAGAGCGGTTCTGGAGCCACCTCGGGCGCGCCTGCTATTGCGCCGAAAAATATGCCGAAGCCGCCGAGGCGTTTTCGCGGATCACACGGCCTGACCACACCCATCATGCCTTCCTCGCCGCTACGTTCGCGCACATGGGCAACGCGACCGCGGCTGCGGCGCACGCGGCAGAGGTCCTGAAGCGCGAGCCGAAATTCTCGGTGGCCGTCTACCTGGCCACCCAGCACTACAAGCGCGAAGTCGACCGCAAGCGCCATGAGGCTGGCCTCCTCATGGCAGGCCTGCCAGTCTGACCCGACAAAGCGCCAGCGCCGGGCGGAAACGAGTGGGAAGGGGGATGGGTGAGCGGATTGGCTCAGTCTCAACCAACAGCATCGAGGGCGGAGGAAGGGGCTCTTACTACCGTAAGGTTCGAAACCACTCGCCCGGCTCGCATCTAACGATGCTCGCCACCCTCTCCCAAGGGGAGAGGGAAAGAAAACCATCTCGCGAATGTCCGGAAAAGCCGTAAGCGCTCAGCGCAGCGATGCGGTCTGCATCACGAAGGACTGCGTCGTGAGCCTGGCGGTCGCCGATCCCGTGAAGCGGTCGCAGACCAGTCCCATCTGCGGATCGTCCGAGAAGCCCATCGCGATCGCGGCCTGCGGCTTGACGAAATGCGCGCGCATCAACGTCATGTCGGTATCGCCCAGCACGGTCGCGGACATCGACGTGCTCGCGCTCGGCGCCAGGATCATCATCCGCATCCAGACGTCGTTGCTGCGGGAAGCAGCGATCCGCGTCGACGTCGCAACCAGGCTGCCTTGACCCTGCGCTCCCTTGGCGACAACGGAATTGATCGTGGTGACGGCCACGGGATTGCGAGCAGGCCGGATGCTGCGGGGAATCGGTGCGCTGGCCGCGACGATGTTCGAGCGGTCAACCGGCGAGGCCGCCGCCGGCGCGTAGGCCAGCGCCTCGAACGCGGCGGAAATGCTTGCGGTCGATTGCGGGTCGGCGAAGATCAGCGCCTCGCGGGCTCTGATGGCGGCGACCTGCGCCGGCGTTGCCTGTTTCGGCGTCGTGGGGGCATCGCCCCAGAAGCCGCGGGCATTGATGATGTCAGCCGGGGTCTGCGGTTTCGCTTCGGCCTTTTCAGCCGATGTTGCGGCAGCTTGTTTGGCTTTCGCCGGCTGCACGGCCTGGACGTCGGCCGAGGCTAGCTGGAAGGTCGCGGCCGCTGCGGGCTTTGCGCGTGGCATCGGCACCGGGTCTGCGGATTTGGCGGGAGCGGCGGCGATCACGCCGACCGGAGAAGTTTTTTCGCCGGCAGCCGGGGCGTTGGCAGCCTCGTCATCCTCGTCGTTCGACCTGCCTCTGAACAAGGCGGCGAACAGGTTAAATTTGCTCTTTGTCGAGGCGTCGTCGCCGTTGCCGCGTTTTTCGATGTCGGCGCGGGCAAGTTCGTAACCCTTCAGCGGAGTGCCGTCGGACGGAACGTGCACGGTGCGGCCGTCGGGGAATACGCGGGCGAGCTGATCGTGGGTCATCCGCGGCCAGTGACGAATGCTGCCGGTATCGAGATGGACGAAAGGCGATCCCGATGTCGGGTAGAACCCGACGCCGCCGCGCTGCAGGCGAAGCCCGGCGTAGCGGATTTGCTCAAGCGGCACATCTGGAATGAAAAAATCCATGGCGTGGCCGAGCATGTGCTGGCTGAAACGCGCCACGCCTGAAGAACGGCGGCGGAGCATGGCGTTGGTAGCGGGGGAGCGGTACGAGGAGATGATCTGGATCGGCTTCTTGCCGTCGACGTCGCGGTAGACTTCCCACAGGATGTCGAACAGGTGACGATCCATCTCGGTCTGTTCCTGGCTGCGCCAGTCGCGAAGATAGTGATTGAGCTGCTTTAGCGCCTCTTCGTCGTAGCGCCCGTCACGCTTGAAGGTGACGGTGATATCTTCATCGGAATGGGTGTGGTGGAAGGAAAGGGTGCGGGTTTCGTTGAGCGCGGTCGCATCGTGGACCGATCCGGCTCCCATCAGGAGCAACAATGAGGTCAAGCCGGCGTGATAGCCGGCCTTCGATAACGACAGCGGATTGAATTGGCGTGCGAAACCAGCCAACACGTATGTGCCCACCCAAGAGAACGACCGATCGACGAACTCTTTCGCTACCCCGTGTGGCGAAAGAGGGTTAATGCAGTCTTAACGCGGGTGGGTTAATCGAGACTTAAGCCCCACCCCCCAAGTCAGCCTTAACCTAACCCGCCGAGTGTGGCGAAAACTAGCCCACTGGTTAAATCCGGGTGGACGGTGGTTAATGCGGCCGTCTCCAGACGCGATGACACCATTGATATCATTGGCAATTCAAGCCTGGTGTCCCACGATGGTGGGTCAAGACCTGCCTCGTTTTGCTGGAAACCTGGTTAGCCAATTCGCGCTGAAATCATTAAAACTGCGCACGACTACCTAAAGGCGATATCTATTGACGCTACACTTTGAGAGAGTTCGTCTCCCCGGTGCTTCAGCCTAAACCGAAAAGAGGCGTCCGATCGCTGCCGCGCCGACCAACGAACTGCAGCGACGAAACCTTCGGCGCTGCAGTCCTGGCCTCGCGTGAGTACCGCGCGCGTCGGTGGATATCGCTGATCAGCGGGTAAACAGCCGCCGCTGCTGCTGCCGGCGGCCCGGGATCGGAGCAGGCGGCGTCGGCGCTCCGAACAGCCGTTCGAAGAACGACGGCCCGGAATAAGATGGTCCCCCGGAACCGTAATAGCTCCCTCCGGAACCGTAATAGCTGTTGTCGCTGGCAAAGTTGACGCCTGCCGGCACGTTGCCGGTCGGATGGGCGTAGCTCGGCTGCGAATGCGCAACCACGTTTTCCAGATCCTTGCTTCGGCTGTTCTTGAGCAGCGCCAGCATGGTGGCGTCGCGGCCATAGACATCCTTGCGGATTTGCAGCTTGCCCGCCTCGTCCACAAACGCCGTCTGGTAGGTGATATTGACCGGGATCGGCGTCGGGAATTTGATGTCGATCTCGCTGTGGCCATACATGCTGCGGATCTTGTCCGGCGTGTAGCGCTCGTTCGGCATCGTGATGTTGAGCAGCGTCGCGGCGTATTGATCCGGATTCTGCACCCGCATGCAGCCGTGGCTGAACGCGCGCTCTTCCTTGGCGAACAGATTCTTGTCCGGGGTGTCGTGCTGATACACCAGGAACTTGTTCGGGAAATTGAAGCGGATGCGGCCGAGCGCGTTGGCTTCGCCCGGTGGCTGCGAAATGTGAATGCTGCCGTCGCTGGCGCGCTCGAGCCTCAGTCCCATGCGCTCCAGGACCGTTGGATCCTGTTGCAGCGCCGGCAGGTATTCGTTGTAGATGATCGACGGCGGCACGTTCCAGGTCGGATTGACCGTGATGAATTTCATCGTCTCCGTCAAAAGCGGCGTCGCATGAACACCGGGTTTTCCGGTGACCACCTTGGTGGTCCAGACCGGCGCGCCGTTCTGCATCACCTTGAGCGTATAGTCGGGGATGTTGAGGATGACGTAGGCATTGCCGAGCGACGGCGCGCCGAGCTGGCGCGGCAGCCAGCGCCAGCGTTCCATGTTGACGATCACGGTGTCGATCTGGCGGTCGCGCTTCGGGCTGTTCAAGGCCTTCACGGTGCGATCGTCGAGCACGCCGGTGACTTTGAGTTCAGCGCCTTCCTGGAATTTGCGTACGGCCTCGGCGACCTTGGCGTCGTAACGGGCGTCGTCGGCGTTTTCAGAGATGCCGAGCTTGGCGCGCAGTTGCGGCACGCGCGGATCTTCCGGTGTGACCGCCGCTTGCTTCCTGGTGGCGGGCTTGAACACAAGCGCCGGACCTTCCGCGATCTGAATCACCGGCCCGTCACCCTGGCCGCGCAACTGGGCGAGCTTCGCCTTCAATTCGCGATAGAGCTTTTGCGGGGGGTTATAGCTCTCAAGCGCCGCGGACGCATCCTTGGCGGTCGTGACATTCGCCAGCACTTCCGAAGGGTCGATCGGATGCTCGGGATACTGGATGTCCGCGCTGACCTGCGACCAGTGCATCCGGCCGCTCTGCGCCTGGCGCGCGTAGTCCAGCATGCTGGCCGTCAGTTTCAACTCGGCGTCCGCCAGCTGATCCGGCGTGGTCGCCGCGGCGAATTCCGGCACCGGATAGTCCGATGCATTCAAGCCGTCGGAAGCCGCATCCTTCAGACGCGCAATGACGCCTTTTCCGCTCTCGGTCACGGTTCCGCCTTGCGTCCACAGCGGCGCAAACTCGCGCGCGTTGTAAAACTTCTCCACCGCTGTTCGTTCAGCCTTGCGGTCGAAAAAGCGCTGCGATTTCGCACCCAGCATTTCGCGCAGTCTGTCGGCGACCGGCTGATCCGCGGGCGGGACGTTGCTTGCGGCCTTGACCGGCTCCTTGGCGGGTTCTGTGGCCGGCGCTGCAGTGGCCGCAGCTGGAGGCGACGCGGGCGTGGGGGTCGCGCTGTCGTTTTTGCTGGTGTCGTTTTTGCTGGTATCGTTTTTGCCAGTGTCGGCAGCCGGAGCGGTGACGATATCGGCCGGTTTGGTCTCGGCGGCCTTCTCCGTTGTCTTCGCCTCCGTTGTCTTCGCCGCGTCGGGCACGGACGCAGTGGCTTCGGGTTTGAAGTCGTTGACGGTCGGAGGCGGGACGTTTGCAGGTTCGGGGCGCGGGATCGCCGCGTCGATCGCGAGTTCCGCGGCGCTGCTGCGGGCCGGATCGGCCTGGGCAAGCGCCGAGGTCGCGGAAACCGTGAGGAAGGTCGCCGCGACGGCCATCAGCACGCGGTCAAATCCAGCACGGTTCTTCAAGCAGTCACGCATCATCGCACCCCTTGGGCGAAGCTGCCCGGCATGGAACAGCCCTTGGTATCGTCCGTCACTGCTTTCGCTAAAGCGCCGGCCTGATTGGTATTAAGCCCATTCAACGTCATTGGTTCACGTCGGAATGCGCTTTCTCTAAGGTTGCTACGCCTGCACGCTGCGATTCATACACAGACGATACACAGGCCCCACTGATGCAGCCAGCTTCATGCGGGGCAACTCACGACAAACTGACTTCAAGGGACCCCCTTTGCAACGGATTGTGCGCTTTTGCCACGTGGTTTTCCCTTTGTCTGTCACCGTCAAGCAACGGTTCAAATGTTCCAGAATAGCTGACGTTCTTTAAGCCTTTTGGTCTTGGACACGCGAGCGCCGCAATCGGACATTTGTCTCAGCTCGCCTCGTCTGCGCCGCCGGCGGCCGGATCGTCGGCGGCCGCTTCATCGAGCTTGCGGTAAAGCGTTGAGCGGCCGATCTTCAACCTCCGCGCGACTTCGGACATCTGCCCGCGATAATGCGAAATCGCGAACCGGATGATCTCGGTCTCCATCTCTTCGAGCGGCCGCATTTCTCCTGCGCTCGTCAGCATCGCCAAGGTCCCGGCTGACGACAGTGGAGCGATAGGTATTTCATTACCGGAAACCATCGCCGGCGCGGTCGAATGAAACGCGGGCCCGACAATGAGCGGTTCGCCGTGTTGGCTGTGCGCTTCCGAGAGAGCCAGTGATTGCGCGGCGGCGAGCGGAAAATCCGCCAGCCCAAGCTGGTCGCTCTCGCTCATGACGACGGCGCGATAAACCGCGTTCTCGAGCTGGCGGATATTGCCGGGCCACTCCAGTTGCGACAGGTGAGCCATCGCCTCGCCGCTGATGCCGGTAATGGGGCGATTTTCTTCGGCGCAGAATCTCGCCAGAAAATGCCGCAGCAGATGCGGGATGTCTTCGCGGCGCATCCGCAAGGCAGGTATCGTCAGCGGCAGCACGTGAAGGCGATAGAACAGGTCTTCCCGAAACTGTCCGCCCTTGACGCGGTCGAGCAATTTGCGGTTGGTCGCGGAAATGATGCGGACGTCGACTTTCACCGGCTTGCGCCCGCCGACCGCCTCGACCGCGCCTTCCTGCAGCGCGCGAAGCAGTTTCACCTGGGCTGCCAGCGGCAATTCGCTGACCTCGTCGAGGAACAGCGTGCCGCCGGAGGCCTCGACGAATTTGCCGGTGTGGCGTTCGGTGGCGCCGGTAAAGGCGCCCTTCTCGTGGCCGAACAGGATCGACTCCACCAGATTGTCGGGGATCGCGCCGCAATTGACCGCAATGAACGGCTTCGATTTGCGCTCGCCGCTGCCATGGATGGCGCGCGCGAACAATTCCTTGCCGACGCCGGATTCTCCCTCGATCAGCACCGGGATCGTGGAGCTAGCTGCCTTTTGCGCGGTGCGCAGCACGCCCGCCATGGTTTCGCTGCGCGTGATGATATCGGCAAAGCTCAATCGGCCTTCGCGGCTGTGGCGGATGCGCTGCAGCTCGCCTTTCAGCGCGCTGGCGTTGAGCGCATTGCGCAGCGACACCTGCAGCCGCTCGATGCCGACCGGCTTCACCACGAAATCCTGGGCGCCGGCGCGCATCGCCGACACCACATTGTCGATGCCGCCATGGGCCGTCTGCACGATGACGGGGATGTTGAGGCCGGCTTCGCGGATTTTTGCCAGCACGCCCATGCCGTCGAGGCCGGGCATCACCAGATCGAGCACCATGGCATCGATCGCCTGCGCGTCCGGCGCCGTCAGCATCGCGATGGCCGCATCGCCGGAGTCGACGACGATTGTCTCATAGCCGCATTTCTGCACCATGTTTTCGACCAGACGGCGCGCTACCGCGTCGTCGTCGGCAATCAAAATGCTGGCAGCCATGGCTTTCCCCGCACGCTACAACTATCTGTCTCGAATCGGGGCACTCTCGCTGATGCCGATTAACGCCCTCTTAAACGTTGACGTCCGGCCAGCGCTCCCTCGCCGCAGCTGTTCAGGTTGAAAACGCATACACAGGCTCGAACAAGATGACCTCGCGCTCCTCATCCGCTCTCCGTAAGTCGACTGCCCAACGCAAACCGAACGCCAGGAAATCAGCGGCCAAATCCAAAACCGGCAAGTTGCCGGAATGGAACCTGGCCGATCTCTATTCCGGTATCGACGCGCCGGAAGTCACGCGCGACCTCACAAGGATGGATGCGGAATGCGTCGCGTTTGAGACCGACTACAAGGGCAAGCTCGCGGAACAAACGGCAAAGCAGGGAGGCGGCAAGTGGCTCGCCGAGGCGATAAGGCGCTACGAGGCGATCGACGATCTGGCCGGGCGTCTCGGCTCGTATGCCGGCTTGATTCACGCCGGCGACAGCGTCGATCCCGCCATCTCCAAATTCTATGGCGACGTCTCCGAGCGGCTGACCAATGCGTCCGTGCATCTGCTGTTCTTCGCGCTCGAACTCAACCGCATCGATGATGCCGCGATCGAAGGTGCGATGCAGACGCCCGAACTCGCGCATTATCGTCCGTGGGTCGAAGATCTGCGCAAGGAAAAGCCGTATCAGCTGGAGGATCGCGTCGAGCAACTGTTTCACGAAAAATCCCAGAGCGGCTATGCCGCCTGGAACCGGCTGTTCGATCAGACCATCTCGGGCCTGCGCTTCAAGGTCTCGGGGCGCGAACTGGCGATCGAGCCGACGCTGAGCCTGCTGCAGGACCGCGCGGGCGAAAAGCGCAAGGCGGCGGGGCAGGCGCTGGCGAAGACTTTCAAGGCCAACGAGCGGACCTTTGCGCTGATCACCAATACGCTCGCCAAGGACAAGGAGATTTCCGATCGCTGGCGCGGTTTCCAGGACGTTGCGGATTCCCGGCATCTCGCCAATCGGGTCGAACGCGAGGTGGTCGATGCGCTGGTCGGTTCGGTTCGCGCTGCCTATCCGCGGCTGTCGCATCGCTATTATCAGTTAAAGGCGGGCTGGTTCAAAAAGAAGAAACTCCCGCACTGGGATCGCAACGCGCCGCTGCCGTTTGCCGCCACCGGCAGTATCGCCTGGCCCGACGCAAGGAACATGGTGCTGACCGCCTACCGCGGATTCTCGCCCGAGATGGCCAGCATTGCCGAGCGATTCTTCACCGATCGCTGGATCGATGCGCCGGTGCGGCCCGGAAAGGCGCCGGGCGCATTCTCGCACCCCACCACGCCGTCGGCGCACCCTTACGTGCTGATGAATTATCAGGGCAAGCCGCGCGACGTGATGACGCTCGCCCACGAACTCGGCCACGGCGTGCACCAGGTGCTGGCGGCCAAGAACGGCGCGCTGATGGCGCCGACGCCGCTGACGCTCGCGGAAACCGCCAGCGTGTTCGGCGAAATGCTGACCTTCAAGCGGCTGTTGGCGCAGACCTCGAGCGCCAGAACGCGCCAGGCGCTGCTCGCCGGCAAGGTCGAGGACATGATCAATACGGTGGTGCGGCAGATCGCGTTCTATACGTTCGAGCGCGCCATTCACACCGAGCGGCGCAACGGCGAATTGACCGCCGAGCGCATCGGCGAAATCTGGCTCAGCGTGCAAGGCGAGAGCCTCGGCCCGGCCATCGATATCCGCCCGGGCTACGAGAACTTCTGGATGTATATTCCCCACTTCATCCATTCGCCGTTCTACGTCTACGCCTATGCGTTCGGCGATTGCCTGGTGAACTCGCTCTATGCGGTCTACGAAAACGCCCAGGCCGGCTTTGCCGAGCGCTATCTGGCGATGCTCGCTGCCGGCGGCACCAAGCATTATTCCGAATTGCTCAAGCCGTTCGGGCTGGACGCCAGGGACCCGAAGTTCTGGGACGGCGGGCTTTCGGTGATATCAGGCATGATCGACGAGCTGGAAGGAATGTCCTGACCCGGCGGGGTGTAAAACATCTGTTGAACAGGCCATATGATTCATGTTATACATTCTGTATAACGGAGCTTGTGCCATGAACGAGACGCCCCGCAAGATCGTTGAAGGTGAGTTCATTCAGATCAAGAAGATCGGTAACTCGCTCGGTCTCATATTATCGAGAGACATTCTTTCCCGGCTTAAGCTGAAGGAAGGCGACAAGCTTCATATCGTCGAGCAGACTGAGCGGGGCATAAAGCTTTCGCCATATAATCCTAAGCATGCCAAGGCGATGGAAATCGCCCGGCGTTCGTTCAGCACATATGCGGATACATACAAGGCCCTCGCAAAGTGAACGAGCCGATCTGGTTGGATGTGGAGATCCTGATCGATCTCCACGCCGAGCAGCTTGCTCTGTTCGGAGGACCGGACGGCATTCGTGACCAGGGCATGCTGGAATCTGCGCTGGGTCGTCCCATCAACAAATTCACCTATGGCGAAACTGACCTTGCTGCGCTGGCAGCGGCGTACGCCTTCGGCATTGCCCGGAACCATCCGTTTGTCGACGGCAACAAACGCGCAGCTTTCGGCGCGCTCATCGTATTTCTTGGTCTCAACGACATAGATTTCCTGGTGCCGCCCGAAAGCGCCACCGCCATGATCCTTTCCCTCGCAGCAGGCGAGGTAAATGAAGAGGGATTGACCCGCTGGATCAGGGACAATTGGCCGCCCGAACCTCCCAGGTAGATGGCGGGGGCGGGTGCACAAACGGCCCCCCGCCGTTGCCCTCCCGTCAGGATTGCGGTAATTGCACGCGAGATCAGAATATTGACCGGGGAGACCGATGGCAGAGCATAACGAAGTGGCCTACACGACCGCCGACGGCAACGATTATCCGGCCCACGAACAGACCTATGAGGGCTTCATCAAGCTGGTGAAATACGGCGTCGCCGCTGTCGTCTTCATCCTCGCCATGATGGCGATTTTCCTGACCTGATGCATCGCCGGACGCGTCGCCGCCCGGCGGCGCGATTCTAAAAAATGCACGCACTCCGGTGGCAAAACCGGTATCCATCTTTGCGGAATAAGCGCTAGTTTGCACACGCGCGAGCGCGCCCCGCGCCGCCGGAGGCCCCATGAAGATTGCCGTCGCCAAGGAAATCGATCCGTCCGAGCCGCGGGTCGCCGCTTCGCCCGACACGGTGAAAAAATTCAAGGCGCTCGGCGTCGATATCGCGGTCGAGCCGGGCGCGGGCATCAAGTCGGGCCTGCCGGATTCGGAGTTCACCGCGGCCGGCGCGACCGTCAGCGCCGATGCGCTCAAAGACGCCGACATCGTCATCAAGGTGAAGCGGCCCGAGCCTTCCGAACTTGCGAATTACAAGCGCGGCGCGCTGGTCATCGCCATCATGGATCCCTATGGCAACGACGCCGCGCTGAAGGCGATGGCGGACGCCGGCATATCGGCGTTCGCGATGGAGTTGATGCCGCGCATCACCCGCGCCCAGGTGATGGACGTGCTGTCGAGCCAGGCCAACCTCGCCGGCTACCGCGCGGTGATCGAGGCGGCGGAGGCATTCGGCCGCGCCTTTCCGATGATGATGACGGCTGCGGGCACGATCCCGGCGGCAAAGGTATTCGTGATGGGCGTCGGCGTCGCCGGCCTGCAGGCGATCGCGACCGCGCGGCGGCTTGGCGCCGTCGTCACCGCAACCGACGTCCGCCCTGCGGTGAAAGAGCAGGTCGAAAGCCTGGGCGCCAAATTCCTCGCGGTCGAGGACGAGGAGTTCAAGCAGGCCGAGACCGCCGGCGGCTACGCCAAGGAAATGTCGAAAGAGTATCAGGCCAAGCAGGCGGCGCTCACCGCCGAGCATATCAAGAAGCAGGACATCATCATCACGACCGCGCTGATTCCGGGCCGGCCCGCGCCGCGCCTCGTCACCTCGGAGATGGTGAAGTCGATGAAGCCCGGCTCGGTGCTGGTCGATCTCGCGGTCGAGCGCGGCGGCAATGTCGAGGGCGCCAGGGCCGGCGAAGTCGCCGATGTCGGCGGTATCAAGATTGTCGGCTACACCAACGTTGCGGGCCGCGTCGCGGCCTCGGCGTCGAGCCTGTATGCGCGCAACCTGTTTTCCTTCATCGAGACGCTGGTCGACAAATCGACCAAGGCCTTGGCGGTGAAGTGGGACGACGAACTGGTCAAGGCTACCTTGCTGACCAGGGACGGCGCCGTCATTCATCCGAACTTCCAGCCGAAGAGCGCGTGAATGATAGGGCGCGGACAGGATTTTTTCGTCATTCCGGGGCGCGTCGAAGACGCGAACCCGGAATCTCCATTGCAGACCAATCTCGGGATTCCGGGTCCGGCGCGCCGCGCCGTCCCGGAATGACGGGTTAACAGGAGAACCGCCATGGATCATATCGCGCAGGCCGTCGATCCCTTCGTGTTCCGGCTGTCGATTTTCGTGCTCGCCGTGTTTGTCGGCTATTTCGTGGTGTGGTCGGTGACCCCGGCCTTGCATACGCCGCTGATGTCGGTGACCAACGCGATCTCCTCGGTGATCGTGGTCGGTGCGCTGCTCGCGGTCGGCGTCGCGATGGTCGGCAGCGGCGGGGCCTGGGCGCGCGGCTTCGGCTTCATCGCGCTGACGTTCGCATCCGTGAATATTTTCGGCGGCTTTCTGGTGACGCAGCGCATGCTCGCGATGTACCAGAAGAAAAAGAAGTGACGAGATGCAGGTTTTCGGATCGATATCGTCATGCCCCGCGCCGGCGGGGCATCCAGTATGCCGTGACGGTTTTGTAAGTCACGACCGTTTCGGAATACTGGATCATCCGCTTTCGCGGATGACGACAGTGGAGGGGGCCCGTTCATGAACGCCAATCTCGCCGCACTGCTGTATCTCGTCGCCGGCGTCCTGTTCATCCTGTCGCTGCGCGGGCTGTCGAGCCCGGCATCGAGCCGCCGCGGCAACTTCCTCGGCATGGCCGGCATGGCGATCGCGGTGGCGACCACGCTGGCGGCGCATCCGCCGGCCGATGGCATCGCCTGGGTGCTGGTGATCCTCGGCGTCGCCATCGGCGGCTCGATCGGCGCGGTGATTGCGCGCCGGGTGCCGATGACATCGATGCCGGAACTGGTCGCGGCGTTTCACTCGCTGGTCGGCATGGCCGCGGTCTTGGTCGCAGCCGGTGCGTTCTACGCGCCCGAGGCTTTCGATATCGGCACGCCCGGCCACATCCACGGCGCAAGCCTGGTTGAAATGTCGCTCGGCGTCGCCATCGGCGCGCTGACATTCACCGGCTCGGTGATCGCGTTCGCAAAACTGTCCGGCCGCATGAGCGGCGCGCCGATCATTCTTCCCGCCCGCCACCTCATCAACATCGCGCTCGGCGTGGCGCTGGTGGTGTTCATCGTCGGCCTCGTAATAACGGGCAGCGCGATCGACTTCTGGCTGATCACGATCATCGCGCTGGCGCTCGGCGCGCTCCTGATCATCCCGATCGGCGGCGCCGACATGCCGGTCGTGATCTCGATGCTGAACTCGTATTCCGGCTGGGCCGCCGCCGGCATCGGCTTCACGCTGGGCAATTCGGCGCTGATCGTCACCGGCGCGCTGGTGGGTTCGTCCGGCGCGATCCTGTCCTACATCATGTGCCACGCGATGAACCGATCCTTCATCTCGGTGATCCTCGGCGGATTTGGTGGCGAGACGGCCGCCGCGGGCGCAGGTGCCGGTGGTGAAGCGCGTCCCGTAAAGCTCGGCTCCGCTGACGATGCCGCCTTCATCATGAAGAACGCGCAGAAGGTGATCATCGTGCCCGGCTACGGCATGGCGGTGGCGCAGGCCCAGCATGCCTTGCGGGAAATGGCCGACCAGCTCAAAAAGGAAGGCGTCGAGGTCAAGTACGCCATCCACCCGGTGGCGGGCCGCATGCCCGGCCACATGAACGTGCTGCTCGCCGAAGCCAATGTGCCCTATGACGAGGTGTTCGAACTCGAGGACATCAATTCGGAATTCGCCCAGGCCGACGTCGCCTTCGTGATCGGCGCCAACGACGTCACCAATCCCGCCGCCGAGGACGATCCGAAATCGCCGATCTACGGCATGCCGGTGCTGCAGGTCTGGAAGGCCGGCACCGTGATGTTCATCAAGCGCTCGCTGGCGTCAGGCTATGCCGGCATCGACAATCCGCTGTTCTATCGCGACAACACCATGATGCTGCTCGGCGACGCCAAGAAGATGACCGAGAACATCGTCAAGGGGATGTGAAGCTCCGAAATCATGACCGTGCTGGTATGACCGTGCTGAAATGGCTCCTGATCGTCGTTTCGGTCGGCTATGTCGGCGGCCTTGCCGTCCTGTTCCTGGCGCAGCGGTCTTTCCTGTTTCCGATTCCGCAAACCGTGCGCACGACGCCCGGCGCCGCCGGCTTTCCGGCCGTCGAGGAACATGTGCTGATCACCGCGGATGGCGAGAAGGTGATCGTCTGGCACGTTCCGGCCAAGCCGGGACACCCCGTCGTTCTTTATTTTCACGGCAATGGCGATTTCCTCGCCGGCTTCTTCGGCCGCTTTCGCGAGATCATCGCTGACGGCACGGGCGTCGTCGCGCTGTCGTATCGCGGCTATGCCGGCTCGAGCGGACAACCGAGCGAACAAGGCCTGCTGCAGGATGCCGCGGCCGCTTACGCCTTCACCTCGGCGCGCTACAACGTGGACCGGATTGTCGTTTGGGGCTTCTCGCTCGGCAGCGGGGTTGCAGTGGCGCTGGCTGCCGAACAGCCGGTCGGCAAGTTGATCCTGGAAGCGTCCTACACATCGATTGCCGACGTTGCCGCGTCGGTGTTTCCGATCTTCCCGATACGCCTCGTGATGCGGGATACCTTTCGCTCCGACCAGCGCATTGGGCGCGTCAGCGCTCCGCTTCTGTTCATGCACGGCGCACGCGATGCCACCATTCCGATAGGCTTTGGCGAGCGATTGTTCGCGCTCGCCCATGAGCCGAAGCAATTCGTGCGGTTTCCCGAAGGGGACCACAACAATCTGGACGATTACGGTGCGATCGAAAGGGTTCGAAATTTCATCGACGCTTCAAAGGGCTGAAGGCTATCGTTGTTTGGCGCATGGTGATTCTCGGGCTTTAAGGATGTGATCATATGAGCGTGCACGGTCCGATGCCGCGATCGGCGTGGGTTTTCCCCGCGCTGGCGGTGTCATTCTTCGCAGCCGATACTGCGCTGGGCGTGCCGTTCACGCCCTCGGTCGCGGGTCTGGCATTCGCAATCGTGCTGCTTGCGATCCTGTTCGGCACCGTGTTCGCGGCCGTCCATCATGCCGAGGCGATCGCCGAAAGGACCGGTGAGCCCTACGGCACGCTGTTATTGACGCTGGCGGTCACCATCATCGAGGTCGCGCTGATCGCGACCATCATGCTTGGCGATAAAGCTGTGCCCACCCTGGCGCGCGATACCGTCTTTGCGGTTGTGATGATCGTCTGCAACGGTTTGGTCGGTATCTGCATCCTGACCGGCGGGCTTCGTTACCGCGAGCAGGATGTTCAGGTGAGCGGATCAAGCCTTTACCTCAGCGTCCTGATCGTGCTGGCGACCATCACGCTGATCCTGCCTAACTATACGTTGACCACGCCGGGGCCGACCTACTCGGCGGCCCAGCTTGGCTTCGTCAGTGTCGTCACCATCCTTCTTTATGGCGTGTTTCTCTATACCCAGACCACCCTGCATCGAAATTATTTCATCGGCGGTGCCGCCGGCAAGGCGAACGATGGGCCGCGCACTTCGAACCGGATGTTGGCCGTCAGCATCGCGCTACTCCTGGTCTCGTTGCTGGCGGTGGTGCTGCTGGCGAAAAAATTCTCGCTGGTGGTCGATCTTGTCGCCGCGTCGATCGGCGCGCCGCCGGCGTTTGCGGGTGTCCTGGTGGCGCTATTGATCCTGCTACCGGAGAGTCTCGCCGCCGTCGCCGCGGCGCGCAGGAACGATCTGCAGAAGAGCATTAATCTGGCGCTTGGCTCCTCGCTTGCGACCATCGGGCTGACCGTCCCGTCGGTCGCGATAGTCGCCTACGCGCTGGACAAGCAACTGGAGCTTGGGCTCAATGCTCAAGAGGTGGTGCTGCTGGTGTTGACGTTCATCCTGAGCATGCTCACCTTCGTCACCGGCCGCACCAATATCCTGTTCGGGCTGGTTCACCTGGTGGTATTTGCCGTATTCGTATTCCTGGTGTTCGTGCCGTGACCGGCGTGGGAGAATAGCGACAATGATGCGTGCCAAATCGGACGTTCAGGTCGACACGCCGGAAGTCCGCGTCACCGAATGGCGGCTGGCGCCGGGCAGCGCCACCGGTCATCACATCCATGAGATGGACTACGTCATCGTCCCCGTGACCTCGGGCGAGATGACCATCGTGGCGCCCAATGGGGAGCGCTCCAAGGCGCAGCTCGGCCTCGGCAAATCCTATTTCCGCAAAGCGGGGGTCGAGCATGACGTGCTCAACGAAACCGCTGCCGAAATCGTGTTCCTGGAAGTCGAATTGAAACCATAACCGCGCCATTGGCCGAATTGCCATCGATCTGTCGCACTTGATCCCTCAATGCGCCTCAAAGTTCCCCCATCAAAACCGGCGCGGGGAGTGGCCGGTCATGCTGAAATACGTCTCGAAATTTGCTTTGGACATATTGCCGTCGGTGGTCGCCACCATCATCGGGGCCTACATCGTTAATCATTACATCGCTACCAAGCCCGGCGCGGACGCCCCGGTCGCCGCCGCGGTTTCGACCACCGAGCCGAAAGCCGACGCCAAGGGTGCGCCCGAGGCTGCGGCGGCATCGGAAACCTCCTCTGGCGTCGCCAACATCCCCGAGCCAGGCGTCAAGGCGAAGGGCATCTCGGAAAAGGCCATCCTCGAGAAATCGGCAGCCGAAAAGCCCGCGGAGAGATCCGCTGACAGGCCGGCGGAGACCGCCAGCATTCCCGTGGAAACGCGGCGGCATCAGCCGCGCGAAAAGGCGATTGCCAAGTCCATCCCGGCGCCGGTGCAGCCCTCGGCGCCGGTTTCCGTGCCGGTGGTCGCCGTGCCAACTACGGCCCCGCCCGCGCCGCCCGTCGAGGCCGCAACCGCCCCGGAAGAACGCCGCGACGCCAACGATCTGGCGCGCGCGGCCATCGAGCGCCTGCGTGGCGCGGGCGACGGTTCGCCGCGCGCGCAGGAAGCCGCTCGCATCCCGGATGCGCCTCGCATCCCGGCGGATGCGGCTCGCGTCCCGGACCAGCCTCGGATCGTGTCGGCGCCGCCGGTTCGGCCGCTTCCGCCGCCGATCATGGTCTCCACGCCTCAAGCCGAGACGTTCGATTCAGCGTCCGGATCGTCGCAGATGAAGCCGCCTTACGCGGGCGCCACGCGGATCGACGACCCGCGCCGCCCGACGCCGCCGGCCGACATTCCCGAGGTCTCCTCGCGACCGCTCGACCTGCATGCCGAGGCGACGGAGCCGTCAGCGCGCGAACACACCACGGTGGCCGAAGACATGTTGTCGGCTGCGAAATCGGTGTTTCACGCGGTATTGCCGAAATAGCTCAGAACGCATCGTAGCATCGGGCATTTCCGGCAAAGTGGAATCCGGTTTGCCGCGACAAAACCTTGCGCAAAAAATAACGCGGGCACAAAGGCCCGCGTCATCGGATTCAAATCTGCAAAATCCTGGATCAGCGCGACCCGCGCGGACCGCCGCCGGGACCGCCACGGCCGCCGGCACCACCGCGCTCAGCGCCCGGACCGGCGCCAAACACCGGCTTCGGCTTCATCGGCAGCAGGCCTTCGCGCTGCAGCTTCTTGCGGGCGAGTTTGCGCGCGCGGCGCACGGCTTCCGCCTTTTCGCGGGCCTTCTTCTCGGAGGGCTTTTCATAATGGCCGCGGAGCTTCATCTCGCGGAAAATTCCCTCGCGCTGCATCTTCTTCTTCAGCGCCTTGAGGGCTTGATCGACATTGTTATCGCGAACGAGAACCTGCACGCGGCATCCTCTTTCCATTAATCGGATTGGAATTCTGGTAAAGCAAAGGGCTGGCGAAAGGCCGAGCCCTTAACCTTGAGCGCGCGGATGTATCAGATCGGACCGCCAATGTCCACCAGCGGGAACGCGATTGTGCGCGCTCCACGCGGCCAAATGCAGCCTTTTTGGCGCCGATCAGGTGGTTTTCGGCGGAACCGCTTCGACCTGCGTTACGTGCCCCATCTTCCGGCCCGGCCGCGGCGGACCCTTGCCGTAAAGGTGAACGGTCGCGCCCGGGACGGTCAGCCATTGCTCGTAGTCAAGGATATCGTCCCCGATCAGATTGGTCATGGTGACCGGGCCATGACGGACCGGCTTGCCGAGCGGCCAGCCGGCAATGGCGCGGATGTGCTGCTCGAACTGCGAGATCGTCGCGCCGTCCAGCGTCCAGTGCCCGGAATTATGCACCCGCGGCGCGATCTCGTTGACCAATAGCGTCGGCCCATTGGCGCTCGCCACCACAAACATTTCGACCGCCAGCACGCCGACAAAATTGAGTGCGTTGGCGATCCTTTCCGCGATCGAGCGTGCCTGCGCCGCCAGTGCCTCGGAGACCGCAGCCGGCGCGCGCGAGATCTTCAGGATGTGGTCGCGGTGCTCGTTTTCGGTGACGTCGAAGCATTCGACATGGCCGTCGGCCGAGCGCGCGGCAATCACCGAGATCTCGCGCTCGAACGGAACAAATACTTCGAGGATGGCGGATCTGGTGCCGAGGTCCTCCCAGACCTGGTCCGGGTCGTCGCCGTCGCGAATGATCGCCTGGCCCTTGCCGTCATAACCGAAGCGGCGGGTCTTGATCACCGCGGGCAGGCCGATGCGCGCGATCGCGGCACGCAGCGCCGCCGCCGACGACACGTCGGCATAATCGGCGGTGCCGATGCCCAGTTGTTTCACGAAGTCCTTTTCGGCGAGGCGATCCTGCGTGGTTTCCAGGATTTTCCGGTCGGGCAGCAGCGGCCGCCGCGCCGCCAGGATCATCGCGGCGGCTGCCGGCACATTCTCGAATTCGTAGGTGATGACGTCGACGTCGTTGGCGAACAGCTCCAGCGCCTCGACATCGGCATACTCCGCGCAGGTCGCATTCAGCACCACGTCGAACGCCGGCGATTCCGGGTCCGGCGAAAACACCTGGCATCGCAAGCCGAGCCGCGCCGCCGCCATCGCCAGCATCCGGCCCAATTGTCCGCCGCCGAGAATTCCGATGGTGTCGCCGGGCTTCAGCTTCACCCGATGGGAGGCCGTCACGCAGATCCCTCCGGGCGCTCGCCGACAGTCTCGGTCTGCTGCTTCCGCCAGGCCGCAAGCCTGCCGGATAGCGCCGGATCGTTCAGCGCCAGCACGCTGGCCGCGAGCAACGCGGCATTGATGGCGCCGGGCTTGCCGATCGCCAGCGTTCCGACCGGGACGCCGGCGGGCATCTGGACGATGGAATAAAGCGAATCGAGGCCGGACAGCGCCTTGGATTCAATGGGAACGCCGAATACCGGGAGTTCGGTAAGCGACGCGGTCATGCCCGGCAGATGCGCGGCACCGCCGGCGCCGGCGATAATGATCCTGAAGCCGGCCGCCTTGGCGCCTTTGGCGAAGGTGAACAAGCGCTCCGGGGTGCGATGCGCGGAGACGATGTGCTTCTCGCAGGCAACGCCGAGCGCGGACAGGGTTTCGGCGGCATGGCGCATGGTGTCCCAGTCCGACTGGCTTCCCATGATGATGGCGACGGGGGCGGTCATGCGGTCAATTCTTTTCGGGAATCCAAAAACATAGGCCGGATTATAGGATCGGCCCAAGCTTCGGCAAGGCGTGGCAAGGGGACGGGAATGGACTATCCTGTCTTGGTGAATCTCGGCAAGCCTTCTCAAGGATGTTCATGAAAAAGAAAACCAGGGCGACCGCTCCGAGGGGGGCGAAACGCCGTAAAAACGTCGTGACGGAGGGCAAGGCTGCACCGCAGCGCGCCAGACAGGTGAAAGCGCCTGCTTCTTCGTCCCGGCGGTCGGTCCCGCCCAATGACGCCAGGCTGACAGTTCGCCGGCTCAGGGCCCAATTGGCGCAGGCGCTGGCGCGAATCGAGGAACTGCGAGCCTCGGCAGATACCGACTTCCTGCTGGATATTCCCAACCGGCGCGGCTTCGAGCGCGGGCTCAATCGCTCCATCGCCTACATCAAGCGCTATCATGCCAGCGGCGCGCTGATCGTGCTCGACGTCGATCGCTTAAAGCCGATCAACGACGCCTTCGGGCACGCCGCAGGCGATGAGGTGTTGAAGGCCATCGTGGCTGTGCTGCTGCGCCATGTGCGCTCGTCCGACGTGATCGGACGGCTCGGCGGCGACGAGTTCGCGCTGCTGCTGTGGAACCTCAGCGAGACTGACGCCAGGGCCAAGGCGGCCTCGCTGGAGGAAGCCGTCGACCGGCTCACATTCGTGTTTCGCGGCCGCAGCGTCACCGCGGGCGTATCCGCAGGCGTTGCGATTCTCGGGCCCCATACGGAGGCCGGCCGAGCGCTGGAAGAAGCCGATCGCGCGATGTATGTGCGCAAGGCGCAAAGACGGCATGAAGCGTGACATGCAATCCCTCAGCAACCGGACGCCGCCACTGGACGAGCGCCGAGGGTTTCTAGAAGCTTAAGCGGTCTGTCGAACCGGCCGAGCAGGATCATGACGATCAAACCCACCCGATTCACGCTTCGTATCCCGGACGCCGACATCGCCGATCTCCGCGACCGTCTTGCCCGCTCACGCTTCCCCGACCAGGCGCCGGGTGGCGCATGGGACTATGGCACCGATGTCACTTATCTTCGGCAGCTCGCGGAATACTGGCGCAACAAGTTTGACTGGAGAGCCGAGGAAGCCGCGCTAAACGCCTTTCCGCAATTCCGCGTCCCGCTCGACGGTATCGACCTCCACTACCTGCACGTGCCCGGCGTCGGTCCCGACCCTATGCCGCTGCTCTTGCTGCATGGCTGGCCCGGCTCGGTGTTCGAGTTTCTCGATATCATCCCGCGCCTCACCGATCCGGCACGCTTTGGCGGCGACGCCCGCGATGCCTTCACCGTCGTGGCGCCGTCCTTGCCGGGGTACGGCCTCTCTTTCCGCCCCGGCCAAAGGCGTTTCGGCGTTCCCGAAATAGCGGATTGTGTCGCGGCCCTCATGCATGACGTGCTCGGCTATATCAGCTTCGGCGCGCAAGGTGGCGACTGGGGAGCCGCGGTCACCAGCCGGCTCGGCTATGCGCACGCTGATCGGATGATCGGCATCCACATCAATCTGATGATGGCCGCGGGCCGCGACCCCTCCGCTTTTCCCAATCCGAACGAGGAGGAGCGGCGGTACTTGGGGGAACTTGCGCATTGGATGCGCGAAGAGGCCGGGTATCAATCGATCCAGGGCACCCGCCCACAGACGCTGGCCTTCGGCCTTACCGATTCGCCGGCCGGCCTCGCTGCGTGGATCGTGGAGAAATTCCGCGCCTGGTCTGATTGCAATGGCGACGTCGAGAGCGCGATCAGCCGGGACCGCATGCTCGCCGACATCTCGCTTTATTGGTTTACCGGGGCGATCGGTTCGTCGTTCTGGCCCTATTATGCCCGCCTTCACGGCTCGGCGATCCTGCCCGTTGGCGATACGATCTCGGTGCCGACCGGGTACGCGCAATTCCCGCGCGAAATCCTCAGGCCACCGCGCACCGCCGCGGCGCGTATCTTCACCGACATTCGCCGCTGGACTGTCATGCCCAAGGGTGGACATTTCGCTGCGCTGGAACAGCCAGAGTTGCTCGCCGGCGAGGTACGCGCCTTCTTCCGGGAATTGCGATGACGGTTCGACGATAGCGGTGGGCACGGCGCGAACAGGCGCCCGCGCCCATCCCAGGGCCGCCGATACTTACAGCCCGCTCAGATCATCCGGCACGTTGCCGAATTTCTTGAGCAATTGAGCATCGCCGAATTCGCCGATCATGGGATCCCCGGTGCGGCTGAAGGCGATCGCGCCGACGCTGCCCGGGACTCTCGACAAGACTTCCGCGCGTCGTAACGCACCTGACGAACTCTGGCATTCTTCCGCTGCGCCTGCGACCGGCGAACCGGTGTCGTCCTGCAGGAATGGCAGCGCGACGTAATAGGTGACATCGGCCATGGTACCGCTCCAGGTTTGATCGATCGATCAGGCCGCGTCGCTCCTGGCTCGCGGCGAACTTGCCGGAGCGCAGTCTCTCGACGCCGCGGTCTGCAATTCCTGCAATTCCGCTTCCAGATATTCGTTCGCCATGATGAGCGCCTTGATCGTGCTGCGCATGTTTCCATCGCACATCGCGATCGCCTGGTCGCAGGCCTGCTCGTAACGGCTGACGTCGGACAGTGAAGAAGGTTCGGACATGAGGTCTCCCCGCAATGGCTAGAGGCAAGGGCCGATGTTCCTATTTTGTTCTCATAGAGTCAAGTGCAGGTGAGGTGGATCGGCGCGAACCTAATCGTCGATTTCCACGGCCGATCACTGACGCGCGAGCCGCCGGTCGGTGGGCCGAGGGGCGGGAACGAAAACAATATCCGGCGCTTAATGGGTATTCGCATGGAGTAGAAGCATGGGTCTTGTGGAGTCCAAAAGACCCGTGGTGCTGATCGTCGAGGACGAGTTGCTATTGCGAATGAATGCGCTCGATATGATCGAGGCGGCCGGCTTCGAGGTCGTCGAGGCAGCGAATGCCGACGAAGCGATCGAAATTCTGGAGGCGCGTCGGGACATCGGCGTGGTTTTTACCGATATCCAGATGCCAGGCTCGATGGATGGATTGAAGCTCGTCCGGGCGGTGAGAGGTCGCTGGCCACCGATCAAGATTGTCGCAACCTCGGGCCACATCGGTGTGGCGCAGACGGATTTGCCCGAAGGCGGGCGGTTTCTGCCGAAACCCTACAGTCCGGGACAGGTCACGGATGTGCTGCGAGAGTTGACGGCCGGCGGGTGATCGTGCGCCAACCAACGGCGCGGGCAGCGCGAACTACGCAATGATATCCGGCGTAATCTGGTCTTCGATGAAGGCGATGCGGTCGCGCAGCTGCAGCTTGCGCTTCTTCAGCCGTTGCAGCCGCAACAAATCCGGCGCGGGCGATTGATGCAGGGCATCGATCGCCGCGTCGAGATCGCGGTGCTCCTGCTGCAGCCGTGCGAGCTCGGTTTCGAGTTCGCGCTCATCTTCGTCGGTCATGGTGCACGTTAGCTGAAAAACGCGATGAGATTGCGAAAGGTTGCGGAAGCGGCTCGAGAGAATATCGTCCTTGCCGGCCCACTCTGCAAGCTGGCGTGACGGTCGCGCGGTTCACTTCATTTCGCTTGTGGATAGCTTGCGAGAAGTTTGAACCAAAACCACACGGGAATCATGGGTTTCAGAGCAACCCCCGACTTAAGCCCGACGCCATGCCCGGGCGGATGCCGCGGGCGCTTCTCCGAATCCGAAATTGAGCTCGAGAAAGGATGCCGCAGGGGTCGGCGGATTTCGGATCCGGGAACAGCGGGGGCGGGTTCCGTGCTCACGATTCGTTACAGATGATAGCGGAAATATGAGGCCGCGTTTTTCGATACCCATCGACAGATTCGGCCACTCGTGTAGACTTCCTTGTCCGGATCGAATCTGAAGTCTCATCCAACCGAGGAGGTTTCGTATGGCAATTCAGGCGCATCTCGTTGAACTGGAACGGAAACACAAGATTCTCGAAAACGAATTGCACGAAGCTCTCGTGCACCTTTCAACAGACGACCTGCAAATTGTTGAGTTGAAGCGCCGGAAATTGATGGTCAAGGACGAGATCGAGCGGTTGAAGCATACCGCTGAAGAAACACTGCATTAGGGATTAGCATGGGGCTGCTGCCGCAATCGTCCGCGAGGGTGGACGAAACGGTAAACTGTGCTGTCTCAATTCTTCTCACTACTTCGTAATACTGGATGCCCCGCGCTGGCGGGGCATGACTTTTTGGTGTTGCCGGGTCTGGTCTTTTTGGACGGCGCTCACACCTCTGCAAGCTCGGCGACATGATCGGCGATTGCCAGCGACGATGTCAGTCCCGGCGATTCTATCCCGAACAAATTGATCAGCCCGTCGACGCCATGATCCCGTGGCCCCTGGATCAGGAAATCCTGCACGGCGACCGCCGGCGGCACGATCTTGGGTCGAATGCCGGAGTAGCTCGGCATCAGCGCCCCGTCCGGCAGCGTCGGCCAGTATCGCCGGATGGCTGGATAAAATCTTTCCGCCCGCGCCGGATCGACCGCGTAATCGATCGCATCGACCCATTCCACGTCGGGACCGAACCGGGCCTGTCCCGCCATGTCGAGGGTGAGGTGCACGCCGAGCCCGCCGGGCTCGGGCACCGGATAGATCAGGTGCGAAAACGGCGCCCGGGCGGTGCAACTGAAATAGCTTCCCTTTGCGAGATAGGCCCGCGGTATCAGCTCGATCGGCATGCCGTCGATGCTGCGCGCGACCGCGGGCGCCCCGAGCCCCGCGGCATTGACGAGAAGCCCGCATTCAAGGGTGATCGGCGCGCTACCGCCGGCGTCGAGTTCGATCCGGCCCGCGAACGCCTTGGCGCGCAATAGCGGCGTGTGAAAGGCACAGGCCGCGCCTGCATCTTCGGCGTCGCCGCGCAGCGCCAGCATGAAGGCGTGGCTGTCGATAATGCCGGTGGAAGGCGAGAGCAGGGCTGCGTCGCAATTCAGCGCCGGCTCCAATGCTCGCGCGGCCTCGCCGGAGAGGGTTTGCAGGTCGAGCACGCCATTGGCTTCGGCGTGGGCCCTGATCGATTGCAGCCTCAAAGTTTCCTGCGGCGTGGTCGCGACGATCAGCTTGCCGCAATTGCGGTGCGGGATGCCGTGATGGCGGCAGTATTCATACAGGGCGCGCTTGCCGCTGACGCACATCCGCGCCATCAGGCTGCCGGCCGGATAATAGATGCCGGCGTGGATCACCTCGCTGTTGCGCGAGGATGTCACGGTGCCGATGCCCTCTGCCGCCTCCAGGATGATCACCTCGCGGCCGGCCTGCGCCAGCCGCCGCGCCACCGCAAGACCGATCACCCCTGCACCGATTACGACGCACTCGACTTGGTCCATTCGCGGTTCGAATCCGGGCCTGTGGGTTAATCGGCCGGTGCGGTGGCGCCCGGGGTTTGGCGCCCGTCCCGGGTCAATCGCACCTACGCTATCGCTTTGTTGGGGATGATGTTTTCGAACAACCCGTCGGATTCGTTTCCGCGGTCTTTCCCGCGCCAGGTTCTCGTTAGTGAAGCATTAATCATGTCAGGGCAATTGCCGTAATTTAAGTCACATTCTTCGGTCGCAGGGGTACGCGTTTACCTGATCCAAACCCGTGAAGCCAGACACTCCGCACCGGAAATCCGCGGGTGACTGATGGCTGACAAGAATTGGCAGGCAGGCGGCAAGATTTTGATTCCTGCGCGGGCTGTCGTTTGCCTGATCGCCACCGTTGCGTCGTTCGGCACCGCCTGGGGCCTGTCCGATAATTTTGCGCCGACGAGCTATGTCGGCTCCGCCGACCCCAACATGGTTTGGGAAATCCTGATTGGCGGCATCGTTGTCTGCTCATTTCTGGCGGCTGTCGCGCTGTGGGTGCTCTCGGCATTGCGCAAGGTCAAGCGTTCGCAGCTACGCAGAAATGCGTTTGTCAGCTCCGCCCTGAACAACCTGAGTCATGGCGTGGTGATGACGGATTCGCAGAAGCGGGTCGTGTTCTGCAACGACCGCTACCTCGAAATCTACGGCCTGACGCGTTCGGATATTCCCAGAAACATGACCGGGCCGGAATTGCTGGAGTTGCGGCGCAAGCGCGGAATCCTCGACGTCAGCGTCGCGGATTTCTATGCAAACGCCGGCGCTCCGGAAGGCCTCGTTACCGAACTGCCCGGCGGGCGGTCGATTCTGGTCAAATATTTTGCGCTGCCAAACGGCGGTTCGGTGGCGACGCATGAGGATTGCAGCGAGCAGCGCAAGCTTTCCAGACAACTCGCATCGACCAAGCAGTTCCTGGAATCGGTGCTCGACAATGTGCCGGTATGCGTGGCCGCCAAGAGCATCGAGGACGGCCGCTACATCTTTGCCAACCGCGCGTTCGAACGCTTCTCGCGCTTCTCCCGCGACGCTATCGTCGGCAAACGCGCCGACGAGATCTTCCGCCCCACGACCGCGGCGAGCATAGAAGAGGCGGACCAGGCCGCGCTCAATTCGCCCGAAGACCAGTTCCGCAACGAATTCGTGGTCGAGCGCGGTTCGGAGAAGCGCGTTCTCGCCTCCAACCGCGTGATCGCGCGCAACGAAAAGAACCAGCCCGAGTTCCTGATCGCGCTGTTCGATGACATCACCGATCGCAAATCGCTTTCCCACGAACTGGAAAATACCAAGAAGTTTCTCGAACTGGTGGTCGATAACATTCCGGTCTCGCTGATCGTCGAGCGCGTCAGTGACGGACGATACCTGCTCGCCAACCGCAGCGCCGAGACCATCCTCAACCGCCGGCGCGAGGATGCCACCGGATTGACGGCTGCGGATATTTTCAATCCGAAAGAAGCCAAGCTGATCATCGCGCGCGACGAGGCGGCGATCAGGAAGCGCGGTCTGCTCACCGAGGAGCATCCGATCAGCACCAAGGACGGCTTGCGCCTGTTCCTGACGCGCCGCATGACGGTGCTCGACGACGCCGGCGAGCCGCAATATCTGATCAAGACCCACGAGGACGTCACCGACCGCCGCCAGACCGAATCGCGCATGGCGCATATGGCGTATCATGACGGCCTGACCGATCTGCCGAACCGCGCCGCGTTCCTGCAGGCGCTGGCGCAGATGATCGAGGCCTGCGAAGGCACCGGTGAGGAATTTGCGGTGCTGTCGGTCGATCTCGACGGGCTGAAGGAAATCAACGACGTGTTCGGCCATGCGACCGGCGACAAACTGCTGATCGAAGTCGCCCACCGCCTCCAGGACTCGGCGCGCGGCGGGGTTGTGGCCCGGCTCAGCGGCGACGAGTTCGGATTGATCATCGACGGCAAGCAGCCCGTCGCCGGGGTGCTGTTGGCCGAACAGCTCGCCGAGACGCTGGCGAAAGAGTTCCAGATCGAGGGCAAATCGGTTCGCACCGGTGTGACCACCGGCATCTCGGTATTCCCGCACAACGGCGGCGACGCCGCATCGCTGCTCGCCAATGCCGGCGCGGCCTTGTTCCGCGCCAAGGCGAAATCGCGCGGCTCGATCAGCATCTATGAACCCGAGATGGATCAGCAGGTTCGCGATCGCCGCGTGCTGCACCAGGATCTCTCGCTCGCGATCAAGAACGGCGAACTCTCGCTGCATTATCAGCCGCAAGCATTGTCGCGCCAGACGGTTGCCTCTAGCGAGGTCATCGGCTTCGAGGCCTTGGCGCGGTGGCTCCATCCGGTGCGCGGCTTCGTCCCCCCGGGCGATTTCATCCCGATCGCGGAAGAAAGCGGCTTGATCGTCGAAATGGGCGAATGGATCCTGCGCGAAGCCTGCCGGGAAGCTGCGTCGTGGCCGATGCCGCTGCAGATCGCGGTCAATCTGTCGCCGGCGCAGTTCATGCATGGCGATCTGGTCGGCCTCGTGCATTCGATTCTTCTCGAAACCGGCCTCGCGCCGGGCCGGCTTGAGCTGGAAATCACCGAGGGCGTGCTGATCGAGGATTTCGATCGCGGCCTGGCGCTGCTGCGGCGGCTCAAGGCGCTCGGCGTGCGCATTTCGATGGATGACTTCGGCAGCGGTTATTCGTCCCTGAGCTATCTTCAGGCGTTTCCGTTCGACAAGATCAAGATCGACCGCGCCTTCGTCATGAATCTCGGACGCAATCCGCAATCGGCGGCGATCGTTCGGGCGGTGATCGGCCTTGGCCACGGCCTGGAGATGTCGATCGTCGCGGAGGGCGTGGAAACCCAGGAACAACTCGGTTTCCTCGCGGAGGTGGGCTGCGACGCGGTGCAGGGCTATTTCATCGGCAAACCCGCGCCGATCGGGAAGTACGCCGCGCTGGTCGGCCGCAGCGGCGGCGACACCATCGAGCCCGCGCGCAAGACCGGCTAGAGACTGCTTTAACCGGGTTGAATCAGTCTTCCGCCTCATTTCCTGTTTGAGCATGATCTTTCGGGCAAACGCCTGGCGTTTGTCCCGAGGCAAAACCGGTTTCCACTTTTCCGGATCATGCTCTAGACCTTGCGCATGGCGGACTACGATCTTGCGATCATCGGCGGCGGCTTGAACGGCGTCAGCATTGCGCGCGACGCCGCGGGCCGCGGCCTGCGGGTGATCCTGCTGGAGCAGGGCGATCTCGGCGCAGGCGCATCCTCGGCCTCGCCGCGGCTGATCCATGGCGATCTCGCCGGGCTGGAACGGCGAGCGTTTTTGCGCGTGCGCGCGGCGTTGGCCGAGCGTGACATCTGGCTGCGGATCGCTCCGCATCTGGTGCGCCCGATGCGCTTTGCGATTCCCGTCCATTCCGACGAGCGGCCGCCGTGGTTGCTGCGGTCGGGGTTGCTGCTCTACGACCGGCTTGCCTCTCGCACCCGCCTGCCGCCGTCGGCAACGGTCGATGTCACGCATCATCCGATCGGTAATGCACTGAAACGGCCATTCGGCACCGCGTTCGAATATTCCGATTGCGTGGTGGACGATTCGCGGCTGGTGACGCTGAACGCCGTCGATGCCGCCGAGCGGGGCGCCGTGATCCGCACCGGCGCGCGCTGCGTTCGCGCCGAACGGCTCGATACCTGGCGGCTGGTGGCGATCGATCGCGGCCATCGTCTTGTGATCACGGCGAGGGCGCTGGCCAACGCCAGCGGCGCCTGGACCGCGTCGGTCGCGGAAACCGTGTTGCGCATGCCACAGCCAGAGGGCGGCACCACCCAGATCAGCCAGATTATTGTCCGGCGCCTGTTCGATACCGACAACGTCTATGTTTTCCAGAACATCGACCGGCGGCTGATCTTCGCCAGTCCCTATGAGCGCGATTTCACGCTGATCGGCACCGTGGGGCACGCGTTCAAAGGCGATCCCGCCGTGGTGTCGATGGCCGCAGCCGACGTCGCCTATCTCTGCGACGCGGCCAACCGGTATTTTCGCGAGCGGGTCGAACCGTCAGATGTGATCAGGACGGTTTCCGGCGCCAACGCGGTTTGGGATCCCGCGGGCGAGCACGCCGGGCGGGATGGCTCAATGGCGTTCGATGCGAGGCGCGGCAAGGCGCCGCTGCTGACGATCTTCGGCGGCGATGTCACGACCTCGCGGCTGCGCGCGGAGCGGGCGGTCTCCAGGCTCACGTCGTTCTATCCGATGTCGCCGCGCTGGACGGCGAAGGCGCCGCTGCCGGGCGGCGATTTTGCGTGGGAGAAGTTCGACGAGGAGGTCGACGGTGCGCGCGAGCGCTGGCCGTTTTTGACCGAGCCTCAGGCCCAGCGCCTGGTCGCCGGCTATGGCTCGCGTCTTCAGGACGTACTTGGCGACGCCAAAGACCGGGCCGAGCTCGGTCCGGCCTTTGGGCCGGAACTGACGGGCGCAGAGGTGCGCTATCTCATGGCCAAGGAATGGGCGCGGTTTCCGGACGACGTTTTGTGGCGGCGCTCGAAACTCGGCCTGACCATGCCGGCACGGGATCGCGAAGCGCTGGCGGCGTTTATGGCCACGGCTTCGCCCTGAATACGGAAGCTCGCTAACCCACCACCGTGAGCACGCCCATTTCGGGATTCACTTCCACTTCGGCGCCGTTGGGAATAGCGGCGGTAATGTCTTGGTCAAACCCGGCGAGCATCGGTACATCGCCCAGCGCGGCACCTTGCGCGAGAATAGGATTCACGGAATTCAAGACCAGCGCCAGCGGCACAATCCCTCGCGATTGCATCTCGTGCAGCATCCATGCGGTCGCGACGCCGCCCTTGGCGGTATCGAGCACCAGTATTTTGCCGACGTAGGACTGGCCGGCCAATTTGTGCGAAGGACGACAGAAAATGCCATTGATACGGTCGAGGTCATAGCGAGCCGAAAAGCCGTCCTTGGCGACCAGCGTGGGCCCGCGCACCGTACGTCCCATGGCATGCCGCGCGCGAAAAATCCTGGTGTTCATGTTCGTGCCAATTTTCCGCTGACTGCAGCATCCACACATGATTCCATCGACGCCAGCATCGGACGATAACCGTATCCGCCCAATATGTTGACCAGTTTTGCACTGTTGGTTGCCAGACGCTTCCAGCCCATGGCCTCCGAAATTTCTCGCGCATAGGATTGATAGAAACACATGCCGGATAATACCTTGCCGCCAGCGGCTTCTATGCGCGCCGTGTAACCCATGCGGTCAGCGTCCGGCTTTACCTGCGGGCTGGTTACCGCAAGCAGCGGCACAGCAAACCGCCGGCCGTCGCAAAGCCCGGCCAAATCGGACAATTCAAAAAGGCTAAGCTGCGGCGCCGAGAACACGACCACGTCGACCTGATCGTCGGTGTGATAGGACCTTTGCAATTCGTCGACGTCGGCCCTGGTCACGCGAAGGCTTGGCAAGCCCGGCGCCGCCACGTCGGTCAGTTTGCCGGCTTCCGGCGTCAGGCCCGCCAGATGAAACAAGGCAATAGACCCGAAGCTCGCCATCGAGGCGCCGAAATGTTTGAGCTGATCCGACCTCGGCGCCCCCTCGATCCCCTCGATCACCGGCACCGCCCAGTAGTTGCCCGCGATACGCCCGATCACCCCGCCAAGAGCGCCCCACCCGTTGAGGGATGTCGGCGTGAATTCCACATGAATGCGCAGCGTGGCCCGGCGCATTTCAGGAAGGTGAAAGCCGTAGCGGGGCGTTCGTCCGGTAAGGCCAGCCGCCAGTGCCGAGGGTCCGCCTTCGAAATTGGAGCGTGCACCGCATATCGAGTTCGAATAGATGACGACGCCGGTGTCGCCGAAGGCAACGTGCTCGTTGCGCGTCGGAGCCTGGATGGTCTGATAGTTGATGCAGGTGTTGGTCATCGCGACGCCGAGCGCCTCGAACGCTGAAATAGCCCGTCTTTCGAGATCGAGCATCGCCGAAGTCTGACCCAGCAAATCGGCATTGGCGAAATCCGTGCCGCGCGGATCGGTAATCGTTGGGATGCGCACGCGCCGTTGTCCGTCGACGATCGCGGCTAAACCCTCCAGCCATCGCACGCCGGCTTCGCCAAGGCTTTCGGTATCCGCCATCAGGTGCGCCTGCGTCACCGGGACCATATCCTCGGCGCCGAAGAATTCACCCACCTTGATCTGGTGCTGCAAAGCTTGCTGCGGAACGGGGCCGGCCTTGCCGGCCAGGATATCGTTTTCTTCGTCGGTGAGCTTCATTTCAATCAATCAATCCTGATGCCTGCGTCACGCACCGCTTTACCCCATTTGGCCAATTCACTCTGCTGAAATCTGGAGAAGGCGTCGCCGCTGATAACGGTAGGGAGCACGCCTAAAGGCTCCAGCCGGTTTCGGAACGCATCGCTGCGGACGATCCGTTCAATTTCGCCGGCCAGCGTCGCCGTCATTGCCTCAGCCATCCGAGCTGGCGCAAACACGCCCCACCACGCGGTTGTCTCAAAGCCATCGTAACCGGACTCGGCGATTGTCGGCACACTGGGCAAGGCGGCTGAACGCGTCTTGCTTGAAATAGCGACGGCGCGCAGCTTGTCCGCTTGCACATTCGACAGCACCGATTGAAGCGGGTCGAACATGATCTGGATCTGGCCGCCAATCAGGTCGGTGACGGCCGGCGCACTGCCCTTGTAGGGCACATGCTGGATCTCGATGCCCGCCAAGGTTTTAAACATCTCGCCGGTGAGGTGCCCGGGCGTGCCGGCACCCGCGGAGCCATAGTTGAGTTTACCGGGCATGCGCTTGGCGAGCGCCACCAGATCGGCAAGATTGCTCACCGGCTGCGACGGATGCACGACAACTGCCACCGGAGCCAGCGCCACCAGGGCGACGGGCGTGAAATCGCGGACGGCGTCGTAAGGCAATTTTGGATAAAGGGCAGGATTGATGGCGTGCGTGCCCACCGTCCCAACGAGCAACGTTTGACCGTCGGGCGCGGACCTGGCCACGGCTTCGGCTCCGAGCGAGCCGCCGGCCCCTCCGCGATTGTCGATCACGACAGTCGCTTTAAGAGCCTCGCCCAGCATTTGCGCGAGAGGTCGCGCCACGATGTCGGTCGGTCCGCCAGCTGGAAATGGCACAATGACGCGGATTTGCTTGCCAGCGAAGGATTGCGCTTTGGCTGGTCCAACCCGCGCCAGCAAACCGGCGCTGGCTGCGGCTGAAGCAATTCGCAAGAATTGTCTGCGCCGCATCGACCTCCCCCGATCCCCGTGCCGCCGAAATAGCTTCCGCTTACCGGCGATGCTAGCGGTTGTTTTTCCCGACCGCGAGCCCGGAAAGGATCAAGCCGATCTTTTTTGCCATCTCGCTCTCTTTGTCACCCTCACGAGAGCGGCGGCTAAGTGCGAACGGGATCGAGCCGACCGGAATATTTCGGTTGTGCGCCGTGCGAACCGGTTGAGCCGATGCCGATCCGCCGCTAGCGTGCGGTCACGATTGGGCCGGCAGGGAATATGGCTGAGGAATTATCCAAACCCGAACCGGGCGCCGACGCCGCGGACATTCCCTTGCTGCGCATCGACGCGGTGGTGAAAAAATTCGGCGCCGTCCGGGCGGTGGATCGGCTGTCGCTCGACGTCAGGGCCGGAGAGTTTTTCGCGCTGCTCGGTCCCAGCGGGTGCGGCAAGACCACGCTGTTGCGGATGCTCGCCGGTTTCGAGACGCCGGACGAAGGCCGCATCCTGCTCAATGGCAGGGACATCGCGCAGGTGTTGCCGCACCAGCGCCCGGTCAACATGATGTTCCAGAACTATGCGCTGTTTCCCCATCTCAGCGCGCGGGACAACATCGCCTTCGGCCTGAAGCGCGCGGGCATGCCGCGTTCGCAGATCGATAGCCGCGTGGCCGAGCTGGTCGCGCTGGTCAAGCTCGAAGGCCTCGAGCAACGAAAGCCCGATCAGCTCTCCGGCGGCCAGAAGCAGCGCGTGGCGCTGGCGCGCTCACTGGCGCGCCGCCCGCAGGTGCTGCTGCTCGACGAGCCGCTGGCCGCGCTCGACAAGAAACTGCGCGAGAGCACGCAACTCGAATTGATGGAGTTGCAGCGTCGTCTCGGCACGACCTTCATCATCGTCACCCACGATCAGGAAGAGGCGATGACGGTGGCGAGCCGGATCGGCGTGATGGATTCGGGGCGTCTCGAACAGGTCGCGACGCCGCGCGAGCTTTACGAGGCGCCGCATTCGCGCTGGATCGCCGAGTTCGTCGGCGACGTCAATCTATTCGAAGGACAGGTCGCCTCGCGCGAGGCCGGTCGCCTGATGATTTCGACAAAAGGCGCCGGCGAGATCGTTGTCGCGGAGCCGCGCCAGCCGATCACCAAAACCATCGTCGCTGTCGCGATCCGCCCCGAGAAGGTCAAGCTGTCGCGCCGCGGCCCGGTGTCGGACGCAGCCACTGCGCATGCGCTCAACCGGCTGGAAGGTGTCGTGACCGACGTCGGTTATCTCGGCGGTATCACCACCTACAAGGTGAAGCTCGATACCGGCGCGGTGTTGCGATCGTCGATGGCCAACACCGCGCGGCTCGATATCGACGCCTACCATGCGAGCCAGCGCGTGGTGGCCTGGTTCACCCCCGACGATTGCGTGGTGCTGGAGCAATGAGCGCCCGCCGCATCTTCGCAGCTCCCGCGCGCCTGGCCGCGATCGCGCCCTATCTGTGGATGGTGCTGTTTTTCCTGGTGCCGTTCGGCTTCGTGCTCAAGATCAGCCTGTCGCAGACCGCGATCGCGCAGCCGCCCTATCTGCCGGTATTCGATCTGACCCAGGGTTTTGCGGCGATCAAGGCCGCGTTGGCAGCTTTATCGCTGGACAATTTCAGGCTGCTGATCTCCGACGATCTCTATGTGCTGTCCTATCTGCGCAGCCTCGTGGTGGCTGCGGTCTCGACCTCGATCCTGCTGGCGATCGGCTATCCCATCGCCTACGGCATGGCGCGGCTGCCGCAGCGCTGGCAAAGCGTGGCGATGATGCTGGTGATCGTGCCGTTCTGGACCTCGTTTCTGATCCGCATCTATGCCTGGATCAACATCCTGCAGCACGACGGCCTGCTCAACAAGGTCCTGCTCGCGCTGCATCTGGTCTCGGCGCCGGTGGTGTGGCTCTCCACCGACAGCGCGATGTATCTCGGCATCGTCTATTCCTATTTGCCGTTCATGATCCTGCCGCTCTATGCGACGCTGGCCAAAATGGATCCGGCGCTGCTGGAGGCAGCCGGCGATCTCGGCAGCTCCCCGCGGCAGGCGTTCTGGCTGGTGACGTTTCCGCTGTCGCTGCCGGGTGTCGCGGCCGGGGTGTTGCTGTGCTTCATTCCGATCGTCGGCGAATTCGTGATTCCCGACCTGCTGGCGGGCTCCAGTTCCATGATGATCGGCCAGACGCTGTGGCTGGAATTCTTCACCAACAAGGACTGGCCGGTGGCCTCCGCCGCCGCGGTGCTGTTGCTGATCCTGCTGCTGCTGCCATTGTCGCTCTACGACCGGCTGCAGCGCCGCCAGTTGGAAGACGCGCGATGACGGCCCGCAGACTATCCCCGTTCAACGTCGTCTCGCTGGCGCTGGGCCTGGCCTTTCTGTACCTGCCGATCGTGATCCTCGTGATCTATTCGTTCAACGCCTCGCGGCTGGTCACGGTGTGGGGCGGCTGGTCGCTGCGCTGGTACACCGAATTTTTCCACGACCGCGCCATGCTGGAGGCGGCGTTGATGAGTTTTCGCGTGGCGGCGGTCTCCGCCACCCTGGCGACGCTGCTCGGCACGCTCGCCGCGGTGGCGCTGTCGCGCGGCGAGGGTTTTCGGGGCCGCACGCTGTTTTCCGGCATGCTCTATGCGCCGCTGGTGATGCCCGAAGTCATCACCGGGCTGTCGCTGCTGTTGCTGTTCGTGGCTGTTAACGCCGAGCGCGGGTTCTGGACCGTGACAACAGCGCACACCACGCTGACCATGTGCTTCGTCGCCGTGGTGGTGCAGTCGCGGCTCGGCGCGCTCGACCGCAGCCTGGAGGAGGCGGCGATGGATCTCGGCTGCGATCCGCTCCGCGCCTTTGTCGCGGTGACGCTGCCGCTGATTTTGCCCGCGATCGCGGCGGGGTGGATGCTGGCATTCACGCTGTCGCTCGACGATCTCGTGATCGCGAGTTTTACCACCGGCCCGGGTTCGGCGACGCTGCCGATCCGGATCTATTCGGAGGTGCGGCTCGGGGTGAAGCCCGAGATCAACGCCATCTGCACGCTGGTGATCGGATTGATCGCGGTGGTGATCGTGGTGGCGTCGCTGGCCTCGAAGCTGACGAGTTCGCGCGGCGAGAGCGCCGCGCCGCTGTAGTTCCCCGTCGTCACGACTTCACCGCGCCCGCGGTCAGGCCGCCGACCATGTAGCGCTTGAACGCGTAGTAGATCGCGGCCGGCGGCAGCGCGTAGATGAAGCCGGTGGTCATCAGCAATTCCCAGGGCGAATCGTCGGCGGCGAGGAAGTTGCCGAGCGCGACGGGCAGGGTGATCTCGGTGTCCTTCGACAGCAGCAGGAACGCATAGAGATATTCGTTCCAGGCGAGCAGCAGCGCGTAGGTGCCGATCGCCACCAGCGACGGCATCATCAAGGGAACATAGACCAGCCGGAACAGCTGCAAGGTCGTCGCGCCGTCCATGATCGCCGCCTCGTCCAGTTCGACCGGCAGCTTGTCGGAGGCCTGCTTGAGCACCCAGATCGCGTAAGGCGAGGCGATCGTCACCATCGCCAGGATCAGCGCCCAGTGATTGTTGAGGAGTCCATAATTGCCCATGGTCCGGTACATCGGAACCGCCAGGAAGGCTGCCGGGATGAAATAGGTGAACAGCGCGAGATTCATCACCCAGCGTCCGCCGGGGACGCGCAGCCGCGAGATCGAGAACGCCGCCGCGGTGGCGATGAACAGCGTCAGCGCGCCGACCGCCACCGCGATCACGACCGAATTCCAGAACTGAATCCAGAAATCCCTCAGGAAATAATGCTGCTGGTAAAACACGATCTCGAAATTGTGCAGCGTCGGATGCGCCGGCCACAGCTTGCCGGAAAACGCGTCTTCCTTCGGCGAGATCGCGAACAGGAACATGTGATAGATCGGCAGCATGGTCCAGATGAACACGGGAATGCCGATCAGCAGCAGGCGCGCCTCGGTGCCGACTTCGCGTAAGGAGGGGAGCTTCATCGCGACAACCGTTTCATCATGAAATAGACCAGCGGCAGCACCAGCGGCAGCGCGCATACGATCGCCGCCATCGAGAGGTCGAGCTGGTCGAGCCGAGATAGCGGATGCCCAGCGTGGCGAGCACATGGGTCAGATCGGCAGGCCCGCCGCCGGTCAGCAGATAGACGCTGTTGAAGTCGCCGAGCGTCCAGATCATCGAGAGCAGCGTGCAGGTGAGATACAGCGTCCGCATCGACGGCCAGGTGATGAAGCGGAATTTCTGCCACCAGCTGGCGCCGTCGACGTCGGCGGCCTCGAACAGGTCGTGCGAGATCGCAAGCCGCCCGGTCATCAGGATCAGGGTCCAGAACGGCAGCGATTTCCAGATATGCACCAGGATCGCCATGGTGAGCGCGACCACGGGATCGTTGAGCCAGTTCGGACCGTCCTCGCCGGTCAGCTTGAAGATGACCTGATTGACCATGCCCCATTCGGGATTGAACATGAAACGCACCGACAGGATGGTCGGAATCGAGGGCACCGCCCAGGGCAGGATGAACAGCACCGACAGCCATTTGATCCACGAGCGCGACTGCACGAAGAAGCCCGACAGAAACAGCGCCACCAGCATTTTGAAATTGATGCCGATCACCAGGAAGATCAGCGTGTTGACGGCGGCGCGCGCAAAGATCGGATCGTTGTAGAGCGCGACATAGCTCGCCGGATGCCGCGCCAGCCACAGCCCGTAGCAAACCGGATAGACCACGAACGCCAGGAACACGAGCACATAGGGCGCAAGCATCACGATGCCCCAGACCTGCGGGGTCGTCAGCCGTCCCCACAGCGGCGTACCTGGTATCGCCTGATCAGCGGTCGAAAGCGTGATTGCCATGCGCCGTACTCTTGACGGAGATGCCGGCCGGCGGCGAAACTCGCAATTGCCGTCGTCCCTGCGAACGCCGGGACCCATACGCCGTGTCGCTCGTTTTGAAAGATGCTGTTCGACGACTTTTGCGCAACCGCTGAGACCTGTGGTTATGGGTCCCTGCTTTCGCAGGGACGACGGTGTACCGGAAAATGCCTTAGCCGCAGGCCGGCATTAGCTCTATCGTTCACCTCTCCCTTGCGGCCCGCAGGGGAGAGGGAGCGAAATGGCTCGCGGCAATGCATGCTCGTATTCGCCGTTACCCCGCGACCTGCTTGATGCGGGCGATCAGTTCGTCGACGGCCTTGTCGACCGGGACCTTTTCGCTCACCACGCGGTTCATCGCCTTGGCCCAGACGTTCTCGTTGTTCAGGATGGTGAACTTGTAGTTCTTGGTGAAGTCGAACGGCAGCGTGCCGCCGGTGAACTGGGTGTAGACCGTCTTGCGATGACGGTCGGACTGCCAGAACGGGCTCTTCTGCCCCGCCGAGGTGACCGGGAACCAGCGGCCGAGGCCGCCCTCGACGTAGGGCTGCAGGTTTTCCTCCTGCAGCAGGAATTTGACGAATTCCTTGCCCTGCGCCTTGTTCTTGGCGGCGGTGAAGATCACGCCGGTCTTGACGTCGGAGCGGTATTTCATCGGCGAGCCGTCCGGCTTGTTGGGGAAGCCGGCGGTGATGATGTCTTGCTCATAGGCCTTCTTGCCGGCGGCGCGCTGCTCCGGCGTCAGCGCCGGATTGGTCGAATCCTCGAACCACTTCGCCGCGATCGAGATCGTGAAGTTGTGGGTCATCACGATGGTCTTGTTGTGGAAGGCGACGTTGTTGTCCGGGTCCTTCCAGGTGGTGGAGGAGGGCGGCGTGCAGCCCCTGGTGTAGGTGTCGGTGTAATCCTTCAGCGCGCCGATCAGGTTCTCCCGGACCTTGGGATCGTCGACCAAGAGCTTGCCGTTGTCGTCGACCAGCTTGACGTTGTAGGCGTCCATGAAGGTGTAGAACGACTGGAACGAGTTGGTGGATTCCACGCCCATCGGCTGGCCGACCGCGTAGATGCGCTGGCCGGTGGCCTTGCGGATGGCGGGCTGCACCTTGTCGCACCAGAACGACCAGTAGTCCGCCCATTTGGTCGGGATGTCGCTTTCCTTGAAGCCGGCCTGTTCCAGCATGTCCTTCCAGATATTGACGTGCATGGTCTGCTGCTTCAGCGGGAAGCCGTAATAGGCCTTCTTCTTGGTCTGGTCGTTGTAGAGCGAAGCGGTTTCCAGCGTGTTCGGCGCGAACGCCGATTTCATCGGGGTCAGGATGTCGGAGAGATCCTCGAGCTTGCCCTCGAACGCCCATTTGCCGGCCGCCTGCACGTCGTAGGAATCGGCGTAGGCGACATCGGGCGGCGTTCCGGAATCCAGCGCCGCCACCGTCTTCGGAATCATGTCCTGCACGGAATATTGCGACAGCTCGACCTTGATGTTGGTCTTGGCCTCGAACTTCCTGATCGCCTCGAGCAGGGCGTCGTCCTCGGACTTGTAAAAACCCTTCACCCACCAGACCGTGATTTTTTCCTGCGCCATCGCCGGCGCCGCCGCGAGGAAAAGTCCGGCGGCCGCGACCGTCAATGCAAGCGCGCGTATTGTCTTAGATCTCACGTTGTTCTCCCTGATCTGCCGATTTTTTAACCGGTTGGATAAAAGACTAGCCCATCGCCGCGGCCTGATCCAGATGGCGCGTTTAGGTCTTGCGTAGGGGGACGGCCGGCGGTACGGCCGTAGGGCGGGTTACTGTCATCGTCCGGCTTGACCGGACGATCCAGTACGCCGCGGCCTCTCGACTTATTCTCAGGCGTCTCTGGAATACTGGATCACCCGCATGCGCGGGTGATGACGGGTGGAAGGTTGCGCTCTCGCCAATCCGCCCTTACAAAAAAATGGCCCCAGTTAGGGGCCATTTCTCTACTCGTTACCGGTTAGTCGTCCCAGTAATGGCCACGCCTGATGATGACCGTTCGGTCGCCATCATGCTTGTACCAGCCGCGGTGCAGCCCGCGATCATGTCGATAGAACTCGGCACGAGGGCCGCGGAAGTCATCGCGGTCGCGATAGTAGTCCCGGTCGCTTCCGATCCGGAACCCGAAACTTTCAGCGCTCGCTACTGTCGGCGCTGCAACCGCGATGGCTGCCAACGCGGCGAGAACGTAAGACATCTTCTTCATGTCGCTTCTCCTCTCGTAGCAACAGGGAAAACGATTGGCGCGTCGCGACGTTCCGGGAACTGGTCAGGAACTTTCTTGAATGGATATTCAACTAGATTGCGTGTTCGTAACGGTTCCTTGCGGGCGTATTATAGCCGTACTGCTAAATCGCCAACGAATGGCTGGACCAAAGCCCACTGAATGGATCGGATCGTCGCGAGACGACCTGCGGGCTTTGGTTTCGCCAATCCGGAAGAAGAGCTTCTCAAGGCCAAGCTGGTTCGCGAAATCCGTGGAATTCTCAAACGCCGGAAGCTTACCCAGACCAGGCGCTGTGCTGCCGGGCTGGTCTAGCTAGCGCAAACAAGTGCGCGGCAAAACGCATTCTGACTGAGATCGATCGGAAGCTCGCAGGCGAGGCATGGTCCGCGGCAAGGCGGCCAAGAGCGGATAGGCGGAATAAGGACGGAGAGCGTATTCCGCCGTTTTCGTTTGACGATCGGCGCAATACGCTATCGTCTGGTTCGCTGCCTGGACCAGATTGGACTACAAGGTAGATGTCGTTCGCCAAAGTCGCGCGTAGCTGCTTCGCGGGCAATTGCGGCCTAAAAAAAAATTAAAATAAAAAAATAAAATAATAAATATATATAAAAAAAAAAAGTAAATATAAAAAAAAAAAGCGTGGCGCATCACTGTTGTGGCGATCAGCTCGCGCAGACAATAAATAAAAAAAAAAATTAGAGCGGCTATCGCCCCGCGGGCTCAATCCGCGTCTACTCTGGGAAGTTTGTCGGCCAGGATATCGATCTTGTGGATGGCAGGCGGCTTGGCCAGTAGTTCGCTTGCTTTCGCCATCAGCGCCGCAGCGACCTTGCCGCCGAGGTGAGCGTTGCGCCCGGCCTCATCATTGAAAGTATCGAATATCGCAAATGACGAGGGGCCTTCCTGGATCGCGAACCAGGTGACGGTTCCCGGTTCGGCCTCCACCAGCGGCAGCGCCGATTTCAGGAATTCTGCGACTTCCTTTTCTTTGCCAGGCTTGGCCTCAAGGGGAACGTACAGCGCAACCTTTGACATCGTGACCTCCTGCTGTGTTCTTAACGCGGGCTGTCATGCCGGGTCTGTATCAGGCGGCGGCCCTGTCTTCCTTATCCGCACCGCGTGCGACGATTCTAAGGCCTTCGTCCGGCAATGGCCGCTGCAGTGCCCTCGCTTCGTCCCAGGGCGCGCGCATCCATACGTCGTATTCCTCATCCGTCGTGAGGATCACCGGCATTGCCTTGGAATGTATCGGCTCGACGATCGCGTTCGGCGACGTGGTCAGGAAGCCATAGACGAGGTGAGCTCGTAGGGCGGGTTAGCCGAGCTGTCCGCCGTAGCTCGAAGAGCGGAGGCGGAAGGCGTAACCCGCCTCATTATCGCCAATGAACGAGGGAGCACGCTCGGCTAATCCGCCTTCGGGCTACGCTTTCTCTTCACTCGCGCGACGTGAGCTTTGCTTTGCGGACACGATGCCACGCGGCGAAGGCCTGGATTACCTGATTGAAGAAACGCGGCGGCAGGAAGCCATAGTCATAGCGATCGCTGCGGCCGATTTTCCGGAGATCATAGCCCGGCCAATCGAATTCGTTGCCCTCTGCAACAACGATCCAGGAACGCCCGTCATCAAGTCCGAGATGACGTTTGACTGCGGCGGGAATTTCAACGGCAGCCGCGGGATCGTCAGGAGGAGAATGCGTGATCGGTAGAACCACAACGACCGTCGTGTCATTCGCCGGGCGCTCGACCGCAAGGACGATCACGCTCGGGCGATCCTTGCGCCCTTCTTCCCGTCCCGCTTCGTGCTCGTGGTGCCACAGATAGGCATAGGAGATGACAAGGCCCGGTTCGGGCGTGGGGATCGGCATGCGCCTCGCTCATTTCGGCTCAAGCAGGGAATCGAGATGCGCATGCCGCTCGTCCATGCGTGAGGCGCCGATGGCCCGAGCTCTCTCGTCGGACAGTTCGGCCGTCGCGAAGCTGCGGCGCCGCTGCTTGAAGCGGCGGAATTCTTCGTATTCGTCCGGCGCAACGAAATAGCCCGTAATCGATCCGTGGCTCGATACCGCCACGGCCTCTCGTTGGGCGAGCATTCGGTAGCGGCCAAAGTTCCGGGTGAACTCCGAAGCCGGGATGGTGTCAGCCATATCCAAGTGTCCTTTGTTTGGACCTCTGATATACGTAATTTGCGCTAAAAGCGCAAGTTGCGTATTTTAAGACTCAAGGGCTAATCTCGTAAGATATTGGTAAAACTTCGTTTTTATTCTCTATAGAGTCCGCAAGGCGGGGCTAGACCAACAGGGCAGCGCAAGGCGCGGCCCGATGACGGGCTCCGGCGTAACCCGCTCTCTTTATGCTTATTGTCGGTGAACGGCGGATTGCGCTGCGCTAATCTATTCGCGCTACGGGCTGAAATCATGGCGGATTATTCTGAGTCTAATCCGCCCACGCACTTGGCACAGTTCGATCCGCGAAAGCGAGAGGATGATATGGGCGGAAATTCAACCGTAACCGAGGCGCAAATTGAATTTGGAAAGCGCCTTGATCTGGAACTGAGCGGCAAATCCGTCGGGGTTGCCTACGCGATGGTCGGGGATGCAATACAGCGGAGCTTCTTTGGCAAAAACGATTTGGGCACTCCTACGACGAAGCAGATTGAACTCGCAGCAAAGTTCGGCATCGATATCGCCCGAGCGACCAGAAGTGTTGGCGATGCTGTGATCACCGACATCATGTTTAAGCTGAATCAAGAAGCGATAGTTGAACAAAAGCTGGCGTCCGGAATCAAGGTGGTGAACAAGCATGATATTTTGGAGAGGGTACGTACTGTGTCCTCAACGGCGGATTACGCTCTCGTAATTCGCCCGACGATCTTCTCTTATGTCGCAGTTTTGGCAGGGGTCTTCGATTTCGGAGGTGATCCAGCAGCGGACTTTGTGCGAATGCGCATGGAGCCCCCTTTCGGGTGTTCGATTTCGAACGAATTTGTCCTTCGCACCAGATCGCTTAGCTTGCGAAAGCCGAAGGTTCTGGGATCGAAGTCGGAAGCCAGGTTGGCAAGCTGTTTTCCAACTTCTCCTAGAGGCACCCACCCGTCTTCGCTTTCCATCTGTGTGATGACCTTCTTAATGATGGGCGTGGCTGCGCTGGGGGGCTGAAGAGGCTTTGAAGTTGAGGCGGCATCTTGACTGTTCGCGGCACCGGCAAGCAGGTTCTCGGTGTATACGAACCTTCGACAGGCCTGCCGGAAGCTCTCTGGAGTTTTCTGCTCACCGAACCCGAAAACATCGACGCCTTGCTCCCGAATGCGGGCGGCAAGGCGGGTAAAGTCACTGTCCGAGGAAACCAGACAAAATCCATCGAACCGCCCGCTATGAAGCAGGTCCATTGCATCAATGACCAATGTGATGTCGGATGCATTCTTCCCAGTTGTGTAGGCAAACTGCTGTTGAGGTATGATGGCGTGTTTCGATAGCGTATCGGCCCAGCCCTTTGAGCGAGGATTGGAGAAGTCGCCGTAGATACGGCGAACGCTTGCTTCCCCGATCTTCGCAATCTCCTCGAACAGCCCATCCACGATCTTCGCGGAAGCATTGTCCGCGTCAATTAAAACAGCGAGACGAGGCGAGCGGAGTTCAGAAGGCATGACATATCCCCAACATAGACGGTGATGTAAGCAGAAATTTCGAGAGACTGCGATGGTGTTGGATAAGCCAGCTAAATTGGGCGGTTCATCGTCGAGCAGCACCGAACGCGAAACCCACCAGCCCTCAATTCCCCTTCGCCGCATCCCCAGCCGCCGGCACGCTCGCCGGCGCCGCGGCGCCGGGCACCACCGCCTTCTGTCCGCCGCCGCCGAACCGCTCCAGCACCGAGCGCACGGCGTCGCGCGTCTTGCGGTCCTTGACCGCATCCAGCAGCGGCGCGGAGGCCGGCGAGCGCCTTATCAAACTTTCCGGATCGGGAAAGATCAGCGGATCGTCCCACGGGCCCTGCACCACGAACGGCAGGTCGAAGCCGGGCGCGGCGTTCGGCGCCGAGGTCAGGCTGGCGACGCCCTTCATGTCGTATTCGCGCGCCGGCACCGAGGCGGTCCCGGTCAGGGTGACGCGCGCCGCCGGTCCTTCGACGCGGATATCCTCGGCGGTGGCGATGCCGTCGGCAAATTTCACCGCGATGGTCAGGTTGTCGTAGGGCGTCGAGCCCGAGCGGAAATTGCCGCCGCCCGACAGCGGCCGGCGCTCCAGCCGCCGCAACAGCTGCTCGACATTGAAGCCGGAGATGGCGCCGTCATGGCCGGTCAAGGTGGCGGTGCCGTCGAGCGATTGCGCCAGCCCAAACGGGCTTGCGCCCGAGGCCACCAGCGAGACGTTGAGATTGCCGCGGCCGGACAGTTTGGTGATGCCGAACAATTCGGATGCGCAGGATTGCAGATCGACGTCGGTGAACTCGAACTGCGCCTTGACGTCGGCGACCGCATCCGAGCGCGCGATCCCGAACGAGCCCTTGGCGATGCCGCCATACATCTGCGCTTCGCCCACGGACAGCGCCAGCGCGCCGCCGCGCAGGTTGGCGCCGAACGCGGTACGGCCGAGTTTCGAGGAGCCGACCGTCACCTGGGCCGCCGACAGGCGCATGTCGAGGTCGGTGGTGGACAGCGAGTTCAGATCGAACAGCTGCCGGTTCCAGTCGCGCGCGCCTGACGCGAGCAGGCGGAAGGTCGAGATATAGGGGGTGAAGTCGAGGTTGCCTGCGGCCAGCGTCGCCTGCAGCGTCTGGCGGCCGTTGTTGGCGTAGGTCATGACGCCTTCGGCGACGTTGCCATCGAGTTCGACATTGACGTTGGTCAGCGCGATCGAGGCGCCCACGACATTGGCGCGCGCCTTCAGCGCGAAGCGGCCGAAGCCGCCGCTGCCCGGCGGCGCCTGGCCGGTCCAGCGCAAGGCGTTGCGCAGCGAGGGGCTGTCGATGGTCAGCGTGCCTTCCATCATCATGCTGGTGCGATTGGCGACGGAGCCGTCGAACGCCAGTTTCAGCGGCGCGCTGGCGAGCCGCGCCTTGACGCCGGAGCGGTCGCCGGAAAGGGCTGCGACGAAATCGCTGGCGCTGACCGAGCCGTCGACGCGTTCGCCGCGCCAGTCGAATTGCCCGGTCGCGGCGAAGGAGCGCGAGATCGACGGCCACGCCAGCGACAGGTCGATATCGTCAAGCATTTCCGACAAATGATTGGCGGGGTCTTCGTAATTGAGCACGCCGTCCTGGATCCGGATTTCCGAGAATGACACCTGGTTATCGGCGCCGGGCTTCATGGTGCGCGCAATGGTGTCGATGAACGGCGTCCAGTTGCTGACGCCATCGGCGGCGCGGACGACATGGATGTGCGGACGCAACATCATGACGTCGGCGATCTCGAATCGCCGCAGCAGCAGCGGCAGCAATCGCAAATTCGCGGTCAGGACGTCGACGGCGAGCGCGGGCTCGGAGGTCGCCCCGCCCTTCAAGCCGACGTCATGAAAGGAGACGTAGCTGCCGGGAAAAACCGAAACATCGATCTTGCCGTTGACCACCAGATCGAGGCCGGTCACGGCGCGGATTTGCGCCTCTACCGCCTCGCGAAGGGCGTCCCGGTTGAGGAACCAGGACGTCCCGATCAGGCCGATCAGCGCCACGCCCAGCAACGCCGCAATCGGCATCCCCAGGCGCTTCATTCCTTGGGCCATCGTCAATGACATATCCAGGTCTGGCTAAACAAGTCGGGCTAAATCGATGTCGGGTTGAGGTCGCGTCGCTTGTTGAAGTGAGGGCAAGCGGCGCACATCAACCAAACGCGGGGTGACCCCAGGTTCGGCGGATATCGCTGCCCAGGCCGGCAACAGCCGACTTGGATGGTCCCCACGCCAACATCGGCAACTTGATGGGTTTTCTTGACGCTTTCAAGGCCATCTTGGCGCCCCGTGACTGCCTCCGCGGATGCAAAAGCCCCGTCATTGACGCGTTGCGAAGATTTCGCCTAATAATCCCCTCAATGGCGCTGCCGGCGGCAAGCAGAGCTGCCGGGCGCCTCCCTCCATCAGGTCTCTTTTCATGAACAAGGTCTATCCCGACGCCAAATCGGCACTCGACGGCATTCTAAAGGACGGCATGATGATCATGTCCGGCGGCTTCGGCCTGTGCGGCATCGCCGAGACCTTGTCGGATGCGATCCGCGACTCCGGCGTGAAGAATTTGACGGTGATTTCCAACAATGCCGGCGTCGACGGCATCGGGCTCAGCCGGCTGCTGGAGACCCACCAGATCAGGAAGATGATTTCGTCCTATGTCGGCGAGAACAAGCTGTTTGCGCAGCAGTACCTGGCCGGGGAACTGGAACTCGAATTCAATCCGCAGGGCACGCTGGCCGAGCGCATCCGCGCCGGCGGCGCCGGCATTCCCGCTTTCTACACCAAGACCGGCGTCGGCACCCTGATCGCCGAAGGCAAGGAAGTGAAGGAATTCGACGGCGAGAAATACATCATGGAGCGCGGGCTGTTCGCCGACCTCGCCATCGTCCACGCCTGGAAGGGCGACACCGCCGGGAACCTGATCTACCGCAAGACCGCGCGGAACTTCAATCCGATGATGGCAACGGCGGCGAAGATCACGGTGGCCGAAGTCGAGCATCTGGTGCCGGCCGGTGAGCTCAATCCCGACCACATCCATACGCCCGGCATTTTCGTCAAGCGTATCGTCGAGGTCGGCACCGGCCACAAGCGCATCGAATTCCGCAACACCCGCAAGCGCGCTGACGCGCCGGCGGCGGCAACGGGAGTAGAAATCTGATGGCATGGACCCGCGAACAGATGGCGGCGCGCGCCGCCAAGGAATTGCGCGACGGCTATTACGTCAATCTCGGCATCGGCATCCCGACGCTGGTGTCGAATTACATTCCCGACGGTATCGACGTGAACCTGCAGAGCGAGAACGGCATGCTGGGCATGGGACCGTTTCCCTACGAGGGCGAGGAAGACGCCGACCTCATCAACGCCGGCAAGCAGACGGTGAGCGAATTGCCGTCGACCAGCTATTTCTCGTCAGCCGAATCCTTCGGCATGGTGCGCGGCGGGCATATCGACCTGTCGATCCTCGGCGCGATGCAGGTGGCGCAGAACGGCGATCTCGCCAACTGGATGATCCCCGGCAAGATGGTCAAGGGCATGGGCGGCGCGATGGATCTGGTCGCCGGCGTCAAGCGCGTGGTGGTGGTGATGGAGCATTCCGCCAAGGACGGCCCCAAACTGCTGAAGAAATGCAACCTGCCGCTGACCGGCGAGAAGGTGGTCGACCTGGTGGTGACGGATCTCGCGGTATTCACCATCGACAAGCACGGCAAGGACGGCATGGCGCTGATCGAACTCGCCGACGGCGTCACGCTGGATGAGGTGAAGTCGAAGACCGAAGCCGAATTCCGGGTGGCGCTGAAGAACGCGTGAACGGGCGACCAGCGAAGAAGCCTCTGAAATCGTCATTGCGAGCGCAGCGAAGCAATCCATAGACGTTAAGAAAAAATGGATTGCTTCGTCGCGACTTTGCTCCTCGCAATGACGAGAAGTTCGTAGTTCGGATGGAGCCAACGGGTCGGCGCCAAGCGCCCCCCGATGACAGGCTCCGGATCACGCCTTGGCGGTGGCGACGTCCTCCAGCCCGCGGTTGCGCGGCTCCACGCCCCAGGCCCACACCACCACGATCTGAACGAGCACAAGACCGATCATCAGCCAGACCACGCCCGGCAGCTGGTAGGATGCCATCAGGGCACCCACGATGAAGGGCGAGACCACGGTGGCGCCCCGTCCGAGCGTGTTGCAGATGCCGTTGGCGCGCAACCTGATCTCGGTCGGGAACAGTTCCGGCGTGTAGACGCCGAACAGGATCGCGGTCTGCACATAGATCGCGACGATCAGCACGAAGCCGACGCTCAACACGATCGCCGGATCGGCTGACGCGTCGAAGCGCGCATAGATGTAGCCGGAGACGATGGTGACGATCGACGCGCCGATGATGCTCCAGCGCCGCCCGATCGCGTCGGACAAATAGGCACCGAGCGCACAGCCGACCAGCGATCCGGCCGACAACACCAGCGTATAGGCCAGCGAATTGGCGATGGTCAGCCCCTGGCGCAGGAAGAACTGCGGCAGGAAGATCACGAAGCCGAAGATCAATGTATTGATGGTGATCAGCACCCAGGAGCCGACGATCAGGCGTTGCAGCAGCGGCGGCTTCAGCATGTCGGATGCGGTGACCTGCGGCACGTGAGCCGGCACCACCACCGGCGGCAGCGTCGTGCCGCCGGCGGATTCCTTTTCGATCAACTGCATCAAGGCTTCGGCTTCCTCGGTGCGGCCTTGCGATTCAAGCCAGCGCGGCGATTCCGGAAGATTCTTGCGCAGATACCAGACGATCAGTGAGCCGATGCCGGCAATGACGAACATCGGGCGCCATCCGAAAGCCGGGATGATGAGATAGCCGAGCAAGGCGGTGACCGGGAATCCGGCGACCACCAAAAACGCCATCATCGACAGCCAGCGGCCGCGCGTCTTCGGCGGCACGAATTCGGTCAGCGTCGAATAGCCGACCACGATTTCGGCGCCCAGGCCGAGGCCCTGCACGAAGCGGCAGGCGATCAGCTGATTCATATCCTGCGCGAAGGCCGCCGCCAGCGACGCCAGCCCGAAAATCAGCAAATTGATCTGATAGGTGAAGCGCCGCCCGAGCTTGTCGCCGACAAATCCGGTAATCAGCGCCCCCAGCGTCATGCCGACGAAGGTCAGCGAAATGAATTGCAGATTTTGCGGAACGGTCGAGAATTTGGTCTGGACCGCAGACGCCAGCACGCCACCGGCGATATAGAGATCGTAGCCGTCGAAAAACATGCCGGCGCCGACCAGCCAGAAAATCCGGTAGTGAAACGAAGAGATCGGCAGCCGGTCGAGACGTGCGCCGGCGTTTACTGCGTGAGCCATATCAAGTTCCCCCCTCGGAACGAATGCCTGGCCGGTCTTTGAATCGCCGGTTGCTTGCGATGGTAGTCAAGACGGCAGGCGAAAGCTACCACCCTGGCTGCGGTGTTGAAGCAGAGTCCTAAAGTAGCTCGGGCTACAGACCGCGTCTATGGATTGCTTCGCGAAGCCTGTCGTCGGGCGGCGCTTGAGCCTGAGTGAGATTGGCTTGAAAAGCCCGGGTTTTGATTTATCACTCTGAAGACCCAAGGGCACCCTTGCGGTCCGCCAAGCGCCTCGCCACCGCCGAAGAAAGAGACATGCATGGATCGACTCTTCGCCAACGGCACGGTCAATGCCGCGCAGTCAGGCAGGGGCGCAGCGCTTTTTCTGTTTCATTCGCTGCTGTCGGATCGGGCGAGTTTCGACGCCATCATTCCCGAAGTTGTCGCAGTCGTTCCGCCTGATCGTTCCTGAATTGCCGGGTTTCGGAGGGTCCCAGGCGGTCGGCGGAGATCTCGCTGCTGTCGCCGACCGAATGGCCGAGGCGGTGAGGGATGCCGCCGGCGGAGACGAGGTCATCGTGCTCGGCAACGGCTATGGCGGGTTCGTGGCGCTGCAGATGGCGATTCGCCATCCCAACATCGCGGCCAAACTCATTCTCGCCGATTGCGGCGCGGCGTTTTCGGAAAGTGGGCGCGAAGCCTTCCGCAACATGGCGGCGGCATCGAAGGCCAAGGGACTATCTGCGATCACCGACGTCGCGATGCGCCGGCTGTTCGCGCCGGAATTTCAGGAAAAACATCCCGACCTGATGCGCGATCGTCGCGAGGCATTTTTGCGAACCGATCCGGAAGTGTTTCGCGCCGCCTGCGCCGCGCTGGCCGAACTCGACCTCAGGCCTGAGCTAGCGCAGGTCAAGATCCCCGTGCTGGTGCTGGTCGGCGAGCATGACGAGGCAACGCCGCCGCCGATGTCCCGCGAATTGGCGGCAGGTCTGCCGAACGCGCGTCTGAAGATCATTGCCGGATGCGCGCATGTCCCGCAGCTGCAATCGCCTGAGCTTTTCCTTGATGCGATCGGCGATTTCCTGGCGGAAGCGCTTGCGGCAACTTGAAGTCCGGCCCCGCGAATGATTTTTGAAGTTACGACCGCGCGATCGACAACGCCTTGTTGAGGCCGGATGAAAGGCCGCTGATCCAGGTCTTCGGCTCGCGCACCAGCCGGAAGCCGAGATTGCTTGGCGGCACGCCGACCGCACAGCCACCGGCGCGGGCGTCGCGGATGAAATCCGTGACATAGGATCGATGCTGGCCTTCGGCGACGCGCACGCCGCAATTGGAATTTTTCGAGATCGTCCCGCCTGCATCGTCAAGCGCGGTGCGCACGAAACAGGTGCTGGTCCATTCCCAGACGTTGCCTGACGTGTCGAGCAGGCCGTTCTCGTTGACGCCGAAGCTGCCGAACGGCTGCGGCTCGCTGTCGGCCGCAAACGCGCGGTTCGACTCGCGGTCGTAACGGGCGATCCAGCGTTTCGATGGGTCGCTATCGTCAACCGGCAGGCCGTCGTCGCTGAATTTGCTCCCTGCCGCGAACGCCCATTCCTCGTCGGTCGGCAGCCGGTACTGCTCGCCGGTCTTGCGCGAAAGCCATGTGGCATAGGCATCGGCGTCGTGCCAGCTGACCTGCACCGCGGGACGGTCAGCGGCAACGATGACGCCACGGTCGAGCGCGCGACAGGCGGCTTCATCGACACAACGTTGGTAGTCGGCGGCGCTGACCTGGTGCTTCATGATCGAAAGCGGTTTGGCGAAGCGCACCGCCAGCAACGGGGCTTCCGCCTGCTTGCCTGCGCGGGTGAAGTCGCCGGCCATTCGATATGACACGGTGCCGGGCCGCAATTCCACGATCGCCTGCCGATCGTGCAAGACGGCATCGGGCGAGCCTTCCGTCAGCAGGGGGCCAACCGCCAGTGGACCGGCAAAACCCGCCGCGCAGACCAGGGCTATCTTGAGTTTGAAAGCGATCAGCATGGCCGTCTCGTTTCCGTTCGAGAGCAGGGTGCCGGCCGGCGCCGGCACCCGGTGGGTTTGTCAGTTGGTGTTGGCGGGCGGGATTTCCGCCGGCGCCTTCACCTGGGTCATCAGGTCGTCGTTCCATTTGCCTTCGACCTTGAAGTGCGCGGTGGCGCCGAGTTCGACGGCCTCGATCAAATTGTGGGTGACGTAGGCGTAGATACCGGGCTGCAGGAACTTGTACATCGCGGCACCGGCGGAGCCGCCGCGGATGAACCAGGTCTCGAGTCCGGTTTCCGGCGGGTTGGAGAACTTGCCGGTCTCCCAGACGTAGTCGCCATGGCCGCCGATCAGGTGCGGGCGGCTGTCGCGATTGGCCTGCGAGTGTACGATCAGCACATTGTCGCCGACATTGGCGGTGAGCGCATTCTTGCCGGTGAGCGCGCCGGCCTTGCCGTTGAATACGACATGGGTCGGCGTCAGCTTGCGCATCACCTCGACGGTGTCGTTGTAGGCCTCGCCGGCCGAATCGTAGGACTTGAACTTGCCCTTTTCGTCGCGCGGAACATACATGTCCTGCTCGCCGATGTAGAAGATCTTGTCGTAGTGCAGCGGATGTCCCTTGCCATCGTTCAGTCCGTCGCGCGGCAGCACCATCACGGCGCCATTCATGCCGGAGACGACGTGCCAGGGAATCATCGGGCCACCCGGCGCGCAGTGATAGACGAAGGTGCCGGTGCGTGTGGCCTTCCAGCGCAGCACCACCTGCTCGCCGGGATTGACCAGCGTGAGTTCGGCGCCGCCAAGAGCCCCCGTCGCCGAATGGAAGTCGATATTGTGCGGCATCTGGTTGGTGTCGGGATTGACCAGCGTCACTTCAACATAGTCGCCCTCGTGCACCACCATCAGCGGTCCCGGCATCGAGCCGTTGAACGTCATGGCCTGGAAGGTGGTGCCCTGCGCGTCGATCACCACTTTCTTCTCCTCGATCACGAGTTTGAACTCCATGATCCTGGGACCTTGCTTGGTGGCCTGTTCGTGCGCATGCACGAACGGCGGTGCGACCAGTTCGACTCTCTGCCGCGGCAGCTTGAGTTCGTCGGCGAGGGTGGGCGTCGCCAGCATGAGGACTGCGGCGGCTGCGCTAAACATGGCGGCTCTGCGGGTCAACATCGGACTTTTCCTTGATCTGGATGCTTCATGTACCGACCGCACTTTGCGCCATTCCCGGCAACACTCTTTGCGCTGCAACAAACTCGAAGCGATTATTCGATTATTGGCATCACAGGGCAGCCGATGACCGTTCACCTGATCAGAATCGGCGACACGACGTTGACCTTGTCGGAAGCCGAGATCGTGATGCCGAGCCCGAGGGACCAGCGACCCGATACCGGCGCCGACATCTTGACCCGCCATTGATCGTTGCCGATCCGCTCTGCGTCCGCGGTCACCGGTTCGACGCCTTTTTCCGAATTGCCCAGCGTGACCGAGACCGCTTTCGCCGTCAGCGGCATTTCGTCGGCATTCTCCAGCTGGATCGCGATCTCGACGGGGCCGGCGCGCCCGGGTGTAACGGTCACATTGGCCATCGCCTTCTCGGCGTGAAGATGGGTGAAAAAGCTGTCGTCGGCGTCGGAAGTGACCGGTGCTGCCAGCGCTTTTGCTGCCCCGGAAGTGCCGAGAGGGCCGGGGGCCTGCGCGCCCACCCCCTGGACCTCGAACAAAGCCTTGATCTCGCCGGCATGTTGGAAGTTCAGCGTGACCGGCACTTGCCCGCCTTGCTTGAGCGGCGTCGCGAGCCCGAGAAACATCAGATGGTGGCCGCCCGGCGCGAATTTCACGGTCTTGCCTGGTTCGATGCTCACGCCGCCTTCGATCGGGCGCATCGTCATGGCGCCGTTATTCATGATCGTTTCGTGTACTTCTATGTTCCGCGCCACGGCGCTCGAACCGGACAATAGCCGGTCGGGCGCAGAACCCTTGTTCTCGATCGTCAGATAGCCGCCGGCGACTTTGGCGCCGCCCGGCGTCGCGCGGCTCCAGGCCTGCGTGATGACGAGATTTCCCGAAGCGACGTCCTCGGCGCACAATGGTTGTGACAGCAGGCAAGAAGCGAGAACGGCGCAAACAAAGGCGCGCATGATTGACGTCATGGTCGGTTCTTTCGATTTTTGAGGTATCGCCGGAGCAGCTACAGCAATCTGATCGCGAGCCAGACGACCGCCCACAGAACCAGCGACAGAGTTGCGACTGACACGACGAAGGCGGCCAAGATCCGCATCAGCCTGCCGGTAGCGGCAGCAAGCGACGATTCACTTCGGCCGACGGGAAAGTCGTCGTTTTGCGGAATATGGCCACGGATTCCCAAAATCCAGAAAACAGCGTCCAGGACGTACAAGCTCATGGCCTCGGCTCCGATTTGTCGCTCGATGGCCTAACCATCGGCCGGAAATGGCCGTCGCTCTTTGCGCAAGCGCAAACTTTCAGCTCCGATTTGCGATTTTGTCGCGTGCTGCCGAATTCGGCCAACTAATGCCCAGAAGCTTGCGCCGGGACAAAGAGTTTCCGGTTTCGTCGCGTTACGTTCAATTCTAAACGGAGACGCGTATGCCAATTCGATTTGACGATCTGGTCGACGATGTGATGAGCGGCGCGCCGGAGACGATCCGTGTGTTCCTCGAATTCAAGATGCGATGCGTCGGCTGCCCGATCGCATGCTTCCACACCGTGGACGACGCCTGCCGCGAGCACGGGGTCGACCGTGATGCTTTCTTCCAGGCGCTGTGTGCCTGCGCTTGATCCGCCGAAAGGCGAACGGTCTCGGCGGCATTATGGTTCGATTGGGCTTTCGCCGCGAATTTCCTCGGCCAGCACCAACAGTTTGTGGGGCTCACGCAGCACAATGCGTTGCCGTCCGCTCTCGACCAGGCCGCGCTGCTCCCAGCCAGAGAGGATGCGGCTGACCGTGTGCAGTGTGGTGCCGGTCATTTGAGCGATGTCCTGGCGGCTGATCGGAAAATCGATCTCGACGCCGTGCTCGACCTTGCGCCCGGATTGCTTTGCAAGCCGAAGCAGGGCGTGGGCGATGCGTTGTTCGACCTGTTGCGTCGACATCTCGACCACGCGGGTGTGCGTTTCCTGTAACCGGCTTCCGACGGTCTGCAATGTGTTGGTGGCAAGCACCGGAAATTTCGCCACCAGGCGGGGCCATGTCGCCGATGGCCATGCCAGCGCGACACTGTCATCGACCGCCGTTGCGGTAGCGGGATAGCGCTGCAGCCCGATTGCCATCGCGACGCCAAAGGTTTCGCCGGGCGCAACATACCGCACCACCACTTGTTCTCCCGTTGGCGTGGTCTTGCTGGCGCGGACGTGACCGTGCAGCAGCACGAAGAATGAATGCGCGTCTTCACCCTGTTCGAATACCGCGCTGTTCTTCGGAAATCGCAGGGAGCGGGCTTCACGGAGAATTTCGCCGAGTTCCTCGGTGCTGAATCCCGCAAACAGCGGCAGGTGGGCGACCAGCGAACTGTCGACTGTGGCCATGTTGCCTCCGTGGTATCGGCGATCTCGAGCGAATCTAGACTGCGATTGTGGCTGCCGATCAAGCGGAAGTTTGCGCTGGCACAACAACGGCGCGCGCAATTCCCCCTAAATGATCCCGAAAACCGGCCCTCCGGGACGGCTCGCAAATGGAGAACGAAATGCGCAAAGTGATGACGCTGGCAACGATCGCGGTTCTGATGACCATTGCCGGCGCGGCGGCCGCCGCCGAAGTCGAGGTCAAGATGCTGAACAAGGGCACCGAGGGGCTGATGGTGTTCGAGCCGGCGCTGGTGAAGATCGAGCCCGGCGATACCGTCAAGTTCGTTGCCACCGACAAGGGCCACAATGCCGAGTCGATCAAGGGGATGTCGCCGGCGGATGTGACGCCATTCGTGGGCAAGAACGGCGAGGACATCACGGTCACCTTCGACAAGCCGGGCGCTTATGGCGTGAAATGCATGCCGCATTACGGCATGGGCATGGTAGCGCTGATCGTGGTGGGCACCCCTGGCAACCTCGCCGAGGCCAAGGCAGTTCCTCAAGTGGGCAAGGCGAAGCAGGTGTTCGCGGCGCTGTTCGAGAAGCTTCCGACGCAGGCGGCTGCGAAGTGAATTGCGAGTGGTCATGACGGTGGTTTCGCTTGCTCGCGTGCATCAGGGCCGGGCGCTGCTCGCCGGCAGCTTCCGGCCGTTCTTCCTGTTCGGCTCTGTTTATGCCGGGCTGGCGATTCTGGTCTGGCTGCCGGTGTTCTATGGCGAGATCACCCTGGTCTCGGCATTTGCACCGCGCGACTGGCACGTCCACGAAATGCTCTATGGCTATCTGCCGGCTGTCATCACCGGATTCCTGTTCACGGCGATTCCAAACTGGACCGGGCGGCTGCCGATTCAGGGCACGCCGTTGCTGCTGCTCGTTATCACCTGGATCGCGGGGCGGTTTTGCGTGACCTTTTCCGCCGAGACCGGCTGGCTGGTGGCGTTGCTGGTCGACGCAAGCTTTCTGTCGCTGGTGGCAGCGGCTGCGGCCCGCGAGATTCTCGCAGGCCGCAACTGGCGAAATCTCAATGTGGTGATGCTGGTTCTGCTTCTGCTCGCGGGCAACGTCGCGTTTCACCTCGAGGCGCATTTCAATGGCGCCGCCGACATCGGCATCCGCGTGGGCATCGCCGTGGTCGTGCTGCTGATCTCGCTGATCGGTGGCCGCATCATCCCGAGCTTCACCCGCAACTGGCTGGTGCGCGAAAATCCCGGCCGCTTGCCGGTGCCGTTCGGCCGGTTCGACATGATGGTCGTCGCCGTCAGCGCGTTGGCGTTGACGTTGTGGGTCGTCAGCTCCCTCAGCCTTTTCACCGGTGCCGCGCTCGCTTTCACCGGACTGCTGCATCTGGTACGGCTCGGACGCTGGGCTGGCGATCGCAGCTGGCGAGAACGGCTGGTGCTGATCCTGCACATCGGCTACGCCTTCGTGCCGCTCGGGTTCCTGCTGAACGCAGCGTCCGCGTATGGGTTTATTCCGGCAGGCGCCGGCATTCATGCCTGGATGGCGGGGGCGGCGGGCACCATGACGCTGGCGGTGATGAGCCGCGCCACCCTCGGGCACACCGGCCAGCAACTCACCGCCTCTCCCGCCACCCAGGCGATCTATGCCGCGATCATCGTCGCGGCCCTGTCGCGCATCTGCGCTGTGATCGACCCCGCCCACAGCGAGGCATTGCTTCATGTCGCGGCGTTCGCGTGGGCGGCCGCATTTTTCGGATTCGCCGTATCGTTCGGACCGCTGTTGGCAGGCCGCGACCGGCGGCGCAAAAGAGGGGCCGGATGACGCGTCATCGCAACACCCTTGTTGCGCCCGCATGACCCTGATTGCTGCCGACAATTTGAGCAGACTGAACGCATTATTTGTTCGACGGTCGCAAGCCGGATGCCTAGTCTTGCCCCTTGGGGCTTGGGGTGTTGCTGAATGCGCGCTGTGCTGGACTATTGCGTCGGGGGTCATCGGAGACGCGTATCCGCTGGCGCAGTCGTAATCCACGAGGGCGGCACTACCGGTCATCTGTATGTGCTGATCGAGGGACGGCTTGAGGTCCTCAAAGGCGACACCGTCGTCGCCAGCATCGCCGAGCCCGGCGCCGTGCTGGGAGAAATGTCGGTTCTGCTTGATCAGCCGCATACCGCGACCGTGCGCGCGGCGGCGGATTCGATCATTTACGAGTTCAGCGACGCCGCGTCGTGTTTGCGCGAGCAACCGGAGCTGGCGCTGCTGATCGCGCGGCTGCTCGCCCAGCGACTCAATGTCGCCAACACCTATCTCGCCGACCTCAAGCGGCAATATGCCGGCCACGGCAATCACCTCGCGATGGTCGGCGACATCCTGCAGAGCATGATCAACCTGGCACCGACGCAGGTCTCGCCAGGTTCGGATCGGCAATCCGACCCAAGGATGTAAGCCACGCCGGCGGATCGATGAGCGGCGCAGCCGGCCGACGCAGCGGCGCGTTGCGGCGAACTAGTCGAATAGGATGCGCTCTCGATAAGTCCGTTCTTTGAAGAACCAATTCCGGCGAAGCCGGTAGCGGGTGAGCAAAGCCGACTTTGCCCACCCTGGGCAACCAGGATCGTTTGTTCGACAAGAGCCTCGCGCTATGTCGAGGCTCTTGTCGCTCGCTGGCCGTGATTACTTGCCACCGCCTCCACCACCGCCCCCGCCTCCGCCGCCTCCGCCGCCGCCGCCTCCGCCGCCTCCGCCGCCGCCGCCGCCGCCCCCACCGCCTCCGCCGCCGGAGCCACCGCCGCCGGAGCCACCACCGGAGCCAGCGCCACCGGAGCCAGCGCCACCACCTCCAGGTCCACCGCCGCCTGGGCCACCACCAGGACCGTTACCTGCCGAAGCAGCACTACCTTGGCCACCGGCGGCAGCACTAGCACTGGCAGCAGAACTACCGTGGCCACCGCCAGGACCGGTACCTGCCGAAGCAGCATTACCGTGGCCACTGGCAGCATGACCGCTCACACCAACGCTGGTTGAGAATCCCATCGGGCTGGCGTGACTGTTAGGAGTCGTTGGCGACTTTCCCGTAATGCCGGGAGGGAACCCAAACACGCCAATGTTCATACCATGGGGAGGACCCTCGGTTGCATGTCCCACCGCCATGGCATTTCCCGGATTACCCGTCGCAGGACCTGGGCCAGTTCCTGGTCCGCCTCCACCGCCTGGGCCAGTTCCTGGTCCGCCTCCACCGCCCGGGCCAGTTCCTGGTCCGCCTCCACCGCCCGGGCCAGTTCCTGGTCCACCTCCAGCGGTCGGGCCAGGTCCCGGCCCGACCTCCAGCGCCAGGGCCAGTCCCGACTCCAGCGCCGGGGCCAGGCCCGACGCCAGCGCCAGGCCCGCCTTCAGCGCCCGGGCCAGGTCCCGTTGCGGGACTGCCGACGAAGCCAAAAGCAGAAAAGTTTCTGGCACAGCCCGGCTGCGATGGCATGTTCCAGCAGTCCGCGGGGCGAATCCTGTTCACCCGATAAGCGTGTTTGACCTTTTTGGAATGCTCGACCAGCTTGCCCTGGGCCGCCACCGCCGACGTATCAAGCAGGGCCGGAGTAGCCAGGACCAAAACGGCCGCCGCCACTCCCGACATACACATACTCTTACTACGAGACATGACTTACTTCTCCTTTCTCAGTACCCTGCTCCTTTCTCGGCACCCACGATTCAATCAAACGAAGCGCTCGTTTGTTCAAAGTTGATTCGAATTTGTGGGATACCGAATTGGTAGTATTTACCGATCATGGAACCGAAATGCGGGTTCCCGTCCGGGTCGAAGAGCCCAGCGGGCAACGCTGCGCCGCAACGCGGATGCTGTCGCCATCGATCGCTTGCTTGACCGACGATGTCCGGCACGCGCCGGTGGATAATCGAGCCGGTGGCGGCGAGGCCGGTCAATCCAAGACCGGCAAGCAGCGCCATGCGGGCGCCGGCGGTTGATCCGCGAAACCATGAATTTTCGCCTGCAGGAATGACGGAGCGTCAGCCATCAACTGCCAATCACGCTCGCAGGCCTCCAACAGCGATCGGCGGGTGAGGCCGAGCATCGATGTGTTTCTGCGGCAGTCAACGAGACGAACTTCGTTTGATGATGACCCGCACGTCAAAGGACAACGGGTAACCCTTGTTGATGCTGACAATTTGAGCAGGCTGAACGCATTATTCGTTCGACGGTCGCAAGCCGGATGCCTAGTCTTGCCCCTTGGGGCTTGGGGTGTTGCTGAATGCGCGCTGTGCTGGACTATTGCGTCGGGGGTCATCGGAGACGCGTATCCGCTGGCGCAGTCGTGATCCACGAGGGCGGCACTACCGGTCATCTGTATGTGCTGATCGAGGGACGGCTTGAGGTCCTCAAAGGCGACACCGTCGTCGCCAGCATCGCCGAGCCCGGCGCCGTGCTGGGAGAAATGTCGGTTCTGCTTGACCAGCCGCATACCGCGACCGTGCGCGCGGCGGCGGATTCGACCATTTACGAGTTCAGCGACGCCGCGTCGTGTTTGCGCGAGCAACCGGAGCTGGCGCTGCTGATCGCGCGGCTGCTCGCCCAGCGGCTCAATGTCGCCAACACCTATCTCGCCGACCTCAAGCGGCAATATGCCGGCCACGGCAATCACCTCGCGATGGTCGGCGACATCCTGCAGAGCATGATCAACCTGGCACCGACGCAGGTCTCGCCAGGTTCGGATCGGCAATCCGACCCAAGGATGTAAGCCACGCCGGCGGATCGGTGAGCGGCGCAGCCGGCCGACGCAGCGGCGCGTTGAGATCGATGCATTGCGCGTCGGTGGCCGACAGCCAAAACGCCGAGCCGCCATCGATATCGAGCACGATATAGACGGGCGGCCGCCCGGGTTGCAGGCCCGCATTGAATACCCACGTGGTGCCGAGCCGATCGAACCACGAGCCGTCGGGGATGAACGGCGACTGATGCACGTGACCCGAGATCACCATGGACGGCTGATAGCTCTGAATCCATTGCGCGAGTTCGACGTCGCCGAAAAAGCGCTTGCCACCCCAGCTCGTCGGCGAATCGGCAGGCGGCGCGTGATGGACCCAGATCCATCGCTTCTGCCGTCCTGCGGCAGCCTCGCGAAGCTGGTTGTCGATCCGCTGCTTGACCAGCGGACCATCCCACCACGGACAGACCGTGAATAGGGTGTCGCCCATCGTCAGGCTGTCGCCGTCGCAGGTAATGCCGAGTTCACGGACATCGCCGATCCAGCGCGAGATCTTCTCGCCCTCCGGGCTGCGCTCGTCGAGGTCGTGATTTCCCGAGCAAAGCATGACCCGGGTGATGCCGGACAGCAGCGAAAGGTATTTTTTCACGACAACGATCTGAGCGCGGAAATCGACCAACGATCCAACGTCCAGTGCATCTCCGGCGAAGATCACAAGGTCGAATTGCGGTGCGGCGCTGAGCAGCCAGTCGAATTGCGGCAACGAGTAGTGCAGGTCTGCAACGACAAGGCAGCGCATATCAATCAATCCGAATGCTCAAGAACCGGGCGCGCGGTCGCGCGTTCAAGACATCAGGATTGAGCAAGAACCGTGCCGCACAGGCTCGCGCCCGGCGCGACAAATGCTCGCAAGAGCATTGGCGCGGACGAAAACAAGGAACGGTTTGAGGCGAAGCTCAAGAAGATCGCGAAAGCGAAGCCGTCACAACTGCAAGCTAGCTGATGGCGATGAAAGAGGCCACCAGCCGAGGCGGCCTAGCGCATTCCAGGGCGCTGGCCTATCTTTTCCTGATGGATGAATGCTGCGCCCCGCCGCCTCTCGGCGGCTCAAAAAAACAGGATGACGCTTATCGCCGTGTGCTTTGGATGGTGCTGGCGATTAACGCTGCAATGTTCGCGGTGGAGGTCATCGCCGGTCTGGTGGCAGGATCGGCGGCGCTTCAGGCCGACGCGCTGGATTTTTTGGGCGACGCGGCCAATTGCGCGATTAGCTTGCTGGTTGTCGGTATGGCACTGCGCTATCGGGCCTCGGCCGCTTTGGCGAAGGGCGTGACGATGGCGGCCTTTGGCCTATGGGTTATCGCGACGGTGGTCTGGCACGCTGTGCATGGAACGCTGCCGAGCGCGTTCACAATGGGCACCGTCGGCGGCGCGGCGCTGGTAGCCAATGTTGCATCGTTTGGACTGCTTTGGGCCTATCGTCATGGCGATGCCAACATGCGCTCCGCGTGGATTTGCACCCGCAACGATGTACTCGGCAATTTGGCGGTTTTGCTTGCCGCACTCGGCGTCTTTGGGACGGGCACTGGATGGCCCGACATTATCGTGGCGGCGATCATGGCCCTGCTGGCCATACAGGGAGCGGCCCTCGTGATCCGGCAGGCCAGCGCTGAATTGCGATTCGGCAAGTTGACGGTTGCCGAATAGCCGCTCCTGCCTGATCCAGCCGCGGCTGCGGGCGTGCACCGATCACGGCGTCGTTAGCCGCGGCAGACTATCAATCTGAGCCGTTCTGTGGGATTTTGGGGTGTGAACCGCCAAATCACCATCCGCCGTCTGCTCGCGATCGTCATGATTGCCGGGCTGGTATTGGCTCCGCTGTCCTCGCCGGTCATGGCCGGCGCGACTTCGGATGCCTCGATGTCGGCGATGGCGGGCGATATGTCCATGTCGGCAATAGCAGACGAGATGGCAGGCGACATGCCCTGCTGCCCGTCCAAAGCTCCGGCGCCGGTCGATTGCGACAAGTGCGTCTTCACGACGGCCTGCATGTCGAAATGCTTCACGGGCATGTCGGCGACGGTCTTCCATCCTTTTCTCACCCGCTTCCGATAGTGTTGCCGGTCTGCAAAATGAATCCTGGCCCGAGGGCCTGGGTCACCCACCTCCCGAACATCCACCTCGAACTCTGACCTGATCGGCGTCACCACGCCGATTGCTGCTGCGCGGGCCTAAGGCCGCGCGGATAAACGCATGCCGCCATTCGCGGCACATCAGGACATCGAGGATCTGCAACATGAAGAGTTACACCTGCGCGCGCGCCCTCCAGGCCGCGCTGATCGGCATTGCCATGATCGGATCGGCCACGCTCGCGCGCGCCGACATCAAGGACTACGAGTTTCAACTGGTCGATCGGACCATCAAGGCTGGCTCGGACAGAATCATTACGGTGCGGCTGATCAACAAGACCACCGGGAAGCCCGTGCCCGAGGCTGTCATTTTCGCGACGCGTCTGGATATGGCTCCAGACGGCATGCAGGAGATGACGACCAAGGTCACACCAATGCCGGGTACCGAGCCAGGCACCTATCGGTTCAAGGCGAGCTTGAGCATGGCCGGGGGCTGGCAGCTTTCTCTCGGCGCAAAGGTGCAGGGCGAGAGCGGCACGGTCGAAAACAAGCTCGTCATCACGGCGCAGAAATGAAGCGCGCCGTTTTCATCAGTGCCACCGTCGTCGCGTTGATCGCGGCGGCCGGCACCGCGCTCGTCGTCGCCAGCGCGCAGCGGCAGCCGGCGCGCGCCATTGCCATGGTCGCCCCCGCTGCGGCGGAAGAGGGCCGCGCGCCGATCTATTTTCAGGATCCGGACGGCAAGCCTTCGTACTCGCTAAGGCCGAGGAAGACACCGGACGGCCGCGACTATCGCGCCGTTCCCGCCGGCGCCGACGTCAGCTTCGACGAGGTCGCTCCGGAGACGACGCCATCCGCGTCAGCGGCGCCCCACGGCGCGACCGAACGCAGGATCAAATACTACCGCAATCCGATGGGACTGCCGGACACGTCGCTCGTGCCGAAGAAGGACTCCATGGGGATGGACTACATCGCGGTCTACGAAGGCGACGATACCGACGACGGCTCGGTGAAGCTGTCGCCCGGGAAGATCCAGCGCACCGGCGCTAAATCGGAGCCAGCCGCCAAGCGGGTGATCCGCACGATGATCCGCGCGCCCGGGACCATTCAGCTCGACGAGCGGCGGGTTTCCGTCATCTCGATGAGGTCCGAAAGTTTCGTCCTGAGGGTCGCCAATGTCACGACCGGGTCGCACGTCATCAAAGGCCAACCCTTGATGGAGGTCTACAGCCCCGCGGTGTCGTCGGCGGCCGCCGAGTACCTCGCCACCATCACATCCAGGACGACCAGCGGCAACGAATCCTACGGTCGGGGATCCCGACAGAGACTGATGAACCTCGACGTGCCGGAGGCGGCGATTGCCGGCATCGAAAAAAGCCGGAACGTTCCGACGTCCATCGAGTGGACCGCTCCGCGCGACGGCATCGTTCTGGAGCGCAACGCGATCGAGGGAATGCGCGTTCAGCCGGGCGGTGTTCTGTTCAGAATCGCCGACCATTCGGTGGTCTGGGCGCTCATCGACGTCGCGGAACGCGATCTGGGCACGATCTCCATCGGTCAACCGGCCACCGTGAAGGCCCGGAGCTTTCCTGGGCGCCGAGTTCGCCGGGAAAGTCGAGGTCATCTATCCGGAGATCAACAAGGAGACGCGGACGGCGCGTATTCGCGTCGAACTGTCGAATCCCGACCTCGTGCTGCTTCATGACATGTATGTCGACGCGGAAATCGACACCGGCAGCGGCGAGCCGGTCTTGTCCGTTCCCGAGAGCGCGGTCATGGACACCGGCAGCAGGCAGGCCATCTTCGTCGACAAGGGACAGGGCCGCTTTGAACCCCGCGAGGTCAAGCTCGGCCATCGGGGCTCTGGTTATGTAGAGGTTCGGCAGGGCGTCGCCGACGGCGAGCCAGTCGTCGTTTCGGCGAACTTCCTGATCGACGCCGAAAGCAACCTGAAGGCTGCGCTCAAGGGATTTTCAGAAGCCGGAGGCCAGCCATGATCGCCCGCCTGATCGCCTGGTCGGCCCGCAACCTGCTGCTGGTTCTGTTCGGCGCGGGGTTCGCCGCCGCGGCCGGAATCTATGCGCTTGTTCATCTGCCGCTCGACGCCATTCCCGACCTCTCCGATACGCAGGTGATCGTCTATACGGAGTATCCCGGGCAGGCGCCGCAGGTGATCGAGGATCAGGTCACCTATCCGCTGACCACCGCGATGCTGACGGTGCCGCGCTCCAAGGTCGTGCGCGGCTTTTCGTTCTTCGGGGTGTCCTTCGTCTACGTCATTTTCGAGGACGGTACCGACATCTACTGGGCGCGCTCGCGCGTGCTGGAATTCCTCAATGGCGCAACCTCGCGACTGCCGGCGGGTGTGGCGCCGACCATCGGTCCGGACGCGACCGGTGTCGGCTGGGTCTACCAATACGCGGTGATGTCCAAGGAATTGAACCTGTCGGACACGCGGACGATCCAGGACTGGAATCTGAAATTTGCGCTGGCCAAGGCCGAAGGCGTCGCCGAGATCGCCAGCGTCGGCGGCTTCGTCAAGCAGTACAACGTCATCCTCGATCCGCAGCGCATGCGCGACCTCGGCATCACCATGCAGAAGATGCGCGATGCGATCCGCGCCAGCAACGCCGATGTCGGCGGGCGTACGGTCGAACTGTCGGAATTCGAATACGTCATACGCGGCAAGGGGTATCTGAAAGGCATCAATGACCTCGGCAACATCGTGCTGAAGGTGAATAACGGTACGCCCGTTTTGCTGCGGGACGTGGCGCGCGTCGAGCTTGGCCCGGACGAGCGGCGTGGCATTACCGAACTGAACGGCGAGGGCGAGGTTGCCAGCGGCATCGTGCTGCAGCGCTTCGGCGTCAATGCGCTCGACGTCATCGAAAACGTCAAGAAGCGCTTCAAGGAGATCGCCAGCAGCCTGCCGAAGTCAGTCGAGATCGTTCCGGTCTATGATCGCTCCAACCTGATCAATGCGGCCATCGCGACACTCAAGCGCACGCTGTTCGAGGAGAGCATCATCGTTGCGCTGGTCTGCATTGTTTTCCTGTTGCACGTCCGCAGCGCGCTGGTGGCAATCCTGATGCTGCCGGTCGGCGTGCTGATGGCGTTCGGCGCGATGAAGTTGCTGGGTCTCGGCTCCAACATCATGAGCCTCGGCGGCATCGCGATTGCGATCGGCGCCATGGTCGACGCCGCGATTGTGATGATCGAAAATGCCCACAAGCATCTGGAACGCGCCGACCCCGGCCGTTCGCGGCTCGAAGTCCTGATCGCGGCGGCCTCCGAGGTCGGGCCGGCCCTGTTCTTCAGCCTGCTGATTATCACCGTGTCATTCATGCCGATCTTCACGCTGGAGTCGCAGGAAGGGCGGTTGTTCAGTCCGCTGGCGTTCACGAAGACATTCTCCATGGCGGCGGCGGCGCTACTATCGGTCACGCTGGTGCCGACGTTGATGGTGATCTTCGTCCGCGGCCGGATCGTCCCGGAGCACAGGAATCCGATCAACCGTTTTTTGATCTGGATCTACCGGCCGGTGATCAAGGGCGTGATGCGTGCCAAGACACTGGTGATCCTGCTTTCGCTGGCCGTGCTCGCGGTGACCATCTGGCCCGCGCGCCAGCTCGGCACCGAGTTCATGCCGAACCTGAACGAAGGCACGCTGCTCTATATGCCGACGACGCTGCCCGGCATCTCCGTCACCAAGGCCGGCGAATTGATGCAGACCCAGGACAAGATCATCCGGTCGTTTCCGGAAGTAGCCTCCGTCTACGGCAAGGCAGGACGTGCGGCGACCGCAACCGATCCGGCGCCCTCCGAGATGTTCGAGACCGTCGTCAACCTCAAGCCGAAGGAGGAGTGGCGTTCCGGTCTGACGGTCGATGGCCTGATCGCGGAAATGGACAAGGCCCTGCAGTTTCCCGGCGTCTCGAATGCCTGGACCATGCCGATCAAGGCGCGCATCGATATGCTGTCGACCGGAATCCGGACGCCGATCGGGGTCAAGGTCATCGGTACCGACCTGGTCGAGATCGACAAGCTCGCCAGGCAGATTGAGCGCGTCCTGAAGGCCGTTCCGGGAACGTCTTCAGCTTACGCCGAGCGCGGGATCGGCGGCTATTATCTCGACGTGACGCCGGACCGTGAGGCGTTGGCGCGCTACGGCATCATGGTTCAGGATGTCCAGGATGTCATTGCAACCGCCCTCGGCGGCCAGACCGTGACCACGACGGTCGAGGGCCGGCAGCGGTTCAGCGTCAATATGCGCTACCCCCGCGATCTCAGGGAAAATCCGCAGACCATCGCCAACGATGTCCTGGTCCCCATGCCGGCCGGCGGCGCGGTACCGCTGGGAGAGGTCGCCAAGGTTACGCCGACACGGGGGCCGACGTCGATCCGAACCGAGAACGGACAGTTGGCCACCTACATTTACGTCGACATCCGCGACCGCGACCTCGGCGGCTACGTCGCCGACGCGCAGCGGGCGGTGCAGGCCAGCATCCAGTTTCCGCCCGGCTACTACGTGATGTGGAGCGGTCAGTACGAATATCTCGAACGCGCGACCGCGCGCCTGAAGATCGTGGTGCCGGTGACGCTGCTGATTATCTTCCTGCTGCTGTACCTCAACTTCCGCTCCATCACCGAGACCATGATCGTCATGCTGTCGCTGCCGTTCGCGCTGGTCGGCGGGCTTTGGCTGATGTGGTGGCTCGGCTTCAACCTGTCCGTGGCGGTCGCCGTCGGCTTCATCGCGCTCGCAGGCGTCGCCGCCGAAACTGGCGTCGTGATGCTGATTTACCTCAACCAGGCGTTGGCCGCGATCAAGACCGAACGCGAGACGGAGGGCCGCGCGCTGACGCGCGGCGATCTTTACGACGCGATCATGGAAGGCGCGGTGGAGCGGGTGCGCCCGAAGATGATGACGGTCGTCGCGATCATGGCGGGGCTGCTGCCGATCATGTGGAGCACCGGCACCGGTTCCGAGATCATGCAGCGCATCGCGGTGCCGATGATCGGCGGCATGATTTCGTCGACACTGCTGACGCTGATCGTGATCCCGGCGATCTTCGGGTTGGTCAAGGGCTTCGGGTTGCCGAACCGGGACCGTTCCGAGAGCCAGCCGCCGCCCGAAAGCAAGCCGATCAGGCGGCCTCGACGCATTCCGGAACCTGCCGAATGAGATGAACCAGGGCCGCAAGGGAGACCGACATGAGCAAATTCGTGATCACCGCATTAGTCACCTTCGCATCGCTGTCTTCCGCGCTCGCGCAGTCGGGCGATGCGTCCCGCGGCCAGCAGGATTTCCGGGCTTGTGCGCCGTGCCACTCGCTCGAACCTGACCGAAACATGACGGGGCCAAGTCTGGCCAACCTTTGGGGCCGGAAGGCGGGGTCCCTGCCGAGTTTCGACCGTTACTCCGATGCGCTCAAATCGTCGGGAATTATCTGGGACGACCGCGCGCTCGACGGATGGCTCACCGATCCAGAGCGCATGGTGCCGGACAACGAGATGCCGTTCGAGGGCATCAAGGATGGCCGCGTTCGTGCAGACCTGCTGGCTTTCCTCAAAGACGCCACCAAACCGGGAGCCTCGCCGGAACGGACCGCTCAGGCCCAAATGAAGGGCATGGGGGGAATGATGGGTGGAATGATGGGCGGCGGCGGAAGCGATCCCAACTTAAAAAATCTGGAGCCGAACAAGCGGGTCAAGGCAATCACCTATTGCCGCGACACCTATCGCGTGACCACCGCCGACGACAAGACACGCCCCTTTTGGGAACGCAACCTGCGCTTCAAGACCGACTCCAGCAAGGATGGTCCGGAAAAAGGTGCACCCGCGCTCACGCCGGCCGGCATGATGGGTGACAGAGCTTCGGTGATTTTCGCCGCGCCGGAGGAGATCACCAAGATGATCGAGGCGCGATGCTGAGCCGCGCGTCCTGTCGCGAAGTCTGCGGAATAGAAGTTAGAGCGGGATGAGTTTAGATTGAGCCGTAACGACATCGGAGGCGGACTCCCTCTCCCGTTGGGAGAGGGCTGGGGTGAGGGGCTACGGTCTCTCGCCAGAGCAGAGGCCCTCACCCGATTTGCTGCGCAAATCGACCTCTCCCCACCGGGGAGAGGTGAGCCAACATCCCGGCAAGTTGAATCAATCAAATCACATCCGGCTCTAGTCGCCGGCGAAGCCGATTCAGGTCCTCGTCATCGCGTGCGCGAACACCACTTCGATCAACGTGCCCAACTGCGGGCCGGTCTTGATGTGGAATTGGGCGCGGTTGGCCTCGACCAGGGCCTTGGTCAGCGAGAGACTGACGCCGGAGGTGTCGGAGGCCTGATCCGAGGGGGCTTGGGTCCGGAACGGCTCCATCGCGGCGGCGACTTCGTTGTCGTTGAGCCCGTGGCCGGTGTCGCGGACCCTCAAGACCACCTCGCCGAAATCCGACAGCGCGGTGGAGACGATGACCTGGCCGCCGGCATTGGCGAGATGGATCGAGTTGCCGATCAGGTTCAGCGTGATCTGGCGCAACGCGCGGGCGTCGGCCAGCACCGGCGGCAGCATATGCGCCAGCGAGGTCCGGATGATGATGCGTTCGCGGTTGGCCTGCGGCTGCATCACCGCGACACAACTCTCGACCATGTCGTTGAGGTTCTGGTTGGCGAAGGCGAGGTCGAGCTTGCCGGTCTCGATCTGCGACAAATCGAGCAGGTCGTTGATGATGGCGATCACGCGTTCGCCGGAAGCGCGGATGTCCTTCATGTATTCGATGTAGCGTTCGTTGCCGAGCGCGCCGAACCGTTCGCCGATCATCACTTCGGCAAAGCCGATGATGGCGTTGAGCGGCGTGCGCACCTCGTGGCTGATCCGCGCCAGCATGTCGGCCTTGGCGTTGGCGGCGCGATCGGCCAGCCGCCGCGCCTGCTGCAGTTCGCTTTCGCTCTTTTTACTTTGCGAGAGATCGCGAAATACCGCGAAGAAATTCGGACCGTCGGGCCGGGTCCGTCCCATGGTCATCGACAGCGGGATGATGCCGCCCCCGCGCACGCGGCCCAGCAGGTCGCGGCCGTGATCGAGCAGGCTGGCGACGCCTGCGGATTTGATGCCGTGAAGATAGTCCAGCACCGCAGGCTGGCTTTCCAGCGCGAACAGCTCGGTAAGATTGTGCTCCACGAGCTCGGCGCCGTCGTAGCCGAACAGCGCCTCCGCGCTGCGGTTGCACGAATTGATGTTGCCCTCGGCATCGAACATCACGATGCCTTCGGCTGTGGTGTCGAGGATGGCGCCAAGTTCCTCGGCATTGGCCTGGCCGACGGCGGACGGTTCTGGCGCAGGGATCGCATCTCGCATCGCCGCAGTGACATCAGCGCTTGCCGTCCGCGGGTTCGAAAAAATCAGCGCCAGCGCGGAATCATCGTCCCATGAAATCGTATGGAGGCGCGCCTCGGTCGCCGATGCCGGCGCATGTTCGGAAGCCTGGTTGGCGGAAATCGTCACCGGCGTGCCGGTGTCCGATGTGCTGCTGGCGCTGGAGATGCCGGGCTCGACATAGAGCCCGTCGAGACCGCCGGCCTCTTCCAGGGCATGAAGGCTCGGGTAGCCCATCCGCTGCAGAAACGCAGGGTTGGCATAGAGCAGCCGGTCAAGCCGATAGATCAGCACGCCCGCGGGAAGCAGATCGAGCAGCGTCTTGTCGCGCCGGGTTTCACCGCGCGCGGGCGGCTCGGCACGCGCCAGCCAGCCGGGCTGCTCGCTGACCGCCGGCGTTTCCGGCGCGGCCGGCTGCTCGGCAATGGTTTCGGGCGCGTCAGAAGTTGCCGGCGTCGCGGCAGCGGCGCCATTTTCGCTCTCGAGCCGCGCCGACAATTGCCGGGCGAGTTCGTTGAAGGCGCTGTTTTCCACCGGCGTCAGGACAGGCGATTTCGGTTCGCCGGGCGGTCGAAACGGCAGGACGTTCTTGGGGGGTTCCACGGCGGTATCCAAATCGGTGTGTTGTGAAGTCTCTGATGCAATCGACGCTGATGATTCAGGCGTACTGGACGAAATAATACCGGGCGCCGCGGGCAAGTCCGCGGCAGGCGGGTCCTTGGCAATATCCGCCGCAACGACGCCGGCCGAAAGCGTCTGCGGCGTCGGCGGATCACTGAACAATTCATAGCGGCGCAACGCGGCGAGCCGCGCCAGGCCGTCGAGATCGCGGCAAACCCCAAACCCCCGGTAACCCGCGAAATTGCGCATCCGATCGTAGATCGGCAGTCCCGACAATTCCACCGGCAATCGGCCACCGCCATCGACGGGCCAGTTCAGGATGATGCCGCTCCAGGTGCTGCGGGTGGCGACGGCCTTGAGGACACGGCCGCCGGGGTCGAGCCCGAACACCTCGGCGATTTCGCTCCACAACCGGCCGAAGCCCGCGGCGGTGCGCACGCCGATCAGGTGGGTGAATTCGTCGGAGCCGAGCGAGAAACGGCCATCGGCATCCATCTGCCACATGAAGCGCAGCGGGTGCCGGCGCGTGTTCGGCGCGGGCTCGTCGAGCCATGACGGCGCCTTGGCCGGCGTGAGCTGCGATCGGTGGCGGGGACGCTTCGATCACCGGTGCCGGCTCCGGGAGCGGCGCAGCTGCGGGCTCGTCGGCAACCGCTTCGACGTAAGGAGAGGGCTCGTCCCGATCAAGCTCGAGATCGGGCGTCGCCGTCTCCGGCGGTGTCTCGGCGCGTGACGCTTCGACGTGAGGCACGTCGAGTTGTAATACCGTCAGCAGGTCGGGTTCGGGCGGCTCGTCCGGGGCGACGGGGTCGACGGCCGGCTCTGCGGGCTGGTCCACGGCCTCGTCGATCAACGCAAACTCGGCAGGCGCCTCGCCGGAGATTGCCGGCTGTTCGTAGTCGGGAATCGGCGCATCCGCCATTGGGGCGACCGGCGCGATCAATGCGACGAGACCGACATCGGCGCCGGTACCGACGCGCTGCAGCACGATGTGGCCGATGCCGATCGGCTGCTCGACGCGGCCCTGCTTCAGCGCGTCGCTGCGGGCATCGTCGAGGCCGGCCTCGGAGAGGTTGCCAAAACCGAGCAGCGATCGCGCGGCGTCGCTGGCGCCGACGAACATGCCGTCGCGCGCGAACGCGGCGATCGGCGTGTCGAGGCCTTCGACCAGGCGCTGCAACCGCTCGATCAGCGGCATCGGGCGGCCCACCGTCTCGGCGGCCGCCACCAGAATGGCGTGGCTGCCATCGGCGAAATCAAGCCGCGCGCAGCCGCAGGTAACCAGCATGCCGAGCGGCGCGCCGAAGCCGCGCAGCCGCTCCAGCCGGATCGCGCCGCTCGGCGGCAGCCTGCCGGCGAGGTGCGCGACCTGGCGGCGGTGTGAATCCGCCGGACCGAAAACCTTTTTGGCGAGCTCAGCCGCATTGGCTGCGCCGAACAGCCTGGCGCCGACCGGATTGGCCCAGAGAATCCGGGTGCCGTCGATCGACCAAAGCCATGCCGGGAGGGCGCTTGTTGCATGCACCGCCAGTCGCGGATCGCCGACGCCTCGCAACTGGAATTCCGCATTATTCATGGCAGTGACATGACCGAATTCATCGCAGTGACGTGACTGACCGGTTTGGCGCTTGCTCGACGATGGCGACAGATTTCGGGCGGCCGAACCATGACAGCCTTAACGGGCCGTTAGTATCGCCCGCGGGAGACGGCAGGTCCACGGCCTGCTAGCGGCGGAGCTACCCAAAGCCACGATAACCTTAATTCGGCCGGGCGCGTCAATTCGCCTGGACCCTCATGCCGGTGCGTGCGTTGAGGTGCTGCAAAAGACGATCAAAGGTTCACGCGGGGGAACTGATGGAGGCGGCGTCCTACCGGCGGGAGTCTTTGCCGATGATCTCGACACGGGCGAGGGGGAACAAGGGCTGTGGATGGCCCTTTCGAAACAGGAGTGGACCATGAGCGACGAAGTGCGTGACTTCGAAATTCCAAAGGAAATGCGATCGATGGCCGAGGCGAGCTTGGAGCGGGCCCGCACGACGTTTGAGAAATTCCTCGCCGGCGCGCAAGCGACCGCGGGCTCGCTCGAGGAGCGGGGCGCGACGGTTCGCGCCGGCGCCAAGGACGTCAGCGCCAAAGCGATTTCCTGTGCCGAAAAGAACGTGCAGGCATCGCTGGATTACGCGCAAGCGTTGCTGCACGCCAAGGACCTGACCGAGGTGATGCGGCTGCACAGCGAATATGTGCAGGCCCAGATGAGCGCGTTGACGGAGCAGGCCAGCGAGATGGGCCAGATCGTCAGCCGGGCGGCCATCGAAGCCGCCAAGCCAAAAGGCTGAGGCTCGATCTTTCAATTTGGGGTTTCCGGGCTGGAACAGCATCCAGCCCAGGTCTGCCCTGCGGCATTGCACCTTAAATTGCGGCGGGTCGCATTGCATTGCACAAAATTGACATTATATAGGGCCATAGTGTCGGATGCCCGACGTAAGGGCATTCCCGCTAGGTGATCCAAGTATGACGTTCCCGGCATTTTGGCCGCCGGGTGCGCAAAGGGGTCACACCATTTCACCCCATTGCGAAGGATGCATGCCATGGCAAATCCGAACGATCCTTTCTCCGCCTCGATCATTCCTTTCGAAGTCCCCGAGCAGATGCGTGCGTTCGCCGAAAAGGGCGTTTCGCAGGCCCGCGACAGCTACGCCAAGTTCAAGGATGTCGCCGAGAGCCACAACGGCACCATCGAGGCGGTGTTCACGAGCGCCAGCAAGGGCGCCAGCGAATACTCCGCCAAGCTGATGGAAATGATGAAGGCCAACACCACCACGACGCTGGACTTCGCGCAGGAGCTGTTGGGCGTCAAGTCGCCCTCGGAGGCGGTCGAGCTGTGGACCTCTCACGCCCGCAAGCAGTATGAGGCGTTGACCGCCCAGGCCAAGGAGCTTGCCGAATTGAGCCAGAAGGTTGCGACGGAAACCGTCGAGCCGATCAAGGCCAATGCCTCGAAGCTGTTCAAGCCGGCCGCCTGATCGATCCCGTTCCAAAAAAAGCCCGGGCGGTGAGCCCGGGCTTTTTGTTTTGAGGCGCCTCTTTGGTGCGCGCGGATGGCGCCGATGGTATCGCCGCCGGCCTTGCCAAAGCGAGGCGTTGCACCTAGTTTCCGCACCGTTCGGCGACCCTTTTTTGGGGCCGACAAGCGATGCAGTTGTAGCTCAGTTGGTTAGAGCGCCTGTCTGTGGAACAGGAGGTCGGTGGTTCGAGCCCACCCAACTGTACCACCGCAACTTACGCCGGCATTTTCGCATTTTTGCCTGAAGACGCGGCCTCGGCC
>CAVXHU010000032.1:0-32498 GCA_963761395.1 uncultured Alphaproteobacteria bacterium
CGCTCTTGTTCGCGCGCATCAGATCGGCAAACCGCTTGAACAGGTAATGCGAGTCGCGCGGGCCGGGCGAGGCCTCCGGGTGATACTGCACCGAGAATACCGGCTTGCCGTCGAGCTGGATGCCGCAATTGGAGCCGTCGAACAGCGAGATGTGCGTTTGCGTCGCTCCGGCAGGCAGCGTCGCCTGATCCACCGCGAAACCATGGTTCATCGAGGTGATTTCCACCTTGCCGGTGGTCTCGTCCTTGACCGGATGATTGGCGCCGTGATGGCCCTGATGCATCTTCCTGGTTTTGGCGCCGACCGCCAGGCCCAGCATCTGATGGCCCAGGCAAATACCAAACGTCGGCGTGCCCGAATTGATGACCTCCTGGATCACCGGCACGGCGTATTTGCCGGTCGCCGCGGGATCGCCGGGGCCGTTCGACAGAAACACGCCGTCGGGCTTCATCGCCAGGATATCTTCGGCCGATGTGGTCGCCGGCACCACCGTGACCTTGCAGCCTTGGCCGGCCAACAGCCGCAGGATGTTGCGCTTGATGCCGTAGTCGATGGCGACGACGTTGAACTCGGGCTCGGTTTGCCGGCCAAAGCCTTTTTCCCACGCCCACGGCGTTTCGTCCCAGGTGAAGCGCTGGCCCGAGGTCACCATCGGCACCAGGTCCATGCCTTCGAGGCCGGGCCATTCGCGCGCTTCTTCCTTCAGCCCGTGCAGGTCGAACTGGCCGTCCTTGGCGTGCGCGATGACGGCGTTCGGCATGCCCTTGCCGCGGATCAGCGCGGTCAGCGCGCGGGTGTCGATGCCGGACAGGCCGATGATGCCGCGCGCCTTCAGCCACTGGTCGAGATGGCGCGTGGCGCGGTAGCTCGAGGGGTCGGTGATGGCGGAGCGCAGGATCACGCCGCGCGCGCCCGGCGTCGCCGCCATGTTCACCGTTTCGATGTCTTCTTCGTTGGTGCCGACGTTGCCGATATGCGGGAAGGTGAAGGTGATGAGCTGCCCGGCATAGGAGGGATCGGTGAGGATCTCCTCATAGCCGGTCATCGCGGTGTTGAAGCAGACTTCGCCGACCGCATGGCCTTCCGCACCGAGGCCAAAACCTTCCAGCACGGTGCCATCGGCAAGCACGAGGAGCGCGGTCGGTTTGTGATCCGGCCAGGCTGAAGCGTTTTCCGTTGTTGTCATGAGCGCATTACATAGACGTCGCATGCGCGTGCGTCAAAGCCGGGGGTAGCGGATTCACATGCGGTTCCCCGCATATTTGACAGGCGGCGCCGGGCTTTTAATCTGCAACTTGCCGCTATCAGCCGATTTTCATCAATTTTTCCGATCCCGGAGCCGAGCATGGACAATACGATGCCGATTTTGCTCGTTCCGGGGCTGGTGTCGTCGCCGCGGATCTATGCGCCGGTGGCGCCGGCGCTGTGGCGATTCGGGCCGGTGACGGTCGCCAACCACATCCGCGACGACAATATGGGCGCGATCGCACGGAGGATTTTGGCCGAGGCGCCGCCGCGCTTCGCGCTGGCCGGGCATTCCATGGGCGGCTACATCGCGTTCGAAATCATGCGGCAGGCGCCGCAGCGGGTGGCAAAACTGGCGCTGATCAATACCCAGGCGCGGCCCGATACGCCGGAGGCGACCGCCCGCCGCCGCGGCCAGATCGCGCGGGCGCAATCGGGCGAATATCACGCCGTGCTCGACGATCTGTTTGCCGGTTTCGTGCATCCGTCGCGGCGCGAGGATGCGGCTTTACGCAAGCTGGTGCACGACATGGGCGACGATGTCGGCGCAGATGCCTTCGTCCGCCAGCAAACCGCTATCATGAGCCGGCCGGACTCGCGGCCGATGCTGGCGTGGATCAAGTGTCCAACGCTGGTCCTGACCGGCGACGAGGACAACACCGTCCCGAATTCGCTGTCGGTGGAGATGGCCGACGGCATCCCCGGCGCGAAACTGGTGATCCTTGCCGCTTGTGGCCATCTCCCGCAGCCGGAACAGCCGCAGGCGACCGCCGACGCCCTGGTCGAATGGCTGCGGAACTGAGTTGTTTCGCGCGCAGGGACGGCCTAGATCAAGGCGCTGACGGTTTCAAAGGGACACAACGATGCTGCGCGACGACATCAACAATGCGGTCAAGGACGCGATGCGGGCCAAGGACGAGCGCAAGCTTTCCACGCTGCGCATGGTCAACTCGACCATCAAGAACGCCGACATCGCAGCGCGCGGGGAGGGCAAGCCGCCGCTCGAGCGATGCCGACCTGCTGGGCGTGTTCCAGAAAATGATAAAACAGCGCCAGGAGTCGGTCGAGTTGTACGACAAGGGCGGCCGCGCCGAACTCGCCGCGCAGGAGCGCGAGGAGATCGCGATCATCTCCGCGTATTTGCCGAAGCAGATGTCGGAAGCCGACGTCAAGGCGGCGATATCAGCCGCGGTCGCCGAGACCGGCGCTGCAGGGATGAAGGATATGGGCAAGGTGATCGCGGCGTTGAAGGCGAAATACGCCGGGCAGATGGATTTCGGCAAGGCCAGCGGCATGGTGAAATCGGCGCTGACGGTTCCTAACCTCTCCCCGCTTGCGGGGAGAGGTCGAAGCCGAAGGCTTCGGGTGAGGGGGTGACGCCGTTCAATCGAACGACGCCGGCGCGTTTTGAAAGCGCCCCTCACCCGCTCGCTGCGCTCGCGACCTCTCCCCGCAAGCGGGGAGAGGTGAAGAAAGAAAACGCAGGGGGCCATTCATGCTCACCGAAACCACCGACTACGCCAAACTGTATCGCGAGTTCCGCTGGGACATCCCGGCGCGGTTCAATATCGCGACCGCGTGCTGCGATCGCCATGCCGATGGCTCTGGCCGGCTGGCGCTGATCTATGTCGATGAGGACGGCGGTACGCAGCGCACCTCGTTCGACGAAATCCGGTCGCTGTCCTGCGCTTTCGCCAATCTGCTGAAGGCCGACGGTCTTGTGCGCGGCGACCGCGTCGCGGTGTTTTTGTCGCAATCGCTGGAATTGCCGATCGTGCATCTGGCGGCGTTCCGCTCCGGCCTGGTGTCGGTGCCGCTGTTCACGCTGTTCGGCGAGGACGCGCTGGAGTTTCGTCTCGCGAACTCCGGCGCCAGGGCCATCGTCACCGACGAAAGCGGATGGGAAAAACTTTCGAAAATCCGCGACCGGCTGCCCTATCTGCAAGACATCTACGTCACCAGCGACGCCGTCCACGCCGGCGCCAAATCGTTCTGGTCGTCGATCGAAACGGCGTCCGAAGAATTCGCGACCGCCGATACCTCCGCCGACGATCCCGCCATCATCATCTACACCTCGGGCACGACGGGAAATCCGAAAGGCGCGCTGCACGCCCATCGCGTGCTGCTCGGGCACCTGCCGAACGTCGAGATGGTGCATGATTTCCTGCCCAAGCCTGATGACGTGATGTGGACGCCGGCCGACTGGGCGTGGATCGGCGGATTGTTCGATGCGCTGTTTCCGGCCTGGTATCACGGCGTGCCCGTGGTCGGGCATCGCGCCAGGAAATTCGAGCCGCAGGCGGCGATGCAGCTGATGGCCGATCATGGCGTGCGCAACGTGTTCCTGCCGCCGACCGCGTTGAAGCTGATGCGGCAGGCGGAGGTCAAACATCCTGGCGTGAAACTGCGCAGCATGCTGACCGGTGGCGAATCGCTCGGCGCCGAACTGCTGGACTGGGTGCGCGCGACCTTCGGCATCGATGCCCACGAGGTTTACGGCCAGACCGAATGCAATCTGGTGGTCGGCACCAACGCAAAACTGTTTCCGATCCGGCCGGGATCGATGGGACGCGCAACGCCGGGTTTCGACGTGCGCATCGTCAACGAAAAGGGCGAGGAATTGCCGCGCGGAAGCCGCGGCATCATCGGCGTGCGCCAGCCTAACCCCTGCACCATGATCGAATACTGGCGCAACCCGGAAGCGTCAGCGAAGAAATACGCCGGCGAATTCCTGCTCACCGGCGACCTCGGCATTCAGGATGAAGACGGTTATTTCTGGTACGTCAGCCGCGAGGATGACGTGATCACGTCAGCCGGTTATCGCGTCGGGCCCTCGGAGATCGAGCACACGCTGATGAAGCATCCGGCGGTGGCGATGTCGGCGGTGGTCGGCATTCCCGATCCGATCCGCACCGAAGCGATCAAGGCATGGATCGTGCTGCGGCCGGGTTTTAGCCCAAGCGACGCGCTGGCGCGCGAGATCCAGGATTTTGTCAAAGTGCAGCTCGCCGCGCACGAATATCCGCGGTTTGTGCAGTTCACGGAGAGCCTGCCGATGACCGCCACCGGAAAGGTGCTGCGGCGGGAGTTAAGGTCGCTGGGGTGAGTTCGTATACCGCCGTCGTTGCCGGGCTTGACCCGGCAATCCATCTACTTCGAAAGCGTCTTTTGTGAAGATCGATGGATACGCGGGTCAAGCCCGCGTATGACGATCGAGTATGTCGAACCGCTACGGCGTCGCAATCCCCATCTTCTTCAGCGCCTCCAGCATCCGCCGTGGCGGCTCCATCTTGATGACCAGCGCCTCGCCGGTCTCCAGCAGGCTCTTCAGGCTGGAGAGGATCGCGGGCCAGCCCTGACGGCCGCCGGAGAGGATGTCGTCGTCGATCGGCCGGTCGTGCGCCTGGATCAGCGTGAGTTTTACGGCATCGCCCGCCGGCTCGATCTCGTAGGTCACAAGCGTTGGGCCGAGTTTTTCGACCAGCGCCGGCCAGTTCACGTTCCAGGTGATGGTGAGCCTGCGCGGGGGAACGCACTCGATCACTTCACCGCTGATATGAACCGAACCGTCCGGCGCGCGGGCGACGAAGGCGCCGCCGACCTTGAGCTCGGCTTCCACCGCAAAGCCTGAAAAATACTTCCGCGAAAACTCCGCCGTGGTCAGCGCCTGCCAGACTTTCTCCGGCGTCGACGCAATGTAGATGGTGTAGACGATCGCCGGCTTGAACTTGTCGATGTTCATTCGAACCCCTCGATGGCGAGCGCGGCGGGAGGAATCGCCAGCGCGGTGCCGGATTCCAGCAGCATGCTGGTGACGTAGACAAACTCAGGCTTACGCATCAATTTTCTCCGACTCATGAATTAGCGATTTATGCCGCGCCTTGCTGCGCGCTCTCGGCTTCGTACCAGGGTGCGTGCAGCACCTTGCCGGTTTCCAGATAGCTCTTGAGGCTCGACAGCACCAACGGCCAGCCGCGGCTGACGCTCTCGAGCGCCTTGCTGCCGGGCTCGAACGTGTCGTGAACAATGGTGAGCTTCACCTGATCCTTCTGCGGTTCAAGTTCGAAGGTAACGCGCGACGGCGGTTCGGCTTCCATGCCGTCATGGGCCGCGCGAAACGAGTAGGCGAGCCGCCGGGGCGGATCGTATTCGAGCACTTTGCCGGTAACGTCCTTTGCTTCACGCTTGAGCTTGAGCGCGAACGGCGCGCCGATCGTCCAGTCCGATACCACGCGGTTGCCGACCCAGTATTGCTCCGACATTTTTTCGTCGGTCAGCGCCTTGAACACCTTCTCAGGCGTCGAGGCGATGTAGATGACATAGACGAATTCCGGTTTACTCATCACGTTTCTCCAGTTGCCGTTTCAATTCGCTGAGCGCGGCAAGCTTGCCGCGTTCGAATTTCTTGATCCACCGCTCGCCGATCTGATGGATCGGCACCGGATTGAGATAGTGCAGCTTCTCGCGGCCATGCCTGAATGTGGTGACGAGGTTGGCCGCCTCGAGAATTGCAAGGTGTTTGGTGACGGCCTGCCTGGCATGGCAAGGCCGTCGCAGAGTTCGTTCAGGGTCTGTCCGTTTCTGGCGTGAAGCCTGTCCAGCAGCGACCGTCTTGAAGCATCGGCCAGCGCTTTGAAAACCTCATCCATGGCGGACATAATAGGCAACCAAATGGTTGCATGTCAAGAGCGTGTTTTCGCCGCTGGCAGTGTCGGTTCGCCCGCTGGATTGGAAGGTGTCGTCGGCCTCGAAAACCCGAACTCAGACCCGCCGCACCATCGCCGGCGTCGAGGTCTTTGAGCGACGGCGCGCCAAGCTGCGCCATGGCGGTGCGGGTCTCGGCGCGCAGGATGGCAAGCACGCGCTCGACGCCGGGCTGACCGAAGGCGCCAAGTCCCCACAGATAGGGCCGGCCGATACAGACGGCTTGCGCGCCCAATGCCAATGCCTTGACGATGTCGCTGCCGCGGCGAAAGCCGCTGTCGACCAGCACCGGCATGCGGCCGCCGACCGCGCCTATGATTTCCGGCAGTACGTCGATGGTGGCGCTGACGCCGTCTTCCACCCGCCCGCCATGGTTCGAAACCACGATGGCATCGATACCCGCATCGGCGGCGAGCTTGGCGTCTTCGAAGGCAAGAATGCCCTTGAGCACGAGCTTGACCTTGACCGTATCGCGCAGCCGCTTGATCAGGTCCCAGGTCAGGTTGGTGACGACCGTGCTGCTGACGCCGCCCAGATCGATTCCGCTAAAATTCGGCTTGCGCGAGAGGTAGGTGTTGAGGCCATGACAGCTTCCGCACTCGCGCGTGTCGGTGCGCCGCAGTCTGACGAAGGTCTCCCATTTCGCCGGTGACCTCACATCGAGGGTCACCGCGATCACCGGCGCGCCGGCAGCCTCCGCTCGCCGCACCAGACCTTCGGCAATTTCCCAGCGCTGCGTGGTATAGAGCTGAAACCACACCGGGGCGCCGCGCGCCTCAATGGCGTCCTCGATCGAGGTCGTCGCCACGGTGGATAGAATTTGCAGGTGGTTGCCTGCTTTCGCCGCCTTGGCGACGGCGATCTCGGCATCGGGGTGAAAGGCGCGGTTGCTGCCGGCCGGCGCAATCACGATCGGGCTGTCGTATTTCACGCCGAGGATCTCGGCGCTGATGTCGACCTTGCTGACATCGACCAGCCGCCGCGGCCGCAGCTCGAATTTGCGGAAGCCTTCGCGATTGGCGCGCAAGGTCACCTCGTCATCGACGCCGGTGGCCATGTAGCCGAAATGCGCCGGCGGAACGTTCTTCTTCATGACCGGCTCGAAGTCGAAAACGTCCAGCGCCTGCGTCGGGTCGGCAATCAGCTTGTCGAGCTCGCGCGGGGCCCAGTCCACGGGATCGGATGGCCGTAGCCCTTCCGCCAGGGCGTCACGCGCGAACAACGGGCTCGCCGCCAGAAATTGCAGCAAGCGGCGACGGCTGACGATGTCAATATGATGCGGCGACATGGTTGCCCCCTCAAAAGAAAAGATAGTCGCTCAATTCGGTCGACTAAGCGAGTGCAATCCGGGCGCGCTTCGCTATGATCTTGCCGCCAAAACCAGCCAACGCAGATTGGCTTTTACAAATTGGGTGGAAAAACATGACCGGTCATCTCAAACTGGCAACCTGGCTCTGGATTTTCTTTGTCGCGTGCGGCACCGGCGCGTATGCCGAGCCACAGGTGATCGGGGCGCCGCCCGAAGCCTCCAACATGAGGCTGGTCGGCACCAACGACCTGCAGGCGCGCAGCGCCTATCAGCCCACCATCCATCATCAGGGCGACCGCTGGATTGCCTATATCGGACATCACGGCGGCACCGACGATATTCCGGCACCGGTCAATCCGCAGACCGGAAAGGCCGAGCCGAACGGCACCTCGATCGTCGACGTCACCGATCCCGCGCAACCGAAATATCTGCACCACATTCCCGGCCAGGCGGGAAAATATGAGGCCGGCGGCGCGCAGATGGTGCGCATCTGCGACGGCAAGGCGCTGCCCAAAGGCGATCGCAACGCGGTTTACATGCTGCGCACCTTCGGCGGCGAAGCCCATGAAATCTGGAATGTCGCCGATCCCGCCAATCCTGTTCTGATCACCCGGATCGGGGGCTTGAAGGACACCCACAAGAGCTGGTGGGAGTGCGAGACCGGCATTGCCTTTCTGGTGTCGGGCGCGCCCGACTGGCGCACGCGCCGCATGACGCAAGTCTATGACCTCAGCGATCCCGCGCACCCCGTGAAGATCCGGGATTTCGGGCTTCCCGGTCAGGAGCCGGGCTCAACCGGCGCGGTGCCGACCGAACTGCACGGGCCGATCTCGACCGGTCCGCAAGGCAACCGCGTCTATTTCGGATACGGCACCAACAAGGGCGGCTTCCTGCAGATCGTCGATCGCGACAAGCTGATCAACGGACCGAAGGAGCCGACCGCGGATAATCTTCGTCTTCCGGAAATCTCCCGGCTGGCGATGTCCGCCTTCAACGGCGCCCATACCGTATTTCCGATGAAGGGAATGCCGATTGCCGAATTCGCAAACGACAAGGACGGCAAGACCCGCGACATCGTGATGATCGTCGATGAGGCGATTTTGAACGAATGCAACGAACCGCGGCAGATGGTCTGGTTCGCCGACGTCACCGTCGAGAACCGCCCGATGATGATTTCAAGCTTCACGGTGCCGGAGGCGAGCGGTTCGTTCTGCGAACGGGGCGGGCGGTTCGGCTCGCACTCCTCCAACGAGAGCATGGCGCCGGTCTTCTACAAGAAGATGGCGTTCATCGCGTTCTTCAATGCCGGGGTGCGGGCGCTCGACATCAGAGATCCCTATCATCCCAAGGGAAGTCGGCTATTTCATCCCCTCGATCACGGCGGCGACCGACAAGCGCTGCGTCACCATCGACGGCAAGGACCGCTGCAAGGTCGCGATCCAGACCAATAATGTCGAAACCGACGAGCGCGGCTATATCTACATCGTCGATCGCGCCAACACCGGCCTGCATATTCTGGAGCTGAGCGGCGCCGCACGCGCCGTGGCCGGCTTGCCATAACGGGGTGATGCCAGATGCGCAGGGTGCTGTTGATCGCGTTTGCGGCTGCGATCTGCGCGCTGCCCGGCGGCGCCGGCGAGCAACATGCCCGCTCGGAGATCGAGGGCTGGCAGGAAATCGCCTGGCCATTTCCGCGCGATGGTTGGCCGGCCGGGCGCGCGTTCCGTTGCGCCACGAAGTCCTGCGGGGGCGAACTAGAGGTCTATGTGCGGCCGAAGATCGGCTTCTGCAATTGCGACAGCGGCGTCGCCGATGACGACGAAGTCGATCGGGTCACCGACCTCGATCTGATCAGCCAGCGCTTCGCTCCGCTTGAGCCGGGCCGGGTGATCCGGATTGCCGACATGCCCGGACGCTTGAGGAGCTACGATCTGCAGATGTCCGACGGCTCACGGCATGCCGCCGTCGGCATCGCGGTGTCGCGGCGCTGCGACCTGCTGGTGGCGGTGGCGCAAGGCAAAGGCAACGCGCCCGGAGTTCAGCGCGTGGCGCTGGGCTTTCTTGGCTCAAACGACATGACGCACTGGATGGCGTCGGCGATGGATGGGCATTGACGGCGTGCTCACCTCGCCCCGCTTGCGGGGAGAGGTCGTCGCGTACGCAGTCCGGGTGAGGGGGACTCTCCGCGAGTCTGCGACCTGTCGAGAGCAGCCCCTCACCCCGACCCTCTCCCCGCAAGCGGGGAGAGGGAGAAGAGGGCGCGACTTTCGCCAAGCGGCTGCCATGCATAATAGTGAAGATCACCTCTATCGAATCACGAGTCCCCACATGTCCCTCAACCTCTATCTCGCCTTTGTCGCCGCCTGCATCGCGCTGGCGCTGCTGCCGGGTCCGGTGGTGACGCTGGTGATCGCCAACGGCCTGCGGCATGGCACCCGCGCGGCGCTGACCAATATCGCAGGCGTCCAGGCCGGCCTCACCATCGTGATCGGCATCGTTGCCATCGGGCTGACCTCGCTGATGGCGACCATGGGCTACTGGTTCGACTGGGTGCGCTTTGCCGGTGCCGCCTATCTGGTCTGGCTCGGCGTCAAGCTGATCCGCGCGCCGGTCACGAGGCGTCAACGCCGATGCGCCGCCGCCTCCGCCGCGCGGCGGGTTTTTCCTGCAGGGTTTTGTGGTGCTGCTCTCCAATCCCAAAGTGCTGGTGTTCTTCGGCGCGTTCATTCCGCAGTTCATGGACATGAGCAAGGACCATTTCTCGCAAGTGGCGCTGCTCGGCGTCACCTTCATGATCACGGGTGCGATCACCGATTCGATCTACGCGCTGTTGGCCGGCCGCGCGCGGTTGTTCTTCTCGGCGCGGCGGACGCGGCTGTTGTCGCGCATTTCCGGCGGCTTCATGATCGGCGGCGGCGTCTGGCTGGCGTTGACGCGCGCGCGGTGAGTGTAGCGCTATCATCGAAGGCAGCGTCCGCGCCGGGCGCGCGCAAATCTGCTCCCTCCCCACTTGATGGGGGAGGGTTGGGGTGAGGGGTTAAGCCACGAAGCCGAGCCCCGACTCGCGGCTACCGCCCCTCCCTGGGAGAGCGTCCCACAAGCCCGACGGCGGATGTCGTCCCAGTGCAAGAGCGAAGCTAAATCAGCCGCTGCGCGCGCAACGTGGCTTCGATCTCGCGGAAGATGCGCGCGAGCCGGTCCGCCCATTGCCGCTGGCCGGCCTGATCGGCGATCAGGTCCTGGCGAATTTCGATGCCTGAATTCATCAAGCCGCGCGCCTCGCCGTGAACGGGAATGGTGTAGTCGGTCTCGTCGCTGACCGCATAGGGTTCGTTGTCGCCGACCACCAGATCGGGCTCGTCGCGCAACAGTTTTATTAGCAGCGGCGGCAGTTTGGTGTCGCGATGATAGAGCGTGCCGATGTGCCATGGCCTCGTGATCCCGGCGTAAACCGGCGTAAAGCTATGCAGCGACACCAGCACCGTCGGAACGGAATCGCGCAGGCGCCGGCGGATGACCTCGGCGATGCGGCGATGGTAGGGATCGAAGATCGATCGGCGCCGCAACTCCGCCGCTTCGCGCGCAAGCCCTTCGTTGCCGGGAATGACGGTGGCTTCGCTGATCAGCGGGATTGAGCTTGGCGCGCCCGGCGGGCGGTTGCAGTCGATCACCAGCCGCGAGTAGCGCTGCGCGATCAAATGCGCGTCCAGATGCTGCGATAGCGCATCCGCAACGCCGGCGATGCCGGGATCCCAGGCGATATGCCGCGTCCGCTCGCTGGCCGGCAGGCCGAGATCGCCGAGGATGCGCGGGATCGTGCGGCCGTAATGATCCGATGTCAGCAGGAACGGCGAGCGGCCTTCCGCATTATCTTCATGAACCGGCGGAACATCGTCGCTTCCGAGGAGTAATGATGTGCCGGCTGGGCTGTCCAAGGCCATTTTTCCTCAATTTTGCCTATCGAGGCAGCATACCGATTTAGCAATAAGCAGGGATTTGTATAGATTAGATCGCCCAAAATCACGATGATTACGCCGACGATGCCCCTGCTCACGATCCATCACAAGACCGAATATCGCTATGCGCACCCGGTGGCGTTCGGCGAACATCGCATCATGCTGCGCCCGCGCGACGGCCACGATCTGCGCGTGATTTCCAACCATCTCGCGATCGTGCCGGAGCCGATGTCGCTGCGCTGGATCCACGACGTGTTCGGCAACAGCGTCGCGATAGCGACCTTCGACGAGCGCGCCGAAACCCTGTCGTTCGTCAACACCGCCACCGTCGAGCACAATCCCGCCGAGGAGTTTGCGCTTACGCCCGACGATCCCGCCTATTTCTATCCGTTTCTCTACGACGACGAGGAGTTTCCCGACCTCGTTCAATTCATCACGCCGCAATATGGCGATCCCAACGGCGAGCTTTCCGCGTGGGCGCGGAATTTTCTCGATGCGGAAGGACCGACCCCGAGCTTCAATATTCTCAGCGGCATGACCTACGGCATCCGCAAGGCCTTCAGCTACCGCAAGCGGCACGAGCACGGCACCCAGCATCCGCTCGATACGCTGCAGACCAGGTCCGGCACCTGCCGCGACTACGCGCTGTTCATGATCGAGGCGCTGCGGCGGCTCGGCATCGCCGCGCGCTTCGTGTCGGGATACATCGCCATTCCCGGCGATCGGGCGCACGGCTATGTCGGCGGCGGCTCGACCCATGCCTGGGTGCAGGTCTATCTGCCGAGCGCCGGCTGGATCGAGTTCGATCCCACCAACGGCATCGTCGGCACCCGCGACCTCGTTCGTGTGGCGGTGGCGCGCGATCCGCGCCAGGCCGTCCCGCTGCACGGCACCTATCTCGGCTCGGCCGATGCGTTCGTCGGCATGGACGTCAGCATCAACGTCGTCTCGGCAGAGGTGGGGGCGGAGGCGTAACATGGAAATCAAGGTAGGCTTCGAGATTGCGCATGCGGCCGTGCAGGCGACGCCGATGGTGATCATGCTCAGCATTCACCCCTCGCGCCGTGCCGACATCATCGGCACCGAGACCATTGTCGCCGAGCCCGATGTGCCGATCGGATTTTACCGCGACAGTTTTGGCAACATCTGCGGCAGGCTGGTGGCGCCGGCCGGCGGGGTGACGCTGCGCGGCAGCGCGCTGGTGCGCGATTCCGGATTGCCCGATGCCATCGCGCCGACCGCGCAGCAGATTCCGATCGACCAGTTGCCCGACGACGTCTTGCTGTATCTGATGGCGAGCCGCTATTGCGAAACCGACAAGTTGACCGATGTGGCGTGGTCGCTGTTCGGCAATACCCGGCCGGGCTGGGAGCGGGTGGCCGCGATCTGCAGCTTCGTGCACAACCACGTCACCTTCGGCTACCAGCACGCCCATCACATGAAATCCGCCCACGACGTCTACGAGCAGGGCGCCGGCGTGTGCCGCGATTTCGCGCATCTGGCGCTGACGTTCTGCCGCTGCATGGGCATCCCGGCGCGCTACTGCACCGGCTATATGGGCGATATCGGCATTCCCTACGATCCCGCGCCGATGGATTTTTCCGGCTGGTTCGAGGCCTATCTGTCCGGCCGCTGGTACACTTTCGACGCCCGCCACAATCAGCCGCGGATCGGCCGCATCCTGATGGCCACCGGCCGCGACGCCGCCGACGTGGCGCTGACCACGAGTTTTGGCCGGATGGACCTGGTCAAATTCCTCGTCATCAGCGATGAGGTGGCGGCGGCGGCCTGATGTCGGGTCGGCGCATTCGTCATTGCGAGGAGCGCAAGCGACGAAGCAATCCAATCGTCATTCCGGGTGGTGCGTAAGCATTGCATCGCGGAGCCTGTCATTCGGGTGCGATGCTTCGCATCCGTCGCTCGCAATGACGGGATAAGAACGGCCCATGATCTCCGATCGTCTGTTCGTTTACGGCACGCTGATGCGCGGCTTCGATCATCCGATGGCGCAGCTGTTGTCGCGCAGCGCCGACTTCATCGGCGAGGCGCGCTGCCAGGGCCGGCTCTATCTGGTGAAGCATTATCCCGGGCTGGTGCTGTCCGACGACCCCACTGAGGTCGTGTTCGGCGAACTGTACCGGCTGCATCAGCCGCGCGAATTGCTGCGCGAGTTCGACATGTACGAGGCCTGCGGCGAGGGGTTTGCGGCGCCGACGCAGTATGTCAGGCAGATGCTGACCGTGACGCGTGACGGTCAAGCGGCGGAGGAAGCCTGGACCTATGTTTACAACTGGCCGGTGGCTGGCCTGCCGCGCATCGCCTCGGGGCGGTTTCTGGAGCGGTGACGTCGCCGCGTCAGGCGCGCTTCTTCGGCTTGGCCTTCTGCTGCATATACGGAACGCAGCACGGCATTGATGCGGCGCTGATAGCCTTCGCCTTCGCTCTTGAAATAATCGAGCACGTCTTCATCGACGCGAATCGAGATCGCCTTCTTCCTGGCGGGTATCACCAGAACGGCGTCCGACCAGTCGATATCCTTGAATTCTGCCCAATCGGGATCGTTCGCGACCGAGGCTTCCACTTCCTCATCCGTCATCGCGTCGAAGCGCGCCCAGTCAGTCTTTCCCTTGCGCCGATCGCCCCATCGACGCGTTACGATACGCTCTTTCTTCATTTGGTCTCGGATGGCGCGCTGAAATGATCCGGATCAAGTCGTTCCGGCGGGTAAAAATCACCGACACGATTCGATCGTGGGATTCTCCGATTGCGATCCATCTCTCCTCGCTGTTGCGGTTTGATCCTCTGACGATAATTGGCCCGTAAAAAACTTCCTGTGCGTCCTCGAAGTCGAGGCCGTGCTTGATTAGATTGGCCTTGCTCTTGTCTTCGTCCCACTCGAATCCGGCCGGCACGAGAAATTCGAAATCGGAATTTTCTTTAGCCATCGCGTGTCGCTCTTTCGGATAAATGAAAGCATTGTTTCATCTCCCATGTGTGCGGACCACGGTGGATGGAAATTGTATATACAATTGTATTTTGATTGTCAACTCGCGAAAGTTTTGGTCGAGATACGCTTCGTCCTGTGAATAGCCGGGAAAAGGCCAATAATTCTCGTATTTTAGCCCGCCGCCCCTATATCCATGATCGGCTGGCATCAGCCCGCGACTCAGCACAAAATCACGCATGCGCTTTACGCCCCAATTCCTCGATGAACTGCGCGCCCGGCTTCCGGTCTCGGAAGTCGTGGGCCGGCGCGTGAAGTTGAAGAAGGCGGGGCGCGAGTGGAAAGGCCTGTCGCCGTTCCAGCAGGAGAAGTCGCCGTCGTTCACCGTCAACGACCAGAAGGGATTTTACCACGACTTCTCCTCCGGCAAGCACGGCGACATCATCTCCTTCCTGATGGAGACCGAAGGCGTCGGCTTCACCGAGGCCGTCGAGCGGCTGGCCTCGATGGCCGGCATGCCGCTGCCCGCGGCTACCCCCGATGCCGCGCGTCACGAGCAGCGCCGCAAGACGCTGCACGACGTGATGGAGCTGGCCGCGAAATTCTTCGCCGACACATTGGCCTCGCGCAACGGCGCGAAAGCGCGCGGCTATCTCGGCGACCGCGCGATTTCGCCCGCCGTGCAATTGCAGTTTCGCATCGGCTATGCGCCGAGCGAACGCTTTGCGCTGAAGGAGCATCTGGGCTCGCTCGGCATTCCGGTCGAGGACATGGTCGAAGCCGGGCTGCTGGTGTCGGGCGACGACATCCCTGTGCCCTACGATCGCTTTCGCGACCGCGTGATGTTTCCGATCACCGATCTGCGCGGGCGAGTGATCGCGTTCGGCGGCCGCGCGCTGGAAAAAGACGTCACTGCGAAATACCTGAACTCGCCGGAAACGCCGCTGTTTCACAAGGGCGACAATCTCTACAACCTGGCGCCGGCGCGGCTTGCCACCCATAACGGCAGCTCGCTGGTGGTGGTGGAAGGCTATGTCGACGTCATCGCCATGGTCGGCGCAGGTTTTCCGGCGAGCGTCGCGCCGCTCGGCACGGCGCTCACCGAAAATCAGCTCGCGCTGTTGTGGAAGATGGCGGACGAGCCGATCCTGTGTTTCGACGGCGACAAGGCCGGGCAGAAGGCGGCATGGCGCGCCGCCGACATGGCGCTGCCGCATCTCAAGCCGGGAAAAAGCCTGCGTTTTGCGCTGCTGCCGGAAGGCCAGGACCCCGACGATCTCGCGCGCTCGGGCGGGCGCGGCGCGATCGAGGAAGTGATCTCGGCGGCGCGCGGGCTTGCCGACGTGATCTGGTCGCGCGAAATCGAAGGCGGCACTTACGCGACGCCGGAGCGGCGCGCGGCGCTGGAGGCGCGGATCGGCGAACTCTCGGGCGGCATTCGCGATGAAGTGGTGCGGCGCTATTATCGCCAGGATCTGAGGGAGCGCCTGCAACGGACATTCGCGCCGGAAGTCGCGCGCGGCGGCTATGCAAAAGGCGGATATCGCGGGCCTGCCGGCAATTTCGGCGGCGAATCAGGCCGGCGCTTTGCCCCGCGCGGCTCCTTTACCCCTGGTGCTGCGGGCCGATTCGAGCCCCGCGGCGGCCGCGCGCAAGCCTCGGCCGGCAGCCAGACCATCGACCGCGGGCCCTATCAGGCGGCGAGCCCGCAGCTTGCGTTGAGCCCGATCATGCGCGGCCAGCGCAGCGCGATCTCCCGCCGCGAGGCGCTGATTCTGCAGTCCCTGATCAATCATCCCTGGCTGCTGCACGACCATCTCGAGGAGGTGGCGGCGCTGGAATTGGCCCATCCCGAGGCGCACAAATTGCGCGCCGGCATCATCAGTGCCTTCGCCAACGACCATCACCACAGTCCGGAGCCCGCCGAACAGAGCCAGAAAATGCGGGCCGACCTTACAGCGGGCGGATTTTCGCAAGTTCTTCAAAGGGTTGAGCGTGCGATCACGACCTCGGCGGTGTGGGGGGCGCAGGCCGGCGCGGCGCGCGAGGACGTTCTTTCCACCTGGCACCAGCTGGTATCCTTGCATCGCCAATGGCACTCATTACTTAGGGAATTGAAGGATGCGGAAGCGGCCTTGGGCGAGGATGCAAGCGAGGCCAATCTGGCGTGGCTGCGCGACGTCAAGGCCCGGATGGCGGAAGTGGACGGCACCGAGGCCCTGATCGAGGGTTTTGGGGAGTCTTCGGGCCGGTTGCAGCGGAGCGTTTGATTAAAAAATGATGCGGACGGCCGCGGCCGGAACCGCGAAATGACTCGCCAAATCCATGGTTTGGCTGCAAAAACAGGGTTAATCGAAGCTTAATGGCCTTCGGGCTAAGTGTTCGAAATCGGCGAACGCAATTCGGGGGTGGCGATGGTTTGCGCCGCCCTTTCCGCGTCGTAAGTGACTTCAGTTTCAAGGCGGGCGCGGTGACGCATCCTGCATGAGCGCGTTTCGGGAGCAATGAATGGCCACCAAGGCAAAGACGCTGCAGGTAAAGGACAAGGAAAAAGACGACAAGGCAGCCGACGCTCCTGAGAAGGATTTAGCCGAAGCGCCGTCGCCGTTGCTCGACCTGTCCGATGCCGCCGTCAAGAAGATGATCAAGCAGGCCAAGAAGCGCGGCTTCGTGACCTTCGATCAGCTCAACGAAGTGCTGCCGTCCGACACCACCTCGCCGGAGCAGATCGAGGACATCATGTCGATGCTCTCCGACATGGGCATCAACGTCTCCGAGGCCGAGGAGGCCGACAGCGAGGAAGAAAACAAGGAAGAGGCCGAGGACGAGACCGACAACGAACTGGTCGAGGTCACGCAGAAGGCCGTCACCGAGGTCAAGAAATCCGAGCCCGGCGAGCGCACCGACGATCCCGTCCGCATGTATCTGCGCGAGATGGGCACGGTGGAATTGCTCTCGCGCGAGGGCGAAATCGCCATCGCCAAACGCATCGAGGCCGGCCGCGAGGCGATGATCGCTGGCTTGTGCGAAAGCCCGCTGACCTTCCAGGCCATCATCATCTGGCGCGACGAACTCAACGAGGGAAAGATCTTCCTGCGCGACATCATCGATCTGGAAGCGACCTACGCCGGCCCCGACGCCAAGAACAACATGAACCCGCTGCTCGCGGCCCCGCTCGGCCCCGACGGCCAGCCGCTGGTATCCGCCGAGGGCAATGGCGCGGCGATGCCGGCTGCGGCCGCGCCTTCCCATATCGCGCCGCCGGCGGCGCCTCCGGCGGCGACCCCGTTCCGTGCCGCGCCGGCAACTGAACCCGAAGCCGAGAAGGATCCGGCCGAGGCCGCCGCCGAATCCGATCTCGACGACGACGAGTTCGAAAACCAGATGTCGCTTGCGGCCATCGAGGCCGAGCTGAAGCCGAAGGTGGTCGAGACCTTCGACAAGATCGCCGACAACTACAAGAAGCTGCGCCGCCTGCAGGAGCAGGACATCTCCAACCAGCTGCAGAACGAGACGCTGTCGCCGGCGCAGGAGCGCAAATACAAGAAGCTGAAGGACGAGATCATCGTCGAGGTGAAGTCGCTGCGGCTCAACCAGGCCCGCATCGATTCAGCTGGTCGAGCAGCTCTACGACATCAACAAGAAGCTGGTGTCGTTCGAGGGCCGCCTGTTGCGGCTCGGCGACAGCCACGGCGTCGCGCGCGAGGATTTTTTGCGCAATTACCAGGGCTCGGAGCTCGATCCGCGCTGGCTCAACCGGGTCTCGAAACTTTCGGCCAAGGGCTGGAAGAATTTCGTCCATCACGAAAAGGACCGCATCAAGGAACTGCGCCACGAGATTCAGTCGCTGGCGGCATTGACCGGGCTCGAGATCGGCGAATTCCGCAAGATCGTGCACGGCGTGCAGAAGGGCGAGCGCGAGGCGCGCCAGGCCAAGAAGGAAATGGTCGAGGCCAATCTGCGGCTGGTGATTTCGATCGCCAAGAAATACACCAACCGCGGCCTGCAGTTCCTCGATCTGATCCAGGAAGGCAATATCGGCCTGATGAAGGCGGTCGACAAATTCGAATACCGCAGGGGCTACAAGTTCTCGACCTATGCGACGTGGTGGATCCGGCAGGCGATCACCCGCTCGATCGCCGACCAGGCGCGCACCATCCGCATTCCCGTGCACATGATCGAGACCATCAACAAGATCGTGCGCACCTCGCGCCAGATGCTGAACGAGATCGGCCGCGAGCCGACGCCGGAGGAACTGGCCGAAAAGCTCGGCATGCCCCTGGAGAAGGTGCGCAAGGTTCTGAAGATCGCCAAGGAGCCGCTGTCGCTGGAAACGCCCGTCGGCGACGAGGAAGACTCCCACCTCGGCGATTTCATCGAGGACAAGAACGCGATCCTGCCCATCGACGCCGCGATCCAGTCCAATCTGCGCGAGACCACCACCCGCGTGCTGGCCTCGCTGACGCCGCGCGAAGAACGCGTGCTGCGCATGCGCTTCGGCATCGGCATGAACACCGACCACACCCTGGAAGAAGTCGGCCAGCAGTTCTCGGTGACGCGAGAGCGCATCCGCCAGATCGAGGCCAAGGCGCTGCGCAAGCTGAAGCATCCGTCGAGGTCAAGGAAGCTGCGGTCGTTCCTGGATAACTGATTGATCGTCGCCCGGGCTCGACCCGGGCACTCGAAGAGCGCGGCGTCTCGACGCGCGTACTCGGAACGGGCGAGGCCCTCGATTGCTCATCCTTCGAGGCTCGCTATCGCTCGCACTCGGTGACGCGACCGCGCACATATTCCGGACGCACCTCCATGCGACTAACGGCGAACGCCGTTACGAGGGATGACGTATCCCTTCGTCATAGGCCGGCAGCAAAAGCGCCAACGGGTCCGGCGCAAAGCGCGGCCGATGACGGATCGCTCTTCGCGCAGATGTCCCGGCCATCTACGTTTCTGGACGTCCACGTGCTAGGACGTGGATGCGCGGGTCAAGCCCGCGCATGACGACGGGGGAACTGGCTCATGCCGACATCGCTTACTTCTACGGCATCGCCATCCGGATGTTTTTCGTCGATCACCCGCCGCCGCATTTCTTCGCGACCTATAGCGGGCACGAAGCCAACGTCTCGATCGAGACCGGCGAAGTTATCGAGGGCCATCTTCCTGCCAACGCCGCACGCCTGGTGAAGCAGTGGGCACTGGCGCATCGCGGCGAACTGGAGGATAATTGGCGCCGGGCGCGCGCCGGTACGCCGCTCGTCAAGATCGCAGGCCTCGACGATGATTAAAGTCGCAAAAATCAAACCTCTCGGCGGACATCGCCTGCGCGCGACGTTCAGCGACGGCATGGCGGGCGAGTACGACTTCTCCGCCATTGTTGCAGGAAGAATGTGCTTGCGCTTGCCGATGCAAATAAATGGGTTGCTCTGATTGTCGCTACAATATCGATTCAACGTTAAGAACAAATAAATATGAAATTGTATAGCAACATTCAATTTGATCGAATCTGACTTTTTGGCTTCCAATTTCGAGAATATATGATTATTTCTCTTTTAGCAATTTCATAGAAGATGATATTTTAACGGATTACAGTTTCGATCAAAACGGGAATGTAATGGCCAATCCTTCGAAAAATCTGATCGAAATGAGTAATCGTTTGCAAATATTCTGTGTAGGATAGTTATCGCATGGAAATAAAATGGTTGAATATAATTGCAAATATTCTTGTTGAAATGTATGAAGTTTATTTTAATTAATATGAAATATGTTATTTTATATTTAATTATTTTTATATTATTTTTAAAAAATTATATATAATAAATAATATATTTTATTTTATATCGTTCGCCATTTGCAGGCCTCGACGATGATTAAAGTCGTAAAAATCAAAGTCTCGGCGTGCTTGATCAAGCGACGTTCAGCGACGAATGGCGGCGAGCACGATTTCTCCGCGTGGTCGCGAGGGCGGACCGATGGTCGAACCCTTGCGCGATGCCGCAATTCGCGCGCGTGTTCCTTGAAGATACGACCCGCGTGATTTCGAACGCGTATTCCTCGAGGATGCGGGCGCGCCGACCTGGCCGAACGGTTTCGATGCCGCACCCGGTTGGCTGCGCCGCGAGATTGAGGCGAGCGGAGGGCTGGTGCGGGACGCGGCGGCGTAGCTTTTTCAGCGCGTAAGGGGTGCTACAATTCGTCCGGCTTCCTGAAGGGAAAAACTACGTCATGCTCAAATAACGTCTTCCAAGAGGAACCGCTCAATGCTCGCTCTCCGCCTCTCCATCCTTCGCCCTCCTCCTCTCCACCCCCTCCCACGCCGCCCGCTGCGGCGGCGATTTCAACACCTTCGTGCAAAACATTTCGGCCGAGGCGCAGGCGGCCGGCATCTCGCCGAGCGTGACCAGTGCGGCGCTGTCCGGCGTGCAGCAGGATATGGCGGTGTTGAATTTCGACCGGCGCCAGCGCGGCACCTTCAACAAGTCGTTCGAGTATTATGTTTCGACCCGCGTGGGCGCAGGGCGCATCAACACCGGGCGCGCGATGCTGCAGCGTCATGCGGCGCTGTTGTCGAGCATCGAGGCGCGGTTCGGCGTGCCGCGGCAGATCCTGGTCGCGATCTGGGGGCTGGAGACCGATTTCGGCAAGGGCGACATGGGCCGGCTGCCGGTGTTTCGCGTGCTCGCGACCATGGCGCATGATTGCCGCCGCAGCGAATTGTTCCAGAACGAACTGCTCTCGGCGCTGAAGATCGTGCAGCGCGGCGATCTTCGCCTCGGCGACATGATCGGCGCCTATGCCGGCGAAATCGGCCAGACGCAATTCCTGCCGTCGTCCTACATCAAATACGGCGTCGATTTCGACGGCAACGGCCATGTCGATTTGCGCCACAGCGTGCCCGACGTGCTCGCCTCCACCGCCAACCTGCTGCACACCTCAGGCTTCAAGATGGGCGCGCCCTACGACGAGGGCAGTGCGAATTTCGAGGCGATGCGCGAGTGGAACCGGGCCACGATCTATCGCAAGACGATTGCGTATTTCGCGGATCAGCTGGTGGGGCGGTGAGGGTCTACTCTACGTCCGTCGACGCTGCGAAAGCGCGCAAACTCGTCGCGCCGCGCGTCGAGCGTCATCACCCGGCTTGACCGGGCGATCCAGTATTCGGAAGCGCCAGGATGAGTCGAAGCTGCGCGCGTACCGGATACCTCGCTTTCACGGACGTATGACGGCTGCTTGCGAGCGCTCGTGCGTACCTCGCAACGACGAAGAAGTCACTTCCCCGCATTCACCGCCTTCTCGATCCGGCGCGCCAGCACCGCCCAGTAGGTGGCGGGGCGAAAGCGCTGCAGCAGGTCCATGAAGCGGGCGTCGTTGCCGATCAAAATGCGCGGCTGATTTTTCTCGATGCCCTTGATAATGCGCAGCGCAGCCGCGGCCGGCGTGGTCCTGGCGACTGTTGTCGAAACGCTCGATCGATTGCGCGCGGCGCGTATTGTCGGTCATGCCGACGCCGGTGCGGGAGTTGCGGACGATGTTGGTGGCGACGCCGCCGGGATGCACCACCGACAGCCGAACTGGGCTTTTCGCCATCGCCAATTCGTGCCGCAGGCTTTCCGAAAAACCGCGCACCGCGAATTTCGCCGCCGCGTAAGCCGTCTGTCCCGGCGGCGCGATGATGCCGAAGATAGAGGAGAGGTTGACGATGTGGGCCTCGGATTGGCGCGCCAGATGCGGCAGGAAGGCGCGGGTCGCATGCACCACGCCCCAGAAATTGATGTTCATCAGCCAGTCCATCTGCGCCTGGTCGATCTCGTTGAACTGGCCGAGTAGCGCAACGCCGGCATTGTTGACGACGATGTTGAGGCCGGGATGGGCGGATATCGCGGCTTGCGCGAAGGCTTCGATCTGGCTGGGCTCGCCGACATCGACGCGATGCACCGTGATCTTGCGCGAGTGAGCGTTGGCGATCTCGGCGGCGACGCCCTGCAATCCGGCCTCGTCGCGATCGGCCAGCGCCAGGTCGCAGCCGCGCGCCGCGAGCTCAAGCGCCAGCGCCCGGCCGATGCCGCTGGCGGCGCCGGTCACGGCGGCGGCGGCTCCACGTATTGCAGTCATTTCTGGTCAGCTCCCCCGGTCGAAAAATGTCACAGGCTGTTGTGATACCTCAGCCGTGCACCGGGTTCCCTTTTTATTTCAATAGGGAACCTGAACCATCCATCGCTTGCGGCCTTAACCCCCCGTTACTTCTCAGCGGGAGGAAACCCATGGGACAGTCCAAGCCCCTACGCGCCACCGCGCTTGTTGTCGAAGACGATGCGATGCAACGCGAAATGACTTGTTTGCTGCTGGAAGAGAGCGATTTCAACGTCATTGAATGCGAAAGCGCCGAGGCCGCCGAACTGGTTTTGGAGCGCAATGGCGGCTCGCTGTCGTTGATGATGACCGACGTCCAACTCGCCGGCCACATGAACGGCGTCGAACTCGCGCATATCGCCAAGAAGTACAATCCCAAGCTCGATGTGATCGTCACGTCAGGCAAGCCGTTGCGGCAGCCGCTGCCGGACGGCGCCAAGTTCTGGCCGAAGCCGTGGGCGCCGCTCGACATCATCCGCGAAGCGGAAAGGATGTCGTTGTTGGCGCGGCGAGGGTAGGGCGGATCCCCCGCGCCAGTCCATTGGCGTCTGGCCTCTAAATCTCTTTCGGTTGAAGCAGCCGTCGGGGCCCCCGCTTCCGCGACTGCCGGCGCCGTGGTATGGGCGATCGATGTCGCTTTCATTGCTGCCGAGATTATTGCTTGCGCTTGCCCTGTCGGTGGCCGCGACGGCGGCGGCCGCGCAGCAGACCGTGAATTTCCTCTCCCTCGACGGCAAGACGAATTTGACCGCGCATCTCAGCCGTCCCGAGGGCGACGCGCCCCGGCCGGCGCTGGTGCTGATGCACGGCTGTTCCGGGCTGCTCAACAAGGGTGGCCGCATCCTGCCGATCTACCGGGCCTGGATGCGCGCGCTGGTGGTGCAGGGATATGTCGTGCTCACGGTGGACAGCGCGAGCTCGCGCGGCCTCGGCCAGACCTGCTCGGCGGGCCCGGAGCGGATCACGATGTGGCGCGATCGGCCCAAAGATGCCTATGCCGCTCTGCAATATCTGCAGACGCAGCCGTTCGTGCAGGCCGACCGCGTCGGGCTGATGGGCTGGTCGCAGGGCGGCGGCGCGCTGCTGCTCAGCATCAACGCCAGGAGTTTTGGGCGGCCGGCCGATCTCGCGCAGGATTTCAGGGCCGCGGTCGCGTTCTATCCGGGCGGCTGCAGCGAGCGGCTGCAGTCAAGGCCCTATACCCAGGCCGAGCCCGCGAGCTGGACCACGCAGGTGCCGCTGCTGGTGCTGTCGGGCGAGGCCGACACCTGGACGCCGTTTCCGCCATGCGAGGCTTTCATCGCGGGCGCGAAAGCGCGCGGCAGTCCGGTCGAACTGAAGAGCTATCCGTCGGCCATGCACGCCTTCGATGCGCCGGACCTGCCGCGCCGCGAATTGCCGGAATACCGCATCGGCAACGGCCCGATACCCGTGATCGCTACCGACCGGGAAGCCCGCGCCGATGCCTTCCTGCGCGTGCTGGAATTTCTAAAACTCCGTCTGGAAACAAATTGACCTTGTGCCGGCTGGGCCGCGCTCCGCACCAGATTGGCGCTGGCGGAGCGGTGATTGGCCGGCCCGCAAAATCAAAAGGCGGGCTCAAGGCCCGCCGTTTTGCTGAAATGTTTCCGATCGCACTGGGTGCCCGGGCGGAGCGAGGCTCCACCCGGGCTTGAAAGTTACTTCTTGGCCTTCTTCTTCGACTTTGACTTCTTCGCCTTCTTCGCCTTCTTCGCTTTCTTAGCCATAGCATCCTCTTTTGGGTTTAATGGAAGGAACGCGACACGAGGCATGCTAGGCGGAGGGCCAGCCTCGCAACATCCTCGAATGCAATCCCAACAGATTTGCGGCGTCTGCCCGCACTGTCACGCCGGTGTCATTACGTTATCCACAGCTGTTATGCGTTTTGGCGCGTTTTAAAGAAGCTGAGCGAAATAGAGTTATTGGTGGAGTGGAAGAACGTGTGGATAATAATGATTAAAACGCAACTAAAGAAAAAAAATGTAATAGAGTTTATCAAAAAATATTATATACACGAATGGAGCAGTCATTGCGAGGCAGACGTGATCAGCGCGAATGCGATCACGCATGACAATGGCTCCGCGAAGCGTGCTCGAAGATCATGCAGAAGGCGAAACGCAAAGTGCGGCCATCGGATTGGCGCGCCAGATGCGGCAGGAAGGCGCGGGTCGCATGCACCACGCCCCAGAAATTGATGTTCATCAGCCAGTCCATCTGCGCCTGGTCGATCTCGTTGAACTGGCCGAGTAGCGCAACGCCGGCATTGTTGACGACGATGTTGAGGCCGGGATGGGCAGATATCGCGGCTTGCGCGAAGCCTTCGATCTGGCTGGGCTCGCCGACGTCGACGCGATGCACCGTGATCTTGCGCTGAGTAGGCGTTGGCGATCTCGGCGGCGACGCCCTGCAATCCGGCCTCGTCGCGATCGGCCAGCGCCAGGTCGCAGCCGCGCGCCGCGAGCTCAAGCGCCAGCGCCCGGCCGATGCCGCTGGCGGCGCCGGTCACGGCGGCGGCGGCTCCACGTATGGCAGTCATTTCTGGTCAGCTCCCCCGGTCGAAAAATGCGCAGGCTGTTGTGATACCTCAGCCGTGCACCGGGTTCCCTTTTTATTTCAATAGGGAACCTGAACCATCCATCGCTTGCGGCCTTAACCCCCATTGCCTCTCAGCGGGAGGAAACCCATGGGACAGTCCAAGCCCCTACGCGCCACCGCGCTTGTTGTCGAAGACGATGTGATGCAACGCGAAATGACTTGTTTGCTGCTGGAAGAGAGCGATTTCAACGTCATCGAATGCGAAAGCGCCGAGGCCGCCGAACTGGTTTTGGAGCGCAATGGCGGCTCGCTGTCGTTGATGATGACCGACGTCCAACTCGCCGGCCACATGAACGGCGTCGAACTCGCGCACCTCGCCAAGAAGTACAATCCCAAGCTCGATGTGATCGTCACGTCAGGCAAGCCGTTGCGGCAGCCACTGCCGGACGGAGCCAAGTTCTGGCCGAAGCCGTGGGCGCCGCTCGACATCATCCGCGAAGCGGAAAGGATGTCGTTGTTGGCGCGGCGAGGGTAGGGCGGATCCGCCCGCGCCAGTCCATTGGCGTCTGGCCTCTAAAGCTCTTTTGGTTGAAGCAGCCGTCCGGCCCCCTGCTTCCGCGACTGCGGGCGCCGTGGTATGGGCGATCGATGTCGCTTTCATTGCTGCCGAGATTATTGCTTGCGCTTGTCTTGACGGTGGCCGCGACGGCGGCGGCCGCGCAGCAGACCGTGAATTTCCTCTCCCTCGACGGCAAGACGAATTTGACCGCGCATCTCAGCCGTCCCGAGGGCGACGCGCCCCGGCCGGCGCTGGTGCTGATGCACGGCTGTTCCGGGCTGCTCAACAAGGGTGGCCGCATCCTGCCGATCTACCGGGCCTGGATGCGCGCGCTGGTGGTGCAGGGATATGTCGTGCTCACGGTGGACAGCGCGAGTTCGCGCGGCCTCGGCCAGACCTGCTCGGCAGGCCCGGAGCGGATCACGATGTGGCGCGATCGGCCCAAAGATGCCTATGCCGCTCTGCAATATCTGCAGACGCAGCCGTTCGTGCAGGCCGACCGCGTCGGGCTGATGGGCTGGTCGCAGGGCGGCGGCGCGCTGCTGCTCAGCATCAACGCCAGGAGTTTTGGGCGGCCGGCCGATCTCGCGCGGGATTTCAGGGCCGCGGTCGCGTTCTATCCGGGCGGCTGCAGCGAGCGGCTGCAGTCAAGGCCCTATACCCAGGCCGAGCCCGCGAGCTGGACCACGCAGGTGCCGCTGCTGGTGCTGGCGGGCGAGGCCGACACCTGGACGCCGTTTCCGCCGTGCGAGGCTTTCATCGCGGGCGCGAAAGCGCGCGGCAGTCCGGTCGAACTGAAGAGCTATCCGTCGGCCATGCATGCCTTCGATGCGCCGGACCTGCCGCGCCGCGAATTGCCGGAATACCGCATCGGCAACGGCCCGATACCCGTGATCGCTACCGACCGGGAGGCCCGCGCCGATGCCTTCCTGCGCGTGCTGGAATTTCTAAAACTCCGTCTGGAAACAAATTGACCTTGTGCCGGCTGGGCCGCGCTCCGCACCAGATTGATGTTCCCTGAGCGGAAGGGTCAATCGCAATTGTCATGCCCCGGCTTGACCGGGGCATCCAGTACCGCGCAGCGCCCGTATTTTTACACCGCATTCAAACCAGCGCTCTGGAATACTGGATCGCCCGGTCGAGCCGGGCGACGACGGATGGCAACCACCCCCAAAATCAAAAGGCGGGCTCAAGGCCCGCCGTTTTGCTGAAATGTTTCCGATCGCACTGGGTGCCCGGGCGGAGCGAGGCTCCACCCGGGCTTGAAAGTTACTTCTTGGCCTTCTTCTTCGACTTTGACTTCTTCGCCTTCTTCGCCTTCTTCGCTTTCTTAGCCATAGCATCCTCTTTGGGTTTAATGGAAGGAAACGCGACACGAGGCATGCTAGGCGGAGGGCCAGCCTCGCAACATCCTCGAATGCAATCCCAACAGATTCGCGGCGTCCTGCCCCGCACTGTCACGCCGGTGTCATCGCGTTATCCACAGCTGTTATGCATTTTGGCGTGTTTTTGGAAAGTTTTCGCTCGTCATGCCCGGGCTTGACCCGGGCATCCATCAAATCTTCAAAGCAAGATGGATCGCCGGATCAAGTCCGGCGATGACACTGTGCGGATGATCGCGCCGCCCGTGCCGCCTCGGCAGGGTTAACGATCCTGCAACGTGCCGGCGCATTCTGCGTCGATCCGGAACAGCTGCCACCTATCTTCATGATTTCAAAACCACGGCGCGGATTGCTTTCCACGGCGGTGAGAGTCCGTTAAGCGACGCCGCTGCATGTTAGCCGTAAGAAAACGGGGACCGTCATGGCTGGGATGTTCGATAATTGGGGAGGCGGGGCGATGCGCGCCCTGCATTGACGATGCTGAGCGTTCCGACGCTGTGGACGGTGTTCGTCGTCAATTTTCTCGCGCTCGGCCTGATCTGGGCCTATGTCGCGCGCAGCTACCCCAAACTGGAGGCGGCGCGGTTCTGGACCGCCTCGACATTCGCGGCCGCCTTCGGCGCGGCGCTGGCGATGCTGCGCTTTGCCGTGGATTCGCTGCTGCCGCTGCTTGGCCGGCGGCACCTTGATGATTTTCGCCGCCTGCCTTGCCGCGATGGGCATCAAGCGGTTTTACGACCAGCCGGTATCGTGGCGCCCCGCCGCGCTGATCACGGCGCTGAGCTTCGCCGGCCTGACGTTCTTCATCGTCGGCTACGACAGCATGCCGATGCGGATCTCTGTTTATTCGCTGGGCCAGTCGTTGCCGCTCGCGCTGACGCTGAAGCTATTGCTGGCAGAACCGGATGGCCGCAGAAGCCCGGGCGCCCGGCTCGCAGGCATCGTCGCCGTTCTCATGATCGCCATTTATGCCGTCCGTGCCGGCGGCACCCTGCTCCATCTCGGCAATTTCTCGGTGATCCAGTCCAATCCGGCGCAGTGGACGATCGTGCTGCTGCTGATCTTTCTGTCGATGGCGTGGAATTTCGGCTTCCTGCTGATGGCGATCGACCGGCTGCGCAACGAGGTCGCCGATCTGGCGCTGCTCGACGATCTCACCGGCGTCGGCAACCGGCGGCATCTGCTGCAGCGCCTGACCGAGGAATGCGCGAAGTCCGAGCGCAGCGGCCAGCCGTTCGCGCTGCTGGTGATCGATCTCGATGGCTTCAAGGCGATCAACGACACCCACGGCCACGCCGCGGGCGACGCCTGCCTGCAGCATTTCACCCTGATGACGCAGACCCGGTTGCGGCCCGGCGACATGCTGGCGCGCACCGGCGGCGACGAATTCTGCGTCCTGCTGCCTGCCTCGACGCTGCGCGAGGGCGCGATGATCGCCCGCCGCATCGTGGAAGTGTGCCGCGGCGACGCCGAGGCATGCGTCGGCCCGGATGTCCCGATCTCGGTCTCGATCGGCGTCGCGCAATGGAGCAGGGAGATCGGCGCATTCCCGGACCGGCTGGTGGCCGCCGCCGACCATGCGCTCTATGCCGCCAAGAACGACGGCAAGAACCGCTGCGCGGTCTACGACCCCGCGCCGCCGCTGGCGCCCGCGCACGAGGCGATGCCGGAACGGACGCTGCGCAAGCACGCGTGAGCGTGCTATCCAAGCGCGTATTCCGCAAAAGTGGGTACCGGTTTTGCGACTAGAATACGCGCAACTTACTATGACCTCCCGCCTGCTGGTGATCGCGCTCTGCGTCATCGCGATTCTTGCCCCGGCATCCGCGCAAACGCCCGACCTCGCGATAACGGCGCGCGCCTCGGGCACGCCCGAGATTGCCGGCCTGAAGATGGTTTGGCTGGCGCCATGGGGTGACGTCACAAAAGCCCATCCCTGGCGCAACATCATCGTGCACCAGACCGAGGGGCCGGCAGGCTCCGCTCGGTCGGGCGCGCAGGCGCAGGCGAAAAACCCGACGCGGCGCGGCGTCACGGTCTGGGTGGAAACCGACGGCACGGTGTACTGGGCGGTGCCGGAGAATCTGGTTCCGACCCATGGCGACGGCGCCAACCGCAACGACAGCAAATACATCGACAACGGCCCGACCTTTCATCAGGTGGTCGGCAATAATTCGATCGGGGTGGAATTTGCCGGCAACTATCCCGACGTGACGCGCGGCGCCACCGAGGCGCAGGTCGCGGCGTGGCGGATCCTGGTGGGGGTGCTGCGGGCGCGCTACGGCATTCCGCTGGAGCGGGTCTATGCGCACAACTGGATCGACTACAAGGACGCCCGCTATTGCGAAGGCTGCGCGCTGGCGACGCTGGCAAGGCAGTGGGGAGAGTAGGGTAATCCGCGGATGTAGCTTCGTGCCCCGGATGCTGGCAGCATGTAGTGCTGCGCTGCTGATCCGGGGCCCAATTGCTTATGACGTTGCGGTGGTCCCGGCTGTGCGGAGCAGCGTGCCAGGACGATGCTTCGCATCGCCGGAAGGACGCTGCACCGCGTCCGGGACACGAAGCCGCCATCTGCCGGTCGCGCCACCCTCAAATCGGCCGCGATATCGAGCGGTCGCCGCCTTCTGGATCAGCAACGCGTTCTCGGTTATGATCCAACAATGAAAACCCAGACTATCGAGATCGATGAAGACACCGCGACGGCGCTAAAGCAGCGCGCCCAGGAACGCGGTGTGACCGTCCCGGAACTGGTGGCGGAGTTGGTCACGCTTGCGGCTAGCCCGGTCGATGCCGATGCCGATGACGTCGCTGAACTGGATCGCCGCTGGAATGCGTTCGAGGCGCAAGGCTCGGTCGCGACGAACGAGGATGTCGTGCGGTGGCTCCAGACGTGGGGCACTTCGACGTTCCGGAGCTGGCACAAGCGCTTTCGAGCCCGTCAAGAAATACGGTCCTCATCCTGAGGAGCTTGCGAAGCAAGCGTCTCGAAGGATGGACACAACGCCTGGACTTCGCGGCCATCCTTCGAGACGCGCGCAAGGGCGCGCTCCTCAGGATGAGGTTCGGGATCGCGCAAGGGCGCGCTCCCTTCAGCGACAACGGCGAAGCCGTTGCGCAGGGATGAGGTCGGGAATTTATTTCACAACCGCTTTCGCGGGGACGACGAGTCATTTGGAAACGCTTCTACCCAACAAAAAAGCCGGCGTTGCCGCCGGCTTTTTTCACTCGTTACCTCACGCCACAAAATCAGTGCGCGGCTTCCAGTGCGGCCTGTTCCTGCCGCGCAATCGTGCCCTTCACGGCCGACTGCACCTTCTCGAAGGCGCGGACCTCGATCTGGCGGACGCGCTCGCGCGACACGCCGAATTCGCTCGCGAGGTCTTCCAGCGTCATCGGATCTTCCGCCAGACGCCGCGCCTCGAAGATGCGGCGTTCCCTCGGGTTGAGCACGCCGATGGCGCCGTTGAGCGCTTCGCGGCGATGATCGAACTCCTCGTGCTCGGCCATGATGGCTTCCTGGTTGGGCGACGTATCGACCAGCCAGTCCTGCCATTCGCCGGCCTCGCCGTCGTCGCGGATCGGCGCGTTGAGCGAGGCATCGCCGCCGAGACGGCGGTTCATGTCGATCACGTCCTGATCGGTGACGCCGAGGCGCTTGGCAATCAGCTTCACCTGGTCGGGGTGGAGATCACCCTCGTCCAGCGCGGAGATCTTGCTCTTGGCCTTGCGCAGGTTGAAGAACAGCTTCTTCTGGTTCGCGGTGGTGCCCATTTTTACCAGCGACCACGAACGCAGGATGTACTCTTGTATCGAGGCCTTGATCCACCACATAGCGTAGGTGGCGAGTCGAAAACCCTTTTCGGGCTCGAACCGCTTCACCGCCTGCATCAGGCCGACATTGCCTTCCGAGACGACCTCGGAAATCGGCAAGCCGTAGCCGCGATAGCCCATGGCGATCTTGGCCACGAGCCGGAGATGGCTGGTGACAAGTTGATGTGCCGCGTCGCGATCGTCATGCTCGCGCCAGCGTTTGGCGAGCATGTATTCCTGCTGGGGTTCCAGCATCGGAAATTTGCGGATCTCGGCGAGGTATCGGGAAAGACCGGATTCTCCGTTGAGAACCGGCAAGGTAGCTGTACGGGCCATTTAGCGCCCTCCAGTGGTTCAGGCCCCCGATAGCGGCGGGCCCGGCAGACGGCCGCTTTGTTAAAGCCAGTCGTACTGCGATGTTCCGCGTTGGATATTCAACGCAGGTGCAACATACACCAAACCGAGGGGCATTTGGAAGGATATCGAGCGTCACGTCCCCGTGTGGCTGGTATAACCTATTGGCATGACAGTGCTTTTCCAAAGGCCCTGCGTCATTGCGTCGCCCGCAGATAATCCCTTAGTTGGGTCAGATCGTCAGGCAAATCCGAAATCCACTCCAAAATGGCCCCGTTTCGGGGGTGTTCCAGCGCCAGGAGGTATGCGTGCAGCGCTTGGCGCCCGAGGGCGGTCAGGGCTTGCTGGCTTCGGGGGCCGAGATGGCTGGCCTTGGTTTTGAAATGCGGGCCATAGACGCCGTCGCCCAGCAGCGGATGGCCGATATAAGCGAGATGCACCCGGATCTGATGGGTGCGCCCGGTCTCGAGCTGGCAGGCCAAGAGCGCCGCGACCGGCTTGCCGTCGCGCCCGTTGAAGGTTTCCTGGACCTCCCAATGGGTGATCGCCTCGCGGCCACCCTCGCGCACCGCCATTTTCTCCCGGGCATGCGGATGGCGGTCGATCGGCGCGTCCACCGTGCCGCGCTGGCGGTTGGGCACGCCCCATACCAAGGCCATGTAGCCGCGCCGCATCGCGCCGGTGCGGCCATGGTCGGCGAATTGCTCGGTCAGCGATTTGTGCGCCCGGTCGTTCTTCGCCGCGACCATCAGCCCGGTGGTGTCCTTGTCGAGCCGATGCACGATGCCGGGGCGCTTGACGCCGCCGATCCCGGAAAGGCTTAAGCCGCAATGGGCGATCAGCGCGTTGACCAGCGTGCCGGTTTCGTGGCCGGCGGCGGGATGCACCACGAGGCCTTTGGGCTTGTCGATGACGATGATGTCGTCATCCTCGTAGACGATATCGAGCGCGATATCCTCGCCCGCAGGCTCGGCGGCGACCGCTTGCGGCACGTCGATTGTGATCGTATCGCCGGCGCTGACATGATAAGCGGGGTCGCGGATCGGGGCGCTGCCGACGGTGACGCTGTTAATCGAGACCTGGCCTGCGAGGATCAGCGCTTTCAGCCGCGAGCGCGACAGCTCGGCAAGGCGCACCGCGAGCACGCGGTCGAGCCGGATCGATCCCTCGTCGCCGGCGACGGTGACTTCAAGCCTTTGACCGCTGTTCGAAGATGAGCCTTGTTCCAAAGAAGAGCCTTGTAAAGAGCCTTGCATGACCGAGACCGTTGCGCCCGAACCGACCCCCGAGCAGGCCGCGTTGTTCGCGCGGGTGCGGCGGATGATGCTGATTGCGGGCCTTACCACCGCGCTGGCGGTAGCGGCGGTTCTGATCGCCATCGGCTATCGCCTTTTCCGATCCGAGGGAAGCGCTGTCGCCACCGACACCACTTCGATGCTGCCGAAAGGCGCCCGCATCATAGCGACCGGCGTCGCCGGCGACCGCCTGGTGGTGACGCTGGATGTCGGCGGCGCCACCGAAATCCGCACCTTTGATGCCCATACGCTAAAGCCCG
>CAVXHU010000033.1:0-53963 GCA_963761395.1 uncultured Alphaproteobacteria bacterium
CGGATCAGGTCGCCTTTCCCGATTTTTCCTGCTCGAGGGTAACCGCGACCGCCGCATTCGCGGACAGCCGCACCTTCTGCCCTTCGACATCGGCGACCAGCCCCAGATCTATGAAATGATGGTGGCCTCTGTGATGTCCTTCGCCGCTGTCGGCCCTGGTGAGCTTGATCCGGCCGTTTTCAACGCGGTCGACGGTCCCGATGTGAACGCCATCCGCGCCGATCACTTCCATATGCTGCTTGACGCTGATTTCCAATTTCTTCACGCGCGACTTCGATCGGGTGAGTTCATCGCGCTGCCTGGTCAGGAGGTCGAGTTGCGCCTCCTGGTCGGCGATACGCTGCGCCGTCAGTTCCTCGACCGCGCCGCCGGAATAGGCGGCGGCTTGCTCGGTCAATTCGGTGAGGTTTTCCCTTATCGCAGCGATGCGTTGGTCGATCTCGGCGATGCTCAGCGGAATCTCGGGCATGGATGATCTCCTCGGCACAGGTCCTGCGCGATCGGTATTCCCCGAGGGCGCGCTGACTTCGGTGCCCTTTGCAGGCCCCGCGCCCGCAACGATTGGACGGGATCGCGGCGCCAACAAGACAATTTTGCGTGTTGGCTTGCCGGCAAGCGAAGTTGATCGACCCGTATCGTTTCTAAAAAACTACTGCCTGACCATGATCAGCGGATCGGCGCTGTCGGGCACCCGCCGCCACTGCGCGTTGTCGTCGGCCTCGAAGCGCCAGACCTCGCCGCTCGCCGACATCAGCAGCAACTCGCCGCGCTCCAGCCGCCACACCGTCGGCGCAAAGGCTGCGACCGCCGGATCGCAGCGCGGCTTGAGGAAGACCGCGAAATTGTCCGGCGTCACCTCGGTGTTGGTCAGGGTCAGGCCGCAGATCGCGCGGCCATTGCCGCGAACCATCGACCAGTCGCCGATCATCTGGTCCATCGATTTTGCCAGCGAGCGCGCGGCGGCGAGATTCTGCAGGATGTAGATGCCCTCGCCTTGTCTCAGGCCTTCGAAAATCCCGCTCTCGACTTCGGTAAAGTCGATCACCGGCTGACCCGCGGCATCCTGCAGCCGCACGATATCCAGCCCCTTGATATTCCAGGCGGTGATATCCCTGGTGAATGGCAGCGCCGCCGCGCAACCGGGCTCGAGTTCGAGCTTCAGGCCTTGCGGCGTCGCATCGCCCTTCAGGGTGACGACGCAGGTCTTGCTGCGTTCGGTAGTCGAGAGCTCCCACTGACCGATCATGTCTTTTTTCAAGGTCGAGGCATCCTGCGACCGAACAGGCGATCCGCAGGCGAGCAGTGCCAACAGCGCCGCGAGCGCAATGCCGAGGCGCCCTCGCATCAGCGGCTCTTCACCGGCGTTTCCGCAACCGGCGTCAGCGGCGGCTTGCCCGCGAACCAGGCCTTCAGATTGTCGACCACCAGCTGATCCATGGCATTTCGCGTCACCACCGAAGCGGAGCCGATGTGGGGAAGCAGCACCACGTTCTGCATGGTGCGCAATTCATCCGGCACCGCCGGTTCGTTGGCGTAGACATCGAGCCCCGCGGCCAGAATGGTCCCCGACTTCAGCGCGGCGACCAAGGCCGGCTCATCGACCACCGAGCCGCGCGCCACGTTGATGATGACGCCGCGCGGCCCGAGCGCCTTCATGACATCGGCGTTGATCATTTTCGCCGTCGCCGCGCCGCCGGGGACAATCACGATCAGGGTGTCGACCGCCTTCGCCATCTCGATCAGGTCGGGATAATGCTTGTACGACACGCCATCCGCCGGTTTGCGCGAATGATAGACCACGGGAACGCGCGAGGCCTCCAGCCTGCGTCCGATCGCCTGCCCGATCCGGCCCATGCCGACGATCCCGACCTTGCGGTCGCGCAACGATCCAACGCTGAGCGGATAGTTCTGCGTCGTCCAGAGGCCCGAACGCAAATAGCGGTCAGCCTTGACGAACTCACGCAGGGTCGCGATCAAAAGCCCCATCGCGACGTCCGCAACCTCCTCGGTCAACACATCAGGCGTATTGGTGACAACGATATTGTGCTCGCGGGCGTAAGCGGAACCGACGTGATCGTAGCCGACGCCGAAGCTCGCGATGATCTCGAGCTTCGGAAAAAGCGCCAGCGCTGTCTTGTCGGCATGGACCGTGTGGTAGGTCACCGCCATGCCGCGGATTTTCTCCAGCATGGCTGGAGTCAATCGTTCCAGGTCGTGCTTGGTTTCAGCGGTGTGCAGGACGAACTGGTCGGAAAAACCGTTCTCAAGGATCGGTCTGCTCGGGCCATAGATCAGCAAATCGACCTTCTCCGAAGAAATATTTCCGCCCACCATCAGTTTTCCTTTCCAAGCGCGCTTTCGTGCCAGCGCCGCAACACCAGGTGCGAGGTTAGCGCCAGCAGCCCATAAATGACAATCCCGGCGGCGGAGAGCAACAGCAACGCGGCGAACATTCGGGGAATGTTGAGGCGATAGCCGGATTCCGCGATTCGATAGGCGAGGCCGGAACCCGCACCGGCGGTGCCCGCCGCGATCTCGGCGACCACGGCGCCGATCAGCGACAACCCGCCCGCAATCCGCAATCCGCCGAGGATGAATGGCAGCGCAGAAGGCAGTTTGAGATAGGCAAGCGTCTGCATTCGCGACGCGCCGTAAAGCTGAAACAGGCCGGCCAGATTGCGATCCACCGAATTCAGTCCGAGCGTGGTGTTGGACAATACCGGAAAGAATCCGACGATCCAGGCGCAGGCAATGACGGCGGTTTGCTGCGGCAGGTAGATCAGGAGCAGCGGCGCGATCGCAATGACCGGCGTCACCTGCAGGATGACCGCATAGGGAAACAGCGAATATTCCAGCCACTTCGATTGGTTGAACAACAGCGCCAGCGCGACGCCGCCGACGGCTGCGGCAAGGAAGCCTTCGAGCGTGGTCAAAAGCGTGGTCAGCAGCGATTGAAACAATACCGGCCAATCCTGAACGAGCGTCCGGAATACCGCTGATGGTCCCGGCAGCACATAGGGCGGAATATTGTTGAGCCGCACCACGAGCTCCCATATCGCGATGCCTGCCGCCAGCACGACGAAGGGAAGCAGGATTCGGACAAGACGCAGGGTGCGGCTATCAGGCGCTGCCTGCCCGGCGGATAATGGCGGGGTCTCCAGGGAGGTCATGACCGGGCTGCCTGTAGTGCAACGGCGCCAGCGCGTGCGAAACCTCGCGGCAATAGGCGGCATACTCGGCGGAGGTTCGAAAATCCTCGTCCCGCGGCTCGGGGGCGTCGATGCGAACCTCGGCGCCGATGCGTCCGGGCCGCGATGTCATGATGATCACGCGTTGCGACAAATACACGGATTCGAACACCGAATGCGTGACGAAGATGACGGTCTTGCGCAAATTGCGCCACAGCGAAAGCAGATCGTTGTTGAGCCGGAAACGGGTGATCTCATCGAGCGCGGCAAACGGCTCATCCATCAGGAGGATATCGGGGTCGGTGACCAATGCGCGCGCAAGCGAGACCCGCATCTTCATGCCGCCCGATAATTCGCGCGGATAGGCGTCGGCAAACTCCGAAAGCGCCACCTGCGCCAGCGCCTCAGCAACGCGCGCGTTCGCCTCCGCGACCGGAGCATGCGCGAGTTTCAGCGGCAGCCGCACATTCTCGCGCACGCTGGTCCACGGCATCAGCGTCGGCTCCTGAAACACAAAGCCGATGGAATGCCGCGCGCTCACCTCACTGGGTCGGCGCGCGACCGCAACGGTGCCCGACGTCGGCGCGCTGAGGCCCGCGATCAGCCTTAGCGCCGTCGACTTTCCGCAACCCGATGCCCCCAGCAGCGACACGAACTCGCCCTTGCGCACGTCAAGGTCCAACGGACCCAGCGCCATGACACCGCTGTCATAGACCTTGGTGACGCCGCGCAGCCGCACCGCGAGGCCGGCCGTGCCGGAATTGGCTTCGGACAAGGCTGCGGGCTCGGCCATCGCGTCTCTAGTTCTTCGGCCGCAGGTCGAGGCCGACGGCCTTGTTGATGAAGCGAAGCGTATAGGCCTTGCGGAAGTCGATGTCGCGGCGGACCACGCCTGCCCGCACCATCTTGTCGAAGAAGCTTGCCATCCGCGCGTCGGTCATGGCGCCGATGCCGTCGCGCAAGGCGTCGCCGGAATCGACAATGCCGTATTCCTTCATCTTGTTTAACGAGTAGGCCAGCAACTCGTCGGTCATTTCCGGATTGAGCTTCCTGATCATCGCGTTGGCGGGCTTATTGTCGCCGTACAGGTAATTGTACCAGCCGATCATGGAGGCATCGACGAAGCGCTGGACCAGGTCCGGCTTCTTGTCGATGAGATCGCGGCGAGTCTCGATCAAGGTCGAGTAGGTGTTGAAACCGTAATCCGCCAGCAAGATGATTCCAGGCTTGAACCTGGCCGCTTTTTCGATCGCGAACGGCTCCGAGGTGACATAGCCCTGCATCGCGCTTTGCTTGTCGGCGAGAAACGGCTGCGGGTTGAAGGTGTAAGGCCTGACCTTCTGCTCGCTGAAGCCATATTCGGACTTCAGCCATTGAAAATAGCTGGAGATGCCTTCCTTGGACACGAACAGCGTCAGCGGCTTGAGCTCTTCGAGTTTTGTGATTTTCGACTCCGGATGGGTCAGGAAAACCTGCGGATCCTTCTGGAACACCGCTGCCACCGTCACGACCGGCACGTTGTTGGCGACCGCATCGAACGACATCAAGGTGTTCGCGGCCATGAAGAAGTCGAGCTTGCCGGCAATCAGCAGCATCCGATTGTTGTCGTTGGGGCCGCCCGGCACGATGGTGACGTCGAGCCCGTATTTCCTGTAGGTGCCGTCGGCCAGCGCCTGGAAAAATCCGCCGTGCTCGGCCTCGGCCACCCAGTTGGTGCCAAACGAGACCTTGTCCAGCGTTTGGGCGCCTGCAGGCGCCATGGCCATGAGAGTGGCCACGAGGGCGACTGTTAACGCTCGCGGCAAAAGAGCCGGGTTCATGATTGGACTCCGTCGATCGTTCTGGCCCATGATAGGAAGCACCGGACGCTGGTTTGCGTCCTTTCGCATGAATACAAACTACCTTGCAAATCCATCTAAAGAAACATTGCGCTCGATGACTTCAACCCTGCCTCCCCGCGATTGGACCGACATCCACTGGCCCGACGTTTCCGGAACCGGGCCGGCGCGCTGGATTGCGGTGTTGCCGCTGGCGGCAACCGAACAGCACGGCCCGCATTTGCCGGTCGGCACCGACGTCATGATCGCGCAGGCCTATCTTGCGCGGGTGCGCGAGCTTCTGCCCGAGACCCTCCCGGTGACGTTCCTTCCGCTGCAGCCGGTCGGGATTTCCACCGAGCACGTCAGTTATCCCGGCACGCTGACGCTGCCGACGGAAGTGGCGCTGAAGACCTGGATGGCGCTCGGTGAAAGTGTCGCGCGCGCAGGCATCAAAAAGCTTGTGATGGTCACAAGCCATGGCGGCAACAGCGCGGCGATGACGCTTGTCGCGCAGGATTTGCGCGCGCAACAGGGTCTTCTCGCCGTCACCACGGCATGGTCCCGCTTCGGTGCGCCGGAGGGATTATTTTCGGCGGAAGAATTGCATCACGGCATCCATGGCGGCGCGGTCGAGACCTCGATCATGCTGGCGCGATACAAGCAGCATGTGCGCACTGATGCGATTGCGGATTTTCGTCCCGCAAGCATCGCGATGGAAAAGGATTATCGCTGGCTTTCGGCGCACCGGCCGGCGCCGTTCGCCTGGCAGGCCGAGGACCTTCACCCAAGCGGCGCCGCCGGCGATGCCACGATAGCGACCGCGGAGAAAGGCCAGCGTTTGCTCGATCACGGCGCGCGCGCCTTCTGCGAATTGCTCGCCGACGTCGACAGATTCGATCCGGAAACGCTTTCGGACGGCCCGAAGCGCTGACGCGCTATTCGTCTAACCATCTGTAATTTCAAAGAAATAATTGAGACCCGGAATTTCCGGCGAGCGGAATCGAACCGGATTCGAAGACGCTTCGTCCAACTGGGCATGCGGACCAAACGGGCCGCGCTCAACCGGATGGAGTTTCTCATGTCGATCAAAACCAAAATTGCCGCGCTCGCGCTGGCCACCCTTGCCGTCACCGGCAGCATGGCGTCCACCACCACCCCGGCAGAAGCCAAGGGTCTCGGCCTCGGCTGGGGCATCGGAGCCGGTCTGATCGGCGCCGCCGTGGTCGGCAGCGCGATCGCTGCCAGCGACGGCTACTTATTACGACGGCTATCGCCGCTGCGGCTGGGTTCGCCAGTTCGACGCCTACGGCAACTACATGGGCCGCGTTCGTACCTGCAATTACTGATCGATCGGCTGAGTCCGGAGCACTCGTTCGAGACTCCTGATCGTGGATCCTGCGTCCGGCACGGGCGCCTCATCCACCCCCGTGCCGTACCCGACCCGCCCGGTTGTCCCCCCGGGCGGGTCAACTTTTTCCGGTTGATTTCGTTGATCAGGGCGACGACGTCATTCCAGCCATTGACATAGCATAGGGGGGTACCCTATCTGACGCATCATGGCACACACGATCCGGGAAAAGAAAAAGCTGCTGGCTCGCGTCGGTCGGATTCGCGGCCAGATCGAAGCGATCGAACGCGCGTTGACGGAAGAGGCCGAATGCGAGCGCATCATGCATATGATTGCCGGCGTTCGCGGCGGCGTCGCTGGCCTGATGGCCGAGGTGGTCGAGGATCACATCCGCACCCATCTCGTCGACCCCGAGAGGAATCCGGGCGCGCTTAACGCCGACGCGGCGGATCAGCTGATCGAAGTGGTCCACACCTATCTGAAGTGAGAGAACGTCATGAGCGAAGCAGACTCGGTATTTCAGCTTCCGCCGCACGATCACGTCTTTCTCGGCGAAGATCATGAAAAGGCCGAACGCCGGACCTGGGCGGTGATCATCCTTTGCAGCGTCATGATGATCGCCGAAATTATCGGCGGCGCGCTGTTCGGCTCGCTGGCGCTGATCGCCGACGGACTGCACATGTCGACGCATGCCGGCGCGCTGCTGCTGGCGGCGCTGGCTTATACCTATGCCCGCAAATATGCCAATGACCGCAATTTCACGTTCGGCACCGGCAAGTTCGGCGATCTGGCGGCATATTCCAGCGCCATCGTTCTCGCGATGATTGCCGTGCTGATCGCCTACGAGGCCGTATCGCGCCTGCTCAACCCGGTTCCCATCAGCTTCAACGAGGCGATCCCGATTGCCGTGCTTGGTCTGGCGGTCAATGTCGCGAGCGCGTGGCTATTGTCCGGCGGCCATCATCATGCTCACGGCCATGGTCACTCTCATGGTCATGACCATGACCATGACGAAGGAACCTCGGCGCATCGAGCTGGGCACCGGCGCGCTTGACATCGAGGTCTTTGAAGACAAGGTGCCGCCGCGCTTCCGCGTGACGAGCCGATTTAGCGGTGTTGGCGGGGGTCTCCGATGTCAGCATCGAGACCATCAGGCCGGATGGCAGCCGACAGCTATTCACGTTCGAAGACCGGGATGGATTTCTGGAGTCGCGCGACGAAATTCCGGAACCGCATGCCTTCCTTGCAAAAGTCCGCCTGGTGCAGGAAGGCCAGCAGCATGAACGCGAACTGGAGTTCGAAGAGCACGATCACGAAGCCGCCCATGGCGCGCATCACCGCGACAACAACATGCGGGCTGCCGTCATTCATGTGATGGCCGACGCCGCCGTGTCCGTTCTGGTCATTGCCGGGCTGCTGCATGGCGCGCGCGTTCGGCTGGCTCTGGATGGACCCGCTGGCCGGCTTCATCGGCGCGCTTGTGATCGCCAACTGGTCGGTCGGGTTGCTGCGCGATACCGGCGGCATCCTGCTCGATCGCACGCCGGATCCGCGCATGGCGGAGAGGGTTCGCTTGGTGATCGAAAGCGAGGGAGACCGCGTCACCGACCTGCATCTCTGGCGGCTCGGGCCCGGGCATCTCGGCGCCATTGTCTCGGTTGCAACCTCGGGAGCCCGCGAGGCGGCGCATTACCGGCAGAGACTGGCCAAATTCGCCGACCTGTCCCACGTCACCGTAGAGGTCCAACACTCCCGTTCGGCAACCGGCTGACCGGGCTCGATTCCCCTTAATTGTGTTGCACGCGCGTCACTAGACGATGCCATTCAACCGCATCCTCTGCGTTCATTCGTTGCAGTTGCGAATGAGTTGCAATAACGCTGAGGAATGAATTGCGCCATGGTTTGATCCGGCTTTTTGACTGACGTAATCGGCAACTCCGGACCAGAGCAATCGATTGCTTCATTTCATTGATGGCCGCGCGCCGGCATGATTGCAGTAAGGACGAGAGAGACCGCCGGAATGCTCGCGCTGGAAATAGCCACACGATGAACCGCAGCAGCCGATCCCGGGGGAGGATATTTGCGGGCGCGGGCCTGGGCCTGCTGGTGCTCGACGGCCCGGCGCTCGCCGCCGACATGCCTTTGAAGGCTCCCGCCATCCAGTCGGTATTCGATTGGACCGGGTTCTATATCGGCGCGCATACCGGTTACAGCCGCGGCTCCTCAAACGCCGTGCTGTCAGATCCGGCATCCACCGCAACCAGCAATTCCTTCGGCGGCGTGATCGGCGGCGTGCAGGCCGGCTACAATGTTCGGCTGCCGTCCGGGATGCTGCTCGGGGTCGAGGCCGACATTACCTTTCCGAATTATCTCACCTCCAATTCGGTGGTGTCGTCGCTTGCGACAGCGCGGTCCGCGCTGACCGAGCAGTGGGACTATGTGGCGACCGCGCGCGGCCGCGTCGGTTACGCCACGGGTCCGTGGCTGGCCTATGCGACCGGCGGGCTCGCCTGGGCCGGCGAGCGCTTTCTCAACTCGCCCGCCGTCGGCAGCGACGAAAAGATCCTGAACACCCGGCTCGGCTGGGCCGCAGGCGGCGGCGTGGAATATGCCTTCGCGCCGCACTGGAGCGCGCGGCTGGAATATCTCTACAGCCGGTTCGAAAAAGCCGACATCGCCTTTCCATCAGGACGCGCACTACACATCGACACTGGATTTCCAGGCGCTTCGCCTCGGCCTCAACCGCAAGATCGACTGGCCGGGTTCGGGCAATCTGACGCCGAAGATATCGCTGACGGATCCGGAATCCGATCGCTGGGAAATCCACGGCCAAACCACGTTCCTGCCGCAGGGCTATCCGGCATTCCGCGCGCCCTACTCGGGTCCGAACAGCCTGACGCCGGCGCCGCAAGTTCAGGAGACCTGGAGCAACAGCCTGTTCCTGAACGCGCGGCTTTGGGAGGGCGGCGAGGTCTACTACAATCCCGAACTGCTGCAGGGATTTGGATTGAACGACACCGTCGGGGTCGCTGGCTTTCCGAGCGGCGAAGCACAAAAATCCAATTTCCCTTATCCGCATTACAACACCTCGCGATTGTTGGTGCGCCAGACCTTCGGCTTCGGCGGCGAGCAGGAAGACCTTGCCAGCGGACCGATGCAGCTCGCCGGCAAGGCCGATGTATCCCGCTTGACGCTGCAGGCGGGCAAGTTTTCGGTCATCGATATCTTTGACGGCAACAGCTACGCCAAGGATAGCCGCAAGGATTTCATGAACTGGTCGATCTGGGCGCCGGGAGCATTCGACTATGCCGCGGACAAGCTCGGGCTCAGCTACGGCGCCACGGCAGAGCTCAATCAGAAACAATGGGCGTTACGATCAGGTTATTTCTGATGATGTATAATTTTGCAGCGTCATGATGATCGCCGAAATTATCGGCGGCGCGCTGTTCGGCTCGCTGGCGCTGATCGCCGACGGACTGCACATGTCGACGCATGCCGGCGCGCTGCTGCTGGCGGCGCTGGCTTATACCTATGCCCGCAAATATGCCAATGACCGCAATTTCACGTTCGGCACCGGCAAGTTCGGCGATCTGGCGGCATATTCCAGCGCCATCGTTCTCGCGATGATTGCCGTGCTGATCGCCTACGAGGCCGTATCGCGCCTGCTCAACCCGGTTCCCATCAGCTTCAACGAGGCGATCCCGATTGCCGTGCTTGGTCTGGCGGTCAATGTCGCGAGCGCGTGGTTATTGGCTGGCGGGCATCATCATCATGCTCACGGCCATGGTCACTCCCATGGTCATGACCATGACCATCACGAAGAACCTCGGCGCATCGAGCTGGGCACCGGCGCGCTGGACATCGAGGTCTTTGAAGACAAGGTGCCACCGCGTTTTCGCGTGAGAGCCGATACAGCGGATGTTGGCGGGGGTCTCCGATGTCAGCATCGAGACGATCAGGCCGGATGGCAGCCGACAGCTATTCACGTTCGAAGACCGGGATGGATTTCTGGAGTCGCGCGACGAAATTCCGGAACCGCATGCCTTCCTTGCCAAGGTGCGCCTGGTGCAGGAAGGCCAGCAGCATGAACACGAACTGGAGTTCGAAGAGCACGATCACGAAGCCGCCCATGGTGTGCATCACCGCGACAACAACATGCGGGCTGCCGTCATTCATGTGATGGCCGACGCCGCCGTGTCCGTTCTGGTCATTGCCGGGCTGCTGATGGCGCGCGCGTTCGGCTGGCTCTGGATGGACCCGCTGGCCGGCTTCATCGGCGCGCTTGTGATCGCCAACTGGTCGGTCGGGTTGCTGCGCGATACCAGCGGCATCCTGCTCGATCGCACGCCGGATCCGCGCATGGCGGAGAGGGTTCGCCTGGTGATCGAAAGTGAGGGAGACCGCGTCACCGACCTGCATCTCTGGCGGCTCGGGCCCGGGCATCTCGGCGCCATTGTCTCGGTTGCAACCTCAGGAGCCCGCGAGGCGGCGCATTACCGGCAGAGACTGGCCAAATTCGCCGACCTGTCCCACGTCACCGTAGAGGTCCAACACTCCCGTTCGGCAACCGGCTAACCGGGCTCGATTCCTCTTAATTGTGTTGCACGCGCGTCACTAAGCGATGCCATTCAACCGCATCCTCTGCGTTCTTGGTTGTAGTTGCGAATGAGTTGCAATAACGCTGGGGACTGAATTGCGCCTGGGTTTGATCCGGCTTTTTGACTGACGTAATCGGCAACTCCGGACCAGAGCAATCGATTGCTTCATTTCATTGATGGCCGCGCGCCGGCATGATTGCAGTAAGGACGAGAGAGACCGCCGGAATGCTCGCGCTGGAAATAGCCACACGATGAACCGCAGCAGCCGATCCCGGGGGAGGATATTTGCGGGCGCGGGCCTGGGCCTGCTGGTGCTCGATGGCCCGGCGCTCGCCGCCGACATGCCTTTGAAGGCTCCCCCCATCCAGTCGGTATTCGATTGGACCGGGTTCTATATCGGCGCGCATACCGGTTACAGCCGCGGCTCCTCAAACGCCGTGCTGTCAGATCCGGCATCCACCGCAACCAGCAATTCCTTCGGCGGCGCGATCGGCGGCGTGCAGGCCGGCTACAATGTTCGGCTGCCGTCCGGGATGCTGCTCGGGGTCGAGGCCGACATTACCTTTCCGAATTATCTCACCTCGAATTCGGTGGTGTCGTCGCTTGCGACAGCGCGGTCCGCGCTCACCGAGCAGTGGGACTATGTGGCGACCGCGCGCGGCCGCGTCGGTTACGCCACGGGTCCGTGGCTGGCCTATGCGACCGGCGGGCTCGCCTGGGCCGGCGAGCGCTTTCTCAACTCGCCCGCCGTCGGCAGCGACGAAAAGATCCTGAACACCCGGCTCGGCTGGGCCGCAGGCGGCGGCGTGGAATATGCCTTCGCACCGCACTGGAGCGCGCGGCTGGAATATCTCTACAGCCGGTTCGAAAAAGCCGACATCGCCTTTCCATCGGGCGCGCACTACACATCGACACTGGATTTCCAGGCGCTTCGCCTCGGCCTCAACCGCAAGATCGACTGGCCGGGTTCGGGCAATCTGACGCCGAAGATATCGCTGACGGATCCGGAATCCGATCGCTGGGAAATCCACGGCCAAACCACGTTCCTGCCGCAGGGCTATCCGGCATTCCGCGCGCCCTACTCGGGTCCGAACAGCCTGACGCCGGCGCCGCAACTTCAGGAGACCTGGAGCAACAGCCTGTACCTGAACGCGCGGCTGTGGGAGGGCGGCGAGGTCTACTACAACCCCGAACTGCTGCAGGGATTTGGATTGAACGATACCGTCGGGGTCGCGGGATTTCCGAGTGGCGAAGCGCAAAAATCCAATTTCCCCTATCCGCATTACAACACCTCGCGATTGTTCGTGCGCCAGACCTTCGGCTTCGGCGGCGAGCAGGAAGACCTTGCCAGCGGACCGATGCAGCTCGCCGGCAAGGCCGATGTATCCCGCTTGACGCTGCAGGCGGGCAAGTTTTCGGTCATCGATGTCTTTGACGGCAACAGCTACGCCAAGGATAGCCGCAAGGATTTCATGAACTGGTCGATCTGGGCGCCGGGAGCATTTGACTATACCGCGGACAAGCTCGGACTCAGCTATGGCGCCACGGCGGAGCTCAATCAGAAACAATGGGCGTTACGATCAGGCTATTTCCTGATGGACGCCGTATCGAATTCGAACAATTTCGACACCAACGTTTTTCGGCGCGGCGAGTACGTGATCGAGCTGGAAACACGCTATTCGCTGTTCTCCCAGCCGGGAAAGCTGCGGACCATCGCATGGCTCAACAGCGCCTTTTCCGGAAGCTATCGCGAGACGCTGGATAATCCGGCGTTCGGCGTCGATATCGCGCAAACCCGTACCGGCCGCATCAAATACGGCTACGTCATCAACCTCGAACAGGCCTTAAGCGACGAAGTCGGCCTGTTCGGCCGCTGGAGCTGGAACGACGGCAAGACCGAGATCATGGCGTTCACCGATATCGATGCCAGTCTCTCGCTCGGCGCTTCCATCAAGGGCACCAAATGGGGCAGGCCCGATGACGTGATCGGGATCGGCGGCGCGATCAACGCGCTTTCCAGGGACCACCGCGACTTCATCGCGGCCGGCGGACTCGGCGTTCTGATCGGCGACGGCCAGCTCAATTATCGGCGCGAGCGAATCCTCGAAACCTATTATGCGTTCGCGATCAACAAGGCGCTTACGTTCACCGCCGACTATCAATTCGTCACCAATCCCGCCTATAACGCCGACCGCGGGCCGGTTTCGATCTTCTCCGGACGGCTGCACGGCGAGTTCTGACCCGTTGCAGCTACATCTATTTGAGCAGATAAAATGCTGTACTTCATCATCAAGTGCGTTTTGTCGGGCCTCATCATTGCGGTGGTATCCGAGGTTGCAAAGCGCAGTCCTGCGTTCGGCGCGCTGATCGTTTCGTTGCCTTTGGTGTCGCTACTCGGAATTGTTTGGCTCTGGCGTGACACCGGGGACACTGAACGGATCGCTAGTCACGCGGAATCGACGTTTTGGTATGTTCTACCGTCACTGCCGATGTTTCTGCTCCTTCCCGCCATGCTCCGGGCTGGCGTTGGTTTCTGGCCAAGTATGGCGACAAGCTGCGTCGTGACGATGACCCTCTACTTCATCACTGCTTGGGCCCTGACCAAGTTTGGCATCAATCTTTGAATTGGCTAGCTGCTTGCTGCCGCCACAGACCGGGGCCTCAACCCACCGCCGAAAAAGTGTCCGCCCGCGCCATCGCCCAGGCCTCGCGAAAGCGCAGGTCGCTGGTGCCGTCGATCAGTTCGCCCGGGCGAAGCGACGGATAGAGCCGCGCGAACGACTGCACTTCGGTCGTTGACGTCCGCTGCGAAAAATGGATCGAGCGGATTTGCTGCGGATGCTCGAGCCCGGCGGCGGCCAGCAGTTCGGCCAGCGCGTGCAGCGTCGCACGATGATAGTTGTAGACCCGCTCGGTCTTGTGCGGCACCACCAGCGCGCGCGCGCGGGTGGGATCCTGCGTGGTCACGCCGGTCGGACACCGATCGGTATGGCAGCTCAGCGACTGGATGCAGCCTAACGAAAACATGAAGCCGCGCGCCGAATTGCACCAGTCCGCGCCGATCGCCATGGCGCGCGCCATATCGAAGGCGGTCGCGATTTTCCCGGCGGCGCCGATGCGGATGCGGTCGCGGGCATTGATGCCGATCAGCGCGTTATGGACGAAATTGACCCCCTCGCGCATCGGCATGCCCAGATGATCCATGAATTCCAGCGGCGCTGCGCCGGTGCCGCCTTCGTTGCCGTCGACCACGATGAAATCCGGATAGATGCCGGTCTGAAGCATCGCCTTGCAGATCGCGAGGAACTCCCAGGGGTGACCGATGCAAAGCTTGAAGCCGGCGGGCTTGCCGCCGGACAGCCGGCGCATCTCGCCGATGAAGGCCATCATTTCCAGCGGCGTCGAAAATGCCCCGTGGGTAGCCGGCGAGATGCAGTCCTCGCCCATGGCCACGCCTCTGATCCTGGAAATTTCCTCGGAGACCTTGGCGGCGGGAAGGACGCCGCCGTGTCCAGGCTTGGCGCCCTGGCTGATCTTGAGCTCGACCATCTTGATCTGATCGAGGGCGGCGATGCGTGCGAATTCTTCCGGATTGAACGAGCCGTCGCGGTTGCGGCAACCGAAGTATCCCGACCCGACCTCCCAGATCAGGTCGCCGCCGTTCTCGCGGTGATAGGGACTGACACCGCCCTCGCCGGTATCGTGCGCGAAGCCGCCCTTTTTGGCGCCCGCGTTCAGCGCGCGCACCGCGTTGGGACTAAGCGCGCCAAAACTCATCGCGGAGATATTGAAGACCGATGCCGAATACGGCTTGGTGCAATCCGGACCGCCGATGGTGACACGAAATTGCTCGCCGCTGCGAACCTTCGGCGCCACCGAATGGTGCATCCACTCATAGCCGTCGCGATAGACGTCCTCCTGGGTGCCGAACGGCCGCTTGTCGAGCACCATCTTGGCGCGCTGATAGATGACGGCGCGGGTGTCGCGGCTGAACGGCATGCCGTCCTTCTCGCTCTCGAAGAAATACTGCCGCATCTCCGGCCTGATCTCTTCGAGCAGGAAGCGCAGATGCGCCGAGATCGGATAGTTTCGCAACACCGCATGATTTTGCTGCAGGAGATCGCGAATGCCGAGCACCGTGAGGGCGCCGAAAATGAGAATCGGTATCAAGACCAGATCGAATATCTTGCCGTCTGCAATGCCGATGCCGAGAAGCAAAACCGTGACGACGGCGCAAATCGTCAGAATGATGTAGCGTGGCGAGAACGGAATCATCAACGTTTCCATGGAACCCCTCAGGCAGTTTCTGCCGTATTATTTATTCTTGTCAGCCGCAGCGTAATCCAACTATCGGACCAATGCTTTACACGATATCCGGCGTTGAGGTCACGGATATGAAGGCGGGTCGCCCGAAGCTATCGAATCATCGCGCGGAGCATCGATCCGTCCCGCGATATCAGCTCTTTTTGCAGTGCAATGTAACCTGATCTGATCTCGAACGGTGAAAACTCCTCATGGTGAGGAGGCGCACTTGCGCCGTCTCGAACCATGAGGCCACAATGCTCATCCTTCGAGACGCGGCGAAGGCGCCGCTCCTCCCGAGTGAGCGCAAATGCGCTCATCCGGGGATGAGGGGTGCGGCGGCACGGCTCAATGACTGTGCGGGCGCATCTCGTCGGGAATCCCGCCCTGCTGCAGGCCATTTTGCGCCAGCCATGCATCGGTGCTCGCGATGGCGCGCTCGATATGATCGGCGGTTCGCGAAAAGTCGTAGGGCGATCCCACCAGCGGACATAAGGGCGGCACCACGAAGTATTCGATAGCGGGGTCGAGGCCTTCCAGTTCGCTCACCAATTGCCGCGCAATCAGGAGCGTCAGCGCATGCAGCGCGTTGGCGACCGCGCCGATCGGCGGCGCGTGCGTGGCGCAGGCGTAGCCGGTCGGCAGAATGATCAGGCGCCGCGCGCCCTTCGCAACCGCGACCCGGACCGGCGTGTTGGAGGAGATGGCGCCATCGGACAGATAAAAATCCTTGTAGCGGACCGGCGCAAAAGCACCGGGGATCGCGGTAGAGGCGATGATCGCCTGGGCGGCCGGGCCTTCCGACAATACGACGCTGTCGCCCGAGACGATATCGGTGGTGACGATATGAAGCGGGAGCTTTGCTTCCTGCAGATTGCGATAGGGCAAATGATCGTCGATCAGCTTCTGAATCCCGTCATGCGGGATCAGGAAATCCCGCCGCCAGATAAATGCCAATAACGTCCGCCATGTGATCGGGAAGACGTCATGCCGATGCAAGCCGCGCCAGATGGTCTCCAGCTGCAACACGCCCTCGAGCGTCGGATCGCCCGCATAGTAAGCCCCGTTCAATGCGCCGACACTGGAGCCGACCACCATATCCGCGGAAATTCCATGCGCGGCGAGCGAGTGCATCATGCCCACCTGGATGGCGCCGAAGCTGCCGCCGCCTGCCATGACGAAGGCCGTTTTCGAAAGGACAGCTTGGTCGGATACGGACAAGGCCTCGGTCGCTCCCGCTTTTCGACGCGTTGGCCAAAAGCCAGGCGACGTTCGGGCGGTGTTATAGCAGGCGGAAAACGGAAGGCGCCATCACCAATGGTTGTGGGGGCGATCCTTCCTCAAGCAAGACTGACGCGAGAGCGTTACCTGCAAAGCTCCTCATCGTTCGGTTTCCAGGGTCGCCACTCGTGTCTCAAGGAAACCCAAAATCTCCTCGACGTATCGTTCCCACGATGCCTCGTGCGAAAGCGGGAAGTGATTGTTGCTCTCAAGCTCCACGAAGCGAGCGTTGGGGATACCGTGTGCAAGCATGAGCCCAAGCTCGCGTGGAACCGTTGCATCGCCCCTGCTGTGCAGAACAAGCGTGGGCGCTTTTATCAGTGGCAACAGCGCCGTCACGTCGATCTCCCCGACGGCGCGCTGGATGCGAGCGGCATTCTCGGGAGATGCCGAAAGCCGCTGCAATTCGTCGAACGAGCGGATTTGCTCCAGCTGTCGCATCGGGCCAGAGGCGTGCCGTGAAGACCTGCCGGAAGGCGGGGTTGTGGTGTCCCCAGCCCTGCTCGATCAGCGTCACCAGCGCCTCGCGCGTGGCGATCTCGGCAGCGCTCCCCCGCCGGCGCCAACCGAGTGCAAACCCGCCGGACAGGATGAGGTGTGTGACACGATCAGGATGACGAGCCGCATAAGCGATGGACACCGCCGCACCCTGGGACGTTCCGAACAGCGCAAACCGCTCGAGGCGCAGCGCATCTACCACCGCTTCGAGGTCGCGTACAAAGCCATCGAAGGAAATGTCCGGTGCCTGCCGGTCCGACAAGCCGCAGCCTCTCGGATCATATCGCACCAGGCAGAATCGCGCGGCGAGCCGCTGGAAGAAAGGCGCCCACACCGCGCTTTCCCAGTCGCGTTGTATGTGGGTCAGCCAGGTTCCGGTCCTGACCACCGGAAAACCATCGCCGCAGGTCGCGACGGCGAGATTCACTCCGTCGGCCGATCGACAGAATCTGACCCGCTGGGCAGGCACTCCGGTCGACGCCTGGCCGGCTCCGGGCGCGCCTTCGACCGCGGCGCCAGGCGTCAGGGCCTTCTCGCTCACCTGACCGACGAAGCGAAATCCGCGCCGTGGCACCGTCCGAATCAACGCTTGCGTCTTGCCGTCGTCGCCAATGGCCCGCCGGGCTGCGTTGATCCGGCTATTGAGCGTCACATCCGAGACGATGCGCCCGCCCCAGATCGCTCCGACCATCTCGTCCTTGCTGACGACGCGGTCACGATTGGCGACGAGATGGAGAAGCAGGTCGAATACCTGAGGCTCCACGTGAACCGGTGCGTCGTGGAAGCGCAGCTCGCGGCGTTCCTGGTCGAGCTCGTAACCGCCAAAGCACGCTTGCATCGTCAATCTACCGCAGGTCGATCCCTTTCGAGCGTGCGCAAGCTTAGCACGGGGAAGGACGCGGAGCGCGAAAATCATCCGGTTCCGAATGAAAAATCATCGGTTTCGCAAAGCCGCGACCCGGGCGCGTGCGTATCATCACGGCCACCATTCGCACGGACATGGACGGATCTCATGCGCATCGACGTCGAATTTCCCTCGCTCGGGGCCACGTTGCGCGGCTGGCTCTATCAGCCGGACGTACCACTCGCCCCGACGGTCGTGATGGCGCACGGCTTCTCGGCGACGCGCTCGATGACGATCGACAAGTATGCTGAAGCCTTTTACGCGGCAGGCTTCGCGGTGCTTCTGTACGACCACCGCGGCTTTGGGGCCAGCGATGGCAACCCACCTCGCCAGGTAAATCCCTGGGTGCAGACCCGTGGCTATCTCGATGCTGTCGCATTTCTGTCGAAGCTCGACGGCGTCGATCCCGACCGCATTGCCGTCTGGGGCGATAGTCTCAGCGCCGGCGTTGCCTGCGTGGCGGCCGCCATCGACGCACGAATCGGGGCGGTCGTGGCACAGATACCAGCGTTCGGCGCGAGCGAACCGCCCGCCGACACCGACGGCAAGCTGTTTCAGGCGCTGCGGCTGACGGCCTTGTCGTCGGATGTGCTCGGCTTCGGTGGGCCTGCCCAGGGTCCGCTGCCGGTCGTTTCGACCGATCAGGTTCGTCATCCCTCTGCATTGAAGCCGCTGACCGCTTTTCGCTGGTTTGTCGAATATGGCGGGAGACTCGATAGCAACTGGGTCAACGATGTCACGCTCGCGCTCGGGGAGTGGCAGCCAGGGGTCTGCGGACCGCATCTCAGGCGACCGGTATTGATGCTGGTTTCGCCACAAGACGAAATGACACGTGCCAATCCGCGGAGTCGCCCGGGCCGTTTTCGATTCGATCTGCGGGCCGAAGGAATGGTACGCGATCGGCGGCGGCCATTTCGGTCTGCTGTATCACCCGAGCGAGCTGTTCTCGGAAGCGCGTGCCGTGCAGCTCGGCTTCCTGCGGCGGTGGGCCGACGGCGAAATGCACATGCCGGTCGCCAGCTCGGATTTGACGGGCGACGATAGCTTTTCTCTAGCTGCGAATCGCAATCATCTCACGCCTGCTAATGCTGCGAAATTGCTTTCATGAGAATTACGGGAGGCGGCTTGCATAGTCGACCACGGTTAACAGCGGAGTTTCTACCATGACGGATTTTACTTGGGATATTTCTTTCCAACTTACGGGAACGTACGAGAACACCAGCTTGCAGCAGACATTAAACGTGCCGGCGACTGTCACCGGAACGATCGTAACGGACAGCGATAGCGGTTTTCTTCAGCCGACCGACTTCATTTCCTGGTCTTTCACCTACGCGGCACCTTCGGTCGGTTTTGCCGGATCGGCGTCATCGGCAACTGGAGGGACACCAGCTATCGCCGGAGATGTGTTATTTGCGTCAGGCGACGCGCTATCTTACGTCGTTGATCCTGTTACGGGCGGCGCTCACGCCTTTTTTACCGACGCCCCCTCACAGGTCGCATTCGGTATAGACCTGAATTTCCACGATTTTGTACAAGGCGATATCAGGCTCCAGGACGCTTTCGTTCGACCAGCTTGACGCGACGGTGACGCAACCGTTCCAGATTGGCACGGAAGTCGTCGCCACGCTCGCTGACGTCAGCGTCGTCGGCACCAGCGAAATCGACCTCGATCTTTCCGCGATCTTCAATGTCGCCGGCGACGTCACCATCAGCGACAACGACCAGCTGGTCAGCATCGATCTGAGCCATCTCTTGAGCGTCGGCGGCAATTTCACGCTGACCGACAACGGCGCGCTGCTGACGATCAGCTTGCCGAGCCTCAACGACAGCGTTAGCGTCGACGGCGATACTTCCGCCCGATGTCAATCTGGCAGACGCATCACGTGGGTGGATGCGATTTCCGGCGATACATCGCCGACTGATGTCAGCCTCAGCACTGTCAGCACGGCCAACGTGAACGTCAGCATCGACGACGACGCCTCGCATCAATGTAGACCTCGACAGCCTCGATACCGTGGGCGGGAATGTCGATATCTCCAGCGGTCACATCGGCAGACTGATGTCAATCTCGGCAATCTCAGCACAGCCAATGATAGCGTCAGCATCGACGGCGACACCTCCGCCATCAATGTGAACCTCGGCAGCCTCACCACAGTCAGCGGCGAACGTCGATGTCTCCGGCGACGCAACATCGGCGACCGCTGTCAATCTCGGCAGCCTCACCACAGTCACCGGCAACGTAAGCGTCGACCGACGACGCGTCCGCTGGCGACGCTCGATATGGGCAATCTCTCCACGGTGACTGGCAGCGTCAATTTTTCGGACAATGCCAGCCTTGTCACCATCGACCTGAGCGCGCTGCTTCAAGCCGGGGCCATCGTCATCTCTGACAATGGCGTGGTTACGCTCGACCTGAGCGCGCTGGTGCACGCCGGCGGTGACGTTTCGATCACCGACAACACGCATCTGCTGACGGTCGATCTGCCGCAGCCTCGCCAGCGGTGACGTCTCGGACGAGGTCAGCGGTGACGTACCATTCGGACGACACCTCCGCCACCACCATCGATGCCGGCAGCCTCACCACGGTCAGCGGTGACGTGACGATTAACAGCGGCGCGGATGCCACGCTCGACGCCAGCGCGCTCGGGCCAGGCGGCGGCACGGTCGAGCTGATCGGCGACAATCTCACCACCACGATCACGCTCGGCGAGTCTCGCCCATATGGACGGCACGCTGACCATCTCCAGCGCCGACGGCGTGACGCTGACGGCGCATGCCGGCCTTGCCGATCTCGCCATCACGGGAACCGACGCGGACAACATCCTGATCGGCAGCGCGACCGCGAACAACACGATCGACGGCAAGCTCGGTGACGACCTGATGACCGGCGGCTCAGCCGACGACACCTTCGTGTTCGACTTCAGCGTCAGCCAGCACACGGATTTTCATCACGATTTCGTCAGCCTTGCCGACGTCACCTCGGTCACGCTCGGCGACATCACCTACAGCCGGCCGGCGTCAACGGCCTCGATCACCGCCTGGAGCAACTGGAACGCCGAGTTGACCAGCTGGGCGAACAGCCGACCGGATAACACCGGTGGCGACGATTTCAGCTCGTTCACCAATGCCAACCCCGTCGGAAAGCACACCGGTACGATCCAGCTGATCGACGGGTATTTCCACGACCACAATACGACCGTGACCAACGTCGCCGGCGAGGGCTTCGACACCATCACCAATTTCGCCAACCAAGCCTTCACGGTTACCAATGGTGGCGGCGGCAACGACGTGTTGCTGTTCAACGGGCTGAGCAATGATCCGACGGCAGCCAACTACTGGGGCAACGTCCTCAGCACGCACCACCGCGAACGGAAACACAACCATTCATGTCCACGACGTTGCCGATGGCGGGGCCGACGTGTCATCGATTACACTGCTTGGCGTGACGACGGATGTTGCTTCTCTCGTGCAAAAGGGGGCTATTCAATTTGACGCTGGCTTCCATTTGACCTGAACCGGCCGTTTCGCGCTGTCACTGATGCCGGTTGCTGGCCAGACATTATGATTGGCGCAAAGAACAGTGGTCGTGGGATCGATCCGTGCCCCGGATGCTGCGCAGCGTGCGACCATCAAGCGTCATTCCGGGCGCCTCTTCGCGCACGGTTTACGCCCGATCGTGGTCCCGGCTCGCGGGCTAGCGCGCAGGCTCGCGCCCCGGCGACTGCTCCGGTGACCGATGCCTCAGCGTTCGACGAACGCCTTTTCAATGACAAAATGGCCGGGCTCGCTGTTATTGCCTTCGAGAAAACCGCGCGCTTCAAACATCTGGCGCAGCTCTTCGAGCATGCCCGGGCTGCCGCACATCATGACGCGGTCGGTGCCGATATCGAGCGGCGGCTGACCGATATCGTCAAACAATTGTTCCGAAGTGATGAGATCGGTGATGCGGCCGCGGTTGCGGAACGGCTCGCGGGTCACGGTCGGATAATACGCAAGCTTTTCGGTGAGCAGCGGCCCGAAAAGTTCGTCGTCGCGCAGCTTCGCCACCAGCTCCTCGCCATAGGCCAATTCGGAGACCTGCCGGCAGCCGTGAACCAGAACGATGCTTTCAAATCGCTCGTAGACGTCGGGATCCTTGATCAGGCTCGCGAACGGCGCCAGACCCGTTCCGGTCGACAGCAGCAGCAAGCGTTTGCCCGGGATCAGGTTGTCGGCGATCAGGGTGCCGGTCGCCTTGCGCCCCACCAGGATGGTATCGCCCTCCTTGATCTGCTGCAGCTTTGAGGTCAGCGGCCCGTCGGCGACCTTGATGCTGAAAAATTCCAGCGATTCCTCATGATTGGCGCTGGCCATGCTGTAGGCGCGCATCAGCGGACGGCCATCGACCTCCAGCCCGATCATCGCGAACTGCCCGTTGAGGAATCGAAAGCCGGAATTGCGGGTGGCGGTGAAGCTGAAAAGCGTATCGGTCCAGTGCCGGACAGAAAGAACTTTCTCTCTATGGAATGCGCTCATGTGTTTTGGTTTTTCCGATTGCCTTGTTGTAGAACGATCGCGTTGTTTGGGGTCCTCGCGAGGCGAAAACCCCTGCAACATCTGACGATTCAGCGTGTTCCTGCGCCAATTTCAGAGATAGTCAATACGGCTTGATGTGCAATTGCGGGCTCAAAATGGCGGCCGATTTATTTCGCAAAATGGTTCGCGGCCGCTCTTAATCGCGAAGCCGGTTGCGCGCAATTAACTTGCCGAAACAGGCCACCTTCCGGCAGTTAATTGCCGCGCTCACTCAGAAAATTCGTTAAGAGATAAGAGATCAAATTGGAATGCCAGGTCGCCGGATATTGCATGCAAAGCCTTAGGAATTTTCGAGCGGGAAAGCCGAGCTTTTATCCGGACCAATCGGTCTATGCGGAATATGCCTGCGCTGAATTCGGCCTCGCCTTTCAGGAGATCGACGGCGGAACGGGACTGGTCTTCAGCGTCGCTTCCCCGGACAAACGCATTCATTTCGGCGCCGGGCGATGCTCATGGTATCCGCAAAACAACGCCACTGCGTCGACGCTGGCATCGGACAAATATTTCACAAACGTAATTCTTGAAAGCGCCGGCATTCCGACGCTCGGCGGCGAATATTTCTTCCTGCACGAGCGGCGCCGTGCCCATCGCGGCCGCGGGCCATGAGCGCGAAGACGCGCTCGAGCATTTCAAAAAATTGGGGGCATCGGCATTCGTCAAACCCCTGCAGGGATCGCGCGGCGATTTTGCGCAGGCCGTTCACGGCGAAGCCGCGCTGGTTCGATATCTTGCCGGAGGTTTCGCAGTATTACGACGCGATATTGATGCAGCCGATCGTCTCGGGACTGGAATACCGGATTTTCCTGCTCGACGACGAGATGGTTTATTCCGCCAGAAAATATCCACCCTTTGTGTTGGGCGACGGTATCGGCTCCATCCGCGACCTGTTGATTGCGCACAATGAGGCGCTGCGATCCCGCGGTCTTTCGCCGGTTGCCGTGGACCGCTGACGCTTCGCTCGATATCGTGCTGCCCAAGGGGGAACGCTGGGACATTCCCGGGCGGATGAACCTGAGCGCGGGAGGAACGATGGTCCTCGAAGCCGCGCGCTCGGAGGCCGCGTTGATACTGGCGAAGGATGCCGCCCGCGCACTTGGACTTCGCGTCGCGGCCGTGGACATGTTCACGGATATCGAGGCAGATCCGGAAGCGATGCGGGTGATCGAGGTCAACTCCAACCCGTCGATCCGGCTGCTGGAGGAATCCGGCCGGAGCGACCTGATCCTGAAAATCTGGCGTCATACATTTTTGGCCATGGGACTATTGGGTGTTTGACCTTCCGAAATACGGCGATGGCATTTGCCTGGCACGGATGGCCGAGCTGCTCGACGTCCTTGCGGTGGATCGGACAAGGCTTTCGCGCAATTCCGTGGTTGTGACGGGGTCCAACGGCAAAGGCTCTACCGCGGCGTTCTGCGCCGGCATCGCCCGCGCCTATGGTCTGCGAACGGGTTTGTTCACCTCGCCGCATTTATATCGTGTCAACGAACGGTTTCAGGTCGATGGCGCTGATATCGGCGATAGCGACCTGGCGCGGCTTACGTCGCGGATCAAAGCCGCTATCGCCGAAATCTCGCAGCACAGGCGTGAACAATTCGGCAGTTTTGAAGCCATGTTCGCGCTGGCCTGCCTGTATTTTCAGGAGCGGCGAATGCGAGTTCACCGTGTTCGAGGCCGGCATCGGGGGCCGCTACGATCCGGTGCGGCTGGTCGGCGCACTCGTGAGCTGCGTGACCTCGGTCGATTACGAGCATGTCGAACTGCTCGGCAATTCGCTGGAATTGATCGCTTCCGACAAGAGCGACGCCTGCGCGTCAGGCGGCACCATCGTCTACGGCGAGAATTGCCGAAGCTTGAGGCCGCATCTGATCGAATATAACCGCACTCGCGCGATCACTTCGCTTTTTGTCCGCGACCAGATCGCAATCGGCGGTGAATCCGCAGCGGCGGCCGGGCAGCGGTTCGATTTCGAGTTCGGAGCTTACGAATATCGATCGCTTGAAACGAGCCTGCTGGGCACCTTTCAATTCAACAACGCCGCCATCGCGGTCGCCCTGTTCCTGCTCTGGCTGCAAACTGTGCGGCCCGGGGAAACATCACGCAAAATCGAATCCGCCGTGAGATCGGGCCTCCGCGACATCAGTTGGCCCGGCCGCCTCGAAATGATCCAACAAGAGCCGCTCACCGTTGTCGACGTCGGCCATACCCCCGACGGCATCCGGCAATCGCTGGCGAGCCTGAAGGCGATTTATGGTGCAGAGGACTGGATTCTCGTGGTCGGCGTTTCCATCGACAAGAAAGCCGGTGAGATCGTGGGTGCGCTGGCGCCGTCCTTCGACACGGTCATCGGCACGGCGGCGCACCACAAGGGCATGGCGGCGGAGAGCATCGCCGCCGCGGCGCGCCAGGCCAATCCGCAAGCAACCATTCACATCGCCGCGACCATCGAAGACGCCGTTCGTGTCAGCCAAACGCTCGCCGCGTCGCAAAATCGAAAAATATATGTAGCGGGCGGATTATTCCTGGCAACCGAATACGCCGTGGTCGCCGCCGGCGGCCGCGCGCAGGATTTGGATTTTTTCTGACAGCGAAATTCTCTGTCATACCCCGCGAAGGCGGGGTATCCAGTACGCCGCAGCTTTTGTGATCGGACCGAGACGTCGAGGAGTACTGGATCGTCCGCCGGAGCCTGTCATCGGGCGGCGCTATGCGCCGACCCGTTGGCGGACGATGACAGCTAGAATATGGTCATAGCTTGGCCTGATGTACCGGGCATGACGAAGATTTAGTTGCTAACCCCCTCGGTGTCGTTGAGCACCTTGAAGGCTTCCTCGAGTTGCGGCGAGATCGCGACGTTGAGCTTCTCGCCGGTGGGCAGGCGCGCGACAAACCATTTGTTGTAGAGCGGAATCAGATCGCGGTTCGAACCCAGCTTGCGAAAGGTCCGCTCCACCACCGCGGCCAGTTGCGGCTCGCCCTTGCGAAACATGATGCCGTAGGGATCGTAGGACAGATACTCGCCGGTGACGCGAAACTTGTCCTGCGCCTTGTGCCGCGCGATCAGGCCGTACAGCAGGATGTCGTCGGTCGCGAACGCATCCGCCTTGCCGTCCACCAGCATTTGATAGGATTGCTCGTGATCGGCCGCGGTTACGATGTTGAGGCCGAGCGCAAACTTCTTGTCGACGGCATGCATGGCCTGCTCGTTGGTGGTGCCTTTGGTCACCACAACGGTCTTGCCCTGCAGGTCTTTCGGCGCCGAGATCGTTGACGCCTTCGGTACCATCAGTTTGGTGCCGGCGACGAACATCAGGGGCGAGAACGCCACCTGTTTGCTGCGCTCGGCGTTTGCCGTGGTCGATCCGCATTCGAGGTCTATCTTGTTCTGCACCACCGCGGGAATGCGGTCATCCGAGGTGACCTTGACGTATTCGATCTTCAGGTTGGCGTCGTCGACCTCGACGCCGATCTCCTCGACGATGGCCTCGCAGAGCTCCAGGCTGTAGCCGATCGGGCGGTTGGCCTGATCGAGAAACGAGAACGGCGGCGAACTCTCGCGATAACCCAGCCGCACCGCGTGCGTCCTCTTGATGTTGGCGAGCGTCGGGCTCAGCCCTTCGCCGCCGCCGGTCTGGGCCGCCGCGGCCGTGGTCAGCAAAACCACCGCGGCCAACAGGCTTGCCGCCTGCATGGATCGCTTCAAAGGGTAGCGCATGGCTCTACCCTCCTAGGCGTGGCTGGGCTGCATTCCCGGCAGCTCGCCGGGGATCATATCCGGCGGCACCACGTCGTCGGGGCCCAGCGCGTGCTCGGGGGCGAGTTCGCCTTCCCACTTCGCCACCACGGCGGTGGCGAGCGAGTTGCCGATCACGTTGGTGGCGCTGCGTCCCATGTCGAGGAACGTATCGATGCCCATGATCATCAACAGGCCGGCCTCGGGAATGCCGAACTGGCTCAGCGTCGAGGCGATCACCACCAGCGAGGCGCGGGGAACGCCGGCGACACCCTTCGAGGTGATCATCAGGGTCGCCAGCATCGCAAGCTGGGTGCCGAGCGGCATATCGATGTGATAGGTCTGCGCGATGAAGATGCTGGCAAACGTGCAGTACATCATGGTGCCGTCGAGATTGAACGAATAGCCGAGCGGCAGCACGAAACTCGAGATCCGCGACGACGCGCCGAAGCGATTGAGGCCTTCGAGCGTCTTGGGATAGGCGGCTTCCGAACTCGCGGTCGAGAACGCGATCATCAGCGGCTCGCGGATCAACCGCAAGAGATGACTGTATCTGGGCCCGATCGCGACAAAGCCCACCACAACCAGGATGGCCCACAGGATCAGCAGCGAGAGATAGAAGCCGCCCATGAAGACGATCAGCTTCCACAATACGCCGAGGCCGTTCTTCGACACCGTCGCCATGATCGCCGCCCACACCGCGATCGGCGCGAACTTCATGACATAGGCCGTGACCTTCAGCATGATGTGGCCGAGATCATCGATCAGCGAAAGCATCTGCTTGGAGCGTTCCGGCGCCGCGCCCAATGCGACCGAGAAGAACACCGCGAAAACCACGATCTGCAGGATTTCGTTCTGCGCCATCGCGTCCGCGATCGACGTCGGAATCAAATGGGTCAGGAATTTTTCGATCGAGAATGCCGACACCGGCAATCCCGTCGATTGCAGCTTGTCCGGCAGGGTGCCGGGGAAATTCGCACCGGGCTGCAGCAGATTGACCATGAGCAGCCCAAGCAGCAGCGAGACGAACGACGCGCTGACGAACCAGCCCATGGTCTTTGCGAAGATGCGCCCAAGTCTGGCGCCGCTTCCCATATGGGCGATGCCGCCGACCAGGGTCGCAAACACCAGGGGCGCGATGATCATCTTGATCAGGCGCAGGAACAGCATCGCGATCAGGTTCACGTCCGCGGCGATATCGGCGCGGATGTCGGGAAGATAGTTGAAGACCAGCGCCCCCATCACAACGCCAAGCGCCATCGCGATCAGGATGTATTGCGTAAACCTGTTGGACATTTTTCTTACCCCCGTAAGTCCGGCGGCCCCGAGTTTGGCAGAATTCGAGAGCGACGCAACACGCATTGCAAAATCACCAAGCGCAACTTCGCCGATGTGCCCGCCGCGCAACGCTTGCCACAATCCCGTTGTGAAACGCGCGCCCACCTATTAGCGTCATGCGCAGCGCACAATGCGTGCATTTGACGCCTCATACGCGGTCACCTGCATCGAGAACCGACGCTCAGGGAGGAAATGCCATGAACGACACTGTCAATCGCCAGGTCTTGCTGGTCGAGAAGCCAGCCGGGAAACTCGGGCCGGAGCATTTCAAGGTATCCAAGGGTCCCATCCCGGAGCCAAAGGATGGCGAGGTACTGGTGCGGGTGCGCTATATCTCGCTGGACGCCGCCAACCGGGCATGGATGCACGGCGCGACCTATCGCGCGGCGGTCGAGGCCAACACCGTGATGGCCGGCGGCGGCATTGCCGAAGTCGTGTCATCGAAAGCGCCGGGCCTGGCGCCCGGCGACATCGTGTTCGGCGATACCGGCTGGCAGGATTACGCGGCGGTGCCCGCAAAGCATCTGAGCAAGATGCCGAAGATCGAACCGATGACACATTTGCTCAGCGTCTACGGCATCGCCGGCCTCACCGCCTATTTCGGGCTGCTCGACGTCGGCAAGCCGAAAGCCGGCGAGACGGTCGTGGTCTCGGCCGCCGCCGGCTCGGTTGGATCGATCGTCGGCCAGATCGCCAGGATCAAGGGCTGCCGTGTGGTCGGCATCGCCGGCGGCAAGGACAAGTGCAACTGGCTGACGTCGGAACTCGGCTTCGATGCCGCGGTCGATTACAAGGACGGCGCGGTGTTCAAGGCGCTGAAGGCTGCGGCACCGAAGGGTATCGATGTTTATTTCGACAATGTCGGCGGCGACATTCTCGAAGCCTGCCTCGCGCAGATGAACAATCGCGGCCGCATCGCCTGCTGCGGCGCGATCTCGCAATATGACGGCGCGCCGTCGGCGCATGGGCCGCGCGGGGTGCCCGGCTTGATCGTGGTGAAGCGTCTTACCATGCAGGGTTTTATCGTGATGGACTTCATGGACCAGCGCGACGAGGCACTGAGCGACCTGCAATCCTGGGTCGCCTCCGGCAAATTGAAAGTTCAGGAAGACGTCATCAATGGCCTTGAGAATACGCCGAAGGCCCTGATCGGATTGCTGGCGGGCGAGAACCGCGGCAAGCGGATGATCAAGGTGTAATCGTCGGGGCCCGAGGTCCGATTACAAGATGACGTTCTTGGTGGAAAGCAAGACCCGCACTAATTCCGCTTGTCGCCGCGTACCGGTCTTGTCGAAGATTCGGGACAGGTGCGTCCGCGCCGTTGCGCGCGAAATGGAGAGCCGGTCGGCGGCTGCCTGAATTCCGTCGCCGGTCAATATTTCGACGGCGAAGGCAGCTTCCGCAGGGGTCATGCCAAACTTTTTCCGCAGCTGAACAGCGGCTGGCTTGTTGCTCTTGTCGGGGTCGTTCACGAAAATGACAGCCATCGGCTGCGGCGTCACCAGCCCGCTGGATGTCTCCATCGGCAGCGGCGCGATCAGCAAGGACAGCGGCGACCTTCCGGGCTGGCGCCGCGCCGAAACGAAACCACTCTGTTGAAGCTGAGTTCCCGTTTCGGCGCATTTCGCAATGGCCGCGTGAAGGGTTGCCGTTTCCGCCGCAGAGTTGGCGTGCAGACGACCCTTATTTAGTCGTAGATCGCGATCCGCGAAGAGCTTTTCCGCCGCCTTGTTGGCAAACACGATCTTCGCATTCACATCGACAAATAAAACCCCTTCCTCCAGACGATTGAGGGTTTCGACCGATGCCATATGGTTTAGTTCGGCGCTGGCCAATTTGATATTGATCTGCACCGCCCGCTGCAAATGAGGGACCAGCAATTTGTAAAGCGCGACGTGGCCCTCGTCGAATTGCTGATCGCCGTGCAATGTCACGATGCTTTGTCGCCCGTCTTCAACAAGAACGACGGCGTTGAGCAGACCTTCGACGCTTTGTGGCAAAAGGAAATCGTTGAAGAATTCCGTTCGGACCAACTCTCTCCGGGGAATAACCATCGTATCGGTCTGGACTGTTCCGGCAGGAGCTGCGCTGGTGCTCTGCCACAACGGGTCGACGCCATGGTAATATTTCAAATAATTTTCGGGAATTATCGGGTCAATTCCGACAGCGAACCCCCAGCATTCAGAAGGCGTCCTGCCCTGGCGGGCCATACTGGCCGAAGACACCCCGAACGCAGAAGCGATCCGTCCGAGCGCATACGGCCACAGGCTGAAATCCATGCCGGCTTCGTAGATGGCCGCGATCAGTGACGCCAGGTCGCTTTCGCTGCTCATGGGGCGCTCGCAAAGGTGCGGGGGAAGCCTACCCACAACAAACCCCACAATCCAACTGGAATTCCGCGTCAGCTCTTCAGCCGACGCGCCGGTCGACGAAATGGGGTCTGGTCCTAACTGGACAACAAGGAACGCTTTCCAATTCCCCATATCAAGAAGGGCGACGGCATGAGCAGGCTGAGCGCAATTATAGAAAGAAGTCCGGTAGTCACAGTCTGTTTCGTATGCCCCGCCGGTTTGCTGATTTCGCTCGAGGTTTTGATGACCTTCGGATATTCGCACGTGGCGGGGTTTTAGCATCCCGATCGACTGGTCCCAATTGATCACAGTCGCATTTTATTCGCCTGCATCAGCCGAACGGCTGATGCGACACCACGGCAAATAGCTCGTGGTCCCACCCTGGATGCAGCGATCTCATTTGGCTGCAGTTCCCTACGAATAATATCGGGTGGGCGATGACGCGAACGATTTCGGCAGCGGGGCAACCGGCAACAGCGCACGCTTCCAGCCTGTTTTATCCAGACCGCCGGGGGCGCCTGCTCGCGAGCAGCGTACTGACGGGCGGCGCGCTGCGGTGTGTTGCGGCGGCGGCGGGCATGATGACGGTGCTCGGCGTCTCGCCGGCCTTCGCGCAATGTTTTTCCGGGACCACCGGTAACTTACTTACCATCGCATGCCAGGCCATTGTTCCCGGCGGCACCAGCTCCACCGCGATCGGCTTCAACGCCAACGCGACGGGCACGTTCGCGACGGCCTATGGCAACGGCAGCATCGCCAATGGCACCGAGGCGACCGCGACCGGCGCGTTCAGCACCGGCAATGGCGATTTCGCGACCGCAACCGGCGCGTTCAGCACCGCCAACGGCCTCCTCGCGACCGCGACTGGCCAGGGCGCGAAAGCCAACGGCAGCATCGCGACCGCGACCGGCGCCCAGGCAAACGCAACCGGCACCAGCGCGACCGCGACCGGCGCGGGCAGCAGCGCTATCGGCACCAACGCGACCGCGACCGGCGAGGGCAGCTTCGCCAACGGCACCGACGCCACTGCGACCGGCCAGGGCAGCACGGCGAATGGCGTCTTCGCGACCGCGACCGGCCAAAATGCAACGGCGAACGGCGGCGCGCGACCGCGACCGGCCTGGGCAGCATGGCCAATGGCCTGTTCGCGACGGCGACCGCTTTCAACAGCAACGCCAACGGAGCGCAGGCGACCGCGACCGGCGCGGGCAGCGTCGCCAACGGCGCCAACGCTACCGCGACCGGCGAGGCCAGCATCGCCAACGGCGCCTTCGCGACCGCGACCGGCCAGGCCAGCATCGCCAACGGCAACTCCGCCACCGCGACCGGCGTGCAAGCCGTCGCCAACGGCGACGACGCGACCGCGACCGGCGCGGTCAGCTTCGCCAACGGCGCGCGGGCGACCGCGACCGGCGTAGGCGCCACCGCCAACGGCCAACTGGCGACCGCGACCGGCCAGAACGCGCAAGCGAATGGCGATTTCGCCACCGCGACCGGCGCGTTCAGCACCGCCAACGGTGTCAACGCGACCGCGACCGGCGTGCAAAGCATCGCCAACGGCCAATTCGCGACCGCGACCGGCCAGGGCGCGAACGCCAATGGCGGCGCGGCGACCGCGACCGGCCTGGGCAGTACGGCCAACGGCCTGTTCGCGACGGCGACCGCTTTCAACAGCAACGCGAACGGCGCCCAGGCGACCGCGACCGGCGCCGGCAGCGTCGCCAACGGCGCCAACGCCACCGCGACCGGCGAGGCCAGCATCGCCAACGGAGCCAACGCCACTGCCACCGGCCAAAGCAGCATCGCCAATGGCATCAATGCATCGGCATACGGCCAGGCCAGCAACGCGACCGGCGATTTCGCCACCGCGACCGGCGCGTTCAGCACCGCGAACGGCTTCAACGCCACCGCGACCGGCGCGCAAAGCACCGCCAACGGCGTCTTCGCGACCGCGACCGGCCAGGGCGCCAACGCCAATGGCGGCGCCGCGACTGCAACCGGCCTCGGCAGCACGGCGAACGGCCTGTTCGCGACAGCGACCGCTTTCAACAGCACCGCCAACGGGGCCCAGGCGACCGCGACCGGCGCGGGCAGCGTCGCCAACGGCGCCAACGCGACGCGCGACCGGCGAGGCCAGCATCGCTAACGGCGCCATCGCCACCGCGACCGGCCAGGGCAGCGTCGCCAACGGCGCAACCGCGAGCGCGTTCGGCCAGGGCAGCAACGCCACCGGCGACGCCACCACCGCGATCGGCCAGGCCAGCGTTGCCAGCGCCACCGGCGCAACCGCGGTCGGCGCCAGCGCGCAGGCAACCGCGACCGGCGCGGTCGCGGTCGGCATTAACTCCGCCGCCACCGGCGTCAACGCCATCGCCATCGGCAATGGCGCGGTCGCCACCGGTTCGGTCGCGGTCGGCGGCTTTTCCTCGGCCGCGAACGGCGGCGCCGCTTTCGGCGACGACGCGGTCGCGACCGGCACCAATGCAACGGCGCTCGGCCCCAACAGTTCGGCGACCTTCGCCAATTCAGCCGCCTTCGGCGCCGGAGCGCAGGCGCTGGCGGCAAATTCGGTCGCCATCGGTTCCGGATCGGTGGCGAGCCTGGCCAACACCGTGTCCTTCGGCACGGCCGGCAACGAGCGGCGGCTGACCAATGTGGCGGCCGGCATCAATCAGACCGACGCGGTCAATGTCAGCCAGCTCTCGAGCTTCAACTCGGGCTTCCAGTCGCAATTCAGCTCGCTACAGTCACAGATCGGCGACAATCGCACCGAAGCACGCCGCGGCATCGCCGCGGCCGTTGCGACCGCGAGCGCGCCAATGCCCTCGGCGCCGGGCAAGACGACATGGCAAATTCGCGGATCCACGTTTCAGAGTGAGGCTGGATTTGGATTTGGATTTGCCCATCGCCTCAACACCAGCATGCCGCTCAGTATTGTCGGCGGCTACGGCAATGGCGGCGGCACTCAACACACGGCGTATGTCGGTCTCGGCGGTGAGTTCTGATGAGAGGCTTGGCTGCGCGGCAGGGTTCTCCTGATCCCTATTTTTGCGCAATTCCCAGAGCAATGGAACTTGTTGCTCAACGGCAACACGCTTCCGCAATCGCTCAAGCCGCCGGCAGGAACGTTCGTTGAACCGCTCTCAGCGATTGTTCGCGCCTCCGATTTGGCTAAGGTTTGGTAGGGTTTCGGTATAGGCCAGCAAATATGGGGCCACACTTAGTTTAGTTTTGCGCGAACCTATTATTTTCAAACGAACTCGGGGGCACCGATGTTGCGGACGATTTCGGCGGCGACGACAACCGGTGTGGGGACAGCGCACCTCTCGAACTTGCTCTATCCGTCCAGACCCCGCGCGCATCTGCTTGCCAGCAGCATGCTTTCCGGCGGAACGCTGCGCAGCGTCGCGGCGGCGGCGGGGATGATGACGGCGCTCGGCGTCTCGCCGGCCTTCGCGCAATGCTTTTCGACCGCGACAGGGCTTGCGGGAAGTTGCGCGGCCGCCCTCATCACCGGTCTCAATGCCACGGCGATTGGCTTCAACTCGACCGCGAACGGCGGGAACGCGACGGCCTACGGCAACGGCGCCACCGCCAACGGCCTCGACGCGACCGCGACCGGTTTCCTCAGCTCTGCCAACGGCGCCCTCGCCACCGCGACCGGCGCGGGCGCCAACGCTATCGGCACCGCCGCCACCGCGACCGGCGAGTTGAGCAAGGCGAATGGCTTCTCCGCGACCGCAACCGGCCAGGAGGCGAACGCGACCGGGGCCCAGGCGACCGCGACCGGCAGCCAGGCAAACGCAATCGGCGCCAACGCCACCGCGACCGGCATGAACTCCAACGCGACCGGCACCTTCGCGACCGCAACCGGCCAGGCCAGCATCGCCAACGGCGACCGCCGCGACCGCGACCGGCGCGCGAGCAGCAACGCGACCGGTTTCGCCGCGACTGCGACGGGCGCGAGCAGCAACGCGATCGGCGACAGCGCCACCGCGACCGGCCAGGGCAGCTCCGCGATCGGCACCAGCGCGACCGCGACCGGCGCCAGCAGCTTCGCGAACGGCGTCAACGCGACCGCGACCGGCCAGAACGCCAACGCGACCGGCACCAACGCCACCGCGATGGGCCAGAATGCAAACGCCATCGGCACCAGCGCCACCGCGACCGGCCAAAGCAGCCTCGCGAACGGCACCTTCGCGACCGCGACCGGCCAGGGCAGCATCGCGAACGGCACCACCGCCACTGCGACCGGCCAGAATAGCAACGCGACCGGCAGCGGCGCGACCGCAACCGGCTGGACCAGCACCGCGAACGGCGACTTCGCGACCGCAACCGGATGGGGCAGCATCGCAAGCGGCACTAACGCGACCACGACCGGCGCATTCAGCCAGGCGCTCGGCACCTTCGCGACCGCGACCGGCGCTGGCAGCTTGGCAAACGGCGATAAGGCGACCGCGACCGGCGAATTCGCTCAAGCGTTAGGCGCGAATGCGGCCGCGACCGGGGGATTCAGCTTAGCAAACGGCACGAACGCGACCGCGACCGGCGTGGGTAGCATCGCCAATGGGGCCACCGCGAGCGCGTTCGGCCAAGGCAGCAACGCCACCGGCGACGCCACCACCGCGATCGGCCAGGCCAGCACCGCCAGTGCCATCGGCGCGACCGCGGTGGGGGCTGGCGCCTCGGCGACGTTCGCCAATTCGGCGGCCATCGGCACCGGCGCGACGCACGCAGCGCCGCCAACCAGATCTCGATCGGCACCGGCTCCAACACCTACCGCATGCCCGGCATCACTTCGGCGGCGAGCCTCGCCGCGCAGTCCGGCCCGACCTCGTTGGTGACCACGGATGCCTTCGGAAATCTTGCGGCGGCGAGCTTCAGTCCGCAAAGCATCTCCGGTCTTCAGAACAATGTCGCCGTCCTGCAGGGCAATGTCGCTACCTTGCAGACGCAGGTGCGGCAGGCGTTCGAGGGCACGGCGGTTGCGATCGCGCTCGGCGGCAGCGCACTGCCTTCCGACAAAAAGTTCGCGGTTTCGGCGAACTGGGGTACATTCCGCGGCGAGAATGCCATGAGCCTGGGAGCCCAGATGCGGTTGAACCAATATGTTGTCCTCAACGGCGGCGTTGCCGCCGGCTTTGCGCAAGGCGGCGTCGGCGGACGGGCCGGAGCTGACCGTCGCATGGTGACGGCCGGGTGGTGACTGGAACGCGGCGCGGCTGGCGGGTTCTGATAATTGCGGCCGCGCTGGCCGCAACTGCTTCCGCGGGCCATGCGCAGACACCCGCCGGTCATGCGCAGCCCGCGCAAACGCCAAAACCCGCGCAGATCGACCGCAACGGCGTGCTGATCCTGATCCGCTCGTCGCTGCTGGCGCTCGACCAGGCCAACAAGACCGGCAATTACACGGTGCTGCGCGACATCGGCGCGCCCGGCTTTCAATCCAACACCGCGGCGCGGCTGGCTGAGATCTTCGCCAAGCTGCGCAACGACAATCTCGATCTCTCCGGCGTCGCCGTGATCGATCCGCAGCTCAGTCTGCTGCCGCAGATCGAAGCCAACGGCCTGATGCATATGGCGGGCTTGTTTCCCTCGGTGCCGAACCAGGTCAATTTCGATCTGTCGTTCGCCCCGGTGAACGGGCAGTGGCGGCTGTTCGGCATCTCGGTCTCGATCGGGCAGAGCGGGCCTGCCGCGCCGAACCGCCCTCGCCGCCCGCTGCGCAAAAGCAACCTGCGCCAAATGGCGCCAAGCCACCTGCGGCGGCAACGAACCAAGCCGTCTGCCGACAATCAGCCTAGCCCAAATAGGCCGAGCGCGCAAGCGAGCGACTGAAAATGTTACCCGACGAAGCCCTGAAATCGATGAAGGTGATGTTCGCGACGCCGTGCTACATCTCGGCGGTCAGCATGCACTACGTCACCAGCATTTTCGACCTTACCCACCATTGCAACCGGTTCGGGCTGGAATGCATCCTGCATATGCATTCGGAAAGCCTGATCACCCGTTCGCGCAACAAGATGGTGCTCAAGTTCCTGTCCGACGAAACCCTGACCCACCTGTTCTGGATCGATTCCGACATCACCTTCACGCCGCAGTCGGTCTGCCGCCTGCTGCTGATCGACCGCGACGTCACTGCCGGCGTTTATCCGATGAAGAATTTCAACTGGCCTGCCGAGGGCCTGCCGACAGGCATCACGAAACAGCAATTCGAGGATCGCTATACCGAATATCCGTTCAACCCGATCGGCCAGGGCGCCGAGCGGGTCAGCGGCTATGCCGACGCCGACGGCTTCGTCGAGGTGGCGGAGGCGCCGACCGGCTTCATGTGCATCAAGCGGGATGTGTTCAGGCAGATGATGGAGAAATACCCCAAGCTGAACTATGTGCCGGACGGGCCGCCGAACCCGCAGGCGCATCTGCACTGGCTGTTCTTCGACTGCATGGTCGACCCCAATTCCGGCCGCTATTTGTCGGAGGATTTTGCCTTTTGCCGGCGCTGGCGCGATATCGGCGGCAAGATCTGGGTCGATCTGCAATGCAAATTGCTTCACCTCGGCCAGCACAATTTCCGCGGCGACCTCGCCGAGAGCCTGCGCGTCCAGAACCGCTGGTGAAAGCGCGCGACCGTATTGACCCGTAGCCGACACTATTGAAACCGCATAGCATCGCCACGACGGTCCGGTTTGGCTCAGCCAATGACGGAGAAGATCCTGGCACATCTAACTCACGTTCGAACCTCCGTGCTGGACATCGCCTGCGAGCAAAGCGGTCCGCCCGGGTCGCTTCCGGTCGTGCTGTTGCACGGTTACCCTTACGATGCGCGAGCGTTCGACGAAGTCGTACCCATCGTCAACAGCGCGGGCTTCCGCACCATCGTTCCGTATCTGCGCGGCTACGGCGCCACGAGTTTCCTCTCGGCCGACACGCCGCGTTCAGGCGAGCAGGCGGCGCTTGGGCAGGATCTTCTCGAATTGCTCGATGCGCTGCAGATCCGGCAAGCTGTCCTGGCGGGATTTGATTGGGGCGGCCGTGCCGCCTGCGTCGTTTCGGCGCTGTGGCCTGAACGCGTGCGCGGGCTTGTGACCTGCACCGGCTACCAGATCCAGGACATCGCCAATTCAGACAAGCCAGCCGATCCGGAGCAGGAGCGACGCTTCTGGTATCAGTATTATTTTCATACCGAACGCGGGCGCAACGGCCTCGCCCAACGGCGAAGCGAACTTGGCCGATTGTTATGGAAACTGTGGTCGCCGACATGGGCGTTTGACGACGCGACCTATGACCGGACGGCCAAATCCTTTGAAAACGCCGACTTTGTCGATGTCGTCATTCACTCTTACCGGCATCGGATGGGCAACGCCGCCGGCGACCCGCGCTATGCGCCGATCGAAGCCCGACTGGCAACTCTGCCCAGGATCAATGTTCCGACCATCGTCATTCACGGCGCCGTCGATGGCGTGAACCCCGCAGAGAATTCCGAAGCGCACCAGAAGTATTTTACCGGCCACTACCAGCGTCGATTGTTCGAAGATGTGGGCCACAATCCACCGCAAGAGGCGCCTCGGGCGTTCGCGGAAGCGGTGCTGGATCTGTGCAAGCTTTCCTGACCGAAACGCGCGCCCTAAAGGACGTTTTTGGATTACAAATTGTCCGCATGTGCTGGACTATAGGGGGAGCAAAATCGTGCGTATCGCCGTGATCGGCGGAGGCCCCGGGGGCCTCTATTTCGCCTATCTCTGGAAAAAGCGTCACCCGGACGCCGACATCGATCTGTTTGAGCAGAACGCCGCCGGCGCCACCTGGGGTTTTGGCGTGGTGTTCTCCGAGCAGGCGCTTGAATTCCTGCGCACCGACGACCCCGACACGGTCGACGCCATCACACCAAGGATGGAAAGCTGGAACAACATCACCCTCAACCTGCGCGGCGAAAGCGTCGAGATCGACGGCGTCGGTTTCTCCTCGATCGGCCGGCTCGATCTGCTCGCAATCCTGCAGCAGCGGGTGCGCTCGGTCGGCGTCACCCCGCGATACGACACCCTGATCCAGTCCGTGGAGCAGTTGACCGGCTACGATCTGATTGTCGCGGCGGATGGCCTGAACTCGCTGGTACGGCGTTGCTTCGAGGGCGATTTCGGCACCTCGTTGTCCTATTCCGCCAATAAATTCGCCTGGTACGGCACCACAAAGCGGTTCGAGACGCTGTCGCAGACGTTTGTGGAAACCGACCGCGGCGCGTTCAACGCGCATCACTATCGATACTCACCGTCAATGAGCACCTTCCTGGTCGAATGCGATCTGGCGACCTGGCAGCGTTACGGTTTTGCCGACAAGACGATCGAGCAATCGCAAGCCATTTGCGAGCAGGTATTTGCCTCCACGCTGGAGGGACATCGGCTGGTATCGAACAAATCGGTGTGGCGCAATTTCCCGTGGATCTGGAACGAGCACTGGTCGTTCAAGAATATGGTGCTGGTCGGCGACGCCCTGCATTCGGCGCATTTCTCGATCGGGTCGGGGACGCGGCTCGCCATCGAGGACGCGATCGCGCTGACCAAGGCGCTGGAGGCGGAAGAGACAATTTCCGCAGGGCTCAATCGTTACCAGGCCGAGCGCCAGCCGATCGTGAAAAAACTGGTGACGGCGGCGCGCACCAGCGCCGACTGGTACGCAAAATTTCCCGACCATATGAAGCTCGGCCTGATGGATTTTGCATATAGCTACATCACCCGCTCCGGGCGGATCGACGATGCGCGGCTGCGCGCGATGTCGCCGGCCTTCATGGCCCGATACGAGGCGTCGAAGCGTCCGTTGCAACAGAGCGGAAGCAAGCCATGACACACGAGATCGCCGACCCGGTACCGCCAGATAGCCCCGGCGCGAGGGAAATCGGCTTTTCGATTCCGGAAACATACAACGCCAGCCGTATTCTGTTCGACAATCTCGGGAAAGGCCGCGGCGACCGGCCGGCGCTGATCGGTCCCGCGGGAACGCGCAGCTATGCCGAACTCTGCGCGGAAGCGTCGCGATGGGGACACGGCTTGCAGTCGCTGGGCCTCAAGCGCGGCGACCGCGTCCTGATGTTTATGGACGATACGCCGGCCTATCCGGCGGCGTTTTTCGGCGCGGTTCGCGCGGGCCTCGTGCCGCTCCTGATCAATACGCTGACGCCGCCCGACCTGCTGCAATTCTATCTGTCGGATTCCGGCGCCACGGTTGCGGTCGCCGATGCCGAGTTTTGCCCGCGCTTCGACGCGGTGGGCTGCAAGGATACGGCGTTGCGCACGCTGATCGTGGTCAACGGCGCCGCGAGCGATAACGCCGCGCCGAATACCATCATCGCGGAACAGTGGTTGCAGGGTTTCCCTGCCGATCTTGCGGAAGCCGACACCCATCGCAACGAGATGGCGTTCTGGATGTATTCGTCGGGCTCGACCGGACGCCCCAAGGGCATCGTCCACCTGCAGCACGACATGGCCTATAGCGAGGCCGCGTTCGCGCGCCACGTGCTGAAGCTCAAGCCCGACGATATCTGCTTTTCGGTGCCGAAGATTTTCTTCGCCTACGGTTTTGGCAACTCGATCACCTTCCCCTTCACGGCTGGCGCGGCGACGCTGCTGCTGCCGGGCCAGCCAAAGCCGGCGGCGATCTTTGAGACGATCGGGCGTTTCCGCCCATCGGTCTTCTTCGGATTGCCGACGCTCTATACGTCGTTGACAAAGGCCGAAGGCGCGGCGGCGGCGGATTTCTCCTCGCTGCGCATGGCGCTATCCGCGGCCGAAGTGCTGTCCGCCGAGGTTTTCAACGGCTGGAAGACGCTCACCGGGCTTGAGATCGTCGAGGGGCTGGGGTCGACGGAGGCGCTGCACATCTACCTCTCCAACTTACCCGAAAAGAAAAAGCTCGGCGCCGCCGGGCTTCGGGTGCCCGGCTATGAAATCGCGCTGAAAGACAAGGACGGCCGCGAAGTCGGCGACAACGAGGAAGGCATCATGTGGGTACGCGGCGATTCCAATACGCCGCTGTACTGGAACCGGCCGGACAAGTCGGCGGAGACCATCCGCGAGGAGGGATGGATCTACACCGGCGACCGCTTTGTGCGCGATTCCGACGGCTTTCATTTCTTCCGCGGCCGCGCCGACGACCTCGTCAAGATCTCCGGCCAGTGGGTGTATCCGCTGGAAGTGGAGCTTTGCCTCGCCGAGCATCCCGAGGTGCGCGAATGCGCGGTGTTCGCGGCCGAATTGCCGGATCGCCGCATGACCCTGAAGGCCGTCGTGGTCATGAACAGCCGCACCTTCGACGAGCGTGACGCGACCAAGATGCTGCAGGATTTTGTCAAGGCAACGCTGTTGCCCTACAAATATCCGCGCGAGGTGAAATTCATCGACGAGTTGCCCAAGACCGGCACCGGCAAGATCGACCGCCAGGCGCTGTTGCGGATTTAGGCGCCTCAACTCACTTCTCGTCGTTCCGGGATGCGCCTTCGGTCGGCAATTGCCGACCTGAGGCGACAGGCCCGGAATCCATACTCCCTGCGGTGGTTATCGGATTCCGGGCTCACTCGCAACCGCTCTCGCCCACGGAATGACGGCGCATCACTTTCCCTGCTCTTTTCAAAGTAGCCCTACCCCCCAATCCCGTGCCGCCGTAGAGCCAGGCGAGATCGTCATAATAATCTTCCGACGTCTTCGCGCGCATGATGGCGTTGCGGAGGCGGGCGTGTTCGCCTGAGGGGTGGTAGATGTGCTCGCCGATCAGGCGGGATTGCAACTGCACCCGCGCGGTGCGCGCAAAGCGCTGCTGACGGTAACGCTCGAGCGCGGCGGCGTGATCGTCGGGATAGGCGCCCAGCATGTGCGACAGGCACACTGCGTCCTCCAGCGCCATGCAGGCGCCTTGCGCGAAATATTGCAGCATCGGGTGCGCGGCATCGCCAAGCAGTGCGACGCGGCCATCGACCCAGCGCTCGGTGGGATCGCGGTCGCACAATACCCAGAGCCGCCAGTTCTTGCCGTGGCGAATGATATCTTGCGCGCGCGCATGCACGTGCGCAAAACCCTGCATGACCTCGTCGTCGGACACCGGCTTGCCGGCGACCGGCTCCGGTGCGTCGTTGTGACAGGTGACGACGAGGTTGAACACCTTCCAGCCCGACAGCGGATAGTGCACGATGTGGCATTTCGGCCCGGCCCACAGCGTCGCCGCATTCCAGCGCAGGTCTTCCGGCATCTCCCCGGTCGGAATCACCGAGCGATAGGTGGTGTGTCCGGAAACCCGCGGCGGCCCGTCGGCGGCCACTGATTTGCGGATATTCGACCACAGCCCGTCGGCGCCGATCAGCAGCGATCCCGTGACATCATCGCCGGAAGCAAGCCGCGCGGTCACGGAAGAGCCGTCCTGGTCGTAGCCGATGACTTCGCTGTTCACGCGCAGCTCGATCAGGTCGTGATCCCTGCAGGCTTTCAAGAACACGCCGTGCAGATCGCCGCGATGCACCACCGCGTAAGGGTTGCCGAAGCGCGCGCGGAAGGCGTCGCGCAGATCGACATGGGTGATCTCCTCGGCGGTGAGCGCATCCATCAGCCGGAGCTGGTCGATATAGACCGCCATGCCGCGCGCGGCTTCGCCGACGCCGAGATAATCGAAGGCATGAAACGCGTTGGGGCCAAGCTGGATGCCGGCGCCGATTTCGCCAAGCGCTGCGGCCTTTTCGAGCAGGATCGAGGCAATCCCCTTTTGCGCAAGGCCAAGCGCCGCCGCCAGGCCGCCGATGCCGCCGCCCGCGATCAGGACCGGTCGGGTCAGCCCGGCGTTCATCAGCTCGACTTCCCAAGATGTTCGAGCGCGTCTTCGGCGCGCAGCGGCACCCGCGACGCCTCGTTGTTGAGATCGACCAGCTGTGTCAGCAGCGCCAGCAGCGTCTTGCGATCCGCCGGCTTCAGCGGTTGCAGCATCCGCGCCTGCGCGCGATCGACCGACGGCATGATGTCGCGCAGTAACGCCGTGCCTGACCTGGTCAGATAAAGCAGTTTGACCCGCTTGTCCTCGGGCGCGGGCTTTCGCTCGATATAAAGTTTTGCCTGCAGCCGCTCGATCACGTTGCCGAGTGTCGAGCGGTCGAACGCGATCACGGCGGAAAGTCGCGTCGCATCGATGCCGGGATGGGTGCGGATCGCGACCAGCGCGGCATATTGCACCGGGGTCAGATCGTACGCCCTGCACTCCTCGACGAAAATCGCCACCGCGATCTGCTGCATCCGGCGAAACAGGTAGCCCGGCTTGGTGTAGACGGCATCCATCGTGACGGCGGCTGGCTTATTCGGCATCGGGTTGCCGCTCCGGTGCGGCGTCCGCGAACGCCTTGTTGTTCTTTGCCGCGGCTTCAGCTTTCAGCAGGCGCGGAAACGCGTCGAGATCGACCCCAAAGCGCCGCGCATTGGCAAGCTGCGGCACCAGGCAAAGATCGGCCATCGTCGGCGCCTCGCCGAAGCAGAACGGGCCGGCCTCGCCGGCGATCAAGGCTTCGCAGGCCGCAAGACCCTCGCGGTTGGCCCATGCCGCCCAGCCCGTCACCGCGTCCTCGGGCAGGCCAAGCTCGCGCAGCCGCGCCAGCACTTTGAGATTCTGCACCGGGTGGGTATCGCAGGCCAGCGCCATCGCAAACGCGCGGACTTTGGCGCGGCGCAGCGGATCCTTCGGCAGCAACGGCGGTTCGGGATGGGTTTCGTCCAGCCATTCGATGATGGCGAGCGACTGGGTGATGATCGCGCCCCGATCGTCCTGCAGCGTCGGCACCAGCCCTTGCGGATTGATCGCGAGATAGGCGGGATCGCGCTGTTCGCCCTTGCGAAGATGGTGCGGCAGGTGATCGGCGCTTAGTCCCTTGAGATTCAGCGCTATTCTGACCCGGTAGGACGCGCTGCTGCGGAAATAGCCGTGCAGCTTCATCGGAACCTCCCTCGAATTTTCTCGTTTGCTTGATTGACGCTAGCCATATTGTAAGTATGCTGTCAATCGACTGACACAACAAGAACCTCAGGGAGGCTCGCCATGGAAGCCGTTCAGAAGACGCCGGAACGCGAGGCGTTCTACAAGAAGATCGACGGCGAAAATCTCTCAGCACTTTGGAACGTGATGGGCGACCTGATCACGCCGGAGCCGAAGAGCGCCTGCCGGCCGCATCTGTGGAAGTTCGACGCCATCCGCGACTACATGACCGAAGCCGGCAAGCTGATCACCGCCAAGGAAGCCGAGCGGCGGGTGCTGGTTTTGGAAAATCCCGGGCTTCGCGGCCAGTCGAAAATCACCACCTCGTTGTTTGCCGGCGTGCAGATGGTGATCCCGGGCGACGTCGCGCCGGCGCACCGCCATAGCCAGTCGGCATTGCGTTTCGTGCTCGAGGGCAAGGGCGCCTATACCGCCGTCGATGGCGAGCGCAGCGCGATGGCGCCCGGCGATTTCGTCATTACGCCGTCGATGACCTGGCACGATCACTCCAACGAAACGTCGGAGCCGATGTTCTGGCTCGACGGGCTCGATATCCCGATGGTGCAGTTCTTCGATGCCTCCTTCGCGGAAGGATCGGACGAGGATCAGCAGAAGATCACCCGCCCCGCCGGCGACAGCTTTGCGCGCTATGGCCACAATTTGCTGCCGGTCGACGAGAAGCGGGCCTCGAAGACCTCGCCGATCTTCAACTATCCCTACAGCTACACCCGCGAGGCGCTGGAACAGGCAAAGGTGCGCAACGAGTGGGACGCCTGCCACGGATTGAAACTGAAATTCTCCAATCCCGAGACCGGCGATTTCGCGATGCCGACCATCGGCACCTTCATTCAACTGCTGCCGAAGGGTTTTAAAACCGCGCGCTATCGTTCGACGGACGCCACGGTGTTTGCCGCGATCGAAGGCAAGGGGCGTTCGCGGATCGGCGAGCAGACTTTCGAGTGGGGTCCGCGCGACCTGTTCGTGGTGCCGAGCTGGCAGTGGGTCACCCACGAGGCCGACGAGGACTCCGTGCTGTTCAGTTTCTCCGATCGCCCGGTGCAGCAGAAGCTCGATCTGTTCCGCGAGGATCGTGGCAATGCGTGAGGCGCATCGAGACGCTAATTCTTCGTCGTCCCGGCGAACGCCGGGACCCATAATCACCGGCGTTGATGATCGAAAGAAGGCGTCTGACGTAGCTGCCTCAAACGAGACGGACACGGCGTATGGGTCCCGGCGCTTCGCCCGAGGACGGACAGACATTCACCGCCAGTGCAGCAGCCGCGTTTCCAGCCAATTGATCAGCCGTCCGACCGCAAGACCGAACAGCGACAGGATGACGACGCCTGCGAGCAGCTGATCGGTCTGCATCAGATTGCCGGCCTGCAGCACGAAGGCGCCGATGCCGTACTCGGCGCCGATCATCTCGGCGCTCACCACCAGCAAGAGCGCAACCGAAGCGGTGATGCGGAATCCCGCGAGGATCGAGGGCAGCGCGCCCGGCCAGATCACCCGGCGCACGATCGCATGAAACGGCACATTGAAACTCTGCGCCATCCGGATCAGGTTGCGCGGCACATTATCGACGCCGCTATAGACCGAGATCGCGGTGGAAAAGAACACGCCAAACGCGATGGTGGCGATCTTCGGCTCCTCGCCGATCCCGAGCCACAGGATCAACAGCGGCAATAGCGCGATCTTCGGAATCGGAAACAGCGCCGAGATGAAGGTGATGCCGACGCCGCGCGCGAGACTCGAGAGCCCGATCGAAAAGCCGACGATGACGCCGGCGACCGTGCCGAGAATCCACCCCGTCCCGATTCGCATGATCGAAACCGACAGATGGTGCCAAAGCGCGCCGCTGACCGCGAGCTTGTAGATTGCGACCGCGATTGCGGAGGGCGCCGGCAGAAACAGCGGATTGACCCACCCGGCACTGCCGGCGAGTTGCCAAAGCCCGATCACCAGCGCCAGCGCGATCCAGCCCGAATAGCGGCCGGCCCTCGGCGTAAATCCCCCGCCGCGAAATTTTACTGGCTGCGGCGCGGTCTCGAGATCGGGTTGCGGCGCGCGGTCATGCATGCTGGACCTCGCGCTCGGCTTCTACAGCCTCTTCGCGGATCAGCGACCACAACTCGCTCTGCAGCGCCAGCAGTTTTTCGCGGGCATGGATGTCGCCGCGCTCAGTGCGCGTCAGCGGGATGGTGACGACCTCGCGGACGCGGCCGGGCCGCCGCGACAGCACGACGATGCGGTCGGCCAAACGAACCGCTTCCTCGAGATTATGCGTCACATAGACCGCGCCCATCGCGCCATCGGCGAGCAGGCCGATAAAATCCTCCATCAGCAATTCGCGGGTTTGCGAATCCAGCGCCGACAGCGGCTCGTCCATCAACAGGATCGCGGGCCGCACCGCGAGCGCGCGCGCGATGCCGACGCGCTGGCGCATGCCGCCCGACAATTGCTTGGGATAGGTGGCGCGGAAATCCGCAAGGCTGGTGCGGCGCAGCGCGTCGTCGACCACCGCGCGGCGCTCGCCGATCGCCAGCCCCGTATGCAGCAGCGGGAATTCGACATTTTCCGCGACCGTGCACCACGGCAGCAGCGCAAAATCCTGAAACACGAAGGTCAGCGGGTTGAGACTGCCCGGCGGCGGCGCGCCGCGCAATTCCGCGGCCCCCGCGCTCGGCTGCAGCAGCCCGCCGAGTATCGACAACAGCGTGCTCTTGCCGCAGCCGGAGGGACCGACGATCGCGACCACCTCGCCCGATCCAACCGTGAACGACACGCGGTCGAGCACCTCGAGCGCGCCGAAGCGGTGGCTGATATGGTCTGATATCAGATCCATCTGGTGTCCTGTTTCGGAGGTTCGTGATTAACTCGTCATTGCGCAGCTCAACGGGTCGCGCGAATGCGCGCCCGATGAGCAGGCGTCTGCGCAGCAATCTCGATAGTCGCAAAGAGCCACAGGCTGCGATTGCTTCGTCGCTTCGCGTCGGCTCGCAATGACAGCTTCTCAGATTGGCGCGCAGCATCAATCCGGCTTCACATAATCCTTGGCGATGATCGCGTCGGCATTGAATCCCTTGTCGACAAAACCCTGTTCCTGCAGCCAGTCGATCTGGTTGCCGACATTCTTGACGTCGAGCTTGCCGTCGGGATCGATATAGGCGCAGTTGCCGACCACCTGCTCGACCGGCAGGTTGGTGTATTTGGCGATGATCTCCAATAGCGGCCTTGTCTTGTCGTTGATGTCAGCCTTGCCGCCGGCGACCGCGGCCAGGATCACATCGTGATATTCGCGGTCGGCGCGAGCGAGCGCGCTGAGAAGCTTTGTCACCAGCGGCTTGTTGTTCAATGTCTTGGGCGAGGCGAATACCGCGCCGAGCTGCCACGGCGTCTCGTCGCCGACCCAGCCCAATAGCTTGGCGCCACCGGCGTCCATCAGCGTCCGCGCGGTCGAGACCGGCAATAATGCGGCATCGACGGTTTCGCCTTTCAGGGCTGCGGCGGCATTCGACAGCGACTGCAGCGGCAGCACTTTGACGTCTGCAAGCTTGAAGCCGTATTTGTCGGCGAGTAGCCCCAGCGAATAGTGAAAGCTGGAGCCGACCTGCGTCACCGCGATCCGCTTGCCCGCAAGATCTTTCGGCGTCTTCAGCCCCGCGGCATAGGCGTTGTTACTCGCAAAGTAGCCGATCAGCGGATAGCCCGCCTTCTCCCGGCTCATGCCGCCGATCACTTTCAACGTGCCCTTGCCGGCGAGATTATAGAGCCCCGCGGTAAACGCGGTGATCCCGAAATCGACATCGCCCGAGGTGGTCGCGACCGCAATCGGTTGCGCGGCATCGAAGAATTTCAGTTCGATGTCGAGACCGGCGTCGCGGAAATAGCCCTTGTCCTGCGCGATGAACACCGGCGCCGACGACGACAGCCGGAGTACGCCGACTTTGGCTTTCAGCACATCATCGGCTCGCGCGAGTCCCGTCGCCGCGATCGCAAGCAAGCCCGCGAGCACGAGCCGCGTAAATTCCGTCATCCAGTTTCCTCCGCTGTTTTATTGGTATCGAAGCACCGCACTTGGGTCGAGCCCACCGTCATTGCCGGAAGCGCTAGCGAAGCAATCGCATGGAGTACCACAGTCTGGATTGCTTCGTCGCTTCGCTCCGTCGCAATGCCGAGACAACAAAACACCGCTACTCTACAGCCCTTCCGGCACGCTCTGATCCCGCCCGATGAAAGCCCCCTGCTGTTTCAATTGGTGCTGCAACTTTCCGACCGCGATATCGCGCGGCATCGCATTGCCATCAAGCGCCAGCGCCGCGGCGGAGCCTGCGGCTTCGCCCATCGCAAAGCAGGCGCCGGAGACGCGCGCCGCGGACTGGCCGTCATGGGTCATCGAGGCGCAGCGTCCGGCCACCAGCAGATTGTCGATGCCTTCAGGCGTCAGCATGCGATACGGCAGTTCATTGAAGCCGCGCGATTCCGGGATCGGCGGAAACTTGAAGATCACGTCGCCCGCGACATGCTGCTCCATCGGCCAGCCATTGACGCCGATCGAATCCTCGAACGCGGCGCAGCCGAGCACGTCGTCGCCTGACAGCATATAGCCGCCGACCACGCGCCTGGTTTCGCGGATGCCGAGCTGCGGCGGCAGGTCGACGATGTAGGATTTCTCGAACCCCGGTACCGTGCGCAGGAAATTGAAGGCGTTGAGCGCCTGACGGCGGCCGTCGATCTCGCCGCGCGTGAGATCGTCGGGCTCGAGCCCGTTGATCGCGGTGCCGTCCTCGCGCGAAAGCTGGGTGAAATTGACCCGCCATTCGATTTGCGAGCGTTGCGGCCGCACAATCGCGGCCTTGCGCGGGAAATGATGGGTGCCGGCGGCTTCGGCCTGCTCCATCAACGCCGGAATCGTCCGCCAGGCGTCGCCGGCCTTTTCCGGATCGATGCCGTTGAGGCGAAACATCATCGAGGGATACAGCATGCTGCCGTCGACATCGCCGACCTCATAGCGCGCGCCGGCCCAGGCCGCGAGATCGCCGTCGCCGGAGCAATCGATGAAGATGTCCGCGCGGATAGCCTGACGGCCGGCCTTGGTCTCGACCATGAGCGCGTTGATGCGTCTCTCGTCATGCATCACCACGCCGGCGCCGAGCGCATGAAAGAGAATATCGACCTTGTGGCTCAACAGCAGATCGTCGGCGGCGATCTTGTAGGCCGCGGTGTCATAGGCCTGCGCCAGGATTTTCCCGAGGATCAGATGCGGCGCGTTGAGCCCGTCGAGGCGATCGATGCGCGCCAGCAGCTCGGAGGCGATGCCCTGCACCACGCGATGCATCTCGCCATGGACATTGGCATGCAGCCCGCAAAAGTTCGTCACCCCCGCCGCCGTGCCCATGCCGCCGAGGAATCCATAACGCTCGATCAGCAGCGTGCGGCGCCCCGCCCGCGCCGCAGCCACCGCGGCCGCGATGCCGGCCGGCCCGCCGCCGAGCACGGCGACTTCATACTCGCCGTAGAGCGGCACCTGGCGCGCAGGTTCTGCGATGGTTTTGGAAGGCAAATTGGGGTTCCCGGACGGTGAGTGGGCGATCATGCCCCCGGCGAGGGATTTTAGCTATCGCCCAAAGGATTACGTAACTGGGCGATAATCCAGCTTTTTTGAATACGACGCGGTATCGCCAACGCTATGTCTTGCCGCCCACCCAATCGGCCGCGCGTTTTTCGGCGAACGAGGCCAGGCCTTCCGAGGCCTCCCTGGTCTGGCGCTTGGCCGCATGCATCCGGACCAGGCGCGCATAGGCCTCGTCGTCCACGGCCATGCCGCCAAACGAGCTTTCCATCGCCAGCGCCTTGGTTTCGGCCAACGCCTCAGGCGCGTTGGCCAGCAATTGCTCGACGATTTTTGCGCCAGTGGTTTCCAGATCGGCCAGCGGCACCACTTCGTGCACGAGACCAATGCGGCGGGCGTCGTCAGCGCCAAAACGCTCACCGGTCAGCGCATAGCGGCGGACCTGCCGCACGCCGATGGCGTCGCACAGTTGCGGGATGATGATCGCGGCGGTCAGCCCCCATCGAACTTCCGTGATCGAGAACACCGCGTTGTCGGCCGCGATCACCACGTCGCAGGCGGAAATCACGCCGGTGCCGCCGCCGAAGCAGCCGCCCTGAACCAGCGCTACGGTCGGGATCGGCAACCGGTTCAGCCGCTGCACGGCTTCGAAGGTGGCCCGCGACACCGCCTCGTTCTCGTCAGGCGATTGCGGCCTCACGGCATTGATCCATTTCAGGTCGGCGCCGGCCTGAAAGTGCTTGCCATTGCCCTTCAGGACAACGACGCGAAGCAGCGGTTGCCTTCCCAGTTCATCCATGGCCGAGAGCACGCCATGAATGAGGCCGGCATCATAGGCGTTGTTGACCTCCGGGCGGTTCAACGTGACGGTGGCAACCCCGCGTTCGTCGAGGTCCCACAAAACCGGATTGGCAGGCATGGACGATCCTCTCGCTTGAGATTGGCGATGGTCGTGTTGCATACGCCGGGAACGCCGGCAGCACAAACGGCCGCGACCTTCCCCGCATAAACGGTTGCGCTGCAGGCCAAACTCAGACATGGCCGTGGCGCGGTGACTGCATCATCAGTACGTCCGGATCTGATTTGCGACAGGCACAGCGAGTGCCGTCGATCGGTTCCGCCAAAGTTGGGACGCAGCGTGGTCGATCTTATCGAGACACACGGCCACGCAGCGTAGTGACATCCGTAGACTGGACTGCTGACGCGGCATTTCCCCAGGTATTGCGAACATAGGTCAGGACGTCCGCAATCTCTGTGTCACTGAGATTCCAACCGAAGGACGGCATGGCGGGTGCGGTCGGGGCAGCTGAAGTGGCGGCAGCGCGACTGCCGATCAGAACGACGCGAATCAAGGATGTCGGATCAGTGGATTGGACCAGGGGCGCTTGTGCCAGGCGCGGGAATAGGGTTGGAACGCCGGCGCCGCTAGAAGTGTGGCATGCCGCGCAACGGTTTTCATAGATTGCCTTGCCCGCGACCATGCGTGTGTCATCGTGCGCCAGCGCAATGGGCGTGTTCGCACTTCGAGGAGCACGATCCTTCAGATAGGTGGCGATCGCGAGAAGATCGGCATCTGTCATATGAGAGGTGGAGTTCTCAACGGCCTCGGCCATCGGCCCGGACGCAATGTCGAAAGAGTTGGCACCGGTCTTAAGATAGCGGACGATGTCTTCCGTAGACCAATTACCGATGCCCATACGGGGATCCGCGGTCAGATCGGGCGCATACCAATCCTGCAACAATGCCCCCTGCAGGGCTTCTCCACCCCGATCGCCGCCCGTGATGTTCTTCGGTGTATGACAGGTTCCGCAATGGCCGAGACCTTCGACCAGATAGGCCCCACGGTTCCACACATCCGACTTTGCCGGATCGGATTGAAACACGCCGGGCTTGAAATTGATCAAATCCCAGGTGGATGTTGCCGGCCGGCGGACATTGAACGGAAACGTAAGCTGATTCGGCTGAACCTCGTTGTGTACCGGCTCCAATGTGCGCAGATAGGCCCAGATCGCCGATACGTCTTCGCGAGTAACCTTGGTGTAGGCGGGATAGGGCATCGCTGGGTAGAGGCGAGCCCCCGTCCTCGCGATGCCCTCATGCATCGCCCGCCAGAGATCCGATTCGGACCAGGCACCGATCCCGGTCGCAACATCCGGCGTAATATTTGGACCGACCAACGCTCCGAATGGCGTCTCCAGCGCAGCGCCGCCGGCAAAAGGCTTACCACCCGGCGCAGTGTGGCAGCCGACGCAATCGCCGAGCACGGCGAGGTACCGGCCGCGCTCGATCTTCTCGAACGCCTGGTTGTCTTCCGCCGCGCGCGCCGCAGCCAGGCCGATCGCGCAGGCCGCGAGCGCAAGAGTCATCAGATTGCGCATTCTCATGCCAATACCTCGGGGTGCTGGCTGTCAAATCTGCACGAGCGGGCCGGGACTCTTCAGGTAGTGGTTTACGATCGCGTCTGCCGCCCAATAGGCGAGCGCGCCCACAGTATCCGTGGGATTATATCCGGGGTTCTGCGGGAAGGCCGTGGCACCCATGACGAACAGGTTGGGCACGTCCCAGCTCTGCAAATAGCGATTGAGCGCGCTGGTCTTGGGCTCGACGCCCATAATGGCACCGCCGCAGGTGTGCGTTGTCTGGTACACGGTGACGTCGTAATGACCGCGACGCGGGTGCTTCTCAAGCTGCCGCGGTCCCATCTTCTGCACGACCTCAGCCAGCCGGTCCGTCAGGTATGTCGACATCTTGAGCTCGTTCTCGTGGAAATCGAACGTCAGGCGCATCAATTTGCGGCCGAAGCGGTCCGTGTAGGTCGGATCGAGGTCGAGATACACGTCGCGATAACTATGGCAGCCGCCATGCGTGACGGCCTCATAGCTGCTCAAGTAGCTCTTCGCCACCGCCTTCTTCCACTCGGCGCCCCATCTCGGCGTTGCCTGTGGTGTCCTCGCAGTCTGGATCGGTCGGCCATTGGTCTGCACCGCGCCCATATAGCCGCCGCCGACGAAGCCATGCGGTCCGTGATCGAAATTGTCGCCGTTGAACTCGTCGATGCACATTCCGATCGAGCCCGACGCGATGAAGGGATTGAATATCTTGTCGTCGAAGAACGCGTCTACGCTGGACGTGACTTGGTAGGAATAATTTCGCCCGATCACGCCCTCGCCCGCGCGCGGATCGTAGGGCTTGCCGATTCCCGAGTGCAGCAGCAGGTGCACGTTGAACAACTGGAAGGCGCAGAGCAGCACGAGGTCGGCCGGCTGCTCCCATTCGTTGCCACTGGTGTCGACATAGGTGACGCCGGTGGCGCGTTTTCCTGATTTATCCAGGTTGATCTTCGACACCTCGCACTGCGTGCGCGCCTCGAAGTTAGGGCGGCGGATGAGTGCCGGCAGGATCGTGGTCTGCGGACTAGCCTTCGAGTAGTTGCCGCAGCCGAACCATTCGCAGAAGCCGCAATAGGTACAAGGGCCTATCGTGACGCCGAGCGGGTTCGTATATGCCTGTGAGAGATTCCCGGAAGGTTGCGGGAAGGGCTTGTAGCCCATCTCCTGAGCGGCCTGTGCGAACAGCGTCGGGCCGTATGGCTGCTTCTGCGGCGGCGTCGGATATTCGCGGGAGCGGGCTCCCTCGAAAGGATTGCCGCCCGCCTGTATCCGCCCCTTTATGTTTCCGGCTTTGCCGGACGTGCCGCACAGATACTCGAACTTGTCGTAATGGGGCTCGAGGTCATCATAGGTAATCCCCCAGTCCTGGATCGTCATGTCCTCGGGCAGGAATTTTTCGCCATAGCGCCGCACCAGATGCGTTCTCAGCTCGAAGTCGCTGGGCAGGAAGCGCCACGTCTCGGCATTCCAATGCACGCCGCCGCCGCCAACGCCATTGGGCGGCATGAAGGATCCCCAGCTACGGATCGGCAGCGCCGTCTGATTAGCGTTGTTACGGAAAGTCATCGTCAGCTGCTCCGGCCGCAGGAACAGATCGTGGCGGATGCGGTAGCGCAGCTCATCTTGCGCATAGGCCGGCGGGAAATCGGTCGCCGTGTCGCGCCACGGGCCGCGTTCGATCGCCACCACGTTCAATCCGGCACCAGTCAGCTCATGCGCCAGGATGGAGCCCGTCCAGCCCAGCCCGACAATCACCACATCAGTTGCTGGCAATTTGCGCGTCATATTCCCGATACTCCGGACGAGACTTATTGCGCCTTTGGCGCCTATTCGGGTCGGCCCGCAATGCCGACGGGTGGCAGCGGATACCGCTCGTTGTGCCGCTCCACCCAGTCGCGGTAATCATAGCGCGCGCCGGGAAATCCGATCATCTTCCAGCCGACCATGTCGCGGTTGCCGCCGTAAACGGGGTCTGCGAAGAACCCCTCCCGCGTGTTCTGCAGCAGATACTCGAAGAACGTCCGACCGCTCGTTCCTTCCAGCTGCACCTGGCCTTTCTCCAGCCCGAAGATGACCTTGTCCTTCTCGTCGTCGGAAAGCTGGACGAAAGATTTTGCCGAGTAGGTGGCGCGACAATATTTGTCCAATGCGGCCAACGCCTGGCGATACCGCGCTGCGGGGGTCAATGGAGACTGATCGCCCTGCTGCGGCGTTCCGTCGGCAAAGGGCCCGTGCATGTAGAGCCCCTCAGCGCTGCCATAGGATCCCGCAAGTTGTCGGTCAATGAAGACCGCGCAGCCGGCATCCTTGCCCCCCGGCGTCTGCGGGTCCGGCGGGATCAGCCGGTCGACGAGCGCTTCGATCGCAGCGCCTTCCTCCGGAGTGAAATACACCCATGGTCCAGGGTGCACCGCTGTTGGTGGAGTGCCGGCATTTGGTGCCCACGGCAAACTGCCCTTGACGACTAGCGCCCGGGCGGAGGTCGCCGAGAACACCAAAGTCATGGCGGTGGTTATGAGTAATTCGCGGCGGCGCACGCCGGGATCAGAGCGCGATGAGCCGGGTATTCTCTCCCCGGCACTATCAGCACCGGGGGCCATCTTACCGATACCGTTGGCGCTGAGCCGGATTTCTTTCGCGACCATAGTGCTCCCCTGGATCGTGAACACGGAATTCCAAGGTGGCGATGCGTCAGGCAAAAGCATAGCACAGTCTGAACGGTTCTCAAGTCGCGTGCGTCAAGTTCAGCAATTTAGGTCGCGGCAAAGCGGGTGTTGGGCGTGGCACTTTGGCGTCCGGTGCGCCGGGCGTGCCTGAAAGAGCTTGAGCATGAAGTGATCGTATATTGCAAAGCAAATCCACAAATTCGAATCATCGAAGCGATAGATGTGTTGAGTGGGTTTAAGTGAAATTACATCGAGGCATTAGGGTGGGTCATTCGCATCGATTTTGGAATGCGCGGCAATGTCCGCTTAGGGGGTAATCTCGGAAATACCGGTTGTTCGGTTTTGACGGTTGCGTGCTAATAAGTCCGCGCCCTAGATCGTCCGGCCTCTCACAGGAACATCCACC
>CAVXHU010000034.1:0-25802 GCA_963761395.1 uncultured Alphaproteobacteria bacterium
GAGGTGCTGGTGCCGCTATTGACCGCCGGCGGCGGCCAGGGTTTTTGCGTCAATCTTTCGGTCGACACCTCCTCGGTCGATATCATGACCATGTGCCGTGAGATCGGTGCGCTCTACATCGACACCGTGGTGGAGCCATGGCTCGGCTTCTATTTCGACAGGAACATCGGTCCCGAAAAGCGCTCGAATTACGCGTTGCGCGAGACGCTACTGGCGGCAAAGCACAAGAGCCCGGGCGGCCCGACCGCGGTCTCCACCTGCGGCGCCAATCCCGGCATGGTGTCCTGGTTCGTCAAGCAGGCGCTGCTCGACATCGCCCGCGACACCAACACGCCGTTCAACGCGCCCAAGAGCCGCGAAGGCTGGGGCCAGCTCGCCCACAAGCTCGGCGTCAAGGGCATCCATATCGCCGAGCGCGACACCCAGCGTTCGAAGAAGCCGAAGCCGATGAACGTGTTCGTCAACACCTGGTCGGTGGAAGGCTTCGTCTCCGAGGGCATGCAGCCGGCCGAACTCGGCTGGGGCACCCACGAAAAGTGGATGCCGGACAATGGCCGCACCCACGACTACGGCTGCGGCGCCGCGATCTATCTGCTGCAGCCCGGCGCCAACACCCGGGTGCGCTCATGGTGCCCGACGCCCGGCGCGCAATACGGCTTTCTCGTCACCCACAATGAATCGATCTCGATCGCCGACTATTTCACGGTGCGCGACGGCCAGAAGGTGATTTATCGCCCGACCTGCCATTACGCCTATCACCCCGCCAACGACGCGGTGCTGTCGTTGCACGAAATGTTCGGCGCCACCGGCAAAATGCAGCCGAAGTGGCACATCCTGGATGAGAACGAGATCGAGGACGGGATCGACGAACTCGGCGTGCTGCTCTATGGCCACGGCAAGAACGCCTACTGGTACGGATCGCAGCTCTCGATCGAGGAAACGCGCGAAGTCGCGCCCTACCAGAACGCCACCGGCATGCAGGTCACCTCGGCCGTGCTCGCCGGCATGGTGTGGGCACTGGAAAATCCCACCGCGGGGATCGTCGAGGCCGATGAGATGGATTTCCGCCGCTGCCTCGAAATCCAGCTGCCGTATCTCGGCCCGGTGAAAGGCATCTACACCGACTGGACCCCGCTCAGCGACCGGCCCGGACTGTTCCCGGAGGATATCGACACGTCAGATCCCTGGCAGTTCAGGAACGTGCTGGTGCGGTGAGGCGACGTTCAAGCGGCCGGCAACTCAAACCGTCATTCCGGGATGCGTGCGGCGGCACTGCCGACCTGAGGCGACAGTCTCGAGAATTATCATCGAAGGAGATTCCGGGTTCGATGCTCGCGCACGCGCGCCCCGGAATGACGGGCTCGGAAAAACTATCTTTCCTTGATCGGCGGCGCGGTCTTCTCGGCCGGAGCCGGCGGCAGCGCCGGCGTTGCGCCTGCCTTCTGCGCTTGGGTATCGGGGCGGGCGGGCTCGGGCGCCGGCGTGGTCGGGCGCTCGCCGCCGGGCTTTGACTCGGCGGGCGCTTTGTCCTGAGACGTCGGAGCGGGGGACGATTGCAGCGGCTGCGTCGCCTGCGCCATCTGCTGATTACGGGCTTTGATCTCGGCCATCGAAAGGCCGGCTATAGCAAGCCCCGCCGCTACCATGGCGGAGGCGAGCAGCATATCCATCCTGTACGCGCGTTTCCTGTCGTCCGAAGACATCATTGTTCACCGCGAAAATTCTTCGCGATTTCAACGCCCGGCCGAACGCATTGTTCCCTGGGGCTGGCGCCCGCGCCGCTTTGCGTGCGGTGATTTTGGCGATAGATCCTCGCCGGGATGCTGCCTCATTCGGCCGCCGGAGGCCCAAGCTTTGCTACCGCCGTCGCCAATTTTTTTGTGCAGCGGATTAGATCGGCCAAAAGACTCTCGTCAATTTCCATACGGCCTTGGTATTCCGCCAGGTTCCGTTCGTTATGGGCCTTGAGGAAGATTTGTATGTCGGACTTATCCGAACCCAAGGTATGAACGAGGGTCTGGAAAACCGTAATTCGATTTTCCGACCGGTATCCTTTGTGGCGTAGTGCAGCGAGCGCCAGCCGATGTGCGGCGCCATACGCCAGATCGAACTGGCTATCAGGATCAAGACTTTTGTTCTGAGCGTCAATCAGACGTCTGCGGGCCGAGTTCACCATGCCGGCGAACTCACTTCGTGTCCCCGGCTCGGCTTTGAGGCGGTTGATCTTTACGAGATTGTCGAGTTCCTCTTTGCTCATAGATGAGGTCTTTCTCTGAGCCCAAAACAAAAATCTTCGGCAATACATTTACTTTGCTGATGAACGAGCCTTTCTCGGATGCCTTGCGCCGCCAGTCTTTCCGAGAAAGAAACGTCGGACTTACCTTGCGACGCAATGCATCCTCGACGTTTTGTAACGCGGCGTAGAGTTCGGAGTAGCTCAATTCATCGCCGATCACCATGAGATCGATGTCGCTGTGTGCCGTATCCCCGCCTTTTGCCACCGAGCCGTAGACGAATGCAGCGGTGATCTTATCCGAAAAAGGCTCAAGAGATTTCCTGAGAGGCTCGGTCAAGGCCACGGTCTTGATTACAAGGCTCTGCAATTCCGCGAAAATCGGAGACTGATGATTGGCTCGATAATGTTTCTGATTGCCGATGCGCTCAACCGAAACGAGTCCACTGCGCTGCAAACGAGACAGCTCTCGTTCGACCGCGCCTGTTCCCGATTGAACGTTCCTCATGATCTCGGAGGTATAGAAGCTACGCTCAGGGTGGCCAAAAATGAGGGCCAGCACACGTTGCTGCACCTTGGAAAACAGCGCGTTCGATATGCTGATCGCTTCTGAAGGAATCATACCCATATTGGGTATTATACACCCCAATATGGGTATGATCAAGAGAGCCAAGATAACGCAAGTATCGATTTAGAGTTCCAGCAACCCGGCGTCGCCGTCCTCGGCGCCGAACGCCAGCAGCGTGCCTTTTGCGTTCCACGCCAGCGCCGAGACCGGCGCGGTGCCATTCCGGCGCACCAGAATTTCGGCGCCGTCGCTCAGCCGCACCATCAGAATGGTGCCGTCGCTGTAGCCGGCGGCCAGGATATCCTGCTTCGGATGGCAGGCGACCATGGAGACGCGCGCCTGCAGTGGCGCCAGCATCGCGGGCTCCTTGCCCATCGGGCCGTCCTTGCTGGCGAACGGCCACATGATGACCGCATCGGCGCCCGACGTCGCCAGCGCCTTGCCGCCCGCGCTCCACGACATCGACCTGACGCGTCCGGGATAACCGCTCATGCGCATGTGCCTGTTATCGGCCAGCCGCCAGCCATGCAGCGCCGGCTCATGCATCGCGGTGACCAGAAACTTGTTGTCCGGGCTGAAGATGACGCCGAGATGCGAGCCCGCCCATTCCAGAAATTCGGGCTTCGCCGCCATGTTGGGAAACCACAAGGTCACGCCGTTATAATGCGCGACCGCGAGCCGCAGGCCTTTTGGCGCAAACGCCAGCCCGCCGACCGTCGAGGGCACGTCGAAGGATTTCTCCTCACCCTTGCCGCTGCGGACAAAGGCGGTCTTGCCGGCCGACCACGCCACGGCGCCATCGGGATGAAGCGCTGTATTGTCGATCCAGCGCCGTTTTGGGTCGGTCGCGAGCAGTGTCACCTCGCCTTTTGCGCTGAGCGCAACCAGCTTGCCGTCATCGCCGCCCATGACGATGCGCGACCCATCTGATGCCGCGCAGAGAATGCCGCCAGCGTGGACGGCGACCGGCGAGATCTCGCCCTGCCCGCTCACCAGGAAAACGTTTTCCTCGGCGCCGACGAAGGCCGCGCTATCGCCGAGAAAGTGCACCGCTGTGACCGGCATGCCGATCGCCAGCGGGCGCACCCGGTCGGTGACCGAAACGATGGAGGCCGCATTATCGCCCGGCTCGAACTCTTTCATCACGTGGTGATACAGCGCTCAAAACCGTCGCGGATGGTCTGCTCGGGCAATTCGCGGCCGATGAAGACCAGACGGCTCTCGCGCGGTTCGCCGTTCTTCCAGGCCCGCTGGTGATCGCCCTCCAGCATCATGTGCACGCCCTGGAAGACGTAGCGGTCGTCGTCGTCGCTGAAGGCGAGAATTCCCTTCGAGCGCAAAATCTTCTGGCCCTCGCTGGCGACCAGATTTTGCAGCCACGGCATGAACTTGGTGGCATCGAGCGGCTTATCCGATCGCAGCGACAGCGATTGCATCTCCTCGTCATGATAATGCTTCAGGCCACCATGGCTGTGGCCGTGATCGTGGTGATGATCGTGATCATGGTCGTGGTGGTGATCGTGGCCGTCGCCGGCTTCGAGAAATTCCGGTTCGATCTCGAGGATGCGATCGAGATCGAACGCGCCGCGCTCCAGCACGTCGGACAGCGCGACCTGGCAGCGCTCGGTACGGTGCAGTTTGGCATAGGGATTGATGCCGCGGATCCGCGCCTCCACCTCGGCCAATTCAGCCTTGGTGACGAGGTCGGTCTTGTTGAGCACGATGACGTCGGCGAACGCGATCTGGTTCTTGGCTTCCGGCGCGTCCTTGAGCCGGTCGCTCAGCCATTTCGCATCGGCTACCGTCACCACCGCGTCAAGCCGCGCATTCCTCTGCACGTCTTCGTCGACGAAGAAGGTCTGCGCCACCGGCGCCGGATCGGCAAGGCCGGTGGTCTCGACGATAATGGCGTCGAACTTGCCCTTGCGCTTCATCAGGCCGTCGAGGATGCGCACGAGATCGCCGCGCACGGTGCAGCAAATGCAGCCGTTGTTCATTTCAAATATTTCTTCGTCGGCACCGATGATCAGATCGTTGTCGATGCCGATCTCGCCGAATTCGTTGACGATGACGGCGTATTTCTTGCCGTGGTTTTCCGACAGTATGCGGTTGAGAAGGGTGGTCTTGCCGGCGCCGAGATAGCCCGTCAGCACGGTCACGGGAATTTTTTGGGACGTCAATTCTGGCATAAGTACTCCGAAAAACGGTATTGGGTCGGCGCGCCGGCAGCAGGGAGGGCCCCTGCCCTAATTCGTCAGCGCGCTCGTCAGGGCCTTTATATTGTGCCTGACCATATCAATGTAAGTGGGGGCATCGCCCTTTTCACCCGTCAGGCTGTCGGAAAACAGCGTTCCGCCGACCCTCGCGCCGGTCTCGGTTGAGATCCGGCGCATCAGCCTGTCATCGCTGATATTTTCAAGGAAAACCGCAGGAATTTTTGCGGCTCTCACCTCGGTGATGATACGGGCGATATCGCGCGCGCTGACCTCTGAACTCGGTGGAGACGCCCTGCGGGGCGATGAATTCGATGCCATAGGCGGAGCAAAATAGCCGAAGGCATCATGCGTCGAGATGACCTTGCGGCGCGCTTGCGGAATGTGCGCGACGGCCTCGCGCACCTCGCGGTCGAGCGCATCGAGCTTTGCCAGATAGCGTTCCGCATTGGCCCGATAGGCCTCGGCGCCGGCGGGGTCGGCGGCAACAAGCGCGTCGCGGATATTGGCCACATAGATCCTGGCATTGGCAACCGATTGCCAGGCATGCGGATCGGCGTCGGAGCCAATCTTGAGCGGCGTGATGCCTTGGGATGCGGTGACCATGGCGGCTTTGCCGCCGGAGGACTGCACCAGCCGCGGCAGCCAGCCTTCGAGACCGAGGCCGTTGATGACAACGAGTTTCGCATCCGCGATCTTCTTGGCGTCCGCGGGCGCCGGCGTATAGACGTGCACGTCGCCATCGGGACCAACCAGTGTCGTCACGCCGACGCGCTCGCCCCCGACATTTCGGACGAAATCGCCGAGGATTGAAAAGCTGGCGACGACGTTCAAGCGATCCTGCGCGCGCACGGGAGCCGCCGATGTCGCGAGCAGCAGAAAAATGAGCCAAAGCTGAAAACGTCGCACCGCGTTCCCCCGTTACGCTTCGAGGTGGCGGCCGGGAAACATCTGCCTGAACAGGCCGCTGACGCTGCCGAACATCACGGAGCCCACGTACAGCACCGCCGCCACCAGAATGATCGCAGGGCCCGACGGCACCTTGGTCTGAAACGACAGCACCAGTCCGGCATAGCCCGAAACAATTGCGCTGATCACCGCGATGCAGATCATGCCGGTAATATCGCGCGACCAGAACCGCGCGATGCCCGCGGGCAGGATCATCAACCCCACCGCCAGCAGGGTGCCGAGCGCCTGAAAGCCGTTGACCAGGTTGATGACGACCAGCGCCAGAAACGCCAGATGCGCCGGCGCGCCGGCGCGGCTCACGGTGCGCAGGAACACCGGATCGACGCTTTCGATCACCAGCGGGCGGTAGATCACCGCCAGCACGATCAATGTAATCGTGGCGTTGAAGGCGATCACCAGCAGGGTCTGGTCGTCCATCGCCAGGATGTTGCCGAACAGCACGTGCAAGAGATCGATATTGGTGCCCTTGATCGAAACAATCGTCACGCCAAGCGCCAGGGACGCCAGATAGAACGTGGCTAGCGAGGCGTCTTCCTTCAGTTCGGTGGTGCGCGCGACCACGCCCGCGAGGATCGCAACCGTAAAGCCTGCGATCAGTCCGCCCGTCGTCATCGCAAACAGATTGAGGCCCGACAGCAGGAAGCCGATCGCGGCCCCCGGCAGGATCGCATGCGCCATCGCATCGCCGACCAGGCTCATACGCCGCAGCATCAGAAACACACCGATCGGCGCGCCGCCCAGCGCCAGCGCGATCACCGCCGCCAGCGCGCGGCGCATGAATTCGAATTCGGTGAAGGGCGCGATCAGCGCATCATAGATCATCACACTATAGACCATGGGGTTCAGGCGGCCCGCGAGGGTACATCGTCCGCGGCGCAGGCGGCGGCGCTGTCGTCGAAGGCTTCGCACATCCGCCGCGCCTCCAGAAGGTTCTCGGCGGTCAGCACCTCTGCGGTGGCGCCCCAGGCCACGGGGCCGCGCGCCAGCAGCAAGGTTTCGGGGAAAGTGGCGCGCACCAGTTCCATGTCGTGCAGCGCCGCCAGCACCGTGCGCTTCTCGGCATGCCAGCGCCGCACCAGCGCCAGCAGATCGGCCGAGGTCCTGGCGTCGATGGCGTTGAATGGCTCGTCCAGCACGATCAGGCGCGCGTCCTGCAACAGCACCCGCGCAAACAGCATGCGCTGCATCTGCCCGCCGGACAGCGTCCCGATGGGACGGTTCTCAAAGCCATTGAGACCGACGGAAGCGAGCGCGTGCGCAATCTTGTCCCGCGCCGCTTTGCCCATGCCGCCGAAAAACCCGATGCTGCGCCAAAGCCCGGTGCCGACGAAATCGAATACCGAGATCGGAAAACTGCGGTCGATATCCACCGTCTGCGGCAGATAGGCGATATCGTGGACATCGAGCTCGCCGGTGGCGATCGAGCCGGCCAGCGGCCTGAGGATGCCGACGATGCCGCGAAACAGCGTTGATTTGCCGGCGCCGTTCGGGCCGACGATCGCGAGCAGCGCGCCGGAGGCGACCTCGCCGTCGAGGTGGTGCACCGCCGGATGCCGGTCGTAGCCGAGCGTGACATCGCGGAATTGCAATTGCGCGGCCATGCTCACCTCATCGCCAGCCACACCACGGCCCACATGATGGCGCTGACCGCGAGCGCCGCACCGATGCGGGACACAACCGTCATGCGCAGGATCGACCACGGTGCTGCCTGCGCCGGATGCGGCGATGCCGGCCCATGGCTGTGAGCGTGAACGTGGGCGTGCCCATGGTCGTGCTGGTGGCTGTGGGAACTGGAGGGAACCATGGCAGAATGTTATATTATAACATTAATCATGTCCACCGACTTGCCGCCGGGATAAGGTCTCACGGCCTTCCGATCGCCATGGCGATGGCGGCGGCCAGAAACGGGAACGGCAGCGACACGGCGGCGCGGAACCAGACGAACCGCGCCGGCATGAACGGGATTTCCCATAAAAGCAGCCGCTGAAAGGCAAACAGCGCCCAGGCGATCACATAGGCGATCACCTGAGGCGCCCCGCCGCCGGCCTTCAACGCCACCGCGCCGATCGAAAAGCCGACCACCGGTCCTCCCGGGGTTGCTGCGCCCGCGATCACGGCGGTGAGGACGCCAAGCCAGCCGCTATTGGGGCCAAGCCAGCCGGTGATGATTTCCGCGGGGATCACGGCGGCGATGTAGCCCGAGCCGATCACGCCGAGCGCGATGCGCGGCACGATATTGATGAAGTCCATGGTGCCTTCGCGGACGCGACGTCGTCAGCACCACGCGGCCGCGCCGGAGCGCGATATATCCAACCGCGGCAACCGAACCCCACAGCAGGATGTCGATGAGAAGGGCGGCGCTCATGGCGGCGCGCTCTTCGGATACATCCGGACATACACCAAACGCCCGAGCGCGCCCGCCAGAACCGGCAGCGGCAGCGAGATCACGATGCGCCACAGCGTGAAGTCGGTCCCCATGATCGGCAATTCCCAGGCGACCGCGCGGCCGTACCCGATCAGCGTCCAGCTGACGACCATGGCGATGGTCGCGCCGAAATCGGCGCCGACCGTGAGCAGCGCGCTCGCCACCGGATAGGCGGTAAACGGCCCGCCCGGCAGGATCGCGCCGAACGCCGTTCCGATCAGCAGTCCCTTCAGCCCGGACTCCGGCCCGAGCGATCGCGCCACCTTCTCATGGGGCAATATCTCCGCGATGAACGCGCCGAGCAGGCAGCCCGCCAGCACGCGCGGCAGTATGCCGCCGAACAACGCGAGATCGCGGGTTAGAATTTCCACTACACCGTCGATGCCGTCGCGCCGATAGACCAGCGACGCGCTGACCGCGACCAGCACGCCGATCACGATCATCGACCAGCCGATCGGCTTGCGGATGCGGCCGGGACGCGGCTCGGCGTCCGCGGCGTCGTCGGCGGGCGCCGGATCTTTCTCGGGGAGTTCTGACAAGGGAATCGGTCTGGCGCGTGATGAGGCTAAACTTGCTTAGTCTCGCCGCAACAGCGATGCAAACGGAAGCGTGACAAGACCCATGCGCGCCTCATGGAGGCCCATGCGGGATTGCCACGCTCAGAACGGTTCACGCCAGATGGCGCACCAGCGCGAGCCCGGCAAACAGGCCGAAAATCGAAAATACCACCGACCCCAGCACGTAGAACAGTGCAAGCCAGATCGCGCCGCGCTCGTAGAGCAGCACGGCATCGAGCGAGAACGCCGAAAATGTCGTGTAGCCGCCGAGAATGCCGGTCATCAGGAACAGGCGCCAGGGCTGCGACGCATCGCCCTTGAATGCGAGATAGCCCGCGATCAGGCCCATGACGATCGACCCGGTGATGTTGATGAAAAACGTGTGATAGGGAAACGCTGTTCCGAGGGAGCGCGTGCTGACGACGTTGACGAAGTGACGCAGCGTCGCCCCAAGACCGCCGCCGATAAAAACCAGGACATAATTCATCTGAGCTTTTTCCCCACCTGCTAATCGCAGCTTTTGCCGCAAGCCCGCGATCCCCGCAAGGATCGGGAAACCGCCCGGCAAACGAAAGGGCGGCAGCTCGATGCTACCGCCCCTCGGCTAATTCGTTGCCCAATCAGGTTCAGGCTTTCGAGAACAACTGGTCGACATACTCCCAGTTCACCAGATGATCGATCCACGCCTTCAGGTAATCCGGACGGCGATTGCGATAATCGATGTAGTAGGAGTGCTCCCAGACGTCGACGCCGAGGATCGGGGTGGCGCCATGCACCAGCGGGTTTTCGCCATTGGGCGTCTTGGAGATTTCGAGCTTGCCGTTCTTCACCGATAGCCAGGCCCAGCCCGAACCGAACTGACCGACGCCGGCGGCGGCGAAATCGGTCTTGAATTTCTCGAGCCCGCCAAGGTCCTCGGTGATCTTCTTCTCCAGCCGGCCGGGCAATTTGCTGCCGCCGCCATTGGGCTTCATCCAGTTCCAGAAATGCAGATGATTGTAGTGCTGGCCGGCGTTGTTGAAGAGCGGGGCATTCTTGCCGAACGAGCCTTTGACGATCTCCTCGAGAGATTTGCCCTCGAATTCGGTGCCTTTGAGCAGATTATTGCCGTTGGTCACGTAGGCCTGATGATGCTTGTCGTGATGATATTCCAGCGTTTCCTTCGACATATGGGGCGCAAGCGCGTCATAGGCATAAGGAAGGGGGGGAAGCGTAAAGGTCATGGGGTGATGTCCGAAAATGATGGGAGACGTGGCTTAACGGGAACCCTTATAGAAGGTTCCATCGGTCTGAAACACCCAATTTGGCAACGCCCGGCATCCGAGGGTGCACAGGTTGTCACGCGCGCGGGAGGTCAAGTGTGCAATGAGCATCGAAATCGACGTTTTGAACGGGGACGCCTCGTGGCCATTGGCAGAACCGCTGTTCAACGCGGTCTGGCCGCCCCATGTCGTCGCAAAGCTGCCCTGGGCCGGCATCGTCTTTGCCCATGCCGAGCTGCGGGCGCTGGTTCGCGATGAATCCGACGGTGTCGTCTGCCATGTCGGCATCTATCGCCGCGAGGTCAAATGGAATGGGCGCAAGCTCCGGGCCGGCGGCATCGGCGGCGTTCTGACCCGAGAGGACAGCAGGCGCCGCGGATACGCCAGCATTGCGCTCAATGCCGCGATTCAAACCTTGAAGGATGAAGGCGCTACCGATTTCGCGCTGCTGTTTTGCGAACCGCACAACGCGCCGTTTTACATGGGTCGCGGCTGGAAGCCGTTCGACGGCGAGATCCATGCCGATCAGCCCGGGGGGCGGGTTCGTTTCGACGCCATCGCGCCCTATGTCTACGATATCAGGCGCGCGCCGCGGCAGGGTACCATCGACCTATGCGGCCTGCCCTGGTGACCATGCGCACGCCCGGGGGTGGCTGTAGCCCGGCCCGGTCCGTAATATGTTGCTCATAATGTATTGGACGCGATCCGCACGCTGAAACTCGATCCTGCGGCCATCGCTTCAACTTCAAGCCGGCGTCGCCTTCAGCGCCGTCGCCGCCGAGGCATAGCCGCCACGCGCGCCGTCGATGAAATGCACGTGATCGCTGCGAAGCGCCGAAGGCGTAAAGCAGGTCATCATTGCGGCATCCTGCCGATGCAGGCCATATCGTGCGATTCCGGCGGAAGCAGCCTGGGCGAGGCGCTGCGTCAGCGCGCGCTCCAGTTCAGGCGTGCAATCGAGGATCATGCGCAATCCATCGTCGTATTTGCGGAAGTCGGAATTCTCCACCACCTGCTGCACATAGGTCTTCGGCACGAAGCCGCCGACGCTGATGCCGAAGCGCATGATGACATAGACAAACAGCGTGTTGGCCAGCACGAAAGCGCGCCGCTTCAACAGCGATCCCCCGCGCGCGGCGCGGGCCTCGAATTCGACGCCGGCCGGCGGCCATGTGAGCGGCGGGCCGCCCGGCGGCACCGGCCGTCCCGCATCCGGGCTGCGCTCGACCAGTGCGATGATGTCTTCGATGAGCTTACGAAAGGCCAGCGGATCGGCGCCGCGCGCGGGCACCACCAGCACCGAGAGGATCAGGCCGCGCACCGAGGGAATTTCCTCGAACCGGCACGAAAGCCCGGTGAGATCGGGCTGGGTGCCGGATGGCGCCACCGGCACCGCGAATTCGCCGCGCTTCATCGCCGCTTCCGCCCAGCCCAGCCCGCCGCCGGAAAACATCGCATAGGACAGAATTCGGCGACGGCCCGAACCGGGCAACGCGGACATCGAGGCCCTGCGCCCGAACGGCCGCGACCGGCACCAGCGCCACCCGCATCACCAGGTTGAGATCGTCCCTGACCCAAGTTGCGGTCGCCGCCAGCGCATCGCGGGCGCGCGCGAGATCGTCGGGCGACACCGCAAAGCTGGCGCCGTCGCCGCCGAACACGAACGGAAACTCGCGTCCGTCCAGCGCATTGGTGACCGCCGCGATCACAGCGGCGCCGGCCATGTTGACCGCCTTGTAGCGCGCTTCCGCGATCGCCCGGGTCGATTCCACGATATCGGCGACGCCGATCGACCAGTCATCCGGCAACGGCGAATACAGCGCCGGGTCCATCAGGCTGGAAAAGCCGCGAAAGACCGGAATGCTGCCGTAGAAGGTATCGCTGCCGCCTGGCGTGGTCATGGGTGCGGGACCCTCCGGGTTTTGAAGTCGTCGGATGCAGATACGGGCCGATAGGGCATTCGGGTTCGTGACGATGCCGCCCGGATTGGACTCGGGCGCCCGACCGTTGCATCCTAATACCTTATTTGGAAGGCCGATCCGAGAAGCAGCAACTTCTGCGTAACGATCCGGACGCCCGCATGCCCGTAGACTTGAGCAGAGTGGACACGAGCACTGCCATGGGGGCTACCGCGTGGCCCGGTGGAACGGCTTTCCGCACCTGGGCGCCCAACGCACGCAATGTCTCCGTGGTCACCCGCAGCGCACTTTCCGCTGTTGGCAACCCGTCCTGGCGCCCGGCTCCCGAAGACCGGTTGGTACGCCTCGGCGACGGCAGCTGGGGCGGCTTTTTGGCGGGAGCGGGCAGTGGCGACAGCTATATGTTTTTCGTCGAGGGTGCCGGCAGTTCCGGATGGAAGCGGGATCCTTACGCGCGCGAACTGACGATATCACCTGCCTTTCCAGACAGCTACTGCGTTGTCCGCGGTCCGCACGACTATCCTTGGCACGACCAGGCGTGGCAGTCGCCAAAATTCAACGATCTCATCATCTATCAGCTTCACGTCGGCACCTGGTGGGCGCAGGACGAAACCGGCCGCGACGTCCGCGCGGAGCGTGGAGGTACGTTCCTCGACGTCGCCGAAAAACTGGAGCACCTGCGAGCGCTCGGCGTGAACGCCATTCAATTGCTTCCCGTTCAGGAATTCGAAACAGCCTTCAGCATGGGCTACAATGGAGTCGACTATTTTTCCCCGGAAGGCGCATATTTTGTCCCCGCAGATCAACTCGGCTGGCGGCTCTCGAGCGTCAACCACATGCTCGAGCGTTTCGGCAAACAACCTCTGACCGTCCCTGAATTTTCTCAAGGCGTCAATCAGTTGAAGTGTCTCGTCGACCTTTGCCATTTGCACGGGATCGCCGTGATTTTCGATCTGGTCTACAATCACGCCGGCGGCGGCTTCGACGATCGCAGCATCTGGTTTTACGACCGGCGGCCGACGGACAATTTGAACAACAGTCTTTATTTCACCGACCAGGGATGGGCAGGCGGTCAAATCTTCGCTTACTGGAACGATTGGGTATCCCAGTTCCTGATCGACAACGCGCGCTTCTTCCTGACTGAATTTCGGATAGATGGAATCCGCTACGACGAGGTGCGGGTGATCGAGAACAATGGCGGACGCCTGTTCTGTCAGCACCTGACGGACACTGTGCGTGCAACGAACCCTGCGGCGATCCAGATCGCCGAGTACTGGAATGAGGACCGCGCGAGTGCCTTGCATCCTCCTCCTCGCGGGCTCGGCTTCGACGCAGAACTCGGCGATGGCCTGCGTGACGCGCTGCGCGATCTGCTCAAACAGGCGTCCGCGGGCGCATCGGCGGCGCTGGACTTTTCCGCGGTGGCCAACGCCCTGATCGTACCGGCCGCCATTCCCGAAGGCTGGCGCCTCGTGCAATGCCTTGAAAATCAGGACACGACCTATGCGCCGCATTCGGACGCCGCGCGGGTCGCGATGCTGGCGGACTCGTCGAACCGAAGATCATGGTATGCGCGCAGTCGAAGCCGGACCGTAACCGGACTGTTGTTGACCGCGCCCGGAATTCCCGCATTGTTCATGGGCCAGGAATTCCTGGAGGATAAAAACTGGAGCGACAACCGCCAGGTCGGTGACCTGATATGGTGGGAAGGTCTTGACGGAACCGATCCAGCGATGCGCGATTTCATGCGGTTCGCGGCCGACCTGATCCAGCTTCGACGTTCGCAACCGGCGTTGCGCGGAGGCGGCGCTCGTGTATCGCGCGCCGAGAATTTCGACCGGGTGATCGTTTTGCACAGATGGATCGAAGGCCAGCCGCTGGACGTGGTCGTCGTAGCCAACATGGCCGAGCAACCGAAGCAAGGTTACCTAATCGGATTGCCGTTTGCCGGGGACTGGCTCGAACTGCTCAACAGCGATGTCTATGACAATTTTCCAAATCCTGCACCGGTCGGCAATGGTGGGCACGTGCGATCCCGGAGCGAGCCGCTTGATGGTTTCCCGGCGAGAGCCGAGGTTGCGCTCCCCGCCAATGGCATGATCGTCCTCGCGCTCGCAAGGGCCGCGTAAAAGCCGGCAGTTCCCCCGAAGCCTGCCATCCGCGTCATCGAAAAATCCTTTGTAGTTTGATATTGTAAGGGATGGCGAATTCAAATCCAACCGCCCAGCAAATCACCGCGCACGCCGTTCTGATCGGCGATCGCATCAATACGGCTGGCCTGGAAGGTCAGGTTTTGTCGAACTCCCCCTTCGCCGTGCGGGTTGGGTCGAGTGGAGTGGCGGTCGTGTTCCGCTACGGCGTTGTGGTGTTCATCGGCCTGTCGACTGAGGAGGAGGCGGATTTTCTCGAGAGACTGCGGGTTCGCAGCTTTGGCAAGATAACTCCTCCCGAAGAAGAGTGGGCGAAAATACAAGTTGCAAAGGAAGCTGAAGAACCGATCCCGGTCGGCGGACCTATTCTGGTGAGAGAATTCTCTCTGGAGAGGCTTCTGGTCGTATCCGACGCGTTAGCCAAAAGCGTCGTGCTCGGCCGTGACGAAAGGGAGGTCACAAACGTATTCGATACCATCGAGCCCTTCGCCCGCGAACTCGCAAACTTCGGGAAGACCTCGAGGAACAGAACCGATCTTCTCAAGCTGATGGGCAACGCATTGCTCGTTCAGCATCGCCTGTCGGGCCGGGTAGCGGTCGGGGAGAAGCCGGATGTGCTCTGGGACCGGCCCGACCTTGAGAGGCTCTATGCCCGCCTGGAAGACGAATACGAGCTCAGCGAACGCGCCGAGACATTGAACAGGAAGTTGGCGGTCATTGCCGACACAGCCAGCACGCTGGCCGATATCATCGACACAAAACGCTCGCTGAGACTGGAGATCATCGTGGTCTTCCTGATCGCGTTTGAAATCGTGATCACGTTCTATGAGATATACGCGCGTCATTAGGCGCTGACCGGCTAAGGCCGCTTTAGCTCGGTCACCCGAAATGGCTCAAGCGTGTCGATCGCTTCAGGAGCTTGCTTGTGATAGCTGAACCGGAAGTAGCGGATGGTGATGTTATCAGACGTAAAGTCGGCGATGATAAAACCGTTCTCCTCGATCGGCTTTAAATTCTCTTCCATCCGGAGATGGCCGGGTACCGAGGCGCCGACGCCACGGAATACCGACGGCCAGCCTCGGTCGCCGGTGCCCAGCGGCCCTGCCAAAATCACGGCAATCGGGTTCTTGCTGAAATCCAGCGCGCCGCTGCCGATCATGTGACCTTCGGCGATGGCGTGAAGGTCGCCGCTGATGACCAGGGGGATCCGGCCCGGCATCGCCGCGATGGCTTCCATCAGCCGATCGTGCTGCTTGAGCCAGCCGCTTTGCCAATAGGGTTTTGCAATGTCGGTCGTCAGCTTGAGGTCCTTGCCCAGGATGTCCGGATACCATTCGCCCCATTTTCCCGCGCTCCATCCGGGCGGATTTGACGGAATGTTCACGACGTGAACGACATCGCGGTCAGCCATCCGCGATTTGAGCCAGCTCTCGACCGTCCCATCGACGAACACGGCGCTCGGCCCGTTCAGCGTCTGTGAACGTCGGATGTCGTACAGCAAAATTTCCGCAAGCCGCCCGTACCGCAACGTGCCGAACGCTTCCGCGACGCCAGGCGGCCGATCAGGCGCCGACGCGCCAGGAAGTCCAGGCGGGCGATTAAGGTCCGGTAAATATTCAGGATAATAAAGCTGCCTGGTGGCGCGGGCCAATTCCAGCATGAAATGATCTGGAGGAAAGGTGATGATCTCGTCAGTTGCTTCATCATTGTCGAAGTAATCGTGATCATCCTGCATGAAAAATGCCGGCGTCGATCGCAACAACGCGCCGTATTGCGGAACGATCTGGGGACCGGTCGCGCGCCGGAATGCAGCTTCGTTCGGCGTGCCGAATACCGGCTGCGCGCGGTCGAAGGTGCCGGCGTAAGCCAGACCCTGTGGCGAGGCACCGCTGCCTTTTGACGCCAGCGGTGCACGCAGGTCCCAATAGACTTGATCGCCGTTCGCGATCAACGCATCCGGCTTGAATGAAAGTCCGCGCTGCAGAAGACGGCGGCGCAGCGCCGATGGAAGCCAATTGATCTTGCCGTCAGGCAAGCCTTCGTTGAGCGCATCGTGCCCGCCGCCGCAGGTGTAGATCATCAGCCGCAGCCGGTCCGGCATCGCCTCAGGCGCAGGAAATGTGGACAACATCCACGGCTCGCAAAGCGAGCGGCCGCCGGTTGCGGTCAGAGAAAGCTTGTAGGGTGTGGAGGCCTTAAGTCCCGATATGTCGAACTGCCAGAAATCGCCACGTGCAGCATTGATCTCGCCGCGCACGCGATTTTCGCCGACCTCAAGCTCGGGCGCGGCAAGCAAGGGGGATTCGAATGAGGCCTTGATCAGAAATCGGTCATGGCTGACGGTCGGAATCAGATGCTTCACTTGCCCCTGATCCCAATTTTCGTCGCTTGTTTTCGTCGCTTCGGCGGCCGATGCCGGTCCACCAATGCCGGAACTGATCAATCGAGGAAGCGTCGCCGCGGCCGCCCCAAGCATAAAATCCCGTCGCGTGGCCATCCAAGATCTCCTCGCAAGGGCAAGAAGAAGGCTGATGTCTCGACACAGTTGCTCGTATCGAAAACATGGCGTGATACTGCACTGGATATTATCACGGAACAAGATCGCGGGCGTATGGCTGCTGACGTTCCCGCGCACCTCGCCCTCGCCTGCTCATCGAGGCGGTGCGGAGGATTCCATTACCGGACCGGGAGCAGGACCGGGAAAGTCGAACGCATCGTTTCCGGGGGAAAATCAGTCAGTTGGGCTGAACGCTTGCTGGAGAGGCCTAATGCAGATGACGCGCGCCTTCGCGCTTCACCGCATTCGAATCATGACAGCCGACCAACTGCACCAGTTTTTGCGGGTGCATCTCGTGGCCGTGAGAATCATCAGCATGTTGTTGCGACATCGGGCGATTGGCGCCGCGGTCGGCAATCACATCTTCTTTTTGCGGAAGTTCGGCAGGTACCGAGCCGACGTTTGAAGGAATCATGGGCAGCTCCTTCGCTTGGCAAGTTGATCGGCGCTACAGAGCCAATCACCTTCCGACATGCCGTAGAGCTGACTTGACCGGAATGATTTGATCCGAATCAAGTCAGGTGCGACCGATAGCGCCCATATTGTTCCCCGCTGCTCCGCACTCTACCGGGCGCAACAGACGGCGGATAATCAAGAATAGTTTCGTCGATGACGGCAATTTGGAACCTGCGGCCGGGATAACGGCAATTCAGGCGGCGTTTCCGGCATCGAGGGGTCCATACGCTGCCGGTGATGTTGCGGCCGCCCTCTCCCGGCAGATATCCCGCCATGCGGGCGATATCGCCGGTCTCTGTCCAGAGAATTGTTCAAGGCGATGGCCTGACAAGTTGCTAAAAGCATGCGGGTCGAAAACGACCGGTCGCTCCAAACCGGAGGCACAGCATGAAACAGCCGCCTAAAGTCGCCAGGCCGGCCAAGGCCGCTTCGAGGCCGGGCGTCAGGGTGCCGGCGGAGGACTTGGCGCAGGTCCGCGCGATCGCCGCGACAGCGAATGTGGGCACGACCTCTGAACGCAAAGCGTTGTTGTTCAGCGGAACGAATGCCACAGCGGCCGCGCAGGCGATGGCTGGGGAACTGCGACGCGATCTCTACCGCGTCGACCTCTCTGCGGTGGTGAGCAAGTACATCGGCGATAGCGAAAAGAATCTTGAGCGCCTGTTCGCGGAAGCCGAGGCAAAGGACGCTATATTGTTGTTTGACGAGGCGGACGCGCTGTTCGGAAAGCGTTCGGAGGTGAAGGATTCACATGACCGTTATGCGAATCTTGCGATCGACTATCTCCTGCGACGCATAGAGCAATATGACGGATTGGTCGTGCTCGCGAGCAAGCCGAAGCTCACCCTTTCGATGAGCTTGCAGCGCCGATTTTCCGTCTACGATTTTCCGCCGCCTTGAGGCTGGCGCAAGATGGCGGAAGTGTCGGGATAGAAGGCGTGAACCGTGCGCGCCCTCCGACACAAAGCCTACGCCACCCCCTGCAAGACCAGCCGATTGAGGCGCGCGGCGAAGGCCGCCGGGTCCTCGGGCAATTCTCCGTCGAGGATTTGCGCCTGCTCGAGCAATAGCAGTGACAGGTCTTCTGTGGTTGCCGGTTCCTTTTCAACCCTGGCGATCGCGGTAACCAGCGGATGCCGCAGATTGATCTCCAGGATCGGTTTGGTCTTGCTCCCCCGATTTTGCTGCGACAACAGGCGCTCCAGCTCCCGGTCGGGCCCATGGCTGCCGGCGACCAGACAGGACGCGCTGGTGGTCAGGCGCGCCGATGCCCGCACATCGCTCACGCGATCGCCGAGGTTCGCTTTGATGATCGCGATCGTCGAGGCCCCGTCGGCGGCGGGCTCAGGCGTGTCCTTGGCGGCCTCATCGAGCAGCGGGATCAAGTCGAAATTGATGTCGCCCTGGCTGAGCGACTTCAGCGGCTTGCCTTCGAAATCGAGCCGCGCCGAGGTCCAGAACGCATCGACCGGATCGGTCAGCAGCAAAACCTCGATGCCGCGGGCCGCCGCCGATTCCAGCCGCGGATTGGACTTCAGCCGCTCGATGCTGTCGCCGATCAGAAAATACACCTCGGTCTGATTGGGTTTTAGGTCCGCGATATATTGCTTCAGCGACCGCTTCTCGCCCGAGGTCGTGGTGAACCGCGACAGCGCCAGCAATTTCTCGCGCCGCTCAAAATCCTCGTAGATGCCTTCCTTGATGACAGGGCCGAAGGCATCCCAGATTTTGGCGAAATTCTCCGGCTCCTTGTCGGCGAGCTGCTCCAGTTCGCCGACGACGCGGCCGGTCACGGCTTTGCGGATCTGCGCCAGCTGCGGATTGTTCTGCAGCATTTCGCGGGAGATGTTGAGCGGCAGGTCCTCGCTGTCGACCACGCCGCGGATGAAGCGCAAGTAAGCCGGCAGCAGGTCGGCATCGTCGGTGATGAACACCCGGCGCACATAGAGCTTTACCTTGCCCTTGCGCGCCGGCTCGAACAGGTCGAACGGTTTTGTCGATGGCGCGAACAACAAAACCGCGTAGGACTGCCGGCCTTCGGCGCGGTAATGCAGCGTCATCGCCGGCTCGTCGAAGGCGCCGGCAATCGACTTGTAGGCCTGGGTGTAGTCCTCCGGCTTCAAGTCCGATTTCGACCGCTGCCACAGCGCGCTCGCCGAATTGATCTGCCTCGGCTCGCCCTCTTCCGGCACCAGCAGAATCGGAAACTGGATGTTGTCGGAATAGGCGCCGACGATGCGCTCGATCTCGTAAGTCTCGAGGTATTTTTTCGCCTCGGGTTTGAGGTGAAGCACGATCTCCGTTCCCCGCGCGATGCGTTTTGCCGCTTCCTCAGCTGCCGGCGCGATGTCGAATCCGGAGCTTCCCGAGGATGACCAGGTCCAGACCTCGTCCGCACCCGCACTGCGGCTAGAGACGACGATACGTTCGGCCACCATGAAGGCGGAATAAAACCCGACGCCGAACTGGCCGATCAGGCCGGCGCCGTCCTTGGCCTCGGTCAAGCGCGACAGGAACGACCTGGTGCCGGAGCGGGCAATGGTGCCGAGATTGTCGATCAGCTCCTGGCGGTCCATGCCGATGCCGCTGTCGGCAACAACAAGCGTGTCGTCCTTCTTGTTCGGTACGATCGAAATTTTCGGCGGCTCGCCGTCCGCGATCAGTTCGGGCCTGGCAATCGCCTCATAGCGCAGTCTGTCGCAGGCATCCGACGCATTCGAGATCAGTTCGCGCAGGAAGATGTCGGTTTCCGAATACACCGAGTGCACCATCAGGTGCAGCAGCTCGGAGACCTCGGCCTGGAAGGGTTGGGATTCGGCAGGTGTATCGGTGGTGGTCATGATTGGGCTCGGCTTGGTCGGCAAACGGAGATTGCGGGAAAGCCCTGATATAGCAATGCTGATCTTGGGTGGCAAGATTTGCTGGACAGGTCGCGGGAAACCCGACGCGGGCAGCTAGGCTGTTCCCCTCGGGGTAGCGTCATCCGAAATAGCCGCGAGGTATCGCCGGACCGAGGCGGTGAACGCCGCCTTTGCATTGGTGCCGATGTTGCGATCCCACCAGGCCCCGTAGATGCGGTCAAACGTGAGCGGCTCAACCGCGCTTGCGATCCTTCGAACGGATTGCGCATTCAAGGGGATGTAGTTCGGATAGCTATACATGAAGCTCAGGGAGCGGCGATCCATCGCAACCATGGCGACATCGCCGGTCAGCAGCGCACCCCGGCCTTCCGCGCCTGCGCGCCAGTGCATGACGGTTCCGCCGGCAAAATGTCCGCCGGTACGCACGATACGAATGTCGCGGGAAAGCTGATGGCTTTCCCCGGACCACAACTCGATCGCGGGGTGCGGCCGGGTGATCCAGGCGCGATCGTCGCCATGCAGATAAATCGGCACGCCGCCGAACGCTTCGCTCCAATCGGCGACCGCGCCGTAATAATGCGGGTGTGAAACAGCAATCGCCTTGAGCCCGCCGAGAGACCTGATGTGCTCGACCACCTCATCGGTGAGCAAGGGAACGCAGTCCCAAAGCACGCACCCATCGGCTTCCCGCACCAACAGCGCGCGTTGCCCGATGGCGAAAGCGGGTTCGACACCAATTCCGAGAATGCCGAGGTCATCGCGCCAGACCAGCTTGTGACGTTTTCGCCAATTCCTCGCGGGGGATCCAGGTTTGGCCTTTCCAGTTCACGAACTGCCGCTCGTCTTCGCAGATCGGGCACGAAGCCGGCGGCGCATCGCTTTCGCGGAAACTGGGCACCGCATTGTTCGCAAGTCCAGAAGGGCATTGGGAGTTGCTCCAATCGAAAACCTGGCGGCGTTCCCCTGCCGCACCGGCCGGCGGCGTTACGCTGCGACGGTGAGTGGAACCAAGTCATAGTACGGGTCTACCCGAGGAAAAAATGCGCACCGCCGCATACCGGTCTTTGTTTCCAGCATCCTTTCAACCCGGCCTGAGGAGAAAAAGCCGGACAGCCGCCGGGGTCCATGAAAAAGCCCGCCGAAGGCGGGCCAATTCACTGATATTGCTATCAAAGTCTGGTTGCGGGGACAGGATTTGAACCTGTGACCTTCAGGTTATGAGCCTGACGAGCTACCGGGCTGCTCCACCCCGCGATAAACCATTGCGCGCCTTCGCAAAAAACCGAAACACTCTGGCCAACGCCGAAGGCGCCGATCGATCCCGTCCGGAGGCTTCCTGAGAAGGCAACCCGGGCAATGCCCCTGGGTGCGAGCGGTATGTACCAACGCAAGACCGCTTTGGAAAGGCCCGCCAGCGATCTTTTCGGGGTTTTATGAGGGTCGAAACCCGCTATTGCGCGCCAAACCGGCCCGCGACGACACTCTTGCCAGAAACGACGCAAAAGCCCAGCTTGCCGGCCAAGGAACTTCCTAAGGGAAACGCCATGGACCAGCCCCTGAAAAGTCCCGGGCAGAGCGCCCTGGAGGACGCCTTCCATGCCATGTTTGAGCTGTCGCGGACGGCGCCGCCGGCGGCCCTCCAACAGCGGCTCGACCGGCTGGCGCGGTTGCGCGCGGCGATCTCGGAAAATGAAGCTCGTTTCGAGCAGGCGATCTCGGCGGATTTCGGCCATCGCTGTGCCACCGAGACCGCGATCGCCGAAACGCTATTGGTGCTCGGCGAAATCAAGCACGCCGCCAAACATCTGAAGAAATGGATGGCGCCGCAGCGGGTTTCGACCGCGCTGCAATTCATGCCGGCCAGGAACCGGCTGATCCCGCAGCCGCTCGGCGTCGTCGGCATCATCGCGCCGTGGAATTATCCGCTGCAGCTGACGCTGGCGCCGGCGGTCGGCGCGCTCGCCGCGGGCAATCGGGTGATGATCAAGCCGAGCGAGCTGGTGCCGCGGTTTTCCGCCTTGTTGCGAGAAGTGATTGCGGCCAAGTTCGATGCCAGCGAAATGATCGTGACCGGCATCGATGACGATATCGCGAAAACCTTCGCGTCGCTCCCGTTCGACCATCTGATATTTACCGGATCGACCCGCGTCGGCCGCCTTGTCGCGGAAGCGGCTGGGCGCAACCTGACGCCGGTCACGCTCGAACTCGGCGGCAAATCGCCTGTCATCGTCGACCGCTCCGCCGATCTCGGGCAAGCCGCGGCGCGTATCGCCTACGCCAAACTGCTCAATGCCGGCCAGACCTGCATCGCGCCTGATTATGTGCTGGTGCCGGAAGGTCAGGTGCAGGATCTTGCCGAGCGCGTGCAGGCCAACATGCTGACCATGTTCGGCACCGATCCTGATAACAAGGACTACACGTCCATCGTCTCCGACCGGCATTACGCCCGGCTCGAAGGACTGGTGGCGGACGCCGCCGCCAAGGGCGCGCGCATCCTGCAAGCCGCTAAGCCCGGCGACCCCAAGTGGAAATCGAAACGCAAATTTCCGCCGACCATCGTCGTCGGCGTAACATCCGACATGACCATCATGCAGGAAGAAATCTTCGGACCGCTGCTGCCGATCATGGGGTACAGGGACGCAGGCGAGCCGGTTGCCCATATCAACAGGCACGAGCGGCCGCTGGCGCTGTACTGGTTCGGCAAGGACAATGCGGCGCGCGACGAGGTGCTGGCGCGCACCGTCTCCGGCGGGGTCACCGTCAACGATTGCCTGTTTCACTTCACCCAGATCAACCAGCCGATGGGCGGGGTCGGCGCGTCCGGCAGTGGCGCCTATCACGGCGAATGGGGTTTTAGAACCCTGAGCAAACTGAAGCCGGTGTTCTATCGCTCGGCTCTCAACCGGCTCGCCGATCTCTATCCGCCCTATGGCGCCAAGATCGCGCGGCTACAAAGGATGCTGCGATTCATGTCGTAGTCGTGAGACCGTCATTGCGAGGAGCCAACGGGTCGCGCGAACGCGCGCCCGACGACAGGCTCCGCGACGAAGCAATCCACCCTTCCTTGCTGCCCTATGGATTGCTTCGCTTCGCTCGCAATGACGAAAACAACATAAAGACTTTGGGGGATGCGCATGACGGATACATTCGATTTTGTGGTGGTTGGCGGCGGCTCCGGAGGCTGCGCGGTCGCGAGTCGTCTCTCCGAGGACCCCAAGACATCGGTGGCGCTGCTCGAAGCCGGCGGCGGGTGCGACAACTGGGTCGTGACCTCACCGGGCGCGATGATCCTGATGATCGGCGGCAAGGTCAACAACTGGGCGTTCGATACCGTGCCTCAACCCGGCCTCAACGGCCGGATCGGCTATCAGCCGCGCGGCAAGGGGCTCGGCGGCTCGTCTGCGATCAACGCGATGGTCTACATCCGCGGCCACCGCAGCGATTACGATCAATGGGCCTCGCTTGGCAACACCGGCTGGTCCTATGCCGACGTGCTGCCCTACTTCAAGCGCTCGGAGGACAATTCCGAACTCGACGGCGAGTACCACGGCAAGGGCGGTCCGCTCCATGTCACGGGGTCGCGATCCGACAATCCGGTGCGGGACATCTATCTGCAGGCTGCGCGCGAGGCTCAGTTCCGCATCCGCGAGGACTTCAACGCCGAGGAGCAGGAAGGCCTCGGCGCCTACCAGGTCACGCAGAAGAACGGCGAGCGCTGGAGCGCGGCACGCGGCTACATTCATCCGCACATGGCCACGCGCGCGAATTTGCGCGTCGAGACCAAGGCGCAGGCCACCCGCATCCTGTTCGAAGGCAAGCGCGCCGTGGGCGTCGAGTACCGGCAGGGCAAGGAGACCCGGCAAATTCGCGCCCGCCGCGAAGTGATCCTCTCCTCCGGCGCGTTCCAGACGCCGCAACTGCTGATGCTGTCGGGGGTCGGCGATCAAGCCGCGCTGGCAAATCATGGCATCGCAACCGGTGCATCATCTGCCCGGCGTCGGGCAAAACCTGCAGGATCATCCGGACTTCGTCTTCGGCTTCACCTCCGACGCGCCGTACTTCGCCGGTTTGTCGTTCGGCGGCATTGCGCGAATCTTCAAGGGGATCGCGCAATACCGGCGCGAGCGGCGCGGACCGATGACGTCGAACATCGCCGAATGCGGCGGCTTCCTCAAAACCCGCGCCGACCTCGACGTGCCCGACATCCAGCTGCATTTCTGCATGGCGATGGTGAACGACCACGGCCGCAAGCCGCGCTGGGGCACCGGCTTCTCGTGTCACGTCTGCCTGTTGCGGCCAAAGAGCCGCGGCAGCGTCTCGCTGCACAGCGCCGATCCGCTTGCCGCGCCCGCGATCGACCCGAACTTCCTCAGTGAGGAGGCTGACGTCGATACCATGGTCGCCGGCTTCAAAATGACAAAACGGCTGCTTGACGCACCCGCGCTGAAGGCGCTGCAGACCTCTGACGTGTTCACCGAAGGCGTCGAAACCGACGCCGATATTCGCAAGGTTCTGCGCGAGCGCGTCGATACCGTCTATCACCCGGTCGGCACCTGCAAGATGGGCGTCAACGATCCCCTGGCGGTGGTCGATCCGAAACTCAGGGTATACGGGCTCGAGGGCCTGCGCGTGGTCGATGCCTCGATCATGCCGACCTTGATCGGCGGCAACACCAACGCGCCGACCATCATGATCGGCGAGAAGGCCGCCGACATGATCAAGGGAGAGATGCAGGCGAATTGACTGCTGCATCAAGCCACGTCGTCATTGCGAGGAGCGAAGCGAGGAAGCAATCCAGTCTTACTTTGCCGCGCTCTGGATTGCTTCGCGGAGCCTGTCATCGGGCGCGCATTCGCGCGACCCGTTGGCTCGCAATGACGTGGAGAGAATCACTGCATCCATCACGTCAGCAAGAACCCGCCATCCACCGTCACCACGCTGCCGGTCATGTAACGCGATGCGTTCGAGGCCAGCAGCATGATGGCGCCGTCGAGATCGGATTCGGCGCCGACCCGGCGCTGCGGAATCCGTTTCGTCAGCTTCTCGCCCGCGGGCGTCGACCAGAAATCATGGTTCATCTCGGTGTCGATATAGCCGGGCGCCAGCGCATTGACGCGGATGCGACTTCCCGCCAGTTCCAGCGCCATCGCCCTGGTGGCCTGGATGATGCCTGCCTTGGAGATCGTATAGGGCGAGAGAAACTTCATCACGCTGGAGCCGAGCACGGATGCGATATTGACGATATTGCCTTGCTGCTTTCGCGCGATCATTCGCCGCGCCATCTCGGTCGCTGCGAAATACGCGCCCTTGAGATTGGCGTTGATGACGGCATCCCAATCCGCCTCGGTCTGATCCACCGCGAGCTTTTCAATGGCGATGCCGGCATTGTTGATGAGCACGCTGACCGGGCCAAGTGCGGCTTCCGCGCTGTCGATCGCCTGTGCGATCGAAGCGGTGTCCGTCACGTCCATCTGCACCGCGACGGCGCGGCCGCCTCGGCCCAGGATTTCATCTTCCAGGCTCTTGAGCTTGGCGGTCTGGCGCGCCGCAAGCGCGACCGCGGCGCCCTGCGCGGACAATACGCGCGCAAATTGCCGGCCCAGCCCCTGCGAGGCGCCGGTGACGAGAATGA
>CAVXHU010000035.1:0-26040 GCA_963761395.1 uncultured Alphaproteobacteria bacterium
TGAGGAGCGGCCTCTTGGCCGCGTCTCGAAGGATGAAGTCTCATGGTTCGAGACGGCGCGCCGGACAGCGCAAGTGCGCTGCCGGGAGAGCGCCTCCTCACCATGAGGGTAAACACCGAGAACCACTAACCCCGATCGCTTTAGCGTCAACCGAAGACCGGAACCCTCCCATGGCACTCGTCCTCAACGAAGAACAATCGATGCTGCGCGACAGCGCGCGCGGGCTGATCAGCGACAAGGCGCCGGTGTCGCATCTGCGGCAGCTGCGCGATGCCAAGGACGCGACCGGATTTTCCCGCGATCTCTGGAAGGCTTTTGCCGAGATGGGATTTTCCGGCCTGCTGGTGCCCGAAAGTTTCGGCGGCAGCGGGCTCGGTTGCGTCGAAGCCGGCGTGGTGATGGAGGAAATCGGCCGCACCTTGATGCCGTCGCCGTTTCTTGCAACCGCCGTGCTGGCGGCTTCCGCGCTGTCGCGCGGCGGCAGCGCCGCGCAAAAATCCGAGCACCTGCCCAGGATCGCCGCCGGCTCGCTGCTGGCCGCGCTCGCCATTGACGAAGGGACAAAACATCGTCCGCTGCAGACCAAAATGCAGGCGGTGCGTTCCGGCAATGGTTTCAAGCTTAGCGGCGCCAAGGCCTTCGTGGTCGACGGGCACACCGCCGATCTCCTGATCGTCGCGGCCCGCACCGCGGGCTCAGCCGGCGAGCGCGACGGGCTGACGCTGTTTCTGGTCGATCCCAAGACCAAGGGCATCGAGACCGAGCGCACGGCGATGGTCGATTCGCACAACGCGGCGCGAATTAAGTTCGACAATGTCGAGGTCAACGCCGACGGCGTGCTCGGCGAGGTCGATCAGGGCGGGACTTTACTGGAAGGCGTGCTCAATATCGGCCGTGGCGCGGTGGCTTCCGAAATGGTCGGGGTCAGCGAGGAGGTATTCGGCCGCACCATTGGCTATCTCAAGGAGCGCAAGCAGTTCGGCAAGCTGATCGGCGAATTCCAGGCGCTGCAGCACCGCGCCGCGCAGCTCTACATCGAGATCGAGATCACCCGCGCTGCGGTGCTGAAGGCGCTGCAGGCGCTCGATACCAATTTTGAAAATGCCGGCCCGGCGGTGGCGGTCGCGAAGGCGCGCGCCGGTTCGACCGCCACGCTTGCGGTTCAGGAAGGCGTGCAGATGCACGGCGGCATGGGCATGACCGACCAGTTCGACATCGGCTTCTTCATGAAACGCGCGCGGGTCTGCCAGGAATTGTTCGGCGACAGCAATTTTCACGCCGATCAGTTGGCGAGGATGAAGAGTTATTGAGTTCTCGTCATTCCGGGGCGCGGTGAACACGAGCGAGCCCGGTCATCACCCGGCTTCCTCAGCCACGTGGGCGGCAAGAAGCATCTGTGCAAAAAACGGCCCTTCGCCGAGAAAGAGAGCCGCCGCTGGCTTGATGCGACCGACACAGCGGCCGGTCTGGTCGCGGCCGGAGCGGTCTGCGTCACCGTCATTACGACCGGGAAGGCGACATCTATGAGGAATTCGCCTGCCGGCCCGCCGAGACCGAGTTGCTGATCCGCGCCCACCATGATCGGATCCTGAAAGACGATGGCGCGCTGTATGGCTGCATGGAGAACGTCGCCGAACTGGGCCGCGAGACAATTGATCTGCTCGCTAATCCAGGCCGACCCGCTCGCAAGGTTGTGCTGGCGCTACGCGCGCGAGAAGTCACGCTGGTGCGGCCGAAACGTAACCATCCCGCCGAGGCGGCAAAACTGCCGAAGAACGTCACGCTCACCTTGGTCGAAGCGCGTGAAGTCGATCCTCCGGATGGGGTAACGCCAGTACATTGGCGATTGCTGACCACGCATACGGTGGTCACGCTCGCAGATGCATGTCGGATCACCGGCTTTTACCGCCAGCGCTGGACCATCGAGCAGGTGTTCCGGGTGATGAAGACCAAAGGCTTCGACATCGAAGCGGTGCGTGTCGCCGAGGATGGACCCTTCGAGAACCTGACCACGGCGACGCTGATTGCTGCCATTCAAGTGTTGCAGCTGGTGCGCGAGCGCGACGGTACTGCCGGTCGGCCGTTACGGGATGCGCTCGACCCCGAGGATCAGCCGGCGCTGGAGGCAATTTGTCAAAGCCTCGAAGGCAAGACCGAGAAACAGAAGAACCCTCATCCGAAAGGCTCGTTGGCATATGCCAGTTGGGTCTGCGCGCGGCTTGGTGGGTGGACAGGTTATTACGACAAACCAGGACCCATTGTAATGATGCACGGGCTACGATCCCTCAAAGCCATGCTTCACGGCTGGAGCCTCCGGAGAGATGTGTGAATCTCGTAGGGCTTGACCGGGCGACCCAGTGTTCCAGAGGCGCTGGTGATTGATCGAGAGGCCGCGGCGTACTGGATCACCCGCTTTCGCGGGTGATGACGAGTTGTTGTGTAGCGCTGCTTGCGTCGTGCCGCGGCCTAAAGACCGATCACCTGATCGGCGGCGCGTACTGGATGCCGCCGGCGCTCCAGAGCTGATTGAGCCCGCGCGGAATCTTGAGTTTCGATCCGCTTCCGACATTGCGCTCATAGACCTCGCCGTAATTGCCGACGTGCCGGATGATGCGCGCGGCCCAATCCCTGCTCAGCCCCAGCTCCTCGCCATAGGCGCCTTCGGTTCCGACCAGCCGCATCACGTCGGGCTTCTTCGACTTCAGCGCCTCGTCGATATTTTTGGAGGTAACGCCGAGTTCTTCGGCATTGATCATCGCATACAACGTCCACTTCACGATCATCATCCAGTCATCGTCGCGCTGCCGCACCACGGGTGCGAGCGGTTCCTTCGAGATGACGTCGGGCAGGATGACGTGGTCGCCTGGCTTGGCCAGGTTCAGCCGCAGCGCGTAAAGCTGGGAGACGTCGGCGGTGAAGACGTCGCATTGGCCGGAATCATAGGCCTTGAACACCTCGTCCAGCTTGGCGAATTTCATCTCCTGGTATTTCATGTTGTTGGCGCGGAAATAATCGGCGAGGTTGAGTTGGGTCGTGGTTTCCGACTGCACGCATACCTTGCTGTTATTGAGGTCCAGCGCGGAATCGATGTTGCGCGCCTTCGGCAACATGAATCCTTCGCCGTCGTAATAAGCCACGGCCGGAAAATACAGGTCGTAGGAGGTCTCGCGCGACATGTTCCATGTCGAGTTGCGCGAGAGGATATCCACTTTCCGGCTCTGCAGCTCCTTGAAGCGCTCGTTGGCATCGAGCGGAATGAATTTCGCCTTTTTCGGATCGTCGAAGATGGCGGCTGCGACCGCGCGGCAGAAATCGACATCGAAGCCGGTCCAGTTGCCCTTGTCGTCGGGAACCGAAAAGCCGGGCAGGCCGGTATTGACGCCGCACAGCACTTCGCCGCGCCGGATCGTCCGTTTCAGGGTCCGGGTGTCATATCGTTCATAGGTGATGGCGGCAGCCGCGACCGCGACTGCGACCGCCAGCCCAATCAGGAGGCCGCCTCGGAATGTCCGCATCATCTGTCTCTCGCCAATGTCGGGGGAATGAGTCGGCTGTGAAGGTGGCCGCCGCGGTTACAATTCCGGCTTCTGCCGCACGATGACCTTGGTGCCCACGGGGACGCGGTCATAGAGGTCGGAGACGTCGGCATTGACCAGCCGGAAGCAACCGGACGAAACGGCGGTACCGATCGTATCCGGGCGGTTGGTGCCGTGGATGCGGTAGACGGTGGCGCCGAGGTAGAGCGCGCGGGCGCCGAGCGGGTTGCCGGGGCCGCCGGCCATGAAGCGCGGCAGATAAGGCTGGCGCGCGATCATCTCAGGCGGCGGCGTCCAGTCCGGCCATTCGGCTTTCTTCGAAATGCTCAATAGTCCCTGCCACTGAAAGCCATCGCGGCCGACGCCGATGCCATAGCGCAGCGCGCGGCCGCCTCCCTGGATCAAATAGAGATGGCGCTCCGCGGTCGAGATGATGATGGTGCCCGGTGCTTCCGTGGTGCGATAGAGCACCGCCGTACGCCTGAATTCCGGGTCCAGTTCCACGGAATCGTCGGCCAGGAGTCCCGGCTGGTCGCCGACGTCGGGCTGTTGTGCAAAGCTCTGCGAGACCGAAAGGATCAGACCGGCCGCGGCAATCACCGTCCAGATCAGGTGCCGAAATTTCGTCATCCAGGTCTCCCCCTCGTCGGACGCTGCCCAGTGTTTACATGGTTTGCTGGAACCATCAAATCTCAGGGATGGCGCGATGGCAAGCAATCCAGATATCCCGCTGGAATGCTTTCAATTTTCGTCATGACGATCGTGCGGGAGGGTCTCGAAAGCTCACTTCGGCGCGAGCCACAGCCTCAAGCCGTAGGACAGAATGGCCACGGTGCCGACCCCGCCGAGCCAAAGTATGAAGAACCACATCAGGCGCTGCGCCAGCGGCCGCGATTTTTGCTCGCCTGGCATCAATGATACCCGCTCCCGGGTCTCACCTTGCCGCGGAATACCCAATAGGCCCACGAGGTATAGCCGAGAATGAGCGGTATCAGAACGGCAACGCCGACCAGCATGAAGAGCTGACTGTTAGGCGGCGATGCCGCCTGCCAGATGGTGATGCTCTGCGGCACGATGTAGGGCCACATGCTGATGCCGAGCCCGGCATAGGACAGCGCGAACAGCGCCAGCGACAAAAAGAACGGCCGGTGGTCCTGCTTGTTGGCCAGGCTGCTCAACAACAACACGGCAACGCCGGCCACCGCGATCGGTACCGGCGCAGTGAAGATGACGTTAGGCCAGGAGAACCAGCGCTGCGCATATTGGATATGGAGGAACGGCGTGGCGATGCTGACCGCGCCGATGGCACCCAACATCGCGAATAACAGCCACCAGCTCAGGTGATAGGCCTTGTCGCGAAGCTCGCCCTCGGTCTTGAGCACCAGCCATGTCGCACCTAACAGCGCGTAGCCGGCGACCAATGCGAGGCCGGTCAGGATGCTGAACGGCGTCAGCCAGTCCCACCAGCCGCCGGCATAATGCCGCGCCTCGACGTGGACGCCCTGCAGGATGGCGCCGAGCGCAATTCCCTGCGCCAGCGTCGCCAGCAGCGATCCGCCGGCGAATGCGATATCCCAGCGATTTTTCTCGCTCAGCGTCCGCCAGCGGAATTCGAAGGCAACGCCACGGAATATCAGGCCGATCAGCATGGCGATGATCGGCGTGTACAGCGCCGGCATCAGCACCGCGTAGGCCAGCGGAAACGCCGCCATCAATCCGCCGCCGCCGAGCACCAGCCAGGTCTCGTTGCCGTCCCAGACCGGGGCGACGCTGTTCATGATCACGTCGCGATCGCTCTTGTTCGGAAACAGCGGAAACAGCATGCCGAGGCCGAGATCGAATCCGTCCATCACCACATAGACAAAGACCGCGAACGCGATGATGAACGCCCAGATGGTGGCGATGTCGATCAAGCCGGTCATCGGGAGGATCCTTCCGCGGCCACGCCGACGGCGGGCGTAATGCCCGCGGCATGGGCCGGTGCTTTGGCGCTGGGTCCCTGCTCGCCGTGATGCGGCGGCGACGCCATCAGCCGGAACAGGTAGGTCAGGCCTGCCGCATAGACGATGAAATATACGATGACGAAGGCGAGCAGCGAGGAACCCACCGCAGGTGCCGCCAGCGGCGAAACGGAGTCGGCGGTGCGGAGCAGTCCATACACCGTAAAGGGCTGGCGGCCGACCTCGGTGGTAAACCAGCCCGCCAGCACCGCGATGAAGCCCGCCGGGCCCATCGCCAGCGCATAGCGATGCAGCCAGCGCGATTGATAGAGCTTGTTTTTCCAGCGCGCATACAGGCTCACGATGCCGAGGCCCAGGATCAGAAATCCAATGCCGACCATGATGCGGAACGACCAGAATATGATCGGCACCGGCGGCCAGTTTTCGCGCGGCACGGTGTCGAGGCCCGCGAGCGGCGCGTCGAGCGAGTGCTTAAGCACGAGAGATGACGCCTTCGGAATTTGGATGGAATATTTCATTTCGCCCGCGGCCTGATCGGGCAGTCCGAACAGAATGAGCGGCGCACCGTCGGGATGGCTGGTGAAATGGCCTTCCATCGCCATCACCTTGGCGGGTTGATGCTCCAGCGTGTTGAGGCCGTGCTGATCGCCGGCCAGAATCTGGATCGGCGCCACCAGTGTCGCCATCCACATCGCCATCGAAAACATCACCCGCGGACCGGGCAGATGAGGGTCACGCAGCAGGTGAAACGCGCCGACGGCGCCGACCACCAGCGCCGTCGTGAGATAGGCCGCCAGCACCATATGCACCAGACGATACGGAAACGACGGATTGAAAATGACCTTGAGCCAGTCGGCGGCGACAAACTGCCCGTCGGCATTGACGGCGTAGCCGGCCGGGGTCTGCATCCAGGAATTGGCCGAGAGGATCCAGAAGGCTGATATCAGCGTGCCGATCGCCACCATCAAGGTGGCGATGAAATGCAGTCTGGGTCCGACCCGCTGCAGGCCGAACAGCATCACGCCGAGGAAGCCCGCTTCGAGGAAAAACGCGGTCAGCACCTCATAGGCCATCAGCGGGCCGACGACGGGACCGGTCTTGTCGGCGTAAGCCGCCCAGTTGGTGCCGAACTGGTAAGACATCACAATGCCCGACACCACGCCCATGCCGAACGCGATCGCGAAGATCTTCAGCCAGTAGTTGAAGAGGTTGATGAAGACTTCGCGCCCGGTCCACAGCCATAGCGCTTCGAGCACCGCGAGATAGCTGGCAAGCCCGATCGAGAACGCCGGAAACACGATGTGAAACGACATCGTGAACGCGAACTGCGCCCGGGCCAACACCTCGGCGTCCCAGCCCTCGAACATGCCAGCCATCCGTCGTTACGGTTACGAGTATATCACGCTCGTTTATAGGTGCGATGAATCTCCCGTGGCAGGCGAAGCGTTATCTCGGTCGCGTCACGTGTTCGTGAGACTTCTCAGCCCGGAAGGGCCCAGGCAGAGCACCCCGGGGGAGGCGAGCAGAGAGCGGCTGCAACAAGCATGACATTTATCAGCGCGAGCTGGCCTCGAACGGTGGATCGCTCAGACGAAGGGTCCCGCCCCGCCCGCGCCGGGTCGAGACGAGCAAAGCTCGCTCTCGGGGATCGGGTCAACGACAGACGCTGCCGGCGCGCTCAGCTGGAGGCGTTGAGCAGCCGCGCGATGGTGCGGTCCATTTGCTCGTACTGGCCTTCGCCGTCGTGCTGGAACACGATTTTTCCGCTCTGATCGACGATGTACTGCGCCGGCCAATACTGGTTGCGATAGGCGTTCCAGGTCTGCGAGTCGTTGTCCTGTGCGACCGGATAGGTGATGCCATGCCGCTTCAGCGCGGCCTGCACATTGGACGCCGATCGCTCGAACGGGAACTCCGGCGTGTGGACGCCCACGACGACAAGGCCGCGATCCTTGTATTTGGCATAAAGTTCGGTGACGTGAGGCAGTGTGTTGACGCAGTTGACGCAGCCGTAGGTCCAGAAATCCACCAGCACCACCTTGCCGCGCAAATCCGTCATGTTGAGCGGCGCGGAATTGAACCAGTTGCTGATGCCGGCGAAGTTGGGAGCCGTGCCCTGCGCAGCGGCGACCGCGAACGGAGCGGTCTGGCCGCGCGCGGCTTCGCCGCTGATGCCCGATAGGGCTGCGCCGACCAGACAGAGGGCAATCACGGAAGCGGACGTGGCAAGCGAGCGTATCGTCATGGAAGTCTCCTTTGGTCGCGATTGATCACAGGCCGATCTGGCCGTTCGGGTAGAATGCTGTCAGCCACGCCACGATCAGCGTGTCGTATTGGAAATAGGACGCGATCGCGAACGCGATCACGACGACGCCGAACCCCTGCTGCAGTTTCGGCGAGATGCGCGCGATAGTTTTGATACGGGTGGTGACGGCCTGGCCGCCATAGGCAATCGCCAGCATCGGGATCGCCGCACCGATGGCGTAGACCACAAGCAGCGTGCTCGCCCATGCGGTGTCTTTGGATGTCGCGACGATGGTGAGGATCGAACCGAGCACGGGACCGGCGCAGGGCGTCCAGACCAGACCGAGTGTGGTGCCGAGCACGAAAGCGCCGATGTTGCCTTGGCGCGATGGGGTGTTGGCAGCCGAACTGCCGTGGATCAGCCCGTTGATCCGGATCGACAGCCATTCGAACGGTGCCGGCCAGATCATCAGCACGCCAAACCCGAGCAGCAGGATGGCCGCGCCGGTGCGAAGCACATTGGGATCGAAGTCGAAAATGCGGGTGATCGCGCTCAGCAACAGGGCGGCGGCGGAAAACGACAGCACGAAGCCGAGCGCGATCAATACGGGGCGTGCTTTTCCGGTGTGGCCCACCGATGCGCCAAGCAGGATCGGCAGCATCGGCAGCGTACAGGGCGCCGCCACAGTGACGACGCCGGCGAGCAGGGCAAGAACGAGGTTGAACATCGGACGGGATCCATCAAACGACCTCAAGCTGGCCTTGCGGCCAAGCGAGAGCGCTCATGGTCCTTCGGGAAGCCGGGGCGAAGCGTTACGCCGGCCGCGTCACGTGTTCGTGAGGGCAGTTCATCTCAACGCCGCAAAGCGCCCGCAAACACAGAGCGACCCGGAGGGGGGCATCCCATCCGGGTCGTTGGAGGTAACTTGGGAGGTTAGAAATCGGTGTGGTCGGCGTTGGTGATTACTGGTGTAACAGCCGAGTTTTTCAGGGTGATGTCGCCAATTGTTTCAATTGTTTCGTCGGGCGTGGGTAGTTCGTAAAGGCTGCTCCCGGCTTTCACGGTCAAGATAAGCGTAACGTATTGAATTTGCTTATATTTATCTCACGCCGCCAGACTGTCGACACCGGCGCCCTTGAGCAGGTCGGCGAGTTGCTTGCGGGCATAGAACATCCGGGTCTTCACCGTGCTCTGGGGGATCCCGATGATCTCGCCGACCTCTTCCACCGACTTCTCATGGTAGTAGACGAGGTTGATGATCTCGCGGTGCGCAGGCGACAGTTTGGCAACGCAGGCGCGCAGGATGGCGCTGGTGTTGCTGCGGTCCAGTGAAGCTTCGGGCGTGTCGGCCTCGTCGGCGATTTCAAGCACGTCTTCCTGGTCGATGTCCTCGTAGCGGCGCTGACGCAGCGCGGTCAGCGCCTTGAAGCGCGCGATCGACAGCAACCATGTCGAAACCTGGGAACGGCCTTCGAACTGGCGGGCGGTGCGCCACACGTCGAGGAAAACCTGGCTGGCGAGGTCTTCCGCCATCGTGGCATCGCGCACAATGCGAAGGATGAAACGGTAAACCCGCACATTGTGACGGGAGTAAAGGATGTGCATCGCGGTCCGGTCGCCATCGGCAATGCTTTCCAGCAGCATTTGATCCGAGGTCGCCTGGGCAGCGATGATGCCTTCGCGGGCTGCGGCGTTGATGGCGATGACGTTCTGCATGACTGGCTCCCGGTGAGCCGCTTTTGCGGCGCTTCGTTGAGCAAATTGATAGCCAGCCAACGTTTCGGGATGTCTGCACGCCAAGTGGAAAATGGTTTCATGCACGGGAGAATTGTTTCGTCGCAGCATTCGCGACGAAACATTCGGGTGGAAATTAAGCAATTTCAATGAGCTTAAAATTGGAAGGGTGCGGGGCGCAGGCAGCCGCTCATTCTGAAGGTCTCAGCAGGCGTTTTGCTAACCTCGCCCCGCTTGCGGGGAGAGGTCGGATTCGCGCGATAGCGCGAATCCGGGTAAGGGGCGAGCCACGGCTCATCGTCATCTGCGGAATTCGCGGGACGGAGAGCCCCTCACCCCAACCCTCTAAGAGCGAGCCTCGCTCGTCTCGACCCCGCGAAGAGCGGGGCGAGGGAGTAACTCACGGCTCGCTCGCCGGCGTCAGGTCTTGTCGCCGGCTGGCGAAAACAGATATCCGCCGCCTCTGATGGTGCGGATGACCGCGGGCTTGGTCGGGTCCGGTTCGATTTTGCGCCGAATTCGCATGATTCGCAGATCGACCGCGCGATCGAAGGCTTCGGCGTCGCGCGCATTGGCCAACTCCAGCAGTCGCTCGCGCGACAGCACCCGCTTCGGATTGGCCGCGAATACCTTGAGCAGGCCGAATTCGGAAGCGGTCAGCGGATGCTCGTTGCCCTCGTCGTCGCGCAGCACCTGCGCTTCGAGATCGAGCCATTTGGTTCCGAACCGCACCAATTGGTCTTTCGCCGCCTTCGCAGCGGCGGCCGCCGGCGCCCTCGCCGGAGAGCTGCGCCGCAACACCGAGCGGATCCGCGCCATCAATTCGCGCAATTCGCAGGGCTTTGCGATGTAATCGTCGGCGCCGAGTTCAAGTCCGACCACACGGTCGATCGGGCTCGCGGTCGCCGTCAGCATGATGACCGGCACATTGGTGCGGCTCTTCAGATCGCGGATGATGGAAAGCCCGTCTTCCTCCGGCATGTTCAGATCGAGCACCACCAGATCGGGCACATTGGCTTCGATCGCGCCGCGCAGGCTCTTGCCGCCGTCGCACAGCGTCACGGTAAAGCCGTGCATCTTGAGATACTCGCCGACCATCTCGCGGGCCGGGGCCTCGTCATCGACAATGATGATGTGCTGACTTTGGGTCATGACAACTCTGCCGCGGGCAAGATGACGGCGAAGGTCGATCCCTGTCCGGGCCCGCCGCTTTCCGCGGTGACCTGGCCGCCGTGCATGTCGATAATGCGCTTGACGATCGAAAGCCCGAGGCCGGTCGAGCTTTCACCGGCGGTGGGTTTTGCGGAGAGCCGCTGGAAGCGGCCGAACAATCGGCCGAGATCCTCCGGCGACAGGCCGGCGCCTTCGTCGGCGACGCGGATGATGGTTTTGTTCTGCTCGTGATTCACCACCACCGATATCTTGCCGCCGATCGGACTGTATTTGATGGCGTTGCTGATGAGATTGTCGATCGCTTCCCGCATCCGGTCGGCATCGCACATGGTGACGAAATTCGGCGGCGCCGACACCGTCATGGTTTGTTGCTTGTTCGTGGCCAAAGGCTGATTGGCGTCCGCCACTTCGCCGACCAGGCCTGCGATATCGACCGGCTCGCGGCGAATGCTGATGTCGAAGGCATCGGCCATCGCGTCCGAAATCAGATGATCGACCATCGAGGTCAGCCGCCTGGTGGCATCGCGGATGTGCTCGACCTGGGCGGTAACGCTTTCCTTGGAAGAGCCGGCGCCGATCAGTTCGGTCAGCATTTCGGTGCGGCCGAGGATCACGCCGAGCGGATTCTTCAAATCGTGGGCCACGGTGCCGAGAATTTCGTTCTTGAAGCCGTTGGCGCGCTGCAGCCGCAGCCATTGCGCCGACAGCCTGCGGTTGGCCTGCATCAGCGCGCGGGTACGCTGGGCGACGCGGTCCTCGAGCTGCGTGTTGGCCTCGTGCAGCTGCTGATAGAGAATGACATTGTCGAACGCGATCGAAAGCCGGCTGCCGAAAATCTCGACCAGCGAGCGGTCGGTTTCGGACAGCTGGCGCTCCGCCTGCAGCAGCACCACGACTTCCCGGCCACTGCCGGTGCGAACGTAGAGAACGGAGCGATGGTCGACAAATTCATGCTTGCGGCGCTTGAAGGCGGCTTCCACCATCGATCGCAGGTCGGGGTCGAGCGATTTGGATCCGGCGGCGCCGGTGAAGCGGCTATAGCAGCCCGAACCGGCCAGCACGGAAAAGTCGTCGCCGACCACGCCGCCGTCGCGCAGCACCAGAATGCCGGCGCAATCGACATTGAGAAGCGACGCGATTTGCGTCAGCACGCCCTCAGCGAGGCGTTGCATCGATTTGAAATCGTATAGCGTCGAGGCGGCATCGATGATGATTTCCAGCCCGCGCCGGGTCTGAACCATGCGCTCAAGCTGCTGATAGCTGCGCAACGCCGCGGTCAGCGAGGTAAACAGCTTGTCGGCGGTCAGCTCGGTTTTCGCCTTGTAGTCGTTGATGTCGTATTGGACGATCACGCGGCGCTCCGGCGCCTGTCCGGGCTGCCCGGTGCGCAGGATGATGCGGACGGTCTCGTTCTTCAGTTCATTGCGGATGTACTCGACGAGATCGAGGCCGGCGGCGTCGGTTTCCATGATGACGTCGAGCAGCACGGCCGCGATATCGGGGTGCGCGCGCATCAAGGTCCGGCCCTCGGCCGCCGAATAGGCCGACAGGATTTCGAGCGTCTGGCCATGGAGATTGTAGTCGCTCAGGGCAAACCGCGTGCCTTCGTGCACGGCCTGATCGTCGTCGATCACCGCGATCTTCCATTTGCGCGCGGTCGATGGCTCCGGAGCGGTTCCGGAATCGTCGATCAGGTGGAGGACATCGTCCTGTTCGGCCATTGAGAGGTCCCGTCGCTTCCTTGTTCTGCGGTCGTGGAGCCGCCTTTGGCGGCCCTCGGCATGATAATGCGAAATGTGGTGCCTTGTCCCAGCCTTGAATCCAGCATCATACGGCCGCCGAGCTGCTGGGTGACAAGGTTATAGACGATGTGCAGGCCGAGCCCAGTGCCGCCCTCGTTGCGGCGCGTGGTAAAGAACGGGTCGAACGCCTGCCGCTGCACATCCGGCGTCATTCCGGCCCCATTGTCGGCAAAAATGATCTCGACATCGTCATTGCCGCGGGGCTTTGCCGAAATCGAAATCGCCCCGGAGCGCCCGTCGGCAAATGCATGATTTGCGGCGTTGAGGAACAGATTGGTCAGAATCTGCCCATACGAGCCCGGGTAACCGTCGATCATGAGGCCTTCCGGTACGTCGATCGAGAGCGCGATCGGCGCCCGCTTCAGAACCGGCCGCAGGCTGGCGACGATCTGGTCGGTCGCCTCGCTCAGGCTGAATTGCCGGCGTTCGGCATTCGAGCGGTCCACCGCGACCTGCTTGAAGGACTGGATCAGTTCGCCGGCGCGATGCAGGTTCGCCACCAGTTGCTGGGCCGCGTCACGCGAGGTCCGCACGAATTCCTCGAGTTGAGACCGGCGCAACTGCCCGTCGGACTTCAACTCGGCCTCGAACATTTCGGCGCGGCGCGCGAAACTGGACGCCACCGTCAGGCTGATGCCGATCGGGTTGTTCACTTCATGGGCGACACCGGCGACCAGACCGCCGAGCGCCGCCAGGCGTTCGGCGTCGATCAGGTTTTGCTGGGCGGCGTTCAACTCGAGCAGGGCGCCCTCGGCTTTCTCCTTGGAAGCGCGCAGCTCGTCTTCGGTCTTGCGCTTGGCGATGGCGTTTTCGCGGAACACCTCCACCGCGCGGGCCATCGCGCCGACCTCGTCCTTGGCGCCGGTTCCCTGCACCTGCCGATCGTAATGGCCCGATGTGATCGCGTGCATCGCCGCCATGATCTGCTGCAGCGGCAGCCGGATGCTCAGTGCGATCACGACCCCCGCGGTGATGATGATGCCGAGAAAAATCACGGCGATCGACAGCACCTTGCGGGATATATCGGCCAGCGTCCGGTCGAATGTCTCCTGCGCTTTCTGCTCGCGCTGCCGCATCTTGACCGACAATCTGTCGATGGCGCCGATGGCTTCGGCCTGGCTGGCGTCGATGGTGTTGCGCAACAGCTCGGTTCGGCTCGCGAGCTGCTCGGACAATTTCGCAAAGCCTTCGCGCAGCGCCACCGTCCGCGTGTCCAGTCGCTGCAGAGCCAAGCGCTGCAGGTCGTTATCGGCGAGGTCGGACATCACCGGGATGGTTTTCTCGATCGTATCGGTGTTGCGGCGGGCTTCCTCGGCAGAGGCGCTCGCCAGCGAAAGATAATAGGCGTTGGCGGCGACCAGCATCGCGGTAAACGCCTCGCGGGATTTTCCAAGCGACGGCCAGATCAGGGCGTCGCGGTGCCCTGTTGCGCCCTCGATGATCGAGTAAAGCCCGGCCATGTCCCGGGCGGGGGTCAGCACCTGGTCCTCATAGGTTTTCGAAATCGTCGCCTGGACGCCGCGCAGTTCGCCGAAGCCGTTGAGAAAACGCTCGGTGACGCGCTCAAGCTCCGCCACCGATCCGGACAGCATCGGATCGGTCGAGGCGCGCGTGGTCAGGGTGCCGAGCACCGCTTCGCGCAGCAGCAATATCTCGGCGAACAGATCGGGACTCGGCTGATTGATGTAGCGATGGATCAGGTTCTGCAGGCGGCCGGTCTCGCTCTCCAGCAGCGCCAAAATCTTGTCCGATTCCCGCACCTGCCGCACGTCATCCCAGGCCGAACCGAGCACCTGGGCGCCGTTCCATATCATGGCGGCAAGCACCACGACGACCGCCGAGTTCAGCGCGGCAATCGACAGGATGCGCCAGCGGATCGGCACCGCCCGGACCAGCCCGACGATGCGGGAACGGCCTCGCGCGGCGAGACTCGCCGGCCGTTCCGCAGCTTCGTCGTGGCGGGGTGTGCCCAAGACCGGTTCACTCCACCTTGCGAATTCGTTGGATCAGTTCCGCGGCGGCCGGATCGCTCTGCGCCCTGGCGTAGATTCCCGCCATCGCCGCTTCGAACGGCTTCCAGTCGAAATCGGTCACGATCGTTACATCAGCGGCTTCCGCCTGCCGGCGCGACCGTTCCTCGAGATCTTTCCATTTCGCGCGCATGAACTGGCTGGATCGGACCGCCGCCTCGATCATGTTCTGGGTGTCGGCGGCGCGAAATTCCCGCGCGACCGCGCTCGTCGGAACCGCCGTCAAAAACAGCGCGACAACGAGTGCTACCGTCCGTGAAAGGTCGGCGCGGCTGTACACAGGCAACTTCATCCCCTTATGATGATGTCGATGGCGGGAAAAAAAGGTTCAAAGCATTTTGGCAGAAGCCGGCGAGATATGGCTATCTTGCCGGCGCCGCGGGCATCGTCAATGGTGCGCTGCGTCCGGCCTTGCGGATTGAAACCGCCGGTGCGGGGTCTTAATCAGGGCGCGTGAGGTGAAATCGCGTTTCGGCGGCGGCGGATTGGAATGGTCTTAGCTGTGAAGGTCGGCTCTGAAATTTTTGCAGCTCGCAGCAGTCGCGGCAGTGGTCGTCTTGGCGTCTCCGGCCTGGGCCGTCACCGACATCATGTGGTGGCACGCCATGTCGGGCGAGCTTGGCCGGCAGTTGGAGAAGCTCGCTGCGGATTTCAACGCATCGCAATCCGAATACCGGGTGGTGCCGAGCTACAAGGGCAATTACACCGAAACCGTGACGGCGGCGATCTTCGCGTTTCGCTCGCGCAGCCAGCCCGCCATCGTTCAGGTCAACGAAATCGCGACCGCGACCATGATGGCGGCGAGGGGCGCGATCTATCCCGTGTTCGAATTGATGCGGGACGAGAAGGAAGCATTTTCCCCGGCCGCATATCTTCCGGCCGTGACCGGCTATTATGCCGACGTCGCCGGCAACATGCTGTCATTTCCGTTCAACGCCTCGACGCCGATCCTGTATTACAACAAGACCCTGTTCCGCGCCGCCGGCCTCGATCCGGAAATCGCGCCGAAGACCTGGGCCGAGGTCGGCGCGGCGGCGAAGCGGCTGCGTGCTTCGGGTGCGGCTTGCGGATTTACCACGTCGTGGCCGTCATGGATCAACGTCGAGAATTTCTCCGCATTCCACAATCTGCCGATCTCGACCAGGGCCAACGGCTTCGACGGTCTCGACGCGGTGCTGACTTTCAACAATCCGGTGATGGTGCGCCACATTGCGCAACTCGCGGAATGGCAGGCCGGCAAGGTGTTCGATTATAGCGGCCGCGCCACGACGGCGGAGCCGCGGTTTCAAAATGGCGAATGCGGAATCTTCGTGGGCTCGTCGGCAACTCGCGCCGATATCAGGGCCAATTCCAAATTCGAGGTGGGCTACGGCATGCTGCCGTACTGGCCCGATGTGGAAGGCGCGCCGCAAAACACCATCATCGGCGGCGCGACCTTGTGGGTGCTGCGGGACCGGCCGCGCGCCGAATACAAGGGGGTGGCAAAGTTCTTCGGCTACCTTTCGAAGCCGGAGATTCAGGCCGCCTGGCATCAGAACACCGGCTATCTGCCGGTTACCCGCGCGGCGTTCGATCTGACCCGCGCGCAAGGTTTTTACGATCGCAATCCCGGCACCGCGATCTCGATCGAGCAGATCACGCTGAAGCCGCCGACGGAAAATTCGCGGGGCGTCCGGCTCGGCTCGTTCGTTCTGATCCGCGACGTGATCGACGACGAACTGGAGCAGGCCTTCGCCGGCAAGAAATCCGCGCAGGCCGCACTGGATTCCGCCGTCGAGCGCGGCAACCGGCTGCTGCGTCAGTTCGAGCGGGCCAATCCGGACCGGTAAGTTCCCCAATGCCACTTAGCAGCCGGATAAGGTAGAGCTTCGATTCGGTCAACAGCTCATAGCTATAGCTCATCGAGCTGTCGCTCGGACCGCAGCTCTTCGGATTCCCGCCCGTTTCGCCCAACGAAAAGGCGTTCAAAATACTTGCACTCACAATAGGCAAAGATGAATCTTTGTATGCAATGCACCTGCCATCCCGACGACAACAGTCGGGTTGCTGAAAGTTCAATATTCAAAGCAAAACAGGCGCTTAAAGCCTGGTTAGGCTTCCGTTAAGTTTTGGCACGAACCTTGCGACGCCTCTCCAAAAGCCGATCCCCTCGTGCGTTTGGAGCGTCACATGAAGCGCCGCGATTTTCTGAAATCCGTCTCCGGGATAGCCGCCGGCGCCATGGTGCCGGCGCCCGCGATCTGGTCCGCCGCCAAGGCCGACGCCCGCTCGGAGACCTTGCTGATCGTCTCCGAAGGCGGCCCCAACAATCTCGACATCCACGGCATCGGCACCAACGTCCCCGGCTATGAGGTATCGTGGAATTGCTACGACCGCCTGATCAGCCACGAGATGAAAAGCGGTCCCGGCGGCGTGCCGTATTACGACCGCGACAAGTTCAAGCCCGAACTCGCCGAAGACATGAAGGTCGGCGACATGTCGGTGACTTTCAAATTGAAGAAGAACGCGAAATTCCACGACGGCGCGCCGGTGACGGCCAGGGACGTCAAGTGGTCGCTGGACCGTGCGGTCAGCGTCGGCGGGTTCCCGACCTTCCAGATGAGCGCCGGCTCGTTGACCAAGCCGGAGCAGTTCGTCGTCGTCGACGACAACACCGTGCGGGTCGACTTCGCCAGGAAGGACCGCCTGACGATTCCCGATCTCGCGGTCATCGTGCCGTGCGTGGTCAATTCGGAGCTGGTGAAGAAGAACGCCAGCGAGAAGGATCCCTGGGGCCTCGAATATACCAAGCAGCAGACCGCGGGCTCCGGCGCCTACAAAGTGACAAAATGGACCGCCGGCACCGAAGTAATCATGGAGCGCAATGACGAGTGGGCCGGCGGTCCCGTGCCGAAGATCAAGCGCGTGATCTGGCGCATGGTGCCGCAGGCCGGCAACCGCCGCGCGCTGTTGGAGCGCGGCGACGCCGATATCTCCTATGAGTTGCCGTACAAGGATTTTCAGGAGCTGAAAGCCGCCGGCAAGCTCGACATCGTGTCATTGCCGTTCTCGAACGGCATCCAGTATATCGGCATGAACGTCACCAAGCCGCCGTTCGACAATCCGAAGGTGCGCCTGGCGATGGCTTACGCGATTCCCTATCAGAAGATCATGGATGCGGTGCTGTTTGGGCTGGCCAATCCGATGTTCGGCGCGCCGCCGACCAAAACAACCGACGTCGCGTGGCCGCAGCCGACCAAATACTTCACGGATGTGGCCAAGGCGAAAGCCTTGCTCACCGAAGCCGGCTATCCGGATGGCTTCGAGACCACGCTCTCCTTCGACCTCGGATTTGCCGGCGTCAACGAGCCGCTCTGTATCCTGGTGCAGGAGAGCCTCGGCCAGATCGGCATCAGGACCACCATCAACAAGGTGCCCGGCGCCAACTGGCGCACCGAACTGAACAAGAAGGAAATGCCGCTCTACACCAACGTGTTTTCGGGCTGGCTCGATTACCCCGAATACTTTTTCTACTGGTGTTATCACGGCAACAATTCCGTCTTCAACACCATGAGTTACAAGTCGCCGGAGATGGACAAACTGATCGACGGCGCCCGCACCGCGGCCGCCAGTGGCGACATGTCGACTTACGACACCGACGTGAAGGGTTTCGTCGATCTGGCCTTCGCCGATATTCCGCGCATTCCGCTGTACCAGCCCTACGTCAACGTCGCGATGCAGAAGAACGTCTCGGGCTATCAATACTGGTTCCACCGCAGGCTGGATTACCGCGCGCTGGTGAAGGCGTAAGCGAGCGAGAATGGCGAATAGGGAGTAGCGAATAGTGAAAGAGGGCAGCCGCGATCATCCATTTGCCATTCGCCATTCGCTATTCGCGCGCGCTCCTACGAGCGCGCCATGCTGAACATGATCGGCAAGCGGCTGATGTTCGCGATCCCGAGCCTGATCGGGGTCGTGATCGTCACGTTCCTGTTGACGCGGGCGCTGCCCGGCGATCCCGCGGCGTATTTTGCGGGGCCCGCGGCGAACAAGGAGGCGATCGAGCAAATCCGCAAGAAACTCGGCTTCGACAGGCCGCTGATCGAGCAGTTCTTTCGTTACACCGCCGATCTCGCGCACGGCGATTTCGGCAATTCGCTCACCACCGGCCAGCCGGTCGCGACTGAAATCCGCAATCGCCTGCCGGCCTCGGCCGAACTGACGTTGCTCGGCCTCGTCATTTCCGTCGCGATCGCTCTGCCGCTCGGCGTGCTCGCCGCCACCCGTCCCGGGTCGTGGATCGACCATCTCTGCCGGGTGACGACCACGGCCGGCGTCTCGCTGCCGGTGTTCTTCACGGGATTGGTGCTGGTCTATATTTTCTATTTCAGGCTCGGATGGTCGCCGGCCCCGCTGGGGCGGCTGGACGTGTTCTATAGCGCGCCGCCGGCGGTGACCGGCTTCTATCTGATCGACACCTTGATCGCGCGCGATTTCGAGACCTTCCGTTCCGCGTTCAGCCAGCTGATCCTGCCGGCGCTGACCCTGGCGATCTTCTCGCTGGCGCCGATCGCGCGCATGACGCGGGCCTCGATGCTGGCGGTGCTGTCGTCGGACTTCGTGCGCACCGCGCGCGCCAGCGGCCTCTCACCGGGCACGGTGATCGTCACCTACGCCTTCCGCAACGCCATGCTGCCGGTGATCACCACGCTCAGCATGGTGTTCTCGTTCCTGCTCGGGGCCAACGTGCTGGTCGAAAAGGTGTTCGCCTGGCCCGGCATCGGCTCCTACGCGGTGGAAGCCCTGATCTCGTCGGATTTTGCGCCGGTGCAGGGCTTCGTGCTGACCATGGCTGTCATGTATGTGCTGCTCAATCTGATGATCGACATTCTCTATGGCGTGATCGACCCCAGAGTCAGGCTTGAAGGGTGAGGTTGGAAGGATGAGCAGCGTCGCGCCAGCCGTTGAACCCGTCGCTCCCGCGCGCACCTCGGGTTTCACCGCAATCTTCGAGCACACGCGCTATGTGCTCGGCGAGAACCGCGTCACCGCATTCGCGTTCGGGCTGTTGATCGTGATCGTCTTTGCGGCGCTGTTTGGTCCCTACGTGGTTCCCCATGATCCGCTGGCGTCCGACACCGCGGCGGCGCTGAAGCCACCTTCGTCGGCGCACTGGTTCGGCACCGACCAGTTGGGGCGCGATATTTTCAGCCGCGTCATCGTGGCGACCCGGCTCGACACATTTATCGCGGTGGCGTCCGTGGTGCTGGTGTTCGTGATGGGCGGTCTCGCCGGAATCGCCGCGGGCTATTTCGGCGGCTGGACCGACCGCCTCGTCGGGCGCATCGCCGACACCATCATGGCGTTTCCGCTGTTCGTGCTGGCGATGGGCATCGTCGCGGCGCTCGGCAATACCGTGCAGAACATCATCATCGCCACTGCGATCGTGAATTTCCCGCTTTATGCCCGCGTCGCCCGCGCCGAGGCCAATGTGCGGCGCGACGCCGGCTTTGTGCAGGCGGCACGATTGTCAGGCAATGGCGAGTTTCGAATTCTGCTGGTGCACATCCTGCCCAATATCATGCCGATCATGATCGTGCAGATGTCGCTGACCATGGGCTACGCCATCCTCAACGCCGCCGGGCTGTCGTTCATCGGGCTCGGGGTGCGGCCGCCGACCGCGGAATGGGGCATCATGGTTGCAGAAGGCGCGGGCTTCATGGTCTCGGGCGAATGGTGGATCGCGTTGTTTCCGGGCTTGGCCCTAATGGTCGCGGTGTTCTGTTTCAACCTGCTCGGCGACGGTCTGCGCGACATTGTCGACCCGCAGCGAAGGACGTGAGGGTGATGATGGGGGCGAGAACGCCAGATACTGTCGTCATTGCCGGGCTTGACCCGGCAATCCATCGCGCGAAGCGCACCTTTGAATTTTTGATGGATGCGCGGGTCAAGCCCGCGCAGACGGTTTGGGATGCCGCCATGACCGCGCCGCCGCTGCTCGACGTCAACGACCTCACCGTGGAATTCGCCACCAGGCGCGGCATCGTGAAAGCGGTGCAGCACGTCAACATCTCGCGTGGCCAAGGGCGAGACGCTCGGCATCGTCGGCGAATCCGGCTCCGGCAAATCCGTGACCTCCTACGCGGTGATGCGAATCCTCGACCGGGCCGGCAAGATCGCCGAAGGCTCGGTGGTGTTTTCCGGCATCGACGTCAAGGGCGCGACCGAAAACCAGATGCGCGACCTGCGCGGCCGCGAAATCTCGATGATCTTCCAGAATCCGCGCGCGGCGCTCAATCCGATCCGCAAAGTTGGCGCCCAGATCGAGGACGTGCTGCGCCAGCACGTGCAGGCGGCGGCGAGCGATCGTGGCGAGAAGTCGATCGAGGCGCTGGAGCAGGTCAAGATCGCGCGGCCGCGCGAGCGTTATCACGCCTATCCGTTCGAGCTGTCAGGCGGCATGTGCCAGCGCGTGGTGATCGCACTGGCGCTGGCCTGCAATCCGCAGCTGTTGATCGCGGATGAGCCGACCACCGGCCTCGACGTCACCACGCAAAAGGCGGTCATGGACCTGATCGTCGAACTGACCAGGCGCCGGGGCATGTCGACCATCCTGATCACCCATGATCTTGGATTGGCTGCGGCGTATTGCGATCGCGTGGTGGTGATGGAGAAGGGCCGCGTGGTCGAAACCGCGCTGTCCGCCGATATCTTCGCTCACCCGCGACACGCCTACACCAAAAAACTGATGCGCGCGACGCCGCGGCTCGGCGTCTCCTTGCGCGACCTCTTGCCGGAGGAGGAGGCCGCTGCGCTTCCTTTAACCTCACCCTGCTTATCAGTCGTCATGGCCGGGCTTCGACCCGGCCATCCATCTTTCTTCACAAAGCTCTTCTTCAGAAGCGATGGACCCCCGGGTCAAGCCCGGGGGTGACGTTTCTACTATCGGCGACGCTTCCGCAAAACCCCTGCTTCTCGTCGAGAAGCTTGTAAAAGAATATCCGCGCCAGGGCGCCACGGCGCTGCTGACAAAACTGTTCTCGCGCAAGCCGCCGGTCGAGCTTGAACAATTCCGCGCGGTCGACGGCATCAGCTTTTCCGTCGGACATGGCGAGAGCGTCGGTCTGGTCGGTGAATCCGGCTGCGGCAAATCGACCACCTCGATGATGGTGATGCGGCTGCTGGACCAGACCTCGGGCCGCATCATGTTCGACGGCGACGAGATCGGCGGCATCCTGCCCAACGCGTTTGCGCGGCTGCCGCTGCGCAAGAGCATCCAGATGGTGTTTCAGGATCCGACCGACAGCCTCAATCCGCGCTTTACCGCAGCGCGCGCGATCGTCGATCCGATCATGCAGCTCGGCGACGTCAGGGGCCGCGATGCATTGCGCGCCCGCTGCGAGGAATTGGCCGGACTGGTCGGCCTGCCGATCAATCTGCTCGATCGCTTCCCGCATCAATTGTCGGGCGGCCAGAAGGCCCGCGTCGGCATCGCGCGCGCCATCGCGCTGCACCCGAAGCTGGTCATTCTCGACGAGCCGACCGCGGCGCTCGATGTCTCCGTGCAGGCGGTGGTCCTGAATCTGCTGCACGACTTGAAACAATCGATGGGCATGAGCTACCTGTTCGTGTCGCATGATTTGAATGTGGTGCGGTTGTTGTGCGATCGTGTCATTGTGATGCGGACGGGACGAATCGTCGAACAAGGCCCGTCCGAGCGCGTCTTGGGCGATCCGCAGGATGCCTATACGAGGGAGCTGCTGACGGCGATTCCGCATCCGCCGTTGCCGGCATAGTTGTCATGCCCCGCCTTCGCGGGGCGATGACGAGACAAGGAGAGAACGTTGACCGCCAAGAGACCTGATCCGCTTGATGATTATATCGACGCCGTCGCGAAAGCGCTGGCGCTGCCGGTCGAGGATGCCTGGAAGCCGGCGGTCAAGGCCAATCTCGAGGTGTCGCTGAGGTTGGCGCGCCTGGTGGATGAGTTCGTGCTGCCAGATGAAACCGAGCCGGCCAGTGTCTTTGCAGCATGATATCGCCATGACTGATAACCTCGACGGGCTGTCGGCCTCGGAAATAGCGCGGCAGTGACGGGCCGCAAGATGTCGGCGCTTGATGTCATCGAAGCGGCGCTGGCGCGGATCGCCAAGCACGATCCCGTGCTGAATTCCTTCACCGACGTCACAGGGAATCGCGCGCGCGCCAAAGCGCGTGCCATCGATGCCGCTGTTACGGCCGGAAAAAATGCCGGCCCGCTCGCCGGCGTGCCGTTCGCGGTGAAGAACCTGTTCGACGTGCAGGGCCTGACGACCCGCGCCGGATCGAAAATCAACCGCGACCTCAGGCCGTCGCCGCGCGACGCCACGCTGATCGAGCGGATGGAGGCGGCCGGCGCCGTTCTGGTCGGCGCGCTCAATATGGGCGAATACGCCTACGACTTCACCGGCGAGAATGTGCACGACGGACCGTCGCGCAATCCGCATGATGCCACCCGGATGACCGGCGGCTCCTCGGGCGGCTCCGGCGCCGCCGTCGGCGGCGGCCTGGTGCCGCTGGCGCTGGGATCCGACACCAATGGTTCGATCCGGGTGCCGGCATCGTTCTGCGGAATTTTTGGACTGAAGCCGACCTACGGCCGGTTGTCGCGCGCGCGTTCGTTTCCCTTTGTCTTCAGCCTCGACCATCTCGGTCCGTTCGCGCGCAACGTCGGCGATCTCGCGCTGGCCTATGACGCGATGCAGGGACCTGACGTAGATGACGCGGCATGCACCATGCGGCCCGCGGAACAGGTCGCGCCGTTGCTGGCCCAGGACATCGGGGGTTTGAGGATTGCGATCGCCGGCGGATATTTTCAGAAGAACGTTTTTCCCGAGGCCAGCGAGGCCGTCGCCCGCGTCGCCAAGGCGCTCGGCACCGACACGAACGATCGAAATCCCGGAAGCCGCGCGCGCCCGCGCCGCGGCTTACGTCATCACCACCGCTGAAGGCGCGTCGCTGCATCTCGATCGCTTGCGCACGCGGCCGAACGATTTCGATCCGGCGGTGCGCGACCGCTTGCTGGCGGGCGCGCTGATCCCCGCGCCGCTGGTCGACCGCGCGCAAAAATTCCGCCGCTGGTACCGCGCCCAGGTGCTGGAGCTGTTCAAATCGGTCGATGTGATCATCGCGCCGGCGACGCCCTGCGTCGCGCCAAAGCTCGGGCAGGCGACCTTCGTGCTCGACGGCGTCGAATTGCCGGTGCGCGCCCATATCGGCATCCACACCCAGCCGATTTCCTTCATCGGACTTCCGGTGGTCGCGGTGCCCGTTCCGCTGCAGCCGATGCCGATCGGCGTGCAGATCATCGCGGCACCGTGGCGCGAAGATATCGCGCTGCGCGTGGCTTTCGCGCTGGAGCGCGCCGGCGTGGTCGCCGCGCCGCCGCCGAGAGGATTATAGAAATGCAGGTCGATCTCCCCGACGTGCTCGCCGAAGTGACCGAGCAGTTCGCACGCTACGAAAAGGCGCTGGTGAACAACGACGTCGCCGTGCTCGACGATCTGTTCCGCGCCGACGCCCGCACGCTCCGCTACGGCATCGGCGAAAATCTCTACGGCCATGACGCGATCACGGCGTTTCGCGCCGCGCGCTCGCCGGTCGGCCTGATGCGCAAGACCGCGAAAACGGTGATCACGAGCTATGGCCGCGACACCGCGGTCGCCTCGACGCTGTTTTATCGCGACTCGCTGCCCGGCAGGGTGGGACGGCAGATGCAGACCTGGGTGAGATTCCCCGAGGGTTGGAAGATCGTCGCCGCCCATGTCAGCATCATCGATGAACCCCAAGGTCAAAAGAACATGAGTCTTGACGATCTTCCGACCGGTGCTGCTGCGCGTCCAGCCGGCGAGCCAGCGGCGGTGGTTCGGCGCGTCGACCGCGCTTCACCCTATCCGGACAAGATCACGCGGGCTGAGGAACTGCGGCTGCAGTTGGCGGATGAAATCGTGCGCGGTGTGCTGCCGCCGGGAGCAGGGCTCGACGAGACCGATATCGCGCGGCGTTTCAACGTATCGCGCACGCCGGTGCGTGAGGCGCTGCGCCAGCTCGTCGCCAGCGGTCTGGTCGATGCCCGCGCCCATCGCGGCGCAGTGGTGGCGCGGCCCTCGATCGAACGGCTGAGCGGGATGTTCGAGGCGATGGCGGAGCTGGAAGCGCTGTGCGCCGGTCTTGCCGCCGAGCGGATGCTGCCCGCGGAGCGGCACCGGCTGGAGGCGATACACGAGGAGCTGCGCGTCTTGAGCTACGCCGGCAATCCGGACCGGTTTCACGACGTCAACGAACGCTTTCACAACGCGATCTATGCCGGCTCGCAGAACGGCTATATCGCCGAAATAACGCTGGCGACGCGGGTGCGGGTGCAGCCGTTCCGTCGCGCGCAATTCCGCAATCTCGGCCGGCTGGCGAAATCGCATGCCGAACACGACCGCGTGGTGGTGGCGATCATGCGCGGCGATCGCGTCGGCGCGGCAGCTGCGATGCGCGCGCATATCGAACTGGTACGCGGCGAATACGAACTCTACGCGGTATCGGTGTAACCTTCTTGCCTCTCCCCGCAAGAGAGGGCGAGGGAGCGCACCATCCGGGCCTAAAGGTGAGTTGAATTCCGGGAACCCCTCCGGAGCAAAGGCGTTTCTTCCGATCCATCGAAATCAGGAGAAACGGCGATGACCTCAGCCTCCGACAAAGGCCCGCAGCATCAGGGAGGCCCCAATGGTGGCTCCGGTCCAAACTGAAAAACGCAATTTTCTCAAGGGTGCTTCCGTTGCGGCCATCGCGGGAGGATTGATCGTACCTTCCGCGTTCGCGGCGGCTCGCGAGAAAGGGCAGCGTTCCGAAAAACAGCCGGAAGTCACTCCGCCGGAAGACCTGATGCGGGAGCACGGCGTGCTCGATCGGCTGCTTCTGGTCTATGAGGCGGGTCTGCGGAAGTTCGATGCGAACGAGGACTTCGATCCCGCTGTTATCACCGGCGCGGCGCAGATCGTGCGGGATTTCATCGAGAATTACCATGAGCAGTCGGAAGAGGAGGCGGTTTTTCCGCGCTTCAGGAAAGCAGGAAAAATGGTGCAGCTGGTCGACACCTTGCTTGCGCAGCACAGGGCCGGCCGGCGGGTCACCGAGAGGGTTCTGCAATATGCGCCCGGCAGCCGCAGGGACGGCGAGGATCGGCGCCAGCTTGTGCCCGCGATACGGTCCTTCATCGCGATGTATCGGCCGCACGCGGCGCGCGAGGACACCGATCTGTTTCCACTATTGAAAGAGCTCGTCTCGCCGCACGAGTACGATGCAATGGCTGAAGACTTCGAGAGAAAGGAACACAAGCTGTTCGGCGGCGATGGCTTTGAAATGATGGTCCATCGCGTCGCCGGTCTTGAGCAGTCGATCGGCATCAACGATCTCACGCAATTCACGCCGCGGTAAACAAAGTGATCGCCGTTATTGCGAGGAGCGTAAGCGACGAAGCAATCCAGCTTCGTTTCAGCAATGGATTGCTTCGCGGAGCCTGTCATCGGGCGCGCATTCGCGCGACCCGTTGGC
>CAVXHU010000036.1:0-68566 GCA_963761395.1 uncultured Alphaproteobacteria bacterium
ACCGACGACAGGTCCGGTCGCGGATCCAACGCGCATAGGTTCTGTTGGCCAAGCAGTGAGTTTGAGCAGCCGCTCGTTGCCCAATTTCGCCATGGCAGCGATCTTCGCCGATTTCTCGGGGCCAAGCAGCTTGTGATAGAGCTTGACGACCACATCGGACCTGTCGCGGAGTTCGTAAACAGCACCTTCCCCACCCGAGCCCCGCTGTGACCCGAGATACAGTGGGCGCCCGGCTGAATCAAACAGCGCGGGTTTCGCTCTGGTCTGAACCGGCATCGACCAAGTCTTGAGTGCCTGGAGCCGGGCGGCGGGTCGCGAGTATTAGCGTCTTATCGTCGTCCGTTCTGTCTGTGATCTGTTTCGAGCCGAGATAGCGGCTCACCACCGCCGACGCCGGTATCTCCTCACCGGCTGACGCCGGCGCCGTTTTGGCTAACCAGCCGAACAGGGTTCGGAAGAATGGCGCGGGTGCCGTCTTCTCTTGCAGATCCAAGACGAGCCGCTCGATGCCATCGGTGAAGATGGCGATCTCGTCGACACACCGCTCCTCCAACTCGAACTCCAATATTTCGAGCGCATTGTCCTGAGTTTATGAAGTTCGTCTCGGTTGGCGATTCGCCATGCTGAGGCCAGAACCAAGCCAGCCGTAGTCATCGGGTTCGGCCCGGTTCGAGAACGACAATCGCCCCATCGCCAATCTGAAAGAACGCCGCCCGGTGATAGCCGACCACTGCGCCCAGTGTGGTGCAAGCGAACTCTCTTAGGCCTAGATCGTTGGCTTGCCAGATCCCAGATTTCGGACCGAACTCGGGACAGCCAATCCTTGACGAATTCCTTAGTGATCCCATCGAACCCTGAGCGTCTGATTACCGCCCCAAAGTCTCGCAAAAACCGATCGACTGCGATTGTGGCCCCATCCAGCGATCGGGATCGGCTGCCCCCGCGCCGTCGCAGGCGATGGCGAGCAACACTTGCCTCTCCTCCGGGTCGGAGACGATCCGGCAGCAACTCACCGTTCGGCAAGGCAGCCCGGTCTTCTCGTGCGACGCGCCGATTACGATGTATCGGCTACCCGCCACTTCGCATCAGACACTTGCCCAGCCGGATGGGCCGGTCGGATTTACGAGTGGCACCTCGGTGCCGGGCGTTGACCGGGAGACCCCACCCGAGAACCTGAGAGCCAAGCGAAGAGATCTCGGAACCGAAGGCCTTGGAGCTTCAGCGGTCCGCGGTGACTAATTTGTGCGAGCGTCTGCATGTTAGCATCCCGCACGCCGACAGCGAAAAACGAGAAGCTTTTCCGCTCAGTCATTGTCACCGGCATGTATTAGCGAGGCAGCATGTTTCCAACTGTCGGTTGGGTCGCCATCTGTTATCAGAAAGACCCAGGGACGATAAGAGATGATCCCGCTCTGACGATAGACTTGCTTGCGGGCGTCGGACCATCTGTAGCCTTGCTCTATGGCGGCCCCCATCGGGGTGTCGCCGCTCGCGTGCAGATGCGGTGGCGTCCACGTGTCAGGGCTCTGGAAATCACTGTGCACGCGGACTGGTCCGAATGAGATCGCCGCGATTTCCACGCACTGCGCGGCCTTCGCGTCGGCCATAAGTTCGTCTTTGAGAGTGACTAGCCCGGCATTTAGGGAACCTCTGCAAAAGTCAGCTGCAGTAATTGTGGTATAATGCTGGCGGGGTGGATTGGCGCGAGGGTTGGGGGATGAAGCAGTTGACGCTGGCGACAGTGGGGTTTGAACGCTACGCCAAGACGACGCGGCGGGCGGCGTTTCTTGCCGAGATGGAGCGGGTGGTGCCGTGGTCGGCGCTGTGGCGCTGATCGAGCCGTTCTATCCGAACGCGGGCAACGGCCGCCGCCCGGACCGGGGTGGAGCCGATGCTGCGGGTGTACTTATGCAGCAGTGGTTCACTGTCGGACCCGGCGATGGAGGAGGCGCTGTACGATAGTCGTCGATGCGCCGCTTTTCGCGCCTGAGCTCGGCGGCGAGCCGATTCCCGACGAGACGACGATCTGAACTTCCGCCACCTGCTGGAGGAGCACGACCTGGGCGGAGAGCTCTTCGGCGAAGTGCAACGCGCACCTGGCGGCCAAGGGCTTGCTGCTCGACGGGCACGATCGTGGATGCGACGATCATCGCGGCGCCGAGCTCGACGAAGAACGCGGCGAAGGCGCGCGACCCCGAGATGCATCAGACCAAGAAGGGCAACCAGTGGCACTTCGGGATGAAGGCGCATATCGGCGTCGATGCCGACCGGGCTGGTCCACCGCGGTGACGACACGCCGGCCAATGACGCCGATAGCAGGTGGTGGCCGATCTGCTGCACGGCAAGGAGACCCGGGTATGGGGTGATCAGGCTTACCGCGGCCAGCGGGCGGTAATCCGGGTAGAGCGCGCCCAAAGCTCGAGATTTCACCAATCGTCGCTACCGCCACCGCGGTGTTGTCGATGAGGTCGAGCGGGCGAAAAACCGCACCAAGTCCAAAGTGCGGGCCAGGGCTGAACATGTGATTGGGGTCATCAAGCGGGTGTTTGGCTTTGCCAAGGTGCGCTACCGCGGGCTGAAGAAGAATACGCATCGCCTCCTCGTGACCTGTGCGCTGGCCAATCTGTTCACAGGGCGCCGCCATCTGCTGCGTTGCCAAGGCGCGTAATGTGTCCGCAACCAGGCCGGTAAACCGTGCGGACGCCCAATGCGGCCCCAGCAAGCCCCAATTGTCCCGTACAGTGGCCGGAGAGCAAATCGCCATACCCCTCGTCCATGCTCCAGCCCCTTATTCAGACGTTCCTTCAGCTCAGCGATGGGCTCACCGTGCATCGACCCCGAGGTATCGAGCAAGCAAGCGCAACGGGGCTCCGGGTTTGCAACCAACTCGGGGGGGTCAAACGGGATTTGATCGTCGCTCACGTCGTCTCCCTATTCTGGTCTATGGCGAAATCACCACGGGCGGAATAGCGTCGCAAAGGGGCCGCCTAGCCGCTCAATTCGCCGTGCACGGCATTTTTGGCGGTGCTTGCAGCCGGCGCAGCGGTTTTAACGGCGGTTGCGGCAGTTTTAGCCGCAGTCTTGGGCACGGCGTTGCGCGCGATCGGCCGCGGCTTCGGCAATGGAACTTTTGGCGCGGCCCAGGCCGCTACGGCCGTTAATCCCACCGCCAGCGCCAGGCCGGTCGCCAAGGCGGTCGATCGCAATGCGGCAGCGCGTGAGGATGGGGTCACAGCGTTCCTTCGCGGCGAATCATTCAATCGGTCAAGTCCTGGGTCTATTTAATTGAATAAGTGGACAAAATACTAAATACGCGGGGGATCGCCGCTGTCTGCGCCACCACCGCGGCAAAATCACGGCTAGTATGGGGCTTGGGCGGGCCTTTCGCCGGATCGCCAGACCCGATATGAATTGACCGTTCCAGCACAACGGAAACGCCGTAAAACCCGCGCGTTCGGAGGAAATCCATGGCAGCCAAGACGAATTTCCGAGGTTCCTTCACCGCCTTGGTCACGCCGTTCAAGAACGGCTCGCTCGACGAAGCGGCCTTCCGTTCGCTGGTGAGCTGGCAAATTGCGGAGGGCACCAATGGGCTGGTGCCGGTCGGCACCACGGGCGAAAGCCCGACCGTGAGCCACGACGAGCACAAGCGCGTCGTCGAGTGGTGCATCGACGAGGCCAAGGGGCGGGTGCCCGTGATCGCGGGCGCCGGTTCCAATTCGACCAGGGAAGCCATCGAGCTTGCGGAGCACGCCGAGAAGGCCGGCGCCAGCGCGGTGCTGGTGGTGACGCCGTATTACAACAAGCCGACCCAGGAAGGCATGTACCAGCATTTCAAGGCGATCAACGATGCCATCGGAATCCCGATCATCATCTACAATATTCCGCCGCGGTCGGTGATCGACATGAGCGTGGACACCATGGCGCGGCTGTTCGAACTAAAGAACATCGCCGGCGTCAAGGATGCGACCGCGAGCGTGGTGCGTGTTTCGCAGCAACGCGCCAGGCTGGGCGAGGATTTCAACCAGTTGTCGGGCGAGGACGCCACCGTGCTCGGCTACATGGCGCATGGCGGTCACGGCTGCATTTCGGTCACCTCCAACGTCGCGCCGCGGCTGTGCTCGGAATTTCACGTGGCGTGGCAGAAGGGCGATGTCGCAACGGCGCTGAAGCTGCACGACAAGCTGATGCCGCTGCACACCAATCTCTTCATCGAGTCCAATCCGTCGCCGGTGAAATACGCCCTGTCGCTGCTCGGCAAGATCGACGAGACGCTGCGGCTGCCGATGGTGCCGGTGTCCGAACCCACGCGCGTGGCGGTGCGCAGCGCCATGGTGCATGCGGGCCTGATCAACTAGGCCCTTCGACGGTTTGGTGGTGAATAGTTCGGTGAGCGGGGTCGAAGAAAAGGGTTTGCGGATGCTGAAGGAATTCCGTGAATTCGCGATGAAGGGCAACGTGGTCGACCTCGCGGTCGGCGTCATCATCGGCGCGGCCTTCGGCAGCATCGTGACCTCGCTGGTCGGCGACGTCATCATGCCCATCGTCGGCGCGATCACCGGCGGCCTCGACTTCTCCAATTATTTCACGGCGCTGTCGAAGTCCGTCACCGCCGGCAATCTGGCCGATGCAAAAAAACAGGGCGCGGTGCTGGCCTGGGGCAATTTCCTCACGCTGACCTTGAATTTCATCATCGTCGCCTTCGTGCTGTTCGTGGTTATTCGTTTCATCAACCAGCTGAAGCGCCGCGACGAAGCGGCCCCGCCGCCAAAATTGACCAGGCAGGAAGAGCTGCTGACCGAAATCCGCGATCTGCTCAAAAAGTCTTGACGTGCACCTGCGTGGACCGGGTGCTATCGTTGACCGCGTTGCTGGAATAATTTGATCATGGCCGAAAAGAACGAGCGCGCGATCAAGGTCGTCGCCGAAAACCGCAAGGCCCGGTTCAATTATGCGATCGAGGACACGGTGGAAGCGGGAATCGCGCTGACCGGTACCGAGGTCAAGTCGATCCGCAACGGCAAGACCACCATCGCGGAATCCTATGCGGATTCCAAGAACGGCGAGATCTGGCTGATCAACGCCAATATTCCGGAATATCTGCAGGCCAATCGGTTCAACCATGAGCCGAAGCGGCCGCGCAAGCTGTTGCTGCACAAAAAGCAGATCAACAAGCTGATGGGCGCGGTCGATCGCGACGGCATGACGCTGATTCCACTAAAGCTTTATTTCAACGAACGCGGCCGCGCCAAGCTGCTGCTGGCGGTGGCCAAGGGCAAGAAGCTGCACGACAAGCGCGAGAGCGAGAAAAAGCGCGACTGGGGCAGGGAGAAGGGTCGCCTGCTGCGGGCGCGGGGATAGGGTGGTTTCCTCATCCTGAGGAGCGCGCTCTTGCGCGCGTCTCGAAGGATGAGATGAGCGGCTTCATGGTTCGAGACGGCACAAGGGTGCCTGCTCACCATGAGGTCTGGATGCCGAGGGAGAAGCCATGAACCAGAGGAACCTGCTTGAAGTCGACTGGAGCAAAATTCCGGCGCCGAGCGACGACGGCGCGGCGGCGCATCTTGTCGGCATGACGATCCCGCCCATCAGCCTCGTTGCCACCGACGATACCTCGGTGACGCTGTCGGCACTGTCCAGGCGTACCGTGGTGTTCGCCTATCCCAGAACCGGCGAGCCCGGCAAGATCGCGCTGGTCGACGACTGGGACATGATTCCGGGCGCGCGCGGCTGCACGCCGCAAACCTGCGCGTTCCGCGATCTGTTCGCGGATTTGAAAGCCGCCGGTGCCAGGCATGTCTTCGGCCTGTCGACGCAGAGCAACGCCTACCAGACCGAGATGGCCTCGCGGCTGCACTTGCCGTTCCCGGTTCTGTCCGACGAGAAACTGGCGCTCACGCGCGCGCTCGATCTGCCGACCATGCAGGTGGCGGGACTGACCATGATCAAGCGGCTGGCCCTGATCATAGATGACGCGCGCATCACCCACGTGTTCTATCCGGTGTTTCCACCCGATCAAAACGCCGGCGATGTGCTGGCGTGGCTGAAGGAAAATCCGGCTTAATTTCGACGCGGGATCGTGCCACGGATGCGGCACAACGCGCCGCTCTTGCTGCGCGGTGCGCCGCTCATCACAAAGCTCCGATCGCTGTTGGCAACGTATGGTGGGCACGCGGAGTTTATCATGCGGGCGCAGCGTTCGCAGCGACCCGCTGCGCTCTGCGTCCGGGACACGCTAAATCCTCACCCAAATCCGCGCGGACCTTGGCGAACACGCTGCGAAACATTTCCGGGGTCAGCACCCGCGTATTGGTGTTGTAACGCGAGCAATGATAGCTGTCGTAAAGTTTTACGGCGCCGGCTTGATGGATCGCGCCATGCGTAAACGGCGCCGCGGAGCTGCGAAGGCCCAATGCCTTCAGCGTCGATTCATGCGCCACCCGGCCGAGCGCCACGATCGCGCGCAGCCTCGGCATGGTCTCAACCGTCGCTGACAGGAATTGCCGGCAGGTGTTGATCTCCAGCGGCAGCGGCTTGTTTTGCGGCGGCACGCAGCGCACCGCGTTGCCGATCCGGCAATCGACCAGCGTCAGCCCGTCGTCGGGCCGCGCCTGATATTTGCCCTTGGCAAAGCCGTATTCGAGCAGCGTCGCGTAGAGCAGGTCGCCGGCGAAATCGCCGGTAAAGGGCCGCCCGGTGCGATTGGCGCCCTGCAGGCCGGGCGCGAGGCCGACGATCAGCAGCCGGCCGTCGGGATCGCCAAACGACGGCACCGGTGAATTGAACCATTGCGGTTCGCGCGCGCGCGCGGCCTCGCGGAAGCCGGCGAGCCGTGGACAGAGCGGGCAGTTTCGGTCGGGTTCGGTGCGGGGGAGGGCGGCACCGGGCATCGGCTGGCCGCGCGCCGGATCATTTTCAATCGTCGAAATCGTCGTCATCGCCTCGCGGCGCCATGGTGGTTGCGCGCTGCAGGAATTGCGGCGCGTGATGGCGCGGCTCGCGCGGGGGCGGACGCTCGGATGGATCGCGGCCGAGCTTGGATTGCAGCTCCACCAGGTCGGTGAAGACGTCGGCCTGGCGCCGCAACTCGTCGGCGATCATCGGCGGCTGGCTCGAAATCGTCGAGACCACGGTAACCCGCACGCCGCGGCGCTGCACCGCTTCGACCAGCGAGCGGAAATCGCCGTCGCCGGAAAACAGCACGATCTGGTCGACATGCTCGGCGAGCTCCATCGCGTCGACCGCGAGCTCGATGTCCATGTTGCCCTTGACCTTGCGGCGGCCGCTGGCGTCGATGAATTCCTTGGTTGCCTTGGTGACGACGGTGTAGCCGTTGTAATCGAGCCAGTCGATCAGCGGGCGGATCGACGAATATTCCTGATCTTCAATGATCGCGGTGTAATAGAACGCGCGCAGCAGCGTCCCGCGGCTCTGGAATTCCTTGAGCAGGCGCTTGTAATCGATGTCGAAGCCGAGCGTCTTGGCGGTCGCATAGAGGTTGGCGCCATCGATAAAGAGCGCGATTTTGTTGGTAGAGGGGGACATTAAGTTTTCTCGCGTGGTTGTTGTTGGTAAAGCCTTTTTGGCGCGGCAGCAGCGGGCCGCGCATTTCAACGAACGATACTGCCATCCGGCGGGTCAGTTTGGACAGACACCGCCGCAAATAAATAAGGAGAGGTGAGGCCGAGACCTATAGTTTTGGCGACGCAATGAAGCGATTTCTTGTCCGAACAACCGCTTGTGACGGCTCCGGACGCTCCGGCTGGTAGGCCCCATGATTGGTTATCAGAGCCGATTGCGTAGGCCAAATGACAAATTGGCCTTGCGAAAAGCCCTTGGGCCCTATAACTACCGCGCATAATCAACATATTCGGTCCACTTAACGGAGCGACAGTTCATGGCGCGCGTCACCGTAGAAGATTGCATCGACAAGGTCGACAACCGGTTCGATCTAGTCCTGTTGGCGGCGCATCGCGCCCGCATGATCTCGTCCGGGTCCCAGCTCACGATCGATCGCGATAACGACAAGAACCCGGTGGTATCGCTGCGCGAAATCGCCAATTCGACGATTTCCCCGGAGGATTTGCGGGAGGAACTGGTTCATTCGCTGCAAAAATTCGTCGAAGTTGATGAACCTGAGCCCGATACCGTTCCCTTGATCGGGTCGGCAGGCGCCAGCGTCGATGCCGACGACACCGAGGTCGCGGTCGAGCGCATGACCGAGGAGGAGCTTCTGAAGGGCCTCGAAGGCCTGGCGCCTCCGGAAGAGCAGCCCGAAGAGGACGAGTAAGCCGTCCAGATTGCGGCCCGGGATAGCCCGGGCCATCCAATTTGCCGAAAGGCCCGGACATTTGTCCGGGCCTTTGCTTTTATTGACATTTTTATGGTTACCATACGTCACGTCCATGGGCGGACGAATTCCGGCTGCCTCCGATTTGATCGGAGGACCGCCGGTTTGGCGTTAGACTGGGTCCCGAGGGCCGAAATCGAGCGTTGCTGCGGTCCGAAAGGGTGCTGCTTCGCTGGAGAAGGCACTAGACTACCAGATGATACCATCGTGAAGCGGGCCAGCTTCGAGGCCGGCAGGTGAAGGCAGTGATTCGATGGCGTATTGGCGCCGCAACCGAGGGCAGATGCAGGCCGCGACCAATTCGGTCGCCGTGGCGCCTTCCTCGTCCGCGCCGGTAAAGGCGGTCAAGTTGCCGCGCTCGCGGATGATACGGCAATACGACCTCGTCGAACGCGTCAGGTCCTACAACCCGGACACCAACGAAGATCTGCTCAATCGCGCCTATGTCTACGCCATGAAGGCGCACGGCGCGCAAACCCGCGCATCCGGCGATCCCTATTTTTCACATCCGCTGGAAGTCGCGGCGATCCTCACCGACCTCAAGCTCGACGACGCCACCATCGTCGCGGCGCTGCTGCACGACACCATCGAGGATACCGAGGCCACCCGCGCCGAAATCGACCACATCTTCGGGCACGAGATCGGCGCGCTGGTGGAGGGTCTCACCAAGCTGAAGCGCCTGGAGCTGGTATCGCGCGAGGCCAAGCAGGCCGAGAACCTGCGCAAGCTCTTGCTGGCGATCGCCGACGATGTCCGCGTTCTCCTGATCAAGCTCGCCGACCGTTTGCACAACATGCGCACGCTGGAGTTCGTGCCGCCGACGGCACGCCGCCGGATCGCCGAGGAGACGCTCGACATCTATGCGCCGCTCGCCGGCCGCATGGGCATGCAGGAGATGCGGGAAGAACTCGAAGACCTTTCGTTCCGCACGCTGGATCCGGAAGCTCATGCCGTGGTGATGCAGCGGCTGGATTCGCTGGCCGAGCGCAACCGCAACCTGATCGGCGAAATCGAAAGCCAGCTCTCCAAGAATCTTCAAAACAACGGGCTGACTGCGCATGTCTATGGCCGGCGCAAGCAGCCGTTTTCGATCTGGACCAAAATGGAGCGCAAGTCGGTCGGCTTCGAACAATTGTCCGATATTTTTGGATTCCGCGTCGTGATGAAGGACGTCGAAGCCTGCTACCGCGCGCTCGGCGTCGTGCACACCACCTGGCCGGTGGTGCCCGGCCGGTTCAAGGACTACATCTCGACCCCGAAACAGAACGATTATCGCTCGATTCACACCACCGTAATAGGTCCCGGCAACCAGCGCGTCGAATTGCAGATCCGCACCGAGGAAATGGACCAGATCGCGGAATTGGGCATCGCCGCGCACGCTTTCTACAAGGACGGCATCGGTTCGCCGACCGAGCTGTTGAAGCGCGAATCCAACGCCTTCGCCTGGCTGCGCCACACCATCGGAATTTTGTCCGACAGCGCCAACCCGGAAGAGTTCCTCGAGCATACCAAGCTGGAGCTGTTTCACGACCAGGTGTTCTGTTTCACCCCGAAGGGAAAGCTGATCGCGCTGCCGCGTCAGGCCAATGTGATCGATTTCGCCTATGCCGTGCATACCGATGTCGGCAACAGCGCGGTTGGCTGCAAGATCAACGGCAAGTTCGCGCCGCTGTCGTCCGAACTGCAGAACGGCGACGAAGTCGAGGTCCTGACCTCGGAGGCCCAGTCGGCGCCGCCATCGGCGTGGGAATCGCTGGCGGTGACCGGCAAGGCGCGGGCGGCGATCCGGCGCGCCACGCGCACGGCGGTGCGCGATCAGTATGCCGGCCTCGGCCGCCGCATCGTCGAGCGGCTGTTCGTACGCGCAAAAATCGAATACGCCGACGACAAGCTGAAGGGCGCGCTGCCGCGGCTGGCGCGCGCCTCGATCGACGACGTGATGGCGGCGGTCGGGCGCGGCGAGATGAAGGCATCCGACGTCGCGCGCGCGATGTATCCGGATTACAAGGAAGAACGCATCGGGCGTTTCGCCCCAAAAAAGAGCCTCGCGGTCAAGCTGAAGCTGAAATCGCCGCCCGACCCCGCACGCAGCCCGTCCGCAATTCCAATCCGCGGCATCAATTCCGACCTGCCGGTCAAGTTCGCGCCGAACGGCGGCGCGGTGCCGGGCGACCGGATCGTCGGGATCGTCACCCCGGGGGAAGGCATCACGATCTATCCGATCCAGTCGCCGGCGCTGAAGGATTTCGAGGAGGAGCCGGAGCGCTGGCTCGACGTGCGCTGGGATGTCGACGATTCGACCCCGCAGCGGTTTCCGGCGCGGATCCTCGTCGACAATGTCAACGAGCCCGGAAGCCTGGCCCAGGTGGCCACCGTGATCGCCGAGCACGACGGCAATATCGACAATATCAGCATGTCCAGGCGCTCGCAGGATTTCACAGAGCTCACCATCGATCTTGAGGTCTATGACCTGAAGCATCTCAGCGCTATTATCGCCCAGTTGCGCGCCAAAGCCGTCGTCGCACGGGTCGAACGCGTCAATGGATAAATAACTCTCCCTCATGGTGAGGAGCGCGCTGCTTGCGCGCGTCTCGAACCATGAGGCAACCTATCTCTCATCCTTCGAGACGCGGCCAAGGGGCCGCTCCTCAGGATGAGGACGTTCTGCAATGTTCGCCGAAAGCTACTCATGGCTACACCTCCTCCGCTGCGCCTCGGAGTTAATGTCGATCACGTCGCCACCCTTCGCAACGCGAGGGCGGGCGAGCGGCCCGATCCGGTGCGCGCGGCGCTGGTCGCGATCGAGGCCGGCGCCGACGGCATCACCGCTCACTTACGCGAGGACCGTCGCCATATCCGCGACGACGACATGGCGCGGCTGAAGGCGGAAATCTCGAAGCCGCTGAATTTCGAGATGGCGGCGACACGGGACATGCTGAAAATCGCGCTTGCGACCAAGCCTCATGCCGTGTGCCTCGTGCCCGAGCGCCGCGAAGAACTCACCACCGAGGGCGGTCTCGACGTGGTCGGACAGCACAACGCGCTGGCGCCGTTTATCGCAAAATTGAACGATGCCGGCGTGCGGGTGTCGCTGTTCATCGCCGCCGAGCCGCGGCAGATCGAAATGGCAGCAAGGCTGCGCGCGCCGGTCATCGAGATTCACACCGGCGCCTGGTGCGACGCCGTGGTCGACGGTCATGCCGCGAAGGCTGAAACGGAATGGCAGCGGATCGTCGCCGGCGCCGCGCTGGCGCGCTCGGCCGGCCTGGAAGTGCATGCCGGCCATGGCCTCGATTATGTGACCGCGGAGAAGATCGCGGCACTGCCCGAAATCGTCGAACTGAATATCGGCTACTACATGATCGGGGAGGCGCTGTTCGTCGGCCTCAAGGAGACGGTTCGCACGATGCGGGCCGCGATGGACCGCGGCCGCGGCAATGTTGCCGGCCACAATCATGCGGGCAAGGCATGATCATCGGCATCGGCTCCGACCTGATCGACATCCGCCGCGTCGCCAAGGTGATCGAGCGGCACGGCGACCGCTTCCTCGACCGCATTTTCACCGACGCCGAGCGCGCCAAAGCCGGGCGCCGCGCCAAGAATGAAAAAATGGTGGTGGCGACCTACGCCAAGCGGTTCGCCGCCAAGGAGGCCTGTTCCAAGGCGCTCGGCACCGGAATCCGGCGGGGCGTCTGGTGGCGGGATATGGGGGTGGTGAACCTGCCGGGCGGCCGTCCAACCATGCAACTGACGGGTGGGGCGCTGGCCCGGCTCGAGGCGCTGACGCCGCCGGGCCATGAGGCGCGGATCGATCTGAGCATTACCGATGACTGGCCGATGGCGCAGGCCTTCGTCATAATTTCGGCGGTCGAGCCGGGCAAATCGTGACCTGCCGCGGCGGTGTGGCCGCCAGGTCGGCGCAAACTAAAAATCTTTGATTTGTCAAAGGATTAGCAAGTTTTGATGCAGCCGTTGATTGCGCCTCCGCGAACAACCGTCTAAAACCCCGCGCAGCACCGTCAGCCAGAGCGAATTCAGGTTTACCCCGGAATTCGCTCTCAACATCAGAATCAGGATCATTTTCTCGACGCGAAGCGAAGCGCGATTCGCGTGAGGAAAATGCTCTGCCACCGCGCGGGAATCGCGCCGGGAATTGGGAAAGCGATGAGCGTGACATCCGGGACAAAATCTGAAAGCGGCTTGGGCGAAACCATCCGCGTCGTCATTCATGCTCTGTTGATCGCGCTGGTGATCCGCACCTTCCTGTTCCAGCCCTTCAACATCCCCTCGGGATCGATGAAGGCAACGCTTCTGGTCGGCGACTACCTGTTCGTCTCGAAATATTCCTACGGTTACAGCCATTATTCGATCCCGCTGTCGCCGCCGCTGTTTTCGGGACGCATCTTCGGTTCCGAGCCGGCCCGCGGCGATATCGTGGTGTTCCGCCTGCCGAAGGATGATTCCACCGACTACATCAAGCGCGTGATCGGCTTGCCCGGCGACCGCATCCAGATGAAGGAGGGGCTGCTCTACATCAACGACACCCCGGTGAAACGCGAGCGGCTCAGCGATTACCTCGGCGAGGACCCTTGCGGCTCCGACGCCACCGCGCGGGTGAAGCGCTGGAAGGAAACGCTGCCGAACGGCGTCAGCTATGAATCGCTGGATTGCGTCGACAACGGCTTCTACGACAACACCAATGTCTACACCGTGCCGCCCGGCCACTTCTTCATGATGGGCGACAACCGCGACAACTCGACCGACAGCCGCGTGCTGTCGCGCGGTTGGTTACGTGCCGTTCGAGAATATCGTCGGCCGTGCCCAGATGATTTTCTTCTCCATTGCCGAAGGCGAACACGCCTGGATGTTCTGGCGCTGGCCCACCGCGGTGCGCTGGAATCGCCTATTCACAATCGTGCGATGAACGACGAAACACCTGACATCCAGACCTTACCGTCATCAGGCGAAGCAAGCCCTCAGCCTGACGCCGGACGCGAGCCCGCGGCAGCGAAGAAGAAGCGCGGCAAGATCAGCGCCAAGGCCGCCACCGCCGCGCTCGAGGCGCGGATCGGGCACAAATTTGCCGATCCGGCCCTGCTCGCGACCGCCTTCACGCACGTCTCGGCGCTGAAATCCGCGCGCAAGCGTGGCGACAGTTACCAGCGTCTCGAATTCCTCGGCGATCACGTGCTCGGGCTGATCGTGTCCGACATGCTGTATCGCGCCTTCCCCAATGCCGACGAAGGCGAACTGTCGAAGCGGCTCGCCGAGCTCGTGCGCAAGGAGAGCTGCGCTGACGTGGCGAAGTCGCTCGGGCTGCTCGACGACATCAAGCTCGGCGCGGTCGGCGCGAGCGCCAGCGCGCGCTTGCGCAAATCCGTGCTCGGCGACATCTGCGAGGCGGTGATCGGGGCGGTGTTCCTCGACGGCGGCTATGCCGCTGCGGCGCAGTTCGTCGAGCGCAACTGGACCGAGCGGATGCGCAAGCCGCGGCGGCCGCTGCGCGATCCCAAGACCGTGCTGCAGGAATGGGCGCAGGGCAAGGGGCTGCCGACGCCGGTCTATCGCGAGGTCGAGCGCACCGGGCCGCATCACGATCCGCAGTTCCGCGTGGCCGTGGATTTGCCGGGTCTGGCGCCGGCCGAAGGCATCGGCGGCAGCAAGCGCGCCGCCGAAAAGGTCGCCGCCTCCGTGATGATTGCGCGTGAAGGCGTCGGCGGCGGCAGCAATGATGGATGAGATTCCTGACGATGCCGCGCCTGTAGCGACGCGCTGCGGTTTTGTCGCGCTGATCGGCGCGCCCAATGTCGGCAAGTCCACGCTGGTCAACGCGCTGGTCGGCTCCAAGGTCACGATCGTCTCGCGCAAGGTGCAGACCACCCGCGCGCTGATCCGCGGCATCGTGATCGAAAACAATGCGCAGATCATTCTGGTCGATACGCCCGGGATCTTCCTGCCCAAACGGCGGCTCGATCGCGCCATGGTGTCCACCGCATGGAGCGGGGCGCACGACGCCGATCTGGTCTGCGTGCTGCTCGACGCCCGCGAGGGTATCGACGAGGAAGCCGAGGCGATCCTCACCAAGCTGGCGACCGTTCGTCACGAGAAAATTCTGGTGCTGAACAAGATCGACCTGGTGCCGCGCGAAAAGCTGCTGGCGCTCACGAAAGCCGCCAACGATCGCCTGGGTTTTGCGAAAACCTTCATGGTCTCGGCGCTGTCGGGCGACGGCGTCGACGACCTCAGGCGCGCGCTGGCGGAGATGGTGCCGCCGGGGCCGTTTCATTATCCCGAAGACCAGATGTCGGACGCGCCGATGCGGCATCTGGCGGCCGAAATCACCCGGGAAAAGATCTTCCGCCAGTTGCACCAGGAACTGCCGTATCAATCCACCGTCGAGACCGATAGCTGGACCGAGCGCAAGGATAAATCCATCCGCATCGAGCAGACGATTTTTGTCGAGCGCGAAAGCCAGCGCAAGATCGTGCTCGGCAAGGGCGGCGCCACCATCAAGTCGATCGGCGCCGAATCGCGCAAGGAAATCGCCGAGATCATGGGCGTGCCCGTGCATCTGTTCTTGTTCGTGAAGGTGCGCGAAAACTGGGGCGACGACCCCAACCGCTACCGTGAAATGGGACTTGAATTCCCGAAGGAATAGCCGGCATCGCGATGAAGCTACCCAAAAACGTGCTGTGGTTTGAAGTGCTGCTGTATCTGTCGCTGGGGCTCGACGCGCTGTCGGTCGCGTTCCAGGACCGGACGCCGAACGCGGAGATGACGGAATCGATGATTACGGTCGCGACCGTGATGGCGGCCGGCCTGATCCTGTTGCTGGTCTATTTCGTCTGGCTCGCCGCGCAGCGGCGCAAGAACTGGCCGCGCTGGGCGCTGTTCGCCTCCCTGGTGCTTTCTGTGATCTCGCTGGTGCAGACCATCGGCGACGGCGGCCTGCAGCTCGACAGCGGCATCGAGATCGTCTCCTGCGCCCTGACGGCAGCCGGGCTGTATTTTTCCTTCACCGGCGACGCCCGGGGCTGGTTTAACGCGTAGCAACTACGCATCGTCATTCCGGGACGGTGCGAAGCGAGCGAGACCTCAGATGTGCATATCGCACCATCGCGGATTATCGAGATTCCGGGCTTCGATGCTTTGCATCGCACCCGGAATGACGGCGGCGAGATGGCTGCGCCCACTCGACGGAATCCTGTACACTCCCGCTCATGGAATGGACCGACGAAGGCATCGTGCTGGGGGTGCGGCGGCATGGCGAATCCTCCGCCATCGTCGAACTCCTGACGCGCGGCCATGGCCGCCACCTCGGCCTGGTGCGCGGCGGGGCCGGCTCGCGGATGCGCCCCTTGCTGCAGCCCGGCAACAGCGTGCGCGCGGTGTGGCGGGCGCGGCTCGACGAGCATCTCGGCTATTACGTGATCGAGGGCATTCGCTTGCGCGCGGCCACCGTGCTGGCGTCGTCGCACGCGGTCTATGGCGTGACCCATCTGGCCTCGCTGGCACGGCTGTTGCCGGAACGCGATCCGCATCAAGACATCTACGACATGCTCGACCGCACCCTCGATGATTTCGACGACATCGGCGAGGCCGCCGCCCATCTCATCAAGTTCGAACTGGCGATGCTCACTGAGCTCGGCTTCGGGCTCGATCTGGAAACCTGCGCCGCGACCGGGGAGACCACCGAGCTGATTTATGTGTCGCCAAAATCCGGCGGCGCGGTGTCGCGGGCTGCCGGAGAAGCCTGGCGCGACCGGCTGTTGCGGCTGCCGGCGTTCCTGCGCCAGGGCGGAGGCGGGGCGAACGGCTGGTCCGACCAGGACCTGCAGGACGGCTTCCAGCTCACCGGATTGTTCCTGCTGCGCCATGTGCTGGAGCCGCGCGGGCAGGGCCATTCCGATGCCCGCGACGGTTTTATCAATGCGGTGACCAGGCATCGGGCGAGGGTGGCGGTTCCGTGATGCCACCGGGCGGCCTAAATTAGGTCGCTGATTCGCGTCTTGTTCATCTCCCCAGCACCGGATAACCCCTCCCCATGGGAAAACGACTGATTCCTCCGGAGCCGGCGGAAATTCACGAGGTGATGCTGCGCGATGCGCTGGAAGAGCGCTATCTCGCTTACGCGCTCTCGACCATCATGCACCGCGCGCTGCCCGACGCCCGCGACGGCCTCAAGCCGGTGCATCGCCGCATCCTCTACGGCATGCGGCTGTTGCGGCTCGATCCCGGCTCGGCATTCACGAAGTCGGCCAAAATCGTCGGCGACGTGATGGGCTCGTTCCATCCGCACGGCGATCAGGCGATTTACGACGCGATGGTTCGTCTCGCGCAGGATTTTTCCTCGCGCTATCCGCTGGTCGACGGGCAAGGCAATTTCGGCAATATCGACGGCGATAATCCCGCCGCCTACCGTTACACCGAAGCGCGCACGACCGAAGTGGCGCAGCTTCTGCTCGACGGCATCGACGAGGACGGCGTCGAATTCCGTCCCAATTACGATGGCAAGTCGAAGGAACCGACCGTCCTGCCCGGCGGCTTTCCGAACCTGCTCGCCAATGGCGCGCAGGGCATCGCGGTCGGCATGGCGACCTCGATCCCGCCGCACAACGCGGCCGAGCTGTGCGACGCGGCGCTGCATCTGATCGACAAGCCCGAGGCAAAGTCGAAGACGCTGTTGAAATGGGTCAAGGGTCCGGATTTCCCGACCGGCGGCATCATCGTCGATTCCAGGGAGAGCATCGCGGAGGCCTATATGACCGGCCGCGGCTCGTTCCGCACCCGCGCCAAATGGAGCCAGGAAGAGGGCGCGCGCGGCACCTGGGTCGTGGTCATCACCGAAATTCCGTGGCTGGTGCAGAAGTCGCGCCTGGTCGAGAAGATCGCCGAACTGCTCATCGACAAGAAGCTGCCGCTGGCCGACGATGTCCGCGACGAATCCGCCGAAGACATCCGCCTCGTGATCGAGCCGAAATCCCGCGCGGTCGATCCCGAACTGCTGATGGAATCGCTGTTCCGGCTGACCGAGCTGGAAAGCCGGATTCCGCTGAACCTCAACGTGCTGGTGAAGGGCCGCATCCCCAAGGTGCTGGGCCTCGCCGAGTGCTTTGCGCGAATGGCTCGACCATCTGCGCGACGTGCTGGTGCGCCGGACCAACTATCGAAAAGAACAGATCGAGCATCGGCTGGAAGTGCTCGGCGGCTATCTGATCGCGTATCTGAACATCGACAAGGTGATCAAGATCATCCGCAACGAGGACGAGCCGAAGCCGGCGCTGATCAAGGCGTTCAAGCTCACGGAGATCCAGGCCGACGCCATCCTCAACATGCGCCTGCGCTAGCTTGCGCAAGCTTGAGGAAATGGAAATCCGCACCGAGGACAAGAATCTCCGCAGCGAGCTGAAGGGCGTCAAGGCCCTTCTCGGCTCTGAGGCCGAGCAATGGTCCAAGGTCGGCGAGCAGGTCCGCAAGGTTCGCGACATCTTTGGGCCGAAGACGCCGCTCGGCAAGCGCCGCACCCAATTCGCCGATGCCCCCGAGCACGATCTTGCCGCGATCGAGGAAGCTTTCGTCGAGCGCGAGCCGGTCACCGTCGTCGTCTCCGACAAGGGCTGGGTGCGGACGCTGAAGGGCCACGTCGCCGATCTCTCGGGGCTGACCTTCAAGACCGACGACCAGCTCGACTCAGGCATTCTTCGCCGAGACCACCTCAAAACTGCTGCTGTTTGCCACCAACGGAAAATTCTATTCGCTCGACGTCGCCAAACTGCCGGGCGGACGCGGCCACGGCGAGCCGATCCGGATGTTCATCGACATGGAGCAGGACGCCGCGATCGTGTCGCTGTTCGTCAACAAGGGCGGCAGAAAATTCCTGATCGCGAGCCATGAGGGGCAGGGCTTTGTCGTCAATGAGGACGACTGCGTCGGCAACACCCGCAAGGGCAAGCAGGTGCTGAACGTCGAGATGCCGAACGAGGCCCGCGCGCTCGCCACCGTGACCGGCGATACCGTCGCCGTGATCGGCGACAACCGCAAGATGCTGCTGTTTCCGATCGACCAGGTGCCGGAGATGGCGCGCGGCCGCGGCGTCCGCCTGCAGAAATACCGCGATGGCGGGTTGTCCGATGTCACGACGTTCGACGCCAAGGATGGCCTGGCCTGGAAGGATTCCGCCGGCCGCGACTTCAGCGCCACCATGAAGGAGCTCGCCGAGTGGCGCGGCAACCGCGCCGACGCCGGCCGCCTGCCGCCAAAGGGCTTTCCGAAGTCGAACAAGTTCGGGCGCGGCGTGGAATAGGCTCGTCGTCGTCCCGGCGAACGCGGGACTACGTAGAAATCTCCTTTGACTGCGATCCGCTTCTCGTCGATGCTTAGCCTAAATCAAGGGGGAGGCGGGCTTGCGCGAAGCGGGATTGCAGGGGCGGATGTGTGCTTCGCTCGCCCTCGCAACCATGATCGGCTTGGCTCTCGCGCTGCTCGGCATACCGGCCGCGCTTCACGCGCAAACCATTCCCGGTGCGCTCCCTGAATCCACCAAGGCGTTATCGCAGGGCGAATGGCCTGCTTATGCCGGGACCTATGCCGCCGCGCGCTATTCGCCGCTGGCGCAGATCGACCGCGATAACGCCAAGAATCTGCATATTGCCTGGCGCTGGAAGTCGCCGGACATGGCGATCAAGGAAGCCAATCCCAAGGTCGGCCCAACGCGCGCCAATGAATCGACGCCGCTGATGGTCGGCGGCGACGCTCTACACCTCGACGTCGCTGTCGCAGGTCGCCGCTATCGACGCGGCCACCGGCGAGACCAAATGGGTGTTCGATCCGAAGGTTTACGAAAACGGCCTCGGAATTCCCGCCAACGACGGATGGCTGCATCGCGGCGTCGCCTATTGGCGCAGCGGCGACGACGAGCGCATCGTGATGCTCACGGCGTTTGCGCAAATGATCGCGCTGGACGCCAAGACCGGAAAACCGGTGCCGGCGTTCGGGACCGACGGCCGGGTCGATCTCGCGCAAGGCCTGCGCCGGCCGGTCGACCGCTGAGTATTACACCATGAGTTCGCCGCCGGTGATCGTGCGCGGCGTCATCGTGGTCGGCTCGTCGGTGATGGACTGGTGGAGACACCGGCCTTCGCCGCCGGGCGACGTGCGCGGTTTCGATGTCTTGACCGGGCGTCTGCTCTGGACCTTCCACACGGTTGCGCAAGGGGGCGAGCCCGGCGTCGAGACCTGGGAGAACGAATCCTGGAAGGAAACCGGCAATGCCAATGTCTGGGCGCCGATGAGCGCCGACGAGGAACTCGGTTACGTCTATCTGCCGGTCAGCACGCCGACCAACGACTACTACGGCGGCCACCGTCCCGGCGACGGCCTCTATGGCGAAAGCCTGGTCTGTCTTGACGCGGCGACCGGCAAGAAGGTCTGGCACTATCAGCTGGTTCATCACGGCCTGTGGGATTACGACACGCCGGCCGCGCCCAATCTGATCGACATCACCGTCGGCGGGACAAGCCCATCAAGGCGGTCGCGCAGGTCACAAAACAGGCTTTCGTCTATGTGTTCGACCGCGTCACCGGCGAGCCGGTGTGGCCGATCGAGGAGCAGCCGGTGCCGGCCTCGAACGTGCCCGGCGAGCGCGCGTCGAAGACGCAACCGTTTCCGAGCAAGCCGGCGCCGATCGACATTCAGGGCGTGCGCGACGAGGATCTGATCGATCTGACGCCGGAGATTCACAAGCAAGCGATCGACATCGTTGCGCCCTACGATCACGGCCCGCTGTTCACCCCGCCGTCGCAGCGCGGCACCATCCAGGTGCCGGGCACTGCCGGCGGCGCCAGCTGGTCCGGAGCGGCGATCGATCCGGAGACCGGCATGCTCTATGTCGGGACGAATCGGCTGCCGTTCGTCGTCACGGTCCGCAAGCCGTAGCGTCTGGCGAGTCGTCGTACGATTTCATCGGCGAATTCCGCTATTTGTCCGGGGCCACGCGGGGTTGCCGCTGCTCAAGCCGCCGTTCGGCAGCATCGTCGCCATCGACATGAACACCGGCGAGCACCGCTGGCGCATCCCGGTCGGTCGCGGCGAACTTCTATGCCTGCAATTCAGCAACTCGGCGTCCGCGAACGGCTGGGGTTTCTCGCTCCGCAGTTGGGCGCTGGTAACCAAGACCGTCATGATCGTCGTGCAGATGGGATATTACGGCGCACCGCGATTGGCGCCCGGAGGCAACGCGCCGGATCAGACGACCTCAGCAATCTTCGATCCGCATCTGTGGGTCTACGACAAGACCAGCGGCGAAATGCTGGCGGAGATCGCACTGCCGGCAACGCGACCGGGGCGCCGATGACCTACATGGCCGGCGGCAAGCAATATATCGTAATCCCCGTTGTTGCGCCCGTTGATGGTTTCAGCGGTGAACGTGACCTTGTCGCCGGATTGCAGGGCATTGAACATCAGGCCATCCTGAACCTTGAAGTCCTCGGTATTGCCGGCGCCGCTGGCTCCGACAGTGCCGGCGGGGGTCGACTGGATGGTAATTTTTCCGTTGGCCTCGTCGACCTTGGTGATAGAGCCCCTGAGCGCTTGTTGGGCGGAGGCTGCGGTCGCAGCGATCGTTAGAGCCGTCGTGCAGGCAACTGCGAGTCGAATGATTTTCATGACATTTCTCCTCGAATTCGGAAAGCTTGCAACAAGCACGCGGTAGATGGACTATCTGTTCGTCAACGACGCGCGAAATCGTCGAGGCGCCAAACCATAGCGTCGCGCGCCGCATTGCAGTCGCCGGTGGCGGTGCACGTCGGACCGGTAGGTAAACGCCCGCGGCGCTCTTTCGTTCAGCCTAGCGTGACGCTATCGCCGTCTTTTCCAGAGCCGCGCGAACGCCGCGAGCGAGTTTCATGGCGTCGTCATTGGCCCAGAAGTGAATGAAGAACATGCGGGGTTGTTCATCCAGCATGTGGCTGTGGATCGCCGTCACCTCGATATCGCCGGCGCGGAGCGCACGGATCAAAGGGTTGACCTCATTGCCCGTCACCAGGAAATCGCCGGTGATGGCGGCCTTGCCGTTACCGGTCGGCTGAAAGTTGATGGCATTGGCGCCGCCGAGCGGGCCGTTCACCGGCATTCCGCTTTCCATGGCGGGATCGCGGCGCGGCACGCCGAATTGATAGACGCCGCCGACCGCGTTGCCCTTGACGCCGATGATCTCATCGAGCTTCGCGGTATCGAGATCGACGGCTGGCGCCGGACCTGCGGTGGTTGCCGGCGGATCGAACGGCGTTTTGCTGACGGAGAGTGCCGAGCGAATGACGGCCGCCATTTTCTCCGGATCGCCATGGCCGCCGACATGCATGTAAAATGTGGCCGGCGAAGCGCGCAGAATGTGATTGTGAATGGCCGTGATATCGAGCCCGCCCTCGAGCAGTTTTGTCATCACAGGGGTAATTTCGGTGTCCAGCAGCACCAGATCGCCCATCACCATGGCCTCGCCATGCATCGGCGCGAACGCGACCCATCCCCCGAGCGCAAGCGCGGGTTTGATGGCCACGCCGTCAAGCGTTACCTTCAGGTCGGAGCGCGGCAGTCCGTAGCGATGGACCTCTCCGGAGACCGCGGCGGTCTTGCCCAGCGCGGCATCGACCTTTTTCCAATCGATCTCGGCGGCTTTGGCAAGCGCAGGAAAAGCCATCGCGGCGACCAGCATCAAAAGCGTCAGGTTTCGTTTCATCGTTTCTCTCCTTGGTCTGCCCCAAAGCTTTGATCAATGCCCCTCAAATCACCCCTAATAGGCGCAACACCACCCCCGCAGCGCAGGACCCGGCCAGCACGGTCAGCATGCCCAGGTTGAAGCGGAAGATCGCGGTCGCGGCGGCAATGGCCAAAATGAGCGCGGGAATATCGACGCTGGACAAGACCGGCATATCGAACGACAGCCCGAACGATCGCACCGGCGAGGTTTCCCGGAACACCGTGTGCAGCGCGAACCAGATCGACAAATTGAGGATCACGCCGACGACCGCGGCGGTAATCGCCGTCAGCGCGCCGGCTAATCCCTTGTTGCCGTGCAGGGTCTCGATGAACGGCGCGCCCAGAAAGATCCAGAGGAAGCAGGGCGTGAAGGTGACCCATGTCGCCAGCAGCCCGCCCAGCGTGCCCGCCAGCATCGGCGACAGCGTGCCGGGATCGCGATAGGCGGCCATGAAGCCGACGAACTGCAGCACCATGATCAGCGGCCCCGGCGTGGTCTCGGCCATCCCCAGGCCATCGAGCATTTCGCGCGGCTGCACCCAGTGATAATGCTCGACCGCCTGCTGGGCGACGTAAGCCAGCACCGCATAGGCGCCGCCGAACGTCACCATCGCCATCTTGCTGAAGAACAATGCGATCTGGCTGAACACATTGGCCTGGCCGAACGCGATCAACAGCGCGCCGACCGGCACCAGCCACAGCAGCAGCCACACTGCGCTCACTCGAAGCGCGCGGGGAACGCTCGGGCGGACGTGCTCGGGCAATTCGTCGCTGAGCATGCTGTCAACCGCCGCGGCGTTTTTGCCGCCGCCATGGCCGACCGCGGCAAATTCCGGCCGCCCGCTTTTGGCGCCGAAATACCCGATCACGCCCGCGGCGATGATGATGACCGGGAAGGGCACACTGAAAAAGAAGATCGCGATGAACGCGATGGCAGCGAGCGCGATCATGACCCGGTTGCGCAGCGCGCGCTTTCCGACGCGGACCACGGCCTCGATCACGATGGCCAGCACCGCGGCCTTCAGGCCGAAGAACAGCGCCTCGATGAAGCCGACCTTGCCGAAGGCGGCGTAGATATAGCTTAAGCCCATGATGCAAATGATGCCGGGCAGAATGAACAGGCCGCCTGCCATGATGCCGCCGGCGGTGCGGTGCAACAGCCAGCCGATATAGGTCGCAAGCTGCTGCGCCTCCGGGCCGGGCAGCAGCATGCAGTAGTTGAGCGCGTGCAGAAATCGGCTTTCGGAAATCCAGTTCTTTTCCTCGACCAGGATGCGGTGCATCACCGCGATCTGTCCCGCCGGGCCGCCGAAGCTCAGCAGCGCCACCCGCAGCCAGACCCGAAAGGCCTCGCCGAACGTAATGGCATGGCCGAGCTCCTGGTCGGCGATTTTTTGGTCCGCTGGGATATCCGTCATTCTTGGCCTGTTGTTGTCCCGACACCGGAGATGGCATGTGCCGTCGGTCCCGGTTTATTTCTTGCACGACTTCATGCACATCCGATATTCGGTTTTGCAGGTCGGTCCGGCATAGTTTTTCATGCAGGCCCGCTGCTGATCGCCGCACACCTTGCAATTGTTCGACGCTTGCGCAATGGCCAGGTTGTTCTCGCAGCCGAGACAAAGTAGCGACAGCAGCACGATAACGTAGGCCCGCATGGGAAGTTCTCCTGCTATGTCGGCTGCGCTACCGCTTTCGGCTTCGCGACCGGTTTGGCCGCCGGCCAGTTATGGGTTTCGCCGGTAGCATCCCGGCACCAGCGGTAGAAAGCGTCGTAAAGCGCGATGCCGGCCTTAAGTTGCTCGAGATCGTCGTCATACATCCGCGACAGGCCGAGCGACGCCGCCAGCAGCCCGGGCGCTTCCGGACTGAGATCGAGCCGCGCGGTATCGGCGGCACGCACGATGGTTGCCAGCCGCAGCAGCGGCGGCGTCGCCAGACCGAACTCCTCGATCATCACGTCGAAGGTGCAGAGCTCGCCGCGATGGCTCCAGAACACGTTTTCGATATCGAAGGGAACGGCGTTGAAGCGCTCGCCGACCTCAACCACCTCGGACGGCGCCACGAACAGAAACACCGCGTTTGGATCGATGAACCGCCTGATCAGCCAGGGGCAGGCGATGCGGTCGATCTTCGGCCGGGCGCGCGTCACCCAGACGGTACGCCCCTGCGCGTCGCGGGCGGGCAGTTTCGATGCCGGCACCAAGGGCAGTTTGGCGGCCTTCCAGCCTTCGAAGCCGCCCTCCAGCGCTTCGGCTTCGACGTTGACGTATCGGAGCCAGGCCGCGGTGCCCTGGGCGAGTTTTTGGCCGCGCAGGCAGACGACGATGGCCGACTGCCCGGACAATGCTTTGCCCCAATCGGCAGCCTGCTGATGGTTACGTCTGATGGCACCGGGAATCAGCCGCGGGTCGGCGGCAAAGTCCTCGTCGGTGCGCACGTCGATCAGGACAGGCATATTCGCCGTGCCGATCAGTCGTGCAAGTTTGTCCGGGGATATTAAGGTAAAAGATGACATGGATGCGCCCTCGTGAAAGAAACGGGACGCGATACTTGGGCATGTCGCCTCGTGGGGGGATCGCAGGGCCCCCAGAGCCGTATTACAGCGAAACCGGCCCGGGCTGTCAATGCGCTTCGCCCGGCTTGGCCGCTCACATAATGGTGGGTTCCGGCATGCATACATTCGCCGCGGCAGGCGCCGGTTTCCTGCTCGCCGTGCTGTGGTTCGATCTGATGTTCGACGTGCAGACGCGGAAGTACACCGGCGATCTGCCGCCGGAAGTGCTGGCCTCGATTTCGGCCTACTACCGCCGCGTCACGACCGAAGCCTACCCGATGAATCGCCTGGTCGCGCTGGTGATGGTGCTGACGCTTGCTGCGATCTGCGCCGAGATCGTGCAGGGCGAAAATCCCTGGTGGATCGGATGGGGGTCGATTGCGCTTGCCGGCAGCGGTTTTGTGCCGACCATGATCCGCACCGTCCCGAACGCCCGCCGGCTGGGGAGCGGAAAGGATTCGGCGGAGGAGCAATCGAGGCTGGCGCGCGCGGTCTGCCGCGATCATCTCTTCAGCCTTGCGCGCATGATCGGGGTTCTGGTCCTGCAATTGAGCGCACGATAAGCAGAGCGGCCTGAAGAAGCGGCGGCGCGCGGTCTGGATAGGACGGCAGCGATCAACTAATATCCATTCCATCGGCTCGAAATTCCGGGCCTGTCGGCGCTGGAGAAATGACATGAACCGAGCAAGCAGTCTCGTGGCCGCATTTCTGGGATTGATTTTGTCGTCCGATTTCGGTCATGCGCAATCAAGCAAGCCTGGGGTCGAAAAACTCTACATTCTCAATTGCGGAGAAGGCGTCGCCGGCGATATTTCGCGCTGGTCTCCCGGTGTCAACGAAGGCAAGTCCATGGACTTCGTCGACAATTGCTATCTCATCAAACACGCGCAGGGCTGGTTCCTGTGGGACACGGGTATCCCTGACGCGGTAGCAGCCATGCCAAACGGCCTGGCTCCAGCCGATCCGAAAGCCGTTTACTGGCGCCGCCCGAAGACGCTGGCGGCCCAACTTGACCAGCTGGGAGTCAAGACTTCCGACATCAAGGCGATGGCCGTCTCGCACACCCATCCCGATCATATCGGGAATGTCGAGATGTTTCCCGCGGCCATGCTCTACGTGCAGAAAACCGAATACGAATGGCCCGGCGCCAATAATTCGCCGCGATTCAAGCCGGAGCATCCTGTGACCAAACTGGAGGGCGACCGTGACGTGTTTGGCGACGGCAGCATGACCATTCTCTCGACGCCGGGACATACACCGGGTCATCAGTCGTTGCTGGTGAAGCTGCCCAGGACCGGCGCGATCGTTCTTTCCGGCGATGCCGTCCATTTCAGAGAGCAATTGGGACAACCGCGGCGTTCCTTCCATCAACTTCAACAAGGACCAGACACTGGCCTCGATGCAAAAGATCTCGGACACGCTGACCAAAGAAAAAGCGCAGCTGTGGATCAATCACGACAAGGCCCAGCGCGATGGCCTCAAGATGTCGCCTGAGTTCTACGACTGAGAAGGCGCGATGGAAGGCTGCCGCTAGACGATCAGCACGACTCCCCGATGCCAGCAGCAGCACCAGCACGATCCTTCGGGAAAAAGCATTCGACCCGAAGTTCCTGCAGCGTGATGTCCTGAGGCGTCCCCAGCGTCGCGATGGTCGTGAACAATCGCAAGCTGATGTTGCCTTTGCGGAAATGCATCGCAAGCACCGGCGTGATCGCGAACTCGATTGGCGCGGCTTGACCGCTGCACGCACGCCTTCATAAGCCAGCAGTCTTTCGTGAAGGGCGGCCGTCTCCGGCGTGCCATCCGCGGCGGCATCCGCTTCCACGCTACGGACGAAGTAGCGAACCACGTCCGCCCAGTTCAAAAGATACGGCCGCAGCACGCCAGGTGAGACCAGGGCATCGGCCAGATTGATCGGCGTATCGGCGCCAATGGTCCGACCAGGAATTCGACCAGGCGTACCGCGCTCGAATTGCTCCAGCAAATTCCAGTGCCGATCGACCGCGACGGCGGGGAAGGGCTCTTGCTGCGCCAACATGTAATCGAGCGCGCTGCGGATTTGGCCAAGCTCGGGCGCGGCGAGGTCGGTCTGTCGCCACACCGGAGCAAAGCCGGCGGATATCAGCAGGGCATTGTGCTGGCGCAGAGGCACGTCAAGCGCCGTCGCCAGCCGCATCACCATGTCACGGCTTGGCGATGCGCGGCCCAATTCCATGAAACTCAAGTGGCGCTGCGAGATTTCCGTGGGCCCGGCAAGATCGAGCTGCGACAGGCCGCGGTGTCGGCGCCACCGGCGCAGGCTCGATGCAAAGCTTTGATGCCGCGACATGAGTACCTGCCAGGTAGTTGCGCAAACGCTGCGGTCCGGCAGGATGCCACAGGCCAGCGCGGCGAGACACAGGAGATCGGGGGTGGGCGAGTGGATCGGGGTGGCGATTGCGTTGGTCTCAAGCTTCCTTGGTGGCACCGCGGCGGCGATCACCCGCTATCTGGTTGGCAATGCCGACCCGATCACGCTTGCCATTCTGCGATGGGGCATAGGCTTTGCGGTGCTTGCTGCCGACCGCGCTTCTCTTGGGGGTACGCTGGCCGCCGCGTCGCGACTGGCCCGCAGTCGCTCTGCTGGGGCTCTGTTTCTTCGGCCTGTTTTTCGTCCTCTATAACATCGCGGTCGGCTTACGACGGCGGCCCGCGCCAGTCTCGCCCTGGCGACGCTGCCGCTTCACACCATGGGGGCCGGAGCAGCGGCATAGAGCCGCTGACACCAGGAAACGATCGGCGTCGCCATGGCCATCCGCAGGTATTGGCCCAGGTCAGGATGCCGACGCCGACGGGCACCCCGAGCGCCGCGCCCGCTACGAACGGCCAGAGCTTCTGCCAGTCCAGCGCGCGGCGCAGTTTCCAGACCGAATAGCCCTGCACGATCAGGCCGTACGCGATGATCAGCGTGGCCGTCTGCAGGGGATCGAGGATGTAGAGCCAGATCGAGGCCGCGACCAGGCCGAACGCAAAGCCGGACAGGCCCGCGACCAGCGCCCCGGCAAATGTCGCAACAAGAAAAAGCGGAATTTCGAGGGGAAATCCATCCATGTGCTCGCTCCGAACAAGGGCGAGCAGCGCTTGAATGGGATCGCCATTTCGATGGGGAGGCTGTTTCAGGTCGACGTTCTCATATGGGAGATTATCCAGACGAACCGTTCCGAGAAACGGTTCGGTCGGCTCCACCCGCAGGATCGTCTTAGGCTACGCCTCGCGGAACTCGCGGCTGCAAGGGTTCTCTTTGACTTTCCCTAGGCTTTCGTTCGATCGCTAGTAGCGCGGTGCGGACATCGGCGGAGGACCCAGGCCGACCGCCTTCTTCGGCCTCAACGACCCGGCATAGAACGACAATCCCGCAACCAGGAAAAGACAGACGAGATAGACCGCATAGGATTGCGGTGGCGTGATCGCCCATCGCGCAAAAGCTCTGATGCCAGCTGCCGGGCCGGTTTCGTTTTCCATGCCGCGGTTTTGCTCGAAATGGCGCGGAATTGGAAGGGCAAATACGCCCGAAGCGTATCACGTGGCCGCCGGCTCCTTTTTCAGCAGCGACAGCGCCAGCAGGGCGGAGAGACTGAGCGCGGACGAGACGATCAGGACGCGGCTTCCCATGGTGTCGATCAGCAAACCGAACGCCAATGGCGCTGCGGCCTGCGCCATCCGCGCCGGCGCGCCGATTATGCCAAGGCGATAGCCATAGTTTTGCGGGCCGAAGATCGCCAGCGGCAGCGTGCCGCGCGCAATGGTCAGGACGCCGTTGCCGGTGCCGTGAAAGATCGCGAACGCGCTTGCCGCCGCGCCGCCCGCGAGCCCGACGATGGCGGCGCCAATCGGGTGCGTCAGGCATGCGAGCCGGGTCGACAGCAGCGGATGATAGCGGCTCAGAAAAGTGGCCTCGACAATGCGGGCAAACACCTGCGCCGGGCCGATCAGCGCGCCGGCCGATACCGCCTGCAGGGTGGTTGCGCCCGCAGCTTCCAGAATTCGCGGCAGGTGCGCGGCCATCGCTCCGGTGACGCTCCAGGCCGCCGCGAACGCGAACGCCAGCAGGATCATCGTCCGATCGATCGGTATGTGAGGCTTTGTCGATGCCGCAATCGCCACTTTCGCGCCCTGCACTGCGGGCAGCATGAAAAAATTGAGCGGCAGGCCGAGCAAAATATGCGCCGCCGCCCAGGCAAAGCAGGTGTTGCGCCAGCCGATGGTTTCCAGTCCGAGAGCCGTCAGCGGCCAGCCGACGGTAGAGGCAAAACCCGCGAGCAGCGTGATGCCCGTAATCGCCCGGCGCGCGGCGTCGCCATAGATGCGCCCGAGCGCAGCGAAGGCAGCATCGTAGAGGCCAAATGCCATGCCGACGCCGAGCACAAGCCAGGCGACGACCAGCACCGGGATGGAATAGCTGCAGCCGAGCAGCGTCAGCCCCGCGGCCAGCGTCAAATTGGAAATCGACAGCACGGACCTGCCGCCGACGAGATCGATCTGCCGGCCGACGCGCGGGCCCAGCAGTGCTGAAATCACCAGCGATGCCGAGAAGGCGGCAAATATCCAGTTCGAGGAGACGCCGAGGTCGCGCCCGATCGGATCGGCCAGGATGGCGGGCAGGTAGTAGCTCGAAGCCCACGCCAGCGTTTGGGTGGTGCCGAGCGCCAGAATGATGGGAAGCTGGCGTCCGCTCATGGCTGGAGCGTCATGGTTCTGGACCAATAGAGCGCCACCGGACCAAGCAGAATGCCCGCCGCCAGCACGGAGAACGCAGCCATCCAGGCGGACGGATCGAGCGGACCGCCGGCCGCATCCAGCGCGACACCGACGGCCCATGCGCCAAGCGCGGACAGGCTGAAGCCGACGGTCGAATGCATGGCCATGGTCGCCCCGCGATATCTGGGATCGGCGGCCATCGTCATGCCCGATGTCAATGCGCCGGAGTCGGCCGGAACCGTGAAGGCATAAACCAGCATCAAGGGCAGCAGGAACGCCGGCGAGTTGTCCGCAAATACGCCGATCAGGAGCGCTACGAGCAGCGGAGCTGAACATGACGGCCGTGATCGCGCGGTGCCGGCCGAACCTGAGCGCGAGTTCGTTGCCGAGGATGCTTGCGGGCACGGCGAGCAGGGAAAACAGCACACTGACGACGACCGGGGTCAAAATGGAGGAGGTCGAATTTTTCAACGCGACGAAGGTCCAGAACGCGACCAGCCAGGTTCGCATTCCGTAAAGCTCAAAGCAGTGCGCGCCATATCCGAGAACGAATCCCATGGCCTTGGTATTCCGGAATACCGGCGCAAAATCCAGCAGGCGGTTTTGCGCAGGCCTGGGTTCGACCGGCCGCAACAGCAGGCAGACCAGCAGCATGACCATCGGCCCAACGGCCGTAACGAAGAACGCCGTCCGCCAGCCAAAACTTTCCGCGACCAGTTGAGAGATCAGAAAGGACAAACCAACGCCGAAGGAAAAGCTCGATGTGTACAGCGTGATCGCGCGGGATGAATCGCCCGGCGCAAGACGGTCGGTCAGCGCCTTGAGACCGGGCATATAGGCTCCGGCAAAGCCCACCCCTGCCACCGCGTTAAACAGCGCTCCGGACCAAAGACCGGAAGCAAAGATGCCGAACAGGAGAGTGCCAAGCGCGCTGAGCGCAGATCCCGCAATCAGTATTTTGCGCGCGTCGATTCGATCGGTCAGCGTTGCCAGCACCGGCACGGCCAGCATGTAGCCCGCGGCACCGGAGCCCGCCAAAAGGCCCGCCTGCGCGCCGCTCAAATGCCATTCCGGAATCAGGAAGGCTGCAAGAATTGACGGCACGACGACGTGGGGAAGCAGGCTGCCAAGCTGCCCCACGCACATCGCGACGATAACCGACCGGCCCTCGAACGAAATACTGCCACCCCCCGTGCGTCTAGGACGCGCACCCGCACCCCGTCTTGCCTTGCTGCTTGGCATTTGCATCGGCCACGCAACAGGCGTCAACACCCGATAATGCCGGGCCACCGCAGCAATTATTCGCATCGGGCGCGGCCGACCGATTGCAAACGCCGGTCTCGGGCAGAATCAATTCGACGCGCTCGGCGGCCTCATGGTCGCCGGCGATATCGGCAGCGATCGAGCGGACCTGTTCGTATCCCGTGATCATCAGAAAGGTGGGCGCGCGTCCGTAGGATTTCATGCCGGCGAAATAGAAACCGGGTTCGTTCTGCGCCAGTTCCCGCGCGCCGTGCGGCCGCACGGTGCCGCAGCTATGTTCGTTCGGATCGATCAGCGGCGCCAGCGCCACCGGGCATTCGATGGCGGGATCGAGCTGGATGCGAAGTTCGCGCACGAAATCCAGATCGGGCCGAAAACCCGTCGCCACGATGAGTTCGTCGACGATTAACTGACGACCCGCGGTATCGGCGCCGACGAGGAGGCGAGGGCCGTCGGCGGTGAGACGCGAAACGCGAAATTCGCGTTCCATCCTTATCCGTCCCGCCGCGACCAATGCTGCGAATGCGGCGCCAAGCTCGCCGCGGGCGATGAGCTTGTCATTCGCGCCGCCCCCGAACGCCTTTGCCGGATCATTGCCCCGCAACAGCCAGATCGGCTTCGTCTCGGGCGATTGGGCCGCGAGTTGCGCGAGATCGGTGAGGGTACCGATCGCCGAATGTCCCGCGCCCAGTACCGCGACGGTTTTGCCGGCATAACGCGCGCGGTCTTTTCCCAGCACATCCGGCATCCCGTAGGCAATTCTGGCCGCTGATTGCTGCTCGCCGATGGCGCGCAGGCCATTGGCGCCGGCCGGGTTCGGAGAATGCCAGGTGCCCGATGCGTCGATCACGGCGTCAGCCCTGACAATTTTGGGGCCTTGGCCGTTCTGATATCGAATTTCGAACGGTGCGGCTTCCCGGCCCCTGGTCTTGAGTTTGTCGAAGCCGACGCGGCTGATATCGGTGACGCGGCTTGACGTATGAATGTGGGTCGCGAGAGCGGTTCTGGTGGCGAGCGGTTCAAGATAGCGATCGAACAGTTCGTTGCCGGTCGGATATCGGTCGGGCTCCGGCGAATTCCAGCCTGACGTCGCAAGCAGGCGCGCCGCCGCGCGATCGATGTTGTATTCCCACGGCGAGAACAGTTGAACGTGACCCCATTGCCGCACGGCGTGTCCGACGCTGTCACCAGACTCCAGCACGATCGGCCGAAGGCCTCGCTCCAGGACATGCGCGGCTGCGGCGAGACCGACCGGGCCGGCTCCGACAATCGCGACTGTTCTTGCTGCACTCATTGCATCCTCCGATCAAACTAGAAATATCGAAATTCACGGTCGGAAGAAATCATGCCGCCGTCTTCGTGTCCTTGCTCTCAGTGGCATCGGTGCAGCATTCGGCGACCAGAAAATCCACCAGCCCCCGCATCACATCGTAGTTGGCATGGCAAACCAGGGTGGTTGCGTCCCGCACCTGATTGATGAGGCCCACCACCATCAACGCCTTGATGTGATGGGACAGCGTTGAGGGCGCGATCTTCAGCTTGTCCTGCAGGCGGCCGACCGACAGCCCCGCGTCTCCGGCGCGTACGAGCGTGCGGTAGATTTTGAGCCGGGTGGGATTGCCCAGGGCTTCGAGATGTGCCGCGGCGTCGTCCAGTTTCATGTGGGCAGCATTTCATCTCCGGGCGCCGCTGTCAACCGTATTTCTAGAATAATAGAAATAAGATGGTAACGGTCTGCTTGGTCAACGCCGCTCAGCCTGACCTACAAGCGGATGCCATAACAGAGCGCGAACGATAAGGGGGACACCGACGGCTGCGGGCAGTAGCCAATATGCAATGGGAGGAAGGTCTTTCCAGAGCGGCAGGCTCTTTCCGTTGTCTACGTAAAAAGCGATCAACAGCAAGACGTAGGACGATCCCATCCCAGTGATGTGCAGCCTGGCCCAGTGACGCCAGCGGTGCCGTCTGGCCTGGCGCCCAAAATAAGCCGCCGCGAATGACAATGCCCCCAGGATGAACAAATGGTAGTCCTGAGCCCAGCGCACCGCGGCCAAACCGGCCATCGTCAGGAAGACTCCACCCAAACACCAAAAATAGATAGTTCCGTTCCGGGGATGGCGACCGGCGCGCTTTTGACTCAGCATCGCAATAGCACCTGTGATCACGCAGGCGAGCCCCAGCAGGATATGAATTCCCACCACGGTGAGGAAAACCGGATCAGTAGAGGGAATATCGATCCCCGCTAAATTCGTGATTCCATCGGCCATACAATTCCCGCTCTCGGCGCGGTAAGATATTTGGCGACTCTGGACGCCCGCGACCAAGTGACAAGCCGCTGCTGGTTCGATCGCGTTGCTGACCACGTAGCACGGCGATGAGCGGGGGTCAGGAACCTCGTTGACAAGCGGTAAAATATCCATAACTCTGGATATATGGAATCAGAAGACGCCATTCTCGCACTTGCCGCGCTGGCCCAGCCGACCCGGCTGGATGTGTTCCAGCTGCTGGTGAAGCACGAACCTGATGGCCTTGCGGCAGGCGACATCGCCAGAACGCTGGCGGTGCCGCAAAATACCATGTCGTCGCATCTTTCGATCCTGTCGCGTGCCGGGCTGGTATCGGCGCAGCGGTTCGGCCGCTCGATCGTCTATTGTGCGGATCTGGCGCGCTTCCAGGAGGTCGTGCTGTTCATGCTCAGGGATTGTTGCGACGGACGGCCTGAAATCTGCGCGCCGCTGATCGAAAGCCTGACGCCGTGTTGTCTGCCTCGCAAGAAAAAGCGCCCTCATGCAAAAGTTTGATTTGCCGCGCCGGTTGACGGCGGAGGCGCTTGGAACGGCGTTGCTGGTCGCGACCGTGGTCGGCTCCGGCATCATGGCCGAAAACCTGACCAAGGATGTCGCGCTCGCGCTTCTCGGCAACACGCTTCCGACCGGCGCGATCCTCGTGGTCCTCATCGCCATTCTCGGCCCCATATCGGGGGCGCATTTCAATCCGGCCGTGTCCCTGGTCTTTGCGCTGAAGCGCGAACTGACACCGCGCGATGCGCTGCTCTACATGGCGGTGCAAATCATCGGCGGCATCGCCGGAACCATGATGGCGCATGCGATGTTCGCGCTGCCGCTGCTCGACGCTTCACTCAAGATGCGAACCGGCGGCGCGCAATGGCTGGCCGAAGGCGTGGCCGCGTTTGGCCTGGTCGTGACCATTCTCGCAGGGCTTCGATTCGATCGCCCCGCCATTCCCTGGCTTGTCGGCCTCTACATCACGGCGGCCTATTGGTTTACGTCGTCGACATCGTTTGCGAATCCGGCCGTCGCGATTGCGCGATCGCTGAGCAACACGTTTTCCGGAATTCGCCCCGCGGACCTGCCCGGCTTCATCGCCGCCGAGCTCTGCGGCGCGCTCGCCGCGCTGATGCTGATGAGCTGGCTGCTGCGCGGAGCAGGCGAGGGGGCGTCGACGATCAAGGAGGCTCAGTCATGAGCGTGACGATCTATCACAATCCTGCTTGCGGCACCTCGCGCAATACGCTGGCGATGATACGGCAAAGCGGCGAGGAGCCGGAGGTCATCGAGTATCTGAAGAACCCGCCAAGCCGCGCGCGGCTGATCGAACTGATCAAGGCGATGGGAATTCCGGTTCGCGCATTGTTGCGCGAGAAGGGCACGCCCTATGCGGAACTCGGGCTCGCCGATCCCAAATGGAGCGACGACCAGCTGATCGATTTCATGCTGGCGCATCCGATCCTGATCAACCGGCCGATCGTGGTGACGCCAAAGGGCGTAAAACTGTGCCGGCCCTCGGAAGCCGTGCTCGATCTGCTCGACAATCCCGCTGATACATTCGTGAAAGAAGACGGCGAGACCGTCACGCGAGCGAAATCGTAGACGGCCTTATGGAACTCGTGCCCCGGATGCTGCGCAGCGCGCCGCTCTTGCGGTGTGGCGCGCTGCTGATCCGGGGCCCATTGAGCACCCCGCATCGCCTTGGGTCCCGGCTCTGCGGTGCATCGTACCGGACGATGCTTCGCATCGCCAGGAGTGCGCTGCACCGCGTCCGGGACACGAGACGCATTGCTTCACACTTTCTCAGATGATGGTCACATAGCCTTCGCGCCGCATCATCCTGCAAGCCTTTCGTCATGCATGATTCCGCGGCATAATATCTTATGGAGCTTGCGACCCGACTGCAGCTGATGAACTGGCTGGTGAGCCAGGGCCTGACCGGCGTGGCCGAGACCGATCTGATCCGCGGCTTCTGCGAGCGCTGCCGGGCAGGCGGTCTCGACCTGTCGCGCGGCCTCGTCTTCATCGATACGCTGCACCCGATTTTCGAGGGGCGCGGATTTCGCTGGAACGACACCGAAACCAACGAGAGCGACACCTTCGAGTATGGATCGACCAGCGAGGGCCATGCCGCGCAAAACTGGCGCCGCTCCACCTTCTATCACATGCTCGAAAACGGCCATGACGAGCTCAAGATCGATCTCGCCGATTGCGCATCGCTCGATTTCTCGTTGATCGATGAGCTCGCGGCCAAAGGCCACCGGCATTTCCTGGCCTTCGTGCATCGCTTCGGCGAAGCCGGAACCATCGGCGAGATGGATTGCGTCTATTCCTACTGGCTGACCCGGCGCGCTGAGGGCTTCAGCGAGCAGGGCTTGTCGGCGCTGCGCGACCTGGTGCCGGTGCTGGGGCTGGCGATCAAGTCCGCCGCCCAGGTCGATATCGCCCGCACGCTGGGCCGGGTCTATCTCGGGCGCGACGCTTCCGAGCAGGTGCTGCGCGGGCGCATCGCGCGGGGCGTGACCGAGCGCATCAAGACCGTGCTGTGGTTTTCCGATCTGCGCGGCTCGACCGCGATCAGCGAAAACCTCACGCCCGACGAGATCATTCCGTTCCTCAACGATTACGCGCAAGCCGCCATCGACGCCATCCACGATGAGGGAGGCGACGTGCTCAAGCTGATGGGCGACGGCGTGCTGGCGATGTTCACCAACCAGGACATGACTGCGGCAAAACGCGCCGCGCTGCGGGCCGAGCATCGTTTCCGGCGCAACATGACTGATCTCAACGCCCGTCGCACCGCCGACGGCCGCCCGACGACGTCGGCCTATGTCGGCCTGCATGTCGGCGAGGTGTTTTACGGCAATATCGGCAGCGAGGACCGGCTCGATTTCACCGTGGTGGGGCCGGCGGTCAACGAGGTCAGCCGCATCGCCTCGATGTGCCGTTCGGTCGACCGCGAACTGCTGGCGTCGTCGGACTTTCGGGCCGGCCTGGATGCAACCGGGAAGGGCTATCTGGTCTCCACCGGCCGGTTTGCGCTGCGCGGCATCGGCCGCGCGCAGGACCTCTACACGCTCGATCCCGACATCGCCTCGGATGAGGCCGTCGCCGGGAGCTACGAGCGCTACCTGGCGAGTTAACCCGTCATCCTGATGTGCCGTCGCGTATGCGACGGCCTCGAAGGATGGGCCGCACACACCGGCGCAAGTCATCCTTCGAGGCTCGCAAGCGCTCGCACCTCAGGATGACGCCCGCATCGTATAAAGCCCGAGCGCCAGCAGCGAGGCCATCGTCAGTACGATGCCGAGCGCGAACATCGCCTCATGCGATACCGTCGCCGCCAGCCAGACCCCGATCGCCGCGCCCATCATCTGCCAGAAGCCGAGCAGCGCGGAAGCCGCGCCGGCCTTCTCGCCGAACGGGGAGAGCGCTTGCGCGGTGCCGAGCGGATTGACGATGCCCATGCCGAGCACGAATACCGAGATGGCGCACAGGAACGGCAGGAAGGTCGGGTTGAAGATCGACGCCAGCAGGATCGCGATGCTGCCCGCCGCCGCCAGCACAAGCCCGATTTGAACGGCGCGATCGAGCCCGAAGCGTGGCGCCAGCCGCGTCGCCAGCACGCCCGCGCCGAACACAAACAGCACCGTGCCGGCAAAAAACCAGCCGAGCCCGATCGGCGAAAAATGCAGTCCCTCGATCAAGACGCGCGGCGCCGCCGAGAACATCGCAAACAGCCCGCCCATGATCAGGCTGACGGTCGCGGCAGGGATCAGGAAGCGGCGATCGGCGATGAGGCTGCCGTAGTTCCTGGCGATCGCGAGCGGATTGAGCGGGATCCGCGTCGAGTTGTGGGTCTCGCCGAGCACCGCGCCATAAGCGATGGCGCCGACGGCCGCAAACACCCCGACAAAGACGAATTCGGAACGCCAGCCAAAGGTGTGATCGAGCGCCCCGCCGAGCAACGGCGAGAAGCCGGGCGCCGCCGCCATCGCGATCATGATCAGCGCCATGGCGCGGCCCAGCGCCGCGCCGGAGAAGAGATCGCGGGCAATCGCGCGCGACAGCACCGAGGTGGCGCAGGCGCCCGCGGCCTGGACGACGCGGCCGGCCAGCAGGCCCGGCAGGTCGGTGGCGAGGCCGCACCAGACGCTGCCGGCGAAGAACACCGCAAATCCCGTCAACACCGGCCAGCGCCGGCCATAACGATCCGAGATCGGCCCGACCACGAGCTGACCCAGCGCGAACACGGCGAGGAACACCGTGATCGCTGACGTCACCGCCGCGCTCGACACTTTCAGGGACGCCGCCATCTGCGGCAGCGACGGCAAAAGGATATTGGTGGCCAAGCGTTCCGGTCGCCGCCAGCATTGCGAGGACGGCGATCTGCAGGAAGGTCGAGGAGACTTCCGGCCGCGGCGCGGCGGCAACAGCGGAAACGGTGTGGTCGGTCATGGAAGCTCCCGGTTTATCTTGACATGATACATATCATATAAAACGGGACAGGGAACCGCTAATGGGGTGCTTTGGGGTATTTGCAGGGCAGGGACGCAAAGAAGGGTGAGACCGTCATTGCGAGCCAACGGGTCGCGCGAATGCGCGCCCGATGACAGGCTCCGCGAAGCAATCCATAGCCGCAAAGAAAGACTGGATTGCTTCGTCGCTGCGCTCCTCGCAATGACGAAAGGCACGAACTCTCGAGTTCGATTCTCAGCAGGCCCGCAGCACCTGCGGACCGTCACCGACCATCTCCGGCTGCCGCGCCAGCGAAACCGCCGGCGACATCAGGATCACCAGCGCCTGCGCGCCGAAGATCGCGGCCGCGAGATAGAGGCAGGCTTCCGCGCCGTAAAACCCGCCGACGATGGCGCCGAGCGCGGAGCCGACCGGGCGCGCGCCATAGCTCATGATGTTGATCGCGGAAACCCGTCCCAACAGCCGCGGCGGCGTCACCGATTGCCGCAATGTCGTGGTTGAGATCACCCACAGGATCGGTCCGACACCGAGCAGGAAGAAGCTCAAGGCCCGCCAGCAGCGGCGGCGGCAATTACCGTGGTCAGCGCCATCACGGCGGCGGCAACAAAGCCGGTCACCGGCCCAAGCGCGATCACGGTGCCGAATGGCAGCCGGCGCATCACCCGCGTCGCCGAGAGCGCGCCGACCACCATGCCGACGCCATACATCGCAAGCGTGGTGCCGACGCCGGTTGCAGACAGTCCGAGATGGCGCACCGCATAGGGCACGAACACCGCCAGCAGCAGGAAGGACGCCGTGTTGAAGATGAACTGGGTGATGAACACCGGCCGCAGCAGCGGATGATGCAACACGAAGGCGGCGCCCTCCTTGATCTCCTGCAGCGGATGGCGCCGCGGCGCCGGTTCGCGCGCCGGCTCGTAGATTCCCGATAGCAGCACCACCGCCGACACCGAGAGTGCCGCGGCAAATCCAAAAGCCGGCGCCGCGCCGACCCATCCCACCAGCACGCCGCCGAGCGCCGGTCCGCTGGCAAACGCAACCGTGCGCGCCAGTTCGATCCGCGCATTGGCCGCGGGCAAAAGTTGCGGCGATACCAGCGACGGCACCAGGGCGGGCGCCGCCACGCTATAGGCGACGGTTCCGCATACCGCGACAAAGCCGAGCAGCGCGAGCAGGGGCAGCGTCAGCAGGCCGAGCCAGATCAGCCCGAGGATTCCGGCGAGCGCGGCGGCGCGCAAGGCTTCCGAGCCCGCCATCAGCCAGCGCCGCGAGATGCGGTCGGCGAGCAGGCCTGCCGGGATCGCGAACAGGATGAACGGCAGCGTCAGCGCGGTCTGCAACAGGCCGGTCCGGCCTTCGCCGACCCCGAACAGCAACACCGCGACGATCGGGGCCGCGGCCAGCGCAACCTGCTCGGCCGACTGCGCCGCGAGATTGGACCAGGCCAGGCGGTTGAAGGTCGGGGGCAGGCGGAGTGCGTTGTCGGTCGCAGGCATGGCGGGATTCCCTCGCATTGTCTTTCTCACATCGCACTTTCAGGCCCCTGAGACGTCCAAACCACCCGCTTCCCGACACGCCTGCATGGAACCGTTGCCCTAGATGCAGTTGCAAATGAGTTGCAATAACAGCGAATATCCCTATCCTGACCTTATGGATGCACGTTCTCCCGGTTTACCCCCTGATTCCCCGCCCAAGGCCGCCCCGAGCCCTGCGCCGGACGGATCGGGCTGGCGCGCGGCGCGGGGCGAGCCCTCGCTGGCCGGCATGTTCGCCTCGGTGCAGACGGCGAAGCAGGGGCCGTTCTGGCGCAAGCTGCTGGCCTTCCTCGGCCCGGGCTATCTCGTCGCCGTCGGCTACATGGATCCCGGCAACTGGGCGACCTCGCTCGCCGGCGGCTCCAAATTCGGCTACGCGCTGCTGTTCGTCGCGCTGTTGTCCAATGTGATGGCGATCATCTTGCAGTCGCTGTGCACGCGGCTCGGCGTCGGCGCCGGGCGCGACCTCGCGCAGGCCTGCCGCGATTCCTTTCCGCGCTGGATATCGTTGCCGCTGTGGCTGTCGGCGGAAATCGCCATCACCGCCACCGATCTGGCCGAGGTGATCGGCACCGCGATCGGCCTCAACCTGCTGTTTCATATTCCGCTCGAGATCGGCGTGATCATCACCGCGGCCGACGTGTTTCTGATTCTGGCGCTGCAGGCGTTCGGCTTTCGCTGGATCGAAGCTTTTGTCGTGGCGATGCTGGGCGTGATCGCGGCATGCTTTGCGATACAGATCGCGATGGCCGATCCCGATTGGGGCGCGGTCATCAGGGGTTTTGCACCGACCACGGACATTCTCGCCAATCACGACATGCTGTATCTCGCGCTCGGCATTCTCGGCGCCACCGTGATGCCGCATAATCTCTATCTGCATTCGGGGCTGGTGCAGACCCGCGGCTATGGCGACGGCATCGCGGAAAAGCGCGAGGCGATCACGCTTGCGACCATCAATTCCTCGATCGCGCTGTGCCTGGCGCTGGTCATCAACGCCTCGATCCTGATCCTGGCGGCGGCGACATTTCATCGGGTCGGCAAGACCGACGTCGCCGAACTCGATCAGGCCCACGCGTTTCTGGCGCCACTGCTCGGTTCCACCATGGCGCCGACGCTGTTTGCGATCGCGCTTTTGTGCTGCGGGCTGAACTCGACCATTACCGCGACGCTCTCCGGCCAGATCGTGATGGAGGGTTTTCTCAATTTGCGCATCGCACCGTGGCTGCGGCGCATGGTGACGCGGAGAATCGCGATCGTCCCCGCCGTGGTCGTGACGATCTGGGCCGGCGAGAAGGCCACCGGTCAGCTATTGATCCTGAGCCAGGTGGTGCTCAGCCTGCAACTGCCGTTCGCGGTGGTGCCGCTGGTGATGTTCACCGCCAGCCGGGCCAAGATGGGTCCGTTCGTTGCGCCGCGCTGGCTGACGGCGCTCGCCGCGTTGACCGCGGTGATCATTATCGCGCTGAATGCGAAGCTGGTGTTCGATTTCGTGAGTGGGTGAGGACGAGCGCGAATGGCGAGTTGCGAATGGTCTATTCGCTCATTCGCTACTCCCTATTCGCCATCTAATCCTGCGGCTCCGACGGCACTTCGCCTGTCGCGTCGACGCGCAGCCAGCCGGAGGGGGCGAGGCGCTGCTGCGGCAGGAAGCGGCCCTTGTAGTCCATCTTCCTGGAGCCTTCGATCCAGTAGCCGAGATAGACGTAAGGCAGTCCCTGTCGTCTCGCGCGGGTGATGTGGTCGAGGATCATGAAGGTGCCGAGCGAGCGGCTTTCCTCGGACGGCTCGAAGAACGAATACACCATCGACAGCCCGTCGCTGAGCACGTCGGTCAGCGCCACCGCCACCAGTTCCTCGCCGCGGCCGGTGATGCCGCTGTCGACGCCCCGCCGGCGATATTCGATGATGCGGGTTTCGACGTGGCTGTCCTCCACCATCATCGCGTAATCGAGCACGGTCATGTCGGCCATGCCGCCATGGCGATGGCGCTGGTCGAGATAGCCGCGGAACACCGAATATTGCTCCGAGGTCGGCACCGCGCTGCGCTGTTCGCCGACGATGTCGGCATTGCGGGCCAGAATCTTCCTGAAATTGCGCGAGGGCCGGAACTCGTTGGCGATGACGCGAACCGAAACGCAGGCGCGGCACTGGTCGCAGGCCGGGCGATAGGCGATCGACTGGCTGCGCCGGAAGCCGCCATGGGTGAGCAGGTCGTTGAGGTCGCCGGCCTTGTCGCCGACCAGATGCGTGAACACCTTGCGCTCATGCCGGCCCGGCAGATACGGGCAGGGCGAGGGCGCCGTCAGGTAGAATTGCGGGGTGTCACGCGAGTGCTGGGTCACGGAATGTCGTCAGCCTCCGAAGCGAAGCAAGAGCCAGCATCGCGCCGCGGAGGCTGACGGTCAATCGGTTTGCCCGAGGGGTCGAACGGTTTGCCCCACTGGTCAAACGGTTTGCCCAAGGGTCAAACGGGGCCAATTCAGAACGTTCGCGCCGGCTGCCCGACGGGGTTGCGGACCGAGCTGTTGATAACCACGGTTCCCAGGATGATATCGTGCAGCAGCCGCCGGCGGCCGTTGAACAGCCCGACCAGCAGAACCAGCGGCGTCAGCACCGACACCGAAATCCAGAACAGCACGGCATGCATGGCGCCCAGCACGAAATAGCCCGGCGCGCCGTACCAGGTGCGCAGCTCCAGATCCATCACGCGCATGCCCAGGGTGGCCGAATGCGGCCCGCCCAGCGAGGCGCCGTAATAGATCAGCGCCCAGATCACCGACGCCGGCGACACCAGCCAGAACAGCGCCCAGCCAAGTCCCAGCGTGACCACGCCGAACACGGCGATGAACATGCAAGCCAGAATCACCGGGATCGCAAGCACCACGATGTCGATCAGGAACGCGAACACCCGCCGCGTCAGCACGCCGCGAAACAATTCCGGCTGCATCCAGGGATCGAAGGCATGCGGCTGAAAATCCGGCGCGCCGCCGCTGCGCCAGGCGCTACCGTTACCCGAACCGCTGTCAGACATGTTCAGTCCTCCCGACTGTGCCATCACGTTGCAGGACATGGGAATGGTTTTGACCGGCTGCAAGAGGATAAACCGGCGTCATTGCGAGCCAACGGGTCGCGCGAATGCGCGCCCGATGACAGGCTCCGCGAAGCAATCCATAGCCGCAAAGGAAGAGTAGATTGCTTCGTCGCTTTGCTCCTCGCAATGACGGATAGGGCTATCGCAAACAACCGCCTCACCCCTCCATCTTCAGCTTTTCCGCCGCCTGCGGCGCGAAGTAAGTCAGGATCCCGTCGGCGCCGGCGCGCTTGAACGCCAGCAGGCTTTCCATCATCGCCCGCTCGCCGTCGATCCAGCCGTTGCCGCTGGCTGCCGCGATCATCGCGTATTCGCCGGACACCTGATAGACGAAGGTCGGCATCGCAAAGGTATCTTTGACCCGCCGCACGATGTCGAGATAGGGCATTCCCGGCTTCACCATCACCATGTCGGCGCCCTCGGCGATGTCGAGTTCGACCTCGCGCAGCGCCTCGTCGGAATTGGCGCTGTCCATCTGATAGGTGCGCTTGTCGCCGGTCAGCGTCTTCGCCGAGCCGATGGCGTCGCGGAACGGGCCGTAAAAGGCGGAAGCATATTTCGCCGCGTAGGACATGATCTGGACGTCGAGAAATCCTGCGGCGTCGAGCCCCTCGCGGATGGCGCCGACGCGGCCGTCCATCATGTCCGACGGCGCGATGATGTCGCAGCCGGCTTCGGCCTGCACCAGCGCCTGGCGCACCAGCACCGCAACCGTCTCGTCGTTGAGGATGCGGCCGTCCTCGATCAACCCGTCATGGCCGTGGCTGGTGAAGGGATCGAGCGCGACGTCGCAGAGCACCCCCAGGCCGGGAAATTCCTTCTTGATCGCGCGCACCGATTTGCACACGAGATTATCGGGGTTGACCGCCTCGGAGCCGTGCTCGTCGCGCAGACCGGGCTCGGTATAGGGAAACAGCGCGATGCAGGGGATGTTCAGCTTCACCGCGCGCTCGGCGTCGCGCACCGCCTGGTCGACGCTGAGCCGGTCCACCCCGGGCATCGAGGCGACGGCCGTGCGCTTGTTGTGGCCATCGACCACGAACAGCGGCCAGATCAGATCGTCCGTGGTGAGGACATTTTCCCGCACCAGCCGGCGCGCCCATTCCGCCTTGCGATTGCGGCGCGGGCGGACCACCAGATCGAGGGAAGGGGCGGCGAGGGCGGTCTGTTGCCGCGGCGCGTCGCGCATTTCGATCGGACGGCCGAATTTGATCGCCATGTGATGGTCACTCCCTGAGGCGGCAGACTGGATTTAACGGTTCCAATCCTAGCACTTTGCAATGCTTCCGTCACCGCAGCCTTGACCTGCCGCAAGTGTCCGCAAATCACATCTGCCGGATTGATTTTGCCGCGCCGAGGGGCCATGAGTCCGGGGATGAAGGCGTATTCCTAAGATCATGAACAGCAACCCGCATGTCTGAAACCCCATCGCGCGACCAGTCGCGGGACAATGCCATGTCGGTGGCGGCGATTTCATCCGAACGGATCGAATCCGACGACAATGCGTGGACCCGGCGGCTGGTGTTTTTCCTGCGCATCATGGCCGTTATCTCGGTGATCAAGGGCCTGTATCACTGGGCGCAGGTCACCGGCTTCATCGGCGGCGAAGAAGACGCCTTCGAAAATCAGCCGATGGCGTGGCAAACCGCGACGGTTTATTTCGCGGTGATCGAACTCGTCGCCGCGGTCGGACTTTGGCTCGCGACGCCCTGGGGCGCGGTGGTGTGGCTGACCACCGTGGTGTCGATGGCGGTGATCGAACTGATGTTTCCGGGAATCTACGGTGGCAGCCTGACGGTGGTGGGTCTGGAAGCCGTGATGCTGGCGGCCTATCTGGCGCTCGCCTGGATGGCGGCGCGCGAACGGCCGCCATAGCGGTCCGAAATTCGAGATGCCCGCAAAAAATCGCGCGCCACCCAGGCCGGCTGCTGCCGACCTGGACGTTAATGTTGCCGAACTCGGGTGGCCCGGGGTTCGGTTGCATAAAATTTTCCAGAATTTTTGCGGTAACTTTTGAGTCACCCTAACGCTGCGGTCATACCTGTTACGCGGACGTTTCGAATTTGAACGATGCTGTTTCCATATGCGACAGAACGCGCCAACGAAGCGTGAACAGGGCCGTTTCACCGTCAATGAAAGGTTGCGAAAAGCCCTTTGTCCATGGGCTTAATCCGCGATTCACTGTCTTAAATTCATGATCTCTTTATTGTCTTATTTAAGCTGATCTTCAAACCGCCGCCTTAAGTTGAAGCTATCAGGCGGGACCAAAGTTTCGTCGAATAAGTCGATAAAAACGACAACAGGGGAAGTGTCATGATGAAAGCCGTTGCAACGGCGGTGGAAACCGCCGAACGGGCTCCCGGACAGACTCCGGTGCAGCCGCTCTATCTCGAAGCGCTGACGCTGGTGGAGCGGCTGCATCGCCGCCTGCTCGACGTCATCAAGGATGAATTCGATCGCCGCGGCCGCGCCGACATCAATTCGGTGCAGGCGCTGCTGCTCTATAATATCGGCGACAAGGAACTGACCGCGGGCGAGCTGCGCACGCGCGGCTATTACCTCGGCTCCAACGTCTCCTACAATCTGAAGAAGCTGGTCGAACTCGGCTTCCTCGATCATCAGCGCTCGCGCGTCGATCGCCGCTCGGTCCGCATTCGCTTGACCACGCAGGGCCAGGAAATCCGCCGCATCGTCGATGCGCTGTATCAGAAGCACGTCAAGACCGTGGAGCAGGTCGGCGGCATCTCGAACGAGGAGTTCGCGACGCTGAACAAGTCGCTGCACCGGCTCGAGCGGTTCTGGACCGACCAGATCCTGTATCGGCTCTGAGATTTTTCGATTCGTAGGTTTGGCCAAGCCGGCGTCTTGAAAAGACCGGCGGCCAATCACTAAAAAGTAACTTCCCCCAAGCGCATCGGCCCGGGTCTTCCGGACCGGTGCGTTTTGTTTTTGTTGGTAAAAACCGGGCTTTTTCCGAAGTGGAACTTTGTCAGGCGTCGCGCTTTATCAGTCTGTCGGAGGATTGAGACCATGCTGGTCGAGCGCGGTTTGCAGGTGATGAATGTCGAGGTGGTCGGCGATGCCTATGCCATCGCCTCGAACTATCTTCGCAAGGCCGGCGCCATCGACGACACCTTCGCGACCAACGAACGGCTGCTCCAGATCATCGTGGAGCTGTTTCGGCGCGGCGAACTCAACAAGATCAGGCTCGCCAACAAGGCGATTTCGCAGTTCGAAGCCATCGAACTTGTCTGAATGCACAACTCGTCCCACCCGCAAACGAGGATTCCATGGAAGCCGCGATCGATCGCATCATGCACACCTATGACCTCCTGATGAACCGCTCCGCTGCCGCCAGCACAGAGGCGCGCGCCAAGCTGACCGATTATGTTGCGACCCTGTTCGAGGCCGGCGAAAAGGATGTGGATCGGCTCACCGTGTACGGGCTGACCTATTTGCGCGAACTCGACGGCAGCAACGATCCGGTGAAGGCGGGGTTTACGGGGCTGTAGGGGAGGCCGCGTCAGCGGCGGACGAGCGAAGCCCATACGACATACTCGGATGGACGCGCGAGATGCGCATCGTCCAGCATACTCTGCTGTGGCAGAATGCTGGATTCGTAGGGCAGAGCATGACCGAAATATGCGCCGGGATGCACGACGACAGAGTTGTCGTTTGAAGCGAAAGTTCAGGAAAGGAGAGTAGGGGCGATGGGCTGCTTGCGCGGACGCACGGCGTTTGCCCCATAATTGGTCGTCATACCCGCGAAAAGCGCGCAGCCAATGCGCCGCACCTCTCGATCCATCACTGATACTCTGGAATACTGGTTCGCCCGCTCAAGTCGGGCGATGACGTTTTGTCCCAGAGGAAACCCCCATGCTCACCCTGCATCATCTCAACGACTCCCGCTCGCAACGGATTTTGTGGCTGCTCGAAGAACTCGGTGTGCCCCATGAGATGAAGCGCTATCAGCGCGACGCCACAACGCGCCTCGCGCCGCCGGAGCTGACGGCAGTGCATCCGCTCGGCAAGTCACCCGTCATCACCGACGGCGATGTCAGGATCGCGGAATCAGGCGCCATCGTCGATTACATCATCCGCACCTACGGCCAGGGAAACGGTAAACCCGCGATGATGCCCGCAATCGGCAGCGCCGATTACGAGGCCTATAACGAGTGGCTGCATTATTCGGAAGGCTCCGCGATGCTGCCGCTGATGCTCAACCTCTATGTCTCGAGGTTGAAGGAAGCGGGTGCGCCGTTGCATCCGCGCATCGACAGCGAGATGGCCAACCACCTCGGCTATGTCGACGGCGCGCTCAAGGGCAAAGAATTCTTTGTCGGGAAGTCGCTGACCGGCGCCGATATCCAGATGAGCTTTGTCGGCGAGATGGCGAAAGTGTTCGACAAGCTCGGGCCGTATCCGAACTCGAGCGCGTGGCTGACGCGGATGCACGCCCGCCCCGCCTTCCAGCGCAGCGTCGAGAAGGGCGGGGCGTACCGGTTTGCGAAGTAGGGGGTGCAGGGGACCTAGCGAGCAGAGCTTCACCTCTCCCTTCGGCGAGAGGTCGGCGATCGCATGCGCCGGGTGAGGCGGTTAAGGCACTGGGACGATGGACCTTCTCTCGCCATCAGCGGTAGCGGTCATGGGTCCCGGCGTTCGCCGGGACGACCCAAGCGGTGCCGCGGCGTCAAGGCTGGCAACCACCCCATCCCCACCATATCTTGCATAAATATCAGGCCGGTACCGCAAGCCCTTGGCCATTTCGGCCCGATGTGGTATCCCGCCAGCACGCTTCCGACCGCCACCCACGACCGACCGCAATGCCCGTAACAGGTTGCGGCGGTGGAGATATTTCGCCCATGAGCTCTTCGTCTTCCAGCGCCAATGCTTCCAATATCAAGACCGCCTCCGCGCCCGACTCGTTCTTCACGGCTGGCCTCACCGAGGCCGATCCCGATATCGCCGCCGCGATCCGGGGCGAACTTGGCCGGCAGCGTCACGAGATCGAACTGATCGCGTCGGAAAACATCGTCAGCCGCGCGGTGCTGGAAGCGCAGGGCTCGGTGATGACCAACAAATACGCGGAAGGCTATCCGGGCAATCGCTATTACGGCGGCTGCGAATGGGTCGACGTCGCTGAGACGCTGGCGATCGATCGCGCCAAGAAACTGTTCGGCGCGCAGTTCGCCAACGTGCAGCCGAATTCCGGCAGCCAGATGAACCAGGCGGTGTTTCTGGCGCTGCTGCAGCCCGGCGATACCTTCATGGGTCTCGATCTCGCCGCCGGCGGCCATCTCACCCACGGTTCTCCCGTCAACATGTCCGGCAAGTGGTTCAAGGCCTCGCACTACACGGTGCGGCGCGAGGACCAGATCATCGACATGGATGCGGTGGCGAAGCAGGCCGAGCAGGTCAAACCAAAACTGATCATCGCCGGCGGATCGGCCTATTCGCGCGCCTGGGATTTCAAGCGTTTCCGCGAGATCGCCGACAGCATCGGCGCCTATCTGATGGTGGACATGGCGCATTTCGCAGGCCTCGTCGCCGGCGGCGTGCATGCATCGCCGGTGCCGCATGCCCACGTCACCACCACCACCACGCATAAGTCGCTGCGCGGCCCGCGCGGCGGGTTGATGTTGTGGAACGATGAGGCGCTGACCAAGAAACTGAACTCGGCGATCTTCCCGGGCCTGCAGGGCGGCCCCCTGATGCATGTGATCGCGGCCAAGGCGGTGGCGTTCGGCGAGGCGCTGCGTCCGGACTTCAAGATCTATGCGAAGAACGTGGTCGAGAACGCCAGGGCGCTGGCGGAGGCGTTGCGCGCCCAGGGCCTCGACATCGTCTCGGGCGGCACCGACAACCATCTGATGCTGGTCGACCTGCAGGCCGAAGGGGCTGAAGGGCAACGTCTCGGAAAAGGCATTGGTGCGCGCGGCGATCACCTGCAACAAGAACGGCATTCCGTTCGACCCGGAGACGCCATTCGTCACCTCGGGTCTTCGCCTGGGGACGCCGGCGGCGACCACGCGCGGTTTTGGGGTTGCCGAATTCAAGCAGGTCGCCGGCCTGATCGCCGAAGTGCTCAACGCCATCGCGCAGTCGCAGGACGGCAAGGCGCCGCTGGTGGAAGCCTCAATCAAGGAACGGGTGAAGGCGCTCACCGACCGCTTTCCGATTTATCAGTAAGGCAGGTAGATGCGTTGCCCAAGCTGCAACAGTCTCGATACGCAGGTGAAGGACTCCCGTCCGACCGAGGATTCCGCCGTGATCCGGCGGCGGCGGGTTTGCGTCGCCTGCAATTTCCGCTTCACCACCTTCGAGCGGGTGCAGCTGCGCGAGCTGACGGTGATCAAGCGCAACGGCCGACGGGTGCCGTTCGACCGCGACAAGCTGGTGCGCTCGCTGCAGATATCCTTGCGCAAGCGCCCCGTGGATCCGGAGCGGGTCGAGAAGATGGTCTCGGCCATCGTGCGCGAGCTTGAAAGCGGCGGGGAAGCGGAGATTTCGTCCGAGGCCATCGGCGAGATCGTGATGGAGCATCTGCGCCAGCTCGACGACGTCGCCTATGTCCGCTTTGCCTCGGTCTATCGCAACTTTCGCGAGGCGAAAGACTTTGAAGCCGTGCTCGGCGAGCTCTCCGGCGACGACGACGCACGGCTGGCCCTGTTACGCAAATGATCTTCCGCATTCTGGAAGACCAGTTCGCGCAAAAATCGAAGGAATCAAAGGCCGCCGACCAGCGCTTCATGGCGCTTGCGCTGACGCTCGGACGGCGCGGGCAGGGCCGCACCTGGCCCAATCCCGCCGTCGGCGCGGTCGTGGTCAGGGACGGCGTCATTGTCGGCCGTGGCTGGACCCAACCCGGCGGCCGCCCCCACGCCGAGCCGGAGGCGCTGAGCCGCGCCGGCGAAGCCGCCCGCGGCGCCACGCTCTATGTGACGCTGGAGCCGTGCTCGCATATCGGCAAGTCGCCGCCCTGCGCAGACGCGATCATCGCCGCCGGCATTGCGCGGGTGGTGTCGGCGATCGAGGATCCCAATCCCGAAGTGGCTGGCCAAGGCCACGCAAAACTTCGCGCCGCCGGCATCACGGTCGATATCGGGCTCGCTGCGGCGGAGGCCGCGCATGATCACGCCGGACATTTCAGGCGCATTCGCGACAAGCGCCCCCATGTGATCCTCAAGCTTGCGGTGTCGTCGCGACGACAAGATCGGCGCCGCCGGCCGCAAACCCATCGCGATATCGGGCGAGGCCGCGAAGGCGCGGGTGCATCTGTTGCGCGCGCAATCCGACGCCATCCTGGTCGGGATCGGCACCGTGCTTGCGGACGATCCGCTGCTGACCTGCCGCCTGCCGGGCATGGAGGCGCGCTCACCGGTGCGGGTGGTGCTGGATCGGAGCTTGCGTATTCCCGGCACCAGCCGGCTGATTCACTCCGCGCGCGAGACGCCGCTGTGGGTGATGACATCGAACGTATCGGAAGCGCCCGCCGCCATGAAGCTCGGGGCCGCAGGCGCGCAGGTGATCCGCGTCGCCACCACCTCGACGCCGCCGCGGCTCGATCTCCCGGGTGTGCTGCATGCGCTCGCCGGGAAGGGCATCACCCGGCTCCTGGTGGAAGGCGGCGCGCGCGTGGCGTCATCCTTTGTCGCCTCGGGCCTCGTCGACGAAGTCTGGCTGCTGCGCGGCGCGGAGGCCGTCGGTGCCGACGGCGTCGCCGCGCTGGACGCATTGCCGCTGACATCAATCACGCAGTCGCCGGCCTTTCATGTTCGTGCTAGCGAAAGCCTGCAGAAGGATACCCTCACGATTTACGAGCGCGCTGCCTAAATTCGTCATGCCCGGAGCTTGTCCCGGGCATCCACGTCTTGGCTACAAATGATAAGGGAAGACGTGGATGGCCGGGACAAGCCCGGCCATGACGGTAGAAGGACACTGATGTTCACCGGCATAGTCACCGACATCGGCGAGATAACAGCCTTGACGCCAACGGCGCAGGGGCAACTGCATCGCTTGCGCATCGCATGCCGCTACGACCGGTCAACCATTGCGGATGGCGCTTCGATCGCCTGCAACGGCGTCTGCCTCACCGTGGTCGCCTCGGGCGTTGAACAGGGCAAGACCTGGTTCGATGTCGATGCCGCCGCTGAGACGCTTGGCATGACCACGGCGAAAGGCTGGAGCGTCGGAACAAAACTCAATCTCGAACGCGCGCTGAAGATCGGCGACGAACTCGGCGGCCATATCGTTGCCGGCCATGCCGACGGCATCGCCACCATCGTCAAACGCGACGATCTGCCCGAGATGGCGCGGTTTGAGCTGCGCACCACGCGCGAGCTGGCGCGCTTCATCGCCGCCAAGGGCTCGGTGACGCTGGATGGCGTGTCGCTGACGGTGAATACGGTGGATGACGTCGTGTTTTCGGTGCTGATCATTCCGCATACGCTCGATGTCACGACGCTTGGCGGCTGGCGTGCGGGCTCTGAGGTCAATCTCGAGGTCGACCTGATGGCGCGCTACGCCGCGCGGCTCTCGGAAATGAAATAGACGCAGCCCTTGGCTTTGGACGCTGCTGCGCCTAAAACCCGCACGAAATCCTCATGGTGAGGAGGCGCTCTTGCGCCGTCTCGAACCATGAGCGCAACCAAGCTCGTCCTTCGAGACGCGGCCAGGCGGCCGCTCCTCAGGATGAGGTCAAACGGAATAATCAATGGCGGACGCGCGGCGCGCACAATTAAAGGATCAAACCGACATATCGGGCGCGCGGGCGCTGATCGTCGAGGCGCGCTTTTATGACGACATCCAGGATGCGCTGCTCGAAGGCGCGGTCGCCGAGCTGAAGGCCGCCGGCGTCATGCACGACGTGATCACGGTGCCCGGCTCGCTGGAAATTCCGGCGGCGATCGCGATTGCACTGGACGCCGCCGAGAGCAGCGGCAAACCTTACGATGCCGCGATCGCGCTGGGATGCGTGATCAGGGGCGACACCATCCATTTCGAAATCGTCTCGATCGAATCCTCGCGCGCGCTGATGGAGCTTGCGGTAGCGAGACGAATTCCGCTCGGCAACGGCATCATCACCGTCAACACCGAGGCGCAGGCCTGGGCGCGGGCGCGCGCCAGCGAACTCAACAAGGGCGGCGACGCCGCACGCGCGGCGTTGGCGATGCTGCGGATCAAACGCCGGCTGACGCGGATCTGATCATGGCAGAGAACAAGAACAGACACGAGAAGAAGCCGGCCATGGGCCAGGAAAAGAGTAAAGACAAAAAGGCCAATCGGCGTGGCGCGGCGCGGCTCGCGGCGGTGCAGGCGCTCTATCAAATGGATATCGCCGGCGCCGGCATCAACGACATCTTCGCCGAGTTCGAGAGTCATTGGCTCGGCGGCGAGGTCGAGGGCGACAAATATCTGCCGGCCGAGGCGGCCTTCTTCCGCGACGTGGTGTCCGGCGTGGTGCGCGATCAGGCGAAACTCGATCCGCTGATCGACGATGCGCTCTCAAAGGGCTGGCCGCTGAAGCGGATCGACGCCATTTTGCGCGCGGTGTTGCGAGCCGGCTCCTACGAACTCGAGCATCGCAAGGACGTGCCCGGCCGCGTCGTCGTATCGGAATATGTCGATGTCGCGCATGCCTTTGTCGATGGCGATGAGACCGGCATGGTGAACGCGGTGCTCGACCAGATCGCCCGCCAGTTTCGCGCCGACGAGTTTTTACGCGGTTAGTTGAGAACACGGGACAGCAATGGAGGTGGCCTACTTTGGAGCGGTACGCCAGCCACAGATTCGACTGTCATCATCCGCGAAAGCGGATGATCCGGTACAGCGTGGCCTTCGTGCTTGATCACCGGCGCCCCGGCGTACTGGATCGCCCGGTCAAGCCGGGCGATGACGGTTGTGGCACGGACTGCGCATCATGACCGATCGCAACAAGCCCGCATCCGGTGAAGACTCGCTGATCGCCCGCTATTTCAGGCCGCTCGCGACCGATCCCGGCGCCTTCAATCTTGTCGACGATGCGGCGATCCTTAAAGCGCTCGGGCGACGACATCGTGGTGACGACGGACGCCATCGTGGAAGGCGTGCATTTTCTGTCCGATGATCCACCGGACAGTGTCGCGCGCAAGGCGTTGCGGGTGAACCTCTCCGATCTCGCGGCGAAGGGCGCGACACCGGCGGGCTTCGTGCTGACGCTGGCGCTGCGTGCCGCGGACGAGGCCTGGCTGACACCGTTCGCACGCGGGCTTGGCGAGGACGCGGGCCTTTTCGGCTGCCCGCTGCTCGGCGGCGATACGGTTTCGACGCCGGGTCCCCTGATGATCTCGATCACGGCGTTCGGGCGCGTACCCGCCGGCAAGATGGTCCATCGCAGCGGCGCGAAACCTGGCGACCGCGTCGTGGTGACCGGGACGATCGGCGACGCCGCGCTTGGGCTCGATATTCTCCGGGGCGGAGCGGCCACGACCGCGCTCGCCGACGACGCCGTGTCGAAACAGATGCTGGTCGCACGCTATCGCCTGCCGCAGCCGCGCAACGCTCTCGCGATGGCGATTCGCGATCATGCCAGCGCGGCGATGGATGTGTCCGATGGTCTCGCCGGCGATCTCGCAAAACTATGCGCGGCGTCCGGCGTGTCGGCCGTCGTCGACGCGCCGAGCATCCCGTTGTCCGCCGCCGCTGCAGCATTGCTCGCGCGCGGCGCCGTCGGTATCGAATCCATCGTTTCCGGCGGCGACGATTACGAGATTTTGTGCGCGATCCCGGAGGGTAGCTTCGAGGCGTTCGCGCAAGCAGCAGGGAGTCGCCGGAGGTGGCCGTGACCTCGATAGGGACCGTTATCGCTGATACGTCAGCCCCCAAATTTCTGGACGCGCAGGGCAGGGAAATAGCGCTGCCGCGCCTCTCCTACAGCCATTTCTAGAATTCCGGCGAAAAGCGCCGGTCTCGAAGCAAATACCTGCCGAAATTCGACGGTTTAGGCCCTCCGCGGCGTTGCGCCGGGGATGTGATTTTGGCATGGTCCCGCCGATTTAAGGCCGCCCTTCTGGGCAGGGCAGGCCTTCTTTTTATGCGCCCGCCGCTCCCGCGGTGATAGGCGTGGGGTGAGAATCAGGATCTGAGGCAAATTCAATGACAGCATTATGGGTGATCGTGCTCTGCGGAGCGCTTTCCATCGTTTACGCCATCTGGGCGACGGCATCGGTCATGAAGGCGGATGCCGGCAATCCGCGGATGCAGGAAATCGCGGCCGCGGTGCGCGAAGGCGCGCAGGCCTATCTCAAGCGCCAGTACATGACGATCGGTCTGGTCGGCGTCGTGATCTTCGCGCTGCTGGCCTACTTCCTCGGCATGCTGGTCGCGGCGGGCTTCCTGATCGGCGCGGTGCTGTCGGGCGCCGCCGGCTTCATCGGCATGAACGTCTCGGTTCGCGCCAACGTGCGCACCGCGCAGGCCGCGACCACGTCGCTGGCCGGCGGACTTGAACTCGCCTTCAAGGCCGGCGCCATCACCGGCATGCTGGTCGCCGGTCTCGCGCTGCTCGGCGTCACCCTCTACTTCGCCTTTCTCACCCATTACATGGGGCTCGCCGCCAACAGCCGCACCGTGGTCGATGCGCTGGTGGCGCTCGGCTTCGGCGCTTCGCTGATTTCGATCTTCGCGCGTCTCGGCGGCGGCATCTTCACCAAGGGCGCCGACGTCGGCGGCGATCTCGTCGGCAAGGTCGAGGCCGGCATTCCCGAGGACGATCCGCGCAACCCCGCCACCATCGCCGACAACGTCGGCGACAATGTCGGCGATTGCGCCGGCATGGCCGCCGACCTGTTCGAGACCTACGCGGTGACCGCGGTCGCCACCATGGTGCTGGCCGCGATCTTCTTTGCGACCTCGCCGCTCCTGGTGAACATGATGACGCTGCCGCTCGCGATCGGCGGCGCCTGCATCATCACCTCGATCGTCGGCACCTTCTTCGTCAAGCTCGGCGCCAACCAGTCGATCATGGGCGCACTGTACAAGGGCCTGATTGCGACCGGCGTGCTGTCCCTGATCGGCGTGGCCGGCGTGATCTACTGGCTGATCGGCTTCGGCCCGCTGGAGGGCGTGAAATTCACCGGCATGGCGCTGTTCGAATGCGGCATCGTCGGCCTCGTCGTTACCGGGCTGATCATCTGGATCACCGAGTACTACACCGGCACCGAAAATCGCCCGGTGAAGTCGATCGCGGCCTCGTCGGTCACCGGTCACGGCACCAACGTGATCCAGGGCCTCGCGATCTCGATGGAAGCCACCGCCGGTCCGGCGCTGGTGATCATCGCCGGCATTCTCGTCACCTACAGCCTTGCCGGCCTGTTCGGCATCGCCATTGCCACCACCACGATGCTGGCGCTGGCCGGCATGATCGTGGCGCTCGACGCCTTCGGCCCGGTCACCGACAATGCCGGCGGCATTGCCGAGATGGCCGGCCTGCCCAAGGAAGTGCGAAAAGCCACCGACGCGCTCGACGCCGTCGGCAACACCACCAAGGCGGTCACCAAGGGCTATGCGATCGGCTCGGCCGGTCTCGGCGCGCTGGTGCTGTTTGCGGCCTACAATGAAGATCTCAAATACTTCATCGCCAACGCCGCGAAGTTTCCCTACTTCCAGGGCGTGCTGCCCGATTTCTCGCTGAACAATCCCTACGTCGTGGTCGGCCTGTTGTTCGGCGGCCTGCTGCCGTACCTGTTCGGCGCGATGGGCATGACGGCGGTCGGCCGCGCGGCCGGCGCCATCGTCGAGGAAGTGCGGCGCCAGTTCCGCGAGAAGCCCGGCATCATGCAGGGCACCGACAAGCCGGATTACGGCAAGGCGGTCGATCTTTTGACCAAGGCGGCGATCAAGGAAATGATCATTCCGTCGCTGCTGCCGGTGCTGTCGCCGATCTTCGTCTACTTCGCGATCTTCGTGATCGCAGGCGGCGGTGCGGCCGGCAAGTCGGCGGCGTTCTCGGCTGTCGGCGCGATGCTGCTAGGGGTGATCGTGACCGGCCTGTTCGTCGCGATCTCGATGACCTCGGGCGGCGGCGCCTGGGACAACGCCAAGAAGTACATCGAGGACGGCCACTACGGCGGCAAGGGTTCTGATGCCCACAAGGCGGCGGTAACCGGCGATACCGTCGGCGATCCCTACAAGGATACGGCCGGCCCCGCGGTCAACCCGATGATCAAGATCACCAACATCGTGGCGCTGTTGCTGCTGGCGATTCTGGCGCACTGAGCTGCGATACTCGATCGAGACAAAACCCCGCGGTGCGAGCCGCGGGGTTTTTCTTCGTAATCGCTGGCGTTCCCCGGATGCTGCGCAGCGCCATCAGCGCGTTTACGCGCGTCTTCGAGCGCTATGCGGTGCGCTGCTGATCCGGGATCCACGAGCACGACGCGGTGGGTCCCGGCTCTGCGAAGCAGCGCAAAAGCGCTGCATCGCGTCCGGGACACGATGCTTGTCGCTTTAGTTGAAGCTCAGCAGCTTGAACAATGGCGTCAGGTAGCTGAGCTCCTGGCCCGATGTCGGCGTGGTGCGGCTGATGAAGTCGAATATCTTGCCGTCCTGCAGCCCGTAATTGGCGAGCCGCTGCACCTGGCGGTTCTTGTCGAAATAGATCGCGATCACCCGCTGGTCCACGACCTTCTGGTTCATGAACGCGACCGGGCGCTCGGAGCGCTGCGAGATGTAATAGAAGACTTCGCCGTTGAGGGTCGCGACCGTGGATGGCGTTCCCATCACGATCAGCACCTGATCCTGGCTCGCCCCGATCGGAATTTGCTCAAGCGCGCCGGGGGGGAGGATATAGCCCTTCTGAAACTGCTCGCCGGTGCAGCCGCCCAGCACCGCGCACACCAAGGCGATGGCGGCGACGGCGCGCAAGCCGCGCCAGCGCGCAGCCAAGCCGCGCGGAGAACACACGCCTGGGCAAGTCTGGCTCGTTTCGGTCATTCCGGAACTGGTCCCGTCCCCTTGCATCGCGCGAGGCGTTGACGTACCGGGCAGCACGTTGGATTGCAACATGCGCGGGCGCCCAATAGACACACCTTTGGGGCTCGCCTGCGGAACCCACAATGCTTTGGCCGTTCAATCACTTCAGGAAACCCCGGATACCCTCGCGCGGCACCATCGAGGCCATCTATGGCATGATCGTGACGCAAGCGCGAGAACCGTTGTTTTATCGGGACTTGGGCGTGCCGGACACGGTTAATGGCCGTTTTGATCTGCTGGTGCTGCATTTGTGGATGGTATTGCGGCGGCTGAAGGCGATTGAGGGCGGCACCGGCCTTTCCCAGACGCTGTTCGACCGCTTCTGCGAGGATATGGACGCCAATTTGCGCGAAATGGGCGTCGGCGATCTCGCCGTGCCGAAGCGCATGCAGGCCTTCGGGGAGGCGTTCTACGGCCGGGCGGCGGCCTACGATCTCGCTGTCACCGCGGGGGAAGAGCCGCTGGCGCAAGCGCTATGCAAGAATATCTTGAACGGAGAGCAAATCGAAAATGCGCGGCGGCTCGCCTTCTATGCCGAGGCGTCCATCTCCGCCCTGGCCGGACTGGACGATGCGACATTACAGGGCGGATCGTGGAGATTTCCTTCGCCGGCGCGAGTGAGCGTACAGCAATGAACAGAACCAACAACATGATCGACAAGGCCGATCCCTGGAGCGTTCCCGTCACCGTCGCGCACATACCGGACAGCGGTCTGCATCGCGATATCGAGGCCGGCCGGGCCGCGCGCGAGGCAATGGCTGAAGTCGCGGGCTTGCGCGAAATACTGTCGGCCAGCGCTTCGCTTGATGTGACGCCCAAAGGCGGCGGCCGCTTCCAGGTCGCAGGCCATGTTCGGGCACGAATCGGACAGACCTGCGTCGTGACGCTTGATCCGATCGAGAACGACATCGACGAGCCGATCGATCTGATCTTCGCGCCCCCCGAGCAAATTCCCCAACTCGCCGATCTCGTCGATGAGGCCGCCGAAAGCGACGTCGAAATTCCAGATCCGCCGGAGCCGATCGTCAATGGCGTCATCGATCTGGGCCGGCTCGCAACCGATGCGTTGTTTCTGGGGATCGATCCCTACCCGCGCAGGCCGGATGCGGTTTTCGAGCCGCCGGTGGTGGCCGCCGATCCCGAGGATCATCCGTTTGCCGCGCTCAAGGCGCTGCAGCTCGACCCAAAACCATCGGATGCGAAGAAGCCCAAGAACCGCTAAAGCGCAGCCGAACCGGCGGTGCCAACAAAGATGGTTGCGCGACCGGTCTAGAAAGTCGGCCTAACGGATTGAATTATATGAAGTTCTCTGCGTGTGCCGATTCCGCCACGCCGCGCCCCGGTGTCCAAAAGGCAGCCGTCAAGAGGTTGTGTCGCGACGGGGACACGCTATTGTCGCGGCCCGGCCGGGGTGCAGCGTTGCGCTTCGCCGATCGCCGCCATCCATGGCGATTCCCAATCCGCGGCTGAGCGCTTCGAGGCCGCAAGAGATCAGGTTTCCGGGACGTTCATGCCTCAAAAGGTTCGAATCGCGCTTGACGCCATGGGTGGCGATGTCGGCGCATCGGTCGTCATTCCCGGCGCCGCGATTTCTCTGACCCGACACCCCGACAGCGAATTTCTGCTGTTCGGCGATCGCGCGTTGATCGAAGCGCAACTCGCCAAATATCCGGCGCTGAAGGCGGCGTCGCGGGTCGTTCATACCGACGTCGCCGTCAGCATGCACGACAAGCCCAGCCAGGCCTTGCGCCGCGGCCGCAGGACGTCGTCGATGTGGCTTGCCATCGATGCCGTCAAGAAGGGCGAGGCCGACGTCGCGGTGTCCGCCGGCAATACCGGCGCGCTGATGGCGATGGCGCGGTTCAATCTGCGCATGCTGCGCGGGATCGACCGCCCGGCGATCGCGGCGGTATGGCCGACCATGCGCGGCGATTCAGTGGTGCTCGACCTCGGCGCCACCATCGGCGGCGATGCGCATCATCTGATGGCGCTGGCGGTGATGGGCAGCGCCATGGCCAGCGTATTGTTCGACCTCGAGCGGCCGACGGTCGGCCTGCTCAACATCGGCGTCGAGGAGATCAAGGGCCGCGAGGAAATTCGCGAGGCCGCCGAATTGCTGCGCGCGATGGACCTTCCTCAGCTCGAATATATCGGTTTCGTCGAAGGCGATGGCATCGGCAAGGGCGCCGCCGACGTCATCGTCGCGGAGGGCTTCAGCGGCAATATCGCCTTGAAAGCCACCGAGGGAACCGCGCGCCAGATCAACGAATTTCTCCGCGCGGCGCTGTCGCGCACCTGGCGTTCCCGCATCGGCTATCTGTTCGCGAAAAATGCCTTCAAGGCGCTGCGCGACAAGCTCGATCCGAACAAGTCAAATGGCGGCGTGTTCCTCGGCCTGAACGGCATCGTGGTCAAGAGCCACGGCGGAACCGACGCCGAAGGCTTTGCCTATGCGGTCGATGTTGGCTATGAGATGGTCCACTACGATCTCCTGACCAAGATCAATCAGATGCTCAATCGCGACGCGCTTGCTTCGGCGCCGACCGCGCAGGAGGCTGTCTCGTGACTGCAATACGTTCGGTGGTACTCGGCTGCGGCTCCTACCTGCCGCAGCAGATCCTGACCAATGCCGAACTGGCGACGCGGATCGACACCTCCGATGAGTGGATCGTGAAGCGCACCGGCATCCGGCAGCGCCACATCGCCGCCGAGGGCGAATTCACCTCGCACCTGGCGATCAACGCTGCGCGCGCCGCCCTTGCCAATGCCGGGATCGATGCGCAGTCGATCGACCTGATCGTGCTGGCGACGTCGACCCCGGACAATACCTTTCCGGCGACCGCGGTCGCCGTGCAGAACGAGTTGGGCATCCACCACGGCGCGGCATTCGACCTGCAGGCGGTATGCACCGGGTTTATCTTCGCGCTCGCCACCGCGGACAATTTCCTGCGCTCAGGCGCGTTCAAGCGCGCTCTGGTGATCGGCGCCGAGACATTCTCGCGGATTCTCGACTGGAACGACCGCGGAACCTGCGTGCTGTTCGGCGACGGCGCGGGCGCCATCGTGCTCGACGCGCAAGCGCAGCCCGGCAAACCCTCCGACCGCGGCATCTTGACGACGCATCTGCGCTCCGACGGCCGGCACCAGTCGAAATTATACGTCGATGGCGGTCCTTCCTCGACCCGGACGGTAGGCTATCTCAGGATGGAGGGCCGCGAAGTCTTCAAGCACGCCGTCGGCATGATTACCGACGTGATCGTGGATGCCTTCAAGGCCACCGGCACCACCGCCGACGACATCGACTGGTTCGTTCCTCACCAGGCCAACAAGCGAATCATCGATGCTTCCGCCCACAAGCTGCATATTGCGCCGCAGAAGGTGGTGCTGACGGTCGACCTGCACGGCAATACCTCGGCGGCGTCGATCCCGCTGGCGCTGTCGGTCGCGGTCGCGGACGGACGCGTCAAGAAGGGCGATCTGGTGCTGCTCGAAGCCATGGGCGGCGGTTTTACCTGGGGCTCGGCACTATTGCGCTGGTAAGCGGCATGTTAAAACTTTATCCGCATTGCACCGTTCTTTCATGCTATTGCATGGATGAGCGCTGTTGACCATCGCGTGTTAAGCTCCTAATTTCAGACAGAAATTGTTCGCCGTGAGTGGGGCAGGCGATGACCGGAACCGGAAAAACAGTCACACGCGTCGATCTGTGCGAAGCCGTCTACCAGAAGGTGGGCCTGTCGCGCACGGAGTCGTCCGCCTTTGTCGAGCTGGTGTTGAAGGAAATCACCGACTGCCTCGAAAAGGGCGAGACGGTGAAACTGTCGTCGTTCGGCTCGTTCATGGTGCGCAAGAAAGGCCAGCGTATCGGCCGTAACCCGAAGACCGGCACCGAGGTGCCGATTTCTCCGCGTCGCGTGATGGTGTTCAAGCCGTCGGCCATTCTGAAGCAGCGGATCAACGGCAACGGCCCCGTTAACGGCGGCGACAAGACCGACTAACCGAACCCTTCAACCGGGCGACCGAAGAGGAGCAGGCATTTGGACAAGTCGCCGGATGCGTTCCGAACCATCAGCGAGGTCGCCGACGACCTCGACATCCCCCAGCACGTCCTGCGGTTCTGGGAGACGCGGTTCACCCAGATCAAGCCGATGAAGCGGAGCGGCGGCCGGCGCTACTACCGCCCGGACGATGTCGACCTGCTCAGGGGCATCCGCCGGCTGCTGTACGGCGAGGGCTATACCATCCGCGGGGTGCAGCGCATTCTGAAAGAGCACGGCATCGCGTCGGTCCAGCGTCTGGCGGATGCATCGGCGGTTGCCTCGTTCGGCGCGATCGAAGAGGTGATCGGGCAAAGCATCCTGGAACGGGACGACGACGCCGCGCCCGGCCTCGACCTCGACGACGACGATTATGAGGGCACGGACGGCATCGATTTTCGCCTGCTGGAAGGTGATGATGAGGGAATCCCGGCGGCCCTGGACACCGGTCCGATTCCCGGCGTCGCCGGCATCGCGCGTCCGCTCGATGTCGCGCGTCTGCAAGCCGCGTTGCAGGACCTGATCGCCTGCCGGCAATTGCTCGATCAGGCGCTGAAGGACGGCTAAGCCGCCTTGTATCGGCGGAACCGGCATTTGCCGCCATCGGCGAGGCCGCGCCTTGCGCGCAAGGCTGATCGAAGCTAAGGGAACGGCATCGGAGCGTGGCGCAGCCCGGTTAGCGCACTAGTCTGGGAGACTAGGGGTCGGAGGTTCAAATCCTCTCGCTCCGACCAATTTGAATTATATGAAGTTCTCTGCGTGTGCCAATTCCGCCACGCCGCGCCCCGGTGTCCAAAAGGCAGCCGTCAAGAGGTTGTGTCGCGACGGGGACACGCTATTGTCGCGGCCCGGCCGGGGCGCAGCGTTGCGCTTTGCCGATCGCCGCCATCCATGGCGATTCCCAATCCGCGGCTGAGCGCTTCGAGGCCGCAAGAGATCAGGTTTCCGGGACGTTCATGCCTCAGAAGGTTCGAATCGCGCTTGACGCCATGGGTGGCGATGTCGGCGCATCGGTTGTCATTCCCGGCGCCGCGATTTCTCTGACCCGACACCCCGGCAGTGAATTTCTGCTGTTCGGCGATCGCGCATTGATCGAAGCGCAACTCGCCAAATATCCGGCGCTGAAGGCGGCGTCGCGGATCGTTCATACCGACGTCGCCGTCAGCATGCACGACAAGCCCAGCCAGGCCTTGCGCCGCGGCCGCAGGACGTCGTCGATGTGGCTTGCCATCGATGCCGTCAAGAAGGGCGAGGCCGACGTCGCGGTGTCCGCGGGCAATACCGGCGCGCTGATGGCGATGGCGCGGTTCAATCTGCGCATGCTGCGCGGGATCGACCGCCCGGCGATCGCGGCGGTATGGCCGACCATGCGCGGCGATTCAGTGGTGCTCGACCTCGGCGCCACCATCGGCGGCGATGCGCATCATCTGATGGCGTTGGCGGTAATGGGCAGCGCCATGGCCAGCGTATTGTTCGACCTCGAGCGGCCGACGGTCGGCCTGCTCAACATCGGCGTCGAGGAGATCAAGGGCCGTGAGGAAATTCGCGAGGCCGCCGAATTGCTGCGCGCGATGGACCTTCCTCAGCTCGAATATATCGGTTTCGTCGAAGGCGATGGCATCGGCAAGGGCGCCGCCGACGTCATCGTCGCGGAGGGCTTCAGCGGCAATATCGCCTTGAAAGCCACCGAGGGAGCCGCACGCCAGATCAACGAATTTCTCCGCGCGCAGCTATCGCGCACCTGGCGTTCCCGCATCGGCTACCTGTTCGCGAAAAATGCCTTCAAGGCGCTGCGCGACAAGCTCGATCCGAACAAGTCAAATGGCGGCGTGTTCCTCGGCCTGAACGGCATCGTAATCAAGAGCCACGGCGGAACCGACGCCGAAGGCTTTGCCTATGCGGTCGATGTTGGCTATGAGATGGTCCACTACGATCTCCTGACCAAGATCAATCAGATGCTCAATCGCGACGCGCTTGCTTCGGCGCCGACCGCGCAGGAGGCTGTCTCGTGACTGCAATACGTTCGGTGGTACTCGGCTGCGGCTCCTACCTGCCGCAGCAGATCCTGACCAATGCCGAACTGGCGACGCGGATCGACACCTCCGATGAGTGGATCGTGAAGCGCACCGGCATCCGGCAGCGCCACATCGCCGCCGAGGGCGAATTCACCTCGCACCTGGCGATCAACGCTGCGCGCGCCGCCCTTGCCAATGCCGGGATCGATGCGCAGTCGATCGACCTGATCGTGCTGGCGACGTCGACCCCGGACAATACCTTTCCGGCGACCGCGGTCGCCGTGCAGAACGAGTTAGGCATCCACCACGGCGCGGCATTCGACCTGCAGGCGGTATGCACCGGGTTTATCTTCGCGCTCGCCACCGCGGACAATTTCCTGCGCTCAGGCGCGTTCAAGCGCGCTCTGGTGATCGGCGCCGAGACATTCTCGCGGATTCTCGACTGGAACGACCGCGGAACCTGCGTGCTGTTCGGCGACGGCGCGGGCGCCATCGTGCTCGACGCGCAAGCGCAGCCCGGCAAACCCTCCGACCGCGGCATCTTGACGACGCATCTGCGCTCCGACGGCCGGCACCAGTCGAAATTATACGTCGATGGCGGTCCTTCCTCGACCCGGACGGTAGGCTATCTCAGGATGGAGGGCCGCGAAGTCTTCAAGCACGCAGTCGGCATGATTACCGACGTGATCGTGGATGCCTTCAAGGCCACCGGCACCACCGCCGACGACATCGACTGGTTCGTTCCTCACCAGGCCAACAAACGAATCATCGATGCTTCCGCCCACAAGCTGCATATTGCGCCGCAGAAGGTGGTGCTGACGGTCGACATGCATGGCAATACCTCGGCGGCGTCGATCCCGCTGGCGCTGTCGGTCGCGGTCGCGGACGGACGCGTCAAGAAGGGCGATCTGGTGCTGCTCGAAGCCATGGGCGGCGGTTTTACCTGGGGCTCGGCACTATTGCGCTGGTAAGGGGCAGGTTAAAACTTTATCCGCATTGCACCGTTCTTTCATGCTACTGCATGCATGAGCGCTGTTGACCATCGCGTGTTAAGCTCCTAATTTCAGACAGAAATTGTTCGCCGTGAGTGGGGCAGGCGATGACCGGAACCGGAAAAACAGTCACACGCGTCGATCTGTGCGAAGCCGTCTACCAGAAGGTGGGCCTGTCGCGCACGGAGTCGTCCGCCTTTGTCGAGCTGGTGTTGAAGGAAATCACCGACTGCCTCGAAAAGGGCGAGACCGTGAAACTGTCGTCGTTCGGCTCGTTCATGGTGCGCAAGAAAGGCCAGCGTATCGGCCGTAACCCGAAGACCGGCACCGAGGTGCCGATTTCTCCGCGTCGCGTGATGGTGTTCAAGCCTTCAGCCATTCTGAAGCAGCGGATCAACGGCAACGGCCCCGTTAACGGCGGCGACAAGACCGACTAACCGAACCCTTCAACCGGGCGACCGAAGAGGAGCAGGCATTTGGACAAGTCGCCGGATGCGTTCCGAACCATTAGCGAGGTCGCCGACGACCTCGACATCCCCCAGCACGTCCTGCGGTTTTGGGAGACGCGGTTCACTCAGATCAAGCCGATGAAGCGGAGCGGCGGCCGGCGCTACTACCGCCCGGACGATGTCGACCTGCTCAGGGGCATCCGCCGGCTGCTGTACGGCGAGGGCTATACCATCCGCGGGGTGCAGCGCATTCTGAAAGAGCACGGCATCGCATCGGTCCAGCGTCTGGCGGATGCATCGGCGGTTGCCTCGTTCGGCGCGATCGAAGAGGTGATCGGGCAAAGCATCCTGGAACGGGACGACGACGCCGCGCCCGGCCTCGACCTCGACGACGACGATTATGAGGGGACGGACGGCATCGATTTTCGCCTGCTGGAAGGTGATGATGAGGGAATCCCGGCGGCCCTGGACACCGGTCCAATTCCCGGCGTCGCCGGCATCGCGCGTCCGCTCGATGTTGCGCGTCTGCAAGCCGCGTTGCAGGACCTGATCGCCTGCCGGCAATTGCTCGATCAGGCGATGAAGGACGGCTAAGCCCGCCTTGTATCGGCGGAACCGGCATTTGCCGCCATCGGCGAGGCCTCAGCCTTGCGCGCAAGGCTGATCGAAGCTAAGGGAACGGCATCGGAGCGTGGCGCAGCCCGGTTAGCGCACTAGTCTGGGAGACTAGGGGTCGGAGGTTCAAATCCTCTCGCTCCGACCAATAAAAGCCCCGGTATTGCGGGGCTTTTATGCATTTCGGGCCTCGTCGTCCAAAAGAACAAATGCCCAACAAAACCTATCAAAACCACCGGAATACGACAGAAACCACCGGAGTGATCACCGGAGTGTTCGCGTAGCGCTCCCTGCAGTTTGGCCGAAGGCTTTACTCAAATATTTCCGCGAACGTGTGCCCGCCGACGAGCAACGGGATTAGCGCCCGCCGCAGTCCTCGTATTGCAGGGCCTAGAAAACCTCCGCCCGTAGGCTGCTGCGTCCGCAGGCCCGTGGGCCGACCCGGCCGAACAAAGCCACGCGGGCGAGGCTGGCGCGGTCCCGTGGTGCGCGATTTATGTCGCTATCGTCCCCCAACAAGCGCAGCCTTGCCAAAGCCCGCGCGCCATTGGGAGGTCGGTCATGAACATAATCAACAGCAACGGACTTCACGTTGGCATGGTGACCGGCGCGGCAATTTTCGACCTCGACGGCCAAAAAATATACGAGCTAAAAGGAATCAACATCTATCGGTTGTCCGGCGAACTGGTCGGACATCTAATTGACGCGTCTGGCACCGAGAAGCGGCTTGATCGCGCCAATGACAGGTTATTCCCGGTCGAAGGCGGCCGGATTTGAGAACGGGCTGAAGACGAAGATGGCGCGAAAACTAAAACGGGCTCGCTGGTCTTATGCGGAAGATCGCCGGCTGCTTGAGCTAGCCGCGTCTTCGAAATCTGTTGAAGAGGTCGCACATTTGATGAGGCGATCGCCAGCCGCCGTTTACAAAATGACCGTCCGCTTAGGCGCGCCGTTGAGCCCCATAAAGCTGGGGCTGAAGGCGAAAAAGTGAGCCGAGGGCCAACGGCAGAACGCGCGATATGGTGGCGACCTGTGACCACCCCGCAACAACCTTTTTGTTCCTTTGCTGGAACAACATTTTTGATTCGCGTTCTCGGCGCGCCAATGGCAAGTCTGTGACGACCGGGGCAGGGTCGTTCATAAAGCAATCAATTTTGAGAGCCCGGTGGGCCGCTGGACATGCTTCCGGCGGCCCTTTCATTTGCGCCCCGCGCTCTAATGGGGAAACGCGCGCGACGTAGCTCCCACCTTCTCCTTGGCAACTTGGTTGTCGATAGTTGGTGACAGGTTGTTGTGCTCTTTCAGTTTAATTTGCGCACCGGCAACGAGTCTGGTCCTCTGCCCTTGGGGTATGCACTTAGGCACTCACGGGGGGCACCATGCTGATGCGTGGAATTGGCGCTATTGCGCTAACCGTATCTCTTTCATCCGAAGCGTTAGCAGAGAGGCAGCCGGGCATCATGCATCGAATGTCATGCACGATGGTTCGGGTTTACGTCGCAAGGTATTCAGCTTCAACGGCAGAAATGTGGGCGCGCAGTCACGGGGCAACTGAGGCGCAGATTGAAGCTGCGCGAGAATGCTTGAAGGGAACGGCAGACCAGACCGCGCAGGCTACTCGCTGGTTTGCTCGGTAAATCGCTCAGTCCAGCCTGATGTTGGCGAGCTTTATTACCTTGCCCCACTTCCTGGTTTCATCGGCGATGAGCTTGCCGAAATCGGCGGGCGAGCCGCCAAGCGCCATGCCATCATCAGGTGAGCGGGACAAAATCGTGCTCGCCCATCCCCTGCAAGACCAGAAATACGGCTGAGGTGTCACCGGCATTAGCGACAAGGTGAGGACGTCCCGGACGAACAGAATAGGTCTTACCGACCGTCAGGCACACCTCTTCTTCCGGCTCGCGCATAAAAACACGTATCGTTCCGTTGATGACGTAGAACGTATCCTGCGCTTCCGTGTGGTAATGCCAAGGTACCGTTTGGGTCGGACCGATCTGCATCTCGACGATGCGGAAACCGGGCCGAGCAGCGTGATAGGCGCGACGTTCAACTTCATACGTCCGGCCTGCGGCGTTTAGCGGCTGCACGTGAACTCTCTCCAATTCTGCGCAATATGTGGCGGTCAACCTCATTCCGGCTTGATATTGGCCAGCCGGATCACTTTGCCCCACTTCCCGGTTTCGTCGGCGATGAGCTTGCCGAAATCGGCGGGCGAGCCGCCAAGCGCGGTGCCATCCAGGTGGGCAAGCCGCGCCTTGAACTTGGGATCGGCGAGCCCGGCGTTGATCTCCTTGTTGAGCCTGTCGATGATCTCGGTGGGCGCGTTCCTGGGCGCGCCGAGGCCAAACACCGAGCTCGCCTCGTAGCCCGGGACGAACTCGCCTATGGTCGGGATGTCCGGCAGCGCGTCCGAGCGCGTCGCCGTAGTTATTGCGAGCGCGCGCAGCTTGCCGGTCTCGATATACCCAATCAATAGGGCGAGGTTAGTAAAGAGGACCTGCACCTGCCCGCCGAGCAGATCGGTGAGCGCGGGCGCCACGCCGCGATAGGGCACGTGCACAATGTCGAGGCCGCCGGCCTCTTGCTTGAATAGCTCGGCGGTGATGTGGGTGATCCCGCCGACGCCGCCCGACCCGTAGGAGAGCTTGCCCGGGTTCGCCTTGGCATAGTCGATGAACTCGGGAAGCGTCCTGGCCGGAACCGATGGATGGACCACCATGACGAGGGCACCGCGGGTGAGGCCCGCGACCGGCGCGATGTCGCGAATGAAATTGAAATTGAGATTGTCGTAAAGCGTCGCATTGATCGCGTTCGGCGTACCGACCAGGAGCAGCGTGTAACCGTCCGGAGCTGCGCGCACGACCGCCTCGGTGGCGATATTGCTGCCGGCGCCCGGCCGGTTCTCGACGACGAATGGCTGGCCGAGCCGCTCCGACAGCCATTGACCGATCAGACGCGCGAGGATGTCGTTCGGCCCGCCGGCGGCAAAGCCGACGATGATACGCACCGGCCGCGACGGATAGGTTTGGGCCCATGCGAAGCGTGATACGGCAGGGAGCGCGGCAACACCCGCTGCAACGTGTAGAAGCTGGCGACGGGAAAGTTTCACAGGTTGCTTCTCCGGTCCCGAATTTGCGAGGCGCGCGGTTTTTGCGCTTACGCGCTACGCCGCCAGTCTCGGCTCGAGACGATAGTTGATGCCCTCATAAGCGCATAAGGCTATTGTCTGATGACATCATCTCAAACTGGAAATGGGTGCCATCATGCAGTTGAGCGATCGCTTCGGAAGCCGGATGAAACTGCAGGACCTCCACGTGCTCATGACCGTGGTGCAGGCGGGCAGCATGGGGAAGGCGGCGCAAATCCTCAATACCACTCAGCCGAACATTTCGAGATCGATCGGGGAACTGGAGCATGCGCTCGGCGTTCGCCTGCTCGACCGCCATCGCCAGGGGATCGAGCCGACCGAGTACGGCCGCGCCTTGCTGGATTGCGGGGTGGCCGTATTCGATGACCTGCGCCAGGGCATGAAGAACATCGCGTTTCTCGCGGACCCCACGGCCGGGGAATTGCGGATTGGGACCACCACCTTTCTAGCCGCGAGCTTCGTTTCCGTTCTCGTCGACCGGCTCTCCCGGCGCTATCCGCGCATCGTATTCCATCTCGTGACCGGATACACGGAGACACTGCACCGGGAGCTCGCCGAGCGTAATGTCGATCTCTTGATCGTACGGGGCTCCGGCCCGATCGCAGACCCGCGATACGAGTTCGAATTTCTTTTTGATGACTCCTATGTCGTCGCGGCGGGCGCGCAAAATCAATGGGTGCGGCGGCGCAGGATCGAAATTGCCGAACTGGCGAACGAATTGTGGGTGCTGCCACCGCCGGACAGCGTGATTGGATCGATCGTAAAGGACGCTTTTCGCGCCAGCGGGCTCGATTATCCTCGGGTGAGCGTGGTCACGGATTGCCCTCATATGCGCATTAGTCTGTTGGCGACCGGCCGTTTTGTCACGATTTTCCCGGCTTCCGCATTTAGATTTCTCGCCAAGCGCTCGGAGCTCAAGGTCTTGCCCGTTGAACTGCCGATGGCGCGCCGGCCAAATGGAATCGTCACCCTGAAGAACCGCGCGCTCAGTCCCGTCGCGCAGATCTTCATCGACTGCGCCCGCGAGGTCGCCAAACCGCTGGCGAAGCGAAAACTCGCTTGAGCCAAGGACGCGCAGAATTGTTTTCTCAATTGCTTTCTCCCAAGAGAAGTCGCTGGTGCAATCGGGTTCGACAACGACGAAATTGAGACAGAAATTCTACGCGCAAGTTCAACGTTGGAGCTTTCACACAGCCTGGACCCACTTCGGACATCGGCGCGTCCATATTTGTCGTGATGCAAATTCGA